>NZ_JBALCT010000074.1:0-507877 GCF_036917675.1 Nostoc sp. | reverse complement strand
ATCGGAGATGTTTATCTACCTTGCCATGATCCGGATCATGGTAAGACGATTAGCATAAAATTTTACCCATCAAAACTTTTCAAACACCCTCTTAGTAATTATTACAAATATTTTTAATAGCGAAGATTAATGTACATAATTACCTTGAATAAAGGTAGTTAAAATCTACTTTGGAATCAAATAGGTTTTGAGCGGCTTGTCTTGTTCATAGACTAAGCCTTGGCTCATTGACAAAACAACTTCCGCTTTCTGTAACTCTGTCCCCAAATACATTGCATGTTCAACTTGCAAACCCGGACAATCAGCTGCTATTTGACGAGAAAGTAGACTTGCAGATTTACCTGAGTAACAATTAACTACTTCTCCAGATCCAGGCGTTGTGTGTTCTACCAGAATTGTACTATCCTGTATACTGATCAGAAAGTTTCCTGAAGGATCAGCGTAATCTTTTTGCTGAAAAATTTTGGAGTACTGATGTTGAATCAGCTTGTCAGCGTTTTCAAAACAATCATCATAAATATGGGCACTTTGGCTAATAGTAATTAATGGCCCCATTTTTAGTTGATGCGTTGATTGTCTAGAAACTGCATCAAAAATATGTTTTTGCAAAGCTCTTAACCCCATAGCATTAGTTGGCCATGCTGAAAACATATCGTTACTGCGGAAAGTTGCTGTTAAAGATAGTTCCTGATCAACAACTCGTATCCAAATGTGATTAAGGCAAGGTGGATTATCGTTTCCTTGAAGATCGTTAGCCACATCCCACAGAGACATTACTACCCTAGCGGAATCAATGTTATCTAAAAGTTTTTTAATTACTTCTTTAATTTGGTCAATTTTATAAAACCCTGACCGCAGACGTTGACCATATGTATACTTGACTCCTTCTTCACTGTGAGAAACATCATCTAAAATGTCCGAGGTATAAGGTTTAATAAAAGAGCGATCAAATGGCAAGTAATTTGGTTCTGGAAAATAGAAATCGTCAGGCTCCTCTGTAACAATTGCCATCAAGTCAATTAGTTCTTGCCATTGTCCATCATGAAGCGTAGGACGAATTGTGCCAGTCGTCCTAATGCGATGGATAATTTTTACCCAAGTTTCAGCTATGGTCTTACCTTCTATTCGGTGTCCGTAACGTGGCCCTGGTAAAACAGTTGATTCAACAGTTGACATATCAAACTTTAAGGGCTTTCCCCACGGCTCAATCACGTCTCGTTCGGCATAGGACTTAACTTCATTAACTGCATCAGTAATTAATTTGGCTTCTTTCCAGTCTATGGACTTTCGTAATTTTTCTAGGTCATTAATATCAATATCAATATCAATATAACTAAGAATAGTAGAACGAATAGTAGGGCGAATTATCCAACAACGCCGTCCAGTGTCACTCAAACCTTCTTCAAAACCATTGTGGAAAAAGTCCAGCAGGCACTCACATCCGCCTGCATTCTTGTCTTCCTTCGTAGCGTTGAGGACAACTAAATAGCGGACGTGGGGATTATACAGTAAATTGCGAATTAGTAAATTTATCCCCCTTGTGGGCGAGTATAGTTGCCCAATTACAGCATAATCTTCTGGTTGCAGGTGTTTAGCGATCGCCTGCTTCACCGTCCACCCTGTAATCACTGCCGTCTGCCCATGTCCATAGATTAGCTGGTTGGGCTTGTACAGTGCTGTGTACTCGAATTGGGTTGCCCGACCCGTTTTTGTCATCGTTGATTAAAGTCAAAACAACTCACTAGTATAACATGCAATCACAATTAATGTTTGAAAAGTTCATTCTTGGGATTGATTTGAGATGCAGAAGATACTACAAGCGATCTGTTTACAAGTTAGTTGAATTTCTCATAAATGTTACAATCGCTCTTTTCCCAGCTACAGCTAGGTTTATGCCTCCCACCAGTGCTTCCTCTACAACCCAATCGCTATTCATGCTTTACAAATATTAATATTTTTGTTACAGTTATTTACATAACAGAGAAGACAGGGAAAAAACCATGCGTACAAACACTGCTATAATTGACGACCAAGGCAAACTGAACAACTTTGCGATCGAGCCAAGGGTTTACATAGATGAGCAAGGCGATCGCACTGGCTTCACTCCTTTTGCAGAACTGTTCAACGGTCGTTTAGCAATGATTGGTTTTGTCTCTCTGATAGCATTAGAAGTATTCACAGGACACGGCATCTTTGGTGTTTTGGCAAGTCTGTAAAAACTAATTTCTGTAACATAACTCTCAACAAAAGTAAGAGACGGTAAATTTACCGTCTCTTAATTTATGGAAAACTTAGTGCTAGAGTAAAAATATACTGATGGCAAAAGCCGTTATCAGCGTAAAAATATAGGGTGAACTATGGCTTTAACTGCTTCTACTATGTTGCCACTAGGCACAAAAGCACCAGATTTTCATCTACCAGAAGTGGTATCTGGAAAGGCAACTTCGCTTTCCACCTTTGCAGATAAAAAAGCGCTGTTGGTAATGTTCATTTGTCGGCATTGCCCATTTGTAAAACACGTCCAAAAAGAATTAGCGCAGTTAGGAAAAGATTATTTTACAAGTGATTTAGCGATCGTTGCCATTAGTGCTAATGATGCAAACAATTATCCAGATGATGCGCCAGACTCGTTACAAGCATTTGCCACAGAAGAAGGGTTTAATTTTACCTTATGCTACGACGAGAGCCAGGAAACGGCAAAAGCTTACACAGCAGCTTGCACACCAGATTTTTTTGTATTTAATGACCAACGCCAACTTGTTTATCGGGGACAATTAGATGATAGCCGCCCCAGTAATGGTAAACCTGTAACTGGCGCAGATTTACGCGCAGCCATTGAAGCAGTGCTAGCGGGTAAACCTGTTACGAGTGAGCAAAAGCCGAGTGTTGGTTGCAATATTAAATGGAAACCTGGAAACCAACCTAGTTATTTTGGTTGAAAGGGATTAGGCATGGGGCAATTCAATTTTGGGTTTTGGATTTTAAATTTTGAATTAAATTTCAATTCTTTAATCCAAAATCTAAAATCTAAAATTCTTGCTCCCCTACTCCTTACTCCCCACAACTATCAGTGTTTAATTTCCAAATTAAGTATGTAGCATCCTAGTTGGACTTTTTCTGCCCACAATTCATATTCCAGACGCAAATGTTCTGGCAAGGGATGTCCGTTGAGAGTTAGGCTACTAGTAAAATTTCGTAAACGAATAGGATTGTTAGGTTGCAACGACTCAGTTGGCAACCAATAGCGACTAATGCCATAAACGCCCTGTTCCCAAAAGTGACGGTAACTCACTTGGGCGTTACCTTGCATAGTCATAATTACTCGGTAAGGGGAAATCTCCAGCCACAAAATTCTGGGACTGCTAGGAGCGTAAGCTTTGCTCTTACTTTGGGGAAGTGTGTCCTCTGGACTTAGGACACTCTCTACTTCGCAGCTAATTAGGGGCGGTGCAGTTAACAGCAAATGGAACCGGTCAGTGTCTTTTTGATACAATGTCCCGGCAGTTTCGACAACAGACCAAATTGGTAGGTCAGTGGAAATAAGTGATAAGCACACGGGCTTGCGGTGATGGGTCAGCATGGGAGCGATAAGGGCTAATAGCTATTGAACAAAGTGAAATGAACACTCTAGCTGTCTAATAGGTCAGGGTAAGAAACTAAATAGTAAAACAGGCTTAATATTAATGAATCCGCTAATTTGTTAAGCTACACAAATGCGGATATAAACAGGTAGAATCTCATCTTAGACAGGAAAAACGATACTTTTTCTAGAAAGAGCTAATTCCTAAGTAAAGCTTGTAAATATTCTAAGGCTATAGCCTCAAAACAGTGGAAGTCGTTGTAGATGCTAAGAAACCTTCTTGAGGGAGACTTCCTGTAGATTGGAGTAAGTTTCATACAGCAAAAAGGGATAGGATACTAGGCAGGAAATCACCAGCAGGAACTTTGTTTATTGCTGCTGAACTTCCGGTGTATTCAAAAGCCAGTGTATCCTAATGTCGGCTTCTGTTATAACCGTAGAAACTCACGAAGACCTTTCTCACAAGTTAATTATTCAGTAACCCCATTTTGGCTCTCTTTACGGGGTAGCATCTGGGTATCTGCGGATAAATAAATCTATCTCTCACCGTGCTTTAATGTTGGGCGCTCTAGCCGAATGTGAAACCGAAATTCAGTAACTTCTCTTAGGAGAAGAACTCCGCAGCACTGGTAGTTGTTTTTAAGCTATAGGACTCATATTTGATTGCGTGAAAAAACTCAGTACAACTCAAAGATATTATTGTAAGGGCACAACATTGTTCATACGTGTCAACTTCAGCTAAAAGTCTTTCCAAATCTCGTTTCCAGCCTCTGGCTAGAAATGTTGCTCCTGGTGGCTCTGCCGCTTTTCAAGAGGCGGAGCTTCTAGAACGGCATTCCCAGTCAGAGACTGGGAACGAGACAATCTAAAAGCTGGTTCTAGGCAGGTTTTGACGCTAAGTTGACACCAATGAATATTGTTGTGCCCCTACCTGTGTACCTCATTTTCCTGAAAAACGCTGTAAATTTTTTGCCGACAGCCGACATAGAATTAACTTATACTCCTTTTTCTATATCATACTTGTGTATGTGTGACTTATAATATTTATAATTAAAATTATCTGGATTTTTATCTACAGTAAAGTTTCAATATGGGACTTCCAATTAAAAAATATTCAACCTAATAGAGTGCGTTAAGTAGAACACTTTAACGCAGCACTTATTATACAAATAGATCGGCATAAATATTTGCCGTTAGTCAATAGCTTTCGACTATTCAGCATTGAGGATTTTTGGTACTTTAAAAAATTCGCCTTCCTGTTCAGGCGCACTGTTGAGAATACTTTCCCGGTCAGGATAGGGTTGTAATTCATCCTTTCGTGTGATGTTGCTGACATCAATTGCCCGTGTTGTTGGGGCTACATTACTGACATCAAGTTCATTCAACTGTTCAATATAATCCAGAATACTTCCCAACTGAGTAGTGAATTGTTCCTCTTCTTCTGGAGTCAATTCTAAACGGGCAAGATTAGCTACTTTGTGAACTTGTTCTTGGTCAATCATAATTTGTCATTGGTCATTGGTCATTGGTCATTAGTTCTTAGTAAATGACAAAGAACTAATGACTAATGACTAAAAGAATACGTCAATTTGCGATCGCTTAGTGGTTTTCAGCCAGTTTTGGGCTTCGATGTAGTTATTGGGAGCCATGCGAATCGCTCGAATCCAATAGTCTGCGGCTTGATCAAACAGTGCTTCGCCAGCCTCGTTATCTCCAGCTTCTTTCTCCTTTTCGCCTTGGTAGTGATAAATCACGGCGATGTTGTTCAAGGCTTGGGGCATACGCGGGTTTAACTCAATTGCCTGATGATATAGTTCTAAAGCCTTTTTGTGGTCGCCATTGCTGGCAAAGATTAGCCCCATATTGTAATGAATATAGCCGCGATCGTTGGTATCTTCCTCTAGTGTTAGAGCTTCTTCATAGTATTCTAATGCTTCAGCATATTCCCCTTCTGCTTGGGCTGACATACCATCTCGATAATAAACAAACGCTTCTTTAGCTTTTTTGTTGGTTGGCAGAATCTTCAAGATGATATCCGCCATCACTGTAAAGGATTTGTCAATAAAATTATCGTTTTTTTGCGTTCTTGGCATATTTCTTTCTGGGTATTGGGTATTGGGGCATTGGGGATTGGGCATTGGGGATTGGGCATGGGTTCACCCTATCTCCCTTATCTCCCTCATCTCCCCCACTCCCCACTCAATAGCTAATTTAACTGATTTACGGGTGCATTATTCTCGCTGAGGGGTATTATGCATTGCGGACTATTATGCCGAGAGTTGTTTACCAAGGTGCTAACTGTATAGGCAGTCATTGCTAAGGCGGGATAGGGACGCAATAGCTGCTGTAGGATTTGGGGCGTTTGCATTTGGGAATCTAGCCATAAATCGTAATCTTCTGGCTCTAGAATCACTGGCATCCGCTCGTGGATAGGTTGGAGTAATTCGTTAGCTGCCGTTGTCAAAATTGTACAAGAGATTATTTCTTCTTCTTCAGGCGATCGCCATTTCTCCCACAAACCTGCAAAGCCGAAGGGTTGCCCATCTTGAAGGCGAAAATAAAACGGCTGCTTTTTGCCTTGTTGCCGTTGCCACTCATAAAAGCCATCAGCTAGCACTAAACAGCGTCTATGCTTAAAAGCCGAACGAAAAGCGGGTTTTTCGGCAACAGTTTCTGCCCTAGCGTTAATCAGCTTTGCCCCCATTCCTGCATCTTTCGCCCATGACGGAATTAAGCCCCAATACAACTGCTTAAATTCACGCTTTTGGCTTTCGGGATTTTGTAACACTGTTGCCACCATTTGCGTAGGTGCAATGTTATATTCTGCTGCTAAATCTGGAACTGACTCAATACGGAAAAGTTGAGCTAAACTTGCTGCCGACTGGTTTAGAGTAAATCTTCCACACATACTTTTATTCTCAACCACCTACTTAAGTTAAACATCTCTATTTAGAAATAAATAATACTTTTTTTATTTTCTTGAATGATTTTATCTAGAACTCAGAAGCCAAATATCAAAATAATTATCCGGTTTTGGGAAAATCTTTTGGTAAGATATTGTATTTTGAACCTTCAATTATCGACATCATCTTAATTGTATTTTAGCATGGAACTACTGCGTTTGTATGATTTTTTACCTTCTGGCAATGGTTATAAGATACGTCTTTTATTGACACAACTGGGTATACCTTTTGAGAGGGTAGAGCTTAACATCTTGAAAGGCGAGACTCGAACACCAGAATTTTTAAGTAAAAATCCTAACGGTAAGATACCCGTTCTGGAAATTAAGCCAGGGAAATTCTTGGCAGAATCAAATGCCATATTGGTGTATCTGAGTGAATGCACAGAATTTTTACCCTATGACCGATTTTTACGAGCGCAGGTGCTGCAATGGTTATGTTTTGAACAGTATAGCCATGAACCTTTTATTGCTACATTAAGATTTTGGATTTCTATTTTAGGTAAAACTGAAGAATATAGTGAAGCTATCAAGCAAAAACGTGAACTAGGTTATGCAGCACTTAACTTGATGGAAAAACATTTAAGTTCTCACAGTTTTTTTGTGGGAGAGCGTTACACGATTGCGGATATCGCCTTGTTCGCTTACACTCATGTATCTGATGAAGGTGGGTTCAATTTAACACAATTTCCTGCTATCCAAGCTTGGATAGAAAAAGTCAAAGCTCAACCCAGATATATCAGTATTACACAAGCTTAAACAATTCCTAATTCCTAATTAAAAATGAATACAGCGTAAGCGTTTCATGATGAAAGAGCAGTTCGACAGGCTTAGTGTAAGGAATAAGAATTAAATAAGATACAATTTATGTCCTTGGCTTACCTCACCCTCAATCCCTCTCCGATATATTGGAGAGGGATCGTGAGACAGAAGTATTGATTTGAAATGGGTGGTTTATATACACCGTTTTGTACTAGATATCTGTATCAATTTCTATTAGCTTTTGTCGAGAGGACAAACCTGACTTAATTCTGATCTGAGATTTGGTAACATTAAATTTCTCTGCTATTAGTTTAATTAACTCTTCATTCGCCTTACCATCAACTGGGGGTGATTTTAGATACACAGTCAGACTGCCATCAGGTTGTTCTTCAATCTTTTGCTGTTTTGAATTAGGTTTAACCTTGACTTTTTTTTGCATAACCTATTCCGTGTAATTGTCGCAGCCACAACCAACCTAAAATAGAACCCAATACATAATGAGGAAAATCCCACCAAACAAAGGTAGTACCAAGTAACAATTTACCTATCAAGGTGGCGCGAATCTCCTCTAATAGGGGCGGATGCCAAAGTTGCAAGAATTCTAGTATACAAGTGATGACAAAAACCCATATAGGAATTTGGATTACTGCTGCCGGACTTCTGAAAAAGCAAAATGCGAATAGACACCAAAATATTTCGTAAAATATAGCAGATCCGTAGTCATTAAACCAATGATGGGCAGGTCCAGTGTAGTACTTAAACAAAAAGCCCATCGGTACAACGATGAGCAGAGAAAGAATAATAAATATTGCTTGGTTACGGTTTCGGCGCATTTTCTGAAAGTTTGAGACTAAGCAAAATTTTAGCCTCTGCATACTGGTTTCTCAATAATTCGTAATATTGAATGTTAATTACGAATTACGAATTATTTGGTTATGGATATCTTCTGCTACCAGCACCCACTACACCGATTTTGTGGCGATAAGAGAGTTCGGCACCGAACCAACCGGAAAGGCTAACTAGTGTACCCACAATGAGCGATAGTAACAGTCCCCAAGGTACTATTCGGGATTCAGCGTTGCCCAAACGCAGGAGAAAGTTGACGAGTGATAAAACTAGTAGAGAAACGTTAAGTATCAAATGCGCCCAACCGGCGGTGCGCTTGCGAACTCGTTCAATTTTGAAAAAGTCGCTGAGGCCGATCGCTGCTGCTAGGAGTCCTCCAGCTAATCCGAGTCCGATTAACCATAGCGAAGCCCTAGCCCAAAAGAAATCATGAGTTAACCAGTAGCCGATATCACTTCCTAAGGCGGCGGCTAAAAAGGCGATGGGAAAGATCACACTCAGAGGGTGTAGGGGATGTCCTGCGATCGCAACTGTACTGGGTACGCCGCTATCAAGATACTCACTATCATTACTTTCAATAACTGGTGGAATATTTGGGAAAGGTGTTGAACTTGTTTGGTTTGTTTCTGTAGTTTCCATTATTAGTATCCTGAATTTATTAGTGTCCTATTTTTAACCAGAAGGAATTTGTTCAACATGAGCTTCAGTTTGTAGGGTTAGTTTGCCTACTTCTACTTTTAGTTGGTTAACTTGCAAGCTCATTCCTTCTAAATCAAAGTTACTCAAATTTAAAATTTCGCTAGTTTCATTTATCAAAGCTTTTGTCAACTCTGGCGATATTTCCTCACTTTCACCATACTCGACATTTTCTAGAGTAACAGTTTTTCCATTAGCGCTGATCGAGGGGACTGCGGAAAAAGCAACTTGCTGATTTTCGCCTGTTTCTACTATTTTTATGGTGGCATTTAGTGCTACTTTCCCATCACCTGGTAGTCGAAACTCTATATGTTGAGGCTCAATAGTCGTCAGTTTTCCGTTAATATGGATTTTTTGACTTTGCAGTTGCGATCGCACATATTCTGAGTTGAAGGCGCGATTAATATCAGCTTCGGTTAACACAACCTGGGCATTAGCATCAGTAGGTTTAGTGAGTTCAATTTTGCCAAAAGCTACACTCAGAGGATTAATGGCAACATTAGTCATTTCTATTTTCAATTCCTCCATGCGGAGGTCTTTCTGCATAACCAAACCTTCACCTTGGATCGTCACTGCATCCACCTGTCCCTGAACTAGTTTCAGTGGGTCTGTTTTGATGTTTACATCTAAATTTTCTACTTCATCTAATTGGCTAGATAATCCCATTTCTGCTGCTTTATTGAGCGCCTGCTCTCCTAATCCAGGACTGTCTGCCATTATCAAATTAACTCCTACTTTAAATACTATATCCTTGAGTAAATTTAATAAATTAGCATCAGAATTTTATCTATCTGGCGATGGAATATAGATTTAAATACTGTCTATCTAAAAGTAGAATTCTATTATTTATAATTAAAAGTTTTGCTTTTATATGCAGAGTTTCTAATGCGTAGATCCAAAACGGCTTCTGCTCAGATATCACTCAAAAGAAAGAGGGAATGTATAGAATTTAGTAGTTATACTATTTGTTTATGAAATTTTGCGAGAATCTGTTTAATAAGAAAAGCTTGCAGCATACTTTAGAATTGAATTTTGGTTTGGCACATCGTTAGATAAAATATTTATAAAGTGGGTAGACGTAGCCAGTCGTAAGCATCGCTTTTACAATAATTTTGTCAAAGGCAACGTAAACCCAGGTACAATATCTTCACTGCTTAATATTGCTGTAGCCGGGTATTGAGTAATTGAACCATCCCGGCGATAAACTAAAGCTTGCTGATTTTTACTATCAATTAACCATCCTAATAGATATTTCAATTTTAGCTGTGTACCCCTGTGATCCTTTGCAACCTCGAAGCTTGGAGCGGTTTGTTATAAAATTGACACAAACCTTTGATTAGGTGGAGTTCTATTAACTCATTTTATACAATGCTTACAGAACGTTTTACCGCAGCCCTGATCTACGCTACTCAACTGCACGCCAACCAAGTTCGTAAAGGTTCAGGTGTTCCCTACGTTGCCCATTTATTAGGTGTCGCCAGTATTGCTTTAGAATACGGCGCAAATGAAGATGAAGCGATCGCAGCCCTCTTACACGATGCGATCGAAGATCAAGGTGGCGCTACAACACGAGAAGAAATTCGTCGCCGCTTTGGTGACAATGTAACAGCAATTGTAGATGGTTGTACTGACGCTGATACAACTCCCAAACCCCCTTGGCAACAGCGCAAGGAGGCATATATTGCTCATATTCCTACTGCTTCCCCATCAGTACTGCTCGTATCATCAGCAGATAAACTTTACAACGCCCAATCTATTCTCAAAGATTATCGCGTTTTGGGCGAATCAGTTTGGGAACGTTTTCAGGGGCGTAAAGAAGGTACTCTTTGGTATTATCGGGCGCTTGTGGATGCCTTCAGCAAGACTGGAACCACTGTAATCATTGAGGAATTAGAACGAGTAGTTGCACAAATTGAGGTATTAGCATCTCAATAAAAATTTTATTTTCCCAAAAGTAAATAAAAGATTTATCGGAACTAGACAAATAACCTTTTTCCAGACACGATATAGTCATGTATCTCACAAACAAATTTTGGCTTTTAGGTTCTCTCTCTAGATAAAAAATCTTTCTCTCGGTAGATAGGTATATTTACATGATTATGGATGCTATGTTACCAATATGACGATAGTAAGACAAAACACCCTAAATACAACCGTAAGTCCTTCAGTAAGTCCTCCAGAAAACTTGGCAGAAAAGTATATGGAAGCAGAGCGGATGCATGATGTTCTGCTTTTACTGCAAAACTTGATTAACAGTGAAGAAGCCACTGTGAAACTAATTCTGGATTGTCTTTATGATGTTGGTTCAGTCAATCTAATCAATCAAAAGCTTCGCTTGAAACCCTTAAATAGGGTGATGAAATTAATTGCTAGAATGTCCAAACCAGTTTTTAGAACCTTGGCTTTAAATTGGTTTAAAAAGAACTGTCCCCAACTGATTACTAATTGGATACACACGCAGGTTTCTTTTAAAAATCCCCAAAATACACCCCAACAAGTAGCTATTGAAGTTGTACAACTGGAACCATATTCCATACCACAGAGAGAAAGTATGAGCCAAGAGATTAAAAATCTCCGCTCACAGGTTAGATGGCTAGCTGGGATTTCAATAACAGCGATCGCTATTTTAGGACTAATAGCCACTTGGTTAAACTCAAACCCATAAGTAGCAACGTGCTCAAATTTAATTGATTCAGCAAGCTATTTTAGGTGTAAAATGTACTTGGGTTTTACAGCAATCTTAAATTGTTTGTAAACATCTTCTCTATTTATTCTTATAGTACATTTGCTGCGCGTAATTTACTTAATTATAGAAAGACGTGGTTCCTTTTTCTAATTTTTTGTTTATGACCAATCTGGGATTATTGTATCAGCAAATAATCATTAATTTATAATCAGTAATTCATGCTAAAGACCAACTAAATTGATTTATGGAAATTACCTAAAGTCCAGTATCATTATTTTAAAAAGCCCATTCATCCTTGGCGTAATAATTATGAATTATCAATTATAAATTATAAATATTATGCCTTTGCCCAAACCGACCTTGGAGGACATCGAAATACATCTGCTCTTGGAAGGACTGTATCAGTACTACGGTTATGATTTTCGTGATTATGCTCTTTCCTCACTCAAGCGCCGCATTCAGAGCTTCATGCAGTTAGAGGGGTTAGCAAATGTTTCGGCATTGCAAGAGCGGTTACTCCACAACCGTGCCTATTTGGAACGATTTTTGCTTGCTCTGACGGTGAATGTAACATCAATGTTTCGTGATCCCAGCTTTTATAATACCTTCAGAAATCAAGTTATCCCCTTCTTACAAACCTATCCATTTATTCGCATCTGGCACGCTGGATGCTCTACCGGTGAAGAAGTTTACTCAATGGCAATTTTACTGCAAGAAGAAGGACTTTACCATCGTTGCCGCATATATGCCACTGATACGAACGAGAAGGTATTACAAAATGCCAAAAGTGGTATTTTCTCCCTGAAACTGATGCAGGAATATACTCACCTTTATCTGAAAGCAGGCGGTAAGAAGTCTTTCTCAGAATATTATACAGCAGCTTATGATAACGCGATTTTTCGAGCATCTCTAAGAGAAAATGTTGTTTTTGCCCAGCATAATTTAGCAACTGACAGTTCTTTTAATGAGTTTAATGTCATCCTTTGTCGTAACGTCCTTATATATTTCAATCAGGTACTTCAAAAGCGGGTACATGAACTGTTTTATAATAGCCTTTGCACCTTTGGTATCTTGGGTTTAGGACGACAAGAATCTATCAGGTTCACCCCTTATGAGCAGCACTATGAAGAGATAATCAAAGGTGAGAAAATATATAAGAAAATTGCAGGTACTTAGAGAATGTTTTAAAAGTCTAATTTATTACTAGCCCTGGCGAATATAGCATTTCCGAATATCAAAACTTCACCCCCAACCCCTCTCCTTAGTAAGGAGAAGGGAGATAAAGTTGCAATTTTGTCAAAAGACAGTCCGTCAAACATTTTTAATTGTGTTCAGAAGATAGATACAGCGATCGCTTAAGGTAAATTACACATAAAGTCTTAAAGGAGATTGTCGATGCAACTTCTCGAATGTCCTCCTGTTGCAGTCATTGCTGGAGAAAATGCGGTTCACGTTTCTCAACTACCTTCTACATGGCAAGACATTGCTAGAGGAACCACGAGTGTCGGACTTTCCCATCCCCAAAGCTATGTTGAGATGGCGCAGTTGTTCTTATACAAATTAGAACATGGTGATGTTGACTTGTTTAGCGATCGCCCCCAACTAGCTCACTTGATACCTTCATTCTCCCAGCTATTTACCCAACTGGCATGGGAAACTCTGGAGTTTTTTGGGCAAGACTTTCTCAAACATAGCTATCCGAATTTTGCAGAAATTCTCCATGATGTGGAGTCAAAAGGGACAGAGTATGCTGATGAAGTAAAAGTGGCTCGCATTGGTATAGATTTGTTTAATGAGTTTGGTTATGAACTACCTGCCAGCTTCTATCATGTGCATTTAGCACCAATTTACCGCGATTATGTTTTTGAAGAACGCGCCTTACGATTTGATCAGCGCGATATTGAACACAAACGCGCTTGGGATGCCATACTCCATGCAGGTAAGGTGTTTGCTATCCAGATGAAGGTGCAAAGTATTGCTTCTAAATACGGTTTTACTTATCAACACGGCTGCGGCTGCAACTCTCATCTATCTTCCATTGATGTATCTCGTGGGGCGTTTGAATATGAATTGAGTCCCGAAAAGCGTCAGCGATGGATTCGCAGTTTCATCTGGACTGCTTGGTATGAGTATGCTTTTTTTGCGATCGTACCAAATACGAGTTATTTAGTCTAAAGAGAAATCAGTAGAGGGAGAAATTACTCCCTCGTTCTTATTTACTGCCAGACGTAGATGAGGATAAACAAAATAATCCAGATGACATCGACGAAGTGCCAAAACAACGAAGTTGCATTGACGCCGAAGTGACCTGTATCGTAGTTGCTAGGAATGAAAGAACGTACCAAAATTATCAATTGTAACAAAATGCCAGTGAGAACGTGCAAACCGTGGAAGCCCGTTAACAAGTAAAATGTGCCACCGAATGTCCCGGAGGTGAAACCAAACTCCAGGTGACTCCATTCAATCGCTTGTCCCACTAAAAAGTAACTTCCCATTGCGATCGTTCCCAAGAGATACAGGCGAAAGCCTTTCAAATCATGGCGTTGAAGGGCTTTTTCTGCTAAGTAAATCACAAAGCTACTGGAAACTAGAATGACTGTGTTGATTGCCGGATCTTTTACTTCTAATCCTGAAACACCAGCTGGTAGCCAGTTAGGAGTTGTTGTTTTGTAGATGGCATATCCGGCGAAAAAACTTAAAAAGATAACGCTTTCGGACAGTAGGAAGACAATGAAGCCAAACATTTTGTTGCCTTCTTCGTCGTGGCTGTGTTCTGCGCTTGGCTGGTGCAATTCAGGGGAATTGATATAACTGTCCATTTTGGTTTTAGCTTGAGGGGAATTTGAAACGCAAAGGAACGCAAAGGGAAGCGCAGAGGGGCGCGGAGGGTTTTTGCGTCTTCCCTTTAGGTTATTCGGGGAGGTTGGCTGTTAAGGGTTCTGATTTGCCGTAGCCGTAGGGTTCGGAGATGATGATGGGAATTTCTTCAAAGTTTTCTACTGGGGGGGGTGAAGAAACTAACCACTCTAGTCCAATTGCCCGCCAAGGATTAGCAGGTGCTTTCTCGCCTTGCATCCAAGAAATCACCATGTTGAATATGAAGGGCAAGGTGGAGATTCCTAAAAGAAATCCGCCGAGGCTAGCGATGATATTCCAGAATTGATACTCTGGAGCGTAGGAAGCAACTCGACGTAACATTCCTTGCAATCCTAAGGGGTGCATGGGCAAAAAGTTAAGGTTGGTGCCGATGAAGGCTAACCAGAAGTGGATTTTACCCCAGCTTTCGGAGTACATCCGCCCGGTCATTTTGGGGAACCAGTGATAGATGGCAGCAAATAAGCCCATCGTCACGGTGCCGTAAAGGACGTAGTGGAAGTGTCCCACCACAAAATAGGTATTGTTAACGTGGACATCGACTGGGACGGAGGAAAGCATGATGCCTGTGATGCCTGCAAAGACAAACATGACTAATCCACCCAGAGCAAATAGCATCGGTGTATTTAGCCGCAATTTACCGCCCCAAATAGTTGCTACCCAAGCAAATACTTTAATTCCCGTCGGTACAGATACACACATTGTTGTCATCATGAAAACCAACCGCATCCAGCCTGATGTACCACTGACGTACATGTGGTGTACCCAAACAATGCCGCTCACTCCTGCAATCAAGATGGATGAAATAGCGACTACTTTGTAACCAAATAGAGGTTTACGTGAATAAACCGGGAAGATTTCTGAGAAAATCCCGAAGATGGGCAAAATAATCACGTAAACGGCGGGGTGGGAGTAGAACCAGAAGTAATGCTGGAACATAACTGGATTCCCGCCCTTGCTAGGGTCAAAAAAGGCGGTGCCAACTGTGAGGTCGAGTAGCAGCATCACTGCACCAGCTGTCAGTGCAGGTAGTCCCAATAGTTGGATGATTTGGGCGCTAAATACTGCCCAGACAAACAAGGGCATCCGAAAGAAGCCCATTCCTGGTGCCCGCATCTTCACAATTGTGGTGACAAAGTTCACTGCCCCCATAATTGAGGATACGCCGGATATTGCCACCGCTAAGATCCAGATAACTTGACCATTTATTAAGTTACCTGTAGGATTTTGGAGACTAACTGGCGGGTAAGACCACCAACCGGCTTGGGCTGGGCCACCAGGCACAAAGAAGCTACCCATCATCAGAATTCCGACTACTGGCACCATCCAAAAGGCAACGGCATTCAGGCGGGGAAATGCCATATCTCGCGCCCCAATCATTAATGGCACTAGATAATTAGCAAAACCAACCAGTGAGGGAAATGTCCACAAAAACAGCATCACGGTGCCGTGCATGGTGAACATCCCGTTGTAGACGGTGCGATCGACTAAATCTGATTCGGGTGTTAGCAGTTCTCCCCGCATCACCATCGCAAACATTCCGCCGACAAGAAAGAAGAAGAATGAGGTAACGAGATACTGGATACCAATAACTTTATGGTCAGTACTAAAGCTGAAGTATTCTTTCCAGTTACCGGGAGATTCGTGCTTGGGCTTCTCACTGGGGAAAATGCCTTCAATCGGAATATTAGTCATCGGTTACTTTCCTTTCAACCAGGAGAATTGACTAGAGGAGGTGCAGCAGGTGGAACTGTAATCCAACCAGTTTGGACTGATTGATTCGATCTTTGGGCATACTCAGAAGCTGCCTGATTATTTGCTAGGGATGGCTTTTGGGTTGCAGCTTGGGCTAGCCACTGTTGATAATCTTCAGGAGATTCGACGACTACATTCGCTTGCATCGTCGCAAAGTATGTACCGCTATATTGGGAATCGGTCAATCGGTATTGTCCGGGGCGGATAGGAGTAAATTCAAAGTCGATCGCATGGTTGGGAATAATATCCTGCTTGAGGCGAAATGCAGGTATATAAAAGCCGTGCAAAACATCCTGTGATTTTAGTGCTAAACGTATCCGGCGATCGCTCGGTAAATGCAATTCGGTACTGGTGACATCTCTCTCTGGGTAATGAAAAACCCACGCCCATTGTTTAGCTAGGACGTCGATTTTTTCAACGGGTTCTGCTAAGGCTTTTTCTGGTTCTGCATAAGCCGATTGCATTGCCAATGGATTATGCAAGTGAACTAATTCCGATGGGCCTTGAATCCCCATTTGTTCGTAAACTTGGTAGCTGTAGCCCGCAATCCAAAACACTAACAGAATTGGGATTGCTGTCCAGACAACTTCTAAGGTGACATTCCCATCAATTGGGGGTCCGTCGGTGAAGTCATCTTTGACTGCCCGATGGAAGATCACAGAATACATCAGAGTACTTGTTACTCCCAAGAAGATGAAGGCACCCAGGGTTACTAAGAAGCTAATCAAATCATCAATTAGTAGGGATTCGGCTGCTGCTTGGGGGGGAAGCCAGGAGTAAGCCTGCTTGCCGATCCAGAGACTAATAGCAGTCACTGCGATCGCGCCTGTAAGCAGCGTCAAAATATTTAAAATCTTCTGGATTTTCATGGTCATTTGTCATTTGTCATTGGTCATTGGTCATTAGTCAAAGGACAATTGACTTATTTGAGTGTTGTGTTGAGGTTTTGGCCCGATCGCAGCAAATTATCTGCTGTATTGTGTATGCCAAATTCGGTTGCCATTTGCGCCCCTAGTGTGCCGTGGACGTACATAATGAACATGATTGCTATGCCTGCAAACAGATAGATCCATTGCACTTCTCTATCTGTCTGTTTATATTCTTGTTTGCCCCAAACAAAGCGTTGCCATGCTCTCCAGATGGTCATGCTAACAATCAACGCTAATAAGAACACACCACCTACACCATGCCAAAGCATAGTTTCCATTGCCTGCAATCCCCAGGCACTTTTCATATCAGCTGGTGGTGTTGCCAACAGCATTTCATAAAAGCCTGCTGCCACCGTGAAAAATGTGATGATGCTGGCAGCTAACATGTTGTACCAGCCAACATTAAATAAGTTGTCACGTTCCACAGTAATTGCTAAAAATTTAAAGACCCATTTTTCAAAAGGGAACAGAACACCAACGATATCAAACGTTATCCCAATGATGAATAAACCTAGTGTCAAATGGACTAAGTTGGGATGAACGGGAATGGTGTAAGGTAATCCGTTTGCGCCTAGAGAGCCTGTCAATTGGTCAATCAATTCTGAGTTCATCGCAACACACCATCCTTTACTGCTTCCACAACTGGCACGGTATGCAATCCATATACCCAAACAAGTTTATCTCCGAGATATACCTGCAAGCCAACTATCAGGGTTAAAACTAGTCCGGCTCCCAAATAATAAATTGGTATTTTTTGCGGGTTGCGGGCACGAATTACATAGCGCCAAGCTGTAATCGCCGTGATGATTCCCGAAAGTGACCAACCAATCAGCGTATGCAAATTCAGCACCGATTTAGCTAGGCTATAAGGTTGTGCTAAACCCGCTTCAAGCTGACCAAAAATGATTGCGACGAAAATAGCGATCGTGGCAACTAACATATTCCACCAACTCACCTCAAAAAGACTGGCTTTACCAGTAAAATAGCCAACTACATCGCAGAAAAACGAAAACAATACCATCGCAATTACGAAGTGGACAACGATGGGATGAATCGTATCTGGATAGGGTAAATTGTGGTCGTTCAAAGATGTTAAATACTCAAGCATTGTCTTCTCCTGGACATATTTACCGCACTTTGGTCAATCAATTTTGGATTTTAGATTTATTCCGTCTCTGACGAGATATAAACCAGAAGACCCTAATCCAAAATCTAGAATCGCTAGTTAAACTTCAATGATTGATGCATACTCACTAATATCACCACAAGTATCCATCTATAATTGACCGGAATATGTTCAATATGTGCGCGGTGCAATACGCTTAATCATCTCTTAGCTTTTTGCAGCTAAATCTAGTGAGCTTGGCTACAGTGAATAATTTTGATTGAGATTAATTTCCTCATGCCCATAGTCTGCAACAGCAATTTTTGATGGAGCTAAAAAAATTGCTGTCGTTTGTTGATTTGCCTAACCTATCTTTTAGTTTAAGTAAATTTTTATGAATTGTCAAAACAATAATAATCTAAATTTCAAAAGTTAATTATTTAGCAAAAAAGCATTTTCAAAATGTATCGATTCTGGCATTAATTAAAATTTTAAAAATTCTAAATATAATATTTATTTGTAAAGTAGCTCACAATGATAAAATATTTATTTGTAATGCAACGGACAAAATTATATAATCTTCATTCAGTAGTTGGTATAGAAGGGAATCAAGATACAGCAGATTGCAACAAGCGCCTCTGTACAGATTATTGTAAGGGCACAACAATGTTCATTGGTGTCAACTTAAGGGTAAAACCTCGTTTCTAGCAAGAAGGCTGGAAATGCTGTTCCTGGCGGCTCTGCCGCCAGGAAGGGAGGCGGAGCCTCTAGAACGGCATTCCCAGTCTGAGACTCTTAACGAGACAATCTAAAAGCTGCTTCTAGAAAGGCTTTCACGTTAAGTTGACACCAATGAACAATGTTGTGCCCCTACCTCTGTACCTCATTGACCTGAAAAAGGCTGTATTGGTGCTAGGTACTGGTATTGTCTGATTATGGGGGATAAACAATTTTCTAGAGTGAACGTACGTCAAAAGTTCCAACGAGACATTGAGAACGCCAATTACTCTGGAAACGCTCAGAAGTCTTCGGACTTGTTAGCGCAAGAATCCCCAACTATAATCTCCGATTTAGTTAGGGCGCGTTCAAACCCACATTCTACAGGTGTGAGGGCTAAACAAGTGTCGTTTAAAATTGTGGTAATTGGTACTTCTTTGGGCGGATTATCAGCATTGAAAATTATCCTGGGGAACTTACCAGCAGATTTCCTCGTACCGATCGCGATCGTGCAACACCGTCACAAGGAGTCAAATAGCACACTCAAGGAGTTATTACAAGAATCCAGTTTGTTGAAAATTCGAGAAGTAGAAGACAAAGACGAAATACTACCAGGACATATCTACATAGCTCCAGCAGATTATCACTTGCTGGTTGAACTAGATCACTTTGCTCTTTCGACTGATCAGCCTGTTTCCTATGCCAGACCATCTATTGATGTACTATTTGAATCAGCGGCCGATGTCTATGGTGAGCAAGTTATTGGTGTAATATTGACAGGAGCAAATCAAGATGGTACGCAAGGTCTTAAGAAAATAAAAGCACGGGGAGGACTGACTATTGTACAGGAACCTGCCACAGCCCAGAGCGACGTTATGCCAGAGGCAGCAATCTCTGCTGTTGCAGTAGACTGGATTTTGACACTCTCAAACATTGCTTCCCAAATGGTCAAGCTTTGTCACTCATCACGGAAATAAACCCATGCAGATGGAACCCAAAGTAAACATCCTCCTAGTAGATGATAAGCTAGAAAATTTGCTGGCACTAGAGGCAATCCTAGAAAAATTAGGGGAAAATCTCGTGAGAGCTACTTCTGGGGAAGAAGCTTTGAGATGTCTGCTACATCAAGACTTTGCGGTGATTTTGCTGGATGTGCAAATGCCAGGGATGGATGGCTTTGAAACTGCTACGTTGATTCGCAATCGGGGGCGATCGCGTCACACTCCAATTATCTTTCTCACCGCCTTTAGCACCAGCGACCAAATGCTGTTTAAAGGCTATGCCTTGGGTGCAGTTGATTATCTGCTCAAACCATTAAACCCGAATATCTTGACTTCTAAAGTCACAGTATTCGTAGAACTATTTAAGAAAACAGAAGCCGTCAAGCAACAAGCCGCGCAACTGGTAGCTGTGAATGGTTCACTCAGGCAAAGTGAAGAACGATTGCGATCGCTAAGTACCTGTTCACCCGTTGGCATTTTTGAAATTGATACTGAAGGAGGCTGTAGATATACTAATCCCCGCTATCAGGCCATTTGTGATTTGAAAGCGGCAGAAAGTTTAGAAAAAAGATGGCTAGAATCTGTTCATCCAGAAGATAGAGAACGAGCAGTTATCAGTTGGTCTGACTACATTCGTGAAGGTAGCGACTACTCTGAAGAATTTCGCTTTCAAACTACTCACGGTAGCATCCGTTGGGTTCAGGTTCGCTCATCACCAATGCTTTCCGGTCAAGGAGAATTGCTAGGATATGTCGGCACCCTCGAAGATATTACTGAACGCAAACAAGCAGAAGAAGTTCGCGCTCAAGTGATTCGAGAACAGACGGCAAGGGCTGAAGCAGAAGCAGCAAATCGGATGAAAGATGAGTTTCTCGCCGTTCTCTCCCATGAACTCCGCACCCCCCTAACCTCGATGCTGGGCTGGTCAAAAATCCTCCGCTCTAAGAAACTTGACGAAAAAGCCACTTCCCGCGCCTTAGAAGCGATCGAACGCAACGCTATATCTCAGATGCAACTAATTGAGGATATCTTAGATGTATCCCGGATTATCCGGGGTCAGCTGCGGTTAAATGTAGCTGCTGTGAATCTGATCACAGTCATGGAGGCAGCCTTAGAAGCAGTGCGTCCCCTAGCAGAGCCAAAAGATATTAAGTTAAATACTGTCCTGGATACTTCGGTAGAGTCAGTTTATGGCGATCCAGCCCGGTTACAGCAAGTTGTTTGGAACCTACTAACTAATGCCATTAAGTTTACCCCTAAAGGTGGCAGGGTAGAAGTGAATCTGTCAGTAGTCTGTGGTGAAGGACAACAAACAACTCACAAATACGCCCAAATTAAAGTTATGGATACGGGCATTGGTATTAGTTCGGAGTTTTTACCCAAAGTATTTGAGCGTTTCCGGCAAGCAGACAGCACGACAACGCGATCGCACAATGGACTAGGACTAGGACTAGCGATCGTCCGTCATCTAGTGGAACTGCACAAGGGTACAATTTTTGCCGAAAGTTTAGGCACTGGAGAAGGAGCAACCTTTACTGTGAGACTACCACTGCTACAAGACAATAGGGTTAGCAGGGAGAATAGAGAAGAAATTTCCTTCCTTGTGGCATCGATGCCCCTGACTGGATTAAGAGTTTTAGTTGTAGATGATGAAGCAGATACCCGTAACTTTCTCAGTTTTATGTTTGAGGAGTATGGAGCGATCGCCATTGCGGTAGCATCAGTTGATGAAGCGCTAGCAGTAGTTGAACAAGCAAAACCAGATATCCTGATTAGCGACATCGGCATGTCAGAGCAAGATGGTTATACACTGATTCGGAAACTGCGCTCTTTAGAACCAGAAAAAGGCGGAGGTATCCCAGCGATCGCTTTAACAGCATACACGCGAGAGGAAGACCGCTTAGAAACCCTAAGAGCAGGGTTTCAGCAGCATTTATCTAAGCCAATTGACCCCACTAAATTGATTGCTATGGTTGCCAATGTATTAAAACTACCTCTGGAAGTTCCAGTGAGTTGATTTGGAATTGGGGAGTGGGGGAACAAGAATTTTAGATTTTAGATTTTGGATTTTAGATTGAAATTTAATCCAAAATTTGAAATCCAAAATCCAAAATTGAATTGCCCTGTTTGCCCAATGCCCAATGCCCAATCAAGAAGAAGTTAGTCCATGTTTTTTCAATTCGTCTAGGGAAACCACTTCCAAAGCTCTAGCATGGGTTGCAGAGAGGATGACGGGACAAGCAACGCCAGCATGGAGAGCTTCTTGCCAGCGAGAAGCACACAAACACCAGCGATCGCCAGGCTTGAGTCCAGGAAAGTTAAAATCAGGAACAGGTGTGCTGAGGTCGTTTCCACGCGATTTGGTAAACTCCAGGAATTCTGATGTCACTTGGGCACATACAACGTGCGACCCGAAATCCTGACCACCTGTGCGACAAAAACCGTCGCGGTAAAACCCAGTCATGGGAGAAATACAGCAAACCTCTAGGTTTCCATCGATTACGTTTTTAGCGTCTGTCATCGTTAATTCGTTGCAGTTAATTTTTCCACTTCAGGCTAATTGAAAGTTTATCAGATTTGAAAACCCCTCATTTGCATGAAGGGTTTGTAGCATCAGGCTACGGGAATTATTTTACACAATTCCTGGAACAGCAGGTTTACAACCTTACTCATCAGCTTGCCTTGGATGTGTTTACCATTTAGCTTAAACAGCAAGAAGCCTCACGTCTCACCCGAAGGGGAGCGTGAGATGAATTGCGCGTGAGTTGACGACAGTCCTCTGACCAAATATTGAGCGTAAGCGAAATCAGGGAAGAGGATATGGAGGAAACGAACTGTTAGATTAATCTTCCGGGTTCTGTTGATTTTCAATATATTTTCTAAGAGTTGACACAGTAACACCTCCACAGCTTGCGACAGTTTCGATGACTGGTTTAAAGATTATGGCGAGGGTCGAGTGTCAATTTCTTGGTACAATTTGCAGACAACCCTTAGAGAGCTACTTCCCCAAGACCGAGTTAAAGCTAATCACCGTTGTATTAATTTTGTAAATGAGCCGGAAAAAGGTTGTGTCCGCATAGATTGTGTAGCTGACACACGGATAGAGTCCAACCCCTATGCCTATTGGACAGATGGTCAGAAAGATAATCAAACGCAGCCCCTAAACTCAGATGTTGCCTCCCAAGAATTAGCAACAAAATCGATTAGAGCTAAACTAATTGTTGCAGCAGACGGGATTAATTCTACAGTTCGGAGGCTGCTTTACACAGATACTCAATACCATGATTTTGCCCGACCTGAATACTCTGGGTTTGCAGCTATATTTTGTATGGAAATAACTGAGATAGCAAAGGAACTGTTGACGAAATTAGAAGAAGATTTTTTTCAAGACTCAACAATTGTAACAATCACTAATGATGAAATATCGGGAAATTCTGTTTGTATAAATAACATTAGGATAATTTTATTTCACAGAGAAACTGGTGAACTAGGATACATAATAAATCTTGCTTTGGCTTTAGATTCGTTGCAAGGAAAGTCTGAAAGTTCTTTAATTGACTTAGCTTTGCAAAAGTTGGAAAAGGCAGGCTTTCCTGATACGCTCAAGCAATTAGTAAGTATATCTCCTCCTGCCAAGATGCAGCAGCGTCCATACTATATTCACCACGCTACCATTTCTGATTCTCTACAAGTTTCTAACTCAACTGGTCTCAATACTGAAGCTGATCCTGCCAAAATTCCACCACCCTGGAGTGTAGGGCGAATCGTATTAGTTGGCGATGCCGCACATGGAATGCCTCCCTTCATCGGTCAAGGAGCTAATCAAGGATTTGAAGATGCATTAGTAGTTACAACACTCATCGCTAAAATTGCTGAGGATAATAACTGGGATGATTCGCAAGCTATAGCCAAAGCCTTCGAGAAATATGAGTGTCTTCGCCGCCCATTGATGGCATATGTCCAACAGGCAACATTAAAACAATCGCCCTACCCGTCAGACAAAGAGTTGCAAGAATACACCCAACAGGTGTATCGCCGCAATTTCGACCAAATAATAGAGGCATTGTAGTTTACCGTCTGTGAAAAATTTTGATTACAATGCAGATGTCCGCGTGCTGTCTATTCACGTAAATCCAGAAGATAATCAATGAGTAATCAACTACAAGACTACAATCCTAGCGGCGTAGGTGAAATAAATGGCAATCTCTTAGGTTTGCCCTGCGATTATGAGTCTGCAAACCTGATTGTCTTTGGTGTGCCGTGGGAAGTCACCGTTTCCTATGGTGCTGGCACTGCTAATGGTCCACAGCGAATTCTCGATGCTTCGACTCAACTGGAGTTGTTCGATTTTGATAACCCTGATGGTTGGAAGCAGGGAATTTTCATGGTGGAAATTCCCCAAGATATTGTAGAGAAGAACACATACTACCGCGCCTTGGCAGCAAAAATTATTCAGCGATTAGCCCAAGGTAAACAACTCTCAGATACACCAGATTTAACACCTGTGCTGACAGAAATTAATCAGGCTTGTCAACAGGTGAATCAATGGCTGTTTGAAAATTGTCAACAAGCAATTAACAAGGGTAAGCGAGTTGCAGTCATTGGAGGAGATCACAGTTCTCCGTTAGGTTATTTCCAAGCATTAGCGGCTAACTACCCAAACTATGGCATTTTGCACATTGATGCCCACGCAGATTTACGCGATGCCTATGAGGGATTTGAGTTTTCCCATGCGTCTATTATGTTTAATGCGATGAAAATACCGCAAATTTCCAAGCTAGTGCAAGTGGCTTTGCGTGATATTAGTCATGATGAAGTACAAATCATTGACCAATCTAGCGATCGCATTATTGCTTATTACGACCCAGCCATTAAGCAAAAGCTTTACTCTGGAACAACTTGGATTGATTTGTGCCGAGAAATTATCAGTCATTTACCTGAATATGTTTACATTAGCTTTGATGCAGATGGTCTAGATCCAAAACTCTGTCCGAGTACAGGTACTCCTGTTCCCGGTGGGTTGGAATTAGAGCAAACATTTTGTCTGTTCCGAGAATTGGTCAATAGTGGGAGAAAAATTATTGGCTTTGATATCTGCGAAGTTGGTGATGGGGAGTGGGATGGTAATGTTGGGGCGCGGGTTGTTTACAAGCTGGCAAATTTGATGGATTTATCTCAGCAGAAAACTTGACACTCCTCGCTCTAAAGAGACGGGGATTCTTGGTTCATCGAGACCACTTAAACTAGGTTCCTTGCGTTACCTAGCCCAGAGGTGGGACTCTCCCCAAGCGTTAACTTTCCGAGTGCCCCTCGGTAGTTGCATTACTGCAAGTCCTGTTTAATTGAAACAAATCGTCTCAAAATTCTGAGTCGTCTAGCTCCGATGAATCTTTTACCTACTGCTAGGAGGAAACTAGAACAATGCAGTAGAACCGCATAGATTGAATTGTCAAGGTACAGATTGCCGTTAGGCAGTTGGGTTTTTATACAGGTTGATTACCTTTCCTGTTATGATTAATGGTAGTGCAAAGCCATCACCATGTCAACAAGAAAAAGACCTAAAGTTTACCAACTTAGACTGAGCTATGACGAGTGGGAAAAATTAAATCAATATGCACTATCAAAGCAAATTTCGGCGGCAGAGATTTTGCGCGACTATATCAAGAGACTGCCAAGGCAGGATAAATCCTGCACCGAGCCTTCATCCCCGGTCTGAAGCACAAAATGCGGCACTACGTGCTTATTCTTCCGGGGTTTTCGGCATCTTCCTTATAAAGATGTTGGTAATCACAAGCTTTTGTGCGTCTACACTCCACTTAAAAGCCTGATCATTGAGGTTCTGAACTTGAAGCTTGCACCTTTTAACACCAATTGTCGAGCTAAAAAGGCCCAAGCGTAGCCCGTCGGAGCTATCGCTCCACTTAAAAGCCTCACCATTCCACCTTTGAACTCGGAAGTGGCAATTCATACTTTCACTCAGCAACGCCCTTTTTCTCACACTCCCTCCTCAAAGCGGTTTTTGAGAAGGTACACCTGTAGTACGAGGAAAATTAGCTGGTGTGTTTGCTACCTTACGCACATAAAGGCAATGACGGATGCTATCACTTAGAGGAGTGGTAAATTTTTCAATTAATTCAATTACGCCACCTAGCTGGTTAACAGTATTTTGCAAAACTGTGGTTTCTTCCTCTGTCCAATTACCACGATAAATTATGGCTAAACCACTTTGTTTGAGTAATGGTAGGGCATATTCTGCACAAACAGAAGCTGTGCCAACAGCGCGGATCAAGGCAATATCGTAAGCTTGTCGGTGCTGGGGGTGCTGACCGATTTCTTCAGCCCTACCAACAAGAGTTTTGGCATTGGTCAGGGCAAGTTCAGTTAATATATTGTCGATAAAAGTAATTTTTTTCCGGGTTGAATCCATCAGAGTAATTTTACAATTAGGTGCAATAATTGTCACTGGAACACCCGGAAAGCCTGCACCCGTGCCAATATCAATCATAGATGCGGCTTTTTGAAGAGATGGGATAAATTGCCCCTGTGGCGCAATTCCTCGCAGAGAATCCCAGAGATGTTTTTCCCAAAACTCTTGGGGGTCAGTGATCCGAGTTAAATTTAGTTGGCGATTACCTTCTAGAATTAATTCATAAAGTCTCTGGAATTGTGCCTGCTGTTGGACGGTTGGTTGCCAATTGAGAGTTTGCTGCCAGATTTCTGCCATCTCAGGCAATAAGTTAGTCATTAGTCATTAGTCATTAGTTATTCTTTCTTCCCCCACTCCCCAGTCCCCCTTTCATACTGCTGGTAGAGGTTCTTTAATTTTGGCTTCTAGTGTCTTTGGGTCTACTGATTCTAGTTCACCGTGGTTGAGTGTCCAGCAACGGTCTGCGATCGCTAACAGATCCCCAGCATCGTGTGTCACTACTAACAGCGTCCAATCTTGTTTCAGTTTCGCTAATAAATTTACCAGTTGCCGACGCATTGACCAATCTAACCCAGCTGTGGGTTCATCCAATAATAGTAAATTTGGCTGGCGAATCAATTGCACTGCCAAAGCTAAACGTCGTTGCTGACCACCACTCAAAGCATGGGGAGCAGCAGAAAGCGATAAATGCTCTAATCCCACCTCAGTCAATGCCTGTCTAACTCGTTCTGACCCTAACTCAGGATGTCCTAAACGCAATTCTTCTAAAATCGAACCACCGCAAAAGTGCCGCTCTGGAAACTGAAATACTAACCCAGCCAATTGTTGTAGCTGTTCGGCTATCAGTTCTTGTTCCCGCCAGAAGAGTGCGCCGGTAGTGGGTTCGGCTAGTCCCGACAAAATTTCTAATAAAGTACTTTTTCCTGAACCACTGGGGCCAATAATCAGACCTAGCTGCTGCGGTGCTAATTCCAAGTTGATCGATTTGAGAATCGCTGTTGGGCACGCTGCGGGGTGATAATTTACATTTCGGAGATAGAGCATTTGTTAAGATTACCAAAAAGTCAGCAAATTACTGATTAGCTACACTGAGAGTATCTGAAAAATTCTGGAAAAATTCATAGCGCATTACCTGGATTAACACCTTAATTTAGCAGCAAGAATCATCCACTTTTCCTCCATTGTGGCAGACTCACTCTTAAACAATGGCTTTAACTTGCCTAGGAACATGGAAAAATTACCAAAGTCAACTTTTATATAAGAAAATTTTGGTTGAAGCAGAGGCAAGTTAAAATTAACTATTTTTGCATTCTAAGTAACACATACAACTATTTCAACCGCAATTATTCTGAGGGTTAAAATGACTAAAAGGTTTTCTTCGCCTCGATTAGTAGTGTCTGCTAGACTTACTACCCTTGCTCAGACTGCTTTTGGCGCTGCGATCGCCTTTGGCGTTGCCCCTTGGGCAATCGCACTTAATTTGTGGGTAAATCCCTCCCTGGCTGGCGATCCGTTTCGCAATCGCGAACCTCATCAAATTGGCGATCAAACAGAAGCAGCTTTTAAAGCGATTTTCCAACAGGGCAACTATCCAGCAGGAGAGCGTTATCTGCAACAAGCAATATCCAAAGAGCCAAATGAACCTCTAGCTTATGCCATGATGGCATCTTTAGCATACGGAAATAAGGATTGGGCTAAACTAGACACCTACAGTCAGAAAACTCTAGAAACTGGACAAAAACTGATTCCTAGCGATCCATTGCGTGGTAATTTATACACTGCTGTTGGTCATTTTTTAGAGGGTGCAGTAGTTATCACCCGTGAGGGTACAGTCAACGGTGTGCCGCAAGCCTTTAGTCGGTTGCGGCAAGTTTATGAATATTTAGACAAAGCCGAAGCAATTTCTGCCAACGATCCAGAACTGAATTTAATCAAAGGTTATATGGATTTATTATTGGCGGTTAATTTGCCTTTTGCTAGCCCAGATCAGGCAATTGCAGGGTTAGAACAAAATGCTGCTCCTGGGTATCTAGTAGATCGGGGTATTGCTCTTGCTTACCGCGATTTAAAAAGGTATTCACAGGCACTAGAGTATGTCAACCGAGCGCTCAAAACCACATCCGATAATCCAGAAATTTATTATCTCAAAGCCCAAATCCTGAAAGAACTGGGGCAAAAAGAAAAAAGCCAGCAGATGATCCAGGAAGCGATCGCTAATTTTGACAAAGCATTGACTAAAAAATCCCAACTCCCAGGCGATTTAGTCAAACAAATTGAGCATGAACGCAAAAATGCTGTTAGTCTGAACAATCCTAGATAATTGGGCATTGGGCATTGGGAATTGGGCATTGGGCATGGGAGACAGGAGTTCTTGAATTTTGAATTTTGAATTGATTTCTCCCCACTCCCTACTCCTTACTTTGATATGCTTATTTTCAGAAGAGTAATTGAGATATTAGACCAAAATGGAGATTCAGTTCCGCGAAATTAATCCTTTTGATATGTGGATTTGGCTGAAATTCAGCACAAATCCTTCTGCGCGTGAAAAGCAGTTTGTAGAAGAAGTTTTCAATTCCTGGTTTTATCTGGGTAAATTGGGTGCATTTAATGCAGAGAATCTTCAGGTGCAGGACACTGGACTCGATATCAGCTACATGAATTATGATGGACAAGGGTATGACAAAAGCCTGCTAGCACTGATGCACAACATCGGTGAGTTTGAATATGAGGGACAGTGGGGGCGTTGTTGGTTTGACTTAGGAACTAGTGATGCGATCGCTCTGGATATTTTAATCAACGCCCTCACACAGCTAAGTGAGGAATATGTCACCATTGAAGAATTATACATCGGTGGCGAAAATTCAGATTGGTCTGTTGAGGATAGCGAAAGTCGTCCTCAGTCTATTTACGATAATTAGTTATAAAAATGAATAAAGCAGGCGAAATTCGGGTAATAGCCTTGGGGCTAATTCGGCATGGCGATCGCATATTTCTTTCTGAAGGCTACGATCCCGTCAAGCAAGAAACATTTTATCGTGCTTTGGGTGGTGGTGTTGAATTTGGCGAAACCAGCCGCGTCGCCTTAGAACGGGAGTTTCAAGAGGAAATTCAGGCAGACTTAATGAATATTCGCTATTTGGGTTGTATAGAGAACCTGTTTACATTTAATGGTAGGCAAGGTCATGAAATTATTCAGCTTTATCAATGTGACTTTGCTGATTACAAATTTTATCAACTGGAAAGTTTAGTTTTTTCCGAATCACAAACTCATAAACATAGAGCGTTATGGATAGATATCTCTCGCTTAAAATCTAGGGAATTAAGATTAGTACCTGAAGTATTTTTTGACTATTTATAAAATATCTGGAAATTTACTAAGATTGCTTTGCTTTTAATTATGCCACCGCACTCAGCAAAGACACAATATACTGGTTGAGACTAACGCCTTCCCGTTCAGAAGTCTCAGCTAGACGTCGATGTAAAGATTTTGGCATCCGTAGTAATAGTTTACCGCTATAGCTATCATTACTACTTGGTAAGGGAATATTATCGCCGACTTCATAAGCTGTCTCAATCCACAATTCCCGCGCCTCATTGAGATTTGCTACTGTCTCTTCAAGGGTTTCGCCTTGGGTAAGACATCCAGGTAAATCTTTAATTTGAGCTACATATCCCCCCTCTGGGTCGGGGTAAAGTATTACAGGGTACTGAAGATTTAAATAATATTCTAAGGACGGCTTCTCAATCTGCTGGTTCTTCTGGTTCGGTGTGTTCATTAATCCACTCTTCTAAATTTAAGCGATCGCTTGTTGCATTTAGAAAAAAGGCGATCGCTCGAATTAACGCAGATTGGCGTAAGTCCTGTTTAGATTTCACTGCCGTTGCTGCACAGTAAACGCTCATTTTTTGATCCAAATTGGGTATGCGATCGCATCTTGTTCATTGGCAGGTAAATTTTTGAGTTTGGCGATCGCTTGTTCAAGTAGCTCAGTCATAGCTGTTAATCGTTACGAAAGTCATATTATAGCAATCCTAAATCATTCGTGAGAGACAAAATCGCTGAAAGGGTTTAAAATAGTTACTTTTAATCTCAGTATTTTCTCACGTTTCAATTCGGATTGCTTTATAAATTATCTCTACTTGCACTCTCATCCTGTCGTCTGACGAATTCAACGGCTGTATATTGCCAGCTAGGGTAGATCACGTTGGTTAGTCAATAATAGAGTTATTTGTTGCGCCAATATCCTTCAACATGGGTTCCATCCTTACGACGATAACCTTGAACATAGACTTTTCCACTTGAGTTACTTGATGAATTACTGCCCCAGAAGTTAGTCGTAGTCCGTTGCTGGTTGGATGTACTGTTATCCCGATAATTATTAGTAGTTCGGTGTTGATTTACTTGTTTGGGTTTTTCCTCTTGCTGCGTAAGTGATGCATTAAGTAATTCAATCAGTGCACCAAATTGATTTACTTGTTTGATTTTTTCCTCTTGCTGCCGCTGTTCTTGTCTTAGTTTGTCTGCCTGTAGTTGCTGCTCTCTGTTGAGACGTTCTTCTTTCTGTTTCTCTAATCTCAAACGTTGCTCTCGCAGGCGAAGTCTCTCTTTTGCACGTTGCTCTTTCTTGCGCTCTTCTTCTTGGCGTTTCCAGTCTCTCAACAATCGCTCCCAATCCTCCAAACCTAACTGGGGATTCTTGATTGGAGGCTGAGATGTTTCCCAACAAAAGCTATAAGGCTCAGTTTCAAAGTTAGCACCAACGGAGCTAAACGTAGATTGATTTAGCTTTTGACTATTTACTTGAACTTGTTGAAGGATAAAGTTTGGCAACGATGGAACCAGACCAACTTCAGGCTGCTTTTTTCCAAAAAGTCCTTCAAAAAAACCAACTTTTGAAGGTTTAGGAATTGCGCTTTCAAGAACCCAAAATTTGACTGTCTTATCCCAGCTACTACTTACAAGTACCTGATTATTAAAACAAAAAGCGACTGAGCTCACTCCTGCTGAGTGAGCAGGGAAAGAGGAATCTAGAGTACCTGTTGTCAGATTCCAAATCTTAACGTAGCCATCATCGCCACCGCTTACGAGAAACTGACCATTAGAACTGAAACTTAGACTACGTACACTACTTGAATGCCCTTGAATATAGCATTTAGATAATCCAGTTTGCATATCCCACAGAATAATATCCCCATCATCATCACTGCTTGCAAGAATTTTTCCATCAGGGCTGAATACAACTACACGTACATCTTTTGAATGGGTTGAAAATGAGAAAATCTCATCATGCATATTAGTTCTCCAAATCTTGACTTTATGATCGCAACCACCACTCGCAATCAATAAACCATCAGGACTAACAGAAACAGACTGCACGTAACTTGAATGTCCTCGAAGGGTTTGAATCTCCTTCCTTTCTTTCAAACTAAAAATTTTAACTGTATTGTCATCACTTCCACTTACAATAAAGTCATAAATTGGAACCACAGCGACTGCCGTCACGGGTTGAGAGTGAGTGGTAAAAGTTAATAATTCCTGAGATGTTCTCAAATCCCAAACTCTAATGGTGGCATCATCGCCACCGCTAATCAAACCATTTCCTTTGGGAGTAAAGGTAATGGAGCGAACAGATTTTGTATGTTCAAACGGATGGGTCAAAAGTTGACCATTATTGAGATCCCATAATCTAATTGTATTGTCATCGCTGCCACAAGCAATAATTTGGCGGCTTGGATTTATGGATAGGGAGCGCACACCACCGAACCAACTAGAGTCACCATTGAATGTGTGAGCTGGATACCATGATTGATTCATAATCTCCTGCAACCTTTCTGCGGTTTAGACAACTGAGTTATTTGATCAGTATTCCCAAAATTCTCAAGCTATCTAACGTAGGTAAAATAAAATTTTGATCCAAATCGGGTATGTAATCTGCGGGAATAACGGTGTAAGTGAGATCACTTACCGTGGAAGAAAAGCGCGATCGCCTCAATCTAAACCAATAAGCTGTTACGCTTGGTATTTCTAAAACGACATGCTGCTTGTTTTATGGTTTAATACGGCTAAATCCGAGTTTTTTTGCTAACTGTTTGAGTTACACAACAAACCCAGATTGTGCAAACACCTTTATCGTCTTATTGATCACCTCAATTTCAGACAGTTCTACAATAAAGGCAAAGACGTTGAGGTTGAATTAACCTAATGCGTGTACCTAAAACAAACCCAAAGATAGCAATGCCTTCACCAAGCCTCTACGAAACTGATTTTTACGCTTGGACACAGGAACAAGTAACTTTACTTCGCAATGAGCAGTGGAGTCAGATTGATCTAAAAAATCTGATTGAGGAGATTCAATCTTTGGGTAAACAGCAACGTCAAGAATTGCGAAACCGTCTGAGTGTGTTGATTGGACATTTACTAAAATGGGAATACCAGTCAGGACGCCGTAGCCGTAGCTGGTTAGCAACACTTCGGATTCAACGCTTAGATATTGCTGAACTGCTTGAAGACAATCCTAGCCTAAAGCCCTACCTTGAAGAAGCACTTCGCAAAGCCTACCTTAAAAGTGTCGAATTAGCTGTTGGAGAAACAGATTTGCCCAAGCGGACTTTTCCGGTAGAGTGTCCCTACAGTTTGGCAGAGATTGTGGACTATGATTTCTACCCCGGTGAACCAAGCAAGTTACTAGATGAATCCGAGCAGTAATTTGAAATTAAAGTAAATCTTCTTCAGATAGCTGGGCTATTTTCATCAAGGCTTTCAAGGTTCCAACTTTCAAATCTTGATTGCGGTGAACAAGAATTGACAGGATTTTTTGTACTTCAGGGTTTTCATAAATATGATGGCTGCCAGTAATTCTTTGCAAAACCCAACCTTTTTGTTCCACAATCTTACAAAGTTGTTTGCCAGAAATCGATTTCATACAGCAATTTCGACAACTTGATCTGTTGACTCAATTGCATTACGACTGTTGGCAACTTCAAGCCAACCTTCAATAGCGTCCTTTAAATTAGCCATCACCTCTTCTATGGTGTCTCCTTCGGTAATACAACCGGGAAGCGCGGGAACTTCTGCCCAATAGCCGCCTTCTTCTGCTGGATGAATGATTGCTCTGATTTTCATAAACCTGTTGAGCTAGTTTGTGAGAATATGCTAACAACCATACTTGTTTGCTCACGAGTTTCAACTTCATGGCGTAACTTGCGAGCGTATGCTTGACTATCTGTAATATCAGGTGGTGAGTTTATCACGCCTTCACTCTGCCAATAAGCAACAAGTTCGGCTCCTGTCTTGGGAGGATTTGCTAAAACCTGTCTCACAGAAAGAATCCGAAGAATGTATTCAGAAACAGGAAGGTTTAACTCAGAAGCTTCAGTAAAAAGCTCGTTTTCTAGCTCTGGTGGCAAATCAAGATTAATATTCACTCTGGTTATCCTGTGTAGGTTTGGTTCTAAATTGATAGAAACTTGAGCAAAAAGAGTAGGTAAGTAAAACTACATTGACTCAGTAAAATTCCTAGTTACCGGTGATTTCGACTAACGCTTCACCTGTTCGCAAAAGCTCTAATGCTTCTAGCAAAGTAGCACTCAATATCTCTTGCAACCGAGTATTTGATGTATTCCCGCACGTCAACCAGATAATTTGTGGTGGTGATCCAAGACGATCAACCAAGTCAACAAAGTCACTATCCTTGGTTATAAAGATAACTCCTCTAGCTTTGGCTACTTCAAAAATCTCAAGGTCTTCAGCATCTCTCAGCCCAACATCGCGTAAAGATAATGCTGTTATCCCAAAAGTGCTAGTAATCCAAGTTGCGATCATAGGTGATAAATTTGCATCTACCCAGATCATCATGCTACTAACACTGGATGATTAAGCTTACGCGAGGCGTATAAAAGCGATGCTTTGAGATCATCGGACTCAAGATCGGGCATTTCTTCCAAGATTTGTTCAGCACTAAGTCCAGATGCAAACAAGTCCAGTACATCTGATACCCGAATTCTCATGCCTCGAATGCATGGACGACCACCACATTGTTTGGGATTAACTGTAATTCTTCTAAGTAATTCTGACATAGATTTTCACTTGATGACTAATCTTTTTCTACCGATCAAACAACGGCCGCCTCTGGAATCGCTCCCTGCATTCTCCCAAAAGCATCAATCAAACTCTGCAATTGTTGATCTGCCTTAAAAACTCCTAACCCGCGCACCGTAACTTTCCCAGGAGAATACACAAAGCGCGCCTTGAGATTTTCTGGTAAATTCGCCGCCAATAAATTCCAAGCTGGTTCCTCCATCGGCGTTTCTAAAACGATGTGCTGCTTTTGTTCTGGTTTAATCCGGCTAAATCCGATTTTTTTGGCTAGCTGTTTGAGTTCCATGACTCGCAAAAGTTGATTTGCAGGCACCGGTAAATTACCATAGCGATCGCTCCACTCGGCTGCAATCTGCTTTAATTCTGATTTAGATTTCGCTGTCGCCACCGCCCGGTATGCACTCATTTTTTGATCCAAATCGGTAATGTAATCTGCTGGGATAAATGCCGTGAGGTTGAGATCAATCTGGGTATCCTCCACTTGCGGAATTTCTTGTCCTCGGATTTCCCGAATTGCTTCTTCCAGCATTTCCATATATAAATCAAAACCGATGGCATCCATTTGACCGGATTGTTCTGCACCTAGCAAGTTACCCACGCCTCTGATTTCCATATCGCGCATCGCTAGCTGATACCCAGAACCGAGCTGAGTAAATTCCTGAATTGCTCGTAAACGTTGCCGTGCCGCATCAGATAACATCCGTTGCTTCGGATAAAATAACCAAGCATGAGCTTGGATACCTGCACGTCCCACACGACCGCGTAATTGATACAGTTGTGCCAATCCAAAGCGATGAGCATCTTCAATCAAAATGGTATTTACTCGCGGAATATCTAAGCCAGATTCAATAATTGTCGTACAAACGAGGATGTCTGCGTCGCCATTATTAAAGGTGAGCATAGTTGATTCTAACTCGCTTTCATCCATTTGACCGTGAGCGATCGCAAACCTAGCCCCCGGAATCACTTCTCGTAAATTTGCTGTTGTCTCTTCAATTCCATCCACTCGTGGAACTACATAAAATACTTGTCCACCTCTGTCTAATTCTTGACGAATTGCACTGCGGATACTTTCAGAATTTATCGGTGATAGATGGGTTTTAATTGGACGTCTGGTTGGAGGTGGCGTGGTAATCAAACTCATTTCCCGAATTCCCGACAAGGACATATACAAAGTCCGGGGAATGGGAGTGGCGGAGAGAGTAAGCACGTCCACCTGAGTTTTCAGGCTTTTAATTTTCTCTTTCTGGTTTACTCCAAATCTTTGTTCTTCATCCACCACCAACAGTCCTAAATCCCGGAATGTCACACCTTTACCTAAAAGTTGGTGTGTACCAATTACTACATCTAATTCACCAGTTGCTAATCGCTTTTGAATATCGCGGCGTTCTTCAGCCGAACGAAAACGGTTGAGTAAACCGACATTTACGGGGTAAGGTGCAAAACGTTCTTTGAGTGTATGGTAATGCTGCTGTGTTAAAATAGTCGTTGGCGCAAGGAGTGCCACTTGTTTCCCGGCGATGACTGCTTTGAAAATAGCACGAATCGCCACTTCCGTTTTCCCGAAACCGACATCGCCACAAATTAAACGATCCATTGGGCGATCGCTTTCCATGTCTCGTTTCACATCTTGAACAGCTTTGAGCTGATCCGTTGTGGGTTGATAAGGAAAAGAATCTTCTAATTCCTCCTGCCAAGGCATATCACCTGGAAAGCTAAAACCTTGTTGTTGCGATCGCGCTGCATACAGTTTCAACAAGTCCACCGCCAATTTTCTGATCGCTTTGCGGACTTTATTCTTCGTATTTTCCCAAGCTTTCCCAGTCATCCGGTTGAGTTCCGGCGCTTTATCACCTCCGGCGCGAAACCGAGATAAAGCACCGACTTGATCGGCTGCGACTCTTAGTAACCCGTCACCATACTGCACCGCTAAATAATCACGGGTTTCGTGATTAATCGTCAAGCTTTCCAGCTTGACAAATTTGCCAACACCATGATTTCTGTGAACTACATAATCGCCTGGACGCAGCTTATTGGGATCAACTTGTTTAGAAGTAGCTTTGTGGCGCTTGCGGATATAGCCGGGAGTCGCCAAGGAATGTTGCCCAAAAAATTCTCGATCTGTAACGATTACCAAACGGTACGTAGGCAGGATAAAACCTTCTAGTTCTGCAAGACCAGAATATTTTAAGGCTATGGGAATATGGTTGATTTGCAGCTTATCGATCGCTAGGTAGTCGCGGGGATTCGGGATAAATTGAGCCGGACAATCATGTTCTTGTAAAAGCGAGACGGAACGCGAAGGTTGAGCAGAAAGCAGCCAGATCGAGAAATTGCGATCGCGTTCTTGGCGTATAGTCTCAGCTAGTTTACCAAACTGGTGTGGCATGACTGGAACAGGTCGGCTGGCCAGATTGATCCCACTATTTTCCTCTGACAGTTCCGATAAATATAGTGTTTTAAATTTGGCAATATCAGTCAAACACTCATCAAACGACCGATGAATCTTAGGTAATGTTAGGGGAGTAGATTCTTCCCCATGCCCCATTCTCCATTGTTCTTCCGCATTTTCTACCCAGCGATCGCTATGAGCATGACACTGTTCTGGCTCATCAATCGCAATCAGGGTATTTTCTGATAAGTAGTCTAGCAGAGATGCTGGTTGCTCGAAAGCCAAGCCCAAAAACCGACGACTACCCTCCAAAAGTGATGAATTCTCAGTGCTGAGTTCCGAGTCAGAATTTAACTCATAACTCCTAACTCCTAACTCAGAACTATTCTTCAGTGCCGCTATCACCACGGGAGCAAAGCTAGTGGGGGTAAGAATTAACTGGTCAACTTTATCGAGGGCGGAACGTTGGGTTGCTGGGTCAAATTCCCGCATTTGCTCGATTTCATCCCCAAACCATTCTAGCCGGACTGGAAACTCAGATGAAACCGGGAACACATCAACAATATCCCCCCGTCGGCTCCACTGTCCTTCCGTTTCCACCAGAGGCACCCGTTCGTATCCCAGAATAGTTATTTTCTCACTGAAAGCATTCAAGTCTAATTCCATCCCCCGCTTCAAGGTAAGACAGAATTCCTGAAAAGCTGCTGGTGGTGGCAAGTGAGGTTGCAGCGCCCCTTGAGTAGCCACAATTGCTAAATTTGTTATTTGTCCTACCCTGCGGGAAGCCGCAGAAGCGTCTATGTCATTTGTCCTTTGTCCTTGGTCTGTTTCTAATGACAAATGACTAATGACTCTTGACTCTTGAATCTTGATCAAATCTGCCAATACCTGCATTTGCCCCCAACTCATCTCAGTTTCCGGGTCAAAAGGTTCGTAGGGAGAAGCCTCGGAGGTGGGGTAAAAATGTACTGTTTGCCATCCCATTGCCTCCAGTTGTGCGTAAACGCGTCCAGCTTCTTCCAGAGTGGCGCAAATCACGAACAAATCCTTGCCAGTAGCCCGCGCTAAAGCCGAAGCCACCAGAGCCTTGGGCAGCCGGGGAATGCCATTTAACCGTAATTCTTGTTGTCGGTTTAGCTTAGAAATAAATTCAGTGGTGAGCGGCGATCGCGCCAAGGCACGCACAATAGAAGAAAATGACATAAGTACTACTAGCGATGGGAGTCTTTGTGGGTCAGAAAATCTTGAGGCAGTTTATGTCAACCATTTTAAAAGTGTTAACAGTCTTCTTATTCCTCCGGTGGAAAAATAATGTCCAGCGACTAATAGACCTAAGAACTATAACTATTACTTTGTGTACAGTCAAAGCATTTATCGAAGCACCTTTAATACTAGATACTAGGGATTGAGCTACGTTCGCTCTGATAAGCGGCAATTTTAAACATGTCCTCCATCACTTTTGAAATTTTAATCATTTTGGTGCTAATTATTGCCAACGGTGTGTTTTCTATGTCTGAGATGGCGATTGTCTCAGCCCGGAAAGTTAGGCTACAACAGCTTGCCAATCAAGGAGATGCCAAGGCAAAAGTAGCACTGAAACTAGCTGAGTCTCCAAATCATTTCCTGTCAACCGTTCAAGTGGGTATTTCGCTGATCGGTATCCTGACTGGTGCTTTTGGAGGAGCAACAATTGCCAGTCGGTTGGCAATCTATGTAAAACGCGTCCCCTTGTTAGCACCTTATAGTGACCCGCTCTCCTTCGGAATAGTGGTTTTGCTGATTACCTATTTTTCACTCATTGTTGGTGAATTGGTACCGAAGCGTCTGGCATTAAACAACCCAGAAAGGATTGCATCAATTGTAGCTATTCCGATGCAAGCATTGGCAGCGATCGGTTCTCCAGTAGTCTTTCTCTTAAGCGCTTCTACAGATTTGATCTTGCGAGTGCTGGGAATTACAGCTTCTACCGAGCCGCAAGTCACCGAAGAAGAAATTAAAATCTTAATTGAGCAAGGCACCGAGGCGGGAACCTTTGAGGAAGCTGAACAGGATATGGTGGAGCGAGTCTTTCGTTTAGGCGATCGCCCTGTCAGCTACTTAATGACACCCCGCCCCGATATCGTCTGGCTAGACTTAGACGACTCTGCCGAAGAAAATCGCCAAAAAATGGTTGATAGTGCCTATTCTCGGTATCCAATTTGTCAGGGGGGACTTGACAATGTGCTGGGTGTTATCCCTGTCACCGACTTATTAGCCAGGAGTTTCCGAGGAGAACCGCTAGACTTGACCATAGGATTGCGACAGCCCGTATTTGTGCCAGAAAGCACCCGTGGCTTGAAAGTTTTGGAATTGTTCAAGCAAACTATCACTCACATGGCGCTGGTAGTCGATGAATACGGCGTGATTCAAGGATTAGTCACTCTCAACGACATCATGAGCGAAATCGTGGGTGATGTTCCTTCCACAGATGGGCAAGATCAACCCCAAGCTGTGCAACGCGAAGATGGTTCCTGGCTTTTGGATGGGATGTTGCCCGTAGAGGAGTTTTTGGAACTTTTCGGTATGGAAGAGTGGCAATCTGAGGAACGCGGCAGTTATCAAACTTTAGGCGGTTTTGTGATCACCCATCTAGGTCGTATTCCTGCCGCAGCAGATTATTTTGAATGGCAAAGTATGCGAATTGAAGTAATGGATATGGATGGGAACCGCGTTGATAAGGTGCTAGTCATACCGAAGCCAAGTAAATCAGCAGATACGAAAGAATCTGACTAGTATTGGGCATTGGGCATTGATGATTATTGTTTATTATTTCACATGCTCTGTGTTCAATCTAACTTGGTGCGTTATGTTAAAACCGTAATGCACCCTGCTAGCTAAATATATTCATATCGGATTTATATAGCGTTTCTTAAGCAACTGAGGTACAGCTTAACCTCACGCCAATAAGGAATAAGCTTTATCTCCTCTCTACTTACTAAGGAGAGGGGTTGGGGGTGAGGTTTTGAATCGTTGAGCTAGGACAAGAAAACTTTGCCACAGAATTTAATGATATTTTTTACCAAAATTAGTTTAAATATCAAGAATGCTTATCAATTCTTTAGCTACATACTCAACAACAGGTACAGGAACAGCATTACCAAACTGTTTTATGGCAACATCATCTTTTTCGTGATATTCAAAGTTTTAGTTCCAGATTATCTATATTTTTCGGGCTTGCTAATCCACTGACATTTTCAAATATAAAGCCTTTAGGTTTATTTTTATTGACTAGTCTAATTACATCAAACCATAACTTTCCTCTAGGATCTTCAAATCCCTTTAAACGACCTGCGACTGACCAAGGTTGACACCGAACACCACCAACCACTATGTCAAGATGAGAGGGAAGTTCAGTAATTTTTGTGATATCTCCTAATTCAATTTCATCTTTGTTTAAGTAGCTGATAAAATTTTGTTGATAAACTTTTATAGCTTGTTTGTCTATTTCAGAATAGCCCAAGCATTGACCACCTAGTTTTTGTAAAGCAATTCTAAATCCACCAATACCGGCAAATAGATCGATGAAAGCGAATTTATTTTGATAAGTTACTAACTGTAGAGGTAATTCTATTTGTTTTGAATTTTGCGAAAATAGAGATTTCATTTCTGTTAGCCAAATTGATTAACTAACTATTGATATGTAGTCACTTAGTATATCATCAAATATACTAAGTTTCTAATCTTCAACTCTGAGACAATCGTTTCACCTCTGCACCCGCCAACAACTGATGGGCTTGTTCCAGGAGTTGGGGGATTTTATCAGCGTGGGGATTGCGGGCGAGACATTGCCGCAAGTCTAATTCATCTAGTCGATCAGCTTTATTGCCAGGGAACCAGTGGTTGCCATTGCCAAGCAAGTTGTAGCGCATTTTAGCGTAGTCTACCAGATCGTAGGCGATCGCTAGATTCCGCAGCCACAAAATCACCCGAATATTTACCTCGCCTGGGGTTTTCTCAAAGGTTGGTAGATTTGTCTCCCAGGATTTTACCCAATCTTCTCCTAAAGAAGCGATCGCTTCTGATTCCAACCTTGCTAAAATTGGTGGCAAAATTGACGATGCATGATCTACTAATTCTAAAGTCTTCAGGTGTTCATCAAAATCTTCTGGTTTTGCTGCTCCCAAACTCAGGGTATGCACCTCTTGATGACTCAAACAAAACAAATCATTAAACACCATTGGACTCAAAGGGGCGCAAAGATTTACTAACTTTTGTGGTGGTTTATATAACAAACCTCCTTTATCAGATGGGCTAATGATAAACACCCCCATATCGTGGCATTTAGCTGCTTCAATTGCCGCCCAATTCCATTGATTAATGTAGTACCAGTGCAGATTCACATAATCAAATTGATTGGTATTAATTGTCTGCACAATTATATCTGTTGATCCGTGTGTAGAAAAGCCAATAAATCTAACTTTTCCCTCAGCTTGCAACTGCTGGGCTACTTCTAAACAGCCACCAGGACGGATGCTGTAGTCTAATGACTCAACATGATTGATGCCATGCAACCCTAATAAGTCAACATAATCTAGTTGGAGATTTTTTAATGATTGTTCAAATGTCTCCCGAAATTCTTTAGCATCTACCTGTGGGTTGATTTTAGTCTGAACAATCAATTTTTCGCGGGCAAACTTGGGCAATATTCTCCCCAATTGCATTTCGGAAGTGCCATAACCACGAGCAGTTTCAATATGATTAATCCCAACTTCCACCGCCCTTCTAATAGTGGCTTCTAGATTCGCCTGGTTATCAGCAGGAATTTCATTATTGGGAACATCCTCCCATTTGAACTGATATCTCATGCCACCGCAGGAAAACACTGGCATCTGTAATTCTGTGCGTCCAAATCGTCTATATAGCATCAGTAGATTGGGGATTGCTTACTAACTTAAAATCTAAAAACGACAGTCGTTCGAGCTTTCAGTGCCACAATAATTACCTCTGTTCAATCTGTGACACCAGTACCGCAAGGCGGAATTCAAAACTCAGCGCCCCTCTGCGCTTCCCTCAGCGTTCCTCTGCGTTGAAAAAAGCTACGAATTTCGGAAATGCTGTACTAATAAATGGCAAAAAACCCCAGCAGTGCTGAGTTGATGCCCTTCGGATGAAGCTCGTACCGTTAATTTTTTGGAGACTGCGCCTGAGTTAAGCAATTTCTCAATGTTTCGGCTAACACCTGTACGTTAGGTTCCTTAAGTATGTCAAGATGAGAGCCGGGAAGGTAATGGATATCTAATCCTTCAGGCACTACGTCGCCCCAGCCGAATTGAGGATCGTATTGTGTACCTATAGCTTCGTCCCGATTTTGATCCTCTGTCCGCAAGAGGATAAGTTGACCAAGATAAGGTGAAAAGATATATTTACTGGTGGCTTCAGTGTTAGCATCTATAATTTTTAAGTGCTTGTCAGCTACAGTTAAATCAAGTACCTCTCCCACGTAACGGTTATATCTATTTTCGAGATGCTGCTTCCGCCAATAGCTCCATTTCATAGCCCTTTGCCAAAGGTAGCTAGGGCCTTGTTGAACAATATTATTTAAATGCAAAAAAATTCGCTTGAGAAATGGCGCCCGCCAGCTATAACCTCGACGACAACTATCAAGCATAACTAGAATACCAACTTGTTCACCTTGCTCTTGGAGTTGCCGAGCCATCTCGAAAGCAACTACACCTCCAAAAGAATAACCTCCCAGAAAATAAGGTCCATTGGGCTGAAGCGTCTGAATTTCTTGAATGTAGTGAGTTGCCATGTCTTCAACCCGTGTATGGAAAGGGTGTTTTCCATCTAGCCCTTGTGGCTGTAATCCATAGAAGGGTTGCTCTGAACCCAGATGCAGTGCCAATTCACGGAAACACAACACTTCTCCACCTAGTCCGTGAATACAGAAAAAAGGTGGCTTGGAACCGTTGGGTTGAATTTCTACCAAGGATGACCAGCTAGATTTTGATTGGTCTAAGCTATTTACTAAAGCCAAGTTTCTTGCTATATCTTTTTCTTGGCAGATTATTTTGGCTAGAGCCTCTACAGTCCCTGACTGGAACAGAATCGCAAGAGGCAGATTTTTACTAAATGTCTTCTCAATTTGCCAAAACAGTTTTACCGCTAATATCGAGTGTCCTCCTAGCTCAAAGAAGTTGTCTCTGACACCAATGGGCTGGACACCTAAAATTTGTTCCCAAATCTGTATTAGCTGGCGCTCAACTTCATTGCGGGGAGCAACAAAGGTGGCTTCTAGCTCTAGCTTCGATAAGTCTGGTGCAGGTAGGGCACGCCGGTCTACTTTGCCGTTGGGGGTTAAGGGCATGGTATCCAGCAAGACAAAAGCCGAAGGTAGCATGTACTGTGGCAATTTTTTCGAGAGAAAGCGCCGGATTTCACTAATCGGGGTTGCTGAGTCCTGATTCAGTATAATGTAAGCGATCAAACGTTGATCACCGGAAACATCTTCACGGGCAATGACTACAGTCTGGAGTACGTCTGGGTGTTGGGCTAACACCGTTTCAATTTCCCCTAGCTCAATGCGTATCCCCCGGATCTTGACTTGATGATCTCGGCGACCGAGAATTTCTAGAGAGCCATCTGGACGATAGCAGCCGCGATCGCCTGTATAATAAAGCCAATCCTGTGGATCATTCCGAAAAGGGTTCTTGACAAATCGAGAACGGTTTTCTTGTTGGGCATTGATGTAGCCCAAACTGCGGAATGGAGTTCGGATCACAATCTCGCCCGGTTCACCGATGCCGCACGGTTGCTGATTCGGTGTTAAAACTAGTGCTTGGGTTTGAGGAAGCGGCAATCCTACTGGCTGTACCCCTGGTGTACACTCAATAGGTACTTGGTAATAACACTTAGCCAAAGTTGTCTCTGTCGGACCATAGAGATTAACAATTTCACCTGATTCTGGAAAAGCATCCCGCCACCGAAGCACAAGTGTTTCCTTCAGAGGTTCTCCAGCCAAGAACAACCAGCGTAAGTTACGTAATGAGACTCCTGACGGCACATTGGCTAACCATAATTGCGCCAGCGAAGGAACTGTGTGAAGTACAGAAATTTGCTCATTTTCCAAGTAACGCAGAATTTTAGTTGGTTCTAGGTTATCCCCTTCTTCTGGCAAACATAGGGTTGCACCACTAGTCAAAGGTAAGAAGATATCTCTGAGGACGACATCAAAGGAAAGACCAGTTAATTGGGCAACGCGGTCTTGCTGATTAATTTCAAAGGTCTGCCGTTGCCAGTTAAGAAAATGTGCCATCCCTTTGTGACACCCCAGCACTCCTTTAGGTACACCAGTAGTGCCGGAAGTAAAGAAAATATAAGCTGGATCGTCACCAGCGATTTCAGGCAGGTTTACTGCTTGAATGCTGTTTTTGAATGAATTTATGGTTTCTCCTGTGTCTGGGTTTACACAGATGATAGTTAAAGACTCCCATATCTTTTCATCTTCTGGACGCTGACCATCAATATATAATATGTATTTGGCTTTAGCTTCCTGTAGCATGAGGCGCTGGCGATCGCTAGGAAGTTTCGGATCGAGGGTGAGTAGCACACCGCCACTTAAGAGTACGCCAACCATACTGGCAATCAGCCCAAAGCTTCGTGTCCCAAACACGGCTACGACATCTCCCCGCTCCACTCCGCCAGATAATAAAACCTGTGCTAAGGTTTGAGCTATTTTGCCCAATTCCCCATAATTCCAAGTGCGAAATCCTTGACGGAGTGACGAATGTTCTGGGGTGCGATTTACCCAAGAGGTAAACATTGTTGTCGCCAATTCATACCGTGGTTCTGGCAAAACCGCCCTTGGCTCTGGCAGCAAATGTTGCGCTTCTGGTGTTATCAGAGAATATAAACTAATCTGGCTCTCTGGAGCAGCAACAATTTGATACAGCAAGTGATGGAATTGATCAAGCATTTCCATCATCCGCTCTGAAGTAAACAGATCGGTGTTGTAGACTAAATCAAGTTTGATTCCTTGGTTTTCTTCCGTAACGTACAGGGTTAAGTCGAACTTGGAAGCTGTTTCTAGCATCAAGACTGGTTCTATAGCCACTCCAGGTAGTTCCAGTTGGATGTCCCTTAAGTTGAGCATATTAAACCACACTTGAAACAGTGGGTTGCGACTGGTATCTCGCTCTGGGTGCAGTTCTTCTACCAGTTTCTCGAAGGGCATATCTTGATGAGCATAAGCATCTAATGCCATCTGGCGAACTCGACTTAGCACTGAACTAAAACTGGGGTTGCCGACAAAATCAGTCCGTAAAACAACGGTGTTAATAAAAAATCCGATTAACCCTTCAATCTCAGAACGGTTACGGCCAGCAATCGGAGAACCGATGAGAATATCTTCTTGCCCAGTGTAGCGGTGCAGTATTGTCCCAAAAGCCGCCAGCAATGTCATGAATAGGGTGACACCCTTCTGATACGAGAGTTCTTTTAGCGATGCACTCAAAGTCTGCGGTAGCATCAGGGATTGCACTGCTCCCTGGTAAGTTTGGACTGGTGGCCGTGGTCGGTCCGTTGGTAATTCTAATACAGTATTAGCACCTGCTAACTGGGTTTTCCAGTAGTTGATTTGGCTAGAAAGTACCTCACCCGATAGCCATTGCTGCTGCCACACAGCAAAATCCGCATACTGAATGGGCAATTTTGGCAGGGGGGAAGGTTTACCGCTAAAAAAGGCTTGATAAACGGCTGCTAACTGCTGCCAGAGAATGCCTACTGACCAGCCATCTGAGGCGATGTGATGCATGACCAACAGGAGTATATGCTCCTGTTCGTCTACCTGGAGCAAAGTAGCTCGCAGCATCAAGTCAGATTCTAAGTTGAAGGGGCGTTGCGCCTCTTGATTTAGGAGACATTCCACTTGCTCCTGTCTTACCTTAATCATTCTGAGTTCCACGGGACGAGGCGTGCCAATTACTTGTATGGGGCTACCATCAAGTGATGTGATAAAGTTTGTTCGCAGTGCCTCGTGATGGACAACGATCGCATCTAATGACTGTTGCAATATGCCCACGTTTAACTTGCCCGTTAAGCGCTGGGCATTCGAGAGGATATATGCTGGGCTGTTGGGTTCCAACTGCTCCAAAAACCAGACTCGCTGTTGGGCAAAGGATAAAGGGGCTGACTCCCGGTTGGCTATTTGGGGAATAGTCTGATTTTGGGGATCATCTTCTGGAGTCTGGTTTTGGGCGTTCCCGCTTCTCGTGTCGGAGACGCTAGGCGAACGGGTTGCCGTAGGCATCGCTTCAGCTAAACTAGCGATCGTGGGATTCTCAAATAAAAGTTGCAACGGTATTTCTATCCGAAAGACTTGGCGAACCCTAGACATCACTTGAGTGGCCAGCAGTGAATGACCTCCCAATTCAAAAAAATTGTCGTGGATGCCTACTTGTTCTAGACGCAAAACTTTCGCCCAGATGCTAGCTAAGACTTCTTCTGTCGAATTCTGAGGTGGAACAAAGTTAGTTGACATCTCAAGAGGAAATGTATCCGGTGCAGGCAAGGCGCGACGGTCTATTTTACCATTGGGATTTAATGGTAGGGTGTCCAAAAATACAAAAAAAGTAGGCACCATGTATACAGGTAGCCGAGTTGACAAAAAGCGACGCAATTCAACCTGGCTAGGGATTTCCTCTGGACAAGCAACAACATATGCCACGAGTTGTTTATCGCCAGGAACATCCTCTCTAGCTATGACTAAAGTCTGCGTCAGTGCCGGATGTTGACCTAATATGGCTTCAATTTCTCCCAATTCAATTCGGAAGCCACGTATTTTCACTTGGTAGTCAATGCGACCAAGGAACTCGATATTACCATCACTTAAATAACGTGCCAAGTCCCCAGTTTTGTAAAGACGTGCCCCAAGTTCAGAGCTAAAAGGGTTAAAAATGAACTTATCTGTGGTCAATTCTGGACGGTTCAGATAACCTCGCGCTAGACCAATACCGCCAATGTGCAGTTCACCTGATTCACCAACAGGCACAGGCTGCAAATTTTCATCGAGGATGTGAATCTCTGCATTAGTAATGGGGCGACCAATGGGAGCAATGACGTAATTAGTACCGCGCTGACAACTCCAGAAAGTGGTATCAATGGAAGCTTCTGTTGGCCCATAACAATTATGCAGAACATTGTCCAAATTCAGTTGGGCAAAAAAGCGCTCTATGAGTTCGCCAGGTAAGGCTTCACCACCGCAGGTAATGTGCCTGATGAATCGGCAATTTTCAATTCCCTTCTCTTCGAGTAAGACACGGAGTATAGAAGGCACTAAGGCTAGGACGGTGATTTGCTGCTCAGTAATCACCTTCACAAGGTAGGCGGTATCTTGATGTCCACCAGGCCGAGCTATGATCAATTGCCCTCCGAAGCACAATGGCCAGAATATCTGCCACACTGAGGGGTCAAAGCTAAAAGAAATAGTCAGTAAAACTTTGTCTGCCTGAGTTAATCCAAAGGTTGTTTGCTTCCAGTAGAGTTGATTGCAGATCCCCCGGTGAGGAATCATTACACCCTTGGGCTGTCCTGTAGAACCAGATGTGTAAATTACATAGATGAGATTATCAGTTGTCGTCTCATTTATCGGATTTTCTTGACTATTTCCGATATTCCCTTGCCAGTTTGAGTCCAGACAAATTACTTGCGCCTGATGAGGTGGTAAGTTATTGAGGAATTTTTCTTGGGTTAACAATACTGGTGTCTGCGTGTCTGACAAGATGAAAGCTAAACGTTCTGAGGGATATGCCGGATCTAAAGGCACATAAGCGCCTCCAGCTTTGAGAATTCCCAGCAACCCGACAATCATCTCCAAAGAGCGCTCTAAGCAAATGCCCACAAGTACTTCCGGTCCAACGCCTAAAGTACGTAAGTAGTGCGCTAACTGATTCGCCCGTTGGTTTAACTGCCGATAAGTAAGTTGTATATTTTCACATACTACAGCAATGGCTTGAGGCGATCGCTCAACTTGCATCTCAAACATCTGATGGATGCACATATCCTGATGATGGACTGCTTGGCTGTCATTCCATTCCTGTAAAACTTGAGTGCCGATAATATGAGTTAAAGTATCTAACGGAATATTTTGTTTATATTTTGAAGTCTGGCTATTATTTATCTGCATTTTATATATAAGTTTCAGTCGATCTATCAATTGTCGGGAGTCATCCACAGCAAAGTAGCGATCGTGTTTAATACAATTGTACTTTGATACCAATTAAACATCAAAGCACTTCAACTGAAGTTTAGACAAAAAGGGATGTCAGCTAATACAGCCCCCAATCTATAGAAAATCAGAGAAATACCACTAACTCTCATATACCAAGATAAAACTTACTAAACTCAAAAGTTGGTGTCTAATTTTTGGCTATTACCAGTGCCTTCATTTCCGAATTGACCAGAGGTTGATGATAATTTTTTTTGATATCTGGCACGGGTTTTCCATCTACAAAAACTTTGTAAATTTTTGCCTGAGAGTTGCTAGGCAAATTGTCAATAATTCTTGCTTTAAACGCAGCCGGACTATAAGTTCTAGCAAACCCTTCATATGGGCCCCATCCAGCAAACGTTGAAGTATTGTCAAAAATTGCGATCGCTGTTTCAACACTGGACTTCTGAATCTGTTTATTATTCCAGATTTCTGCATACTCGTTAGCTAGAAATAGCGGTGCAATTACAAGTTTTCTGCCCACTCTCAATAAACGTACTGCCTCTTTAATAAACTCAATATCCAAATCACCTCGAAAATGCTCAAAAGAGTGATGACAGCTAATTCCATCTAAAGATTCATCTGGGAGGGGGATTGCATCAATAGAGCCACCAATGTATTTAATTCCATCTGCGGCTTTTCCATCTAATAAAGAGTCTTGACAGTAAGCAGTCAATTTAAAGTCAGAAACCGCCATTAAAGCCTTGATATATTCAGCTTTTTCCCCACCGGCAGCATCTAATATTTCATCACCCTCTTTCAAATCTAACAGAGTCATTGTCGTTAGGTATTCAAGAGGCTTGGAATGGACATAGCCAAGCTGATTATATTTACTAAGTACATCTGAATTTACAAAATTCTTATAATCTGTTTCTGAAAGAGATAAATTGTTTACTTCTACCTGCGTTTTACCTATTTCCGAATCGTCTATAGGTCGCAGAATCCGATTAACTTTTAAATTATTTAGATGCAACTTTGTCAGCCAACGCCACTTTTGTGTGTTCAGAAATCTGCCTAATCCATTTATATTGAATTTGCCGATTACCATAATTTAACCCCATATTTTATTTATTGAAACTCTAAATCGCAATTAAGTCCAAAGAATTAATTTTTGATTTTAGCCAACAACAGGCATTTAATTAAACGCTTATTATCTTATTATTAAGTTCAACAAATAAGTTTGTGCTTGTTTCTAATCTAAGCCATCTCATAACCTAATCGATTATAAAAGTACATTAGTACATTATCGTTTTTTAGTAAAATCCGCCGAGCTAAAAAATAATTCTTACCGAATCTTCATTTTGTTTGCTTCTATATAAAATTCATGTAAAGTTATAATATTATTTTCTTAAAGAATTACCCGAACTTCATGAAACCACGTAGGTGGGTTTTATTTATATAACTTCACTCTTCTGGTAGAAACTACAGTCCCATCCGTAAGGTAACAGCCCTTTTGGGCCTTCAAAAGCTTAACAACATGAGAATTAACATCGGGTACTTACCGTCCAAAATGTAATCTAAAGCATCGATTCATTAATCAAAAACCTAATCCCCCAGCCCCCTGCGCTACTAGCTACGGTGTACATAAAAGTCCTAAAATCCATGCCTGGTAAGATACAAGCCGTATATTGGCGAGGTTTTGAGTTGATCGCGCTGATTATCAATAGTGTCAGCTTATTACTTATTAATTGAGGTCAACGGAAAATAGATTGTGTAAAGTTTTGTAACAATGATCAAACTTTTGATGCTTTTCGTTATATGTTGTTTGTGTAAGTTTTGTTAATCAGTAATTATGCGTAAAGAAACAGAGAAGCTTCTAAGCAAAACTGAATTAATCTAAGTAGATATGAATTTCGGAAGGAATATCATTGTCTCATAGAAGGAAGTTGAAATCTGCAATAGAACTGTAGTGATTCAGCCCATTTATTACGCACATTAAAAATCATAATATTCTTACCTGACCTCCTTAATCATTAAATGTCAGGAACTTTATTCAACTATAAGTTAACTCACCAACAAATCTTTTTTGGCATCGAAACTCAAATTTTCCAGACTAAACTGGATTCTACCCTCCAAGAAAAGCTAAGTATCTGGGTATTAACGGCACTCAAACGATCTGGAAGATGCTTTTGATCAAGAACTTAAAGTTACTCCGAAGAAAATGGTTAATAGTAGACTACAAAGGGGAGGTTTCTTTGAAATAAAAATGTGAGATCCCCCACTTGTCTTATATAAGTTTGCATCAAATTTTAACTACACCAAGTGTTCCTAACTATGAGTAATCAAGGCATTACAACAAATAAATTCAGTGAAGTACCTTTGGATTTGCGTGCATCTGGATTTGTCAAAGTACGCAAGGGTTCGTGGTGGCTAAGATTAACAACATTGTTTTTAGTAGACTATACTCTTTTATCCCTAGCTTGGATTTTAGCTGGATATCAGTCTTCCTATGGGCATTTTACTTGGTATATACCGAGTTATTATTTACCGATTTTAATAACTATTGGGATTCAAATAGGATCATTAGCTGTCGAAGGTATTTATCGAGAAGGTCAAAAACGCTATGACTATTTCAATATTATCAAATCGCTAACTTTTGCTCATGGATTAATACTCCTTGTTTCTTTTTTGTATAAACCAGTTGTTGATATTACACGTCCAAGATTAATATTATTATCTTGGTTGTTGAGTATATTATTTATCTGTACTGGTAGGTATGCTGTAAACATTGCTCTTGAATATCTGCGTAAGCAGAAAAAAATAGTTCGTTCTTCGGTATTCATTATTTGTGATCCACAAGATCATGAGCAGATTGCTAGCTTTATAAAAAAAGAAAAACACTATATAGTATCTGGAACGGCGAATGCTAATTCATTAGACAGATATCAACGTCAACAAACATTGAATCAACTTAATCAATTAGGTGTAACAGAAGTTTTTATATCTTGGGATGCTCTAAAAAATAGAATGTTTTTATGCTGGTTATTTCAAGCATCCGGCATACAAGTACATATTTTACCAATGGAATTAAAACCAATTTATAGAAACATAGAATTTAATAAAATAGGAGGAATGCCTTGCCTGAGTTTGGATTGTCCGATAATTACAGGTAAAGATTTTTGGATCAAGCGTAGTTGTGATTTTTGTTTCGCGACTTTATTTGTAATGTTATCATTCCCTATTTATATAGCTATAGCTATAGCTATAAAACTGGACTCTCCCGGCACAGTATTTTACAGACAAACCCGTGTAGGTTTACATGGGCAACAGTTTAAAGTATGGAAATTCCGAACGATGAGGTCTGATGCTGAAAAATTGCAGAAAGAATTAGAAGCATTAAATGAAACAAAAGATGGGATTATCTTTAAAATTAAAGACGATCCTCGCGTTACCCGTGTTGGAAAATTTCTTAGACTTTATAGCTTAGACGAATTACCTCAACTTTTTAATGTTATTTTTGGAGAAATGAGTATAGTAGGACCTCGCCCTTTACCTACTAGAGATGTTGATAAATTTTCTGAACATCATTTTATCCGACATGAAGTTTTACCTGGAATTACAGGTCTTTGGCAAGTCTCAGGTCGCTCTGATATTTTAGATTTTGAACAAGTGATTAATCTTGATCTTAACTACATCGAAAATTGGTCGCTTGGGTTAGACTTTGAAATTCTCCTCAAAACAGTTATGGTAGTTTTGAAAAAAGAAGGCGCATACTAAGTAACAAAAACAAAACCATACCGGACATTAAAATTATACAGTTTAGGTATTAATATAAATATTGCAGTTTGATAGTACAATTTTTCACGCATTAAATCTAGATTTTTCTACTTTACTGAGTGAAAAAATACGTGTCTAAGCGCGATAGAAGCTTTGGGATTTACAAACCAAAAATTTGTTAATAAATTTTGCCATGAGTTGCACACTCAAGCGTGCGATGATAGAAGCTAAACGAAAATGCATTTTCGTCATTGATTCCTATGACTGCTATCTATGGAACATCTCAAAAAACTTCTAACTATATATCATAAAAAGTAAGTTATGAGATTTATAGGTATTGGTAATTCAAAATTAACGAAATAAACTGATTAATAATTTAAGAATGGTAGAAAAGTACAAATTCATAAGTAATTCCCTGTCAATGATAGTCAATCGGTTAGCGCAAAGCATTACAGCCTTTGTATTAACTGCTTTTATTGCTCGTACTCTAGGAGCTGAGGCTTTAGGACAGTATCTACTAGCATATAGCTACTACTTTATCTTTGTGGGCATTGCTTCACAGGGGCTAAAGACATTGTTTACCAGAGAACTAGCCCGTGAGCCACAAAAAACACCAGTTTATTTAATGAGTGGTACCTGGCTACAGTTAATATTTAGTTTTTTCAGTTATGGGGCGTTGGTGATTGTAGTATTTTTACTTCCCTATAGCTCCAAAACCTCGACTGTTTGCTACATCATGGGCTTAACGATCATTCCTTTTGCACTTTCCAACATCACGGAGGCAATTTTTCAAGCTCAAGAAAAAATGCATCTAATTGCTATCTCTACAGTGCCAGTGTACATCGTACGCGTAATAATAATGATTTGGGCGATGCAACTGAAATATGGAATTGAATATCTGGGGGCGATTCTATGCTTTTCGGAAACACTAATTTTAGTAATTGAATGGATTTTCATCATCCGGTTAGTCAAAATAGAATGGCAGATTGATGGGAATTTTGTCTTGAATACAATCAAAAGTGCGCGGACATTTTTTGCTATTGAAGGAATAGCTGTACTCAATGGTAGAGTTCAAATATTGATTCTTTCATTGTTAGGAAATGAGTTTTTAGTGGGTCTATTTGGTGGAATATCACAATTGCTACTACCCTTTTCGATTATTGCTAACAGTATAACTTTAGCAATGTTCCCAAGATTTTCAAAGGCAGTAGAGCAAGGACGGGAAAGGCAGAGGCAGATAAGTGAAAATGTTATTGAAATTCTACTAATTATGGCATTACCCTTATTGATTGGGCTGTTATTTTTTGGTAAAGATTTACTAGTTTTGATCTATAATCCTAGCTTTGCTCAAGCAAATTTAGCCCTTCGTTTAAGTGCTGTATCACTGGTTTTTTTGCCTTTTACCCGCTCACTGTCCTATGTACTTGTAGCCAATGGTTTTGAGATAGTTAACCTGCGTGAAGTGGTTATTACGACTACATTAGGAAGCTTGGGAGGTGTGGCATTAGTTTCCCAATATCAGTTATTAGGTGCAGCTTTAATGGCATTATTAATGACTATTATTGGTTTTAGTCAGTATATTTACTTCACCTATACTCGCCTATTTTCGTTAAATTTATGGCGAGTTATGCGCCGACCCTTACTAATATGCCTTTTGATGCTACCTATATTCATTTTATTGGAAAAAATTAGCTTAGACTTTATATACACTCTAATTATTGCAACTTGTGCCTATGGTTTATTTGTGATTTATCTAGGTATTCGTGCATTTGGCGGGTTTCGTTTTTTATGGATGAAACTTTTAAGAGAGCAGTAATTGTTTAATATAAAATTATACAAGTAAGGCAGCCAAAATTGTGGAATAAATAATCTAATTGAGAATATAATTTTAATTATGATTAAAGTTGCTTTATTACATTTTTGCTTTGAAGACTACACGATTGAACTAGCAAACAGTCTGGCTAAATATGTTGATTTAACGCTAATTCATCCAGAAAAAGTGTCAAATGTCTGTAGGAATGTTCTTGATTCCAGTATCCGCGTCATTAGCTTTAAAAAACCACGGATTCGCGACCCGCGCAACCTGTTGGCTATGGGCACTATGATGGATATCATCAAAGACATACAGCCAGATGTTTTACATGTGCAAGAAACTAATGATCCTTGGTACGATTGGACTTTGTTACTTAACAAGATGCCACCATTGGTGACAACTATCCACGATATATTCCGTCACCCAGGTGATAAAATTGCTGTGTTTGGTTCCGATTATACTAGGCGTATTGCCTTCTATCGTTCCCAACAATTGATTGTCCATACTCATGAACTAAAAAAGATTTTAATTGAACAATTTCGTATACATCAAGACCGAGTCAATGTTTTACCTCATGGAGAACTTGGTAGTTTGTATCAGCGTCGGGGTAGTCTAAATATTCAAGCCCGTGAGCCATATACATTGCTATTTTTTGGACGCATCTTGCCTTATAAGGGATTGAAATATTTACTTGAGGCTATGCCCTTAATTGCTGAATCTATACCTGAAGTCAAGCTGATTATTGCTGGAAGGGGAGAAAACATCATGCAGTATTTCCCTAATGGTTATGATGAAAAACGTTACGAGATTATCAATGACTTTATCCCCATTGAAGAAGTAGGTAATCTATTTAAACGCAGCACATTAACAGTTCTGCCATACATCGAAGCGTCTCAAAGTGGTGTGGCAGCTTTATCTTATGGAATGGGAACGCTGGTTGTAGCTTCTGAGGTAGGGGGATTGAGTGAGATAGTTCAGCATAAAAAAGATGGGTTGTTAGTTCCACCTCGTGATGTTAAAGCTCTAGCTGATGCCATAATTTGTTTGTTAAGCGATCGCGACTTGCAAGAACGTATGCAAACTGCGGCACTAGTTCGTTGTCAAGAAGATTTAAATTGGTCAAATATTGCTGCTCAAACAGCCCAAATTTATTATAGAAAAATGAATATGCAAAATATTACTTAATTTATGAGAAAACTACTAATTTATGCGGAGCAGGGATTCACAGTTGTAGCCTTGCTAGTTTATTCAGGGGCAATCTTAACTCTCATCCTGTCAGGGGGAGCAGGACAGGATGAGGCGGTAGAATATGATAGCTCCTTGAATCGGATTGTTTTTTTCGTCATCTATGCAATTACCTTATTACTACTAGTTTTGCGTTGGAAGAAAACTCTTTATGTCCTTGTCTTTAGTAAAGATATCTTCCTTTATTCTTTATTAATGTTGGCTGCTGTTTCTATTATTTGGTCTTTTGAACCCTCAACAACATTAAAAAATAGTTTGACTCTCATTGGTTCCAGTTTATTTGGTCTGTATTTTGTTTCGCGATACAGCTTAAAACAGCAATTCTATTTACTTGCTTGGACTTTTGGGATTATTATAGTGTTGAGTTTCATTTTCGCTCTAGCCTTGCCTAAATACGGGATACAGAGCGACCTTGGTAAACCACTGTGGCGTGGAGTTTTCACGCACAAAAACGGTTTGGGAGGAAGGATGGTAACCAGTAGTATAGTTTTTTTAATCCTTGGTTATCAACGAAGTCAAAGACATCGTTGGCTTTTCTGGGGGGGGTTTAGCTTGTCAATACTACTATTACTGCTTGCTGGTTCGACTTCATCTGTATTTAATCTATTAATTATAGTATTGGCATTTTTTGCTTTTCAAATTTGGCGTTGGCCATACCAGGTGATGGTACCAACCCTAATAATGATGGCAACTATCAGCCAAACTTTATATTTTTGGTTATCTAATAACGCTGGTGTCCTGTTAAATTCAATTGGTAAAGATGCGACACTGACGGGTCGAACAGACTTGTGGCCATTAGTAATCGATATGATTTGGAAACATCCTTGGATCGGTTATGGTTATGGCGGATTCTGGCAAGGATGGGATGGCGAATCTGCTTATATTTGGCTCAATGCTGGATGGACCCCAAACCACCCCCACAGTGGTTATCTGGCTCTTTGCCTTGATTTGGGTCTTCTAGGGTTAGGGTTATTCTTCTTAGGATTTTGGCGCAGTTACATGCAAGGATTCATTTGGATGCGTGGTAGTAATAGCGCATTAGATATTTGGCCACTTATACATATGACATATATATTTATAGCTAGCCTTACTGAATCTAACTTACTGGAATCGAATAGTTTGACTTGGATACTTTATGTAGCGGCATGTTTCTCAGTGAGAATGAAACATGAAAAAGAAATAAAATCATGAAAAAAAAGGTCAATTCATAGCATAGATATTGCAAAAAGCCTCTGAAGCCATTGTTTTTGTGCTTGACATTTATCCCAAATGAAAATTGCTATAATCGTTTTCTGAGCAGGACAAATGAATCCTTTCCAGGAAAACCTTCCAACTCTACAATAAAGTAGAAAATAATCGGATTTTAACAAGATTTCATGCAATTACTTTGGTCTTTTAAAAACAATGATAAATTCTGATTCTTTTGTTGAGACATTAACCCAGGATAGCCCAATTATTGAAAAAGTACAGCCGATGTGTCGAACTAAAACTATCAAGATTATCCTGTTAGGTCCTAGCTTACTCCAGCAGGGTGGCATTTCCAATTACGAGAAGCTTTTTTTGGAGTATGCTCCTTCTGAAGTTGACATCTGTCATATTATTACTCACCAAGAAGGAGCTATAGCAATCAAAATCATGGTATTCTTGAGCGCTATATATAAATTTTTGTGGATGTTAATCAGGGAAGAAGTTGATATTGTTCAACTTGAAATTTCACAGCGCGGCAGTGTTTTACGACAGGCAATTATGGTACTTTTAGCTTGGGTATTTCACAAGCGGATAATTCTACATGCTCACGGTAGTCAATTTCATGTTTTCTATGCTGAACTTGCAAAATGGCTACAGCAATTGCTAAGTTGGGTATTTTGCAAGTGTCAACGCTTAATTGTATTATCCGAAAGTTGGAGAAGTTTCTACATAGAAAACCTTGGTCTGAAGCCTGAACAAGTTGTAGTTTTTTATAATCCAGTAAAAATTCCTGCTGAAGTTCCACACCGTTCAGGATCTAAAAAAGCAAACTTACTTTTTTTAGGACGAATTGGTAAACGTAAAGGCGCATTTGATTTGATCGAAGCCTTTTCTCTTTTGCCCAATGAACATAAAAGTATATCTAGTCTGATCATGGCAGGAGATGGAGAGATAGAACAAGCACGCAATTTAGTTACGACTTTAAATTTAGAAGATTATATCAAATTGCCTGGCTGGATAGGTTCACATGAACGTGATATTCTTTTAACTGAAGCAGATGTTTTTGTATTGCCCTCTTACAATGAAGGTCTTCCATTATCAATGCTGGAAGCAATGGCCTGGGAATTACCAGTCATAGTTACACCAGTAGGAGGTATACCTGAAATAGTTACTCAATCTGAAAATGGATTAATCGTTAATCCAGGTAATGTTCAGCAGTTATCAGATGCCATTAAGTCTTTGATTGAAAATGAGACTCTGAGGCTTTCTCTAGGATCTAAGGCGAGAACAAGTGTTTTTCCTCTTGATATTAAAAATCACTGGCTTTCTTTCCTTGATTTATATCGTTCAGTGTTAAATTCAGATGATCAATTGAGTGTAAACAGCTAATAACTGTAAGACTAAAAGTGGTGAGGATGCAAATATATAGGTTATGCAGCCCAGTTTTACCAGGTATGACTAGAAGTTACCCAAAGTAAGGTAGATTTTATAATTGACAAGTGAGTGTTTTACTAAACTAATTAAAAATTGAGATTATTATGGCATCACCAAAGAAAGTACTAATTATCGTTGAAAATCTGCCAGTTCCCTTTGATCGGCGGGTATGGATGGAAGCAACTACTTTGCAAAAAGCTGGGTATGAAGTTACCGTAATTTCACCGACAGGTAATGGTTTTGAAAAAGACTACGAAGTTATTGAGCAGATTCACATCTACCGTCATCCTTTACCACCGGAAGAAAGTTCGGTCATTGGCTATCTCCGAGAGTACAGTTGGGCGATTAACTGGCAATTCCGTCTAACTCAAAGGGTATGGCGAGAGCGTGGTTTTGATGTTATACATATTTGTAATCCGCCGGATTTACTTTTCTTAGTAGCAGGATGGTTTAAATTATTTCATGGCACATGGGTGATCTTTGATCATCATGACCTCAGTCCGGAGATGTATGAAGCTAAGTATCAACGGCGCGATATTTTTTATCATGGATTACGTTGGGCTGAACGGTTGACCTATGCCACAGCAGACATGGCAATTTCAACGAACGAGTCACACCGAGAAGTAGCTCTTAACCGTGGGCACAAGAAATCAGAGAAGGTCTTTGTAGTTCGCAGTGCGCCTGACCTTTCGCGCTTTCGCCGAATGCCACCAAACCCCAAATACCGTAGAGGTAGAAACTATTTGGTAGGGTACATGGGTGTGATGGGCGAACCAGAGGGAATTGATTATCTCCTGAGAATGGTAGATTACATTGTCAAGAAAAAAAATCGCTCTGATATTCACTTTATGCTGATCGGTAGTGGACCTGCGGCTGAAAAACTCAAGGACTTATCTAAAGAGTTAAAAGTGACTGAATTCGTAGAATTTACAGGGTTTAAGCAAGGGGAAGAACTTTTAGAGCGGCTTTCCAGTTGCGACGTGTGTGTAGAACCGTCTCCAACATCTGCTTATAACGAAAACTGCACGATGAATAAAATCCTCGAATACATGGCGATGGGAAAAGCAATTGTCCAGTTTGATTTGCGAGAGGGAAGACGTTCTGCACAGGAAGCATCTCTTTATGCCAAGCCTAATGATGAGGTGGAGTTTGCAGACAAAATTCTGGAGCTTCTAGATTCTCCTGAACGTAGAGAAAAGATAGGAGCCGAGGGGCGACGCAGAATGGAGGAGATCCTGGAGTGGCAATATCAAGCTCCGAAACTGTTAGAGGCTTATGATAAAATCTGGCAAAGCTAGTAGCTACTTTTCAGAATCACTATTAAGTGAGCTTGAGTAGTGAGTAGATGTTATGGTCAAAAATTGCCGACTGACTAGACGGCAAGTGTTTTACTTGGCTGATGAACTTTGGGTAGGCTAGCATGAGTGATTTGACAAGTGGTAGAGCCATATAATATTATTTCTTTGAGGAAAAATAATTAAGCCTTTGATAATCCAGAAATAAATTTTAATCCTAATGGCTAATGGCAAAAAGTTTTTAACTGAACGTCCTACTGCTCAAGGGTTGATTTATGCTGTTGCAGTTAGGATACCTTTAACTCACCCAAATCCTAAATTTATCAAAGTTTTTGCTCAATAGCTCAATAACTGTGTCAGATTTGTGCCCCAAGCAAATGGGAACTAAATTTTTAACTCCAATAGTCTATACTATTTGTAAAATCATATCAGTCTTGTCAATTGCACTGGTTTGCCACTGCTCTAAGTCAATTTTTAGTTTCTTGCTTAAGACCTGTACTTTGGAAGATTTATGTCAGAAAAATTTATGGAATCTAGAGAATCTATTGATTTAGACCTTAGTCGTTACTTATTGATATTGAAACGATGGTGGCGACCTGCTACTGCGATATTTGTAGCTACAGTTATGCTCAGTGCTATAGCTACACAATTTATGAAGCCATCCTATGAGGCAGAAGGAAAACTGTTATTCAGAGTTCCCGCTTTTAAAGTAGCTGGAACTAGCCTTTCGCCTAGTTTCGCTGAAGGAGGAGACACAGGAGATTTGAAACCCTTGGTAGCAACTCAAAATCCTATAAGCAGTCAGATAGAAGTTATTTCTTCGCCTACTTTTTTGCAGCGGACAATAGACAAACTACAACTCAAAGACAACGAAGGTAAACCTCTGGAAGTAGAAGCGCTACTAAAAGCCCTGACTGTAAAAATTCTTGGTGGGACAGATGTCTTGCGAATTACCTATAGCAGCCATGACCCTGAAGAAGCATCGGCAGTGGTCAACACAATTATGAATTTTTATTTAGAAAATGATATTACGACAAATCGCTCTGAGGCGGGAGCAACTCGTCAATTTATGGCCAAGCAGCTTCCTAAAACTCAAGCTGCTGTTGATAATGCAGAAGTAGCACTACGTATATTTAAACAAAAGCATCAGATTGCAGATTTAACAGCGGAAACACAGTCAGCCGTTACGACTATTGGAAATCTAGACAGTGAGATGGATACTGTTAAGGCTCAACTGGATGAGGTAAACGCCCAAACCAATGAACTGCGGCAGAAAGTAGAGCTAAATTCTCAGGACGCGATCGCTGTGAGTGCCCTTAGTCAGTCACCGGCAGTACAGGGAGTTCTGACACAACTTCAAGACACTGATCGGCAGTTAGCGGTTGAGCGTAGCCGTTTCTTAGATGACAACCCCGTAGTTATTAACCTAGAAGCAAAAAAAGCTAATTTAAAATCTCTCCTGCAACAGGAAGTTGGTCAGACTATTGGCAATCAAAGAGAAGTTCCCCAGAGTCAATTGCAGGTTGGCCAACTCAGACAAAGCCTTATCCAAAGTTTTCTCCAGTCAGAAATACAGCGTTTTGGCTTAACTAAAAGACTCTCTTCTCTATATAATTCCCGTTCTAGCTACGAACAGCGAGTGAAACTCATACCCCAGTTGGCACAGAATGAGCGGGAGTTAGAACGGAAAGTTGAAGTCGCAGAATCGACCTATCAAACTCTATTGAAAAAGGTTCAAGAATTACAGTTAGTTGAAAATACTAATGCAGCTACTTCTCGGATTATTTCTCAGGCTTTAGTACCCAAAAAGCAAGTACTAATCAAAAAAATAATTGTTTTGGTGCTAGGAGTGCTGTTCGGTTTATTCTTTGCTACCACAACAGTGCTCTTCCTATCAATGAGAGATAGATCTCTAAAAACACTTAAAGAAGTTAGAGATGTATTTGGATATACTTTGCTGGGAATTGTTCCTTTGTCTGTTAAAAAAGTTCGCTCCCGTTATTCAAATGCAGAATCAGCAGCTCAAACAATTGCCGTCAGAGACACTCCCCATTCTTTAACGAGTGAAATGTATCGGATGATTCAAGCCAATCTGAAATTCCTGAGTTCAGATAAAGTACTCAAAACGATTGTGGTAACTAGCGCAGTTCCTAAAGAAGGCAAGTCTACAGTTTCAGCTAATTTAGCGGCAGCGATCGCTCAACTAGGACGTAAAGTTTTATTAGTTGATGCAGATATGCGAATTCCTTCTCAGCATCATCTCTGGCAACTAACCAATGCAGTTGGTTTGAGTGAGGTTCTTGTAGGTCAGGCTGAATTTGAGATTGCTGTATCTAAGGTAATGGATAACCTTGATGTTTTAACTGCTGGAGTTAGACCTCCCAACCCACTTGCTTTGCTTGACTCAAAACGGATGGCATCACTAATTGAAAATTTCTCATCTCAATATAACTATGATTTTGTGATTATTGATGCTCCTCCCCTCCTTTTGGCAGCTGATGCTTTGACTTTAAGCCAAATGACTGATGGGATTTTGTTAGTAGCTCGACCAGAGGTAATTGATTCTAACAGTGCAGCTGCTGCTGAAGAAATGCTAGAGAGATCCCGTCACAACGTCTTAGGTTTAGTCGTGAATGGTATTATTGATAAAAATGAATCTAGTAGTTATTTCAACCATGCTAAAGAATACTTTAGTCATCAAGATTTGACAAAAGTGGTTAAGCAACAAAAACGTATTCCAGACAAAAGCTCTGTATAAACGAGGATTTTATCTCATAAGTGAACTGAACACCATAACTGGTATATGATGTCTGTTTAATTAGCCAGAAAATAATAAGCCTGCCTTCGTAAGTTTATTATTTTTAGGACTAGCCCTTTGAAGGCCAGCATACAGGAGAATTCAGGAGCAAAGCCGGAGACGCTCACGCGAGGCGAGGCGTCAGAATTCAGAATTAAAATAGGCTATGTGCCTAGCTTTGAGGCTTAGATGGTGTAATTCACCTTCCTTGAAATCTGCTGTATGTACTATCAAACTTTTTACGGCATTTCAGGCATCGGCTGGAATTCAACAAAGAATTTATGCATTAAACTCCAAATTTTTTGAGTGTAAATTAAGCGATGCCTAGGTTGGGCTACGCCTACGCATACGCCAACATACCAAAGTCGGGTTAAAACGTCATTTATTTAATAGTACAAACGTTCAGCTTGAAAGGGCTAATTTTTAGGACTTATGGATTGTACAAAACAATCATGGTATGCATTTACCAAAATAGGCCGTTTTAGGCTTTTATTAATCATTATTTGATGGTAGATATACCCGGCGTAGGGGCAATTTATGAATTGCCCCTAGTACAGATATCCGTTTTCCGACTATACATATTTTGGTTCTCTTGTCAATGCGTAAGTCCTAATTTTGTGTATGCGTAGACTTAAGCCTGACGGAACTATCGACAGATAGCAGGACATGATATAAATATTACCGATATTCGTATGCCCCAATATCATATCTACCAGCACGACGAGGTTTACCTGTACAATCAGTTTTCAAATCCTTCCAATAGTAACCCCTATTGATCGCCGCACTCCTTGCTTTGAGTCTAAAGTCAGCATTTGAGGGATTCATAAAGTCTGCATCTCCAATCATATCATTAGCTCCCATCACAGTGATCACAGCACCCTTGGTGTAAAGATTATAGTCATAGGTGACGTTGGTATTCCTCGTGTTGCTGTTCGCCTTTTCACCAGGGTTAGTAGAGATAATATTATTGAAAATCTTGACATCAGATGAATAACCAGCATATATTTGCCCTTTTTTAAGGTTTTTACTTTGCCCGTTCTCATATGCCGTGTTGTTGACAATATCGATATGCTCACTCTCATGGGTATGAATACCCGAACCGCCATTCTTGTAGCTGATATTGTTTGCAATTAAAGTTCGTCCTCGATATGGACCATTCTTACCAAGTTTTGAAACATCGACAATAATGCCATTACCGTCTGAGATTGTTCCAGATCCAATCCAGGGAATGTACATGCGATTTCTGTAGACCTTGTTGTTGGTCACAAACATCTTGTATCCCCGGTTGTTGTCAGTATTGCAATTCATCAACAACGAAATGCCACTGTTACCATAGACACTATACCAGGCGTTATTAAACACAGTGTTATTATCCACCTTTACATAATCAGCCCCGATTACTGAGATACCTCCTGCTCCACAGTTATGCACTTTATTGTTTAAAATATTTATGTGATGAACAGGACGATCGCGTCCCTCAATGCTTATGCAGCTTCCATTTGTACGCGGATTTGATGAGTTCCACTTCTGACTTAATGCATAACCAAGGCTGATGTTGGCATTATTCCCTATGACCTCTAGCCCGTTGATCTCGATATATGAAACTCCATTTGACAACCCGATACCACTCCATGTATTATGCTTAATTTTTGGGAAATGTCCAGGATATGCTTTATACCTAATCCATGCTTTGGCATTTCCAGAACGTTGAATACTTACCACACTGCCAGCATTGCGTGAATTTGTGTACACTCCGTTCATAATCAATACTGTGTCGCCAGGGTCTGTCAGATCTGCTGCCCTTTGAATTGTTCTAAAGGCGGATGAGGTAGTGAGTCCGCTATTTCTGTCGTTTCCATTACCACTAACATAGTATGTTGTCGCAGTTGATACTCTGCTGATCAGCTTGCGGCTAGGTAGTCGCATTTCTTGAACAGTCGATGACTGACGAACATCTCTAACTAAAGACTCTGTTATTCTCTGTCCTTGAACCAGACCTGTTAATGCCCAGGGAAGTACAAGAGATGCGCTCAAACTGAGAAAACTGAAACCATGAATCATCATAGGGAAAAATAGGGTATGTTGTAAAAACTGAATCGTCAACGGTCAGTAGCTCTAGCCTTAGTCAGTAACTCAGTATTCGATCCGGTCGTGTAACGGTTGAGTACAAGTTAATACACGATTTTTGGGGCTTATGCCTGGGTATTTTCGCGTAAATATGGATGAAATACATTTTTAGCAAGAGAGGCAGTAGGCAGGAGGAATACTGCACTTCAGCAAGGCTCAGTGACCACTCTCTCTCTGTCTCGTGCCGCGACCTCTCTGGTGAGCAAGGGTTTAAGCCCCACTCCAAATCTCTGATTTGGTGTCCTGCAATCAGTGTAGGTCTGAAGCCTACACTACAAGATTAACCTCCTGCCTCCTGCCTCCTTCACCCTGTGTTCTACAAAACAATAACTATCTGGTAAAAGTACTGAAAAAAACTTATCAGTACCCAGAGTTAGCCATTAATGGACACTAAGCAACCGTACAAATGGCATCATTTCCAATTCGACATCATTCTACTGTGTATAAGCGGTATCTGTGGGTAAGATAGTATATCTGTTATCAATTGGTTAATTTACTTAAATAATTCTTATGATAATGAGAATCAATAAAAACCCAAAAAGAAGGCAGAGAGGATCATTTATCGCCTCTGCCTTCTAAAATATTCTCATTATCATAATCAACTTGAGTACTTACAACAAAGTGTGTAAAAAAATCCTGTTAGCGAAGAATAAAGCCAAAGTTGCTACGGCACAAGGCTTTTAACCAAAAAATCATGATTAATAGCATTCTGTTAGAAAATAAAGGCTTCAATCCTCTTCCTATATAAGGCAATACGCTTGGGTTAAGGCTTTTGGCACTAACCCAAGCATATTGCTATATAAGGTTTAAAAGTTAGCTTCGATTTTTAGTTAGCGAGAGTGATGGAAGAGCGATATTAACTCTTGACTATTGAGCTTTGATTCAAGGATAGTGCAATTTTAGGGACGAAAAGGGTTGACCAACGCCCCCAATTTGCATCTATCTCTTAAACTAGAGTCCGAACAAGTTCAGAAGATTCAAGACAATACCTAGAGGTCCAGTTACAGTGTTTACGGTATCGCCAAAAGCAGCTGCACCAGATCGGCTGACTACTACAACATCATTATTGCGGAGTATGGGATTAGTTTGCTCATTAATTCCGGCGGAGAAATCCACTTTTACTATACGTTTAGTGACAGAACCATTAGGGTTGAGGCGAATCAAATCAACAGCCTTACTACTAGCTCTGGCATCATTAAATCCGCCAGCAGCGAGTATAGCTTGATTTAAAGAGCTATTCGGCTGAACGTCTGTTAACCCTGGTTTTTTAACTTCGCCTACCACACCAACTTGAATGCGTGTAGGAGAGAAAGTAGTGGTAGCTAATTGAGTCGCTTCTGCGGGGTTGATTTCAGTTGCTGTCGGAATAACAATCGTATCTCCATCTTGCACAATGATATCTTGATTGGCGTCACCACTCTGCAATAGTTGCCAAAGATTGATATCTATAGCTTGTTCTGAGCCAGTTCTTGTCGGTCGGCGTAGCTTGAGATTACGAACATCAGCCTGTGCTGTAATTCCCCCAGCTAGTTGAATTACCCGCGTCACATTTGGTAAACCAGTGGGACTGGCAGTCCCACTGTTAGTGGTTGCGCCTCCTTGGGCATCTGTATTTCCTGAGGTGACAAGATACGAACCAGGACGGTTAACTTCACCAATAATTGTGACTGTGCGGGGTGTGGTTTGGCTGGCGGCAAAGTTAGCTGCAAATATATTGCGGGATTCTGCAACGTTGAAGTTGGTTGCAGTTGGCACAACTATAGTGTCTCCATCCCGTAAGGTAATATCCTGTGTTAATCTGCCTGTTTGGATGAGTTCCTTTAAATTAATGCTGACGGTTTGCTCTGAAGAACGTCCTATTTTACGCCGTAATTGAACTTGAGTCACATCCGCAGCCAAGGTTACTCCTTGCGCTGTTGTCAATGCGGCCAATATAGTGGGATATTGTACGCCTGGATTGTTCCCTGCGCCTCCGCTCAAGCTCAGGGTATAAGCTCCTGGACGTGTCACCTCTCCGGCAACGAAAATATTAATCGGGCGAGGCGATAACAAATTGACTGAGATTAAGGGACGTTTCAGGAAGCGAGCATATCTTCTAGCAATTTCGTCAGCAGCCTGTTCAGTTGTCAGACCGAGAACTGATACACTGCCAATTAAAGGCAGGTTGATCGCTCCACCTGGCGGAATTTGGTATTCACCTGTATATTCGGGGACTTCAAATACATTTACACGGATGAGATCCCCGCCTCCTAATGAATAATTAGTATCTAATTGTGTTGATGTGGTTGGTGTTTGTGTAGTTGGTGGTAATGGTTGTCCCTGAGCTAGAGTGACACATGGCACAGCGACATTGACAGCACTTAACAAAGCCACACCCACAACTGGCTGAGTTAGAAATTTAAACAAACTTGTGTTAAGCATATTTACCTGAGACTATGAAACTACGATCAATAAAGTACTGTCTAAACATTTTTATTTTGACTATACCTAAGTATTCAAGTTCCCCGACACTCTTATTTTCCTCGAAAAGTGCGATTTTCCGGAGGAAGTTTGTTTATTGAATTTGAATTTTTAGTGAAGTTAACTTAAAGTTAATGCTGCGGAAATAGAGCAATTATCAAAAAATATAGGATTTACGCAACTAAACGCAGTTTATACAATAATTTTTTTGTTAACTAATAAATATAAATAACCTTGATAACAGATCGGAATTTTATTTTGTCTGGGTTTGCGTTGAGAAAGCTCAACTCAAAAAGGCAGAAGTTTTGGATTTTGTTCCTCAACATAACCCACAATTTACTCTTTGGCAAGAAGCAAGAAGACTAATTGAGTGAGTTATTTTTTCTTTGGATTTGTTGAATAAAAAACTCTTCTAGGGAGTGACGGGACAAATTCATTGCAATAATTTTACCTTCCATGAGCCGAAGACTGGCGAGGAAATCATAATAATCATCTTGTAATGTACCTTGCCAGGAACCATCAGGCTCAAATCTGAGAGTGGGTATCCATTTTTTGAGAATTTCCCAGTCACCACCTTGACCTTTAATGTGATATGTGTTTTCCCCACCTAAGAGTTCATTGAGGGAACCAGAGCAAATTAGTTCACCTTCAGCGAGGATGGCAATGCGATCGCAAATCTGTTCTACTTCACTAAGAACGTGGCTGTTGAAAAAAATTGTCTTCCCGACGGCTTTGAGCGCTAGGATAATTTCCCGCATTTGGTAGCGTCCTACAGGATCAAGACCAGACATTGGTTCATCGAGAAAAACCAATTCTGGCTCGTTAATTAGCGCCTGTGCCATACCAACACGCTGTAGCATTCCTTTAGAATAGCGGCGCAGTAGCTTTTTTTTGGCATCGGCTTGGGATAAACCCACTAATTCCAGTAGTTGGGGAATGCGTTGGCGTTGCACACTTTGGGGAATTTGAAATAGCCCAGCAGCTAGCTGCAAAAATTCCCAACCGGTGAGATAGTCATACAAATAGGGATTTTCGGCCAGATAGCCGATATGTTGCTTAATACTGCGATCGCCTAGTGGCTCACCCAATAATAATCCCCGTCCAGAGGTCGGACGAATAATTCCCAGCAACAATTTTAAAAGAGTGGTTTTACCCGCACCATTTGGCCCGAGCAACCCAAAGGTTTCGCCTTTGTAAACTGTTAAAGAACAGTTTTTGAGACATACGACTTTTTGATTTAGCCAAAAACCAGTGCGATAGACTTTTCGCAACTCAGAAGTTAGGACTACTGGCGGAGTGTCTGTCGTATTAAGTTGAGAATCAGGGTTATCTGCAACAGACTTCATCTCGGTTAAATCACTAATTACCCAGTAGGCTGATAATAACCATCAGCAAGCAGTGTGTCAATTATTGGGCATTGGGCATTGGGGAAGGATAACTAACGTCCCATGCTCAATGCCCCATTTGACTGCTTTCATAGAACGCCTTTAGAACTGGGAATCACGCCAGCACGGCGGGGGTCGATTTCCACTGCTAGCCGCGTTGCCCTCGCAAACGCCTTAAATGTTGCTTCAATGATGTGATGGGAATTAATGCCATCCAATTGCCGAATGTGCAGTGTCATTTGGCTATGGTTCACGAGTGCTACAAAGAATTCGCGCACGAGTTGGGTGTCATAGGTTCCTACACGCTGGGTAGGAATTTGCAAGCCGTAGCTGAGGTGAGGACGTCCAGAAAAGTCTAGCGCTACCTGAACTAAAGCTTCATCCAGTGGTGCGAGAAAATTACCAAAGCGGACAATGCCTTTTCTGTCGCCTAGTGCTTGGTTCAAAGCTTGTCCTAAGGTAATGCCTACATCTTCGTTGGTGTGATGGTCATCAATTTCCCAGTCTCCCTTGGCTTGGACATCTATATCAATCAGGCCATGGGAGGCAATTTGATGCAACATGTGATTCAAAAACGGAACACCTGTTGCTGCTGTACAAGTTCCGCTACCATCCAGGTTGATGGTAACTTGTACATCAGTTTCACCAGTGGTGCGGTGAACAGTGGCAATCCGAGGAGTTTTAGTTGACTGGTCGTAGTTTGAATTAACTTTGCTAATTTGCATAGGGCATGGGGCATGGGGCATGGGGCATGGGGCATAGGGCACGGGTAATGGAAAATGAGGAATGGGCAAAAATTTTACTAATACTCAATGCCCAATGCCCAATTCCCAATGCCCCATGCCCAAATTATCTTACATTCCCATAATTTCATATCCTGCATCTACATATAGAACTTGTCCGGTAATGCCACTGGACAAATCACTACACAAGAAAGCCGCAGCGTTGCCCACTTCTAGCTGAGTAACGGTGCGTCTTAGGGGAGCTACTTGTTCTACATGATGAATCATATCCAAAATCCCGCCGACTGCTGAAGATGCCAAAGTGCGGATGGGGCCTGCGGAAATGGCATTAACGCGGATATTTTGCGGACCTAGTTCAGCAGCCAGGTAACGCACACTCATTTCTAACCCCGCTTTGGCAATTCCCATAACGTTATAGTTAGGGATTGCTCTGACACCACCTAAATATGTCAAAGTGACAATACTACCTCCCTCTGTCATCAAAGGTTTGGCTGCACCACTTAACTGCACCAGAGAGTAGGTACTGATTTCTAAGGCAGTGTTAAAGCCAGAACGAGAGGTTTGGCTAAAATCTCCAGTTAAATCGTCTTTGCTGGCAAAGGCTAGACAATGGATGAGGATGTCTAGCTTCCCCCACTGGTCGCGGATTCCCTCAAAGGTAGATTGAATCTGTTGATCATTTTGGACATTACAGGGAAGAAATAAGCTGGGGTTGAGGGGTTCTACCAACTCCGCGACTTTTTTCTCCATCTTGCCGCGTTCATCCGGCAGGTAGGTAATACCCAGGTTTGCTCCAGCTTTGTGCAGCTGTTGGGCGATGCCCCAGGCGATCGAGCGGTTATTGGCAATACCTGTAACAAGGGCATTTTTTCCAGTCAGATTTAGCATATAAATTCTTAATGCGATCGATCATTAGGAGCATACTAGAATCTGAGGCACGTTTTGTCTTTGTTTTACACAGGATTTGCAAAAATGAATATTGGTAAGAGTGTTTGCTTTAACAAAAATCTTGATTTTTCCTAAAGATATTGTGAAAATATCTTTATTTGTTCTTCAAAAAACCTTTTAAATACAGCTATTGGAACTACTTATCAACAATTAATAGCTGAAAGGATCAACAATTATGTATCATTATGAACAAAGAGTTATGAAGAGATTAGTTTGAGTATAGGAAAGTACAGAAACGTTGACGGTGCTTTATTCATTTTTCGGGTGTATTCTTAGGTAATCAGTTTTTGTTTTTCCGGCATTGGGTAGGGGAAGGGAGATGATCGTGACACAAGATAAAGCCCTAGCAAATGTATTTCGTCAGATGGCGACCGGGGCGTTTCCGCCAGTTGTGGAAACGTTTGAACGCAATAAAACGATCTTTTTTCCTGGAGATCCTGCCGAACGAGTTTATTTTCTTTTGAAAGGTGCTGTTAAACTTTCCAGGGTGTACGAGGCAGGAGAGGAAATAACGGTAGCACTGCTGCGGGAAAATAGTGTTTTTGGTGTATTGTCATTGCTGACAGGAAATAAGTCGGATCGGTTTTACCATGCGGTTGCATTTACGCCTGTGGAATTACTGTCAGCGCCAATTGAACAGGTGGAGCAAGCACTCAAGGAAAATCCCGAATTATCAATGTTAATGCTGCGAGGTCTGTCTTCGCGCATTTTACAAACGGAGATGATGATTGAAACTCTCGCTCACCGAGATATGGGTTCTAGGTTGGTGAGTTTTTTGTTAATTCTTTGTCGGGATTTTGGCGTTCCTTGTGCAGATGGGATCACTATTGATCTGAAGTTATCTCATCAAGCGATCGCAGAAGCAATTGGTTCAACTCGTGTTACCGTTACTAGGCTACTGGGAGATTTGCGTGAAAAAAAGATGATTTCTATCCACAAAAAGAAGATTACTGTGCATAAACCTGTTACTTTAAGTAGGCAGTTCACATAAAAACAATTGGAGAAAGGGGAGTCGGCCCTTGTTGTGTTTTGAAAGATGACACTAATAGCTAGAGGTAAATCTAAAATTGAGTAATTTCAGCTATTGTCAATTTCCACTTCTCCACAGACAATGCTTAAAAGTAGTAGGCTGTATCTGGAAGGATTTCGGTAGCTAAAGATGACCACCGGATACATCCTCATCGCAGCAATTTTAATTCTGGGAGGCGTAATTGCCACCGTGGGCGATCGCATCGGCACACGAGTTGGCAAAGCCCGCCTCTCACTTTTTAATCTCCGCCCGAAAAATACTGCTGTACTGGTAACTATTTTTACGGGTGGTTTGATTTCAGCATCAACATTAGGGATTTTATTCGCTGCCGACGAAGGCTTGCGAAAGGGAGTCTTTGAGTTAGAAGATATTCAAACAGACCTCAGACAGAAGCGGGAACAGCTAAAAACCGCCCAAACTCAGAAAAGTCAGGTAGAGAGTGAGCTAAATCTTGCAAGAATTGCCCAAGCAAAAGCACAACAAGATTTGCAGGTAATCAATCAATTCTTGCAGGCGGCAAATGCCAAACAACTCCAAACACAAGCTCAGTTGAACCGCACCATTAATCAACAAGCTCAAACTCAAACTCAACTCCAACGCACTCAAGGCCAGCTAAATCAGGTTGTAACTCAATACCAAAAAGCCATAGCTGAACTCCAAAGTGTTTATAATCAGAGAAAGCAGCTACAGGCGGCAGTTGAGCTATTGAAAACAGAACGTCAACGACTGTACGCTGAAGCTAAAAAAGCCATTGACGAAGCCAAAACAGCGATTGAAAAACGCGATCGCGAACTCGCTAACCGCCAAGAAGCAATAGAAGTGCGTGATCAAAAAATTGCCCAACTAGATCAACTGATTCAAAAGCGTAATCTAGAAGTTGCAGCGCGAGAGCAAGTGATTGCCACACGGGAATCGCGCCTCAAAGAATTGGAAGCACAACAAGAGCAACTAGAACTGGAAGTTGCAAGACTGGAAAAATATTATCAGTCCTACCGCGACCTACGTCTAGGTAAACTAGCCTTAGTTCGCGGTCAAGTTCTGTCTGCTGGTGTAATTCGTGTTACCCAACCTGGTGCTGCTCGTCAGACAGTGCTACAACTTTTACAAGAAGCCAATCGCAACGCCAACCTCGAATTAAGTGAGCCTGGTGGAAATGTTGCAAATGTAGTACTGCGCGTGACCCAGGATCGGATTGACCAGTTGAGCAAGCAGATTGGCGATGGTCAAGAATACGTGGTGCGAATTTTCTCGGCTGGTAATTACGTTAGGGGAGAAAAGCAGATAGATTTTTTCACCGATACAGCCCGGAATGAATTGGTTTTTTCGGGTGGCGCAGTGCTGGCTACAACTACTACCGATTCCAAAACCATGACATCCTATCAGTTACAGCAGCGCCTGGAAATACTGATTTCTGCTTCCCAATTTCGGGCCCGTAACGCCGGAATCGTCGAAAATGTCCAAGTAGAGGGGACTTTTCTGCGCTTTGTCACCCAATTAAGACAGTATAATCAACCATTGGAGATCAAAGCGATCGCCGCAGAGGACACTTATACAGCCGGCCCATTGAGAGTAAAATTAGTGGCAATAGTCAACGGAAAAATTATTTTTAGTACTTAAAAAATTATTTGTACACTAAGATTTAAACATATTTGAACAGCAGCTAAAATGCTTACTGTAATTGAATTTCTTAATTCTTAATTTTGAATTTATTATGGATTTCCGTGAATTTTCACCAACGCAACCAGTCATCTTGGGGTTTGATCCAGGTCGAGACAAGTGTGGTTTAGCGGTGATGGGACTGGATCGGCAAGTGTATTATCATCAGGTCGTGCTAGCAAAAGAGGCGATCGCTACCATTGAAACACTGCGTCAAAAGTTTCCGATCTCTTTGATGGTCATGGGCGACCAAACTACAGCCAAGCAGTGGAGACAGCAATTATATCAGGAATTGACAGAACCTCTGAGTATTATTTTAGTGGATGAGCGTTATACAACCTTAGAAGCCCGCGATCGCTATTGGCAAATGTACCCGCCCAAAGGGCTAATAAAGCTATTACCAAAAGGTCTGCGACAGCCACCAAGGCCGATAGATGACATTGTTGCCATCCTGTTAATCGAAAGATACTTAAATCGCCTTACTGAATCAGCAGTCAGCCAATTATAGGTTGAATCGCTTCTAACTTCTAAAGTTCCGCCCGAATAGTAAAAGCATAGTCTCCTCCAGGCTCTAGCTGGTAATCTTGTTGCTCCAAAAATCGACCGAGGGGTTCTTTAATTAAGGCGCGGCCTTGGGAAGGCTTGACGGCAAGTTCTCCCCGGCGAAAATGCCACTGAAAATGCCATTCAAACTCACCCGCATTCACTTCGCCCTCAAGGAAGCCGTGTTGCCAGGATTGGCGGGTAATTCTGACATGGGCAATGGTTTCTGGCAGACGTTTTCCACTCACAATGCTATATGTCCAGTGTAGAATAACAGCCGTTCATCTAGGCTTCTTACTTTTATTTACCAAAATAGCTTAAATAGACAAACTGACAAAGTGAGTATTTATAGTTGACCAAAAATGCTGCTAATCGAGAATGCTGTAAAATTTTAGTTAAAAGTGACTCAAACTTACTTAATCTCGGCGTTCCGTGTCTATATAGCAATCCTAAATCATTTGTGATCGGCAAGATCCGTAACTTCCTAGAGAAGTCAGCGATCTATGACTTCAGTCTCTGAGCGCAGTAGTACTTAGTGCGGGTAATTTTTGTTAAAATCTTAGGAATGAGTCTATCCGATAAACTGCATATCTGATGCTACTTTCGTCAGTGTATTGTGGATTAATTGGGATTTCCTTGAATGATTTCAGCACAATTACAGCCCGATAAGCTTTAGAGTATTTAAATTGCTTTTCTTGGATATCAAAACGCAGAATATTTTCTAGTGGATGTTCGATAACTTCGTTGACACGCAAACTTTTACGTTCGATCAATACCTTATCAATACTCTTGTAGAAGGTGCAGATAGTTACAGGTGATGTTGCAAAATAAGCAGCGACCGCCATAATAATTAATATAAATAAAATTAATAAAGATAGATAATGCCGCTGATTTTGCTGCACTAATAAGGAAGTTTGCCCAGAGTTTATAAAATCGTTGATTTTAAAGATAATTTGCTCATTTTCTTGATAGCTAGCATGGGATAAAAGAGAAAAGTCTCTAAATGGAGTCACAATCATAACTTGATAAGTTTTCGAGCCTTTACTACCAGTCTTTGTCAGGATGTATGCTTCCTGGGGATCAAACATTTTGAGTTTCTCCATGCCTCCCAGCAAATTAAATCGCTTCAATTCACAGTTAATTTGGTTTGGTGAAGATCGAGTGCAGCTGAAACTAACTGAAGCAGAATCAAAAACTAAGCAGTAAATCAAAAAGCTTAAACAGATAGTAAAAATGCACCCACCACTAAACCAATAGCTGAGTGGTCGATGCTTGAGCTGCAATCTGGTACGGGTTTCCTCTACAATTTTCATCTGTACTTGTATATAGAATATTTAACCCCTAAGTAAAGTATTCCCTTTGTAGCCCATCCACTGATCACCAAGTCTAAGTACTAGGGAAGATTTCTGATGAATCGCTAAAAAACCTTTGGCTAACTGATGGATAATTGGGGCAGAAAGCTATAGCTAAAAGCATGGAAACCAAACAGCTAGGAAAAACTGGTATATTTGTGAGTGCGATTGGTTTGGGTGGTATGCCCATGTCAATTTCTAATCGCCCTGCCGAATCGCAATCAATCCAAGTTATTCATCGTGCCTTAGAGTTGGGTATTACATTTATTGACACTGCCGATTCTTACTGCAAAGATGAGTCAGAGAAGCACCACAACGAGCGGTTAATTCACAAGGCACTTAGTAGTTACAAAGGCGATGTTAGCCAAGTAACTGTGGCAACTAAGGGCGGGTTGATGCGTCCCAATGGCAACTGGACAGGCAACGGCAACCCAGAACATTTGCGCGAAACAATTAGAGTTAGTTTTGAGGCTTTGGGTGGTACCAAACCCATCGATGTTTGGCAATACCATTCTCCCGATACTAATTACACCATTGAAGAATCCCTTGCAGCAGTTAAAGAAGCGGTGGAGGCTGGTTTGATTCGGTTTGTGGGAGTTTCTAACTTTTCCGTTGAACAAATTAAGCGGGCGCGGGATGTGGTAGATATTGTCTCGGTGCAGAATCAATACAGCCCTTGGCAACGACAGCCAGAAAAAGATGGCGTGTTGAAGTATTGCGAACAGCAAGGATTGACCTTTTTGCCTTGGAGTCCCTTTGGTGGTAGTCGTCGCCATCAGGACTTGCAAGATATTTCTGCGATCGCTCAGTTAGCTAAAGAAAAAGGCGTGTCTGTGTATAATATCGTTTTGGCGTGGTTGCGTTCCAAGTCGCCCGCTATTTTGCCAATTCCTGGTGCTAGCAAGGTTTCCAGCATTGAAGACTCAGTACAAGCTATCAATGTGAAACTATCTGATCAAGAAGTGCAAAAAATTGATCGGGCAACTTAATCATTCCACTAGCTAACGTAAATTTAGTGAAAGTTGCGAAAGTTTTTCGTCCCTTGTAGGATGGGCATTACCATGCCCATCCTACTTACTCTGGTTTATTTATATAAAATCCACTGTAAATCTCACGCAAAAATGCTAAAAAGTACTTTGCTTGTTTGTGTCTTTGTGCAAGACTATTATCCAAGTAATTAATCTAAATATATGCAGCCCTATTTTGCAAATCACATTAATTATTTCTTCTCTGCTACCAAAATTCAAAATTTGTTTGCAAGTTAAGATTTACTCAATATCATTTTATCAATCATATCTAATATATCCAGGTCTATAGTCATATCAAACTTTCTGGCAAATAATTTTTCCGATTCTCTAAGTTTCTCAAAATCATTTTTTTCTAAAATTTTTGGGTGAAGGGCATTAACGTTAGACCACTCTAGATATGTCAAGCTAGTGTTAATAATTTTTTCCTTAAAAGGGGAATTTAAAATTAGGATCTGGTAAAACAATTCATCTGGACAATAAGTGTAATTAAAACGATTAACAAATTTAGGGTTTTGCTTAACAAAATCATTTATCCATTTTATGGATTCTCCCGTTAGACACCAAAATGCTGAACCTCCATAAAGAGCAAAGCCTTCAGGAAATTTATGTCTTTTCGGTAAAAGCAAAATCAACAATGAATATAAGAAAGAGTTAATGCGAGATTTAAACTCACGCTTTTCTGGGATACAAAAATCTTTATCTTTCCAACGGATATGCCAATATTCTAATCTTGTTAAACCTCCTTTATACCATTTTTTACAAGGTAGTGAGAAATACTCTATAAATTCTCTACCTTTATTTTTTTGGAGAAACTTATTAATCTGTTCATTTGACTTTATCAAATAGTCTTGACCCGATAATTGTATAACATAATCGAAAGAAGTACCTGTTTCAACTATTGATTTTATTCCTTTAAGGCTAGCTCTGACAATATCAAAACTTCCCCATGCTAAATGGTATCTTTTTATGAAAGAGACATTTGGAAAATCCTTGAGTTGAGTCAGTACGTGATGATAAATTTTATCATCCGCTTTTTTATCTATATGTATAAAAAATGAAACATCATCTGTGTTTAGTTTATAAATAAGACGTACTAATTGTTCAGGATATTTATGTGCCAAAATTACATATGCTATTTTCATAAAAACTGCCTAATTAGATAAATCAACTTTTTGAATAGTATTTTGCTTAATAGTTTTATTATTTTCATCTATCCTAGTACTTACGCTAATCCTCCAAGGAACACTCCTACAGTTCCGACTGTGGCTAGAAGTCGTACTAATCTCTAAGTTCTTGCAAAAATTTTTACTAACGCTACTGAGCTAGGCTCTTCTTCTATCTGATTATCGGTGTTTTAGGGGGTTATGAGGTTCTTAATTTTAAATTTCGAGTTTTGATAGCGCATAGCGTAGCACGAAATGTCATACTTTAAATTAAGCGAAGGGGTTGACGATAGCGCCACAATTGTTTTGCAGATTGGTAATAAAACCGAATTTACCAAAAGATTATGTTGATGGCGTTTGCTCTAAATACAGTATGAAAGTATAAAAAAATGCATAATATCAAAAATTCCAGAAACGATTTGTGGCAAAAAACATCATTTTCTACATGCTCATATATTAAGTCGTTACGTGATTACCGTCCACTTATTGTTCGTCGTGCTATACAAAGCTGGGCTAAAGTACTAGAGCTTCCTTTTGCTGAAAAAATATTTTTAGATGATAGTAGTCCTGATTTAAATGGAATAAAGCTACTTCAATCATCCAATCAAATCAATCGTTTTGATTGTGTAAGATATAATACTATGAGCCACCCCCCTCATAGTAATTTTGGAATTCTTATTAGTCTAAATCTTTGTAAATCTGATTATATTTTACATTTAGATGACGATATTGAAATAGTTGGAACACATCAAGACTGTATTAAGATATTGGAACATGGTCTGACTATTCTTAATGAAGATAAAAATATTATGGGAATAAATTTAATGCATGTAGATACAAGCACTGGGGGACAGTGGGGTTCTAGTAAAGATTATTTTGGAAGTGATGTTTTTGCTCATCCCATTCAATATTTTGGAAATTCTGCATCTTTAATTAGAAGGGAACTTTTAGAAGTCGTAAGTTTAAATAAAATTTTTAATTGGGGTAAAAAACAGCCAAATAATTGGGAAGAGTTAGTTTCCAATTCCGATGATACTTCTTCATTTCTTGTCGCTAAGGTTGGGACTCCTTTTACAGTTGATAAAGATGCATGGTTATTCAAAAGCACATTTAGTGTGTCTACTTTGGAAAGATATAAATATTTTTTGCTAAAGAAATTAGGTTTAAGCACGCAAGCATCCCAATTTTCTAATAAGATAAAAGAAAGGGAATATAATTCCCGATTGTAGCTTGCAACTGGTGTTTAAACTAAAAACAGGCGATCGGGAGCATGTCAACTTTGTTAGAACAAAAGAACTAAACAGGTTTTCTGATTGGCTGGTTTGATTGTTGAGTAAGGATTGATTTCTTCCTCTATTTTGATTGATTCTGCCACTATTCAATAGTTCATCTGTTCTAGCAAAGTTGACATGCTCCCCATCCCCCTCATGCAGAATAATCTCTCCTTTGCGATACCGTTGCACCTGAGTGTAGGATTGCAAACTTACTTTGTCTGCTATTTCTAAACCTGCAAACACAATAATTTTTGAAAGTTGTTCCAGAGATGCTTGCATGATTAGCCCTATATTGCAAAGGCTGGACGATGCCCAATCCAAGGGTTAGCCGCTTCTAATTGTGCTGCTAGGCTGATCAGGGTAGCTTCAGCCGCAGGTTTCCCAATTAGCTGCACACTCATGGGTAAACCCTTACTATCAAAGCCTACAGGGATTGCGATCGCAGGTTGTCCAGTTGCATTAGCAGGCGGACAAGGGGCAACCCACTCAATAATATTTTGGAATGTCTCTTCTGGACTCAGCGAAGCCCATTCCCCAACCATGATGGGTGAATGTAGATAAACTGGCAATACCAACACATCCACGGTATCGAAAAACGCCACAATCTGCCGTGCCACTATCTGCATTTGAGAAACTGCTTGCAGGTACTCGGCAACAGAACCTGTGCGGGCAAATAGCCAGCGATTCACTGGTTGCAAAGCTTCAACAGGAAGTCCCGACGCAGCCACCCCAGCTTGCCAGACGATTTGAAATGGTTCAATTAAACCGCTAAAATCTGGGGATTTCTGTTCAACTTGGTGGCCGAGTTGTTCTAATAACTGGACTGTTTGGCGCACACCTTGCTGACAGTTGGCGTCAGCTTCTCCCAAAGGAGAAATGTTAGTGTCAAAGGCAATTCGCAAAGCACCGAGTTTGGTTTGAGTGGCGGCGAGAAATGATGGTTCGGGATCTGGCAACCAGTAAGGATCGCCTGTGACATAGCCAGATATAGCATCCAAGAGGGCGGCAGCATCAGCGACAGTCCGGGCGAGTGGCCCGTTGGCGGCAATTCCAGCCAGACGCTCGCCTACGGGTGCTTTACTCACCCTGCCCCTGGATGGTTTGAGTCCCACCAAACCACAACAAGCCGCAGGCCCCCGAATTGAACCACCGCCATCAGAACCTTGAGCGATCGCACACAATCCGGCTGCTACCGCCGCCGCCGCGCCACCACTGGAACCGCCAGGGGTGTATTCTAAATTCCACGGATTTCTGGCTGGGGGAAAACCCGTAGGTTCGCTGTAAGGTAATGAACCTAATTCCGAAGTGGCTGTTTTACCGAGAATAGTAAATCCAGCTTGCTTAATCCTTGTCACAACCCCATCATCATAGTTAGGAATATTATTCAGTAATGCCGGATTCCCAAAAGTGCAGGTAACATCTGCTACAGCGTTGAGGTCTTTAATGGAAATCGGCACCCCAAAAAATGGCGGTAGTTCTGAGGTAGTTGTCAATAATTCTGTTTTGGCTTTGGCATCTGCGATCGCTAGTTCTGCCGTCACCGTAAAATAACTTCCTAATTGGGGATTCAAGTGCCCAATCCGTTGTAAATATATTTCAACCAACTCTAGCGGTGATACTTCCCGGCGACGAATTAATTGCGCCAACTCTAGGGCTGGGGTAAATGCTAAATCAACTTCATTCATAGGTTAGTGAATGGGTAATTTTGTCTTTCTCTGGGATTTTAAAACTTAAATTGTTACTTTAGCAGGATTTATGGGAACTATACATTTTATGGCTCCTGAGATTTGTGACTTAACTAGGATGCTCAGATGCAACAGGCGTGGTTACGGTCTTACTCAAGCCATTTTAATTGTTTCGCATAAACTTTCGACAAATCCCCAAAGGGTATTTATGGCTAACCTAGAAGTACTTGTGAGTGAATTGCCAACACTGATTCAGAGTCTAAAACTGACTATTGGCGATTCTAATGAAATCACCGAACAAATTATCCTGATCAATAATGCTCAGGAACAACTACGGAATCTGAAAAAATTAATTGCTCAGGAATTGAAATTTGATCAGATCAAAAATTCGGCGATCGCTACACTTCCTCAAATAAGTACAGTAGCTAGTTTGTTTATACCTAGTGTGGGATTAGTAGATCCAGCGATCGCAGAAAAATTTGGCAACTCAGAAACTAAAATTTCATTAACTGATTTACAATCAAAAATTGATGGCTGGATTGAATGGGGCTATTTTTTGCAGGCAATAGCTGCTGATATTCTCAGTGATATTCAGTTGGTCAATCAACTAAATTCTGATATTAATCATCTTAGCCTCACTGCCAATTTTCAGCTAATTTCTGAAAGCTTAAAGATTAACTTAGGCTTTAGCAACTCTCATATTTTAGAGCGTCAAATTCAAACAATCAGCAATTCTCAAAAGGAGTTATTACAATTAGAGGGAAAATTAAATTATCTTTTTGATGCTATTAAAAATAGTCATAGCTTATTAAATATTTTATTAGGGGTGTCTGCTTTTTATGGTAAATCTGGCTTCGCCTTAGAGTGGTTAGATGATGACCACGAATTAATTATATCGAGTGATGGTAAATTTCAAGAATTGACAGATATTCTGAATGATTGTGATTTTTTCAAAGAACAAATTGCTGCTTTAATTATTCAGGGTGACACTTTAAGGGAACAGGCAGAACAAGCCCTGAACAAGATTGAACAGGAAACTAGTAAAAAACCAATTATTAGCCAGCAAGTAGAAATAGTACCAAAGTTTTCGACACCAAAAATAGTCCGTTCAGCTTTGATAGTAGCCTCAAGTTTATTAATATTAGGTTTTGGTGTTTGGAAAATTAAAGAGCAAAGTCCACAATTGCAGCAGATGAGTCTAAGTTTAACTCAAGAAGGAAGTGCGATCGCCAACTTGAAATCTGCTCAAAAACTCGGTATGGAGGCTGCTTCTCTGGTTCAAAATCCACCGCATTCTCTAAAAGTCTGGCAACAAGCACAAAACAAATGGCATCAGGCAATAATCTTGTTAGATAGTATTCCTAGTCAAACATCAGTTTCTGATCAGGCAAAGAATAAATTAGCTTACTATCAGATTAACTATAAATTTATCAGTCAAAGAGTCTTAATTGAAAATAAAGCTGTAGCAAACTTAGAATCAGCCCAAAAACTAGCAATAGAAGCTAATTTATTTGTACAAAATTCACCTCATTCACGACTAATTCGGCAGCAAGCAAAAGATAAATTTGAGCAGGCAATTAATTTATTAGAAGCGATTCCAGAGAGTACGTTTGTCTCTATACAAGCTAAAGAAACGCTTCCTATTTATAAAACTAACTATGCGGCTATCAGTCAAATAATCCCAAAAACGGTATCATCAAGATACAAAAAAACCAGATTTTAACTCCTGCTAAATACCAAAAATTTAAATTTTGTATTTAAAAAAGTACGGGAGCATCTCACCTTCGTAAAAAGCCTTGTAAAACCTCACCCCAACCCTCTGCGATGCTTTGGAGAGGGAGCAAGATTCTTGTTTTTTATCTGGTATTTTTGCAAAACTGAGATGCTCCCAAAAGTACTTTTTGATAACTAAGCTGTTGCGCCTTTAATTTGCACTAATATTTTTTTCAATATGATTGTGGGGTAGACCAAAAAGCCCGCCCTGATAGTGCAAGTTGTATACGTAACAGCTTACACCTTAGAACGGTCAGTCAAAATCTCGTAACCAGTCTCTGTCACCAAAACTGTATGCTCAAACTGAGCCGATAAAGAATTATCTACAGTGACTGCTGTCCAACGGTCAGATAATGTTCGGGTGTGTCTAGAACCTGCATTTAAAATTGGCTCAATTGCCAGCGTCATTCCCGCACGGAGTTTAACATTCGGCATCTCCCGGGTACGGTAGTTGAATACTGAAGGTTCTTCATGGAGGTTACGACCGACACCGTGTCCAGTGAACTCTTCGACTATACTAAAGCCGTTAGCTTTCACATGGTCTTCAATTGCTCCAGCTAAGTCAAGTAGGTATACACCCGCCTTCACTTGTTCAATACCCTTATATAAAGCTTCTTCTGCGATGCGAATTAATTTAGCAGCTTCTTCGGTCACTTCACCGACAGCAATTGAAATGCAAGAATCACCATGAAAGCCTTGGTAATAAGCGCCCGTATCTACTTTTAATACATCCCCTACGCGAATCACTTTCTTATGACTAGGAATGCCATGCACTGCTTCATTGTTAATGCTGGAGCAGATAGAACCTGGAAAACCGTGATATCCTTTAAAACTCGGTGTTGCACCCATTTCGCGGATACGTTTTTCTGCATAAGTATCCAAATCAGCCGTTGTCATTCCTGGCTTTACTAGCTCAGAAATTTCTTTGAGGACAGTTGCCACAATTGTTGCTGATTGCCGCATGATTTCAATTTCACGCAGCGATTTAATTTCAATTCCTCGGCGTTGCTTTTTTGCAGTTGCAGACTGAGTTGTTTGAGAAAGTAAGTTACTGAAAATGTTCATAGGAAATTAATAATTACTGGTGGCTCTGCCGCTTAAGTATCAATGCTTTCTCTAGATTACTTGAGAAATAATATCTATAATTTAAGTTGTTTTAATCCCTGATCGGGATTCTTCGAGTTTAGCCGCTAATGTATATAGAATAACATATTCGCATACTCCTGATGTGTTGGACTTGAATCAAACTGCACACTATGGGACTTAGTACAGCTTTGCGTAAAATCGTGGGAAATTGAGGGTTGGAATTTTAACGCAAAGGGGCGCAGAGGGAAGCGCAGAGGGGCGCTGAGAATTCGCTATGAACTTATGAAATTCTGTACTGAGCCAAATAATTTTTAATTCTTGATGGCAATTTCTCCAATCATACCTGCTTCTGTATGTCCGGATATTGGACAACGTAAGCCATAAGTGCCAGATTTAAGGGGCACAAATACCCATTCGGCTTCAGCACCTGGCTTGAGTTCTAGTTCGTGAATGGCTCCTTTGATTTCTACTTTGCCTGCTTCAACTTTTTGTGTCCAGATGCCATCGGCAAAATCTTTAGCAGTAAAATAGTGTTTCAGTTGGCTGGGATTGGTAAGCCGTAGTTGATAGCGTTTGCCTGCCAGTAATTCCAAATGATTTGGCTCAAACTTGAGTTCGTTAGCCGCATTACCCAAGCTAACTGTAATTTCTGTGGCTGGCTGCTTGAGCAAATCGCCAGACAAATTTGCCGCCATTGCGGGAGTAGCAGCGATGAAATTGAGACTCAGAAGCAACGTTAATATCACGTAGTTAAGCCGTGATATTTGCAGCCAAGCAGTACCGGGTAAATTAACAAATGTAATTACAATTTGATATAAATATTTGTGAATTTTCATCAGTAGTTATCAAAGAACAATGCTGGTGAGTATGAACAATTAATCGGTAGCGGGAAAAATAACTTTACCCATTCTTTATATTATCCATGCCCAATGCATATCTCTACTTAATTGCTTTTTTCTGCTCACACAGATGGACCAGCAGTGACTACCACGATTTTATCTGGGTGGAGTAACTCACGAGCCGCTTGATTAACTTGGGCAAGGGTGACTTTCTGGATTTTATCAGTGAAGGAGTGCAATTGTACTTTATCTAGTTCGTACACCTCATTCATCAAAATTCTATCTGCTAATTCCTCTGGGTTTGCCAGGGAAACGTTGTAGTTGCTGATGAGGGTGCGTTTAGCTGTTTCTACTTCCAGTGCGGTGACACCTTGTTGATGGATTTGCTGTAAGATTTGGTGGGTGCTAGCGATCGCTTTAATGCTATCTTCTGGACTAGTCTGCATCTCAATCAAAAATGTCCCGGCATTCTTCCCGGCTTGGAAGTAGCTATAAATTCCATAACTCAAACCTTGGCGATCGCGCACTTGGGCACCCAGTCTACTAGATAAGGTATCGCCTCCCAAAATCTGGTTCAATACTAAGGCTGCGTGAAACCGAGGATCATAACGGTTAATACCTGTGCAACCCATATAAGTAACAGCTTGGGATTTACCTGGTAAAACTGGGTTGAGACTGACTATTTTCCTCAGCATTGGCACCGTGGGATATTTTAATGTTGGTGCTTGGCCACTAACTTCCCAATTACCAAACTTATTTTTAATCAGCGATCGCACAATGTCTAGATCAAAATCTCCTACCAGCGCTAGCACTGTCGTGTCTGGACGATAATGTTTAGCTTTGAAATCAATCACATCTTGACGCTGAATCTGTTGTAAACTATCCTCTGTGGGAAAGTTGTGTAAGGGATGTTTTTTCGGGTAAATTGACTGAACAAATATTCTTCTGGCTACTTCTGATGGCTCATCTAATTCCTGTTGCAGATCAGTTAAAGTTTGTTGGCGATGCAGTTCCAGTTCTTTTATGGGAAAGGTACAATTTTTAACAACATCTGCCAATATCTCAAGGAGTATCGGCAAATCCTCTGCTAAACTATCACCCTCAATATGCACACCTTCGCGGTAGCTTTGAAAGTCTAAACTCGCCCCTCGTTGTGCCAAGACTTTGGCAATAGTTAAGACATCCTTGCTATTGGTGCCATTTAGCAAATTCTCTGCTACAAAAGCAGCCAGTCCAGCTTTATTATCTGGATCAAATTCCGTCCCGGCTTGAATATGACCGCTCAGAGTAACGGTGGGAGTACTATTATCAGCTAGCAGTAATATCCGCAGTCCGTTGGTAAATTTAAATTGTTGTGGGAGGATTTGGGCGATGTCTTCTCTACCAGAGGCTTTGCCAACCACGGCAAGCAACGCATCTGTAACCAAATCCACAGGCGGTAAGTATTTCATCACCTCAGAAAAAAGCCCAGGTGCTACAGGAGAGAAATTTTCTGTAGTATGCGCTGAGTCTGGTTTGTCACCAACTTCTGTTATCTGCTTCTGGGTTGGTTCAAAAAAGCCTACTGTCCGGGCTTCTTTTGTCAAGTATTTGTTAATCACAGCGACAATATCCGTTGGCTTCACCAGACGGACAGCTGCCAAATAGCGGTCTGTGTAGCGATAATCACCAGCAGTTGTCTGATCATTGCCTAATCGCATAGCTTGAGAGGTGATATCACGGTTACTCAAAATTACATCTGCCGTTAATTGGGTTTTGGCTCGTTCAACTTCCTCAGATGTCACGCCTTTTTCTGCTACATTAGCGATCGCACTACTCAGCACTGAGTCAATTTTTTTCAAATCTTGTTTAGAACCAGCCGTCACCAACACTTCATACCAGCCAGATTCCCGCAAACTGGTAACGGATGCTGTAACTTCACTAGCTAAACCTGACTCCACCAATGCCTGATGAAGTCTAGAATTCCGTCCTTCTGTAAAGATGTAGTCCATCACATCCAGCGCCGGCACATCTGGTTGATTTGCATCCGGTAGCGGATACACAACTTGTAACAGCCCCCCTGCTCCCGGTTCTCGCAATACTATGGGAGTGCTGAGTGCTGAGTGCTGAGTGCTGAGTGAGGCTTTTGACTCAGCACGGGCTAAACCATAGCTATCCGCTAACAGCACTCGTTTCTCAGCACTGTTCTTTGGTAGTTTGCCAAATACTTCTTTAATTGTTTCGAGGGTATTTGCAGTTTGAAAATCTCCAACAATCACTAAGACGGCATTATCGGGAGTATAAAAATTGCGATAATATTTTTGTACCTGCTCAACTTCAAATTTCTCAACATCAGCTTTGGTGCCACCTACAGGCAACCCATAAGCATGGTTGGGAAACACCGCCTGCATTACGGCGCGGTTGAGGCGATATTCTGGGCTATTTTCGTAACCTTGCAACTCGGAAATTACTACCCGCTTCTCACTAGCTAATTGCTCTGGCTGAATCAGGGAATTTTGCATTCTGTCTGCTTCCAGCACTAAGAGAGCTTTCAGCTTGTTTCGTTCCACAGTACCGTAATATGCAGTTTGGTCATAGCTGGTGAAAGCATTGGAATCACTACCTAAAGCACTAAACAAACGTCCAAATTGAATTGGACGATTTAAAGTGCCTTTAAACATCATGTGTTCCAACTGGTGTGCAATGCCATTCACGCCCGGTTCTTCGTTGCATGAGCCAACCTGATACCACACCTGCACCGTCACTACTGGCGCAGTATGCACTTCTTTTGTCAAGACAGTTAGGCCATTCTCCAGTACTGTCTTGCGGACATTTTCTGTCAGTGTTGAGGACATTATTCTTTTTGCTAGCAAGGTTGACGGGTATTTTTCTTTGTTAGATTTTGTGAGATGTAGCTGCATATTGGCTATGATCAGGTTGATCGCTCAACAAAAAAACCGCTACTAGCCATAAGCTTAAAATTAATAACAGTAAGGGATATTTATACAATCTGGAAAATTCATAGTTTTATTTATAAATTAAGTTACCAAAAAATTGGGTCTAAAGCCTCCCCTTCTAATTCTACTTTTTCTGCGATCGCTGTATAAGTAAGTGGGTCAAATTAAATATAAAAGCTCACCCTGCCTCCAGCTTCCCTCTCCTTGGTAAGGAGAGGGATTGAGGGTGAGGTTTTATCTTATATTTAATTCTGCCTCCCTACTTAGCTGTTCATTATAAAAGTAATCTTCTTTAGCTTTGCAGCAAGCAAGTTCACAACGAGCTTGGTGATGCGGATATTCCTGAAATACTTTTGAAAGTAACACTTTTTGCTGGTGTTGAGCAAGAGTACGCGCAAAAATAGTCTTGTCAATTAGGGATGCTCCCAAAGTATTACTTCCGAAATCTATCGGGATTTCTTCTAAGCTCTTAACCAGGTTCTGAACCAGCTTAACTATTTGGTCAATGCTGGTTATGTTATCAATATCTGTCTGGAGTTGGTTGCATTCTTCACTAAAAAGTAAACTAATTGTTTTCCTTGCGTTGACTAAGAGTTTAACATTACTAATAGGCGTGAAATAAACATTTCTCTGCTCATTTCACGCTGTAATCATAATGATCACCGAATAATTCATAATTAGGTTGATTGCAAATTACTACTCTTAAGGAAGGAGCTGCAGAATGTTTATCTGCGTCATTGCAGACTACGGTACAGGAGATCCGGCATTTATTGAAGTCACACAACGTCTGCTGATGGCTTTTCCCGATGCCCAAATTCATTTACTTTCGGTTCCAGCATTCAGTACCTTGGCAACGGGATTCTGGATTGCCCAACTGGGACTCAATCCAGGCCCTAGCGATCGCTTAATTTATCACAATTGTGCGCCTCGTCAAGATGATCCCGAAGCTCGGCGGGATAATGAAGGTGAAGGACTAACTTATGCGCTTTTATCCAATGGTGTAAAAGTAGTGGGTGTGAATGCGGGCTACACCCTCTCCTTTATTAAAGATTATACAAAGGAGTTGCGAGTGGTCAATGTTTCTCGTGGTGGATCGCAGTTTCGCTCACGGGATGTATTTCCTCCGGCGGCGGGGGCGATTATGGGTGAAGATTTTAGCCTTCTGGGAGATAGCCTTAAGAGTGAGCAAATCCCAGATGTTCCACCAGATCGAATTGCCTGGATTGATGGCTACGGCAACATCAAAACAACTATTGGGGCGCATACACTTAACTTGCAACCTGAAACCAAGATCGTGATCCGAATTGGAGATGTAGTCAGTGATGCAGTGTATTCTGATGGTAGTTTCAAGGTATCTGAAGGAACTTTAGCCTTTGCTCCTGGTAGTTCCGGTTGGTCAACAGGCGATTCAGGAGAACCATTGCGCTTCCTAGAACTGTTTCTGCGAGGAGGGAGTGCTTGGGAGCGCTTTGGCCGTCCCCGTGTGAATCAGCAAGTAACTCAAATTGCGTAAAATTGGGTAGTTGCTTCTGTTACCGAATTTTAGATTTTAGATTTTGGGTAATGGAATTGAAAATTCAAAATTTAAACAGGTCTGAGACTTGCGAATTTAAACCCAAGAACAGTTCTATTATCGAAAATCTAAAATTATTTATTCAGAGCAACTGCCTAAAGAGCGGGAACGCGCAAGCGACAGGCATAGGGTCAGTCTAAAATCTAAAATCTAAAATCTAAAATTGTTTGACGCTAGAAATCTTCAGGAGCAGACCATTCAAAATCTTCTTCCTGAAGAAAGTTAATGTTTTTCCCGGAGGATTCGATAGAGTTTACAAGTTCTTTGATTGAATTTTCTAACGCTTCGTCAATTGAATCTCCGATACCTCCAACCCATTCAGGTGAACCATCTCTAGAGTTTTTAACAGCAAGATTTACACGTCCTGAATACTTACCATCAATATCCTCAGTGATTTTTACCTTAAACTGGCAGTTTGGTATGTATGCGACGCATCTTACCTAAAATTCAGCAACTACTTTTTCAATACGTTGAATCTTGGCGATCCTAATATTTTTCCAATTCATAATCAAGATTCCTAATTAGCACCAAAAGATACAATGCGGCCATCTGGTGCTACGTCAATATCGTGGACATTCTTAACATATCGCTTAGTCCCTGGAGTTTCATTATCTACTAACCCACAACTTGGGTTAATAGCAGGGTTATTTCATTCTCATCTAGCCCGCCTCATAATAAATTCTGAGTCTAATAGCGAAAGTCGTCTTTAGAGGATGTTTTAAAAGTATTTTTAGTAACATCAAAGCCTGCCAAACTTAACCCCCTAACCCCCTTTCCGACGCTCTAAGGGGAAAAATTCTATTTCTCTCTCCTTTTATTTAGGAGAGAGAAATAGAAGTGAGGTTTTCCAGATACCGTGAAAAGTCAGGTTAAACCAATACGCTTGGGTTAGCGCAAAAAACCTTAAGCTGCGTAGGTTGGGTTGAGAAACGAAACCCAACATTTGGGCAGGTTTGTTGGGTTTCGCAAAGCCTCAACTCAACCTACAATTTTCCTTAACCCAAGCGTATTGCTCTATAAACCGGAAAATCCCACCAATAACCTTAACTAAACGGTAAGGAATAAGAGTTTCTCAGAATTCTTGCCTAAGTAATGGCAAAGTTTAAGGGTATTTAGCGTGATTTCATTCAACGACTGTTACCGAAGCCGCTTCATTTGATGGAGCTATACCGGGTAACTCCAGACAGTATCCAGCACCATACACTGTCTTGATATAGCGAGGGTGGCGGGGATCTGGTTCTAACTTGGTTCTCAAGTGGCGAATATGGACTCGAATCGTTTCAATGTCGTCATCAGGATCGTAGCCCCAAACTTCTCTGAGGATTTCGCTGGGGGAAACTGTTTGACCGTGGCGTTGCAGCAAGCAGTGAAGTAGCTCAAATTCCAAATGAGTCAATTTCACCGTGTCATTGAACCATATTGCCTCAAATCTTTCGGGAACGAGGGTGAGTGAGCCATAGTTGAGAATCTCACTATGCTTTGCTGCTTGGGGAATGCGGTCAGTACGCCGCAAAAGTGCCCGCACCCGCGCCAGCATTTCTTCAACTTCAAAAGGCTTGGTGAGGTAGTCATCTGCGCCAGCATTGAAGCCGTCCACCTTGTTCTGAGTTTGGCTCAAAGCCGTCAACATTAACACCGGAATCTCAGAGGTGCGATCGTCACGACGCAGGCGTTGGCAAACGGTAAACCCATCTACCCTGGGCAACATGAGATCAAGCATGATCAAGTCTGGTTGTAACTGGAGAGCCAGTGCTTGACCTTTAATGCCGTCTTCAGCTTGACTAACATCGTAGCCAGCCATTTCCAAGTTGACGGCAACTAGTTCTGAAATCGCTGGGTCATCGTCTATGACTAGAATCCTCGGCATTATTAAAAAATTATTACTACTTATTAAGGATAAATAACAACCTTTGTATAGATACAAAGATTTTTGAGTCGATTATGAAAAGGTTTTTAAATCTTACATAAATATTAAGATTAAATGACTGTGAAATCAAGACTCAACTACACGAAATCTTATAGTCTATGATGTGTTATACTCCCCCCTACAATCCGTCTTGGTTTTTACAAAACGGTGTGATGATGACTGTATACGCCGCTTTGTGGGGAAAAAGTTATTGGGAAAGTACTATTCCATTACAAGAACCGTCTTATCATGAGAAAATTTTTATTGGTGGCCAGGGTGTGCCAATTTTTGGCTTGGTTGCCATCCCTGAAAATGCTCATAGCACGATTATCGGTACTTATGGCATCACTGGGGACTTAGAGACAGAATGGTTTTTGAGAGTGCTAGGACGTAAAGCTTACGCTCAAGGCTACGCGGTGGTGTTATTTGATTGGCGTGGCCACGGCAAAACTGCCCAATTTTCGCCGACTCTGACTTCTGATGGTCTATATGAGGGGGAAGATTTTGTTCGCATTGCCGCCGCAGCTAAGGCAATGGGATGTCCAGGGAAATTTTGGTTTACAGGGTATTCTTTAGGAGGGCAATTGGCGCTATGGGCGGTGAAGGTTGCTCTTGAGGTGATTAGGGAGCATGGAGATTTAGGATTAGAAGACAGCGATATTGGTGGTGGTATGGTGATTTGTCCCAGTTTGGATTCTGAGCGATCGCTATCTTATCTAGTTACAAAGCCCTTCGGCAGATATTTGGAAGCAGGGATTGCCCAGAATTTAAAAAAACTGGCATGGCGAATACATGATGCTCATCCTGAAAGCATTGATCCAGCAGCCATTGAACGGGCGAACAGCATTTGGGGTTTTGACAATGAATTGGTAATTAAGCAATTAGGGTTTCCTTCTGTGGAAGCATATTACCAAGCTAGTAGTGCTTTACAAATATTGCCGCAAATCTCGAAACCGACTTTGATTTTATATGCTGCTGATGATCCACTTTTTGACCCAGCCATCATACCAGAATTACAAGAAACGTGCGATCGCAATCCCGCAATAGATTTATTACTCACTCAGTACGGCGGTCATGTTGGCTATTTGAGTAGTAAAGAGTGCCAGCGCCAAGTAAACGATTCTGACCCTTGGTGGGCATGGAATCGGGTTTTACAATGGTTGGAGGAAAAGCGTAATTCGTAACTACCATAAGCTACATCATAACCAGCATCCCGCAAGCGTACTACACTCATCATCGGGAAATTTTCATTTGCTAAAAATCGCATTACGCTGATTCAGATAAAAACGGTAGCATATACAAAGATTCATCTCGCATACATTCAGCAACAAACATAAACACAGCTTGCACAGCTTGTGGTGTTAAAGTTGGATAATTATCTAAAACTTGCTGTACTGTCCAACCATTAGCAAATAAACCAAGTATAAATTAAACAGATAACCGCGTACCTTAATTTTTTCCTGAACTTTCGTAGGAATATTAGCGAAGAAATCATATCCAGTTATACTTTCGTGAATCTAAATCTTCTGTTGTTAGATTTAATGGTTTTTTTCAACGAACATTATCAAGACTTTTTGCCTTGTTCTTGAGTCTAGCTTAACCCAATTAGGCGGTGAGTTGGGTTATTTCAACGGGTATAGGTTGAATTGAAACGATAGGAATAGTTTCCGCCAAAGAAACCGTATAAGCGGAAAGCTGTAAAAAATCAGACACAGGAGAATTCAACAAAATCTCAAAGACCATTTGTGTGAGGTCGTTTGATATCTGAGATAAGCCAAAAATAGGAAAGCTGCGGGTTCCCATCTCTGTTTTTTGCGCTAACACTGAATATTCAAAAAAAACGATACTTACACAAGACCGCTGTTGTTGATTAACCCGTAACAGGATATGGTCAGTCAGTTCTATCCCCGTTGCTTTTGAACCTGGTTGAAAGCAAACTGTCAGCGTATCGCTTGCTTGATCATATTTCACACTTGGCTTGCTCATAATATTTAACTCATCACCTTTTGATATGCTGTAACTACATAATTATTTGGTATCGGCTGACCTAATTTTCCTTCTTGAAAGCGACATAAAACAATAGTAACTATGTGAGTATTGCCAAAGGGTAAATCATCAAACGCTTGAGTGTAACGATATTTTTGCGGATTCAATGGGTCTTGAGTCCTACGACCTGAACGAATTGTTTCTTCTAGTTTATCCTCACATTCTTCGATCTCTGGATGATTTTCTGGGTCAATAATGTGTTCCCATCGTTCCTCAGTTATATAAATATTGTTATTGTAACGAGCATATACGCTCCAGCGTTTTGCGTTGTCCATAAAGCTAAATCATACATAGTGTCGAAGAAATTAGCCTTGCTCTAACTCCAGTTTTAAATATGTTTTAAATATATTTTTATTAACATCAGAATTCATCTAATGCTAGCAAGTAAAAAATTTTACAATTAATTATGACTTACGCAAAATATCTCTGAAACTCTGATTTCTCCGTGTCCTCAGCGCCTCTGCGGTTCGTGATTCCGTAACTCCTGCGTAAGTCCTATTAATTTATGACTAAACAAACGATTTTATAGGAGTTTTGTCCAAACAGATACGTATGCAAATAGTTAAAAATTAAACTAGATTTTAGCTTACGTGTTTTCTTCCGAATGATTCAGGATTGCTATAGAGTACAAAAGCTTATCCAATACAGGCACAAAAGAAGAAAACCCAGATAAAATATGACTTCCTGAATTACGAATTATTATGAATCTCTGGCTACCTGCACCGAAAGATTTCACTTTGTTACCAGATGAGATTCATGTCTGGCGCATAGACCTTGACCAACCAGAACTACAGCTGCAAAATTTAGCAGCGACTCTTTCCAATGACGAAATAGCTCGCGCTGAACGGTTCTATTTTCAGGAACATCGGCAGCGTTTCATCGCTGGTCGCGGTATTCTCCGAACTATATTAGGTCGCTATTTGGGTATCCAGCCGTCACAAGTGCAGTTTAATTATCAACACCGTGGCAAACCAGTATTAGCCGATAAATTTGCTGATACTGGACTGGCATTTAACTTGTCTCATTCCCAAGTGTTGGGTTTATGTGCGGTGAATTGTACTCGCCAAATTGGTGTAGACCTAGAATATATTCGCTCGATGTCTGACTTGGAAGCTCTTGCCAAACGGTTCTTTTTACCGAGAGAATATGAAATGTTGCGATCGCTATCTCCCAACCAACAGCAAGAGGTATTTTTCCGTTATTGGACTTGTAAGGAAGCTTATCTAAAAGCAACTGGAGATGGACTATCCCAGTTAGAGCAAATTGAGGTGTCGCTGACTCCCACAGAACCAGCCAAGTTACAGATAACTGAAGACTGGAGTCTTTTTGAACTAGTGCCGACTAACAATTATGTTGCTGCTGTTGCTGTAGAGAATTTTGGCTGGGATTTGAAGTGTTGGCAATATTAATACTAGTCATTAGTCATTAGTTATTCTTCCCCAATGCCCAATGCCCAATGCCCAATGCCCCCTACCCCCTACTTATCTTCCTGCATATTTCTCACAAATTTTGTCACCAGGTTTCTGGGTACAAATCTGACGATTTTCGCCAGTAGTTTATTGATAAAACCAGGAATAACAATGGTTTGGCCTTTCATTAAGGCGCGAAAACCAATTTCGGCTACTGTTTTTGCATCCATCATTTTCTTACCCTTAAGCAACTTAGAGTCAGCCATCCCGGTTCTTTCATGAAAGGCAGATGCGGTTGAGCCTGGGCAAAGAACTGTCACAGTGACACCTGTACCTTCTAATTCATTAGCGATCGCTTCTGAAAACGATAAGATATAAGCTTTAGTAGCAAAATAAACCGCCATCAAAGGCCCTGGTTGAAAAGCAGCAGCCGAGGCGACGTTTAAGATTTTTCCTTCACCTTGGTTTACCATGTGCTTCACGAATAACTTAGTTAAATGGGTGAGACACACCAAATTTACCTGTAGCATTTCCAGTTCAGTAGCTAGGTCTGTTTCGTGAAATAATCCATAGATACCAAATCCGGCATTGTTCACCAGCACATCAACCTTAATATCGGCTTTTTGCAACTCTGCGAAAATTTCTTCAGGAGCTATTGATATAGATAGATCCTTAACAATAGTTGTAACTAAATTTCCAAATTTTTCTTGGAATTTAGCTGCAATTTCTACAAGCTTTACCCCGTTTCTGTCTACTAAGACAAGATTGTAATCATGAGCAGCAAAAATACATGCTAACTCGTAGCCAATTCCACCGGCTGCCCCAGTAATGAGAGCAGTTTGTTTGCTCTGTCTTTGGTGTGTTGTGTTCATGTAAAAAGGTTGGTGAATTCAACTTGATGAAGCTACATTGCATTTACAGTGGTTCTCGCTCTACAATTAAGTACGCGTAATATCTGAACCAACAAGAAATGTCTTGAGTTATTGACCTTTCAAATGCTTGTGTGATGCGTTGGATAGATGTAGCAGTCCAAACGCAAATTTAGGATTTATGCATCGAAGAAGTTGAGCATTAAAGAATTTCGGTTATGTCCGACTGCTAGCGCTGGCTTTTGATTACTCACAAAAGCCAGCATGTAAAATCAAACTTTTATGCCCGACATTAACCATTCTATCCTCAATTGCTTCTGTCAAGGGGTGAATACTAAAAAATTACATTAGTGAGCAGAAAAAAACAGGGCAATTATATTGCCGCTGTTGGTGTATGAGTTGTTGCTGGCATCTGAAATATTGGCTATTCAGTAGTACTGATTTCTCAAAAACATGGACTAAACAAAATTATTTTATAGGTTGTGTTACGGCTTCCGTAACGCACCGAAGTATCCGGGATGGTGCGTTACGTTCCTAACACACCCTACGGAAGTTGTGAATTTCTAAGCGATATTCAAGAAACCACTTTGAATCAAGTAGGCGGTATAAGTCATAAACAATTGAGAGTCAATTGGAGGACAAGCAATTGAACTGCCTGCTAATGCATGAAGAGTATCTTGGCAGCTAATGTGGGGTCTTCTAGCTTGTAGGTACAAATCAGGAATAGTCAGTTGCTCATCAGACCAACGTTCTAGTAAAAAGGGTCGCAGAGTGTATAAAGGATTGTCCACAGAAGACACATTATTGATTAACTCTGATTGCCATTTCTCATAGGGAATCATCTCAACTGAATAACCAAATGAGCGTATCCACTCAACTAGCATTTTCAAAGCAGCAGGTTGGGGATGTTGTAAATTGAAAGCTTTGCCTACGGATTCTTTTTGGCGTGATAGATAAACAATGGCTTTACTTACATAGTCCACAGGTGACATATCCAACATATAATCTACATCAGGGAAACTTCCCATTTGTAGACAGCCCTTGGTCATCAAATTAATAAAGTCATGTGTGTTACAAATGCCTGTTTTGCTATCACCTGAAATCAGTGGCGGTCTATGGATAGTTACAGGAAGCCCACGGTCACGAGCAATTTTAACTAACTTTTCAGCTACCCATTTAGTTTGAGAGTAACCAAGATAAATACCTTCCCAATGATTAAATTCATCCTGTTCTTTAACAACCTTGCCAGCATAAGCAGTCGATTCAAAAACAGCAACGCTGGAAACGTAATGTACAGGCTTGACTTTAATTTGACAAGCCAATCTCAAAACTTCCTGCGTTCCTAAAACATTGGCTGCCTTCAGTGCAGAGTAGGGAAAAACATAATTTAACAAGGCGCCACTATGATATATAGTATCAATACTGGCAGCTAAAATTTGAAACTGTTCAGAGCCAACACCTAACAATGGCTGAGATAAATCGCCGACAATCGGAATAATTCTGGAGTTAAATTGTTCCTGCCAAATTGCATACTGTTGCAGATTATTTTGGAGTTTGCTTTTGCCTTCTTCGGCATTAGCAGCACGCACTAAGCAATAGATATCCGCATTGGTTTCCTGTAGCAATTCCCGGATGATAAAAGCTCCTAAAAAGCCTGTTCCTCCAGTTAAAAAGATGTTTTTTGGTTCACCTACAGGCACATTAGATGCAGCACCGGGATGGATAGTAGGGTCAAGAACAGCCTCGGCACTTAAATCTAGAACCGAGGGAGCAGCCTTGGCATTAGAGGATGTCGTATCTTGAACTGGTGAACCTTCTTGCACTTCTTCAGCTAAACGCTGTGAAAGAGCTTCAATATTTGGGTAGTGCCACAAGAGCAACGGAGATGGTTGAAATCCTAGCAATTTTTCTAATTTGCTCACTAGAATCATTGCTTGGGCTGAATCCAACCCATAGTTTTCTAAATGTTCTTTGATATCTATTTCATCAGTTGTTATTCCGAGCAACTGAGCTAAGTTAGACACCAAAAATACTTGAATATCGGCGGCTGTGAAAGACTGTTTTATAGTCATTTTTAAATCTCCAACAATTTAGAACGAACAGGGTGATACTGACTGTAATAATCGGAAGCTTGTAGTCCTTGGATTTTCAAGTTTTGGACACGATACAAAAAGGCTGCACCAGTCATAATTTGATTAGCAACATCAACTACCCGACGATTATTTGGTTCAGAGAGGTAGGAACCGCGTACCCAGTCATTGAAACCGCCCATTGCCGGGCCACACCAAATTTGATAATCGACTTCTCTACCTTTTTCACCAGAACTAGACCACCGAGAAGATAATCCTAGATACCAGCGGAAAATCAACGCCATTTTCAGTTTAGGATTATTGACTGCTTTACCCAGTTTTTCAGGATTTTTTTGGGATAAATAAGCCGCAGTTCCTTCCCATACTTCAGCAATAGTTTTGCGAAAAACTTGTTTTTCTAATTTCTCTCTTTCTGGCAAAGGAATCTCTTCAATCGAATTATAAGCGCGATAGAGTTCAAATAATTTCTGCGATCGCATGGGGAACATCGTACCCCGTTTGAGAACTTGTAATTTGACTCCCATTTCAAACATATCTGCTGCTGGGGCCATCATCATATCAGCCATTTCTGCTTGAGCTAATAACTTTTTGGTATGTTCACAAGCTCCAGATTCAACGCATGACTGATTAATTGAGCCGGTCATTACATAAGCAGCGCCCATCATAAAGGCTGCTAATGCTGATTGTGGTGTACCAATTCCCCCTGCTACTCCGATTCTAATGGGTGTTTGATAATGATATTGTGCTTGAATTTCATCCCGCAAGGCAATAATAGAAGGCAACAAACAAACTAAGGGACGGTTATCTGTATGACCACCAGAATCAGCTTCGACGGTAATATCATCAGCCATCGGAACTTTGGCTGCAAGGGTTGCTTGTAACTCAGTAATTAGTCCTTGGTCAAGAAGCTCTTTGAGAATTCTCGCTGGTGCTGGTTGCAGAAATTTAGTAGCAACTTCTCGGCGAGAAATTTTGGCAATGACTTTATTTTTGATTTCAATTTGATTGGCGTTATTTAACCCCAATCCAGCAACACGGTAATAAACAATGTTGGGGGTCAAGTCGAGAAATGCAGATGCTTCTACTGTTCTTACTTGATATTTGAGATATAAATCCACAGATCGGCGTTCAATCGCAGGTTCATTAGGACTGTGAATTAAATTAAAAGCATAGGGACCTTGAGGTAAAGCTTGTTGAATGCGGTTAATGGCTGCTTCCAAACGTTCTGGAGTTAAACCACCTGCACCAAAGGAACTCAAAATTTGCTCTTTTCCGAGTGCAATGACCATTTCTTCGGAAGCAATTCCGCCAGCCATTGCGCCAGTAACGTAGGCATATTTCACTCCATGAGAGGAGAGAAAATTCGGATCTCCAAACTGTTGAATGCGGATTGGGGCTGCAAATGTTAAGAGTTCTACTTGTGCTGTTGTGCCATTATCACCAGGGGATAAATACCCCTCATTGGTGACACCGATTTTTCCGGCAACTTTCACGATGTAGCAGGGTTTATCTAATACCATCAATTTGTTTTTGATGGTTTGTTGCTCAAAAGATACAGTTTCTAAAGAACCTTTCCAAACCTGGTTTTTGTTATAAGACCAGGCAGAGAAATTAAGGCCATTATCGTGTTTACTTAGTACCGTATCTACGGTTGTCACGGTAGTTATCCCTCGGATTATAAGTAATGGATGATAAAAGTGAAGTAGACTTTTTATAGGAGTCTATGTTTTCATACCAATTCTCTGTGAAGATGCACGTAATAATTTTTTAACGAACCGCGAAGGACGCGAAGGGCGCGAAGGAAGAGAAAGTTTACAGAGAATTGGTATGAGATATTAAGATTCTTCGTTAAGCAAGTTTTGGGCGCAAGTTAGTTGCAATTGAATGATTTCGCTCATTTGTTGACTATAATCTTGTCTAGCTTGTAAAAAAGCTGTGTGCGCTTTAGTTATCTTTGAATTATTAGCATTGAGCTTTTGATACTGTGTCTTATTTAAATCGAACATGCTGATGATGCTACTAATTTTTTGAGTGATAACAGGTGGGGAAGAAAGAGGAATTTGCTGTCTAATTGCGCTTAACTCAGAAGATTGTAATTGTTCTTTCGTTTCAAAACCGTTATCAATGATATTTTTCGGTTTTACTTCTTCTGGCTGAGTAAGCGATCGCAATATGCTAGGGGAGTAATTTTCTTCTTGGGTTATCTGGTTGGAAGTCTTAAGAAAATCTGTGATTTCAGATTGTTGGAGATTAGGTATGTTTGGATGCTGTTTTTTGAAGCGATCGCCCTTGGCGTTGGCGAAGCCATCGCTCCTAAGATCCCCAGCGAAATCTTCAACAATTTTGCGATTTTCGTTGCTCAATATAGCAGCAGCAATTGATTTTCCACCCAAGGTAACTATTCTTAATGTTGCTTTATTTAGATTAGCGGTTTCTTGGGCTTTGCTATATAACGGTGATAAATCCACGTTCACCTGATGACTGAGTAGTTTTGCTAATGCTTTGACCATTGAAGCATGATCATCCATTCCTCGACGATTTAGAGAGATTGTGATATGTTCTTTGTTGCCGAGAATTTTATCAATCCATCGTGAACAGACACTACCAGCACCTGCTTCTAAAAATATTCGGACGCCATCACCGTAGACACGATTAACTAATTGCGGAAAATCAAGTTCTTGGCATAATCCTTTGGCAATGTTATGCGCGATCGCTTCACTTTCAAGTGCAACAGGTTGATAATCAGCAGCAGAATAAAAAACAATACCTGGGAGAGTTTGGGATGGTAAGGTGTTTACCTTCTTAATTTCCTCGTACTGCGATCGCATCGCTTCACAATGGATCACATGGTCGAAGGGAGCGGAGAAAGCGTTGCAACCTAAAGTTTCAATCACTCGCTTACAGGCTGCATCATCACCAGCAATTAATACTTCTTCTGGTGTGTTGATTTGAGTTAAGTAGACACGATTCTCTTGTTTTAGACATTCTCTAATTTGGGATGGAGTAGCCATGAGAACATAGGTATTCCAAAAATTGTTGTTTTGTGAATTTGGTGAATCTGTTAATCCCCAATATTCACGCACAGCATTTTTCGGACCAGATAACTTATCGCCAAATAAAGGTGATGAGTTTAAGGTGTTACTTCCGCCCTCAAAATCACTCCAAACTCCTTGGGCAACCATCATACTAGTTTCACCCAAACTATACCCAAAAACTGATTGCGGCTTGACTTGAAAATCATCTCGGAAAATTGCCGTCATGTATCTAGCAAAGGCGATTTCACTTTCAAACATTGCCAGTGAATCATCTAACAATTGCTTTTCGAGAGTTTCTAGTTGCCTGGTTGTCAATTTAGGTAAACTTCTGGGATAAACCAACTTTTCAACATCGGCAGCCCGGTTGTAGAGATTATTACTTTTTAAGTCCTCGAAGACTTTCGGAAATAAACGGAAGACACTACGACCAATGCCAATATAAGAATTGACTGCGGCGGGATAAACATAAGCAACTGCTCCAGTTTTACCCAATGGTTTTGCTGTGAAATAACTACCTAGTGGTGTTTGCCAATCTGTACCGTTTTCAAAAGCATTATTTACACCTTTGCGAGCAGATTCAATTTCTTTGAGTAAATCTTTTGTGTTACGTCCTGTGATTGATAAGACGTATTTTGGATTAGAATGCTGTTCAAAGGTAGCGAATGTTTCGCTGGCTGTAGCTGATAAAGAAGAACTAGCTTCAATAGATTTTTGGAGATGATTAAGTAAATCTGGTATGGTGGAGCGATCGCTAACTGCTATTGGAAACAGATGAAAAGGCATTTGTTGCAAATATCTGTTGTCGCGCTCCTCTTGGCTGGGTTCTTCCGATAAGATTAAATGGGCGTAACTGCCATCTATACCCATGCTATTAATTGCTGCTACTCTGCGTGTGCCGCCTTTATCGACAAACCAAGGTCTTGATTCCATTGCCACATAGAAGGGGCTACCTGACCATACTTGCGGTGTTTTGACACCAGACCATTTGGGTGTGGCGGGAATATACCTGTAATAAAGACAGAGAGCGGTTTTGATTAAGCTAGCGATTCCTGATGCTGTATAGGTGTGGCCGATATTGGCTTTGACGCTGCCCAATGCACAATGCAAACCATTGCCCACTTTCGGATAAGCTTGCAGTAAACCTGTGATTTCGGCTTCATCCTGCTGGGAAACGCCACTACCAAAGACTTCTACATAGTTAACCTCTGTGGGTTGAATATCTGCCATCTGAAAAGCTTGTTTGCAGACATTGCTGATAGCTGAAGCATCAGGTTTTACCAGAGCATTACTGCCAGTAGAATTACCTTGTGCAAAACTCATGGCATCAATGACTGCATAGATGCGTTCATTGTCTTCCTTAGCAGCTTCGTAGCGCTTGAGGACAACAGCACCAGCACCTTCGCCAACAGTCCAGCCATTAGCCTGTTGGTCATAACCCAACGTATTGACACCCGTATTAATTGGTGCAAATTGGCTGCGGAACAAGACATTTTCCACACCACCTGCCAAATCTACTGCACCTACAACCACTGCATCAACTTCACCCGTAGCGAGTAGCATTTGTGCAACTTCCAACGCCTTAAGGGCAGAATTTTCGCCAGCGCTGATGGTGAATGCCGGGCCAGTGAAATTCCACAAAGCAGAAATCCGACTTGCCATGATGTTGGCGATGTGACTCACATATTCGCCGATTTCTACTGGTTGGTGAATGCTATCTTTGACAATGGTTTCCAGTTGCGCCAGTTGTTCAGCAGGTAAAGAAATTCCTTGGTTGAGTAAGCCGTCCTTAACTTGCCAAGATAAATTCCATCTTTGCTGTAGCTGATGTACAGAAAATTCTGTCTCAGCAGCGACAATCACTGCGACATTGCCACCCTCCTGTAGTTTCGCATCTTTCACGGCGCGATCGCTAACCTTGAGGAGCAATAATTGTTGTGGGTTTAACTTATCTATTTCATTCGGTGGGATTTTGCACGATAAAGTATCGATTTCAAAATCTTTAATATATGCCCCAACTGGTGCTTTCCCGTCTGTTAAACCGTACTCTTTCAGGACATTTTCTTGATTTTCTATCCCATGCCATCTTTGAGGCGGTAGAGAAGTAAAATGTTGGGTTCCATCATAAATACTGCGTTCAAAAGCATCTAAACCATTGCAGTTACCAAAAAAGGCATCCATGCCAACAATGGCAACTTTTACAGGTGGAACAGGTGAACTTGATTCAACTGGTTGTGTTGTATTTCCTTGTTCTAAAATCAGATGAGAATTAGTGCCGCCAAAACCAAAAGCGCTAATAGCTGCCCGTTTTACTGGTGCGTTATTATTTGGCCATGCTGTAGCTGTTCTAACAATTTTATCGGCGGAAATTGTATTTTTTTCTGATGTTAAAGGTTCAGAAACATTCATGGTTGGTGGAATTAGACCATGCGACATACTCAAAATCACTTTAGTCAAGCCAACCATGCCAGCAGCAGTTAACAAGTGACCAGTATTTGCCTTAGCAGAACCTACCAGAGGCGCAGCGTGATTTTGACCAAAGAATGTTTCTATGGAGTTGAATTCGGTTGTATCTCCTAGTAATGTGCCTGTGGCGTGACACTCTAAATAATCGATGGTTTTGGGACTAAAGTTTGCCTCCTTATAGGCTCGTTCAAAAGCTAAAACTTGCCCTTTAGGATTAGGGCTAAGTAGATGCTTGCCTTTGCCATCATTTGAGAGTCCATTACCGCAGATAGTAGCGAGAATATTATCACCATCTCTAACGGCATCTGAATATCTTTTCAGCATCACCATCCCAACACCATCGGCAGGAATTAGCCCTCTAGAGGATTTGTCTAAGGGACGGCTGATGCCGTTTTCTGCATACCCTTGAACACCGGAAAATAACATCCGCACGAATAGGGAATCTGCACAACTGATGGCTCCAGCTAACATGACATCAGCTTTGTGTGACCATAAGTAATGAGATGCTAGTTTAATAGCATAAAATGATGACGAACAAGCAGCATCCAGACATAAATTAATCTGGGATAGAGATAGAGCTTGAGCAATGATAGATGCTGGTAAGCCAGATATCAGAGCATTGTATAAAGACGCTTTAGTTGCAGTTGGGAGAGCAGCTAAATCAAAATCTTCATATTGCAAAAGTTCTCTGACAGCAGGGGTAATAGTTTTCTCGTAAATTGGAGAGAATAGCTGATTAGATAATTTTGTTGGGAATGACAAATTACCTAAAATTACGCCACATTTTGCCAGGACAGTTTGATTACCCCAATAACCACTCTGTACAATTGCTTGTTTAGCGGCATACAATGACCATTTGAAGGTGTTATCTAAACCAGCAACAAGTTCTGAGGGTAGATTGTATTCAGATGGATTAAACTGAAAGTTGCGGATGTATCCGCCTTTGAGGGAATAGGTTTTGTCTGGTGTACCTTTAACTGGATTGTGAAAGATTGTCGGATCTACTCCGATTTCTTCGACGGTTGCAGAGGATGTGGAATCTTTTTGATTAACGATATTCTGCCAGTATTCTTCAGGATTTTTAGCATCGGGGAATAGGCATGATAATGCGATGATGGCTATTTTTTCCACGATTGATATGCTCCGAGTTTGGGTATTTAGCAAGAGATAATTAAAAGGCAGGATTTACGCTGTTCCCCAAACTTTGAAGTGGCAAGTTATAGCAATCCTATTTGAGTTGTGAAAAATTCTGTTTTTAACGAACCGCGAAGGACGCAAAGGACGCTAAGAAGAGAAAGAATTTTACAGAGATTTTAGGATTGCTATATAGGTGTTAAGTGTTAAAGGAAAATTATTAGCTTCGGAGGAGTTTCATTGACCAAATGATGGCGTGGGCATTGAGCATTCGTGAGTATATTTTTCCTTGACGGTCGTGTATGATGAAGTTAGCGATCGCACTACTTGGTGTCTTAGATATCACTTCACAAGAAACGTAAAATGTTTCGTTATGTGGTATCGCTTCAAACTGTTCAAATTTTTCTACTTTTCCAGGTAAACAGCCTTCTTCATGAAAGTGTTGTGTCCAAATCCATAAGGCGTGCATACTCAAGTCAGTTGTGTAAGGATTTACCCATTGGACAGGGAATTGTCCTTGTTGCTGGGCGCTAAGTTCTGGCCAAAGACATTCTGTAGTGATTTTTTCAGGACTGATGTTTAAAACTCTCTTAACTTCTTGAAAACCTGGGCCGTGAAATAATGTAGCCCCACCATTTTGGTAAAAAGCTTTTCCTGTAGCGGTGATGATATTATCTTGTTCGAGATTGAGAGATTCATAGATGGGTGCATCTGGGATTTCACGCTGGAGATTGAGTTGAGCGCTAAAATGATAATGGATTTTTCCTTCAGGGTTTTTACTCGAAATTTTGGCTTTAAGTTCGATTCTTTCAAGATTAACTTTGGAAATCTCTTCAATTTCTAAAATATGTTCCTTCGCTAATGTTTCATTGAAAGTAATTCCCTTCAAAACTTTGAACTCTTGATAATAAAACAACCGATAACCAGGATATAATTGTTCAGAAGCATTAATAATCCACGTCATTGCACAAGTTGCTGGTAAAACCGGAGAACCAGCAATAGTATGATCGTGTAAAAATGGATTAGCCTCCAATGTCATTTGGCGACGGATACGATAGGTTCGTAGTTCTGAATCTAACTCCGCCGCCATTGGAACTAGTGGACTACCAATAACAACTTGTGCGGTTGCATGATTGGTATTATCCATTTCTTTCACGAGCATTTGTGCCCCAACTGCAATGGGAATTATTTCAATTTTTCGCTCTTGAAAAATCTTCTTTAATTCTGCTGTCACCATCCCACTGTCCCAAGCGCCCCAGTTGATAGCGACTACATGACATGAGGGATAACTTTGCTTAAATATATGGGCTGATTTGTTCAGAATTTCATTTGCGATCGCATAATCAGATTGTCCGGGATTTCCGTAAAATCCTGTGACTGAAGAAAACAAAACTAAATGCTGAAGTTGATTAGGATTAACGCAAGCCAACAGGTTTTCTAAACCTTGAACTTTGGCGGTGTAAACTTTTTCAAAATCTTGTTCTGTTTTCTTTTCAATTAACTTATCAGCCAAGTTTCCCGCACCGTGGATGATTCCTGTAATTGGGCCAAGATGTTGCACAGCATTGGCAAGTTTTTCTTGTAAAGCTTGCGTATCTGTAACATCGACGCTGATATATTCGGCTTTAGCTCCTGTTTTTTCAATTGCGGCTAGAGTCTTTTTAATTTCGCGGCTGGAGGTAATTTTGTTATATATCTTTTGCACATTCATGGGTGTGGGCTTCTCTCCTTGAGAAAGAAGATTTTCCATGATGCCTTTTTTCAATGCGGATTCATCAGAATTTTGAGCAAAATCTGGCTCGGTTTCTAAAATTTCAGAACGACCGAGAAGGATGAATTTGCAGGGTTGCTGTTGGGCTAATCTGATAGTACACTCAGCCGTAATCCCTTTTGCACCGCCGCTCACGACAAAGACAGATGATGGACTAAGCTGGGCTGTTTGTGTCATAAATCCTCGTGAATACCTGCATATATTGGCTTTTTTGGATATACGAACCGCGAAGACGCGAAGAACGCGAAGGAAGAGAAATAAGTAGCCTTCTTGTAGTAAAAAACATATTAATAGCAGCCCTAAAAAATTTGTAAAATGCTCTGTCTATTTCCTTTCTTCGCGCCCTTCGCGCCTTCGTGGTTCGTTAAAACAGTATTTTTCACAACTCAAATAGGACTGCTACATCAGCCTTTTAATCGGCAATAATAGTGACTCGTCCCTGTGAACCATACCCAACTTCACTGATATAAAGATTAGGATCGTGAAGCTCGGCTATGATGTTTTGTACTGACTGTTTGGCATCAAGTCTGGGACTTAAATCGATCGCACGAGTAAACACCTTTGGCCATTCCCATCTCAGAGTTTTGGTTAATCCGAATAAACCAGCACCGATCGCACCGAAGTTGACTTTGTACTCTAAACCGAAGGCTCCATCAAGGTGAGCAACTGTGCAGAAACAACTACGTCCATGACGTGCGGCTTCGTTGAGAGAGGGTTTGAGGTGTTTCGCCATCAAAAATACGTGCTTGACGATCGCCTTTTCTGGTTCGTTGTAAGAAATACTCCCGGTATTATTTCCTACAAACATCGGGTGTAGATGGATGAAAGCCCCAATCGCTCCGCAGTGAGATGCGATCGCTTGCAATTGTTGTTGGAGATGTTCTTCACTCAAGTTTGCTAAGGTGACGCGGGTTACTCCTGTGGGTAAGGGCGCTTGTTGGGTGATCAGCGATTGGGGGAAGCTGATAACTACTACTTTCCAGCCTTTCTCGATTAGGGATTCAGCTAATTTATAAGTGGTGAGGGAACCATCATCGGTGATTAAACCGATGTGTCCCTCTGGTAACTTGAAATCCAAGTAATCGGGCTGTGGTAGGCTTCTGAGTTTGACGGGATGGCGCTGGATATTATGCTCTAATTCCGGTGGCTGTTGGACAAACTCAGGCTCAGACTTTTTTTTTTCACCTCCAGCCAACTGCTGTAGGTAATCGACTATTTGACCGATGGTGCGGAGGTCGCCGAGTTCTTCAATGTTTGGCTTGGGTAAGTTGGGGTACATTTCTTGCATCGCCCCTAAAATTTCCACCCGTTTGATCGAGTCAATCCCTAAGTCGGCTTCCATATCCATGTCCAGTTCCAGCATCTCGACTGGGTAGCCCGTCTTATCACTAGTAATGGCTAACAGGGTTTCACCTAAGTTTGCAAATTCATCACTTGTAGCGGGTTCTGGTTCCGGGGTGAATGCAACAACTACGCTTGGTTCTGGTGCAACGACTACCTCAACTACGGGTGCAGCCTCTACTAGAATCTCAGTTGGTTGTTGTACTTCGTGAACTGCAATTTCTACAGTAATACTTTTGGAAGTATGGGATTGCAGATACTCTACAACTTGACCGATGGTGCGTTTTTCTGCAAGTTCTTCCAAATTGGGCTTGGGTAGGTTGGGGTACATTTCCTGTAGCGCCCCTAAGATTTCTACCCGTTTGATAGAGTCAATTCCTAAATCCGCCTCCATGTCCATATCCATTTCCAGCATCTCGACTGGGTAGCCCGTCTTGTCGCTGGTGATGGCTAAGAGGTTTTTATCTAAGTCAACAATATCGATGGTTGCGCCAGATACAGGTGCAGCAGTTGTGGGTGCTGCTTCTGGGGTGAATGCAACAACTTCGTTGACTGGAGGTGAGCTAATTTTGACTACAACCTCAGCTTGAGGTTCTACTACTGGGACAGGTGGCGCGACTACAGGCTCTACTGTCTCGACAGTGGCGAAGTGGGGAGTAGGAAGTGGGGAGGAGTAGGCAGTTGCAACTACAGGCTCTACAGCAGACGGCAGAGGTGCTTGGGTAACATTTAAGACATTTTTAGCTACAGGCTCAGTTACAGGCAAAGGCTGGCTTTCTACTAGCTTGGTAGTGGGCGGTACTGGTGCATCAGTAACAGTTGTTTCTGTGGTGAACGGAGTGAAATTGCTTAGTTTCTCTGTTAGTTGAGTTATTCCCTCACCAGAGATGATTTGAGAATACTCTTGCTGGATGAGTTGGAAAAAGCTTTTAGTATATTCCAGTTGCTCTTGGAGATATTGCTCATGGATGCGTAGGGTTTCACCTTGTTGGGAATGAAACTGCATCATGCTGCGCTCTAAGCTTTCCATGACAACTAGCTTCATTTTGGCAGTTTCGGCTGTTGATTTACTTTCACTCAACAAGGAATTCTGCTGCTGCATCAGTTGGAAAAACGCTTTGGCGTATTCCATTTGATGGTTGAGATAAGTACCGTGAACTTGTAAATTCTCGGCTTGATTTTCCTGAAACTGTGTTAGCAGGTATTCTAAACTTTCTAAAAGTTGTTGGTAATTTGTAAGTTTTTCTGGTGTTGGTTGCATCTTAGATTCCTGGGCTGGTTGTGAAAAGGTCACAGGATTCATTTGTTGCTCTGTTTGGGTGATGATATTAGCAGTCACACTGTTAGCGATCGCAGGTGTTTTTTTATGTCCGTTAGTCTCGATCACCGCCAGAGGTGGAGTTACTCCTGGGCTGCTAAATAAAGGGGCCGCTTCAGAAGATTCGGGGCTGGGTAATGTGACTTTATGCCCATCCTGCAAAGCTAAAGCGAAGGCATTTTTCGTTTTTTCGGATCTGTAGTTGATGCCGTTCAAACGTACATTTAAAGTCTTCTTCGTCTCAATTGGGGGTATAGTTTGGAGAAGTTGGTAAGGATCGAGGTTAGTCAAAGCCAGACCAATTACCCGCAACTGCACAACCGCTTCTCGTAAAGAGCGATCGCTATTCTTTTGAGTGCTGGGGTTCAAAGATACGGTAAGATGTGGGCGATCGCCAAGGATATCTTTTACCAAATTGGTCAGAATTCTCCTTGGGCCAAATTCCACAAAGCAAGTACCACCGGCTGCATAGATATTTTCAATTTCCTGTTTAAACAGCACTGAGTTGGAAAGGTGCGTTTCCAGGATTTTTTGAATACCTTGAGGTTCATTGGGATACTGCTTACTGGTGACGTTGCTGTAAACAGGGATTCTCGGACTTTGGAACTTGACGGACTTAGTAGCGATCGCAAAGGATTTTTGAGCAAAAGCGATTAGCGGTGTATGGAAAGCTGCTGAAACAGGTAACAATACAGCTGTATATCCTTTCTCGTGTAAAGCCTCTCTGATTCTCGCTATTTCTCCGGTGGGGCCAGCTAAGACAAATTGAGTCGGAGAATTTTGATTAGCGATCGCAACTTGGGGAAAATGTCTCAAGACGGCTTCGACTTTGTTGATATCTTCTTTGACAGCCAGCATACTACCCGCATCATGATCCGGGTCTTCGGGTGCAGCCATTGCTTGACCCCTAGCTTTCACCAAAAATAAGTAATCTTCCGTACTCAAAACCCCCGCAGCCCACAAAGCTGTGAGTTCCCCAAAGCTATGTCCCGCCACAAAATCTGACTTAAACCCAGCTTGTTGCAGTATGCTGTACATCCCTGCACTCAACACCCCGATGGCTGGTTGAGCGTATTCTGTGCGTTGTAAAGCAGCAATTTGGGCGTTTTTCTCTGCCTCCTCAAACACAGGATGAGGAAAAACGATCTCTGAAAGCGGCTGTAAATTATCTTTGATTAACAGACTATCCATATAGCCATGAAGACGCCGCATCAAAGGAAAATTCATCACCAGTTCGCGTCCCATCTCCAAGTATTGCGAACCTTGACCAGAAAATAGAGCAACAACTTTTCCACCCAACTCCATACCAGAGGCGCGGTAATAAATCCCTTGGGGATGCTCCCAAGATGCTGCTGTTCCTTTGTTTTTCAGCCAGTCAATGCTAGTTTGCAACAACTTGCAAGCGTCTTCGAGATTCTCAGCTACAAACCCAAATCTGGCAGCAGAGAGGGGAATCTGTGGTGATTTGCATTCCTTGACTAATTCTGCATAGTGTGTTTTTGCTTCAGGCGATCGCAACTTACCTAAAATCTCTTCAGATTTGCTCAACAATTGGTCTACTGTGGGAGCAAATAACAGCACTTCACTAGCATCACTATGTAAGCGGTAGGCGTGGTTTTGGTCAGCTTCATATTCTTCCAAAACTACGTGATAATTGGTGCCGCCAAAGCCAAAAGAACTCACACCCGCGCGTCTTGGTGCTTCCCCTTCTGCACGAATCCAAGGTCTAGTTTCGGTATTCAAATAAAACGCCGAATTTTTAATATTGAGTTTGGGGTTCGGCTCAGTGATGTTAATTGTGGGCGGTAATACTTTGTGATGTAAAGCCAAAGCAGTTTTAATCAAACTCGCCGCACCCGCAGCCGCTTTTGTGTGTCCAATTTGTGATTTTACACTACCCAAAGCGATGTGCTGTTTTTTGTCATCATGTTCGCCAAAGAAGTCTTTTAAAGAGCCGAATTCTGTGGGATCTCCAGCCATTGTGCCGGTGCCATGTGCTTCCATCAAACCAACAGTAGCGGGAGAGAAGCCAGCATCTTCATAAGCACGTTCTAAGGCTTTAATTTGACCCTCTTTACGAGGAGCATAAATGCTCTTATAACGCCCATCACTGGAGGTCCCAATTCCTTTGATTACAGCATATATTTTATCCTTGTCCCGTTCAGCATCTTCTAACCGTTTGAGGACAATCATCCCGATCCCTTCACCCAACATCATCCCATCAGATTTAGCATCGAAAGGTTTGACATTTTCACTAGGAGAAACTGCCGGTGTTTTGCTGAAGGATATGTAAGCCATGATGGTGTTATCGGTATCAACACCACCAGTTAGCATCATGTCGGAACGATGCTCAACTAGCTCACTAATAGCCATTTTTAAAGCACCAAAAGAACTAGCACAAGCGGCATCAACTACGCAATTCATCCCGCCAAAATTTAGACGATTGGCAATTCTACCCGCGACTACGTTAGCTAACATTCCAGGGAAAGCGTTCTCATCCCATTTCACATAAGCGCTTTTGATTTTATCAACGATTTTTTGGGTATCCTCATCAGATAAACCACTGCTTTTGAGTACTTTTTCCCAAATCGGATATTCCAACCTCGCAGAAAGTGGCATTCCTAATTGCTTGGCCATCGCCACGCCTAAGATTACGCCAACAGTCTCGCGGCTAAACTCACGTTTTTCGCCATAACCTGCATCTTCCATTGCCTCTTTCGCAACCACTAAACTTAATAGTTGCGATACATCTGTGACTTCCAAAATGCTGGGTGGGATACCGAATTCCATCGGGTTAAAATCAACCTCTGGAAGAAATCCACCTCTTTTACAGTAGGTTTTATCTTCAGTAGTTCTCGGATTAGGATCGTAATAATCTTCCACACTCCAGTGAGTGGAGGGAACATCAGTAATACAGTCAATTTTGTTTACTATATTTTGCCAGTATTCCCGCAAGTTTCTCGCTTTTGGCAATAGAGAAGCCATTCCAACAATGGCAATAGGATTGTGTTGTAATTGTCTATTAATTCTGTTGATTGACACTGATTTATCTGACCTCATGTTTTTTTCCTCTATAGACCTCATTACAGCCTTTTCACAATTATTGACAAGGCTTTCTAACTCCGCTAAGGCAGTATCAATTGAATAAGCAGACATAGGGCATAGTTAGTACTGTGGATTCTGTAGCTACAGTAATTTCTGTTGCCTACTAAATAATGGAAAACTCTCGTTTTGTAAGCAGTTAGCTATCCTATCTGTGCTAAATGCTTTTTTCTAAATCGACACCACACGATACATACTGCCCTAACAAAGCCTTAGATTTACAGGCGATTTTGGCACACAGCGTAGGCGTAGCCCGTCGTAGACATCGCACAAAAATGTTAGACAACGCTAGACTGTTTATATTGTGGCAATAGGTCAATGACGTTGTTAAAACGGGTCTAATAGTCTTGGAGTGTAATAGCTGCTTGACCAGTGAATTCAATCCATTTGTAATCGTAGAGATTTTGAGCAATGGTATCCCACTGGAACGATAAAAACTGAGGAGTAGGTAAGGGAACAGAAACGCTTTTTTCGCCCGAAACCGTTTGATTATCTAGCCTAACTACAGCAACATAGCTGATGTTAATGACAACGTTCTGTATCTTGATAAATGTCATAGCCAGTTTCAACGTCCAGGATAATATATTTTATGCTACTTCACCCAGTAAAGTTGACAAGCTCGTTACAGAAAAGACACCGCCTTTCATCCGAATTTATGCAAGTTGAAAAAGTAATTAAACGATCACAATGTGATGACAAAGCAGTTATCTTTAGTTATTTTTAATTTAAAAATATCAATTCAATAACTAGTTTGTCTAACCACTTTAAAGCATTGAATTAATAAAAACACTAACATACTTTACAGAAACTAAATCTTTCCTTTAAAGTTATTTTATAAATAGCCCTCCACCATTACTGATGTTAATTTTGCCTAAAATCTAGCATCAAAGTATAATTTATAACTATATAAATGTGTGAGAGATTTACCTCGTTCCCAGTCTCCGGCTGGGAATCCCCCTCATTCAGGCTCCGCCTCCCTTACTCGCGGCAAAGCCGGAATTGAGCTGTATTTCTAACCTCCGGCTGGAAACGAGGTTTGAATAGACAACGCGGTAGGGGCAATCCATGAATTGCCCCTATAAAATATCTGGTTCAATTAAATGAAAACTGTTGTAAGTTAACAATCCAAATTTGTTGTCTAGTAAGTCACAATTCAATGAATACATAGATAAATTGAATAACCATAAGTATGTTTTCTCAGAGAAACATCATAATTGAGTCAAAGTTGTTGGTTATTTTTCAATATAAGTCAACTTCAGAAGCAAAGCAGTTATTTATAAAGCAAATGTTAATTTTTACTATGTTGCTTGATAAACATAATATAGGTTGAATGAGTCTTTAGTAAAAAGTGAACCAAAGCCAGGGCTATTTCATTCTCATCTAGCCCGCCTCAGAATGAATTCTGAGTCTAATAGCGAAAGTCGTCTCAAGACGACTGTGAAAAGGTTGTAGTCCGTTAAAACGTACTTTAGCTAAAAGCCTGTGAACTTTAGTTCTGGGCGGTTTATGTCTAGAACGAAATAGCCCTGAACCAAAGCAAAGCTCAGATTTTGCATCTACCAACCAATCCGCTCTGTAATCAATTGCACGGCTAATAGTAGAGACAATTCATGAATTGCCGCTACTATGAATCGCTATAAGAATGTCTTATAGTACACAACGTTGCCAATAATAATCTGTTAGTAATATCAAAATAACTAACTATTTGTTGGTATTCAATTGCTAGACAAGGAATTAGTCATGAGTAAATTCTTCAGTCTCTAATCTGACTGTGATTAAAAGTTTTCGTGATAGAATCAGGACTTATGCCAAGTCAAGCAGTTGACAAAAACCGATTTTTACGCCATACTTAATGACAAGTTAATCCAAGTTTTGAGTTCATTTTTATTAGCGCTTCGTTGTGATTGAGAGTTAAGTTTTCTGGTTAGCGCTATTGTATTTTACGCTACTGGAATAGATATGAAATTAGGATATAACTTAGGAAGCTTTGAAGTAACACCACCATTAATTTTCACGCCATAAGAGCGAGTTTGGGCGGCAAAAGCGTACAACAATTCATATAAAACCAATTTAGATCCATCCACTTGATTAAGGTAGAAAACCTAGAGGAAAAGCCCTCTTGGTAATTTGCGGATGAGTCTATATCTAATCGACTAAATATAACCAGGCTATCCCCTAAAAAAGCAGAATTGGAATGAAAATATGGCAGCAAATAAAGAAAGCCGATTATTCACAAAACCCGTAGGACGATCGCAAGTAATTTTAGCAGCTTCTCTGACTTTAGCAGCCGGATTAATCGCTTTCTATAGTTTGGCACCGTTTTCGTCTAAACCGAAAGTTCAGACAGCGCCAGCGAATCCTCCAAAAGCTGCCACACCTGCGAAAGTTGCTGTGACTGCTTTAGGACGTTTGGAGCCAGAAGGCGAAGTTACTACTTTGACTGCTCCCACTTCTAATAATGGGGTGCGAGTAGAAAGACTGTTGGTGAAAGAAGGAGATACGATTAAGACAGGGCAATTATTGGCCTATCTAGAAAATTATGGTCGTTCCAAAACAGCTTTGCAACAGTCTATAGACCAACTGCAAGTTGCCAAAGCTAAACTAGCGCAAGTGAAATCGGGAGCTAAAACCGGAGATGTCGATGCTCAAAAGGCTGCGATCGCACGTTTAGAGCCACAATATAAAGGAGACGTTGCCACACAACAGGCGACAATCGCCCGCATCCAGGCTGAGGTAGACAATGCTCAAGCCGAGAACGATCGCTATCAGCAATTATACAAACAAGGTGCGATCGCGGCTTCGGTAGCAGATACCAAAGCTTTGCAACTCAAGACTACACAACAGCAACTAACAGAAGCCCAAGCCTCTCTCAAGCGGACTCAAGACACATTCCAAGAACAACGCAAGCAATCACAAGCACAACTCACGAGCATTAGTGAAGTGCGTAGTGTAGATGTTCAAGTAGCACAAACCGAAGTCAACAGTGCAACAACTTCTGTTCAACAAGCAAAAGCCGACTTGGATTTAAGTTACATCAAATCTCCCATAGATGGCAAAATTTTGAAAATTCACGCCAAAACCGGAGAAGTCATCAGCACCAACAAAGGATTTGCTGAAATAGGTAAGACATCTCAAATGTATGTGATTGCAGAGGTGTATCAAACCGATGTTCTAAAAGTGCGTGTAGGTCAAAAAGCCACTATTAGCAGCACTGCATTTACTGGAAAATTACAGGGAACTGTAAGAGAGATTGGTTGGCAAGTTGACAAGCAAAACATCTTCAGCCTCAACCCCGGATCAGATACAGACCGCAGAATAGTTGAGGTAAAAATCTATATCGATAATCCCGCAGATAGTAAGCGGATAGCTCGTTTAACCAACTTACAAGTGGATGTCGCCATTCATATTTAGTTATAGGGCATAGGGCATGGGGCATTGGTCATTCACAAATGACAAATGACAAATGACAAATAACAAATAAATCCATGATTTTCAAAATTCCTTTAGCATGGCTACAGCTAGCCCAGCAAAAAGTTCGTTTACTAGTAGCTGTAGCCGGGATTGGTTTTATTGTGCTGCTAATGTTTGTGCAACTTGGTTTTCAAGATGCTCTTTATTCCAGTGCAACCGCAGTCCATCAGAATCTCAAAGGAGATTTGTTTTTAGTTAGTTCGCAATATAAATCTTTGACCTCAAATCAAAGCTTTTCGCGGACTCGTTTATATCAAGCATTGGGATTTGATGGTGTAGAGTCAGTTAGCCCGATGTATTTGCAATTTGCCAAACTGAAAAATCCAGCAACTAGTGAGAAATATTCAATATATGTGATTGGTTTCGATCCAGGCAGACCTGTGATGAATATCCCAGAAGTTGAGAAAAATTTAGATAAACTAAAAATTCCCGATGTCATGCTTTTTGACCGGGGTTCTCGTCCAGAGTTTGGCCCAATAGCTGAAAAATTTAATGCGGGAGATACTGCACAGACAATTGAAATATTTCCTTACAATTCATTAATTGGCTATAGAGTGAGAGTTGGTGGTTTATTCAGCTTGGGACCTTCCTTTGGTGTAGATGGCAACTTAATTGTTAGTGACTCAACTTTCTTGAGGATAAATCCCAATAGTCGTCCGGCAGATATGATCGATATCGGTTTGATTTCCCTCAAACCTGGTACTAATGCAGAAACAGTACTGAAAAATTTACAAGCAAGTTTGCCTAATGATGTTCAAGTTTTTACACGCCAAGGCTTCATTGATTTTGAGAAAAAATATTGGGCAGTCAGAACACCAATTGGTTTTATACTTAACTTGATGTTAACAATGGCTGCGGTTGTTGGTGTAGTTATTGTTTATCAAATTCTTTATAGCAATATTGCTACGCAGTTCGTTGCTTACGCCACCTTAAAAGCCATAGGTTATGCCAATAGATATTTATTAAATGTGGTATTTCAGCAAGCTTTAATTTTGGCGATTTTAGGTTATATCCCAGGATTTATTACTTCTGTGTTGTTATATAGTTTTGCAGCCGAAGCAACTAAATTACCAATAGTTATGACCACTAATAATGCACTGATAGTCTTAACTTCAACAGTATTAATGTGTATAACATCAGGAGCGCTTGCTATCAACAAACTCCGCTCCGCAGATCCGGGAGATATTTTCTAGCTGATTATTAGCGGCAAAATAATCAAATTATTTTCCCCTGATATAGACTCAGAACTCAATACGGTTGGGTAACAAACCACGACAAATGTTGGGTTTCGTTCCTCAAACGCCACTTGCTTCTCCCAAGGGGAGACGCTGCGCGAACAAGTCGGGAAACCCGCCCAACACAGTGGCTCCCCAACCTACACAGGTTATACCAATTTTAGATTTTAGATTAAAAGTCTTTACCAAAATCAAAATTTTGTATAACTTTGAAGTCTTTTATCTAACAACTCCAATTCACCCATTTAACAATAATCCCGACTTTATGAACCTCAAAAACAAAACCCTCCTAATTACCGGGATTGATGAACTTGTCGGTTTGCGTACAGCCGAGTTAGCCATAGCGCAAGGAATGAAGGTTCGTGGACTGCAAAGTTCTACAGAACAGAACAAACAATTACATAATTTAGGTGTTGAGCTAATTATTGGTAGTATCACCGATTCTACTATTGCTCAAAAGGCTTGTCAGGGAGTAGACATCGTTTTACATACAGATCAAATTGCCGAAGAAGCTGGCGCAATTAACCGTTTTCGTGATGTCAATGTTGGTGGTACTATCAACATGGCTAAAGCCGCTAAACAGGCTGGTGTCAAAATATTTGTGCATCTATCCAGTGTGATGGTTTATGGTTTCAACTATCCGAATGGTGTTACAGAATCAGGGCCACTCTCTGGCGAAAATAATCCCTACTGTCAAACGAAAATAGAAGCCGAAACAGCACTATTAGAATTGAATAATCCTCCTGATTTTGGGATCATCGTTATTCGAGCTGGAGATATTTACGGACCAGGAAGTATTCCCTGGATAGTTCGACCAATTCTGATGATGCGTCAAAAATTATTTGCCTGTGCCAATGATGGTAAAGGAGTAATCAATCATGTATATATAGATAACCTGATTGATGGCATCTTTCTGGCGATAGAAAAAGAAACCTCCGGTGAAATATTTAATATCACCGACGGACAAGAAACTTCGTGGAAAGAGTATTTTATGCATTTAGCAGCAATGGAAGGTTTATCAGCACCCCTTTCATTACCGAAAGATGAAATCAAGTTGTTTCTAAAGCTGCGTGTTCAAGGACAAAAACTTTTTCGCCAAAAAGTTGATATTTTACCAGAGTCTATAGATTTTATGACTCGTCCCTACGCTTGTTCCATTGTCAAAGCACAAAGTCTGTTAAATTATAAACCAACAATTGACCTAGAATCAGGAATGCAGCGAACACATGAATGGCTGCAAAGAACGGATATTCAAAACTTGATCAAATAATCTTTTGAGAGTGGGGAGTAGGGAAATAGAAGAATTAGAATAGTAGGTTTGGTTTCGCTATCGCTCAACCCAACAAAGCATTGATAATGTTGGGTTTGGTTTCTCAACCCAACCTACTAAATTATGACTTCTGAATTCTTCCATTGATAATGTTGGGTTTCGTTCCTCAACCCAACCTACTAAATTCTGAATTCTGAATTCTTACGTTGCATCTGCCTAAAAATTAGCTGTAATTAAGCATACAATAATCCCGACATTTTCATAATACTTATTTTCTATGAGTAGCAATCAGCCCCGATTGAGCATAGGATTACCTGTATATAATGGTGAAAAATTTATCAAAGAAGCCATAGATTCACTCTTGGCTCAGACCTTTGAAGATTTTGAGCTAATTATTTCAGATAATGCATCCACAGATAAAACTGAAGAAATTTGTAGAGCATACGTCGAGCAAGACCAACGTATCTGTTACTATCGCAATGACAATAATATCGGTTGCGCTCTTAACTTCAATCGCGTATTTGAATTGTCTTCAGGTGAGTACTTTAAATGGGCAGCCCATGATGATCTACATGCTCCAGATTTTGTCAAGAAGTGTGTTGAGGTGCTTGACCAAGATCCTACCATAATCTTGTGTCACTCCCAGACAAATTTCATTGATGAACAGGGGAATTTTCTTCAAAACTACGATATAAAACTCAAGGCAGATGCACTAAAAGCACACGAGCGTTTTCACGAATTGCTGACCAAGCATTTATGTTATCAATGTTATGGAGTAATTCGTGCCAGTGCCCTGAGAATGATACCGCCTATGGGTGGTTATGGTAATGCAGATGGAATTTTCTTGTTAAGACTTGGTATTCTTGGTAGGTTTTATGAAATCCCTGAATACCTATTTTTTGCTAGAAGCCATCCGCAACAATCAATGAGTATGTATTTCCCTAATTATTTGTTGTTTACTAACAACAGTAAAAAACACTCATTGAGTATGCTGCCTGATTTTTATGCATATGCAGTATGGTTTGATTCAGCAAAGAAAGGAAAAATTTTATTGCCACATTGGAGAATCATCTGGGAGTATGTACTCTCAATCTGGCGTAGTCCCCTGAGTTTGTATGAGCGGCTGTATTGTCATATAAGTCTACATCAGCAGTTAAAAGGGACAGAATATCTTTTGCTGAAAGATTTGCTAATAGTGCTGCAAAGACTTTGGAAAAGTTGCCAAGGAGCATTAATTAAAGAGCAGCAAGTCACACTTTGACGAATTACTTCAGAAAGAAAATCTGGCGATCGCAGCTTTTTATTATGCAGCATCTCACTTGCGTAAAAAGCCTTGTAAAACCTCACCCCAACCCTCTCCTTACTAAGGAGAGGGAGCAAGATGTCTATTTGCAAAACTAAGATGCTCCCTTTTTTCAGCCCTAAAATCACCTATTCTGACTACAAAACTATGTTGAAACTATCTCAATTATGTCGTGTTTTGCTTGCTACTTTAGTGAGTATCAGCTTTGCTAAAACAGTGAATGCCGAGCCGACTGTAAAACTTACTGTTGTGGTAAATGGAATACACCACCAAAAAGGTGAGATTTGCTTGCGACTTTACCCAAGTGAACGAGGATTTCCGACGAGTAATAATAGTGAAGATCAAAGTGGCTGCGTTAAGATTACTGGAAGTTCTGTAAAAAAAGAATTTTTCGGTTTGAAGCCTGGAACTTATGCTGTCGCCGTGGTTGATGATCAGAATGGCGATCGCAAACTGAATAAAGACTTTTTCGGTATTCCTAAAGAAGGTTTTGGGATTTCCAAAAATCCAACTGTGTCCATAGAAACAGGTACACCAAAGTTTCGTGATGCCAGTTTTGTTGTAAACAAAGATACAACAGTCAACATCATCATTAAATATTCGCTGGATTCGTAAAGGGAATAGGGAGCAAGAATTTTAGATTTTGGATTTTAGATTGAAATTTAATCCAAAATTTAAAATCCCAAATCCAAAATTGAATTGCCCCATGCCCAATTCTTCAGAATTACGGTTTAGATCAGACCTACATATAAACAAGCCGAGATTCTACCGGAGATTAAAAATTTAATGGAAGATTTGGCGATATTTCTCTCTAAGTCTTTGATGAGTTGGGTGGTTATTCAGGTGTGTTTTACGCTTGTCTTTATATGGTATCTGCGCTCATCCAAAAAAAACTTATTACCAGATGACCAGTTGCCCAAAACCGCAGTGATTCTTTGTCTACGCGGAGCCGATCCCTTTTTGCCTAGATGTTTGCGATCGCTCCTAAATCAGAATTATCCACAGTATGATTTAAAGTTGATCGTTGATAGTCACGAAGATCCCGCTTGGAAAATTGCCAGTGAAACCATTACAGAGCAAGAAGCAACCAATGTTCAAATCAGCCCTTTGAGAATAGTACGCAACAATTGTAGTCTCAAATGCAGTTCTTTAGTGCAAGCTGTCCGCGAGTTGGATGATTCATACAAGGTGGTTGCTCTAGTAGATGCTGATACTATAGTTCATGTGAATTGGCTGCGAGAATTAGTCAGTCCTTTAAACGATGCTAAAGTGGGGGCAACAACAGGTAATCGTTGGTACGTACCTACAGGTAAGTATTGGGGATCTTTAGTGCGCTATATCGGCAATGTATCCACAGTAGTGCAAATGTTTATCTTCCAGATTCCTTGGGGTGGATCTTTAGCTGTGAAAACAGAAGTATTTCGCCAAACAGAACTGCTAGATAAGTGGGGACAAGCTTTAGGCGAAGATTTTATGATGCACGACATCCTCAAAAAACATGGGTTGCAGGTAAAGTTTGTGCCTTCGCTGTTGATAGTAAATCGTGAAGAGACTGATTTATTCAACTTAATAGACTATCTCAAGCGTCTAATGCTGTATTCTCGACTGTATCACCCACGTTGGTTAGCTTTAGTTAGTGAAGCTGTTTCTAGCATTTTGTTTCCGACTACAGTGATCATCTTAATTTTAGAGTCGTTGTTAGAGGCAAAATGGGAAGCTGCGACTCTCTTGTTAGGTTGCTATGGAGTCTATACTATCGGATTGCTCTTAATAATGCTCGTTTTGGAATTAGAGATACAGCGAGTCGTTCGCTCTAATGACCAGGCGATCGCCAAATTATCAGCTCCTACAATCATTAAAATGTTAATTGGGATTCCTCTGACACAGTGGGTTTATGGGTTAGCAATACTATCGTCACTATGGATTTCAACAGTTACTTGGCGCGGTGTTAGCTATCGGGTTCAAAGTCCCTGGAATATCCGGCTAATCGAATATCGCCCTTATCAATGGTTGGATCAGCCTATTGATAGCAAGGTTTCTCTTTGAACTGAATCGTTGAATTATGAACTAGGGCATGAAAGTTCTTACACTAAACATTCCCTAGTCTTCAAAATATATTATCTTATATTTAGTAGAACTATATTAGCTATAACCCTTGTCAAAATATACGCTTTTGTTTGTTGATTAGCAAAATGTATTTGCATTAATGGCAAGGGTTTAGACAAATATATTAAGGGGGATTTTGACTTAGTATTTTGGATGTTTTGATAGTTTCAATTCAGGTTTATAAACATCCACTTTAGAATCGACATTTTCAGCTATTTGACAATGCGTAAATCCTTGGTTTAACTCTATTATATCAATGTCCGCCAAATTACCGATAATAAAAGAACCCCACCCCCAACCCCTAAGAGTTCTTCGGGAGGGGAGACAAAGCATAGCTTTGGCTCTTTGGGCTTCTTCACGTTTAATAAGCAATCAAGCGGACATGATATTAGTGGGAATTTATGAGCCAAATAATCAGGATGTTCATAAAACATTTGCTGCGTAAATCCTAAATTAAAAACCAGCAACTTCTTGAAATATTCCCCTTTTCTATGACTAAGCAAAAACTTCGCATTGCACTGTTTACAGGATTGTACGCTCCTTTCTTAACTGGAGTTTCTGTTGCAGTACACCAACGAGTTCGTTGGTTGCTAGAGCAGGGACATGAGGTTTTTTTAATCCATCCGCAAATCAACGATCGCTACCCCAAAAATGTTGGCGATCGCCCCATGCCAGGTTTAGATGAAATTCAGTCTTTCTCCAATTTCTCTGCTTACGCATTCCCTACACAACCACTGCTATTCTACAAGTCTCTTCCTCAACCATTGAACTATCGACATTGGAGTGATACTAAGTTGCTGGAGAAATTCCAGCCTGACATTATAATTGTTGAAGAAGCGGCGCAAATGAGAGGTTTATACTCATTTTTCTTGCAAGGTTATGGTCGCCCCATTGGCGTTGAATACGCAAAACGAACAGGCACGCCAATAATATCACTCTTCCATACAGATATTGTTGCCTATATCAAATATTACTTTGGCGATCAGTTCTTCAGCTTGGTTCGTCCGATCATTCCTGTTTTAGTCAAACAATTTAGTGAGTCTTATGACTTTAATTACTTCTCTTCTAAAGAACAACTCACTAAATACGAAGAACTGAAATGCCAACGCGCCGAATACGTCGCTTATCAAGGCATCGATTGCGAAAAATTTCACCCGCGAAACATCTGTTACGATCCGATTCCTAATGACAACCGACCGACTCTTTTGTTTGTCGGACGCATCACCCCCGAAAAGAATGTCAACCAACTACTTGATATATTTCCAGTCATCGCGGCCAAAATTCCTGATGTCCATCTGGTGATTGTTGGTAGTGGTCCTCTAGATGAAGAAATTCGTCAGCGTGCCCAAAAGTTTGGATCGGGTATTACCATCTGGGGCGAGTCTCACGGTACAGAACTTTTGGGTTGGTTTGCCAGAGCGGATGTTTTTGTCAACCCTTCCGTTACCGAGAACTTCTGCACTACAAATAACGAGGCGTTAGCGTCTGGAACGCCTGTAGTTGCTGTTGTTGCACCCTCAACCGCAGAACAGGTATTTCCTGGTCGCAACGGCTTCCTTGCCCAACCTAACAATCCCACAGATTTCGCCCAAAGGGTAATTGCGATTCTAGAAAATCCCGATTTGAAAGCAGATATGACTCGGCAGGCTCGCCCTTCCATACTCGAATTTGATTGGTCAGCATGTATGCAAAAATTAGAAGACAAACTTTACCAGATTGTTGAACGATCGCAGAAGGTGAAGGTAAGTACAGGCAGTATAAGACCACAGCGATAACAAACACGACGATCGCTAGTACTGTAGATACTAGCGATCGCTAATTAGTGACTTTGAGTTTGATCAACGCTGTTAGTCCAATGGTGCCGCAGCTACGCCCGTCGTAGACATCGCATTAAAATGAATCCCCAGAGTTCAATCGCTGGGATAAGAATGGAAGTTTTTCAACTTTGGATACAAATGCGATCGCATATCCTGAATTAGTACGATATTTATTAAAAATTCTGTAAAGTTATCATAAATTTGCAGTAAAGTTACTCTGATAACTTTTAATTAATATATTATCTGCTGTACTATTTTGATGTCATAGTACGGTTAAGAAAGTAATTTTTATGACATATGTACAAAAATTCTCAGTGTCTCTGGCAGCAGCAGCTTTAATTGCCTTGGGCACAGGGCAAATAGCGCAAGCAGTACTATTAGTTGAATCAGAGTCAGCCGTAGTAAATCTTGATGCCAAAGAAGTGTTATTCACTGTAAATTTTAATAAGGCGCCAGACTTTTTCACAGTTGATAAATTTAATCGGCACGCCGACTCTTTCCAATACTTTATTGATCCGGATGGGGAATTGCCTATTTTGAATGCATCCCCTATCTATAGTAACTTTTCCTCAATTATTCGCGGAGAAGAAATTTCGGTTGCAAGTGACATTCGGATACGTGATGTTTTTTCAGTTGGTGCATCGGAACCAAATTCAGGAGGCTGGGGTAAAATTCGTGGTTCAGTACCATACAGCCTTGATGACAATGTCCTGAAATTTTCAGCACCTCTGCAACTTATTGGAGATTCAGATGGCGTGTTTAGCTATCAATTGCTTTTGACTGAGTTTGGTGTCTGGAATGGTATTTCAAACGAAAATAAGTCTATTGTAGCGGCTCCCGACCTGGAGAGGTACGTTTTCAAAGCTACTAACCTTGGTAAAAAAGATTTGGGTGTAACTCAGTTGCTTAGTAAACCCTATATTGCCAGTGTTCCCGAACCTAATTTGGCTTTGGGTGCATTAACTTTTGGAGCCTTAAGTGTAGGCTTACGGCAAAAATATAAATCAGCCGTTAGTTAGCCTACCTCACTCTCAATCCCTCTCCTTATAAAGGAGAGGGATCGTGAGACAGGATGAAGTTTTGCATTTTATTTAATCCACGTTCCTAAATCCCGGAAAACCATTTCTATAATTCATCTAAACTAGTTTTAGCACCACGCCAGCCATGCAAAATCGGCATAGCAAACAATCCCCACGCCAAACCTGTAATCAACCCAAAAGGCGTAACCAGATAATTATTAAAACTCCACAAACCGAAAACCTGTGCTGCCAATTCCAAAGGATAAGCCATCATCAGCACGCTAGCTAAAGCCGCACCACGTAAGCCATATTGACTTAACCAGTAAAATCCCTTACCACCAGTTATCCCATACAACAGACGAGTAATCAGCAAACCCGTTACAGTGCCGTAGCAGCGCATACATACAGCCATAATAAACGGTGGTGCTAACTCTAACCCCATAGCTGGTTGCGGACATACATGATTACCCATCAAATAGATGATGTCCGCAATTCCCCCAAGCAAAAACACCCCAGACGCAGCCAGAAAGGGAGCAATTGGCGGGCCAAAAACCATCCCCACCAACATAAAATCAGCAATCAAACTGACCCAATTAACCTGCAACTCTTCACTAAAAGCTACTCTTGTCATTCCCTTTCTTCGCGCCCTTTGCGCCTTCGCGGTACCCTGCGGGAAGCCGTTTTACGTCTACGTTCTCCTAACCTACCTTATTAACATAGGGACTTGTCAACTTATCCAACTGCTGAATCAACAGACTGAGGAACAAACCGACATCCGTCACCACACCCACCGATTCTACAGAACCGCGATCGCTTAACTTAGTCACTACAGCTGGATTAATATCCACACACACCATTTTCACACCAGCCGGAGTCATATTACCCACCCCAATGGAGTGCAGCATTGATGACAGCATCAAAATCATCTCCGTACCTTCTAAGTGTTTAGCATAATCCTCTTGTGCTTTAATCAAATCCATTTGGGTATCAGGCAAAGGTCCGTCATCCCGAATCGATCCCGCAAGCACAAAAGGCACATGATTGTGAACACACTCATACATCACGCCACTTTTAATCGCTCCCGCTTCCACAGCTTTGGGAATGCTGCCATAACGACGGATAGTATTAATTACCTTGAGGTGATGGCGGTGTCCACCACGGACGGCGATACCCCGCTTCATGTCTACACCCAAGGAAGTGCCCATGATATTTTGCTCGATGTCGTGAACTGCGATCGCATTTCCACCCAGCAATACCTGTACATATCCTTCCCGAATTAGTTGCGCTAAGTGTTCGCCGCCACCAGTGTGAATCACCACCGGCCCAGCCGTGACAACTACCTTACCACCAGCATCGCGGATTTTCCGCAATTCCCAAGCCACTTGTTCAACAACCAATTCCACGCGCCGTTCGCTGGAAACCCCCGCCGACATAAAGCTAAATTCTTGGCTGCTGCGTAGTTCCCGCGATTCAGTTTTGCGGATGGTGCGGATACCTAGCACGTCTACAATTACCTGTTCGCCAACTACTAAATCACGGAGTATTTTACACCGAGCGATTAAACCAGTGGGAGTTTCAGTAATGGCGATCGCGCCATCCATCCGTTGATTTTCTACCTTCACCCACTGACCATTAATTCTGACTTCGGTGGGATAAATCGTACTGACGTAGAAATCATCAGGCGCAACGCCATCTTGGATCACTGGTTCCAGTTTGACATCTCGCTCATCTTGGGGTAAATTTACTGCACCCAAATCAATCAACATTGAGATGATTTCTTCCATCACCTCATGAGATGGTGCTGATACCTTAACTTCGGCGGCTGAAGTACTTTGTCGTTGTTCTCCCAAGTTAAAATTCAGGACTTGGAAACTTCCCCCGGCGTCTATAATTAAATCCAAAGCGCGGTTAATTAAACCTGCGTCCAGCAAGTGTCCTTCCATGCGAATGACGCGGCTTTCTACCGAGACATTGGCATGAATTTCATCTCTAACTGGTTCTGTCACCCGCAGAGTTAAACATTTAGCCGCGCCACCAGCTTTGAGAAATTCGGTCAGCGGTGTTTCCAGCACTTGGAAACCTACCTCCACAAGGCGGCTTTTCAAAGCATCACTCGCCTTGTTCATGATCACAATGCTGTCTACATTCACCGTATTACAAGCGAAGTTAACTGCATCGGCTTCTTCAATTGCGATCAGCTTTTCTGCTGCGACTCGCATCTCAATTAAGCGGTTGGAGTAAGAATCAAAAGCACCGGGATAGTACAGTAAATAGCCATTTGCTAGGGGACAAAAGCAGGTATCCAGGTGATAGAAACGTTCATCTGTGAGTCGCAGGGAAAGCACCTCAATATCCAGCCATTTAGCTAGATAAGGGTGAGAATCTAATTCCGAGCGAAAACCGTATCCCGCCCATAACCAGCGTCCTTCTCGATCCAGCAGTGCGTCCCCTGCTCCCTCAAAGGGTAAATCTTTGGGTAGTTCATTGACTTTATAACCATTTGCCTCAAACCATTGTTTGAAGAAAGGTTCCTCTCCCTGACGTTCTTTGTGTAAAAAGCGACTGAGGACGACGTTATCCCCCAGTACTAAGCCGGCGTTGGCGGTGAAAACCAAATCAGGCCAGCCTTTTTCAGGTGGTACTAAGTCTACAATGGCGTGTTCTTTAAGGATTTGGTGTAGTCCCTGCCACTGTTCGACGGCGCGATCGCGCGATGATTTGTGAATATTCCCTTCCATCCAGGGATTAATCACATAGTCCACATCGTAGTGGTCAGGAGGACACATTAAAAAGCGAATACGGGAAGTCATAAAAATCTTACAAGCGTTTTATATGCTACAAGCCTATTTTAGATACAGATTTTTGATTTACTGACATTTGGTAAAATCTGCTATTAGAGCTTCTATCTTTTGATAGTTGAAAGCTTTACAAAGCCTTCGTTATTAATTCTATTACTGGAAGAGACAAAGTGAGGAGAATAAGTACAGAAGCTGACAAAACAGCATGGATCTCTTGGACATGACTGTTTCACTAGTCCTGAGTAAGGCTGCTCTTAACAGAGGATAAATCCCATACTTAAAAGTACTTTAATGTTCAATCGTTGTTAGATAGCGGTTTTGACTTACCGAGTAGCTTGTAATTTTTGGACTGTGGCAAGAGTTTTTAATAAATAGTTGTAGCGTCGGGCAATACGTCTTAAAGTAGCGTGACAACTCTCCCGCTAACCGCAAGCGGTGTAACGGGAGCATCTCAGATTTACAAATGAGACTTGCTGCTTCACAGGCTGACTAATGTCTAAGCCTCGACAGCCAGAAATCGGTAGTCCAACCGACCCACGCTTCAAAAGAATTAATGCAGCGTTCCAGTCGCGGTCAATAACTAATCCACAAGAACAACTATGAACACGGATTGCAAGAGTTTTTTCAACCCTCTGCCCACAATTTGAACAATTGATACTTGTCCCTCTAGGGTCAACTCCTATAGTATGCTTGCCGCGTTTTACCGCTACTGCTTGCATAATTTCTAGAAATGCGCCCCAAGCAACATCTAATATCGATTTAGCTAACCGTGTTCTAGCTAAACCCCTAATGTTCAAGTTTTCAAAAACAATTAAGTCATAAGAATTAGCCAACCAATGAGCAAGTTGATAATGAAACTCTTTTCTTTGTCTTGCAGTGTGCAAGTGAAGTCGAGCAACCTTGTTGGACTGTTTTTGGTAGTTCTTAGACCCCTTAGTAAGACGAGCAAGCTGACGTTGCTGACGCGCTAATGTTGCCTGGGCTTTACGGTAATATTGCGGCACTGCAATACTTAGCCCGTTAGCAGTAGTTAAAAACTTTTCTAGCCCGACATCTATGCCAGTAGCAGTTTTTATTTCCTCAATCGGCAACACAGCTGGTACAGTTTTATCTTCCAAAGAAAAACTGCAATACCATCCATCTGCTTTAACTAAAATCGTCGCTTGCTTAATCTCAAATCCGTCAGGAATTTGACGATGCAAGATAACTTCAATCTTTCCAATCTTGGACAATTTGAGAACGTTGCCTGTCAGATATGCACCCGCCTTTGGGTGGTTGACGCGTGGGAAGGTAAACGAACTGATATCGCCAGGTTTTTTAAAACGTGGTCGCCCTCCCCGCTTCCCATTCTTGTCAGGAGTCAACCACCGCTTCCATGCCTTGTCCAACCTCATCAGGTTTTGCTGTTGGCAGTCGGCATAGATATTTTTGTAGTCAGGGAATAGTTCTTTGGTTTCCTTGAGGTTTGAAGCTTGCGCGAAATAGTCTACTTTGCTTGGTATCTCCCCAATTGGTTCACAAACCAGACTGCAACGGTCAACCTGTGACCTTGTGCGTCTTAGCCAATCCAATCTTTCACCCAACGCATAGTTCCAGTGACGACGCAGCAGTTCACCCCAGATTTCAAGAATGACAATCTGTTCAGGTGTGGGCGCTAATTTGTACTGGTAAGTGAGTAACATATACTCATAATAAATATAAAAAGGCAGTGAAAGCCCTGATTTTCCGTAGGGGTAATTCATGAATTGCCCCTGAGCGCGTGTAGTTTTGCGTAAGTCCTATTAATAATAAAATCCTACCACGATTTATTAATGCTTTGAGGAGATTGAAAGCTGCATGAAAAAGCAATTGTCACAGAGATGGCTTATTTCTATATCTTGGTTACGTTTTTTAATGATCATTTTATTAGTAATCGGTGTATTTTTTCGCTTCGTCAATCTTGATAACAAAATTTATTGGGGTGATGAGGTTTTCTCATCATTACGCATATCTGGCTATATGGTGTCAGAAATAAATGAGCAGTTAAGTAATGGTCATTTAATCAGTATAGAAGATTTGCATAAATATCAGTATCCCAATCCTGAGAAAAACACAATTGATACAATTAAAGGGATTATTTTAGAAGACTCGCAGATTTTGCCGCTATACATCTTGATGACGCGGTTTTGGGTAGAATGGTTTGGCAATTCTGTAGCAGTGACAAGAAGTTTTTCGGCATTTATTAGTCTGCTTACCTTTCCTTGTCTTTATTGGTTATGTCAAGAATTATTTAAGTCTTCACTAATCGGATGGATAGCGATCGCATTGGTAGCCGTTTCGCCTGTTCATGTCGTGTATGCACAAGAAGCACGAGCATACAGTTTATGGATAGTAACTATCTTAATATCGAGCATAGCACTGCTGCGAGCCTTACGCCTTGAAACAAAGGTTAGTTGGTGTATTTATGCAGCAACATTATCACTAGGGTTTTATACTCATATATTTTTTACCTTGGTTGCTTTTGCACAGGGAATTTATGTAATTGCAATCGAACGCTTCCGATTGAGTAAAACATCAATTTATTACCTGCGATCATTCCTTGCGGGATTTCTAACTTTTGTACCTTGGATTTGGATTATTATTACCAACCCTCAGCCAGAAGCAGTAGATTGGGCAAATGTTAAATCAACATTATTTGCGTCAGCTGCAAGGTGGGCTGGTATCTTTAGTCGGACGTTTCTTGATTTAGGTATTAGCCCTAGCGATCCCGGAAAACTTAAGATTGCCTTAATTCCTTTTATTTTAATTATTCTAGCTCTAATGATCTATTCAATTTATGTTCTCTGTCGAAGAACATCTAAAGAAGTTTGGTTATTTATCTTAACCTTGATTGGGTCTGTAGGGCTTCCCCTACTGTTAGTGGATTTCGTCTTTCAAAAGCGATATGCTACTAGTCGATATACACTTCCCTCAGTTTTAGGTATACAGTTAGCTGTTGCTTACCTATTGACCACTAAAATTACGTCTATTTCTACTAAAGTTTGGCAAAAAAAGCTCTGGTCACTTCTAACTTTCATACTAATTATGGGCGGAGTTATATCTTGTATGCTCCACTCTCAAGCCCAGATTTGGTGGAACCAAATCCCGGAAAAATACCAAGAATATCCTCAAATTGCTCACATTATTAATCAAGGTAATAAACCGCTTTTAATTAGTGATGATAGCATAATTCCACGAATACAAATACTTAGTTACATAGTTACTCCAAAAGTGCGATTTCAAATCGTAGAGAAAAATCAGTTACCACAGATGACTAATGGCTTTACTGACATATTCTTGTTCAATCCCTCTGACTTGTTAAAAGCTAGAGTTGAGAAAATTTATAACTCGAAGTTACAGCAGATAAACGACTTTCTCTGGAAATTAACAAAATCTACCTAAACTAAAGATACAGGAGTATCTAGGGTTAGGAGTTGAGTTTAATATAGACCTAATCCCTAACCTCCTCTCTTTAGTAAGGCTAGGGTGTACACACAAGTCGAAAAAAGCTTGATTAACTATTTCTCGTTCCCATGCAAAGCTAGGAATGGCTGATTAGGGGCTGCTGCCTCCAGTCAAAATTGAGTCGGAGCCTCAATGAATGCACGAGTCAATAGCCTCTAAGATACCTCACCCTGGTTTTACTACGTAAAACCTGTCCCTCTCCTTACTAAGGAGAGGGATTAAAGATAGGACAGAGTGGGGTTTTAGAGACTTTTGGGTAATCTGATAATTTGTGTGTACACCGTAGGCAAGTGAGGAGGGGGTTATGATGTACTTGATGCGATCGCGTTAAAAATTAATATTAATCAGCCTAATAGGTGGCACAATTAGAGCCAAAATATACTTTAATTAAATTCGTGATTTAAGTATATATTACTATGGCTGCGGCTTATGTCATTACCTCTTGACCACCCGCTAAAATTTGAAATCAGACTGCCATCCTCCCATCCTCAGTTATTAGAAGGATTAGATATATGGCTGCGCTTAGGTTTGATATCCGATACCCAAGTTAGGCAGCTATGCCAAGATTTTTTGGTGTGCGCGGTGGTGTTGCAACCTCAGCCAGAAGCTAAAACAAAGGTAGTATTTGCAACTTCCGACTCTGTGGAGCAGTTGGCCGTAGCAGCTTTAGAATCTAGTAGCCGTAGACAACCGCAACAAAAACCAGCTAAACCCAACTTTATCAGCACAATGTTGCAGTCTTTGGGAGCAGAACTGAGTGTCCGTTGGCTGCTTTTTCTAGGGGTATTTCTGGTAGTAGTGTCTTCTGGGGTACTGGCTGCGAGTCAGTGGGAAAGCTTTCCCGCTTCTGGACAATATGGAGTTTTATTTGCTTATACTTTGAGTTTTTGGGGGTTAAGCTTTTGGGCAACTAGGCAAAGCAATCTCACATTGACGGCTCAAACTCTGCTGATTGTCACCCTTTTGTTAGTCCCAGTAAACTTTTGGGCAATGGATAGCTTTCGATTGTGGCAAAATCCTTTGGATTGGATTGTAGTTGCGATCGCCTGTCCTACCCTTACTGCTATAACTGTTTTACTCTCCAAAAATCGTACCATTTTTGCCAATTTACATCCTGGCAAATTACCTTTAGCAAATATTCTGGGGCTAAGTTATCTGCATTGGGGTTGGCAATTAAAAGGATTTCCCTTGATTGCCGTTTATCTGGCAATGATCGGCACAACTATTATTACTGTTTATCACAATCTTTACCAACAGCCTAATCTTGTCAGCGAGGAAGATCGGCGCGATGTCTACGACGGGCTACGCCTACGCCTTAACTTAAGTATTGGTTTGTCTGCTGCTGTCATTATTTATAGCTTGATAGTACTGTTAGTGCGGGCAATTTTTGTTGCTGGGGTAAATGTGACGCAGTTGGGGTTAGCTATTGGTATTTGCGGCTGGTTGGTAACTTGGTTAGCACAGCCGGGAGGGGAGAGGGCAGGGGGCAGGGGGCAGGGGGCAGGGGGAGCAGGGGGAGCAGGGGAAGCAGGGGAAGTAACAGTAATATTTTCCTCATCGCCTCCATCTCCGTCATCCCTCTTACTCTGGGAAAAACTTGGTGGCATTTTACTCTTCTTGGGTTGGCTGGTTTCAGTAATAGATTATCCTTGGCAAGCGATCGCTGTCAGTGGTTTGAGTTTATGGTATGTGGGAAGTAGCTTGCGGCGATACAGTTTAAAAGTTGACTTCGCGGCGGTTTTTGTCATCGGCTTACAGACGATTTGGCTCTTTTGGCGGTTAGTACCTGATAGCTTACAAAAATGGGCGATCGCAATTGGCACCCAACTCACCAATTCTCAAAATGAACCTGGGGCGTTGCTGGGGATAGCTTTATTTCCCTACGTAGTTTTGATGGTGGCGCTCACAGATAAGCTGCATCGCACCGAAAAGCGAGAATTAGCTAAGTTTGGCGAACTGCTCACCCTTTTATTTGGAGCTTTTTTAACAACGATCGCTCTGATAAATCCCACATTGCGATCGCTAAATCTGCTATTTTCCACAATTACTCTGGCATTCGTCACCCAACGCCGCTCCCCCTCATCCCTTCCCCTGATATATCTAACTCACATCATCGGAGTACTGACGTTATGCTCTACCATTAATTGGCTGTTACCAAACCTAAGTCAACAAGTCTGGGCAAGTATTTTATTAGCTCTGATGGTTGCAGAATGGGTATTTAGCTTCCAGGAAGGACTATGGCGACGTATTGCATGGGACATCGGTTTAGGATTAGCCGCCGCTAGTTTTTTCCTATTGTGGATAAATGCAGAATTATCTTGGTATGGCATAGCTGATAGCCGAGCTAATTGGGGAGTCATTTGGCTAGTTACGCCGATCGCTCTCATGGGTGTAGCCAATGCCACAATTATAGAGCGTCGGACTACTAGCCGTTACTTAAGTGTCTTGGCTATAGGAGTTGCCCAGCTACTTACTTTACAGCTACCAGGAACCAGATTAATCGGTTTGGCTGTGGGTGTGGGATTGATGTTTGCAAATACGCGCTATTTCCGAAATCAAACATCTGCGGTAATTACAGAAGGATTTCTTCTGAGTTTTGTTGGGGCGTTGCTGTGGATGGGTGTGCCAGGTTTACCTCACCTGGCGCTAGCAGGTTGGTTTGTCGTGGGAGCGATCGCAACTCTCAGTTTATGGTTAGCGCGGACAGTTTTGAGCCGACACAGTAACGAATTAGCAGTTATATATGCAGCCGCCAGTGATCAATGGGCGATCACTTTGTGTGGTTTTGAGTTATTGGGTTTGACGCTGCACTCAGTTCTGATTTACCGAGGGTTTAGTACTTCTGGATTTTTGTACTTAATTGCCACTGCGATCGCCTTGATTGCCATTGTTTATCGCAGTTGGCGGGAACCAACAAATTGGGCATTTTATAGCATCGGTTGGTGTTTGGAATTATTGACTGCCGAAGCGCTGGGGTTTGGGGAACACTCAACTGTTAAAATAGCGATCGCAAATATCGCTTTAGGTTTAATTGCTCAACTTGTCGGAGAGTGGTGGCGACGACGACATCAATTACAAAGGCTTCCCAGCAGTTTTCACATTTTACCATTAATTTATGCTGCATTTAGTGTCTTGCTGCGTTTGCACACCTTTACCGAGTGGACAGGTTTGTATTCCTTGGGTGTAGCTCTAATTATCATTGGCGTAGGGCGACGGCGCGAGAGCTTTAAACCTCTACTTTATTTAGGAATCATTGGCGTATCAATTTCTGCATATGAACTTTTGTTCTATCAAATGTTACAAACTTCAGGAGGAGCATTAGGTGATGCATTAATTGCCATGTCTGCTCTTGGTGCCACTATCATGTATGCTTACCGCATCTTGTCGCCTTGGCTTGTCAGCTACTTACGCTTAACTCCCGAAGAACTGAAAGGAATTGCTCATATTCACTGGGCTTGGAGTAGCTGTTTATTAATGACTGCCATTATTACTCCCATTGGAATTAACCGTTTGGTGGGATTGGGAACGGGGGTATTTTTGATTCGTTATGCCATCTTTCAGGGACGAAATTCGCGCACTTTCTCCAACTCCAGCATCTTTGGAGGAATCACAATCGGCGAGATGTGGGTTTACCTGGGCTTATTAGAGGTAGCCGGGATGAGGATTTATTGGCGGGAGACAGCAGTCGGAAAATTTTGGGCTGGGCCTTTAGTTCCTTGGAATAGTGCGATCGCCTGTGTGGTAGCCTATTTTCTATACATCCTACCTTGGGAAAATTGGGGTTGGTCTAAAAGACCTTGGCAACAAGCTGCATACATTGTACCACTGATCATTTTATGGGAAACCAGACTGCAAACTTACCCCATCACCTTGTTACTCGCAGCTGGATTTTACATTTTCTTAGCAAAGGTGGGTGAAAACATCCGTTTTACCTATATTAGTGTGGCGTTGATTGATTGGGCGCTTTACCGTTGGTTTAATTCCTTACATCTAACTGATACTCTGTGGTATGTAACACCCATTGGATTATCACTGCTTTATATTGCTCAAGTCGATATCCAATTAAAGCTACCAGAGTCTAAAGCCGCTCGTCATATTCTGAGAGTGCTAGGTAGTGGTTTAATTTGTGGGTGGGCAATTTTATTTCATCAACATACAGCTTGGATACCGGGGATTTTCAGCCTCATCGCCATTTTTGCCGGATTAGCTTTAAGAGTTCGGGCTTTTCTCTACATTGGTACAGCGACTTTTTTAATCACTACAATTTATCAATCGGTAATTTTCAGCTTACAATACTCTTTCTTAAAATGGGTTGTTGGCTTGCTAGTTGGCATCCTACTGATTTATATTGCCGCCAACTTTGAAACCCGTCGCGCTCAAATAACTTCCTTAATTCGTAGCGCCATTGATGAATTTCAATCATGGGAATAGCGATAGATATTAGGGATTTCCAACAAATAAATTATCCAATCTTGTGGGGTGGGCATCTTGCCCTACATTGTGATTATATTCATCTTATTGATCAGGGGATTTCTCTTCCCAATTAGAGAATGGATAGAAGAAAAGAAATGCCACAGTGAATTTGGGATGAGTAGAATTTTGTCGGGTGGTATCCCGTGTAGTAACCCACCATTATTAAGTTATTTAGAGGGTAATTAGATGGTGCGTTAACGAAGTAACGCACCCGACAAAAGCTTTTTATTTCCCAGTGTAATTAAAACCAAGAGATTCTCCTGGATTAACTACTTACAAATTCTAATGCTTAGGCTGAAACGCCTGGATTTAAGTTGCTTTTTAAAAGTTTGTGGTTTACTGACAAAGCAATTTAGCATTAGGCAAGGCAGCTTATTTTTAGTTTCTCAATCTTTCCCCACTTTCCCATACAGGAGTATTAGCACCTGTATAAATTACCAAGTTACCATCATTTTGAAGTTGGAGACTACAACTAGAAGCCGTTGCAGTAAAAGTTGCCCAGGTGGGGATTGCATTAGAATCATAAATGACTAAATTGCAGTCGTATTGCATGACGATGTTGTTAACTTCTGTGTCAAAAGTGTTTGATTGCCACAGAACATTGTTAGATGAATCATAAAGAACAAAGTTTCCATCACTTTGCAATTCAGCTGTATATTGCTGATTAGGTGAAATCAAGTATTGACCAACAGATAATGATTCGCCTGTATTAAGGCTAGATGTACCTGCACCCGCCAGAGCCTTGTTTTGTTGAATAAACAACATAGATGGTGATAAAATTCCAAATGCTGTTGTCAAACATAGAATTTTAAACAGTTTAGATAATTTCACAAACGTACCTCCAATAAAGTTCTATTTTCTGCACATAATCCTGAGATGGAATAGGGCGAAATTCGCATAGTAGTCCTTAAAAAGAGTGCTGGGACGAAAACTATTGCGCTTTTAGGTTCAAAACAACAATCAAGAGATTATTGCAGGTTATAATCTCTTAGTGTTTTTACGGTATTGTAATGTCCTAATCCACTTCAGAATATACTGTTAGTTGCTGTTTGAAAAATGAACGTTTAAAAAATTTACACTTTAGTATCCATCAAAAAATATTGCTCCAGGGTTAACGTTTTCGTATTTCGCGCAGTCTGTAGCAACTTCCGCCTTCCCTGTAGCAACTTCCGCCTTAACGTTTTTGTATTTTGTGCAGTCTGTAGCAACTTCCGCTTTTCCTGTAGCAACTTCCGCCTTAACGTTTCCGTGTTTCGCGCAGTCTGTAGCAACTTCCGCCTTCCTTGTAAAAACTTCCGCTTTTCTTGTAGCAACTTCTGCTTTCACATAACTTAGTACAAACTAAGTCTTGATATCAAATCCGGTAAATTACTTGTAATTCCTGCGTCACTTCTCCCTCAACCCCTTCCCTGTTAGGGCTACGGTATACCTCTTACAAAAGTCCCAAACACCCTAGCCTTAATCCAATACGCTTGGGTTAAAGTCAAAAACCAAAACCAGCGTAGGTTGGGTTGAGGGACGAAACCCAACATTTTCGGTACTTTGTTGGGTTTCACTACGTTCAACCCAACCTACAATTATCCTTAACCCAAGCGTATTGAGCCTTAATCCCCTCTCGAAGAGCGGGGAGGGGAGATAAAGCGTAGCTTTGGCGGGGTGGGGTTCAAATTTATTGATTTATGCAAGAAGTCTGGTATACACACAAGTCTTTCTCAACGCAATTTACAGTTAAGTCTCATAGCTCCTGAAATACCTCACCCTGGTTATACTATGCAAAACCTGTCCCTCTCCTTAGTAAGGAGAGGGATTAAAAATAGGACAGGGTGAGGTTCTTTTGTTATGGGCAATTCAGGGGAGATAATATGAGTCCTGAGTGAGGAAAAATTGCGGTTATCAGAGGAAGAAAGGGGGATAAAAATTGGTGAAATTACTCAAATTTTAGGGTTTTTAAGAAAAATCAACAATTTTACGCAGGACAACCTTTTAAAAAATTGTCCACTATAGAGTTACTAGAAATCTAGGTTATTTTTCCAGGGAAAAGGAGTATTAATTATGGCAAGACAGAAACGCGATTCACGTATTCTTAGCAAGGCTGAGATGCGCTTGGCAAGTATTAAATCTATCAGTCTTACCCTAGATGTAGGTGAGAGGTTAACGGTTAAGGATTATACTGATAAAATTGAAAATCTCCGTCAATCTCTGGAAGCTTACAATACCACTCTCTCTACTATTGATGTTTTATTAACCCAAATCACTGAAGATGAACGAGGTTTAGCAGACTATTCTGAAAAAATTCTGCTTGGTGTTGCTTATAAATTTGGTAAAAATAGCCACGAGTATCAGATGGCTGGGGGTACTCGTAAAAGCGATCGCAAGCGTACTCTGCGCCAAGGTGTTGTTTTGACTACCAGCTAAAGGCAAAACTCCGATTAATATGGTTGCATAACAAAAAAATATATTGCGTAGGTTGGGTTGAGGAACGAAACCCAACATTTTCGGGCATTTGTTGGGTTTCACTTCGTTTAACCCAACCTACAATTATCCTTAACTGAACTGTATTGGGTTAAGAAAATAAGGGAGATGAGGAAAATTAGGAAGATAGGGAATACAAAGATTTTACCCACTTCCATTCCTCTGTCAAACCCTCTGTTAGGGAAACTTGCGGCTGATATCCTAGAATTTTCTGCGCTTTAGATACATCAGCAGCAGTGTGGCGAGCGTCTCCCATTGCCTTTTCTATATAGTTTCTTTTGATTGATTTCCCAACAATTTCTTCAATCCTATCCAAGACTTCTGCTAAAACTACCCTGCTACCGCCACCGATGTTAAAGATTTCTCCCACTGCTTGGGGTGCGATCGCGGCGGCTAAATTAGCAGCGATAATATCACTAACAAACGTAAACTCTCGCGTTTGCTGGCCATCGCCGTAAATAGGAATCGCTTCATCCTGTAAAATGGACTTAAAAAACTTATGAAATGCCATATCTGGGCGTTGTTTCGGGCCATAAACTGTGAAATAGCGCAATGTCACACAGGGTACGCCAAAGTTTTTGTAATACAGTTCACACAAAAATTCTGCTGCTAGCTTTGTAATGCCGTAAGGAGAAACTGGTTGAGGGCAAATTCCCTCGTGAGTAGGTAATGTTTCTGCATCACCATATACACTCGATGAAGAGGCAAATACTAATCTTTTCAGATGTTTAGCATCTTTAGCTGCTTCTAGCAAAACTTGTGTAGCATTAATATTTCGTTCTGTGTAACCTCGAAAAGCTTTACCCCAACTTGCTCTAACACCTGCTTGTGCTGCTTGATGATAAACTACATCAACATCTTTTAGGAGTTTCTGCCAATCTAAAAACTGAATATCTCCTTCAATTAATCTAAAGCTAGGTGAACGATGTAAGTGTACAATATTCTTACGCTTCAACATCGGATCGTAGTAATCATTGAATTCATCAATTCCGATCACTTCTTCCCCTTGTTGCAGCAATGTTTCTGCAAGATGAGAACCAATAAACCCGGCGGCTCCAGTAACGATAGTTTTAGCCATGTTGCCTATTTTTTTATATCCTGATTCATCTCTAATATTCACAAGTTAATAATTATAATCAATAATTCGTTATTAATTGAGGATTTTTTAAATTCATTATTATAGGGTTATCAACATAACAGATAATTAAAGTAATACACTTGTATTTAAAATAAATTCCTAAATGTATTTAGTAATTGCTAACAATAAAAATTATCAATTCACTAATTAATAAGATTTAGTTTCAAGAAGAAATATAGTTAAAAATTAATAGCTAAAACAGATCAGCAGATCGGAGTAATTCAAGTTAAATTAAAATAACATTTTTGCATAGCTATAGGACTCATATTTGATTTTTTAAATACACGTAGGGGAGCCAGTGCGTTGCAGAGGTTCCCTCCGTTGTACCAACTGGCGTTGCGTTACACCAAAGGCTAACGCACCACTTCAGATTTTAGGTGCGTTACTTAATCTGCGTAGGTTGGGTTGAGGAACGAAACCCAACAATTAACGTTTAATGTTGGGTTTGCCTAAAAACAGCTTTTAGATTATCTCGTTAAGAGTCTCCGACTGGGAATACCGTTCTAGAGGCTCCGCCTCAAGACTAGCGGCAGAGCCGCAATGATCAACATTTCCAGCCAGAGGCTAGAAACGAGGTTTTAAAAGGGTTTGCGCTTAAGTTGACACCTATGTTGAGGAACGAAACCCAACAATTAACGTTTAATGTTGGGTAACACGAATGTTCAACCCAACCTAAAATTATCCTTAACCCAACCGTATTGAATCATAAGAAACTTGCACAAGTGTGATAATTGATGAAAAAATTGATCCGCGAGAGCCGAATACGGTATTCTCGTTTCGCAAGGGACGCACAAGGAAATCAGTGAAAGTTTTAGTTGTAGGTAATGGGGGGCGCGAACACGCTCTGGCATGGAAACTGTTGCAATCTAAGCAAATTGAGGAAGTTGTCTGTGTACCAGGGAATGGAGGCACGGCAAATATGGAACGTTGCCAAAACTTGTCCCTGGCAGTAGATGATTTTGAGGGGATGAGCCAATATGCTCTAGAATATGGCATAACTCTGGTAATAGTTGGGCCAGAAGTCCCCTTAGCGAGGGGAATCACAGATTACCTCCAAGACAAAGGACTGATGGTATTTGGCCCAGTCAGAGCCGGAGCGCAAATTGAAGCGAGTAAAGCTTGGGCAAAAGCCCTGATGCAAGAAGCAGGGATTCCGACGGCACGGACTGCGGTATTTACGGAGGCAGTCGCAGCAAAATCTTACGTCAAATCTCAGGGAGCGCCAATTGTCGTCAAAGCTGATGGCTTGGCGGCTGGTAAGGGTGTAACGGTAGCTGAAACAGTTGAACAGGCTCAAAATGCCATTGATGCAATTTTTCAGGGACAGTTTGGCAGTGCTGGTAAATTTGTCGTGATTGAAGAATGTTTAATTGGGCAAGAGGTATCAGTTTTAGCGTTGACGGATGGGTTAACAATTCGACCCTTGCTACCAGCTCAAGATCATAAGCGGATTGGTGAAGGCGATACAGGGGAAAATACTGGCGGGATGGGAGCATACAGCCCAGCACCCATTGCTAGTCCTTCTTTGATGGCACGTATTCAAACAGAAGTCTTAGAAAAGGCGATCGCCACCTTACGAGCTAAAGGGATTGATTACCGAGGTGTATTGTATGCTGGATTAATGATTGCACCCGATGGTGACTTAAAAGTTTTGGAATTTAATTGTCGCTTTGGTGATCCAGAAACCCAGGTGATTTTGCCACTGTTAGAAACACCCCTAGAAGAGTTGCTTTTAGCTTGTGTACAGCAGCGATTGAGTGAATTGCCGCCCATTGCTTGGAAAGGGGGAGCATCTGCCACTGTCGTTGCAGCTTCAGGGGGTTATCCAGGAGAATATGAGAAAGGCCAGGTGATTACTGGCATTGGCGAGGCAGAGGCAACAGGAGCAATTGTATTTCATGCAGGTACAAAGTTGAACCAGCAACAAGAACTAGTCACAGATGGGGGTCGAGTATTAAATGTGACTGGAATCGGAGAAAATTTTGAGCAAGCGATCGCTCAAGCCTACGCAGGGATCAAATATATTCAGTTTGAGGGAATATATTACCGGAGAGATATCGGGCATAGAGTGGAATAGCACTAAGAAACGTGGATTAAATAAAATGCAAAACTTCATCCTATCTCTAGCTTCCCTCTCCTTTATAAGGAGAGGGATTGAGGGTGAGGTAAGCCAGAGACAAAGAAACCTCACCCTGGTTATGCTACGCAAAACCTGTCCCTCTCCTTATTAAGGAGAGGGATTAAAGTCAAGACAGGGTGAGGTTTTAGGTAATTTAAGCATAGTTGAGGGGGAGAAAAGGTTTTGCCGACGGTAACGCCTTTTTTTTTGCGATGTCTTAATCAGCGTCTATTGTGGGCATCATAATCCCAAGCCGAATACATCAGCTAGCAGCCAGAAAATTTTTGGCAGCAAGTTTTTTATTTACAACTATAGTATCGACCAATGGCAGATAGTTTTAGACGTGATCTCTTTGCTTCTCAATTTAGTTTGTACACTGAGTTAGCCTTGAAATGTCTACAGATTCAATTAGGAGTAATCTGTAGCGTCGGTATTTGGACATTATCAGAAGCTAAGTTACAAGCAGCCCAAGCACATCAAACCTGGAAATTACCTTCGGAATTGACCGAGCAAGTCATCAAAGTAAATCCTACACCTATTTTGATGGCGGCACCCGAAAACTTCAATCCTGATCTGCAATTACCGCCAGTGCTACCCAAACCACCAGCGTTACCCAAACCACCGCAGAATTCTGGCTCACCAACAACTTCCACCGAACCAGGAACGCCGGATGTAGTTTTAGAAAATATTTATACAGATTATCACTATGAGACAGACAACTTTGGTCAAACCAATTTTTTCTTTGAACCAACGGCTCAGTTTCGATTGAGTAATGGCAATAAAATATTTTTCAAAACAGGTTTTAACTTCTTTGAGCAACGCGGTGTTGAATCAATTACCAATTTTCCCTTACAAGTTGGATGGCAAGGAAAAATTGGGCAAGTGACTCTGCAAACAGCAGTCGGAGTCGATGTGTTTAATCGTTTACCTACAGCTATCAATCTCAATGCTAAGGTGGAGGCTCCCATTTCGCCGCCGCAAGTTTCGCCATCAGGTCAATTGCTATCGGTAGTAGTATTATCAGGTAATTTAGAACAAGGGCCTTATAAATCCAATGCCCGAACTTTAAGCAATCAAATTACTGCTTGGCGATTTGGGCCTGATTTATATTGGCAGATTGACCGTAACACCAGCTTGTTTTCATCATTGCGTTTGGGTAGTTACAACGATGGTAATTCCGATGTGCAATCTTTTAGTAGATTAGAGCGCAAGTTTGGACAATTTTCTCTAGCAGCTAACTTATTTAGTTGGAGTTACGATCGCGATTTAGAACGTACAAGTGGCTATTTTTCCCCACCAGATTTTCTAGTTTACAACGCTGAGGTGGCTTGGGAGGGAGATATTGCTAATTTCTTACGCTGTCGCCTAGCTGCCAACTTAGGACAACAGCGACTTAAAGGAGAATTTGACAACGGCAATACCTATCAAACGCGCTGTACGATCAAGCTGTCGCCCAATATCGAAGCAGACTTGGGCTATAGCTTTAGTAATATTCGCAACCAAGATACAGGGGGAAGTGCCTACAGTGGTAATTCTTTGACAGGACAGTTGCGGGTCAAATTTTAGGAGTCACTAAAGAATGAAAGCACCATTACCTGATAACGAAAAACAGCGAATCGAATCTCTTTTGGAGTATAAGATCCTCGATACTCGTTCGGAAGCTCCTTTTGACGACCTCACTCGTTTAGCTTCATATATTTGTGGAACTCCCATTGCTTTAATCAGTTTAGTTGATAGCGATCGCCAGTGGTTCAAGTCAAAAGTTGGTTTGGATGCCTTAGAAACACCGCGAGATGTAGCATTCTGCGCCCATGCTATTATGCAACCGGAAGTTTTCGTTGTGCCTGATGCCACAGAAGACGAAAGGTTCGCTACAAACCCGCTAGTCACCTCTGCCCCAAATGTTCGGTTTTATGCTGGAGTACCACTAATTAATGCTGAAGGATATGCACTAGGAACACTTTGTGTAATTGACCATGTACCAAGAGACCTCTCTCCAGAACAAATTGAAGCATTGCGAATTCTAGGTAGCCAGGTAATCAAGCAATTAGAAATGCGGCGCAACTTAGCAAGTTTGGTATTGGCAAGTGATACACGCAAACAAGTACAGAAGGGACGCAAACAATTTTTTAAAAGAGTAGCCGGAGGGTTTGGGTTAGCATCAGCAATTTTAGTTTTGATTGGCGTGATTTCTTATCAAAACACACGCATATTGATTGATACTAAGAATCAGGTGCAAAAAACCCAAGAGAAAATCAATAAACTGGAAGAATTACTGTCCGATATGAAGGATGCTGAGACTGGACAACGCGGTTATATCCTTACTGGACAAGAAATTTATCTAGAACCTTATCAAGCAGTAGTTGGAAACATCGATCAAAAAATTGTAAAACTGAAGGATTTAATAACAGATCAACCTAGCCAACAAAAGCAGTTTGCAACCCTTGAATCTCTGATAGCTGCAAAACTTGCCATACTCAAGCAGACTATATACGTGCGTCATAATCAGGGATTCGAGGCGGCGTTGGAGATAATCCAGACAAATCAGGGAAAATATCTCATGGATGATATCCGCAAGGTCATCCATGAGATAGAGAATCAGAATAAAAGGTTGCTCCAACAGCAGTCACAAGCTGCAAAAGCCAGTGCTAACAACACGGTTTTGACACTTGCGATCGCTATTTTTCTAAGTTTTGTGATTCTGGCTATAGTCTACTTCTTCATTTATCGTGAGGTAAAACAGGGTCAATTAACAGAGGAGACACTGAACAAAGAACGCAACTTTATCTCAGCAGTCCTTGATACAGCCAGCACTTTAGTAATAGTTATTGACACACAAGGGCAAATCGTTCGCTTCAATCAAGCTTGTGAACAAACAACTGGTTACTCATTTGATGAGGTGAGAGGAAGGCATTTCTGGAACTTGTTTTTACTTCCTGAAGAGATCGAGCCAGTTAAAGCAGTTTTTGAGCAGTTGCGATCTGGTGAAGCGCCCTATGAATACGAAAACTATTGGGTAACAAAAGATGGCAGTCGGCGGCTGATTGCCTGGACTAACACTACTTTGCAAGACGATAAGGGCGACATTGAATATATTATTGGCACTGGTATTGACATCAGCGATGTCCAGGAGGAGCTTCGCTTACGCAAACGAACTGAACAGCATCTTAAAGCAGAGTATGCTACAACCCGCGTCTTAGCAGAGTCAACTACAATCAACGAAGCGATGCCCCAAATCATGCAAGGAATCTGCGAAAGTTTGGGATGGGATTTAAATGAATTTTGGCTGGTAGATCAGCAAGCAAATCTACTGAGATGGCTAAATTCATGGTATAAAATCTCCTTTGAAATGCAAGAATTTGACATCTTAAGTCGGCAGATCACCTTTGCACCAGGAATTGGGCTGCCGGGTCGTGTTTGGGCTAGTGGTGAACCTGTTTGGATTGCTGATGTCGTTAAAGATCACAATTTCGTCCGCTTTCAAATCGCTGCCCAAGTAGAACTGCACGGAGCTTTCGGTTTTCCGATCCGTGGTGGTAAAAAAATCCTCGGTGTCATAACCTGCTTTAGCCATCAGATTCAGCAACCTGATCCAGATTTGGCAACAGTTATGAATTCTATTGGTGAGCAAATAGGGCAGTTTATTGAACGCAAGCAAGCAGAAGATGAACTCCAGCGCCAAAACTTGCGATCGCAACTATTTACTGAAATTACCCTCAAGATTCGTCAGTCTTTGCAAATCAAAGAAATTCTCCAAATCACTGTTACGGAGGTACAAAAAATTCTCCATAGCGATCGAGTTTTGATTTATCAACCTTTGGCAGATGAATCTGGAGCCACCGTGGTTGAAGCAGTAGTTTCTGGCTGGCTGGCAATCAAAGAGAACAAGCTCACCAATGCTTACTTTCAAGCAGAATATGTACAGCAGTACTATCTACAGCAGTACCGTCAAAAACGGGATCTGGGGTTTGCTGAATTGGATATAGCTGAAGCCGAAAAAAGCCATATGGAATTACTGCAAGAATTTGGAGTCAAGTCCCATTTGGTCATACCCCTTCTTGTCAAAGAAGAACTCTGCGGTTTGCTAATTGTCCATCAGTGTGGCAGTTCCCGCCAATGGTCGAGCTTTGAAACTCATCTTTTACGGCAAATAGCTGACCAAGTAGGTATTGCCTTAGCCCAAGCCCAAATGTTAAATGCCGAAACTCAACAGCGACGAGAACTCGAAATTGCTCGTCACCAAGCTGAATTAGCTTCTCAAACCAAAAGTGCCTTTTTGGCGAACATGAGCCATGAAATTCGGACTCCGATGAATGCTGTGTTAGGGATGACAGGTTTAATGTTAGAAACTCCCTTAAACCCTGAGCAACAGGATTTTATCGAAACAATTCGCATTAGTGGAGACGCCCTCTTAAGCCTAATCAACGAAATTTTGGATCTCTCCAAACTTGAGGCTGGGGAAATGGCGCTAGAAACTCTAGATTTTGACTTATCTATCTGTGTGGAAGAGGTGTTGGAATTATTGGCTCCCTCAGCCCATAATAAGGGATTAGAAATTGCAGCGTTGATCTATAGCAACGTTCCCACCCACCTTCAAGGCGATGCTGGCCGCCTGCGGCAAATTCTCATGAACTTAATTAGCAATGCGATCAAGTTCACCAGCAATGGAGAGGTAGTATTAAGAGCAGAATTGCGTACAGAAGACTCTACTACAGCCACCATTTATTTTGCCATTACAGATACCGGTCTTGGCATTACCCCTGAAGACAAAAGCAAACTCTTTACGCCATTTACCCAAGTAGATGCTTCCACCACCCGCAAATATGGCGGCACAGGTTTGGGATTAGCCATCTGCAAGCAACTAGTGAGCTTGATGGGAGGAGAAATTGGCGTAGAAAGTCGGTTAGGGAAAGGATCTAAGTTTTGGTTTGAAGTAACTCTCCCCAAACAACTTCACCCTATTTCTTCACAAGGCGATCGCTTGGCCAACGCCAAGAGCAAACGCGAACTTTTGCTGAATCGGCGCTTGTTAGTAGTAGATGATAATGCCACTAATCGCAAAATCATCCACCATCAAGCTACCCGTTGGGGGATGCTGGTAGATCAGGCTGCTTCAGCTACTATTGCCCTCAAAGCTATTCAGGAATCTGTCAAGCAAAAAATTCTCTATGACATCGCTGTGGTTGACATGCAGATGCCAGAAATAGATGGCATGACTTTAGGAGAGCAAATTAAGGCAAATTCAGCGATCGCTGGGCTACCTTTGATTATGCTTACCTCTACTAATCAACGGGATGAAATTCAACGGGCGCTAAAAATCGGATTTGCGGCTTATTTGGTCAAACCTGTTAAGCCGTCCCGACTCCTCGATACCATCATGACTATCTTAGGAACGCAGCTGGAACAAGAGGAGACAGAAATCAGAAGTCAGGAGACAGAAGTCAGAATTCAGAAGTCAGGACTGAAAAATTCCGACAACAACAGCAACGATCATTCTCCTGTCTCCCCTAAACTTAGAATTCTCGTAGCTGAAGATAATCTGGTGAATCAGAAAGTTGCCTTGAAGCAACTCCAAAGCCTGGGTTATAGCGCTGATGTTGCTGGTAATGGCAAAGAAGTTTTGCAGTTATTGGAAAAAATCCCCTACGATTTAATTCTGATGGATTGCCAAATGCCAGTTCTGGACGGTTTAGAAACCACAAAAGAAATTCATCGTTGGCAAGAAAGCAACTTTGCTAGTGGTTATCGTCCTGTAGTAATTGCGATGACAGCTAATGCCATGAAAGAAGATCAACAAATGTGTCTAGATGCCGGGATGGACGACTATCTGAGTAAGCCAGTAATGAAAGAAAAATTGGCACAGGCGCTAGAGCGTTGGGGAAGTGTGATATTTAAAGCAAAAGAAACAGCTGCCACAGAGCAGACAGTTTCTACAACAGATGCAGGTTCAGTTGACCTCCCAATTGATTGGGAACGTTTGCATCAACTCTCAGAAAACAACCTAGAATTTGAATTAGAACTACTGCAAATATTTGTTGAAGATATTCAACCTCGTCTAGAGATAGTTAAAATAGCGATCGCAGATTATGACTTTCAGGAACTAGCACTCCAAGCCCATCAAATTAAAGGTGCTAGTGCCAATATGGGAGCTACAACCATGCTCTTGGCGGCAGAAAAATTAGAAAAATTCGCTCGTAACCAAGAACGTCGAGGTACTACTAACTTCATCTCAGAGTTAGAAGAGTTTATTAAACGCATCCAAGAGTTTTTGATCTCTAAAGAGAGTAACACCAAAATCTGAAAATTAATAACATTTATTAATAAATGAACAGTGACGATTTTTTGTGAGTAAGCATGAAAAATATCTATCTTCCATTTTTCATTACTCATTCCCTATTTTGAAGATAGAACTTGTGAACAACTGGGAATAATAAATTTGATGTATTAAAAGCAGGTTCGGTGAGTTAGCTGCGTCCTATGCTGAGAATTTTTAGCCTAAGTGTAAGTTAAATCCATCACCTCCTGTACCCAATTGATTACCAAAAAGTGAGATTTTCCTAATGAGTCAGATGAGTAAAGACGATGTACGAGAACGGCTTGGCAATATCGATCAGATCCGTGATATTATTCTTGGGACACAGGTAAGAGAGTACGAAAATCGGTTTAATAAGCTGGAGTCAGATATCTCTCAGTTGCAACAACAGATGCGATCGCATGTTGATCAACTCAAGTCCAACTTTTCGGCTGAACTTAAGACAGGGTTTGAGGCGCTAGAGAAAAAGCTGAAGTCACTCAACACGACAACTCAAGAAGAAACTCTTGACTTACGGCAACAGGTTGATAGACTCAATAAAAAGTTCTCTAACAGCGTTCAGTCGCTTGATGAGACGTTAGATAGCCAAACTACCTCAATTCGAGACGAAATCTTTCAGACTAAAGTCCAATTACAAGATGATGTCACCGCATTACGCGATCTGATTTTAGAAGAAATAGATCGACGCTTCTCGCTGTTGACAGACACTAAAATTTCTAAAGACGATATGGCTGAAACTTTCTTTGCCTTGGGAATGCGTCTGAAAGAAACTGAGTTAATTCCTAAATTGCGAGAAGCAGCCGATGAAGGCAGCGACGAATATACTACTCTGCCATTTCTAGAAACTACAAAGTTGTCAAAAGTGTTAACTAACTCCAACAGTACCGGAGAGTTACATTCCTAATCAAATCTGAAGGCAAAAAGAGATGAGGGAGCAACGAGAGCAGGGGAAGAATAATAACACCTGTACAGACGCAATTAATCGCGTCTCAACTCCTAACTCCTGTACAGACGCGATTAATCGCGTCTCTCCTAACACCGCACTTTGAAATAGTGAGACTTACTGATATGACTCAGGTGGAAAATTCGATTTATCAATCTGTTGAGTTAAAGCAAGAAGAAGCTGTACAGCTTGACAATTTATTGCATCTGCTTGTCGAACTCAAAATTATCGAATCACCTGAGCTATCTTTTTCTTTATTACCATCAGAAACTGATCGTAGTAATGAGTATATTCCAGAAGAAATTGAGTTGCTGCAACTTCCTCCAGTGATATTAGAAGTATGTGAAGCTTATTTAGAGTCGTCTTTTAATTCTCCTCAAAAAACATCTAACTTATCACAAATTTATCAAGAAGAAGAATTAGAAAAATCTATTGAAATATTTGCAACTTTTGAAGAAACCTTAAGCAATTCAGAGGATGCGTTACAAAACTTACGCGAGATATTGGTCGGATATGAATTATCAGAAATAAACAATATTACAGCTAAACTTGAACAAAAATTAACACAAATAGAGCATCAAATTTACGATCCTAAAGAACTAATAAATCTACTACTACCGTGGATTTCTGAGCTTTTAAGGCTGACGATCGCAGAGTCAAAAGAGGAAATTGCCGAAGTAATTGCTCCGATTATTGATCAGGCTATTCAGAGTCGGACTGAACAGGATAAAAATAGCATGAGTACAGCGATCGCTCCTGTTATTACCCTAGCTATTTCCCAGCAGATTATTATTGCTCCAGAAGAAGTTTCAGATGCGATCGCTCCTGTAATCGGACAAGCCATAAAAAAGCAAATTGAAATTGAACAGAATATTGTTGTGGATGCACTCTACCCAATTATTGGTAGTACCATAGCTAAATATATGGCAGAGACAATCAGCGCCATTAACCGACAAGTTGAAGAAACCCTCAGCGTTAAAGGCATCAAACGTAAAATTCGTGCAAAGTTACAGGGAGTTTCCGAAGCAGAATTAATTCTTAAAGAAGCTCTACCATTTACAATTCAAGCCATTTTCTTGATTCATAAAGCATCTGGTTTAATTATCTCAGATATTCAGCACTCTGATGTAGAACAGCTAGAGGCTGAAATGATCGCAGGAATGCTGACAGCAATTCGCAGTTTTGCCAATGATTGCATCAATCAATCTGGAAGGATAACAGAATTAGACGCAATTGAATATGGAACATCCAAAATAATTTTAGAAGTTGCAGGATACTGTTATTTAGCGATCGTTGTGCAAGGAAAGCCAAGCAAAAGATTTACCTATGAAATGCGGCAAACCTTCAGCAAAATCGTTAAAACCTATGGTAATTTAATTGAGAAATTTGACGGCGATCCAGATTTAATCCCTATTCAAGTTTCTACACTTCTAGAAGAACTGAAAGATACAGAGATTCAGCATAAAAAGAAAAAGAAATTTTCGCCACTACTGATATTAGGCTTAACAGTGATCAGCACCATTTTCATTCCTTGGGGTATTTGGCAATACCATAGTGGAGTTATACATTCTATTGAAAACCAAACTTCGTTGGCTCTAACTTCTACTCCAGAACTAGCCGTATATCGGCTAACGGTGCAGGTAGAACACAATAAATTAAAATTAACAGGACGATTACCTAATCAACTTCTTCGCCAGAAAGCCGAGCAAATCGTCAAAATAACTTCCCCTAATTGGTTGATTGACAATCAAATTTTATTAGTAGAAGTACCAGCAGATCCTGTATTAGCTGCTGCTGAAGTCAAACGAGTTACAGCAGTTTTAAATCAGACTGACGGTATAACAATTTCCGCTCAATACATAGCGGATAAAGTAGCTGTCGAAGGTAGTGTCAACCGGATTGCAGATGCTCAAATTATTGCTCATGCATTTGAACAAATTCCCGGCGTAAAATCTGTGTCTAGCGTGGTGCGAGTACAACCCTTGCGAATTGAAGTTCGATTTTACTTTCAACCCGATTCAGCAAGTTTGATGAGAACGGATTTAGGGTATAAGGTTCAACAGGTCAAGTTTTTCCTGAATCAGCACCCAAATCAGGATTTAAAAATTATTGGTTATAGTTATGATCATACTGATACAAATGCGATCGCATCTCAAAAATTGGCACTAGCGCGAGCAAAGGCTGTACAACAAGCACTGATTAAATTAGGTGTTGAACCATCTCGTCTACAGGTTATTGGTAGGACAAATTTACCACCAGGAATTGATACAACTCACCCCTTCTGGTTAAGCCGTTGTGTTGTTCTAGAACCGTTAAAAATTCAAAATTCAAAAATAAACAAGCAATTTTAAGTTTATAGTAGCTATGATTCGGATGAGAGGATGTTTTAAAAGTATTTGACGAATATAATAGAGCCTCCGGCACGCTGACGCGAACGCTAATACACAAACCAAAGTCCACCTCCGTGGACTAATGCAAAATCAAGTATTTTCTAACCTAGTTCGGTGGGTTTTCCTTGTATAGCCGCGATTTCCAATCGCCAGGATATTATGTCTACAATCTCTAAAAAAATATGCTTGTTTGGTGATTTTGGTGTTGGCAAAACTAGTCTAATTCGCAAATTTGTAGAGTCTCAATTTAGTGATGCATATCTTTCAACTGTAGGAGTAAAAATCTCTCGTAAATTAGTTAGTTTTTCTAAAAAAGATTTACATAATGGGCAGGATTTACAGATGATAATTTGGGATATTGAAGGTAGTAATAAGTTTAAGGCAGTTGCTCAAAATTATTTTCAGGGTTCAAAAGGTGCTGTGATAGTTGGTGATGTCACACAACCAGAAACACTCAATCATATCCGGGAGCATATTCAAACTTTTTTAGCTGTTAATCCTAAAAGCTATATTGTTGTTGCACTGAACAAATCAGATATGATTGCGACCGAATATTTAGAAAATATCTGCCAAATGTATCAATTCACTGAGCAAGCTAATATATTAGATACATATATAACTTCAGCTAAAACGGGCAAGAATGTTGATGAAATATTTCAAGCTTTAGCCAATCGTTTAATTTAGTAAGATGAACTCATTGTTGACAAAATTATTATCTGTATGTCGGATTGAATATTTGATAATTGATGAAAACTTCAAGATTCTGGAGAACTCTTTAGGAGTAAATCATTTTGCCGATATTCCTAATGAAGTGAAGCCCGGCCAGGATGCTCGGATTGTGTTTCCAGAATTAGAGGGACTTGAAGATATTTTTGATGCAATTCGACAAGGAGAGCAAGATAATTTTGAATTAAAGGGAATTAGGCGCTCACAAGATACGGCTTCTCCTTTGTATATTGATATTCAGATTAGTAATAATATCCAAGAAAATTATTCTAACAATCCGTTAATAATTCTTGTGAAAGACTCCACAGAACGGATGGTTCTTGAGCAATCTTTGTTCCAAGGAGCAAATGAAGCAAACCTTTTGCTACGTAACTTAAAGGCTTCTAAACAATATATTGACCAAATTGTGACATCAATGGCAGATGCATTGTTGGTGACAACGCCATCAGGAAAGATCAAAAAAATAAATCTGGCTGCACAAATTTTGTTGGAATACGACGAAGTAGAGATCCTGGGTCAATCTATCACAAAAGTTATTAGAGAAGTCAATACTTATCCGCTAATAAGTAGTGAAAATATTGATATATTCCAGGTTCAAGATATAAATCCTTTAGAAAAAGAGATAGAAACCTTTTGCTATACCAAAAGTGGTAAAAAAATTCCCGTAGCTTTTTCATCCTCAATAGTGAAGACAGAAGTTGAACATTTTCAAGGTTACGTTTACATTTTGCGAGACATGACTGAACGGAAGCAAGCAGAACTTGCTAAACAGGAATTCTTAGCGATGATTAGCCATGAGGTTCGGACTCCGATTGCATCGGTAATTGGTATGTCCAGTTTGTTACTAGATAGTAAATTGACTGCTGAACAGCAAGACTTTGTTAAAATCATTTACACTAGTGGAAATTCCTTACTTAAAATTATTAACGATTTCCTTGACTTCTCCAAAACACAATCGGGTCACTTGGAACTAGAAGAGGAACCTTTTGCTTTGCGAAGTTGCATTAATGAGGCTTTTTATTTACTTGCGCCTACAGCTAGAGAAAAAAGTTTAAAACTCACATTTGTAGATACTCCTAAAGTTCCTACTATGATTGTGGGAGATATCACCCGACTGCGCCAAATCTTAATTAATTTACTCAGTAATGCTATTAAATTTACCGAAACTGGAAGCATAGAAGTTTCAGTTATAACCCGTAAGAATGGCGATATTAATCATTCTTCGGGTGCAACTACTGACGAAATTCAGTTTAGTATTAAAGATACAGGCATTGGAATTCCAAGCGATCGCCTGGAACGTTTATTTAAAGCTTTCAGTCAAGTTAACTCTTCCATTACTCGACAGTATGGTGGTACTGGGTTGGGTCTTGCCATCTGCAAGCAACTGTGCGAGTTAATGGGTGGCAGAATTTGGGTTGAGAGTGAACTTAGTGTAGGTAGTACATTTTACTTTACGATTGCCGCTTCTGTTATTCCAGAGCAGTCAGAAGTACAGACGCGATTAATCGCATCTATACCAGAAGTGAAAAATTACGATAATAATGCTAATTATCATTCTCCTGACTTCCCTAAACTTAGCAGTGAGCGTAGTCCAACTGCTAAAATTGAGCCAAGCCAAAGTTTTAGGATTCTCTTAACTGAAGATAATCTGGTGAATCAGAAAATAGCCTTAAAGCAACTCCAGAGCTTGGGCTACAGCGCTGATGTCGCTGTTAATGGGAAAGAAGCGTTGCAGCTATTAGAAAAAAAACCTTACGATTTGATTCTGATGGATTGTCAAATGCCGATTCTCGACGGTTTAGAAACCACAAAAGAAATTCATCGTTGGCAAGAAAGCAACTTTGCTAGTGGTCGTCGTCCTATAGTAATTGCGATGACAGCTAATGCCATGAAAGAAGACAAACAAATGTGTCTAGATGCCGGAATGGACGACTATCTGAGCAAGCCGGTGATGAAAGAAAAATTGGCGGCGACGCTAGAGCATTGGGGAAGTGTGATATTTAAAGCAAAAGAAACAGCTGCCACAGAGCAGACAATTTCTACAACAGATACAGGTTCAGTTGACCTCCCAATTGATTGGAAACATTTGCATCAAATCTCCGAAAACAACCTAGAATTTGAATTAGAACTACTGCAAATATTTGTTGAAGATATTCAACCTCGTCTAGAGGTAATGAAAATAGCGATCGCATCTGATGATTTTGGGCAACTAGCGCTCCAAGCCCATCAAATTAAAGGTGCTAGTGCCAATATGGGAGCTACAACCATGCACTTAGCGGCAGAAAAATTAGAAAAATTCGCTCGTAACCAAGAACGTCGAGGTACTACTAACTTAATCTCAGAGTTAGAAGAGTTTGTTAAACGCATCCAAGAATTTTTAATCAGCAGTCAGTAGTCAGTGTTATTTCTCCCCGACCTCCCTTATCTCCTTATTTCCCTACTCCCCATTCCTCTTTAATAATATTTACTAATAAATAAACAGTAACGATTATCAACTGTTGGCTCATAACTCAACTTGTCAGCAATCATGGACATGATTTTTAAACCACGACCGCGCTCTTGCTCATTCTCCTCAAATTCAGGTGTTTGCCGCAATTTCTGCTCTAAGTCAAAGGGTTCGCCTTGAGACCAGATGCGAATTTCTATATATTTATCTAACCGCACAGCTTCTATCTCAATAGGAGTTTCAATAGGTAAATTTTTGTGGGCATGTTCAACAATGTTAGTAAAGCCTTCCATCAAAAGTGTTTGACATTGCCACCAAATTTGTTTATCAGGAATCGGTGGTTGATTCATCTGCTCGAACCAAGATAATACTTGAGGCGATGCTGTAAGGTCTGTGTTGACTTTTAGATAAATTTTATTTTTCACTTTTTAACCAATAAAATATTTTGAGATGCTCATATTCGGTAATTAATTTATTTAATTTGAGTATTTTCACTATACATTCCCAAATAAATTGCATATAGGTTAAATTAAAGCAACTATTTACGTATCATTTTACTTAATAAACTGTAATCTATGTTTAAAATTCTGGTTATTGATGATGACCCGATAGTGCGAACAGTACTGAAAAGAACACTGCAAAATCAGGGCTATGATACCAGTCTCGCTAGAAATGGCGAGGAAGGAATTGCACAAGCACAATTACTACATCCGGCTCTGATTATCTGTGACTGGATGATGTCCCAGCTAGATGGGCTAGAAGTTTGTCGTCGAATTAGAGCAAATCCAGAATTAGCAACTACTTTTTTTATTCTATTGACTGCTAGGGGAGCAGCCCCAGGAGAGGAGGAAGATAGAGTTAAGGGACTTGACGCTGGAGCAGATGAGTTTATCTCTAAACCAATAGAGATGAATGAATTGAAAGCACGGGTAAGAGCAGGATTAAGGTTACACCAGCTGAATCAGGATTTACAAAGTCAAAAGCAAGCTTTGGAGACACTCAATCAGGATTTGCAAACCCAAAAGCAAATTTTGGAAGCAGAATTGGCAGAGGCATCTGATTATGTGCGATCGCTTCTACCTTCACCGCTTGTAGGATCAGTAACTACAGAAAGTCTGTTTATTCCTTCAGCACAGTTAGGGGGTGATTGCTTCGATCATCATTGGATTGATGAGGATCATTTGGCAATTTATTTGTTAGATGTATCAGGACATGGGGTGGGTTCAGCCCTCCTATCTGTATCTGTGCTGAATGTTTTGCGATCGCAATCTCTACCGAACACTAACTTTTTTCAACCAAGTGAAGTCCTAAAAGCCCTAAATCATGCCTTCCAAATGAGGAAGCACGGTGATAAATACTTCACAATCTGGTATGGAGTTTATCACCGCCTTAAACGTCAACTCATTTATGCCAACGCCGGACATCCACCAGCTTTACTGTTATCTAATACCTCTATAACAAGCATCCAAGTTAAACAGCTAAGTTCTTTAGATTTACCAATTGGCTTTTTACCTGATGTCCAATTTGAGAATGCTGTTTTTGAAGTCGAAGAAAACAGCACTTTATATATCTTTAGTGATGGTGCTTATGAAATTAAGCAGTCAGATGGGAAAATTTGGGGTATTGATGCTTTCATTGACTTACTAACCGAATATAGCCAGAAAGATACGTGTAACCTAAATCAACTATTAGCGAAGATTCTCACCTTAAATGCTCAAGATAATCTTGATGATGATTTATCTTTGGTAAAAGTTAACTTTGGTTAGTCCAGGACTTACGCAAACAATAGCCGAAATCCTGATTTCCTGCTTAGGGGTAATACCCCTGCGGGTACTCCGTTGGATAACTGTAGAGTAGCCGCTTTGTGAATGCGTTTACATGAATTGCCCCTATTAGCGTGTAGTTAGTTTTGCGTAAGTCCTATAGTCGAATGTGCATATTGAGTTTTGTATTTTCTTGCAGCTTACTGTGTTGCCAATACTTGGCGATTGAATTCATCTTGATCAGCAAAGGTTTGAAAAATTCTATCCATTTTAGTCAGTTCAAACAACATCCTGACTTGATCACTGATCGAACAGACAAACAGCTTACCATTAGCAGTTCGTACCATTTGCATTGCTGATACTAAAGCACCTAAACCAGAGCTATCAATAAACTTTACTTCTTTCATATCAAGCAACAAAATATCGGCTCCATTTGCCACAATAGTGCTAACTTCACGACGTAGTTCATTACCTCTAATACCATCTAAGATTCCAGATAGCTCTAGTACTGTTACACTCAACTTCATGGGTTTATTGTCCTATTTATTTGTTTGAAGACTATATATTCTTATTTTGGCATTGACCTCATGGAAACTGCAATAGATATAGCAATACTTATATTTTCTGTTGCGTTAACTATGCAACGCCGCTTTGTTTTCTTGCTTGGTGATTACTATGATTTGCTATTGCAGCAAAGAAGCTAGCATCAACCCATTGTCGAGAAATTTCAAAAGCTTCAAAATAACCATCTTTTTGACCTAATTCTCGTGCCCAAAAACGTGAAATAATCAGGATTGCATCTAGTTGCATAAATGCTTTATTTGCCTCTGATTCATAACAACCAATAGCCGCGACTTTTTCCTCAATTACAGAGGTAATATCTACAAAAAAGTTTGGTTCAAAACCACGCAAAAAAACAGGTGGTGCTGAATACCATAAGGGTATGTTTTTGCGGGTAGCAACATTAGAAACTGCGATCGCACACACTTCATGATCTCTATGTCCATATTTTTCCGGTTGTGGTGCATGAGTAATAATCAGATCCGGTTGCCAACGCCCAATGGATTCTTCGGCAACTTTAATCACTGCTTGTGTAGAGAAATTGCACTCCTCAAGTGCATGAAACTCGTAAGTTGCACCGATGATTTTACCAGCTGCATCTGCTTCTTGATGACGTGTACCCTTAATAGGCGAACTGGAAAGACCGCCATCAGTCAAAATTAAGCAATGAACATTCCATCCTGCTTTAGACATCAGATTGAGAGTGCCAGCAGCAGGAAGGACTTCATCATCAGCGTGAGCATAAATTGTTAAGACAGTTTGCTGACCAAAGTTGTTTGAGTCTGAATAAATGTTCATAGCCATTTTTTCTAGATTGGATTTATAAGTCAGGAGTTATTTATTATTCATCTCCTCTTTCCCTGCTTACCTCTTAGGCTTCTTTTGGAGGCTGCCAAACAGATGCACGGATTATAGCCCACAAAAGTAACAAGTTATAGATAGCCCATGCACCATTGATTAGGTGAACTAAAGGATTATTTAGTTCACCAATTGCAAAGCGGTAAAGGCTCCATAATATTCCTAGAATGGTGAGGAAAAAGATAAGTATTTGAGGCCAAACTAGTTGGAGATACACTCCAGATTGTCGCTGCTTAGGTGTTACTTGGAATTTGAGTTTGCCCCCAAAAAACACACTGAATACGGCTTGGATAAATAAAGGAAATAAAGCGATCGCATATTGTTCAGCTCGCCAAATCTCTCTAGCTGGAATGCCCCAAGTAGCGGTAATAAAAGTCAAACGGTTGATCATAAAAGCTGGGAAAAAGTGTAGGGCAAAGTCAGATCCGTAAGTTTTAACTGGAACGATGTCTGTAAAGAAATAGATGATTGGGCAAGAAATAAAAACTAGAGTGGCAAAGCCAGAGAAATAGCTATACATCGTCTTAAAATAATGCAATTTTTGCCAAAATGTTAGCCCTGATTTTGTCAGTGGATTTTCCCTCACTAGCACTTGGATAGTTCCTTGTGCCCAGCGTAGCCGTTGTTTCAGAGTAGAACTCAGGTCATCTGGTGCTAAACCTTCTGCCAAAAGTTCATGGTGATAAATAGATTTCCAGCCAGCACTATGCAGACGCATGGCTGTATTCATATCTTCGGTAATGCTATTACTCGATATCCCACCAACTAAATCAAATTCATTTAAACTTTTTTCATCTTTGGTATACGCATCAGCAAAATTTTGCAGTCCTACACTAATTAGTGCCTCGCGCCTTAATACTGCATCTGTTCCTGTATAGAAGGCGGCATTCATGCCATCTTTCCCTTGTTGGAGTGGACCATAAAATAAATGTGCTTGATGTCCAAACGGATCGCCTGGAGGAATGTTGTAAAAATCCTGGGGTGTCTGTACAAAAGCAATTTTATTCGGCTCATATTTACCTATTAAAAGATTATAGGTGTAGAAATAAGGCAGAACTCGCTTGAGAAATTGTGGTTTGGGAATATGGTCAGCATCTAGGGTAAGAATAAACTGTCCTGAAGTTTCTCCAGAAAAAATCGCGTAATTGAGATTACCCGCTTTAGCATGATGGGGTACACCAGCTGGTTTGGGACGAGCAATGTAGCGAAAACGAGCAAGTTCAACTAGTTCCAGTTCTTTCTTGTGAATAGCTTCTTCTAAGGCTTTCCGTTCGGTAATTATGCGATCGCTTATACTGTGATCAGCCGGAGATAACCAAAGTATAAGTGATCGCAGACTTTGCACAAATTCGGCAGTAGCCCGGTTAACCACAAGTTCTGATGATGATGCTTGCAGCCATTGTTCTGCGGCTTGAGTATTAGGTATCAGATTTTGTAGTTGCTTTAGGCGCTCTAACAAATAAGAGTGTTCTGCATCAATCCGCTCCGCTTCTTGTTGTAGTAGTGGTGACTGCAAATCCTGAATACACAATCTTTCTGTCATCGCTCGCATATCAGCCGAGTTGCCATCATCCAACACATAAACCCGTAACTTTGTTGACGGGTAATTCATTGCTAGGGCGCCTTTGGCAGTTTCTTCGACAATTTCCGGCGGCTCGTTGTAGCAGGTTACAAACACATCTACTGTTGGCCAGTCGGATATGGGTAGAGGTGGGGTCATTTGGTCGATAGACTTAATCTGTCGGACTAAAGGACGCCATAACCCAATTACAAACATTACGCCGCCAAAATAACTATAAATTTCTGCTATCAGCAAAGGAATCGAGAGCCAGAGCGCATCAAAATTGATCGAATGGGTAATGCGCCATTGCAAATACCAGATCCCAAAAATTAAATTTATTTCTGCCAGGTAGCGAAATAACAGCGTTCTTTTTTTGAGTGATGAGCGGCTGTTACCTGAAAAATTTGAGGAATTGTCATTAAGAGAAACTGAAGTCATATTAGAAAATTTTGGATTTTATATTTTGGATTGTATTCCCGTAGCATCTCGTTACTGGATAGGCTTTTAAGCGCTTCATCTATCGGAATGATTGTTCAAATTGGTATTACCAAAAATAAAATTAATCGGCTAGTGGATGCCTGCCTCTAGCTTGGTAGAGCAGACTTTCTAAAACGATCGCATTCGTATTAACATCAACTGAAGCATTAACACCGAGTTGGGAATTTTCATATCGTCCTGAAAGATAGCCGCGATTTTTATCTGATAAATTTTGAACAAAGTCTCGTAGCATTTTTGTGTAAGGCTGATCTGGCATGAGAGCAAACCAAGAAAATGCTGCTTTCGTACTGACAAACCGCAATTGGGGATAGGCTTTTCCCGTAGTGTTAACGGCTTGCCAAGCTTTACCATTGGCGTAGACGCTGTAATACAGAAAGTAAGGGGGACGATCTAAGGAATCTTCATTTATAGCAGTTAAAATTCCAGTGCGCTTAAACCGTTGGTGTTGGACTTTCAAAAGATTTTGTACTTGAGGCTTGACAGCATCATTCCAACCCATTTCTAAACCCCAAAGCAAATAAGGATCATTTGTTAGATAGTTAGTAGCTCCAGAGTTTTTGAAATTACGCTCGTCGATTTGCAGAGTAACACCATCAACCTTAACCGTTTTGACTGGTGGATTCGAGAGAGCATTAGTAGCTTGAATGTTCCACAGCTTTAGACTGTGAGCAGCATATTGCTCGTAGCCTAATCGCCCTTCCTGGACTTCGAGAAGTTTGCCGGCTCTGGGGATAGCACCATTTAACCAACCATCCTTGACAAGTTTCGATAGATTCCAGCGAGCGACGATGTGATTAATCCGATCGCTATATTCTGGATAATGCGATCGCATAATATGTAATCCTAATAAAAATCGCGCCATATCTAGCACTGACCAACCACTTGTACCCTTGGGATCGGGGGTGTCATTCAGTTGGCGCATTTCAGCAGTACGGGTGCTATAAGCTTTGTTGGGCAAACCAGTTGGCGGTAGCGGCAGTTTTTCCAACGTCTGTAGTAAATTGTTCATCCTCTGTTGAAAGATTTCTTGCGGCAATAATCCTAACTGGTAAGCCGCATGAATTCCTAATAAGGCGCTACCCTGATCCCACCAAGTTGTCCAGGGCAAGTTGTCTGCCGAATTTACTAAACCTGTTTGGGGATTCCAATTACGCTCAAAATATTTCCAAGCCCGCGCGGCGGCAATTTGATCTGCTTCTTGAGTCAATCGCGGTGGTGAGGTTTTCAGCGAAGGAGTAGTCGGTTTTGGTTTTAGCGGTACTGGCGTGACTGTGGGACCAGTAGGTTTTGGAATAAGTTGTGGCGGTGGTGTTTGCACATCAGGGTTAAAGTTATCAGGGGCAGCAATAATCATAGATGGGGTAGGAGAGCATTGCCATGTCGCAGTATTCGCACAAAGTAAGGATTGTTGATTTGTCGTTGTGTACAAAACTGATTGCAAAATCATACTTTTGATCACGCTTGTTGCCATTTATATCTTCTTTGCCAACTCAGCAGGGGATAAAAGACTTACCAAATATCTGTTGCTGGTGAAAGCTACCGCATCTTGTACAAGTATTCCCAAATAGAACTGATTAATAACAAAACAGAATTCAGGAGTCATGAAAGCTCTGCCCCCTGCCCCCCATCTATACCCTGCAATCTGCTGAATTATCCTGATAGATAGAGGCTTTTAAGCCTTCTTCCCATCTGTTTTTAATGAATATTCAGGAAAAATCTGTGTTGGATGTTACAATATTGTTAAGAAAAGTTGCCCCTTGCATTTTGGGAACGCGCAATTGGGTTTTAACTCTCTTGAGAAGACAACGCAAAAAAATATTTTCTAGACCAGCTGTGGGATGCTGGTCTTTTTGTCTTTAAAGTGCCTATACATTGGTTATCCGATAACTCATTACAAACGCTTTAGTTATAATTAAAGTTGTTGGACTATCGGTTAGAGAACTTTTGGTATAAAGATGGGATGTATGCCCTTGGTACATTAATAGTATCTTTGAACTAACGAAAAATGTCAGGTTAAATACGTTTTAAATTTACAAAAAGCTCTAAGATAGTACGTCAATGGTATGAATAATTTTCTTAATTGCTGAAACTATTGCTATGGCGTTATTATGTGCCAATTACTCGGAATGAATTGCAATGTTCCAACGGATATTTGCTTTTCTTTTGAAGGGTTTTCTGCACGGGGAGGAAAAACGGATGATCATAGCGATGGTTGGGGCATTGCTTTCTTTGAAGGAAAGGGATGTCGAATGTTTTTAGATGCCCAACCTTCTGTTGCTTCTCCTGTAGCGGAGTTGGTGCGGAGTTATCCCATCCACTCAACCCATGTCATAGCCCATATCCGCAAAGCCACTCAGGGTGAAGTTGCCCTACACAACTGCCATCCTTTCCGCAGAGAATTGTGGGGTCAATATTGGGTGTTTGCCCACAATGGTAATTTGCCAGATTTTGATCCAGAAAATTTGGGCTTTTATCAAGCCGTAGGTGACACCGATAGTGAAAAAGCATTTTGTATGATGCTAGAAACATTGCGATCGCGCTTTTCTGAGGGTAAGCCTGACATAAAAGAACTGTACCCTGTGCTGCAAGAAATTAGTGACGCGATTGCAAATACAGGTATATTTAATTACCTGTTATCAGATGGAGAACACTTTTTTGCTTATTGCACAACTAAACTCAGCTACATTATTCGCCAAGCGCCCTTTGCAGCTGCCCATTTAATTGATCAAGACATGACCGTAGATTTTCGGGAAGTGACTACTGAACGCGATCGCGTCGCTGTTATTGCTACCACACCCCTCACTGACAACGAAGTTTGGACACAAATCCAACCAGGAGAATTACTAGTTTTTCAGGACGGATTACCTCTGAAATATGCATTCAGTTAAGAATAACTAGTTGCTCGATTTTCCCCATTTAGATAATTTCTAGATGGGTTTTGTTTTTCATACTTTTCATATATTATTAGCATTTTAAGCGTAGCCATTTTTACTGATACAGGAAGAATTTATTTTTGGGCGAATACAAGTTTTACCTACTTCGGCTAGAGAATTAGCTAACACTTCTTTATAAATGCAAAGTAAATTTTCTAGATGATCTCCGCTTAATTGGTTAAAGGGTACAGGAAATTCTTCTACAGGTATGATACGTCTATTTTTTACATTCAAACCTAGAGCGCGACATCCAGTCTTAACACCTGCATGAAGATAGACTACCTGAAGTTCTCCACAACCCACATAGTGAGCAATACGCATTGCCACATCATAATTGGCTAATTCACCAAAGCCTTTGACTTCCTTTCTAACAGAGCGAACAAATTGATCAATAGTTTTAAAATTGTCAAAACCAGTAATACACTCAGCATCAAAATGTTCTAAGGCAATCTCAGCCGCTAAAGGTAAACACTTGGGAATACCATAACGGGCTTGATGGTCTTCAACTTCTTCGTTTTTGTTTCTACTAAGAAAAGCTTTTTCGACAGCATCTCTTAAATTGTCAGCTTTTTTATACCAAGAATATTCCTCCTCTGCACAGGGATAAACATTAGCGAAATAGTCGTTGTATATCTCAGTGTAGGATTTCATATCTAAAAACTCATCACTCAATACCTAGTGTAATATTGGAGACGATAGTCGTCAATTATATTAGGGTTTCTCTAACTGCTGATTTTTAGCCAACCAAACACCTGAGCAACAGTTAACTCCAAGTCTATCCCCGCTAACACTGGCAAACGCTCATCACCATGCAAATGACCTAGTGATAGCTTCGCCCAGCTTGGAAAGTGGAGTATCCATCGACATTAGGGTTAAATAGTTGAAAATAAAAGCATTGTAATTGTTCACAAAACTGGTAAAATCACCATATTCTTGATAAAGAATGTGAGGTTTTTTGGTGTTTATAACTAGATACATGGAATCATCCAGTATGATAAACACTATATAACTGTATTCCTATCAGTTATCTGTACATTTAATGGAGGAAATAGAATGAGTTTGTGGCAACGCCCACTGAAAAGGTTACAAGCGATGCCTCCGGGGGCCTACGCCTACGCTGAACATAGAACATATCGGTTCAGATTGAATTCGCTCAAAAGCTTTGTATCACTCTTTTTAGTAGGTACCGTATTGAGTGTGGCGCTTGCCGCCTGCTCCGGTGGAACTGGGAGTAATTCTTCCACGGAACCCCCTACTGCTAGTCCTGTTGCTGCAAACAAGGATAATGTTGAACTAACTCTCGTTTCCTTTGCCGTTACCAAAGCGGCTCACGAAGCCATTATTCCTAAGTTTGTACAACAGTGGAAGAAAGATCATAACCAAACTGTCGTCTTCAAACAAAGCTATGGCGGTTCTGGCTCTCAAACTCGCGCCGTTATCGATGGTTTGGAAGCAGATGTTGTCCACTTGGCGCTGGCTGGAGATACCTCAAAGATTGAGAAAGCTGGATTGATTCAGCCAGGATGGGAAAAAGAAGTTCCTAATAATGGTATTGTCTCCAAATCAGTTGCAGCATTAGTCATTCGTTCCGGCAATCCTAAAGGCATCAAGAACTGGGAAGATTTAGCCAAAGACGGTGTAAAGTTGATTACTGCTAATCCCAAAACTTCCGGCGGTGCTAAGTGGAATTTCTTAGGACTATGGAATTCTGTGATTAAAACAGGTGGCGATGAGGCCAAAGCTACTGAATTTGTGACTAAAGTTTACAAAAATGTGCCAATCTTGCCTAAAGATGCGCGGGAAGCGACTGATACATTTGCCAAGCAAGGGCAGGGAGATGTCTTAATAAACTACGAAAACGAAGTTATTTTGGCACAGCAAAAGGGCGAGAAGGTTAAGTATGTCGTTCCCGATGTGAATATATCCATCGACAACCCGATCGCTGTAGTAGATAAGAACGTCGATAAGCACGGAACCCGCGAAGTTGCTGAAGGTTTTGTGAAATACCTCTATAGCCCAGAAGCACAGCAAGAGTTTGTCAAATTGGGATTCAGACCGGTAGATGAGACTTTAGCTCAAAGTAAGGAAGTCACAGACAAATTTCCCAAGGTGAAAACTCTCGGTACAGTTGCAGACTTCGGTGGTTGGGGAGCAATCGATCAGAAGTTCTTTGCAGATGGGGGCGTATTTGATAAGATTCAAGCGCAAATTAAACGGTAATTAAATAATTCGTAATTCGTAATTCTTAATTCTTAATTATGACCTCCAAAACTTTATTTTATCCAGAATTAAAATTAGTTGGTCTATTTTTTAATTACGAATTAGCAATTACGAATACTGGGAAAAAACTTCTTGTGAATTTTGAATTTTGAATTTTTGACTATGACGACTGTATCTCCTTCTTTGGAAGTTAAACGCAAAACACCATTCTGGAAGAAATTGGGGCGGGTTCCCTGGACTTGGCGAATCACCATAGGATACCTGACAGTGATGTTGTTTATCCCGATCGCTGCCATGTTCCTGAAAGCAAGTACGGAAACTCCGGCGAAATTTTGGGCGATCGCAACCAGTGATATTGCATTAGCCACCTACAACGTCACTTTTTTTACAGCAATATTTGCTGCCTTACTCAATGGCGTATTTGGGACTCTGATTGCTTGGGTTCTGGTTCGCTACAACTTTCCTTTAAAACGGTTGATTGATGCGACAGTGGATTTACCATTTGCACTACCAACTTCGGTAGCAGGGCTAACCCTGGCAACAGTTTACAGCGATAATGGTTGGATAGGTTCGCTACTAGCACCACTGGGAATTAAGGTGTCTTTTACCCGCACGGGAGTAGCGGTAGCAATGATATTTATCTCACTACCTTTTATCGTCAGAACTGTGCAACCCGTGCTTCAGGAAATGGAACGTGAAATTGAAGAAGCCGCTTGGTGTCTGGGTGCTTCTCAATGGCAGACCTTCTGGAAAGTGATTTTGCCACCTTTATTTCCGACAATTTTAACTGGTGTTGCTTTGGGTTTCTCCCGTGCAGTTGGGGAATATGGTTCGACTGTGATTATTTCTTCCAATACGCCCTATAAAGATTTGATCGCACCTGTGCTGATTTTCCAACGATTAGAGCAGTATGACTATTCTGGTGCAACAGTAATTGGCATAGTTTTATTATCAATTTCATTAGTACTGCTATTGGCAATTAATTTCTTACAAGCATGGGCAAGGCGATATGACAGTAGATAAGCCAAGTTTTCACTCATCTTCTGGGTATGATACAGATATAGCCAAGCCTAAAGAGCAGAAGAGTTGGGTACCAATAGTTTTAATTGGTATAGCGATCGCTTATTTAGCTCTGGTTGAATACATCCCGGCAATCAACGTTTTTGTCCAAGCCTTCAGCAAGGGAGTTGGGCCGTTTCTGTCCAACCTAACGCGGCCAGCTTTTCTCCATGCAGCTTGGCTGACACTGTTGCTAGCTTTGATATCTCTGCCTATAAATACAGTATTTGGGTTATGTGCAGCTTGGGCGATCGCTCGTCATAAGTTTCCTGGACGCGCCGTAGTTTTGAGCATTATTGACCTGCCTTTTTCGATTTCACCCGTAGTCGCAGGATTGATGATTGTACTGCTCTACGGTCGGAATGGGTGGTTTGGCCCTTGGCTCCAGGCACATGATATCAAGATTGTCTTTGCTTTTCCAGGTATGGTACTGGCTACAGCGTTTGTGAGTATGCCCTTTGTGGCGCGAGAAGTGATTCCTGTTTTAGAGGAATTTGGTAAGGATCAAGAAGAAGCTGCTAGAACTCTAGGTGCGAAAGATTGGCAGATATTTTGGCGCGTCACCCTGCCGAGTATCCGTTGGGGCTTACTCTACGGTTTAATTTTGACCAATGCCAGAGCAATGGGTGAATTCGGGGCGGTTTCGGTGGTCTCTGGCAACATTGCTGACCAAACCCAGAGTTTACCACTATTTGTAGAAGACGCTTACAAACAATACGAAACCGAATCTGCTTTTTCTGCGGCTGTACTGTTAGGGTTGCTAGCAGTAGTAACCTTAGTGCTGAAGGAGCTTTTAGAACGGAAAACGCGCATTAAAGATGTTGAATAGAAAAATTAAGGGATTATAATTATCCTTTGAATAGGATACAAGCAAATCAGAGGACATGGTACGATCTACCTAAGTAAGTGGGTCAAATTAAATATAAAACCTCATTCTGCCTCCGGCTTCCCTCTCCTTAGTAAGGAAAGGGATTGAGGGTGAGGTTTGATCCTATATTTAATTACGCCTACCTACCTAGTACCTATAAGTAAATTACCATTAGTGTTAAGGGTAGTTCTGCACCAATTCCTATCAGGGATTGAAATAATTCATATATGGCTAGTGACAATACACTTACCAATAAACGGATTCGCCTGAGAATTCCTCAGAATTATCACCAGGAACCTGTCATTTCTCGCCTGGTGTCTGACTATGGATTGACTGTGAATATCACCGCAGCAATTTTGGGAGCTAATGCTGTCGGTGATGGTTGGTTTGACCTTGAATTACAAGGAACAGATGCACAAATTCAGAGTGGGTTAACCTATCTCCACGACTTGGAGTTAGAAGTATGGGACGACACTAAAGCAAGTGATTGGTAAAGGTTAACCTCTCTCTAAATCTCTCTCCTAAAAGGAGAGAGACTTTGAATTTTTCCCCTTCCTGCGTCGGTAAGGGGATTAGGTTTTTCTTTAATAAGCAATAGAAATTAGTTTTTCAAAATCTTGGTAATCAAAATTTTGTTGTTTTTGTGAATATTTACCACATAGATCATAGTAAACTTTATTTCCTTGTATATTGAAGAAATATCCTTCTATTTGGGATTGCTGTTGTTTAACTTTAAAAACTACTTGATTAGTTGTATATTTACCATATTTACTAATTAAATAAGCAAAACTATCAAAATTTCCGTTTTGAGCTTTTTCAAAATCTAATAAATCATCATTATTATTATTGCTTTGTAAAATTAATGCCTGTATGTCTCTAAGACTTTTGAGATGATTAATTTCAAACTGATCATCTTTTCTAGTAAAGACGATAATTTCATGATAATTATACAAAATCCCAATATCGCAACAAGCTTTTTTGAGATACCTTTGAATCTGATTATAATGATTTTTTAAATTCGAGTCTTCTCGTTTTACTTCCACAATTATTAAGGGAGATTGATGTGGCTTAAAATCATCATTTTTTTGCTTTTTGTATATTTCTATATCATGATGATTAGCCTCAACTTCGATACTGATGATATCTGGAAATAAACCACTTTCTTTAATAAAAAAATGAATAAATATTTGTCTAACTAACTCCTCTGGGCTTCCATTAATTGGAATTTGTATTTCCCTAATCAAACATTTTATATATTCTTGATAATCTTTTGTATATTTGCTGAGTTTTGTAGATATTTCTTGTTGTAAATTAGTCATATATTTGTGATAGCAACTAATGATGGATAAAATAGTTTTAGGGACACAATTATATTGCGCCCTAAACTATGTATTAAATGTAAAATTGATAGATTGTCTATTTTTGCCCAAAAAAGCCTAGTATTTCAGTAACTAATTTTTCCCAATGTTCTTCAGCTTCGCTTTTGAAAAATGTATTTAAGTTTGTCTCTTTTTCCAGTTCTCGCTTCAATATCAGACATACATTACCTGTATAAGTTTCCCCTTTCTTGTGTTCCTTACCTTTCTCAGCAATTAGAGCATTCCAAAAATCAGAATCTTCATTTTCAGGTGATAGCTTTTTTCTGACTTCCTTTTCAACTGCTGTGCCTACTTCATATATAAACTCGTCATATAAACCGTAAAATTCTTGGATTAATTCAGGGATAAATGTTTTTAAAGATTCATTCGCAGATGTAAGCTCATTCAGGATATTTTCTAAGTCCTGTTTTACGTCTTTGGTAAATTTCTTCAGCATTTTCTCTTCATCTATTCCCTCAGCAACAACCTTCGCATCATAAAATATATCTATATCTCTTGGTTCATAGGAACCAAAATTTCTATGAATAGCGTGTTTCGTGTTCCATGCTGGATAAACCTTACAATAGTATTGATTAACATATTCATCAGTAAATTGTTCAAAAATAAAACTAGATGTTCTTTTACTCAAAGACTGTAAATCCTTTATCTCCTTAATGGCATTTTCAATTGCCTTGATTTCTGATTCTGTTAAAGCATTACCGTTTTTGATTTTCGCCGAGCTTTCTTTGATAGCCTTGATTTCATCTAATAAAATATTTCGCCTACGTTCTACTACACCCGCTATAGCTTCGATAAATTCGTTTTTATCTGCCTGTACATTTTTTTCGCAGCCTTCAATTAGCTTAACTACATCATCATCATCATCATCACGATAGTATCTTAAGGAATCATAGAACAAGATATTTTTTTGGAAAAAATCTAAATTTAAATTTTTGAATGTAGCTTGAACTTCATCTTGTCTGATTTGAATTCCTGTACCATAGTTTCCATCACATCCATTCACCCTTTTAGGTTCATTTTTATGAGGTAATACCAAAGTTACAAATCTATGATGAAAATCTTTTGATTTAGATGTAAGATGATAACCTATTAATTTCATAATATTAGCTTCAGGTGCATCGTTAAAGGTAGTTACAAAGAGACAGATGGTATCCTGGCTATCAACATATTTCTGCAAGTCTTTACGAATTGCGTTCTCATCAAGTCCTTTCGTATCAACAACTGAATCGAACTGAGACAAGTTGGAACCAGATAAAATCTCATCGCTCAGATAAAGATATATTTTCCTTGGAATAGCAAACTCCTTTAACTGAACATTATTGATGGCAGCAAAGGTATTTTTTATCCATTCTTGCTCATTTTTCTGGTTGTCAAACTCAATTTTAGTAGTAGTTCTAGTTTCTAGATTTGCATTATTCGATGCAGTTTTTTTCAGTAATTCTACTCCTGATTTATCAAGTAATTCTTTTGCTTGATCAGTCCTTAAAGTGTTCTTTTTATCACCATCAGAGACTGTTTTAGAAGTAATTTTAAGTTCTGTAATATTTCTAATAGCTCTCTCAATTTCTTCGGAAATGATTATTTTCTCCTCGGACTGGGTATTATCTCTATTAGCACTATTAGCAATAGAATCGCAGAAATCAAAAATAAGGTTTTCCATCTCATCAACTGTATAAGGCTCTATCTCTATGTAAGTTATTTCAGATGCCTTAATAATTACTTCACATATAGTAGTTTTGCCCGATCCCGTTGATAGTAACTCTTTAGTTTCGATTACATTTTTAGGTTTGCCATTAATTGTCTTGGAAACCTTGAAATCGCTTATTAAGTTAAAAAGATGACAGATGGCTGTAGTTTTTCCTTTACCAATAGTACCTATAAAAACAATTTTATATTTATCTATACTAAGAATTTTCTCGATTTCTTCTAATCTTTCTAGCTTTGATTTCAGGTTATTGATGCAAATATACTTAGGTATATTATTCTCTGCTGCACCTGATAGCTTCCTGATTTCATGTGTTAACTTTTGCTTCAATAATGTAATTTCTTCTTGCGGCAGTGTAGTCAACATACTGTTTTCCCTGTTCCGATGCTACTTAGTTGATATTTGCAGTATGCCCACCACGATCTAAAATCTAACAAAATTCTTAAAACATCCTCTAACCTGACTTCGGGAACCTTTAATCGCTTGGTAATGAGTAGGGCGATCGCCTGAACATAATTTTACGTGAATTTACCCATTGTTTTTTTGCGAACTTTGTGAGATTCTCCTTTGCATAACAATTATATTCATTAAGTCGATAGAGTTACAGTAGTTTAATAAAAGCCAAAAATATGAAAATCTCTATGAGGCTGACATCCAAGCAGGCAAAGTTGAGTTGTAGGGGCACGGGATTAGCAAGATTCTCTGCTAGAACCCAAAAATTGCGTAGCGCCAAAGCTCAGTGACCACCGTAGGTATCGCTATTGGGAATTAATCTGATGTCTCCCACAAAATCAATAGAACCCGCTTCAGTCCACAGCCGAATTCTCGTACCTCAGAGGTATCACAGGCAACCTGTAATTTCCCGACTGGTATCTCGTTATGGTTTAACCGTCAATATCAAAGCTGCATCCCTGACATCAGATAGTGACAGCGATGGCTGGTTTGATTTGGAACTTTCGGGAAATCCCCAAAAACTGACAAATAGTCTATCTTACTTGCAAGGATTGGGAGTGAATTTGCTAGAACTAGCGATCGCTAACCAGATTCAAACCAACCAGCACCCTTTACCTTTCCCAAATCCAGCTACCCAAGTGAGTCCCAAAGACTCTGCATCGCTGACAAATCAATGGCAAGAACAATTCCAGCAATGGATTTCTCTGGGTCAAACCAATCGATTGCGCTTGCAAATGTGCGTCTTAAAAACCTATTACGAAGAACCGGTGATTTCGGAGTTAGTTTCTCGTTATGGATTAACAGTCAATATCACCAGTGCTAGACTTCAACCCGATACGCAAGATGACGGCTGGTTTGACTTGGATTTGTGGGGGAGAACAAAGCAACTCTACTTTAGCCTGAGTTATTTAGAAAAACTGGGGCTACCGATTTGGCTGGATTTGTCTAGCGTTTATAGCGATCGCTCGTCATAAATTTCCTGGACGCGCCATAGTTTTGAGCGTTATAGGTAAATGTATAAGACCAATCATCACAATTAAAATCAAAACTAGAAAGTCAAATCTGTTGAATTTAGTAATACTAATCATTAAATTTTATAATCCCAACTTAAGAGGTTATTTTAAAAGTCTAGTTTATTACTAATAATTAAATTGTGCAAAATATTAGCAATATATGTTGCTAATATTTTCCACAATTAGTGTCTGAATATTTTGTAACTTTAACCAACGAAACCCGCAAAAAAGTCCAGAGTTTCCTTCAGTGCTTTGATGAAAATATCAATTTCCTCACGGGTATTGTAGAAAGATAGACTTGCTCGTGCGGTTGCAGGAAGACCTAAGTAACGGTGTAATGGTTGAGTGCAGTGGTGTCCAGAACGGATCGCAACGCCTTCTTGATCTAATAATGTAGATAAGTCGTTGGCGTGGACTTCCCCGGCGGTGAATGACGCAAGAGCGGCTCTACCTTCACCTTTAGCATTTGGTTTGGGTCCGTAAATTCTAATTTGGGGAATTTGCTCTAATTGTTGGAACAAATAAGCTGTTAATTCTGCTTCGTAGGCGTGGATTTTATCCATACCGATACTACTAAGATAATCGATCGCAGCACCAAGAGCGATCGCTTCCCCAATTGCAGGTGTACCGGCTTCAAATTTATGCGGTAATTCTGCATAGGTGGAATGGTCTAAATACACCTCTGCAATCATCTCACCACCACCAAAAAATGGTGGCATTGATTCTAGTAATTCTAACTTACCATACAAAAATCCTATCCCAGTTGGAGCGCACATTTTGTGACCAGATGCTACCAACCAATCACAATCTATCTGCTGCACATCAATGGGGTAATGGGGGACACTTTGGCAAGCATCAACTAAGAATTTAGCACCATATTTGTGCGCGATCGCACCAATTTCTTCCACTGGATTAATACAACCCAAAGTATTAGAAATATGCACTACTGACACCAACTTTGTTTTGTCGCAAATCAGCTTTTTAAACTGTGACAAATCAAAAGTTTCTTCTGGTGTTAGTTCGACAAATTTCAGTACTGCACCCGTTTTTTGCGCCACCAATTGCCAAGGTACAATATTACTGTGGTGTTCCATCACCGAGAAAATAATTTCATCTCCCGGCTGCAAATTGTTCATGCCCCAACTGTAGGCTACTAAGTTAATCGCTTCAGTTGCGTTGCGGGTATAGACGATTTCCTGACGCGATGCAGCATTAATAAATTTAGCAACTTTGTCTCTAGCACCTTCATAAGCATCAGTAGCTTTAGCACTCAGGACATGGGCACCGCGATGCACATTAGCATTATATTGCTCGTAATAATCGCGTAGGGTATTTAATACGAACAAAGGCTTTTGCGATGTCGCCGCATTATCGAGATAAACCAAGGGTTTATCGTTGACTTCCTGATGCAATATCGGGAAGTCAGCGCGAACTTTATCAGCAAGGGTTTTGGTAGTGATGAAAGTCATTGGTAGATTAGTTATTAGTAAGTAGAGACGCGATTAATCGCGTCTGTACAATGGTCATTAGTCATTAGTCAGGGACTTAAGATTATTGACTGTGTTTAAAAGGATTTCTCGCAGAGAGGGAACAGGGATTTTGTTGATGACTTCAGCAGCGAAGGCGTTAATTAACAACTTCCGAGCATCATTTTCATCAATTCCCCGACTTTGCAGATAGAATATTTCATCATCTTCCAATTGGCTAACGGTAGCACCGTGAGCGCACTTGACATTATCGGCAGTAATTTCCAATTGGGGTTTAGTATCAACCCTGGCTTTAGATGATAACAGCAAATTCCGATTCATCTGGACTGCATTTGTCAACTGCGCCCGTTTGGGTACCAAAACTTTACCATTGAACACTGCATGAGCGCGATCGCCTACAATACATTTATGCAATTGGTCACTTATACCGTGAGGATAGTTAAGTGCGATCGCACTGTGAGTATCAGCCAACTGCTTACCAGAAACCATCGTCAAACCATTGAGAGTAGTTTGTGTCTGCTCACCAGTTTGCAAAATCTCCAAATTATGCCGTGACAACTTCGCCCCTAAAGTTATGACATGACAAGTATATCGGCTATCACGAGATTGTGCGATCGCAGTCTTCCCAATATGAAAAGCCTCTACACCTTCTTGCTCAACCCTAGTGTGACTCACCTCAGCATTATCACCCACCCAAATTTCCGTAACCGCATTGGTAAAGTAAACCCCTCCCTCTTGTGGGGTAGGCATCTTGCCTGCCACATACTCTTCAACCAACATCACCTGCGAACCACTTTCCGCCACCACCAAACAACGCGGCTGTGAAATCGTCGCTGTCTCCCCAGCAACCGAAATAAACACCAAATGAATTGGTGTCTCAACTACCACATTCTTCTTCACCCAGACTACAGCTGCATCAGTTATCCCAGCCGTATTGAGAGCCGTGAAAACTTCCTGCGCTCCCTCAGCTTGAGCTAAATACTGCTTTACACCTTCCTGCTCATCCACAGATAAGCCAGCCAAATTACTCACCACAATACCAGGTGGTAAATCTGTAACTGCGGATAACTCCGGTGCAAAAACGCCGTTGACAAAAACCAAACGACTATTAGCCGCTTCTGGCAAAATATCAAATTGTAAAGATGCAAAATTTCCCGTCTCTACATTAAATTGCACCTTTCGCAGAGACGACAAATCAGTAAACCGCCATTCTTCCTCGCGGGTAGTGGGGATAGTCGAGTGGCGTACCCAATTAGCAGCACCTTGGCGTAATTCCTGCAACCAACCTTCTGTTTTCGTTGCGGTTACTTGATTTAACAACCCAGTCAGATACCCATCTCTATCTAACAGAGTCGATGTCAAACTGACTGCATTTGAGTTAGGAATTGTGCTGGGAGAAACTTGAATACTCATTACACACCCACCTCAGCAGCTGCAAATTCTTCCAGAACCCAGTCATAACCGCGAGACTCTAATTCTAGTGCCAGTTCCTTACCACCACTGGTTATAATCTGCCCTTGTGCCATCACATGTACAAAATCAGGCACAATATAATCGAGTAACCGTTGGTAGTGAGTAATCAAAATTGTGGCATTTTCTGGACTTGCCAGTTGATTTACCCCATTCGCCACAATTCTGAGCGCGTCAATATCCAAACCCGAATCTGTTTCATCCAAAATTCCCAATTTTGGTTCCAGCAGCGCCATTTGCAGAATTTCATTCCGCTTTTTCTCACCACCAGAAAACCCTTCATTCAAACTCCGACTGAGAAAACTGGGATTCATCTTCACCACATCGAGCTTTTCCTCAATCAAATCGTCAAAATCAAAAGCGTCTATTTCCTCTAAACCTTGCGCCTTGCGACGGGAATTGTACGCCACCCGCAAGAAATCCAAATTGCTCACACCCGGAATTTCTAACGGATACTGAAACGCCAAAAAGACGCCACTTCTAGCCCGTTCCTCCGGTTCCAACTCCAGTAAATTTTGCCCTTGAAAAACCACCTCACCGCCAGTCACCTCATACGCTGGATGCCCAGCCAACACCTTAGAAAAAGTACTCTTACCAGAACCATTCGGCCCCATAATCGCATGAATTTCACCCGATCGCACCTCAAGATTCACACCCTTAAGAATCGGTGTCCCATCAACATTAGCCGTCAAATCCCTAACTGACAGCACAACTTCACTATTTTCAATAATCATCTTCTCTCCCTTCTCTCTTCTCTTACTTCGCGCCCTTCGCGCCTTCGCGGTTCGTTATTCTTCCAGAGATGAACACAGATACATTAGTATTCATCTCTAATTCCATTTATCCAACACTGCCTTCCAACTTCAAACTCAACAACTTATCAGCTTCCACAGCAAACTCCATCGGTAGCTGATTGAAAACATCCTTACAGAAGCCGCTAATCATCATCGATATTGCATCTTCCGAAGAAATACCCCGTTGAGCAAAGTAGAATAACTGATCTTCCCCAATCTTAGAAGTAGAAGCTTCATGCTCCACCTTCGCAGCATTATTTTGCACCTGGATGTATGGGAAAGTATTCGCATGGGCATTATCCCCAATCAGCATCGAATCGCACTGAGAATAATTTCTCGCCCCTTTCGCTGTCGGATTAACTTTTACCAAACCCCGGTAGCTATTACTAGAATTACCTGCGGAGATTCCTTTAGAAATAATTGTACTGCGGGTATTCTTACCTACGTGAACCATCTTACTGCCAGTATCGGCTTGCTGCATATGATTTGTCAGTGCCACCGAGTAGAACTCACCCACAGAGTTATCACCCACCAACACACAACTGGGATATTTCCAAGTAATTGCCGAACCTGTTTCTACTTGAGTCCAGGAAATCTTAGAATTTACACCCTGACACAAACCGCGCTTGGTGACAAAGTTGTAAATACCGCCTTTACCGTTGGCATCTCCAGCGTACCAATTTTGCACCGTGGAGTATTTAATTTCGGCGTTGTCGAGGGCGACGAGTTCCACAACGGCGGCGTGCAACTGGTTGCTGTCATACATCGGTGCGGTGCAACCTTCGAGGTAAGAAACATAACTACCTTCTTCGGCGACAATCAAAGTCCGCTCAAATTGTCCCGTGTCACCAGAGTTGATGCGGAAGTAGGTAGACAGTTCCATTGGGCATTTCACGCCTTTAGGAATGTAGACAAAGGAACCATCGCTGAATACGGCGGCGTTTAAGGCGGCAAAATAGTTGTCAGCTATGGGAACAACGCTACCCAGGTATTTTTTGATCAGTTCTTGGTGTTCTTGCAATGCTTCGGAAAACGAGCAGAAAATAACCCCATCTTCCGCTAGCTTTTCTTTAAATGTAGTGGCGACAGAGACGCTATCGAAAATCGCATCGACGGCGACATTTGCCAGTCGTTTCTGTTCAGATAGGGAAATGCCTAACTTCTCAAAGGTTTCTAAAAGGGTTGGATCAACTTCATCCAAGCTGTTTAGTTTTTCTTTCTTGCGTTTCGGCGCTGAGTAGTAAATGATATCCTGATAATTAATTGGCGGATACTTGACATTAGGCCAAGTTGGTTCTGTCATTTTTTGCCACTGGCGATAAGCCTTGAGGCGAAAGTCCAGCATGAACTGTGGCTCGTTCTTCTTAGAGGAGATCAAGCGAACAACGTCCTCATCTAGTCCACGCGGTATAGTGTCGGACTCAATATCGGTAATAAAGCCGTACTTGTAGGGTTGGTTGACTAAGGTTTTGACAGTGGCACTCATCAGTAATAATCTCTCGTGTTCAGAACTCTTTAAGGATGGGAGACAAGCTCTTAGCTAGCCGATTTTCATCTCGCGTTACGGAATGGTTACACGGCTGCTAGAATAGTAGTGGAGAGTAAAACAACAGCTATGTTGTTTAATGTATCTTCATTTTACGCTAAATTAACAACAACAATGTTGTCAAAGTCAAATTTTCAAAGAAATTTTTGGGACGTTCGCTGAACGTCTCGCACCAGAAGATGGCGACTACTCACCAGTCCTCAACCAAGCAAGATATCCTAGAGTATCTGCACAAACAGGAAAAAGCAACGGCTTTGGAGCTAGCTGAAGTTTTAGACGTTACTCCCCAAGCGATTCGTCGCCATCTCAAGGATTTGGAGATGGAGGAGTTAGTTTTGTATTCGTCAACAGTACAGGCGGCGGGAATGGGGCGTCCGCAGCACGTTTATCAACTGAGTCGTCAGGGACGCGATCGCTTGCATCGAACAATCAGCGATCGCTTTGGTGATGGCCACGGCAATTTTGCGGTTTCGCTGCTAGACACCTTAGCCGAAACGATGGGACATGAACAATTTAAATCGATTTTAGAGAAACAGTGGCAGCGCAAAGCCCTAGAATACCGCGATCGCGTGGGTAGCGGTTCATTGCGGGAACGTGTAGCCAACTTAGTAGAGTTGAGAAAAGTAGAAGGCTTCATGGCCGAGTATCACCCTGTTGATATCAATGACTCCTTTGAGAGCGATCGCTTTATCTTAATGGAGCATAACTGCGCTATTTCTAACGTTGCCGAGTCTTTCCCCAGCATTTGTGGTCACGAATTAGAAATGTTTGCTGCCGTCTTACCTGATTGTACCGTAGAACGCACCCACTGGATTATTGATGGCGAACATCGTTGTGGCTATTTGGTACAAGCTCGTCATTAGTCATTAGTGATTTCTCATTAGTCATTTGTAAAAAACACTCCCTACTCTCCACTCCCCACTCCCTAATAATCAACTAAATTTGAGATAGCATTTATGGATGTAGCACCACAGCAATCATCAACACAATTTTTAACTTTGGAAGAGTCAGCAAAAGTAGACGCGGCTTTGTTGTCTTCACCAGAAAAGTTTTTAACCAGATTAACAATTTCATCACTTAAGCTTTTGAAGCATATTGCCCAAAATTACGGCATTGCGATTGAAGATTTGACAGCGCCGCAAGTAATTGCCTGGTTTGAAAAAGATGGCAAAATCCGACGTGAACAGGGCATTGAAGATTCCTATTTGAAATGGTGATCTGCGGTAGTAAAATTTTCGTTTCATTTACTTATAAAAAATAACCATCGAAAATATCGCGTTTCTAAAAAACACAAATGTTTCTTAGAAACGCGATATTAACAGATTTAAGATATGCTAGCAATTTTACCTAAAGTCCAATATTCGAGCCAGAACCTTTATAGAAAAATACAGCAAATTGCAACTTAGTGAGGTACAGATTATTGTAAGGGCACAACAATGTTGTGCCCTTACCTATGTACCTAATTTACCTGAAAAATGCTGTATATGAATTAAAGCCCGCAGTATTATAGATAAATATCCGACAAATTAGTAATATCTGTAAAATGGGAGTAAAGATTTTTAAATATTTTTGCGATCGCACTAAGCTAGTACTGGTACAACAAAATAAATCCCCAAGCTGGTGAGTGCTTAATGATAAATGGAAGACGAGTTTTTCTAGGCCATAGCATTGCTATATTTGGATTAGCGGAATTATCTCTAGTTAGTTGTAATTCTGTTGGGAATGACAATACCCTAATCACCACTAGCAGTAGTGGTCAATCTAAAAAGGACGTGAAAACCATGAGATTAGAAAGTAGTGCCTTTTATGCTAATGACTTAATCTCTGGCAAATACACTTGTGACGCTGAAGATATCTCCCCACCGCTCTTATGGGATGAAGTTCCGATAGGAACAGAAAGCATAGTATTAATTGTCGATGACCCTGATGCACCTGGACAAACATTTGTTCATTGGGTTGTTTACGATATTCCAGCTACAGTTCGCCAATTACCAGAACATATAGTGGCTGTAAAAACTCTAGCCAATGGCGGAGTACAGGGCAAAAACGATTTTGGCAAGTTTGGTTACGGTGGTCCATGTCCTCCCAGTGGCATTCATCGCTACTTTTTTAAACTTTATGCCATTGATAAAAAGTTGGGTTTAACAGCAGGTGCTAGCAAAAGCGAAATTTTAGCAGTAATTGATAGTCATATTTTGGCTACGGCAGAATTAATTGGACGCTACAAACGCCAGTCTTAAATAATAAACAAAAAGCACCTAGAAAAAGGTGCTTTAAAAATTGATGAGATTTGGTTTGCCCGACAATTTTTTAAGGATTGTAATTATTAGTACGAACACTGCGAGCTCCAGTTACGGCTCCAATCATTGAGGCTATTAAACCCAACAAAGAACCAAACACAAACCACCACAATCCCGAACGTAAATTAGCTGCCGCATCACGAGCTTGTTGGGCACTTATGTTTGCTTGTGGTACATTAACACCACCTTGCTGTTGTACCTGGTTTATGACTGCCCCAGCGTTGGAAGCAGCAACACCAAAAGCACCAGATACTCCACTTGCTAACAGCCATGAGCTTACTGCTAAAGTAGTTGCCCAAAGAATTGCGCCGTTAAGAAGAGCTGTATTACGCTTCATCGGTCCACAAGCACGGGCTGTAATCCAACCACCAGTAAATAGGGAAATTAGTAGAGCTATGGTTGACCAAAGCCCCGCATTACCAGCAGCGTTAGGAGCAATTGATCTCGGCGCACCTGAACCTTCAACCGCACCTGCTGCAAAAGCACCAATTATAGCGCTTAAAATTAATTGAGTGGCTAAAGAAACCAACAAACCAGAAATAATCGGACCCCAGCGAACAAGATCATGATATTCAGCCACTCGGGCTGCTACCACCGGCTCATTAGAAATAACGTCATCACCTGCCCGATTTACGTATGACATAGCTTTTCTACTCCAGTGCTGTTTCAGCAGAATTTATCTCAATGTATATTCATGTTTATGCTTAAAATTAAACAATTAAATCATCTTTTTTCATATCTATCAATAGAAATATTTAATGAATATATCTTTAGTGATAAAAAACAAATGCCTTTAACAATTTTTAATCAAATTTAGTATTTATTTATTCTTTAATGATTCCTTAGAGCTTTTTCAGATAAATTATGAAGTTAAAATACAGTTATTAACTACTATAGTAATCCATCTGAAATTTGGAAAAAATTAGACTTAATACAAAAGTTTGTAACCCTGATTAGAAAATCCTCACAAAGTAATTAGATAGTCAATAAAAGATTAACGCATTCTGACAGCAGTGCCTGTAGCAGTAATCAGCAAAAGAACTCCTGACTGGTCAACATTGATTGTGCCAGTATCAATTTCAATCCCGATTACAGCATTTGCTCCTAAACGTTGTGCTCGTTGTTCTAATTCTTCTAGTGCCTTACGTTGACCCTGCTCAAATAGTCGCTCATAACTAACAGTGCGTCCACCGATAATATCTCGAATACCAGCCAAAAAGTCCCGCAAGAAATTGCTGCCGTAGACGACTTCTGCGGTAACAATGCCTAAATATGACTCAATAACGGCTCCTTGAATCACATCAGTAGTAGTTATAATCATAAATTAGCCTCCCAAATAACATATAGCTTGATATTTATTATTAAAATACTCTAACAAATGTAAATTTATTTCCACATATATAATTAGCCTGGGTTGAGATAGGTTTGATAAAGATATTCTCACACAATTTTAGATTGCGATCGCTGATATCGGATATGAAATACCATTGGCGGATCGCCTATTTAGAATTAAGTAAGATATCTGTTGTTTTTTTGGCAATTATAAGTATAACTACTGTCAAAAAAGAGTGTACTTTTGGTATTCTCCGAATTTATATGTAGAGTAAGCTCATTTCATCATTTATACCTAGCACTTGAGCTTTCAGTAAAAACTCTGTGATCTGGCACTGATTGTAAAGGAAAGACTGGATGAACAATTAACATCTTAATGAATACGAGTAAATACAGTTTTCAAAAGTCTATATTTTTGTTTTAATGTACAAGAAAAAAGTCATCTAAAATTTCAGGAAATTTACTGTGTACAAGCCAACATCATTTGTGTTTAGTGTGGTGTTATTAGGATGCTTTGCGTTCAGTATACCTTCAGTGGCTCAGGCTCAGGTATTAGTGGCACAAGCCAAAAACCCGCAGTTAAAGCAACTACTAGAGGAAGGACGGAGGTTAGTGAATGCCGCCGATTATAATGGTGCGATCGCAGTTTATCAGCAAGCAGCTAGCCTAGATCCCAAGAATGCTAAAATTCATTCAGGTATTGGCTACTTATACGCTCAACAGGGAAATTACCGGGCGGCATTAACTGCTTATCGTCGGGCGATCGCTATCAACCCTAACAATAGTGATTTTTACTACGCTGTAGGTTACATCAAAGCAAATTTGGGCGATACACCTGGCGCAAAGGAAGGCTACCGTCGTGCCATACAGCTGAACCGTAACAACGTTAACGCCTATTTAGGATTGGCTGTAACGCAATCTCGTATGGGAGACTATAGTGCAGCTACCTGGGCATACCAACAAGCAATCGACTTGGATAAGAACAATGCTCAGACTTATGAATTGATGGGTTCGATGTATAAACAGCGACGACAAGCCAAACAAGCGAACAGCTTGCTTCAAAAAGCCCGTGACTTGTACAAGCGGCGCAATGACTCACAAGGAGTGGACAGAGTAGAAGCCATGTTGCGACAGTTAGGAGGATGAGGTTAATCTAACTGGCGTCCCGTTAATTCCACAAAAATATCTTCCAGGTTAGAGGGACGCACCATCATTCCGGTTTTATCGGGCTGTTCATTCAAGTAGACATTTGCTGCTTCCAGGGATGGGAAAAACAAATATTCCCAACCACGAGCGCCATCACTTCCCACTTCAGATAAACCTAATTGCTTCATCACCAAACCTTCACCGTGAGCAGAGCGCAGCTGTTGTAAAGTTCCCAAAGAAATCAGCTTACCGCTATCCATAATACCAATGCGTCCTGGCTTGGTAGAGCCAAAGGCATCGCACAAAAATTCGACCTCATCCATATAATGGGTCGTTAGTAGCATCGTCATCCCCTGCTTATTCAAATCCCGAATAATTTCCCAGAGGCGTCGCCTAGTTTGGGGGTCTAGTCCTACCGTTGGTTCATCTAAAAACAGAATTTGCGGTTGATGCAATAAAGCTCTCGCAATCTGCAACCGTCGTTTCATACCCCCAGACAGGGTTTTTACCAAATCATCACGTTTTTCTGCTAGCTCAACATACTCTAGCCATTGATTAATTAGTTTTTGTCGCTGCGGGTTGCTAATGTGATGTAGTCTCCCATGCAGTTCCATATTTTCCCAAACGGTTAAATCGTTATCCACACTGATTTGCTGCAAGACTACACCAATACTCTGTTTTGCCAACATTCCTTGGCTCATCACGTCATATCCACCTACTTCTATTCGTCCTTGGGACGGTTTCGTGAGTGTAGTCAGCATCCGAATTGTGGTTGATTTACCCGCACCGTTCGGGCCAAGTAAAGCAAATATTTCCCCCGCTTCAATTTTGAATGACAGGTCATTGACTACAGGTACATTGTTGTACAACTTGTAGACGTTTTCTAGAAAGACAGCAGCTTTTTGAGTAGACAAGTTTTCAACTAAATTCAATAAATTGATATTAACATTCGTGAACAACAATATTCCCGACTTCTTTGGAAAATCGGGAATCTGAGGCTTCGGTTTGAACAAAATCAAATAAGATTCATATAGCGATTTTGATAGTAAGCCAAAATTTGGTTAACTCGTTGCCGACTTTCTAAACCAGAGTTTGCTGTCCACGAGATGGACAAGCCAGCAATTTGACTTTGATTGTAATCAAACTGTGGGGATGACTGGGGAATTAAATCCACTTCTACCCCTTCGACTTGACATAAATGAGCTGCTATCTCTCTATAGACTGCTAAAGGCAAACCAGCGAATTCAATTTTTTCCTTAGTCTCCATCTTTATGAAGCTCCAACATTAGAAGGATTTGAGGGGGGCGTTGTCACTGAAACAGGATTACCGCTAGCAGGTGCAGCTGACGGCGTTGAATTGACTGCCCCTTCCCCTACCATTCTGGCAACTTCAATACCATATTGTTCGAGAATCACGATGGGGTTGTAGCCCTGATTCATTTCAATACGTTTAACCAGTACGCCATCTGCTAATCGCTGTCCCGCCTGCACATAGCGACTCGTCGGCTCATCCGGTACTTTGATTATTGCCTGTGGTTCCTTACTAATTAGAACTACACCAGTCACAAGCACTGCCCTTGCTAAATCAGGTTGTGCTGGCAGTGGCAATACAGATACTAAAGTCGGGTTGGAGACAACTTGAGGCAAAACTTTAGGCAAGACTGAAGTCAAGATAGGATTGACTTTTTTTGGTTTTGGTACAGAAAATTTTGGTACAGAAGATTTTGGGACAGAAGAAACGTTATTTTTCTTTGGATTTAAAGCTATACTGCGTGTTGGAAGTTTTGGTGCTGGTAGTGATGCAGTCGGGAGCTTAGGCACCACGGGAACAGGTCTTCCTGATGTTTGAAGCATTCCGGGAACTATCTGCCCGAAAAGTTGTGCAAATGGGTCACTTCGATTTTTTGATAGCACAACTAGCCGTGCCCGCTCTGTAGCATTAGTGGATTGAATCAAGTTAACAGATGCAGGAGTAACTTGTGAAACCTGTTTGTCTGGTATGACTGGATTCTTAAAGGATTGAGCCGATGGTGGCAACTTTGCTGCTATTTTGGGAATTGGCACAGGATTGATGGCTTGTTGTGTATCTTCAGAAGCACATCCAGCGATCGCCAAAGTTAAAATAGCTGCAATTGTAATTTTTGAATTTATGCCCATGAGCTGTTCTCAAAAGCCATTGGAAAATTTAATGGTGGAAATAAACAAGCCTGAAATTTGTATCAAAGGCAAAGTATGTTCCCTTTATAACCTAATTTTTTACATTTCAAGGGTTATTTTTAGCACTGCCTACCCAGCATAACTGCGGCTTGGTGTTTGCAGTCAATCTTCTGCCACACCCATAAGCTCTTTCATCAAATCCAGTCCTTTCTTGACTCTACGGGAAACTGTTACTACACTGATTCCTAGATGTTCTGCAACTTGTTTTTGTGTCAAATCCTGCAAAAACACACATTCCAATACATCGCGGGTGCGTTTTTCTAGCTGAACTAATGCTTGTTGTAAGCGAAATTGGTCTTCTTGTGCTAGTTGAAAGCTACGATAGTGAGGATCTGGAACCAATTCTCCTAAACAGGTAGAGCCTTCTTCTCCGTCTTGGACTGGCACATCAAGACTTAAGGGAGCGCGATTGATCCATGCTAATTTAATTTCTTGCCATTCGTTTGGAGAAATTTCCAGTGCTGCGGCTAATTCCGAGTCGTTTGGTTGGCGATTATGTTTTTCACGCCAAGAACGTGAAACTCCTATTGCTTGCTGTTGCAGAGCTAACCACTTCCGAGGAATTCGCACGGTGACACCTTTATCTCGGAGATAGTGTTGAATTTCACCCCGAATATAGGGAAGAGCATAGGAACTGAAGGCATGTCCCTTGGAAAGTTCAAATTTTTCAATAGCTCTGATTAAACCCAAACATCCAACCTGGAGCAAATCATCGTAGGTTTCATGACATTGATTCGTCCAGTAGTGAGCTTCTTTTCTCACAAGCCCAAAATTGAGTTCTACTAGTTGATTGCGGACATTTTCTGACGGAGATTGCTGATATTCTCGCAACAACTGCCAAATTTCTTGTTTGAGTTCGTTGGTGACTGTGGTAGGCATAGCACCGTGTTGTATTGAGCAAAGAAAGAATTGATTATTCGCTTTTAAATTAAACTGCGATCGCACGACATCTAAGACAATATCGTGCTATATTTCCTAGCAAATACTATGTAGCTAACAAAGTTTTTTCTCTAAAGATTCCAGAGGTTGCTTGAAAATCGAGCCAAATTTAAATTGGTGAAATCGGTCTTTAGTTTGTTATTTATCTTTGGTATGACCTGTAGTTTTTTTAGAACTACATACAAATAAAATATAAAATTAATTACTAAATATCAAACCGAGATTGTACTTAATTTGAATTAATTAATAATGAAGTTAATTTAGAGAAACAAAACAATAGTGTTCAGTATTTTGTTGGATCAGCAAAAGTTGAATTGACAGTAAAATTACGTGTCCATTCAACTGGGATTTATCCAATCTTTAAAAATTACTAATAAAAATTAAAAGATACCTAGTATATTTACTCAGGACAATAACAAAGGGCGAGATGCCCTTTGTTATATTTACAGCGCTTTTCAAGTGATTGAACTACACTACTTATGACTCACCATTGCCCATCTCAGTCGTGGTCTAGATCCCTCAAAACTGCTGTAAGTACATGCGTTACTTGAGAGGATTTAGGCACGATTCGGTTCAACCCGTGCATAAAATAGACCGCGAATCTTGACTTCTTTAGGTTCGCCAGCACCTAAATCTGTATCAGATGGCTGTTCGCTCTCGAAAGTACCAGCAATTTCACCACTAGAGTTATCTACTTTGGCGATTCGCAGAGAAATCTTGCCATTTAGATTTTCAGCACGCTTGACGTTAGTGCGAGTAAGTTCTTCATCATCTGCTTGGGCGGGGAGAGCCACGGCATTATCGTAGCCACTGACGACACCACGACCTTTAGGATCTAGGAAGGCAGCACCACGATAGGAAGGAACTTTGAAAGTGCCTTCAAAGTCCGTGGAGGTGTTAATACTGGTCAAACTGGGTTGGCTTTGAGCAACCAAGTCTTTGATGGTGAACAGGAAAGGTACTCGCTCACCACCAGGAAGTTGCACAGTGATGGCTTGGAAGTCAAGACCATCAGTTTCCGCAAAGGTTAGGCTATTATCTGCGTTGATTTTTAAGTTACCTTGCACCTGGTCAATGGTGGAAGTGTATCTGGTCAATAATTTGCCAGCAACAAATTCTGCTTCTTGCCGTTTATTAGCAGGTTCTTCTTTGATGAAGAAGCTGGTTGGTTCCAAGCAAAGTTCTTTGATGGCATAGGACTGGCTAGAATCAATGGGAATGGAGCCACGGCTTGTTTCTGTTAGTTGGGGGCATTTGTTAGCCAAGCCAGTCCCGCGAATTTGATCGTAAGTGAGTACATCTCTACTACTACTACTAGCAGGAGCATCACTACAAGCAGTTATTAGCCCCAGGCACAAAGCCAAGAATGCAACAATTAAAGCGCGATACCTCATGGTCAACCTCAATCTCAAAAATTAATAGATTTGTTGTAAAACTGCATCGAAGCTTTGATCTCTGATGAGAAGCCGCTACTCTGCGAAAAGCTATTTTTGGTCGGACACGGCTTTGCTCTGATTTCCAGAGTTGAACCAAGTGTTTGGGCATCTAGATTGTCTGCTTTGCACTTTGCTCTTGCCTATGGCAAAAGCGGTGTCGCCCAAGTCTTTTTGTATCATGTATGTGACGCTACTACATACAGCCCATTTTTTTATGGGGAAATCAGCCAGATCATACGATTTTTTTTAACTCAAAATCAAAGTACTCTTAATCAAAAAAGTCTCGTCCTGATCACATCTAGCTGCTGTGGAGTCTATGCTAAAGGTTACTACGCTCTTTTCGGAGCGATCGCAATTGCTTTTGATAAAGATACAAATCTAGTTATATTCACCCCTGAATAGGGCAAGTGAGGGGATGCGGGGACAGGGGTGATGAGAGGAATCTACACTGACAAGCTAGGGAAAATTAAAAATCTCCGGTAAATTTGAGTTGGCCTCATTATTTATACGGAAAGGGTGGCATGAACAATAATCAAGAATCAGGAGAGTTGTCTTGGAAACAGCAAGCGATCGCAACTGTGGTGTATGATGCTGTTCAGGATTGTCAAGGCGATACTGAAGCTCTTTTGGCTTTGCTGCGGCAATTGGAGCGGTTACACCGAGAGATCCGGGATGGGGTTTTTCAAGAGAGTTTGCCTGTTAACCGTCGGCAACTCTACTCACTACTGAAAGATATTGAGTGTGAGGGAGGCTGGCCTTATATTGAGCGGATGAGACTACAAGCATTTTTAGCGAATTTGCCACAAGAGACTCCCGAAGAAAATAACAATGAAGTTTTGGAGAGCGATCGCTCATGCGGCTGATCATCTCGAAATAAGTTTCTAGCTCTAAATTAACAACTCTGAATCGCCTCATCAACCGCTAAACCAAGAGCGGTTGCTGGTTGAGGCTTCAAATTAATTCGTAATTCGTAATTAAAAAGCAATACGCTTGGGTTTAACGTAGTGAAACCCAACAAAGTCCCGAAAATGTTGGGTTTAGTCCCTCAAACGCCACTTGTTTCAAGTCAGGAAACCGCAAGGGCGTAGTGGCTCCCCAACCTACACTGGTTTTGGTTTTTGGCTTTAACCCAAGCGTATTGAATTAAAAAGGGTTTTTAGTGGTTATGCCATCACAAAGAAGGCGATCGCGCTCCTCAAGATTGCGGTTGTGCTTGAGGTAATCGCCCACCCAGTCGCAACCACGAACAAGCAGATCATCAAGATTTAAATTCCACAAAATTATCGTCTTGTCATCACTAGCTGATGCTAGTGTTTGACCATCTGGGCTAAAACTGACACTTAATACCGAAGAGCGATGCCCATTGAGACTTTTAATTAATTTGCCGTCAGTGCTCCAAAGTTTCACTGTACCGTCCCAACTGGCGGCGGCGAGTAATTCACCATTGGGACTGAAAGTCACGGCATTGACGCTATCGCTGTACCCTTTTAATAAGGTTTTTAATAACGTACCATCCCGTCGCCACAGTTTCACGGTGTTATCCCAGCTGGCAGAAGCCAGTAACTCATCATTGGGACTAAAGCTGACACCCATCACCCAGATGCCATTGGGCGAGAAGGTTTTGAGTAAAGTACCATCCCGTTGCCAAAGTTTAACAGTTTGGTCATCACTGGCAGAGGCTAAAATCTGACTATCATGGCTGAAGCTTACACTATTTACCCAACCCTGATGCCCCACTAAAGTTTTGAGCAACTTGCCCTGACGGTTCCAAAGTTTGACTGTTTTATCTTTGCTAGCTGATGCCAACAACTGACCATCAGGACTGAAATTCACGCTCGTCACACTATCGCTATGCCCGTAGAGAGTCATGATTAAAGTACCGTCAAGCCGCCAAAATTTCACTGTTTTGTCAAAACTTCCTGAAGCCAGCATTTCACCTTTGGGGTCAAAACTGACACTAGAAACTTGATTTGTGTGCCCCACTAAAGTTTTGTAGAGTCGGGTTTTAACCTCGCCATTACTGGTGTACCGTTGCCAAAGTTTGACAGTGCGATCGCTACTACCAGAAGCTAGCATCTGACCGTCGGGACTCCAAGCAACGCTCAAAACTCGCTTGCGATGCCCTTGAAGAATAGACGGTGTTGGGGCATCTAAACTCCATAGTTTCACACTTTTGTCATAACTTCCTGATACCAGCAATTTGTTATTTGGACTGAAAGCGATGCTGACAACACCATCGCTGTGTCCTTTGAAGGTTTTGAGTAAAGTACCAGTGATACTCCAGAGGTTTATGGTTTTGTCTTGACTTGCAGAAGCTAACTTTTTACTATCGGAACTAAAGTTCAAACTCCACACTATATCGCTATGCTGCCGTAAAGTTTTGTAAGGACGAAAGTCAAAACCGTCTTTAGTGCTGTTAGTTTCCCTCAGCCAAAGTCTTACTGTTTTATCTCGACCTGCTGATGCCAAAAATTTACCGTCAGGGCTGAAAACAGCTACAGTTACACCCTGCTGATGTCCCTGCAAAGTTGTAACGAGACTACCGTCCCGGCGCCAGATTTTCACTGTCTTGTCGTCGCTGGCGGAAGCGATAAATTGACTATCGGGACTGAAGTTTACCCAGTTAACCCACCCTCGATGTCCTCTCAGTATTTTTACTAAGCTACCGTCTTTGCGCCAGAGTTTTACGGTTGTATCCTTACTACCAGTAGCTAACAATTCGCCATCAGGACTGAAATTAACGCTATAAACCCAATCTCCCTGTCCTTTGAGGGTTTTATATGGCTTGGGGTTAAATTCACCTGTAACCGGGTTTTTGTGCCAGATTTGCACTGTTTTGTCGAGGCTGGCGGAGGCTAGGCTTTGACCATCAGGGCTGAAACTTACACAGGTGACAGCATCAGTGTGACCTTTGAGGGTTTGGAGTAAGGTTCCATCAGGACGCCAAAGTTTCACCGTTTTATCTAGGCTACCTGATGCTAGCAACTGACCATCTGGGCTGAAAGTTACTCCCCAGACAACATCTGTGTGTCCTTCTAGGCGGTTAAGCTCCGTTACGCCATAAACTGCTTGTTGCAGGGCTGTCACTACCCGCATTCGGGTATCTGGCTGCACATCATCTGCCTGTTTAAGTCCTCTCCAAGCCCGCAAACCTTCCAATAGGGCATCAAACTGTTTATTAGACGCAAACAAAGCTTCGCTACTAGCAGCGATCGCACTAATTTTCAAGTTGCTTTCACTGCGTTCAGCTCGTAGAGTTTGGCTAATGGCTGCTCTTTTTTGCAAGTCGGCTTGCCACCATAACGCTGCTATTGTTCCCCCCATGATTGCCAGAATTGCGCCTGCTACCCGTGCTTCCCGCAGTCGCCGTTGCAATACCAAATTGAGTTGCTTTTGGCTAAATTTTTGGGCTACTTCAGCTTTAGTTTTTTCAAGTTTGATTTTTTCTAATTCGGCAAGTATGCCATAATTGTTTTTCTGGCGAATTGGTTCAACTAAATAATCGTGAACTAGCTGGTAGCGATCGCCTAACTCTTCTCTGATTCTCAACACCAACCCTGAACCCACCAATATTTCTAAAATCAGTTCCCCAACTGTGTCAAAGCTTGAGATTGTGTCTATATCATGATTATTAACTAATGCTGCCGCTAAATCAGCTTTAGTTTTTAACGGTCGCGTCCCCTTTTCATCAGTTAACTCAAATAATAATTTCCAACTTAACTCTTCGTTCTCCTGACCGCAGTCTTTGATAACTTCCCCAAGCCACCGTTCCACCAATTTTGTCGAGCCACCGGAAAGTTTATATTGGGCAAGTGTGGTAATGTTTTCTATTTGTAGTTGAGCGCCAACTATTTGTAATTCAATTGGATGTACTTCGTCTAGTTCTCCTGTCAAATCCTGGACTAATCGGTTAATTAATTCATCACTCAGTTCATAATGTGAACGTTGAGTAAGACTATGAATTATGGCTTTGGCATCCTGGCTGGAGAATTTTCCTAAATAGTAGCGAATGTCCTTATCGAGAATATTTTTATTAATTACTCCTAAATCATATAATCCAGTACTATTTTTCTGGCTCAAACGTTCAAATTCTAATAAATGATGTAAATAATCTTCTCTTAATGAAAGAATTATTTTTACAAATGAAATATTTAAGCATTCAGTAAAAAAATTATAAAATTCTATTCTGTGTGTAGGAGGATTACTAACAAAGAAAAATTCTTCAAACTGGTCTAATATGAGAATTATTGTATAATTGCGCTCAGATGCTAACCGAATTTTTTCAAGCAGTATAGTGGGTGTAGAGTCAAGACTAACCGATATTCCTGTGTATGCCAGCGCTTGGTTGATACTGGTTATCAAGATTGTAATCCAATCAGTGTAAACAGATAAAACAATAGGTATAGGAATACGTTCACCCATAGCTTTTCCCTTTAGTGCTGGGACTAAACCAGCTTTGAGAATTGAACTTTTCCCTACACCTGATGGCCCATAAATTACTGTGAGTTTGTAGTCAGCGCGGGTAATTCTTTCAATTAAGCGATTGACATCTTGCTGCCGTCCAGAAGCAGATATTTCTTGGGCAATTTCTTCAGGAATAAACGGGATTTTGTGAGGTTCCAATACTGGGTTAATTCTGGGGCGTTGCGGCTGCAATTGACTTGCCCCGATGAAAGCACGAAAGCCATACTGATGTTCTATTTGAATTTTTTCTTGCTTCAGCTTAAAGGCTTCTGTATAGTCATGACGGTCAAAAAAGTAAAGCGATCGCAGTTCCTCTAAAATCTCTAAGTAAAGTGATGGCTGATGTTGTAGTTCACAAACTACCCTCGCCCATTCCAAGTTATTGATCGCCTCCTCCGACTCACCCAGATGCCGTTGTGTACGTGCTAGCAAGAGAAGATACCAACTTTCTTGTCGTCGTCTTCGCAAAGCGTCTCGCAGAGAAACTTGTGTTACTTCTTCGGAGATAGAAAGTGCTGTATTCGCTAATTCATAAGCCAGTAACCAATTCGACTCAGAAGCCGCCACATTTGCTAAAAAGCCATAATTTTGAGCAACTTGTGCGGGAGTTCCATAAATTTGATGCAGACGTAATGACTTTTGAGTTAATTCTTTTAAGTCATTCCAGGCTTGTAAGCGTTGCAGCATTTCACAAGCGGGCAAAATAAATTTAGCAACTAAGTCTTCTCTTTCTACCTGCTCCAATAGCTCCAAACATTGTTTAAACCACAATAGAGCATGTTCACAATAGCTACTATTAGTATTGTGGTATAAATCTGCCATTCGGTGATAACACAGCCCCAGGTGGAATAGTACTATTGCTTGCTTGAGTAAAGACGAAGTAGAGATAGGGTGAGGATATGAGAACAGGAAAGAAGAATTACTCTCCCACTCTCCCACTCTGCTTGCTTCCTGTTGCCATAATGCTAGGCTTCTTTGATAATTGCTTAAAGCACCATTAATTTGATCGTTGGCATATTTATCTCGCCCCAACACAAATTCTAAACTAGCTTCTAATCCTGGTGTTAATTGAACACCATACAGTCGCCGTAAATCATTACGGGCTGATTCTATTTCGTGGCGATGTTGGGACTTGGGATCTAAATCGAGAAGGGCATTAGATAAAAATGTTTCGGCACCTGCTTCTAAAACTTTGTCAAATAGAGATTCTGCCTCTTGATGGATCAAAGCAATTAAATCTGCTTTGGCCATTTCAAATTTAATCGTGGTTACAGCCCAGCTTTTGAAATCAGGCGCTAATCTTGAAAGCAATGATGCTACTTCATCTTGTAGCCATAACACCACTGGGAATGAAAAAGTCGCGGCATAGATATCTCGTGCTTGGTTGATGCCTGTAAGTAAGTTTTCCAGGTCGGTAGTTGACTCAATACCGAAAACCATCACAGCAGATGGCAAAGAGTCTGTAAGGACAGCAGGATTATCTAAAGATAATTCTGAGACTATTGTGCTGTGTAAGGAAGTAGTTGATGGATTGAGAACGATTTCTCTGATATAGACGTCTTTGGTGATCGAGCGAATATTCTCTAACATTTGCTCACGTAATTGCCCATAGTTACATCGAACTAAAATCAGGGCAAATTGACTTTCGGAAAGCGCGATCGCTCTAATCAGTCTTTGCAAAGTTTGCTGATTTTCTTTGCTGTAGATGTGTAGCTGGTTGTCATTAGTCATTGGGTATGGGGCATTGGGCATTGGGCATTGGGCATTGGGCATTGGGCATTGGGCATTGGGCATTGGGCATTGGGTATTGGGCATTGGGCATTGGGCATTGGGCATTGGGCATTAGTTATTAGTCCAATAGCAAAGGAGAAATGACTTACCTAGCACTGTTACTTTTTTTGTTGCCAAGCCAAAACTTTTTCTGTTTCTGCCAAGGCTGGACTGATGCCAAACCAGCGCCCCAGAGGATCGCGATATTCAAACAGATACATGCTTCTTAATAAGCTCTGGTAGTCAGACTCACCTTTAACTCTCTGCTGCTGCACTACTTCAAACAATAATTCCCACTGAGATTCATCAATAGCTAATAGCAGATCGTCGCGGTAGTCCTTAATCACGGCTTCTAAGCAGTCGTTAGAAAAAGGCGGATCTTGTCGTTGCAGGCAGCTATAAAGTAAACCCAATAAGTTACGAATGTGACCACCACTAACGCGACATATACGATCCAAGGTTTGGGAGTGATCGAATAATTCTGTAATTAATAAAAGCCTGCCATTCAAAGGAACTTCTGGAAAAGCTCTTGCTAGAACTAACTGGCGCACTAGTGACATCCCTGGTTCGTAATCACTGCCATCTCTTTGCCGCACTAATACCATCGGCAGTACTTTTGGCGCAATTCCTCCCCCCAGACGATTTTTCAGTGTCTCGTACTCATTGGAGAAAATTAACGTTAGGGGAATGGTGTAAACTAGGTGGCATTTGAGTCGGCGTAACTGTTCGCCTCGGTCGATGAAAAGATACTCTGGTTGCGATCGCCCGGATGCTAAGGGACGCATATCCACTCGATCCAAATTATCTACAATCACTACTAGTCCTTTTTGACCTCGCAGCTTTAGCTGTTCAACAGCCTTTTCTAAAATTTCTTCGTTAATCGCCTGCAAAATACTATTGGTACGTGGTTCCAGATATTGCCTCAGTTGATTCCGCATCTGGGTGCTATCTTTAGTTTTGGCAGTAATTTTGGCAATACCCAAGGACAACTCTGCTTGTCCAGAAAGTTCTATGGGGGTTTGCAAAAAATCGCCTACTTCTTTAAGCAAATTGGTAAAGTAACCAGCTTTGAGTTTGATGTTAATGCCTTCTAAACTGGCACTCACTTGACGGGCTACACTCAGCAGAATATCGCTGACATCAATATCCGCCATGTCTAAGTCTTGACTGGACTCAAAATAAACCACATGAAATCCCGCCAATTCCAGCTCTGTCTTGAGGCGCTGCAATTCCGTTGACTTACCGCAGCCAATATGACCGGTAAATAACTGACAGGTAGGCTCATCAGGAGAAATCCGAACAATAGTCCGTTGCAATTCTTCGACAATCTTGCAACCACGTACATCAGCAAAATCTATGTAATATTGCTTATCTAGGACGTTACTTATATTTAGCGTGTAGCTGGGGTTACATGCTTTATAAAAACGTGATAAATTGAATGTCGTTTTCATGTATGTAGATGTGTATGTAGATGCAGTTTAATTCTCGTTTTTATACAAGTAATCTCTATCCGAGATGTAGGCATAGGATTAACTCGCAAGTTGGTACTGTCTTATAAAAGACAGCAGTTAAAGCAGGATCACTGTCAGTAGTATGGTAGAGATTTAATTGACCCTAATAACCTTAAGCATATCTGTCCTTAATTTTTACACCTGGTATTGAGGTTTTGACAATCTGTAGCTTTTCTTTGACCTGCCACAAACCTTTAGGGCTTAGGAAATCAGTAAAAAAAGCTACAAGTGAACATGATTCTCAGTTTGTATGCCTGATGAGTAGAACTAGTATGAATTATAGCAAAGTACACAGAGATTCTGGAATACCTATATATCATTTAAGGTTAAATTTGTCAAGGAAAGAAAATCCTAAACATCTAAATTAATATTTTGTAATCTTTAGGGAAAATCTTCAAAAATAACTTGTCAAAAAGACTACAGTCAGTTAAAAATGGACACCGGAAACTTTAATCGGAGCGATCGCTAGCGCCATAATCTCTGTAGTTACTGTAAAGTGTTACTAAAAATAAAAAACTATTGAGGAGATCGGCTAACAGATGCCAACACTGTTTACTGAAATTAAGAATGATCCGAGCGCCTCAAGGATTTTAGATTGCAAGCAAAAAGGGGTTTGAATGGCTGGCATAATATCAGTTTCCCGCACGAATCTAGCCCAGCGTCGTCACAAATTACGTCGGCAGAGGCGGATAAAAATTATTCAGGCTATTTGGCGAACCTTTGCCATTACTGGTTTGACGGTTGGATTGTTCTGGGTGGTGGTCCAACCAGTGTGGATGCTAAAAGCTCCTAAACAAATACTGATGAAATCAGGCGATAAATTACTGTCGGATGAAACAGCTCAGTCATTGTTGGTGCTATCTTACCCCCAGTCTTTGTGGCGGATTGAACCGTCAGCGATCGCTAACTCTTTGAAGAAACAACCAACTATTGCCGAAGCGATCGTCAAACGCCGCCTGTTTCCTCCTGGATTAATCATCCAAATCCAGGAACGAGTGCCTGTAGCGGTGACTGAAACACCTGGGAACAAAAAAGTAACAATCGGCTTACTAGATGCAAGTGGAGCCTGGATGCCTTTAGAAAAATATACATCACTGAATCCCACTAGCAAATTACCCAATCTCAAAGTAATTGGCTCGCCAAAACAATACTGCCTCTACTGGACTCAACTTCATCAAGCTATCAGTCAAAGTCCGGTGAACGTAATGGAAATTGATTGTCGAAATCCCACAAATTTAATTTTGAAAACAGAACTAGGAAATGTGCATCTCGGCGCTCCAGGCCCCCAGTTGTCTGAACAAATTAAGGTACTCGCCCAAATGCGCCATTTAGGAGCAAAACTCAACTCCAGTCAAATAGAGTATATTGATCTGAAAAATCCCGATTTTCCCTTAGTACAAATGAACCAAAAAGACCAAAAATTAACTCCCAAAATCCCTAAAAATATCTAGCATGTTTAATGTATTGATTGCTCGGAGTAAAATAAGAAGCTTTATGCTGATAAATATATTTATTATTTTCAGTTTTCTGGCAAACCGCACTAAAATCGGCATTAACTTCTAATTAAAATGAGAAGATCAATCATAAAATTTCCATTGCAAGTAAAACATTCTCAATTGTTACCCTAACATCTAATAGTAGGGTGCAAGATGTCGGACAATCTCATGATGGTCTATGGCGTGCCAAACGCCTTCTGTCCATACATTCTTTGACTAAACCCAGTGGCCAAAAGAGAAAAATGCTTGAGTTTTTTATTAAGATCAGACTTGCTCCCCAGAGGCACTGATGAGAACGATTTACGCCGCCATCCAAGTGCAGAGCCAAAAACGCTCTGGCTTTGATCTGTTGAGGAAATTTCCAAAGACAGTTTATCGAAGTTTGAATCTGTAACGCTACCGCCCAAAGTTGCATAAGTATTGCTTCTGGGCAATAAGTTTGAACTACTCTGTGCCGTAATTTCGATTGGGTGACGAAACCGCTTAGGAAATCTTGATTTTTTGACCGTACTAGTGCGGGTTCTCGTAGGATAGACTATTGCTGCAACAAAGTGTCCATTAAGACCCCCCAAAGAACAAGTTAATCAGGTATAGTCTGACAAGTAAATTCTTGCTGACTTGAATCTTAAGGATAAGTAAGTATAACGTAAACTTTGTGTCTAAAGTTGCAATCATCCCCAATGGTGAAACCTATTAACAATATTATTGTTGAGGCAGAGAAGAGGCGCTATAGTATGTCTTTACAAGTTATGCCCTCCGCCCAGAAGAATGAAGAGATTAATGTCTGGTTGAAGTTATACAAGTCAATTTTAGATAAATGTCGGTATACTTCTCTAGAATTGGCTGTGCGATCGGCTGCGTTAAAAGCTTATCCCATAGCAAATTTTCGCCCTGCCAATTCTGTTAGGCTTGGCAGTAGTGAAAACAATAAAGAACAATGCCATAGTATTGTGGCACTGTCAAACTAAAGTTGACTCTGAGGTGAATAACACCTGAAAAAGTCGTTTATCTACCCTTTCACAAATCCAATGACACTTGATAATAACCAAGGACTTACCTATAAAAATTCCCAATCTGCGGGACAGCCGGGGTTTTCTCTGGCAGTTAACTCGACCAATCCCTTTAATAATTCTGGGCTGAACTTCGGACAAAATCACGATAATAAGAAGATTTCTCCCGAAAATAGCCGAATTGGCGAAATTGTTCCTGGTCGGGTCGCCAACATCAAAGTAATTGGTGTCGGTGGTGGGGGTGGCAATGCTGTTAACCGGATGATCGAGTCTGATGTCTCTGGGGTAGAGTTTTGGTCAATTAACACTGACGCTCAAGCTCTTACCTTAGCTGGCGCTCCCAGTCGATTGCAAATTGGACAGAAGCTAACGCGGGGTTTAGGAGCAGGTGGTAATCCTGCCATTGGTCAAAAGGCAGCTGAGGAATCACGGGACGAAATTGCTACAGCTTTAGAGGGTGCAGACTTAGTATTTATCACTGCTGGTATGGGGGGTGGTACTGGGACGGGTGCAGCCCCGATTGTGGCAGAAATAGCCAAAGAAATGGGCGCTCTTACTGTTGGTGTCGTCACACGTCCATTTGTGTTTGAGGGACGCCGCCGCACTAGCCAAGCGGAACAAGGTATTGATGGACTAAAAAGTAGAGTAGATACACTGATCATTATCCCTAACAACAAATTACTGGAAGTGATCCCCGAACAAACGCCTGTGCAAGAAGCTTTTCGCTATGCAGATGATGTGCTGCGTCAAGGGGTGCAAGGTATTTCTGATATTATTACGATCCCCGGTTTGGTAAACGTTGACTTTGCTGATGTCCGAGCTGTGATGGCAGATGCGGGATCGGCACTGATGGGAATTGGAGTGAGTTCTGGAAAATCTAGAGCCAGAGAAGCTGCGATCGCAGCTATTTCTTCACCCTTGCTAGAGTGTTCTATTGAAGGCGCGAGAGGAGTTGTCTTTAATATTACTGGTGGTACTGACCTCACCCTGCATGAAGTGAATGCTGCCGCAGAAGCAATCTATGAAGTAGTTGATCCCAACGCCAATATTATTTTTGGGGCTGTAATTGATGACAGACTCCAAGGTGAGGTAAGAATTACTGTAATTGCTACCGGGTTTACAGGTGAAGTGCAAGCGGTGGTACAACAAAGCGTGGCTAACATTCGGGTAGCACCTAATACCTCGAAGCGACCAACGACACAGCAACCCGCAATTAATCCCCCAACCTCAACCCCAACTCCAACTCCAACTCCAACTCCAGAACCAAAAGAAAAACCTGGATTGGATATACCTGATTTTCTGAAAAACCGACGTACACCAAGGAGTTAAGAAATTTTGGATTTGAAATTTTAGATGAAATTAGCAGTCTCATGTCAGGCTGAGTGCTGTATAAAATCTGCTAGTTCCAGGGTTTTAACAAAGGCAGGGGTAAGCAATGCGTTGCCATCCCCGATTTTGCCAATTGGTAAAAAAACTCGTCAATGGTACTTTATAGAATGAACTTGGGCAGGAGTCTCCTGGCTCCTATGTCCAGCTATGCTTTTGTCACAAAAAAACCGGAAGACCTGCCCAACTACGGATCAAATACTGGTACGCTCAAAGATCAAACAGAAGTGGCTCTTTGGCAGTGTCGGCGCATCAGCAGATAAACTCCCATCACACCTACACCAATTAGTGCTGTAATGGTTTATGGTTCTGGAACTGTCTGAAATGAGCCATTCAGCGTAAACTGACCTTTTAAGGCAATACCTACCTGTAAACTGAGTGCGTGGATCTGGGAAAAGGCTAATGTGCCAGTAGCACCCCTGAATATCCCCTCACCCCCAATTAAAGTAGAACATATTGATTCTTACAAAAAGCAACTTATATATTTCATGGATGATATTTTTTGTCAATGCGTAAGTACTAGGTTTGTTCAATCCATTGAATAACTTGATAACCGAGGCGAGTACCATCTAGGCGATCAATCTCCCGAATTCCGGTAGGACTGGTGACGTTAACTTCAGTCAGGTAGCCACCAATAACGTCAATACCCACAAAAATTAACCCGTCTTGGCGTAAGCGTTCGGCTAATTGGGTACAGATTTCATACTCTCTTGGGGTAATTTCAGTTTGAGCGACTGTGCCACCAGTGGCCATATTATTGCGAAAATCAGTTCCGCTAGAGAGGCGATTGAGCGCCCCAATCGGTTCGCCATTGAGCAGGATAATTCGCTTATCTCCCTCTTTTGCCTCCGGTAAATAGGTTTGTACCATTACTGGCACTCGACCTTGGAGGGTACTGAGTTCGACAATGGAGTTAAAATTGCGATCGCCTGATTGCAAAAACAAAATTCCTTCCCCAGCTTTGTTACCCAGTGGTTTGAGAATTGCTGCCCCCTTTGCTTCCACAAATTGCCGAATCAACTGCTTATCAGCACTGACAATCGTTTCTGGAATCGCTTTGGTAAACTGGAGAGCATACATTTTTTCATTTGCCCCTCGAATGCCACTAGGACTGTTAATCACCAGGGTTTTATTTTGGTCAATGCAATCGAGAATGTAGGTGGCATAGAGGTAGGAATCGTTGACTGGTGGATCTGTCCGCATAAATACGGCGTCCATTGTCTCTAAGGAAGTTAAGGAGGAATCGATCAACTTATACCAAGGATTCACCGCTATCCAGCGTCCCTCTACCAACTGCACTGGTACAACTTCGACTCGCTGTAGGACAGCCCAAGCTTTCCCCTCCACCACACTCAGCAGATTTGCCTGAGTTATCCAAACTTCGTGTCCCAGGATTTGCGCTGCTTCGATCAGAGCAATGCTGGTATCATGACACGGGTCAAGCAGATGGATGGAATCAATGATAAAAGCCAGTTTCACCCTTTATACCTCAATCACCAACAAATTAAATAGTTATTCAATTATTATCTCTTGATGATCTCACCAATTGACGTAATATAAGTACTGCGGAGTAGAACTTGGAGCGGAAAGTCTGGTGGATAGACATCGGTTTTGTTCGTAAACAGAGTTGTAGCGATCGCCGTGTAATTTGCAGAGGCTTGTCGCTAGCGATCGCAAAGCCTTCTGAACCTATACGCTATTACTAGAAGTTAGTAGCTCATCCAGCTTGCCTTGACTGTCTAAAGCGTGGATGTCATCACAACCACCAATGTGATCGTCATTGATGAAAATTTGCGGTAAAGAGCGCCGTCCATTTGCCCTTTGAGCCATTTTATTTCTGGCTGCCTCGTCTCCATCAATGCTGTATTCGATAAATTCAACTCCCTTGTCTTTCAGCAAACTTTTGGCACGAATGCAAAACGGGCAAGTCCTCCAGGTGTAAATTTCTACTTTTGCAGCCATAATGTCCTCAACTTTATTTAATACTTCTTAATTTTAGAACTTTGCCACTGGCTGTAGCTGCCTTATCCTGGTTTATCTTCATCCTCAGAAGCCGCTAACTAGGTTTATATCAAAAAAAATTAGCCAAGAGATAAAGTCTGGACTCTTGACTAAGATATTATATCTGTACCAATTTTCTTAAAAAACAGGGTGGGTTTATATCTGATTTAGGACTTACACATCAACTACGAAATGTCGGGGCAATTCATGAATTGCCCCGACGTTAAATCAAGGCTTTCACTGCCTTTTTGCGTAAGTCCTGTCATTGTGAGAATTGCTTATAAGGCTTAACTCTATTATCAATTAGTACTGAAGTTCTCATTTAAGCTAAGACTAGAGGCTTTTTCTTGGCAACCCTCAGCGCACCTACAGCAAATAAACTAAGGGCAACTGTTGCACTAGGATCAGGTACTTTTTTAGGTGGAGGTGGCGGAGCAATATAATAAGTACTAGGCTCATCTAAACCAGTACCATACTGAAAACGAACATTCTGAATCTTTGTTGCATCAAAGCCAGAGGGTAGCCCAGAGAAAACGAATGTGGCAGAATTCTTCACAAAAGTTCCCAGACTTACTGCTGGATTTGGACTATCGTAACCAGTAATAATACCGTAATTGAATTGCTGTCCGCCCGAAAGACCAAAACCAGGCGATATGCCAAAACCAGCTGTACCAAGACCGTAGTGCTGAGTTACTGGGTTAGCTACGCCACTAGTACCTCCAAGTCCACTGCTAGCGGTAGTTTTTGCAAAACCCCATTCAACCTTACCTAGTCCCACATTGGTAAGATCGACATTACTTCCGGTAGTTAGATTATTCGTGATTACGGTTGGAGCTTTGGCTGAAGACAACGTTAAGTTTGTTAAGGCAGATCCAGCATAATCCCAAAAGATTCCTGTGAGAACATCAGTAGGGTCTGATGCACCTGGGCCTGTATTAGTAAGGGTCAGTGTCAACTTACCTGCAATTGAGTCATCAAAGAGAGCTTTCGCCGCAAGGGCTGTACTGGTTCCACCTGATATTGGGTTAGTACCTGTGGCTGAGAAAGTCATGGAGGCTGCATCTGCTTTCGGCATCTGCGAAACTGTCAGTACAGTTAATGCTGATATACAGCAGACTGCATAACCTACTATCTTCTTGGAATATAGTTGAGACACTCGCTTGAAACTCCTTTGCTTTCTATTTAAGACATTTTAAATGTCTCAAAATAACTTTTTATGAAGATTGCTCATGTATAAATTGCCATAAAAAACTATTGCTTGTCTACGGTAGGCATTAAGATTAACCAAAACTTTAAATTGGCGAGCAACAACATAGTTTTCACCAATTCATTAAGTATTTTCAGCATTTCCACTTAGGAAATTTTTTGAGTTGAAATGATGCAGAATCAATTTGATTAATTAAGCTTCTATTTTTAACCCACATTCCGCACTTCAAAATGCAATATAGCAATCCGATTTGATGGCGTGAAAAAATCTAAGCATATGTAGGGGAGCCAGTGCGTTGCGGTGAGGGGGTCGCAGTCTTGGCGCTTGGCGTCGATTGCGAACCCCCGAACCCGAAGGGAGGTTCCCTCCGTTGTAGCAACTGGTGTTGTGTTATCGCCGAGAGTACGGCACCTAAAATCTGAAGTAGTGCGTTACGCCAAAGGCTAACGCACCCTACTAGCGTGTCAAGGCTAAATTGATGCAATAGAAAAATTGAGTTATGTTTCTAAAATCTCAATATTTCCAAGATTTGTAATGCACTATTTTAGCCTTGACACGCTACTACGTGTATTTCAAAAATTAAATATGAGTCCTATATTATATTGATGTTTCAAAGAATATTACCAATACTAAACTCGTCCACAGCCTAAGTCCGACGTTTTTAAGCGTGGGTTCCTTCTACTTCCTGAATTGACTCAGGATAGGATTTTCTGTAAAGAAAGCAATAATTCATTGACAGTATAGGGCTTCGACAAAAACGTATTCACACCAATAGCGGCTACTGCACTGAGCTTATTGTCAGACATAAGTCCACTGCTGGCAATAATTCTGACTTGGGGGTTGATTTTTTGCAGGGTACGGATGGCAGTTAAACCATCTAGCGAGGGCAGCATAATATCCATTAGTACAACACTAATTTTATCCATATTTTTAGCGTATAGCGCGATCGCCTCAATGCCATCACTCGCAATTAGGGTTTTGTAGTTGTGAGTTTCCAATGATGTTCTGGTAATCTCTTGAATGGCAGTTTCATCATCCACAACCAAAATCAATTCTCCATTTCCTATTTGTGGTGGCAAATCTTCTGGGCTGAATGTTTCCATTCCCCCCACTGCTGGCAGGTAAACTTTAAAACTAGTGCCACTTCCCGGTTCGCTATACACGTTTACAAAACCTCCGTGACTTTTAATTATTCCCAGGACGGTGGAAAGTCCTAACCCTGTGCCTTGTCCCACATCTTTTGTGGTAAAGAATGGCTCGAAAATTCTATCTAAGATTTCTTTAGGAATCCCAACTCCAGTATCGGAGACAGTAATCACTGTATAAGACCCCTCTTTGGCTTCTAGGTTCCTCCGGGCATAATTTTGGTCAATAAACAGATTTTCGGCAGAGATGCTCAAACTACCGCCATTGGCCATAGCATCGCGGGCGTTAACGCAGAGGTTCATCAGCACTTGATGCAGTTGGGTGCTATCTCCAGAAACCATCCACAAATCCTGCGGTACATCAGTGCTGATTTCTATAGATTTAGGAAATGTCTCTTTCAGAATCTTGGCAACTTCCACAATCAAATGCTTCAGTTGCAAAGTGATGCGCTTCCCTTCCACACCCCGCGCAAAGGACAGCACTTGTTTGACTAAATCAGCGCCACGTCTAGCGTTGATTTCCAAAATCTCCAATAGATGGCGAGTCCGTTTATCCGCATCAGGAAATTTGAGTGGTAACAGTTGCGCTCCTGCCAGAATCGGTGTCAGGATATTGTTGAGGTCGTGAGCAATGCCACTAGCTAGAGTACCAATACTTTCCAAGCGTTGAGCGCGAAACAATTGGGCTTCTAAATGTTTTTTCTCGGTAATATCTGTGTCAACGGTGAGAATTGATTTGGGTTTTCCTTGTTCATCGCACACTAGACTCCAGCGACTAGCAACAAGGATTTCTTTGTCAGTTTTGGTAAGTTTAGTTAACTCCCCCTGCCACTTCCCTTTACTAATAACTTGCAACAGAGCCGCTTCAATTTCCGGTGAAGGTTCGTCATACAAAAGCTCACTAGCATTTTTGCCCCAAGCCTCTGTAGCTTGCCAGCCGTAAAGTGCTTCTGCGCCTCTGTTCCAGAAGATAATTTGATTGTTTAAATCTCGCACGCAAATGGCATCTGTGGTGACATCTAGTAATGCTGCTTGTTCGCGGATTTTTTCTTGTGCCAATTTGCGTTCGCGTAGTGCGGCTTGTTGTTCGCTAATATCAATACTGGCGCAAGTCACGCCGACAACTTCTTGCGACTCATTCCGCAATGGCTCGACAGTTAAATCGTAATATCGAGTTGTATCTTTGATTCTAATTGATACTTCTTCTCGCGTTCCTATGCCCGTGGTTAGCACCCCACGTTTAATTGTGGTGAGACGTTCAGCATCTTCAACTGGGATGATATCCAAGTCTTTTTTGCCCAACATTTCCTCAACCATCAATCCATCGGAGGGATTGTAAACCCAAGTGTACCGTAACTCCCGATCCTGGTTATAGACAAAGATTGGAGAGTTTTTGAGGGCAACCCGAAATCGCTCCTCACTATGACGCAGTGCGTTGTCTGCTCGTTGACGCTCGATGGCATAACGCATTGAGCGCACCAGCAAGTCTCCAGTTACTTGCCCTTTCACCAAATAATCCTGCGCTCCTTGCTGCATTGCCCTAATTGCTAGGGTTTCATCGTCTAAACCCGTCAGCACAATTATTGGAGTTGCTTTCGCCTGATGGTGAGCGATGACAAAGGTTTCAAGTCCCTGGCTATCTGGTAGCGAGAGGTCTAACAAAATCGCATCAAAAATTTCGTTTGCTAGTTGGTTGAGTGCTTCCGAAAGCCGCTCAACGGGTATTAAATTAACTACAACTGTCGTAACTTCCTTTAAAAACTCCTGTAATAAAAAGATGTCACCAGAGTTATCTTCTACTAATAAGACTTTAAGATTTTTACCTGCCATTTCCACTACTCCGGTGGCAGTTTTACGATCGCAAACCAAAAATTTTCTATTGATTGGACAATTTTAACGAATTGATCGAAATCTACTGGCTTAGTTATATAACAGTTGGCATAAAGGTTATAAGCTTTGAGGATGTCTTCTTCAGCTTGGGAAGTCGTCAAAATTACTACAGGAATTCGTTTGAGGTTTTCATCTCCTTTAATTTCTGCTAATACCTCCCGCCCATCTTTTCTAGGCAGGTTCAAATCGAGTAGTACAATATGTGGATGCGCTACTTTAGCATATTTTTCTTGTTTTCGCAAGAATGCCATTGCCTCTACACCATCTTCGACCACATTCAGGTGAATCGAGATTTTGCTATCTTCCAGGGCGATGCGTGTGAGTTGGACATCCCCAGGATTATCCTCTACTAACAAAACCTCAATAGGCATAATTGCTGTTATGGTTTCCACCATTACTTACCTGCTCTATCTGGAATTGTGAAGTAGAAAGTCGAGCCTTGACCCGGTTTCGACTCAACCCAGATCCGGCCGCCGTGGCGTTCTATAATTTTCTTACAAATTGCCAGACCAATTCCAGTACCTAGATACTTGTCTCTACCGTGCAAGCGCTGAAAAATTATAAATATACGTTCAGCATACTGGGATTCCAAACCAATACCATTATCGCACACCCAGAACAACCATTCATCTACCGACGGGATCACATTTAAACTTTCCCCATCTGGATTTGCATTTCTCCTCGCTACGCCGATGTGAACTTGTGGCTGCTGATGACGACAAAATTTGATGGCGTTGGCAATCAGGTTTTGAAATACTTGTGTCAATTGGGTAGTATCAGCCATCACTTCCGGTAGAGTATCATAAGTGACAATTGCCCGACGATCGCCGATCGCAATTTCAAGATTAGCGATCGCCTGTTGTAAAACAACACTACAATCAACTGCTATAAAGGGCTGTCCCCGGCTGCTGAGGCGGGAGTAGTTCAACAAATCATTGATTAGGGTCTGCATCCGGCAAGCCCCATCTACTGCGTAGGTGATAAACTGATCGGCATTGGCATCCAGTTGATTTTTGTATCTTTGCTCTAGTAGTTGTAAATAACTAGTTACCATCCGCAACGGCTCTTGCAAGTCATGGGAAGCCACATAAGCAAACTGTTCCAATTCGGCATTGGAACGAGCGAGTTCCTGACTTTGCTGGGTTTCTTTTTCTAATAGTTGCGCTTGAGATAAAGCAATCCCAATTTGATTACTTAGTTGCTGTAACAATTCAGTCTCAAAGTTATTCCACTTTCGAGGTGAAGCACACTGATGAGCCAGCAACAAGCCCCAAATGCCATCCCTGACAAGAATCGGTACTATGAGGTTAGCCCTGACAGCAAACTGCTGAAGAAATTCTCGATGACAAGGGTGAATATCAGCAGATTCAGTGTCTTCAATGGCACTAACTCTTCCCTGGCGATATCTTTCTAGGTAGTGTTCTTGAAAGCAGGTGTCGAGCAGATTTTTTCCGAGAATTACCGGCCAACCAGGTAGCACCGCCTCTTGCACTACTGTTCCCGAACCGTCAGGCCACAGTTGAAAAATCAAAACTCGGTCAGCTTGGAGTAATTTTTGTACCTCAGTCACTGTGTTTTCGAGAATTTTGTCTATTTGTAAAGATTCTCGAATTTTCAGGGTGATTTCGGCAAATAATTGCGATCGCAAATTCTGCCGCTTTAATTCCTCTTCTACCTGCTTGCGATCTGTGATATCTGTATAAGAACCCACCATCCGCACTATATCACCCAATGCGTCCCAAAGTGCCTGTCCTCGATCTAGAATCCATTTATAACTGCCGTCTTGGCATTGGACTCGATATTCACAGACGTAAGACGGTATTTTCTTGGCAAAGTGGTCTTGGAAAGCTTGAAGTACAAAATCTCGCTCATCGGGATGGATTCGTTTTGTCCATTCATCCCAACCGGTGGAAACTTCGTGGTCTTTATAGCCGAGCATTTCCTTCCATTGAGTTGAAAAGAACACTTCATTAGTCTTGAGGTTCCAATCCCAAATACCATCCTTATTACCTTGTAATGCTAATTGCCAGCGTTCTTCACTTTCCCGTAGTGCTTCTGCTGTTTTCCGTCCTTCAGTAATATCTTGAAAATTAACAGATAAGCCGTCTTTGGCAGGATAGACGTGGACTTTAAGCCAGCAGTTTAGTGGCGGAAAAAATTCCTCAAATTCCACACTTACTTGTTCTAAGATTGCCCTGTGATACTCACGATGGAATATTGTGCCGATAATTTCTGGAAACACCTCCCAGATGTTTTTACCCAAAAGCTCATACTGGTTTTTTTTCAAGAGCCGTTCTGCTTGACCATTAATATAGATGAATCGCCACTTTTTATCCAGGGCAAAAAATCCATCAGTGATGCTTTCGAGAAGATTAGCAATGCGGGTTTTGGCGGCTTCAGATTGAGCGTGCAGTGTTTGCTCGTGCGCCATTAGTTTCTCGCTAACTTCAGATACCTCAGCTACATAACGCCTGAGTTCTAGTTGGTCGATTACCAAGCGACTCAGGGCTACAAGGGCCTCCAATTGTTTTTGGCTCAATTGCCGTGGAACTTGGTCAATTACGCACAGAGTTCCCAGCAGATGTCCCTTTGGGGTAATTAAGGGTACACCTGCATAAAACCGTATATATGGATAGCTAGTTACTGCTGGATTATTTGCCAACTTTTCATCAGCTTGGGTATCAGGAACCACTACAACGTTACGCCGCTCTTGACAAAGGTAAGATAACCCAACACTCTGGGGCATTTCTGATATATCTAAACCGACTTTTGCCTTAAACCACTGACGGTTTTCATCAATGAAATTTACCAATGAGATGGGAGTCTCACAAATAAATGCCGCTAAGTTAGCAAGATTGTCGTAGGCTTCTTCGGGTTCGGTATCAAGAATTTGATACTGACGGAGGGCTTCTAACCTCGCCACTTCTGTATCAATGTGTCTAGCTTTCATTGACTTTTCTTAAAAAATATAAATGTAATATTCAGTCAGCAGCTTGGCTATCTCAAGAGTAGCTTAACGTTTTTTAAGAAGAATTCAGCTATCCAGAATTCAGGAGTCAGAATCAATTGATTTGGGATTGGAACCCGCCACTCGATTGTTGCACCACTAAATCTATGATTTAGTGGGAGTCTTAAACCCATTTATTCATCCGCTTTTTCGGTCTATTACATTACTGAATTCTGACGCCTCGGCGGAGCGTCTCCGGCTTTGCTCCTGACTCCTGAATTCTGTTTGATAAACAAATTATCTGATCCAAACTGCATTGGCGACGTTACTGCTAAAAATGAATTTATCTTAAAAATTAGCGGATTTATTTGTAACTAATATGTATAAATTATCATCCCCAAAAATCCAGATATTTACAACTATAACAGATTGTATTTTACTACCCGTGTTATCAAAATCCTTAAAATATTCTCAATATTTGTTTGTAATCTTTAATCTTAACTAATGGAGGTCATCTGCGGCAGAAAGAGCGATCGCATGATCAAAAAATGGTATCGAGTCCAAAAGCTGAAAGCAATATTCGTCCTAACATTGGCAGTTGTATTTACTAATGCTGTAGTCGGCTATGGCAACACTGTTAACCTGATTCACAACCAGCAAGAGGTGACATACTCTTATGAAGTTATTACCCATCTTGAAAATATCCAATCTACATTCAAAGATACTGAAACTGCACAACGTAATTACCTAATTACAGCAGATGCAGATGATTTACAAACCTATCTTGCAGACTATCAACAAACTAATAGCAATATTCAGATTCTCAGCAAGTTAACTGCTGATAACCATCAAAAGCAGCAGTGGATTTTTTTGCTGGAGCCGAAAATTACCAACAGGCTCAACATTCTGCAACAGGAAGTTTACCTCAGACAAAACCAGGGATTAGAAGCAGTTCGGCAGCAAATCTTATCTGATAAAGACAAGCAAATCGGCAAAGAGATCCAACAGCTGATTCACGATTCTTTAAAGGCGGAGCAAAATTTATTACAGCAAGGAGTGCAGCAGTCACAAGCAAGTTTCCAAAAGGCGATAGTTATATTTTTGATGGCGGCTATTCTGGATTTGGTGCTGGTGGCGCTGCTGTATGACTTGTTATGGGGTTATATCAGGCAACTTCAGCAGACAGAACTGGCCTTACGCCAAAGCGAAAATCGTTTACGAGCCATGATAGATGCAGAACCAGAATGTATCAAGTTAATTGCCAGGGATGGTACCCTTTTAGAAATTAATGCCTATGGGCTGGCAATGATGGAAGTAGAAAGTGCTGATGTCTTGATTGGTAAACCTGTTGATGCCGTAATTGTACCAGAGTATAGAGCAGCCTTTGCCGACTTGCATAAAAGTGTCTGCCAAGGTAACAAGGGGACTTTGGAGTTTGAAATTGTGGGATTTAAGGGCACCCGCCGCTACATGGAAACTCATGCCGTACCACTGCGTAACGAATCTGATGGTACGTTTATCCATTTGGCTCTGATGCGAGATATAACCCAGCAAAAACAACTGGAAGCTCAACTTCTGCGATCGCAACGTTTGGAGAGTATCGGCACTTTAGCTAGCGGTATCGTTCACGATCTCAACAATATACTATCCCCAATTTTAATGTCAGTTCAACTGTTGCAGAAGAAATTGCCCGATCTACAGAGTCAGCAAATATTGCAAACTTTAGAAAATAATGTTAAACGCGGCGCTAATTTGCTTAAGCAGGTTTTGTCCTTTGCACGGGGTATTGAAGGCAAACGGACAATTGTGCAAATTCAGCCATTGATGGCAGAAATTGAGCAAATTATCGCTCAAACATTCCTCAAATCTATCATCTGCCAAATAGATATCCCCAAAAATCTGTGGTACGTCCGTGGAGACACAACTCAAATACATCAGGTGCTGATAAATTTAGTAGTCAATGCCCGCGACGCCATGCCCAATGGCGGCATTTTAAGGATTGCGGTGGAAAATTTGGTGATTGGTGAACATTCTGCCCAGATAAATATTGATGCGAAAATGGGTTCTTATATTGCGATCGTGGTGACGGATACTGGTATGGGGATGTCGTCGTCAGTCCAGCAACGGATTTTTGAACCGTTTTTCACCACCAAAGAGGTAGGCAAAGGTACAGGTTTAGGACTTTCCACGGCGTTGGGCATTATTAAGAATCACGGTGGTTTTGTCAATGTTTACAGTCAGGTAGGCAGAGGTACTCAATTTACAGTGTACTTGCCAGCTTTAACATTCAGAGACACACATTCACTGTCTCCAGAACTGGAATCGGTTATAGGAGATGGCTAATTGATTTTGCTGGTGAAAGGATCACAAACTGCAAAAATCCTATCAACCAAAACTTTCTGCCCACGTTGGAAATTGGTTAGGGACTTCCAACAAATAAATTACCCAATTTTGTGGGGTGGGCATCTTGCCCGCCCATATACAAAGGCGGGCAAGATGCCCACCCCACAAGAATTAGTTGAGTATTTTTTTATTTGGAAGTCCCTTAATAGAAATAAAAAATATTAGTTAATATGATACGCCGTTATCACTATTGTCTTGTCTGGACTATATATGGATTCGACTCTTAGGTATTCGTTATGAATCCACCATAGTTTTATTCTATTAGACTGTGCAGGTGCGCTACCTGAGATTGAATACCCTGCCTGAGTCATTAAGGTTTCAAAAGTATTTGAGTCGATAACCGTACTTTTTAATTGCTGTTATAGCGGTTCTCGGTTGAATGAGGTACAAGAACCCCACCCCCAACCCCCTCCCCGCTCTTCGAGAGGGGGCTATGATGTACCTTATGTGATTAGGAAACCGCTATAGTCCCTGTATCTGATGTCTGTTTAGGGTCATAGCTACCCTGGTAAGTCGTAAAAATTCTATATCCTGGTAATACTAAAGCAATTCCAGTGTAACTGTGAATTTTACCAGGATATTTATAGGGAATATCATCTGGTACGCTCCCACCAATGCGAAAACTAAAACCAAGTAGCTATATATACAAACCAGGTAGTAATAAATCCATGCTATATGCGATCGCTCTCATTGCCTCATTTTCTTTGAAAGAAGCACAATTTCTGGCTATAGCGAATTTTTTGGAGATATTTTTCAGGTTTGTAGTTTCTAACATGGTCTTAGTTTCAGTCCCCGTGAGGGGATTTAGTAAGTTTGAAGCGTTTCAGTCCCTGTGAGGAGATTTAGTAAGTTTGAAGCGTTTCAATCCCTATGAAGAGTAAGGTGTTTTGCAACTTTCTTAGATTTTACCATGTATACTTGCTAAAATCGTTAACTTCTGCTTGTGTTTTTGCTACACTACGCCCTAAGCCATTTCGCTCGGTTGGGCATGTGTAGACGTTCCAAAATTCAATCAAGTTTTGCGGTACAATGTGCAACTGTTCGCCGCGATCGCGTAACGTCCTGATAGCATTAACGGCATCCGAGTTCATTGGATGGCTAAGGTTTAAATGTGAGGAAAATCAAACTACTGGCTTTGATATTAATTAGTCTGGCAATGGTGTTGTGGTTTAATTTGCGTTCCTCAACACCGTCAATATCGACTGTTGCATCTTCACCACCAAAAACTATCCGCTACTTCGAGCGCACTTTGCCTCAAAGCATAGCTCATATCCTCTTAATTCCAGCTAATAGCAGATTTTTGGTAACTCCTGCACTATCACAAAAGGTAGCCACTGTAGAGGAATTTGCCCAGAAGCATCGAGCCGTAGCTATCTTGAACGCCGGCTTTTTTGACCCAGTTAACCAAAAATCTACATCTTATGTTGTCATACAAGGGAAGTTGGTAGCTAACTCCAAGGAAAACGAACGTCTGGTGAACAATCCCAATTTAAAACCTTACCTGGGTCAAATTTTCAATCGTACAGAATTCCGCCGCTACTTATGTGGACAGACCCTTCGCTATGATATTGCCCTACACAGCCAGTCACCACCAGCAGGTTGTCAGTTAGTCGATGCTATAGGCGCTGGCCCACGGCTGTTACCAGAACTCACGTCAGTACAAGAGGGCTTTGTGGATAATGCCAATAAACGAGATGCACTTGGCAGCAATCAACCCAACGCCAGAACTGCTGTGGGCATCACCCTTGATGGTAGCGTTGTTTTAGTTATGGTGGCTCAAAAATCCTCGGCTCCCGCGAACTCTGGGGTGTCCTTGCCAGCATTAGCTGATTTTATGAAAACTCTTGGTGCTGATAAAGCGATGAACCTAGATGGAGGGAGTTCGTCTTCGCTTTATTACAAGGGCAAAACCTTTTACGGGAAGGTTGATTTGGAGGGAAATTCTATCAAGCGTCGGGTGAAGTCGGTTTTGCTGGTTCAGGAAAACTAGTATTGAACAGACAGTATCATTACAGCGATTGGGCTTTGTTTGAGCTACGCCTACCCAGTGGTAGATTTTAGCCATAGCACCAATCCCCGAATCCAAATTGAGTCACAATGATAATAGGCAATCATTGAAGGTGCACTCATGCTTCGTCTACCTCAAAGTCTTCGGAACTTGTTCCTTCGTATTCAAGGCTTGTTTGGTGTTTTATTCGGAAGTTTTTTTAATGCTGTAGGAAATTTATTTGGTTTCTTTGCCAAGCTTTTCGGATTTACTAGCTCTGGTTATTTCTTGGAATCTGATCAGGCGCAAGCTATAAAACAAGCTTCAGCGAAACAGCCAATTGAAACGAATCAGGATAACACTGCTAAAATTCCCACCACTAATCGCCGTCGTCCTAATGCCAAAATTGACGACTATTACCTCAACATGGCTCGTGATGTGAAAAAGAACTAACAAAAGCCATCAGATTGGAGGGTGATGTAATGCGTAGATGCAAAGCGTTGAAGCAGCGTGGGAACAGGGGGTTTCCCCCATGAGCGACTGCTGTTAGCGAGTCAGACGCTTTGCACGATCGCACTCCAATTTTTCCTCTCGGAATTTTATATATTCTCTAGAAACTAAGCACAATTATACTTACTTTGTGCCTAGCTCTTGCATTTATTGGTGGCGCATGAGCATAGTATCAGTTTGTTCAAAAATTGCTGTCGCCTGCACTGGTGTAGTGTCAGGGCGGTTTTCTTTAAAAATCATCCAGCCACAATTAACGGATTTGGATGTGCGTAGGCGTAGCTCTCGCTTCGGCAAGTGGCACAGGTAGCTCTGCCGAACTGCTCTGTTACCACCGCAGACATCGCACCTTTAATATAAATTAAATTAGATCCAGTATGAGGCTGGACAAGAGCTAGAGAGATTTTTGAAATTGAATCTTTCTTTGATTTTTAACTTACCAAATCAACCAACGCGTTGCTCCGAAAACGAACTACAGATGAAACTGAGCAGCCGCGATAATTCTCCGATGTGAATACTGATAGTGTGATATTAGCTTGACCGGGTTCTAAAATGCGTTTTACCTTGCAGGTTTGCATTTTGTTGTTGCAGTAAGCAATAATGCGATCGCCAGCCTTGACATCCAACGCTTGAATTTTCAATTAATACCAACCTTGCCAGGAGTTTGCTTAGTTAAAGGAAAAATATATTGCTATATTTTACTTGCTCAACAATAGCAATATTTACCAGTATAACACAAAAATTAAGGTTATTAATATTATCAATTTCATCTTGATAATGTCAAGTTTATTTATGTATGCTCAAAACACTATTAAATGCTGGATTTTCAGAAAATAAGGCTAAAATCTCAACCTGAAATTTTTTCCTGAGAATTCAGATCATCTGGAAAAGCCCAGAAAAAACCTAACCTCCTTCCCGACGCTCTCTCTAAGGGGGAAAATTTTTCAAGTACAGATTTTTTATTCTGATGTTTTTGTTACAATTATTAAAATTTTTAGTTAAAAATACCACTATGGCTTTATATGCTGAATTACATAGACACCTGGGCGGTTCCGTCGTACCGCGAGTTTTATGGCGATATTTTGAGCGACATTCTTCAGAGTTGATTTCCCGATTTGCTGACTATTCAGAATTTGAAGATTTTTATACCCGCCCACGCAACACCCTAGATGAGTATCTAGAATTACATACCTTGGTAGAAAGTGTGCAAACTGTCGAGACTTTGCCTTACTTTATCTATCGCTTAGTGCGGGGTGCTTACATTTTTGAAAATTTGGCTTATCTGGAACTGCGCTACACCCCCTATTTACGGACACCTGAGCATCTGAATCAATCACAGAGAATTGACAAGATGGCAGAAATTGTGCAAGTAGTCGGACTTGCCAGCCACCAGCCAGAATATCCGATTGTTAGTAGCCAAATTCTCTGTATGCACACGCGCCTACCCTATGAGGTGAACAAGGCGATTGTTGATTTGGCGGCGCAAAATAAGCAGTATATCTGTGCAGTAGATGTAGCGGGGGGTGATAGCTATTATGCCGATCGCATGGAAGAATGGATCAGCCTATATGATTATGCGCGATCGCTGGGCATTAAGACCACGGGACATCTATATGAAACCACCGCCGGTTGTTATCCAGAACTTTTACCTTATTTGATGCGGATTGGTCACGGCATTCAAATTCCCCTACTGTATCCAGAGTTACTTAATGATGTGGCTAAACGCGGACAATGTTTAGAGGTTTGTCCGACAACTTACCTAAAAACTGGTACTTTGCAGGATATACGTCAACTTAAATTAGTTTTTGATCGTTGTTTTGATGCTGGGGTAGATATCGCTATTTGTACTGACAATGCTGGATTACACAATATGCGTCTACCGTTTGAGTATGAAAATCTCTTGACTTACAACATTATTAGTTTTGAACAACTACAAGCTTGTCAAGATGCCGCTTTCCGTCATGCTTTTGCTTGGCCTTACAGTCAGCCTCCTGCATCACTGTTGAACGGTTTGCTGAAACCTGAACCAACTAAAGTTTTAGCAACAAAGGATAGTAATTAACGACCACCTAAAGATAAGCAGAAAGTCAGATGATTTAATGTTAATTAATGTTGCAACAAGTATTTTTTTTTGAAGCTGTAGTGAAAGTTGTAATGCACAATAGATATCTTGCAAAAATCAATGTTTGAGAAATCAAAGCACAGATGCACACAGATAATTCATCAATGTTTATTGCGTGAATTTTGAATTGATTTCTCCCCCCACTTCTCTTGTTACCGGAAGCTATAAACTAGAATTTATGGCATCTACTATTCAAGCTCTACCGACAGAAGTTGTATATCTCATTACAGCTGGAGAGGTCATCGACTCTTTAGCTTCTGTGGTGCGGGAATTGGTAGAAAATTCCCTCGACGCAGGTGCAATGCGAATTGTGGTTTCTCTATGGCCGCAGCAATGGCGAATTCGTGTGGCAGATAATGGTTGTGGAATGAACCTAGATGATTTGGAACAAGCAGCCACAGCCCACAGCACCAGTAAAATTCGCTCTAGTGCCGATTTATGGAAAATAAATAGTTTAGGGTTTCGTGGTGAGGCGTTGCACAGTTTGACGACTCTGGCAGATTTGGAAATTTTGAGTCGTCCTGTGAGTGGAAAATTAGGATGGCGGATTAGCTATGGCAATGGTGGGGAAGTTGGGGAAGTTGAAGTAACTGCGATCGCACCTGGTACAGTGGTTACAGTTTCGCATCTTTTCGGTAATTGCTCATCTCGTCGTCAGGGATTACCCACAACAGCACAGCAAATGAAAGCCGTGCAAGCCACAATTCAACAAATCGCCCTATGTCATCCCCACGTCACCTGGCAGATTTGGCAAAATGATCGTCAATGGTTCACCATCTGTCCCGCCACCACAACAGGGCAACTGCTACCGCAGATTTTACCGCAAGTGCGACAAGGTGACTTGCAAGAAGTGAAATTAGAAATACCCAATCCTCCAAACTCCTATACAGAAGACGCGATGAATCGCGTCTCTACTCCAGACTCTTGTACAGACGCGATTCATCGCGTCTCTGCCCACTCCTCACTAAACTTAGTGGTAGGATTACCCGATCGCACTCATCGTCATCGTCCAGATTGGGTACGTGTAGCCATTAACGGACGGATGGTTAAGACACCGGAACTAGAGCAAACGATATTATCAGCATTTCATAGAACATTACCACGCGATCGCTATCCAATTTGTTTCTTACATCTTGCCATTTCTCCCGATCAAATTAACTGGAATCGCAATCCAGCAAAAACAGAAATTTACCTCAACGAAATCATTTATTGGCAAGAGCAAATTACCCAAGCAATTAACCAAGCACTCAGCATCTCTTCTACCAATCTTAAAGAAGCTGTCCATACAACACGAGTTAGTAAATTACTCAAAGCCGCAGAAGCCAAAGGCGGCTACAATTTCAATCCTCAAAATCCCAACCCTTGTACAGACGCGATTCATCGCGTCTCTCCTAACTCTTTAAAAGCTGTCGCTCAAGTTAGCAACACCTATATTGTGGCGGAACATTCAGGTGGAATGTGGTTAGTAGAACAGCACATTGCCCATGAGCGAGTTTTGTATGAGCAATTATGCGATGATTGGCAACTAGTTTCTGTTGAACCGCCAATCATTCTTTATCAATTGTCGCCAGCGCAAGTATCGCAACTCCAACGCATCGGTTTAGATATAGAACCCTTTGGCGAACAACTTTGGGCAGTCCGAAACATCCCTGCACCTTTGCAACAGCGAGACGACTGTGCAGAAGCAATTTTAGAACTTAGTTGGGGAGGCGACTTACAAACAGCCCAAGTAGCTGTAGCCTGTCGCAGTGCCATTCGTAACGGTACACCCATGAACCACCAAGAAATGCAAACACTTTTAGATAATTGGCAACGCACTCGCAACCCTCGCACCTGTCCCCACGGACGCCCAATTTATCTATCCTTAGAAGAATCAGCTTTAGCCCGGTTTTTCCGGCGTAATTGGGTAATTGGTAAAAGTCATGGAATTTAATGTTTACTAATAAATGGCAAGTATAATTAAATATCTAATTGCTGTTAAATGACTTTTGATTTTAATTAACTTAACTATTAATAATCTGTTCCACCTCAATAGAAATATCTGGAAATGCTAGGGGTTGAATTGTTCCCGCAGTCAATGTCAATTTTGTCGCGTATTCTCCGTCTAAGATTTCTCGAAACACCACTAAATGTAACTTTTTGAGATTAACAACCCAATACTCTAAAATACCTGCTTCTGCGTAGATTTTGCTTTTTCTCTCTAAATCTTTTTCTAAACTGGAGTTAGCATACTCAATCAACCAGAAAATATTTTCTGGATAAGGATGATGCTCTCGATACTCGCGTCCTAAACGTTGGACAATAGCAATATCTGGTTCTGGTTCTGAGTCGTTGGCTAAGGTGATAGGCTTGGCTTGACGTATTGCGGCACGCTTACCTAACAAATCCGTTAGATACTCTGCCGATTGATGACTACAATAAGCATGAGGTTCTCCTTCCGGCGACATTTCGACAATTTCTCCCTTAAGTAGTTCAACTTTGCGATCGCTCAAAATGCCAGCATCAATCATGCGGTGATATTCGTCAATCGTCCACTTAGCAACAATAACAGTCATCACGATTGATTCCTCCCAATAATTCTTGATATTTTACCATCTTAAACGGACTTCAAAGGAAGCCGCTAGCGCCTCTGTGTCCGTGTAGTCGAGACTTACAAAAGAAGGTGCAATCTAATTGCTAGAAAGTGTATTAAGTTTTACTTAATCGAACCAGTTGTTAGTTGAATTAAGAATTAAGTTGCTAACAAAATCATGCTTAGAGCCAGTTTGTTAGTAATTGATCCTTTCAGATTTTACGCCAATACAAAAACTCCACTTCCTCAAAGTTAGTGGAGCAATTTCTATTAGACTATTAGTAATGAATTATTGCTAATATTGCTATTTTCACTGTACAAGCTAAATTAGTCTAAAGCTTTCTTAAGTTCGTCTTTAATGTTTTCTACAGTGTGACCAACTTGGGCTTCAGCTTGCTTTGCTTGTCCTTCCGCTTTATCTTGTGGATTACCAGTTATTTCGCCCACAACCTCTTGAATTTTTCCTTCAATATTTTTTACAGTAGCTTCTACTCTTTTTTCGGCAGTCATGGTTTTTATTTCCAGCTTGTAGTTGATTAAGCTATTACATAAATTAACAGTAATGTATTCTTTTTGACTTCCATCAACCGATAGAATAATTTGTTAGATTATCTATCTAAAGATAGATACGATACGCTACAGGAGTATGTTTTAAAAAAATATTAATATATAGCAATCATATCTGAATTGGTGAAAATTCGCATTAGACATCTCCGACAACTTTTACGAAGTTGGGGATCTAACTTTTCACGAATGATTTAGGATTGCTATATAGTTGCTGAGGCGCAGTAGTTTAAGCTTTAACCTTAGCTTTTGACCAAACGCCGTTTTCATCTTCATCATATTGCTGGTGAACAGTCTCCCAAGCAGCTTGTTCGGCTGTGAACTCGTCATTTTTCTCATTGAAGACAGTATTATAGCGCTCAATGAATGTACTCTGAGCTTCATCAGAAAGATGAGCGCGAACCTCAGGAGACAAGTCCTCTGGACTGTTGCACTGTCCAGGACAAGGGCGAGCAAAAGTTTTTTCAATCGTGTGAATTTCTTCGGCACCAGCACTTTCGAGCAGCAATTGAAATTCGCCAGCGCGATCGCTCGGAACTTCTGCCATTAATAAGAACTCGCCAGCTTGTAAGCGGGTTTGGTAGATAGTCGCTTTATCTTCTGGCATCCCCAAAGTAGTCAGAACCGATACTAGACCAGCACCTGCACTACCTGCGATCGCACCACTGGCAGCCCCCAGCAACACTGCACCTATAGGCCCTGCTGCTACAATTGAGCCGACAAAGGGAATAAACAATACGCCTACACCCGTGAGCAAGCTGAGAAAGGAACCAAACAAGGAACCAAAAACTGCCCCTGTTCTCAAACCTCCCAGAATCACGTCTTTTTTACTAATAAAGCCAGCAATTCTCGTTTCTGACTGGAAGTTTCTGCCCATGACCGAAATATGATCTCTAGGCACACCCCTATCTAGTAAACGTCGAATCACATCATCAATTTGCTTCTGTTCTTTAAATACAGCAGAGATAGTACGTTCTGCTTTATATACTTCTGGCACTTAAATACTCCTTGTATTATGTTGTTTTTGCAATGAATATGGTGTATAGGTAGATGCAGGCAGATTAATCCATTTCACACCAATTGAGGGAGGATTGATTCCTCCCTCAACTGGTTTGACTAATCAGCCATCTTCAACTCAGGCATTATGAGCTACACACCTACAGGAGTCTTAGCCCCTGCTGCTGGCTGTTTCCCATCTGGGTCTAATGCTTCCCCTTCAATAAATGAACGCAGCATCCAACCTATCTGCTCATGCTGTTCCAGCAGTCCAGTTAAAAAGTCAGCAGTTCCCTGATCGTGGAACTTTTCACCAGACTGATCAACATGGTCTCTCAAGTTACGAATAACCTGCTCGTGATCATGGACTAGATTAGCTACCATCCCTGTTGCTGTAGGAACATTACCAGCATGTTCCTTGAGGGTAGCAAGCTTGAGAAATCCTTCCAATGTCCCAACTGGGAAACCGCCCAAAGTACGAACCCGCTCTGCTAAGGCATCAATATTCAGAGTCAGCTTTTGGTAGTGTTCTTCCCACAGCTGGTGCAAAGAGCGGAACTGAGGGCCAACGACATCCCAGTGATACTTTTTGGTTTTCACCAACAGTACATAGGCATCTGCCAAATCTTGATTCAACAGATTAATTACACCTTGACGTTGTTCTTCTGTCAAACCAATGTTTATCGCACGCATTGTTTTCCATCCCTAAGCAAACTTATTCACTATCTTCTCAAATTTCATATACATTCCACATCAACCAAAGGAAATATTGTGATCTGAAATTAATGACTATATTCCGAATTCTGTCTATGCCTTAATAGGTAGTATTAAGCCAAGAATCTAATAATTAGCAAACTTTATTGATTTTTAAGATCCAAAAATAAAAATATTAAATATAATAATAGTTAATCAAAACATCTGTCATGAAAACTATCTAAACGCAGTTTCCCTAAAAATACTCAGTATGAACATAATTTTATAGTTGATTTAATTTGCCATATTAATATTAGTAATGGGTAACTGCTTTTACGCAATCACCCATTACTACCGAAAAATTACCAACGTATTAATTTTGTTACCTACCTGTAACTTTCTCTAACACATTCTTTATATTTTCTTCCACAGAGGTTGAACCCTGTGAATTTTCAGGACGCTTCTGCTTGTCAATATCAGCATCTCCCTGAACCTCATTGAGTCCTTTGTTTGACTCCTTTTGAACCTTTTCCAATCCTTGTGGTGGTTCTTTAGCAGCTTCGTCAGTTTTGCGCTGAATGTCAAGTAATTGTGTAGTACCTTCGGTAGGGTCACTTTGGTAGCTATCGATCGCAAAAGCAGGAAAAGCATTAGATAACAGTAGTAAGGCGCAAGTAAAAGCTACAACTAGAAAACGTACTGGACTTAAGATAGACAAAACAGAAGCAATAATTTTCATTTGAAATCCTCGATAACAGTTTTAACAACGCAGAACTTTCATTAAAAGAGCGGAAGCTGATAACTTTATTTGGGGCAAACTTGAGCAATAATAAAATTAACAAGCTACGCTTCAATCTGGAAGTTATTGATAAACGAACCTGACGAAGAAATTGCCTTTGTATTTTTGTATCGGATTAGTCAGATATAATAATCAAATACCACCTTAATTCTTTAACAAAAGAATTACATTTCATACTGACATTCTTCTTTTCCGGTTCCCTGTTTCTACTTTTACTCTGAAAACGCCAACGTCTGCATCAATCTCTAGAATGAAATTTTCTAAATCTTTAGTTGCATTAAAATCAGTCTCTAGATATATCGACTTGATATAGTTGTGGCAGCTTAATCGCTCTACTTTTGATGTTCAGTTAACTCGACTTTATCCAATCAAAGGACTTTGGTGACTATGCACCTTATGGACTGTTTGTAAAGGATGAATTTATATAAAAATCCTCCCTTTTTAATGCAGGAAAATAAATCTTTTCTTTAAAATTGATAAGTCTGCCTTATTACCTCTTCTATTGAACTTACACGATGGAACATTTCTATTAATTCGTGGGATCTTGTTTTTCGGTTCGCTAGCAGCACTTTTAGTGGTGTTAAATACTGAACATCGGGATCATCTTCCAAAGCAACTTCGGCTGCTTGCAAGACTTTTGTCGCATTGCCAAAAATATCCTCATTGTCAAACCCTTCTTTTGCAGAAAGTTGATGTAATGCGGCATCGGGTACAGTTGCTCTACCCAGCAAGGTTTCATCTAACACCAAACCTTTCAATAATGCCAGCAAAGCCGCATAGATGAAAAAATCATCACAACTATCACAAGCCTTAAATTCAATGCGTCCTACTTCAGCCGGAATCCGGGCGATTTTTGTCAAGGAAGGTATACTATTAATCAGTTGTTCCTGTTCCTGAATAAAAACCAAGGCTGCTGGTCTTTTTCCGGTTCTGATAAACGTTCGTACCGATAGCCCATCCCATAAAGCTCCCATATAAAAAGGGGAACTATAACTAAAAGGGACGATATAGGGACTGTAATAAGTTAACTTTCTGCCAATATCAATTACATCTTCAGTAGACAACTCTGCCATTGAAATATTTAAATCTGGCCCGTATGTAACCATGTGAATATTAGCAGTTTGTTCGTCAGGATAAGCCTGTAGCTGTTTAATTTCATAATCGTTTAATGGGGGTTGAGGCTCAAAGACCGGATTGTAGGGATTAAAACTGACTAAAACTGGTGATAAATCAAAGTTAGCAGCAACCTCACGTAGTAAGTGAAAACTTTCTGATAATTCAGTAATAGCGCCTTGAATATTAGAATGTATAGTTGTTCTAATTTCAATACCTTTAGCATGACAGTCTATCACTTCATCGGAATCTGCAAATCTTTCAAATCCCTCAATGTACCATCTCTTCATCTTAATACCCGCATCGCCGACCCGGAGTTGAGGATAGTCACTGGGGTATGTAGGTAGCCTTTCAATAATTTGATTAAAATCAGCAAATTTTGTGTGGGAAAAATCAGCAAACTTTCCTTCTTTGTTGAGGAAAGCAACTTCATGCTCAATGCCAAACAGAAACATTATGTATACCTTAATTGTTTATTGAAGTAGGTGCGTACCCATTTATGGAGGATAAGTTTAAGTAGAAAAATTCTCAAGATTACTCTCAGATGGATTCTACCCCAAGACCGACTGTTGCGATTTGAAAACTTCTCTGGTTTATCTGCTGCCCCCACTATCTTCATAGTCACTGGGTAGTGTAGCTTAGTAGTGACTGAGGCAAGCTTGAGACGTGAGTTTTATGACAAGTACCGTTCAATCCCCCTACAGCAGCGAACAGATTGCCGCTTGGTTGCGTGGACTGCTCACCATTGCTTGGGCAGATGGTAATTTTGATACTCAAGAACAGGAATTCATTGCCAGTATCACCAAAAATGAATTAGCTCTTGGGATTAAATGGGACTCACTAGAGGTAATTACACCAGAGGAATTAGCCGCAGTGTTGGGTAAAGGTACGCCAACAGCAGAAAATTTTTTAAGGACAGCAGTGATGGTAGCGATCGCAGATGGTACTTATTCTCCCAGTGAAGATCAGGTTTTGCAACAGTTCTGCCAAGCCTTAGAACAGCCACAGAATTTACTAAAAGCCCTTCGCCACACCCTAGAACACCCACAGCAAATTAACTTAACAATCCCCAGCCCTGGACTTACAAAGCGTCAAATTGCTGCACTATGCCCCCTGCGTGACTGGCTGGATGGGCTAGATATCCAAGACCCCAGAGTAGCCCGCTTTTTGTGTAAAATGATTCCCTCCCAGTGTCCCTTTGAGCGGGATGTCACCCTATTTGGACGCAAGATTGTCCATATCCCGCCGATGTGTAAAGTTAACCCGTTGTATGAGCAACTGGTGGGCTTACGTTTCCGCGCCCTCTGCTATCTTGCAGATAAATGCGGTGAAGATGTTTCAGCATATATTTAGTTAAAGTGATAGAGTGAGGAGTTATAATTTTTAACTCCTAATTCCTCACTTCTCACTATTATTAAGTATGCAATTTATCGACCAAGCAGAAATTGAAGTTGAAGCTGGTAAGGGTGGCGATGGTATTGTCGCCTTCCGGCGGGAGAAGTACGTGCCGACTGGTGGACCCTCTGGTGGTAACGGGGGACGAGGCGGTTCGGTAATTTTCGTTGCCGATGAAAATCTGCAAACCTTGTTGGACTTCAGATACAACCATCGCTTTCAGGCAGAAAAAGGTACTCGTGGCGGCCCAAGTAACTGCACTGGAGCCGGAGGAAAGGATTTGATCATCGAAGTTCCCTGCGGTACGACCATTTATGATGCTGGAACTAGGGAATTGTTGGGGGATTTAATTGAGCCAAAGCAGACTTTGCGGATTGCCCAAGGTGGTAAAGGTGGACTGGGAAATCAGCATTTCTTAAGTAACCGTAATCGCGCCCCAGAATACGCCCTCCCAGGATTACCAGGAGAAATAAAGCAGCTGCGCCTGGAGTTAAAACTTTTGGCAGAAGTAGGGATTATTGGCTTACCAAATGCTGGTAAATCCACTCTAATCTCATCTTTATCATCTGCACGTCCAAAAATCGCAGACTATCCTTTCACTACCCTGATCCCAAATTTGGGTGTAGTGCGGAAACCTACTGGCGATGGTACTGTTTTCGCCGATATTCCCGGACTAATTGCGGGAGCAGCCCACGGAGCAGGGCTGGGACATGATTTCTTGCGCCATATCGAGCGCACGCGAGTGCTACTTCACTTGATTGATGCCACTAGTGATGATGTGGTTAGGGATTATAACATAATTAAGCAAGAATTACAAGCTTATGGACAGGGTTTAGCAGAACGTCCGCAAATTTTGGCGCTGAATAAAATTGATGCAGTTGATCGGGAAACTGTCGATTTGGAGGCGTTAGCTACCCAACTTAACCATCTCTCCTACGCCCCGGTTTTTGTGATTTCAGCCGTTACCCGCACCGGGTTAGAACCGATGTTACAGGAAATTTGGGGAATTCTTGATCAAATGAAGGTTGCCCAAGAAGTGGAGGTAGTTAGGTAATTACTAATTCGTAATTCGTAATTACTAATTCCAGAAGGTAAGTAGCTATCGGCAGCAGAAATACTTTGTTTTTACTCATAGTTAGGACTTACGCATTGACAGGAAAGACCAAGTTATAGATGATTTGAAAAACTAGATCTGTCGTAGGGGCAATTCATTAATTGCCCCTACTGCGCGGGTCTATTTACTATCAAAGAATGATTCATAAAAATCTGAAACTACGTATTTACGTTGATACACAACATAATTTTTTTGTACAGTGCGTAAGTCTTAATGATATGAAAGCTCTTAAAATTACGAATTACGAATTACGAATTATGTTGAATCAGAGGAATTTTAATCACAAACTCAGCGCCTTGTCCTGGCTGTGAAATACATTCTAAGCAACCGCCATGTCTTTCTGTAATGATCTGGTAGCTGATGGCAAGCCCCATACCCGTGCCTTTGCCGATGGGCTTGGTGGTAAAGAAGGGGTTAAATAGTTGTTTCTTAACATCTTCTGGTATTCCCAATCCATTGTCAGTAATCCTAATTGTTACCTGATTTGGCTCTTGTAATTGGGTGCAAATGCGAATTGTCGAAATTGGGCATTGATTATTCTCCTTGTCCCTCTCATCCCGACTCCCCACTCCCTCTTCTAAAGCATCGATCGCATTTGACAAAATATTCATGAATACTTGGTTTAGCTGCCCAGCGTAACATTCAACCAGGGGTATTTTCCCGTATTCTTTGATTATTTCAATTGTCGGGCGCTGGTCATTACCCCTGAAGCGGCTTTGCAAAATCATCAGAGTACTGTCGATTCCTTCATGGATATTAACAGCTTTCATTTCAGCTTCATCCAAGCGCGAAAAAGTTCGCAAGGAAAGCACAATCTCCCGAATGCGATCTGCCCCAACTTTCATTGAGTTGATTGTTTGTGGCAAATCTGATTTTAAAAAGTCCAGTTCGATTAGTTCTGCAAAATCCTCAATTTCTGGCACAGCTTGGGGATAATGACTTTGGTAAAGTTGCAAAAGTGAAAGTAAATCTTGGGTGTATTCCTTAGTAGGGCTGAGGTTGCCATAGATAAAATTCACCGGGTTATTGATTTCGTGTGCCACTCCTGCGACTAGTTGACCCAAGCTGGACATCTTTTCACTTTGAATTAAGTGAGTCTGGGTGCGTTGAAGTTCGCGGAGTGTTTCTTTGAGTTCTTGGGCTTGTTGTCGTAGTTGCGCTTCCGACTTGAGCAGGGCTTCCTTAGCTTGTTTGCGTTCTGTGATGTCTCTAAGAACAGCTACCTGACAAAAAGGCTCTCCTGTTTCAGGATGTTTAACCATAAATAGGCTGCAATCAGTGGGAATTTCTATCCCCGTTTGAAAATGCCTATGGCGAAACTCGCCTTGCCAAAAACCATGTTGAGACATCAAAGGAGTAATTTGCTGGATGAATTCTGCAAAAGCTTCTGGTGAATAAAAATCAAGCAAGGATTTGGTTTTGGCTGCTTCCAGGCTCCTAAGTCCCACCAGCTTGAGTCCGCCAGGGTTCACATACAGAACTTGCCCTTCCATTGAAGCAATGCCAATAAAGTCGCTGCTGTTTTCAATCAACGCTACAAATTTTTGCTGTTCCTCTTCAGATCGTTTGCGTTCTGTGATGTCCAGCACCATTGAGGCAACGCCAATCACTTGGCCATCAGGAGCCACTAACGGGTTGTTATACCACTCACAGACTATCGTTCTACCATCTTTAGTGACGTTCTCGTTGACACTAAAACTTCCTCCACGTTGGGTTAACAGGGCGGTGATAATCTGATTTACGTGCTTTCTGGCGTTTTCAGGTACTATGATCTCAAAAGGATTCCCCAGCATTTCCTCTGTGGTGTATCCAAAGATTCTTTCTGCTGCCCGATTCCATGTCTGAACCTCAAAGTTGGTATTCCATTCAATAATGGCCAAAGGTGTTTGTTCAATCAGTAACGTCAGTCTTTGCTGTGAAGCCCTGAGTTCCGCTTCTGCTTGCTTGTATTCGGTAATGTCACGAAAATACCAAATTCTACCGTAATAGTCTCCTAAAGGTGATGTCTCACCACAAGCTCCTTGGTATCGCACGGGCGCAGAATAGCGGTCAAAAATCTTTCCAGATTTCAGGAAAATTTCATCCCGGCTGCTTTCCTCTGGATGCTGATAAAGATACTCCACTTTAGTTAGAAATTCGTCTGGATTGATTAGTTGGTCTAGTACCGATCGCACGAGTTGGCGAGCGTCGCGTGTTTGGAGCAGTGCCGCAGGAATTTGCCATAACTTGGAGAATTTTTGATTAAATGATGTAACTGTACGATTTTCATCAATAATTAGAATTCCGTCGATCGCAGCTTCTTGTTGAGCTTGCAGTACAGCATTAGTACGCTGTAGGTCTGACTCTGCTTGCTGGGGTAAGGGAAGCTCGCCGTAGATATCGCGCAGTGTAGCTTGCCGATCGCTAATGTCACATTCAGCCGTTTCACGAGCGATCGCTAATTCTTCGTTTTGTTGGGGCAGTTCTTCTAGGGTTTCCCGAAGTGCCTCGCTCTTTTGCATGAGTTCAGTAGGATCAGTCACACCCAGAACTTTCCCGGCTGCATTCTGTAAAATGATGTCTCGAATACTACCTACCAGAAATTTATTACCAGTCTCATCCTCAAAGCAAGACTTTTTTGTAGAGATAAGATGGGTTATACCCTGAGCATCAGTAAAAAGATCCTGGCTCTCATTAGTAATATTTGCTGTAAAAACCAGTTCATCTTTTTCCCGGAACACATCAGCTTCTGCTTGAGGAAAAAAATTATAGTCTGACTTACCAATTAATTCTTCTCGGCTATGACCGATGAAATCACAGTAAGTATCGTTAAGTAATACCCAGCGATGTTGACGGTCTTTGACAAAAATTGGGTCAGAGATACCATTGATCATCTGATGCAGAAACGCCGGGGAGAAGTTTTGTTTTTGCGCGGGGTTATCTAAGAATTTAGGATGGTTCATACCCGAATTTATCTCTAAAATTGAGCTAAACAGCTTTTATTTAGCTCCGTGTGTGTCACCATGAATAATATTTATTATTCCCAGAATAAATACGGATGCAACAACCAAAGTAATCTCTAACTTTTGGTGTTTCCAGGGGATTGGGGACTGGGGACTAGGAAGATTTTTTCCTCTGCGGGAACAAAGAAGCACTAGCGATCGCTTGGCGTAATTCGTAATTCGTAATTCGTAATTACGTTTTAGCAAGGGTTTCAGACATTACAAATGGGTGGCTTATTTACGCCGTACTGTAACTAGCGATGCCTGGGTTGGGCTATTCGGCGTCGCATTCATCAACTGTAGGGTGGCTTTTTTGAGTAGCATAATTGATATAAGTGCTTAAAAGCCTTGCTTACTGGTAAAAAAACGGAGTTAGACTAGAACCACAGGGTAACAATCAGAAGAATATTATGATGAGCGATCGCGACTACACATTAATCATTGACAAAAGCGGTAGTATGTCCACACCCGACCAAGTAGGTGGTAGAAGTAGATGGGAGATTGCCCAAGAGTCTACTCTCGCTTTGGCAAGAAAGGCCGAACAGTTTGACCCCGATGGCATCACTGTTTACTTGTTTTCCGGCAGATTTAAACGCTACGATGATGTCACCTCAGCCAAAGTCGCACAGATATTTCTCGAAAATGACCCTTCTGGAACGACAAACTTAGCAGGTGTACTCCAGGATGCCCTTAATAACTACTTTCAACGCAAAGCAGCCGGTAAAAGCAAGCCAAATGGAGAGACAATTTTAGTCATCACCGATGGTGAACCAGACGATCGCAAAGCTGTGTTTGAAGTCATCATTCATGCTACTCGCCAGATGGAGCGTGATGAAGAATTAGGAATTTCGATCATTCAAGTAGGTTCAGATGCTCAAGCAACTAAGTTCCTCAAAGCTTTGGATGACCAGTTACAAAGTGTCGGCGCTAAATTTGATATTTGCGATACGGTTACTTTAGACGACTTAGAAGAAATGAGCCTTGTAGATGTATTGACAAACGCAATAACTGACTAATGTGTTGATCACCCATAGTCCAGTAACTCTTTACTATTAATAACTGGAGAATTGAATAATGCTAGAGAATCGTGATTATACCTTGATTATCGACAAAAGCGGCAGTATGGCAACCCAAGATCAAAAGGGCGGTAGAAGTAGATGGGTTGCAGCACAGGAATCTACTTTAGCTTTAGCTAGTAAGTGTGAGCAATTTGACCCAGACGGCATCACTATTTATGTCTTTTCTGGTAAATTTAAGCGATACGAAAATGTCACATCCAGTATAGTAGGGCAAATTTTCCGAGAAAATGATCCCTCTGGTACAACTGACTTGGCGGGTGTCTTAAAACACGCAACTGATGATTACTTACAGCGCAAAGCAGGCGGTCAAACAAAGCCAAATGGTGAAACAATTTTAGTGGTTACTGATGGTGAACCGGACGATCGCAAAGCAGTAATGAGGGTAATTATTGAAGCTTCTCGCCGCATAGATCGAGATGAAGAATTAGCTATTTCCTTTATTCAAGTCGGCACAGATCCGCAAGCTACCCGTTTTCTCAAAGTCTTAGACGATGAACTCCAAAGTGCTGGTGCTAAGTTTGATATTTGTGACACCATTACTATGGAAGACATGGAAGATATGAGTCTATCGGAAGTGCTGCTCAATGCCATTAATGACTAGCTATACCATTTATTAGGAATTGCCAAAATGGATTCCATTGATAAGCTATTAGCTGAACTCCAAACTGAATACAAAGAAGTACAACCACAACAGCAGCAGTCAAAATCAGCCACAGCCAAATCGTTTATTCCATCATCGCCAAAGTCGGCATCTTTTATGGATAACCTTTTGGCAGAAGTTCAGGCTGATTTTGCAGAACAGGATGCTGCTATTGAGTTAAAAAAACAGCAAGAACTAGAACACGAAAGGATTCGACAAGAACAACTCAAAGCCAAACAACTAGAGGCTTTGAAAGTGCAGGCAAAAGAATGGTTAGCTAAAGTAGATCCACTTTCGTCCGAAGGACTTTGGTTTGAAAAGTTTGCTGAAAGTTACTCTTCCAAATTAGAGGCAGCAATTGAATATTTAAGAAGCAATGATTAACAATTCAAAATTCAAACATTTTAGACCTTACGGATAAATCTGCCAACTGAAGTAGGCAAGAATAAATCAAACTATCTTACGCAATGTAAATTTAATGAACTTGGTTCGTAATCGTGGCTTTAGCCCTATTTTAAGGGCTGGAGCCGCTTACTAGAAACCTTTAATTATTCACGCCTACTTATATCATGTCCGCTTGATTGCTTATTAAACCCGAAGAACCCCACCCCGCCAAAGCTACGCTTTGTCTCCCTGCCCCTAATCCCCAGAGGGGGCCCCGAGTTCCCCGCAAGCAAGGAGGGGATTAAGAAATGGGGTGTAATGACTGTGGTTAGCATAACCAATTATGCGGACATGATATTAGTTAGGAATGTGAATTAAATAACATCAAAATATGGTTTTTAACCTCACCCCGCCTTTGACGAAAGTCAAAGTCTCCCCTCTCCTTAATAAGGAGAGGGGTTGGGAGTGAGGTTTTGTATTTTATAAAATCCGTGTTCCTTAGCTCAAATTGTAAGTTAGCAATTATTATTTATTACCTATGCTCAAGATTGATGGCGATGTGTTCGAGCAAAATTTTGAACAGCCCATTCATGCATAGCATAGAGAATTGGTTGTAAAGTTTCTCCTAAAGGTGTCAGAGAATATTCTACTTTTGGTGGAATTTGGGGATAAACTTCTCGATGAATAATGCCGTCTTCCTCCATTTCTCTAAGTTGCTGAGTCAACATCTTTTGCGTAACTCCAGGTAAAGCTCGTTGCAACTCACCAAACCGTTTTACGCCAGTCATTAATTCTCTAATAATCAAAACTTTCCAGCGTCCGCCAATCACCTTTAGGGTAGTTTCTACTTCACAAGTCAGCCTGAGATGGTTTTCTGCTTCAGCTTTCATAGTTTTTTGTAGGAAGAACCTGACTCACGTTTGCTGGGTAGTACTGCTATTTCTCTAATTATTGCTTGTTTTAAGTCTTCTATAACGTAACCGTTCAGGGGTGTATTGGTGCGATCGCTAATTAGGGCGACCAGCAAATGGTAAGCTCAGAGTCATGGAAAACAGGCTATTTTGTCTCCTCCAAGATAAACGAGGTAACTCTGGTTACTAAATACTATGCCTTCAGCACTTCTACTAAATCTTTGCTAGTCCTTGCAAAACAACCTGATATCGTGCCTCAACATCCTCTCGATCCAGTTTCTCGAATAAATTTTCACTGCCACGTCTAATCATATTGGCATGACGTAGTAGCGCCGCGTAGTTGTTTTTGTCAAGTGTGTACTCAGCAATAATTGCGATCGCCTCCAGCAAGCGGATTGTGACTGCTACCTCTTGTCGCCCGTACTGTCGAATCTGGTGAAAGGCATCATCAACTAGTCCTGCAAACGTCACCGGGTTGGCAATTAAACGGAGCTGATCATTGTCATCGTACCAGTAGGGGGATGGGAGCTCTCTTTGGGTCAAACGGCATAGGGCTACACAAAGCTGGTCAATACACCGAATTGCCGTGAATGGGTCGTTAACGGCAGGGGAAATCGCCCGAATGGCAATCTCCACCAGTTGCTTAATGGAGAATTCCACATCTTGGAACGCAGTGCGTTCTCTACCCAAAATGAATGCCTGATTGATCTCCTTTGTGAGTTTTTGATTCCCCCGTTCAAAAGGAAAAACCCTGATCAGCTTGCTACCTCGCACGATAAACTTGCCTGGGCGGTGCTTTAAATGCAACAGAAGGTCTTTCGACTTAGCAATATTCATCAAGCGGTCGTAATCAATTGCCCGAATATAACCGCTACCAGTCGCCAAGATTGGATAGGCTTGTTGCTCGAAACCCGTTGTGATTTCCTCAACAAGTTGCCGCTTGTGTTCGAGGTGACTATATCCCAGATTTTCAGAGAATACATAATCAATATTAGATTCCAATTCATCACTAATCTCCCTGATAATGTGCCATGCATGAATTGAGGTTGAGGCGTGGTGGATGAAGTAAATTAATACAAGAATACTAGCGATCGCCAGCAGGATGGCAACAGTGATTGAAATTTTCGGTACAAATGGTTGCTGTGCATCAGTATGAATAGTCCGTAGCACGAGCAAACAGTAGATAAACGTAGCAATAAACGTGCCGAGTACGAACTTAAATCTTGTGTCCTGCATAAAATTTCGCAGCACTCGTGGCCCGAACTGTTGAGAAGCGAGCGTCAGAGCAACGAGGGTGACTGAGAAGACAGTACCAGCTACGGTAATCATTGAACTAGCAATGGTTGAAAGCAGAGTTAGCGCACTATCCGCTCCGCCAGTGTAAATCTTCAAGCCCGACTTTTCCATTACTCCTGACTTGCCTGTTGAGTCAAGTGTGAGCATAAAGAACGCTAGTGCGATCGCTGCACCTGTGATCAGTAATGGCACAAACCAGTAGCTAGAGCGCAGCCCTTCCCGAAGTTTGATCCGGTTATATTTTTTCATCCATAGTTCGTATATAAGACTTGGGGCGTTGCCGTCTTAAGTACTATATAGCAGTCGCCAAAGCCGTTAGGACAGTTCGCGGGAAACGCGCCTTCAAGAGCGTATTTTGTGATTTTATTGCTGTCCTAAGCTCCATGTCCGTTGCTATATATGTAAAATTATTTACATTTACACTAATATCATGTCCGCTTGATTACTTGTTAAACCCGAAGAACCCCACCCCGTCAAAGCTATGCTTTGTCTCCCCTCCCCGCAAGCTCTTAGGGTTGGGGGTGGGGTTCTTTTATTATGGGTAATTTGGCGGACATGATATAACTTTCTCAGACAGTCACTCTCAACGATATATTTTCAATATCTCTTCAGTCATTACTTCCAAGCAGCGCTGACTCCAAGTCAAAATCGCGCTCGATTCTGTGCAATACATCGTCACTGATAATACCTTGATTGCGAAGTTTAATAACCATACTTCGTTCAGCAGCTAGCACCTCATGCTGCAAAGATTGAAAGGCCGCAAGTTGCTTGTAACTTCCGTCATTCATCGCCTGACAATAAGTGTCGTATTGGCAGATACGTTCCTTATACTGAATCCGCAACCATTCAATCATTTGGTCAGAGGCCAGATTGGTGTCTTGGTTAGTAAGTTCTTCAATGCGTGCCATCGCAGCTTTGGCTGCCTGAAGCCGCGCCTCCATCTCTTCACGTTTTATGCCACTATCATCATCCACAACTTTGAGCCACTTAATTAAAGTTGGTAGGAATAATCCTTGTAGCACTAAGGTTACAAATATGACACAAAAAGTCAGGAAGATAATTAAGTTGCGTTCAGGAAAGGGAGTGCCATTGTTGGTCGAAAGGGGTATAGTTAAGGCGGCAGCAAGGGAGATACCTCCACGCATACCAGCCCAACCGACAATCAAGATTTGTTGCCAAGAAGGGTAGGGAGCGCTCTCGCGCAGTCGCCTACTCAGCAATCGTGCTAGGTAAGTGCCTGGAAAGACCCAAACTAAGCGCACACCAAGGACAGTGGCACTGATGAGAGTACCGAACCAAATTAATGTAGTTATCGATTCTCCAGAGAGATGATCGAGGATAATTGGTAACTGTAAACCGATGAGAACAAAAATCAAACCATTTAAAATAAAAACAATGAATTCCCAAACGGCGATTGTCTGGATGCGAGTTCTGGGTGAAAGCATCTCAGGACTTTGCCAACGGTGGTAAAGCCCGAGAGTCATCGCTGCCAATACACCTGACAGGCCAAGCTGTTCAGCTAATAAGTAGCTTGCATAGGACATTAGGATAGTGAAAGTAACCTCAATTGTGGATTCATCCAAACGACGATGTATCCAAGTTACTAACCATCCAACCGCTAAGCCAACAATCACCCCGCCGAGTGCCACCACAACAAACCACGCACTAGCCTTCCAAAATGAGAATACTCCTGTAACAACAGCAGCTTGTGCAAAGCGATACGTAACCAAGCCTGTAGCATCATTTACCAGACTTTCTCCTTCTAATAATATGACAATACGTCGGGGTACGCTGAGTGCTTTTGCGATCGCAGTTGCTGCTACTGCATCAGTGGGTGAGACAACAGCCCCTAATACAAAAGCCGCAGACCAAGGAATTCCACTGATGATTGTATGTGCTACTACAGCGACGATAGATGTGGTAGCCAGCACAAGCCCAGTAGATAAGAGAAAAACAGACACAAAGACTGTGCGGAATTCTTGCCAAGGAATGTACCAGGCCGCAGAGGTAATGAGTGGCGGCAAGAAGACAAGAAAGATGAGTTCAGGGTCAATTTCAACTCTGGGAAGATTCGGTATAAAGCCAAGAACCAGCCCACCGAGAACAAGCAGAATAGGGTAGGGAATTGCAAGCCTTTGGGCAACTACTGCTCCAATGGCAACAACCAAGAGCAGTCCAATAATAATTTCAATGTTAAGCATAGCCTATCTACTTGCGTTCCCATAAATTTTAACTCTTCAAGAAGACGAAGAGTATAATTACTACTGTTATCATTTCTATGTTTAATTAATTTGATATTGTGGTCTAATGCTTTGCCAATCGTTGACAGTCTCGATGCGATATTGCTCCATTTGGCAGTATTGTTTCACATAGTTTGACAGAATTGCTATCCTGAATGTTATTGGGTTTTAGAGCTTTGATAAGATTTGCACGGCTAAGATTAGCATTTCTAAAATCGGTGCCTTCTAGGTTAGACGCTTCTAGATTTGCCCCAGTTAAATTGACATCACTTAGCAAGGTATTTCTTAAGGTTGCTCCAGTTAGATCCGCTCCTTGCAGATTTGCCTTACGGAGGTCAGCCCATTCTAAATTGGCATTCTTTAGATTAGCGTTTCTCAGGTTGGCTCCCTGAAAGTTTGTTGAACGCAGGTCAACTCCTTGTAAGTTTGCATCTGACCAGTTCATTCCTGATAGATTACAGTTGAAACATGTCCTTGTTTCATTGATCTGTTGGACTTCATGCTGTCTTAGAAAATCATTACCTTTGCTAACCAGGGAAGTAGTAAGAACCAGCGATGCCGGGATAACCAGACGTAAAAAGGAAATCATAAGATGAACTAACAGCTACAATTAATACAACAGAAAGACTTTATGAAAAATATTTTTGTTAAGTGATGAAAATTTTGTTCACATCTCTAGTAAAATGCATCTTTTAAGTAACGAAATATCAGCTAAGTAGGTAGGCGTAATTAAATATAAGATCAAACCTCACCCTCAATCCCTCTCCAAAGTATCCCAGAGGGAAGCCGGAGGCAGGGGTGAGGTTTTATATTTAATTTGACCCACTTACTTAAATAAATACCCCAAAAACCAGTTTTAGGTTGAATAAAACATCATTAAGACTCTCAGGTTATCTAAAAACAAATTAAAACACAAAAAAGATGCTTTTAAACTCTAATATTATTATGCAACACTTAATGAAAAGATTGATCCCGTAAAAGATATATTTTTACTGTATATATATTCCTCCAAAAGAACTACTATAAATGTTTAATAACCAAAATAAACAATCTATATTTAGAGATATAGTCTTGATATATAGCAATCCGATTTGATTTATGAAATTATTTTCGTAGGCTGGGAGTGGCGAGTAGGGAAGAAGTCTCTTTGAGTTGTACTGAGTTTTTTCACGCAATCAAATATGAGTCCTATATAATTACGTCGCTATTAACTTAGAATCGGTTTCCGACGGCGCACTATCCTGGACTAGCGATCGCGTTTCGCCGTTGCGCTGGAGGATACCGCCAACCATTGCTAATAAGGCGTTTACCTTGCGGGTTCGCCACATATCTACAAGTTCTTGTACTTTATTTGCAGACATCCGTCGCATCATCGCTTCGTAGAGATAAGCAGCATGTGCAGTTTCATCTTGGGCAATACTTAGCATTCCTAACTTCAAGTTACGAGCGGTTGGATCGTTATCAGGTAATACTTTCGCCATTCGCGCAAAGTCTTTACTAGCATCTAACTCAAGAATGTATGTGCTAGCCATAAATACATCCCAATCAATGACAGTCGGTTTTAGCTGCTCTTGAGTGTAGCCCTCAAAGAATGCTGCAAAAAAGGGACTACGCTGCTGTTGTGATTTGTTTGCGGATGTAGTTTGGGGTTGACGCTTGAAATCTATAACTTGTTTATTCAACTGTTGTAAAGCGTGGGCAAAAATTTGACCATGCCTAGTTTCATCTGATGCATGTATGTTTTGCTAGTTTTTCCGCTAGCCATGTATCGCCTTCGTCAGTGGCGCGATCGCTAAGTGCAGATAAAAACGGCACAGAGCCAGATTCGGCGAAATAAAACCCCGCAAGGATGTTGGGGCGGGTTTTCAAATCACAAATTTGAGCAGCAGAGTCATAGGCAAAAGCACCTGAAGCAGCTAGATGCAGAATCTGAGTTAAAAAGTTCGTCAGAAATTGCCACTGATAATTGCAAAGTTACAATTCTTATACTAATCCACATTTTCTATTCGGTTGCTACCAGAGGTCTTACCATGTGAGATTTTGAATTGCCTGTGGCAGTATGTCAACGGTTAACAAATATATCTTGTCATTTTGCTAATATCATCCCACAGAGGTAATGCAGGTAAGTTTGGATGGAGAAATTAACTAAACCAGTGCGATTTTGGCTTTGTGCAACTATCATCTTTTTGGGTTTGATCGGCTGCGATCGCTTTGTCGGTACTTCTGGAGATGCGGTTGAGCGAGTCAGTGATGGTGACACTATAGTAGTGAAAGATACCAACGGCAAAAATTTTAGTGTGCGCTTTGCTTGTGTGGATGCGCCAGAAATAGCCCATACCAACAAAGAAAAGCAGAGTAAACGCACTAGCGATCGCAATCAATTTACTTGGGGTGTGAAAGCACGAGAACGGGTGCAAGAACTGGTGCAACAAGGAGGCTCGCGCGTGACTTTGAATATCACTGATAGCGATCGCTATGGACGTAAAATTGCTGAAGTCCGTTTAAAAAATGGCACTTTTGTGCAGCAGGTATTGTTACAAGAAGGTTTAGCAAAAGTGTATCGTCCCTATTTAAACAAGTGTCCTAGTAAAGACTTAGTTCAACAAGCCGAAGCTGAGGCCAAGGAACAACGGCTTGGTGTTTGGAGTGATACTAAATTTGTGAATCCTTGGGAATATCGCAGCCTATATAAGAAGTAAAAACTCTAGCTGTTTCTAATTGAATGCACTACATTTTTTGGCATTGCATATTTGCGGAATGATTTAGCAACTTCCAAAATTGCTCCCCTACCTCCTGCCCCCTGCCTCCCCTACTCCTCTCCCCAAGTTTGCAGTTGCAAATACACAAGTACCAGCGTCACAGCTAGTAACACCGTCGCTGCTGCTGCTGCATAACCAAAATCAAACTGAGCAAAAGCCTCTTGGTAAATGTAGTAAACTAACAAATTAGTCGAATTGAGTGGGCCACCGCCAGTCATCACATAAACTTGCTCAAAACTCCGCAATGTAAAAATCGCCGTAGTGATGATTGCAAATATCACAGTCGGGCGCAATCCAGGCAGAGTAATATACCAAAATTGTTGCCAAGCATTTGCTCCATCCAAATCTGCTGCTTCATAACGACTGGGAGGAATTGCTTGCAACCCTGCTAAAAAAACCACCATATTGAAACCTAATTGTTTCCAAATACTCATTAAAATAAGTACTGGCATTGCCCAAAATGTGTCTCCTAGCCAGGGTATAGCTGGAATGCTAAAAAAATCTAAAAGTCCGTTAACTGGCCCTGATGTTTGAAATAGCCAGCGAAATCCCAAACCGGCTGCCACAAGTGAGATAATTGAAGGCAGAAAATAAGCACTTCGCAGGATGCCCCGCAAGGGAATGGAGCGGTTTAATAGCACTGCCAATCCCAAGGAGATAACTAAACTGGGAATGATAGTAGCAACAGTAAAATAAAAGGTGTTACCCAGAACTTGCCAGAAGTCGGGGTTAACTAGCAAGCGCCAATAGTTTTTTAAGCCTATCCAATAAGTACCTTTTAAGGTGAAACTACCAGCAGTGAAACTGAGGTAAAACAAATAGCCGATCGGCCAAATAATAAAAACGCCCAGCAAAATTAGTGCTGGTGTGAGAAAAATCCAGGCTGCTACTGTATCATTATCCAACCACGACTTAGTATATATTTTTCGCATCTATAAATTTTCCTTCTTAGCTCTTATGACTCTTTGCCGAAAAATTAAGGGATGAACGCCAACACCCCCACAGGAGAACCAGAACCACCACGCAATCTCAGAACTGCGATCGCTAGAGTAGTACCTTTAGGTGGTAGTTGATCCAAATTTGTCAGATTCTCCAACACAATGCGCCGTTGTTCTAAAACTAAGCGGTTAATCCCAAAACTGTTATCCTGTCCAGGGTCTACACCATGAGTATCAATTCCTACACCTGCTATTTGCCGATCATTCAGTAATAATTGAGTCGCATCGCTGCCAAACCCAGGAAAGTGGGCAATTCCTTGAGCATCATGATTGAGGAATGCACTTTTATTAAACCACTTTTTTTGCCATCCAGTATTCAGTATAACTACGCAACCAGCAGAAATTTCACCGTATTCTTCTTCCCAAGCCAAAACATCAGCAATAGTCAGGGCATAATCAGGATTAGCGTCTGTGGCTTGGCGAATATCTATGACTACCGCAGGTACAACCAAAGACTGGGCTGGGTATTCGTCAATTCCCATAGCATAACTATGAAAACTATTAGGGGCATTGATATGGGTAGCGCTATGTTCTCCCAAGGAGAAACGCCGCAGGTAATAGCCATCATTATTTAGTTCAGCTACAGTTTCAAATTCTACTGTGGGATCTCCAGGCCATTGGGGAATATCTATGTCAATTACATGACTTAGGTGGATAACGCGTGTGTAGGTGATACTATTTTGACTTTGGGGTTGTATCATCCCAGCCTTCTATTTTATTTGTACTCAGGGATTTTTTCAAAAGTGCGATGCCTGGGTTGGGCTACGCCTACGCAAAGATAGTACTACGATTACAATGTTTTTTAATCGCTTGAACTGCAAGATTTATACTTTTAATTTCCAATACTAAAAGAAATAATCCCCCCAATTCCGATAAATTCTAGGTTTTTGGGGAGGTTCAAATGTTGCAGCAAAAAGTAAATTAATCTTAGTTAACAACCAATAGGTTAAATTTTAATTAATCATAGATTAAACTTATGTGATGTCTACGTTGAGGGTTGCTCGTGTAGTGGAATCACGATCGCAAACTCGGCACCTTCTCCTGGTGCTGAAATACACTGGATTTGCCCACCGTGTTTTTTGACAACAATTTGGTAGCTAATTGATAATCCCATACCAGTGCCTTTACCCACAGGTTTTGTAGTGAAGAAGGGGTCAAATAGGCGTTTGCGTACTTCCTCAGTCATTCCTAGACCATTGTCAGCAATGCTAATAATTACACAATCTTCTTTGATGAGCGTGCGAATACGAATCTGTGGAAAAGTCCTTTGTTCAGTGTTGTTTACTAATGACAAATCACTAATGACAAATGACTCCTCTAAAACATCGATCGCATTTGTCAACAAATTCATAAACACCTGATTCATCTGTCCGGCGTGACACACTATCGGTGGCAGGTTGCCGTAGTCTCGGATTACTTGGATTTCGGGATGTCCTGGTTTGGCTTTCAGGCGATTTTGTAACAGCAGCAATGTGCTATCCATGCCTTCATGAATATCCACTGCTTTTGTATCGTCTTCATCAAGGCGAGAAAAATTGCGTAAAGATAGGACAATTTGCCGAATACGTTCGGCTCCCATCTTCATAGAATCCAGGACTTTGGGCAAATCGTGCCTGAGAAAGTCTAAATCAATGGTGTCAATTTGTTGATCAATTTCTGGTATTAGTGGGCAGTAGTTTTGGTAAAGTTCTACCAGGTGCAGCAAATCATCAGTATATTCACGGGCATGGTTAATATTGCCGTAGATAAAATTGACAGGATTATTAATTTCGTGGGCAACACCTGCCACCAACTGTCCCAAACTGGACATTTTTTCAGTTTGAATCAGTTGGACTTGGGTTTGTTGAAGTTCTAGCAATGCCGCTTCTAGTTGCTGGGCTTTATCTTGGGCAGTTTGGGCAGCAATGCGACTTTGGGTGTAAAGTTTAGCTTGGTCAATGGCGATCGCTAGTTGAACTGTAACTGCTTGTAGTAATTGTACTTCGTTGTCTAGCCAAGGCCGGAAGCCACTACAAGAACCACAGCTAAATGTACCTATTTCGCCAGATTGCGTGTGTACAGGTAGCGACATAAAGGCAGTGAAACCGAAATCCTGCAAAAACTGCCGTGCTATAGAATCGCCCACAGTCTCAGCATCATCAATGCGGATGATTTCTCCCTTCAAGGTTTTGACTGCGATTAGTTCGATTTCTGCATTAGTTGCTTCTTGGTCGTTAAGCTGACAGGGTAAAAAGGAACTTTTCGCCTCGTATACTCTTTCCCAGTAGGGTATATCAGCCTCTTGTCGATACCAAAAGAAGGCGCAGCGATCGATCTGGAATAAGTTACGGATCTCCTGCACTGCGGTCTGCACAATGTAATTGAGATCCAAAGAAGCTCGAATCTGGCTAGAAAGACGATTGATTAGTGCTTCCCTCTGGGCGCTTTCTCTGAGTGCAATTTCTGCTTGTTTGCGCTTGATGCCAATGGCAATTTCCTGGGCGGCAAATTCCAGTGCTGTGAAAGTTGATTCTGTCAATGCTTGGCGGGCAAACATGGCTATTACGCCTACGGTTTCATCTTCAAGAATCAGGGGATAGCCAGCGAAGGCGACCATACCCTCTCGTTGTGCCCATTCTTTGTTACCCACGCGGGGATCTGTTTGCACAGAGTTAGTTAGGTGGGGTTTGCCTTCTTCGGCAATCAAACCAATTTTGAATTGACCGACTGGCACACGTTTATGGGAGCCATTAATGTGGGTGTACATCCCCGAACTGACTTGCAACTCTAATACGTTGTCTTGTTTGTTCAGCGTCCAGATGCGACCAAAGGCTGCATCAAGATGTTCAACTAAAGCCTCAGTGCAACGGCGCATCATATTCTGTAAGCTGTCACTCTGGCTAAGGGCCGCGTCTACATCGGCACGAAAATTTGCTAAACGCACTCGTTCTGCTAGAGCTTCTTCTGCTTGTTTGCGGTCAGTGGTGTCATAGCAAATACCAACGAAGTTTAAAACATTACCATTGGTGTCTCTAATCACAGATGAGTTGCTTGTATGCCATCGCCAACTACCATTTTTGTGTTTTATTCGATATTCAATTGCGTCTTGTTTGTTGCTTGTTGTCAAAAGTCTTTGGAAATAATCGGCACAGATATGCACATCGTCGGGATGTACAAAGGGAATAAAGGATTTACCTTCAACCTCTGCAACCTCATGCCCAAAAATTTCAGTCCAGTTAGGAGAAACGTAGGAAAATATCCCTTCAACGGTCAGCGCAAAAATAATGTTATTGGCGTTTTCAACAATGCTGCGAAACTTGGCATCACTTTCTTTTAATGCTGCTTGTATTGTGTCGCTAGTGTCGCGGACAATAACAATGATTTGCTGGTTTGGTAATGATAATAACCTAGCTTCAAAATTATTGTTCCCTTCTGGTAGCGGTAAGGTATATTCAAAACTAACTAAAGATTGAGTTTCAAGTACTTGAGTTATTGCTTGCTGGAAGCGATCGCCTACAGCAGTCGGTAGGCATTCTCGCAAACTCTTGCCCTGGCAATCTCCTGGTAAAATATACAGACTCTGTATCTTTCCTGGCTTGTAATCTAGGATAGTTCCATCAGCATCGAGACGAAAGTACAAATTAGGAAGCACTTGCAAAATCGCTGCAAATTCTGATATTTTTTGGCGTAACTGTGCTTCAACTGCTTGGCGTTTTGCAGTTTCAGTTTCCAGTTGCTTTAGTGCTTTTTCTCTTTCTGTAATTTTACGTAGGTGGTAAGAGGAATTTGTAGATGGCGAGTAGCTTTCTGTTAAGGAAGGTTGGCTGACCACTATGGTTACTTCTGTTATATCCACACAATAACCGATGTAACCGACAAAGATGCCATCTCCTGCAAACCGTGGCGCAGCTGTATCTAAAATCCAGCGATATTCGCCATCAGCCCGACGCAGGCGATATTGCCTCTGGAAGGAATCATGAGCCGCAAATGCTCCCAAATATATATCTTCAGATCGCTGTCTATCTTCTGGATGGACGTTATAAGTCCAGATATTTCCTATCTCCTCTTTTGGCGCAGATGTAGAAACGCCTGTTGTTAGATATGTTCCAGTAAATTCCAGCCAATTTGAATTGAAGTAAGAGTAAAGTGCATTGCATCCAGCTATCCAAATCATCAGAGGAGCTGTATCCGCCTGCTGGTAAAATACTTTTTCATCCTGTTGTATGTCTTTCTCTTCAACTATGATTTGGTTAACGTAGCTCTGCACCTTTTTATAAAACACTTTTGCCTGCCTGGTCTGCTAAAATTATTAAGGTAATAGTCTGAAAATCGGATTTGTTAATACATCAATATAATCTTTTCCATCCAAACCTAATATTTATCTTAATACTTTATTTATTTTTATGTGTGCCAAAATTGCTTTTTTACTGTGAATAAATTCCAAAGATGCTGAAGTTATCATCAAGATTAACTTCAGCATCTTTGGTGAAATTTAAACTATCCATGTGTCGAAGAAGTTATATGACTTTGTTTCTTCTTAAAATCACCAATAAATTCATTCATCCTAGCTATGTAATTGCATTGCTCAAAAACCTGATTTATCTTCACGGAAACTACATGATTCTTTTTGAGGCACTTACGTCTTTATAAGAAATTCACAATAATCAATAATTCCATACCAAATAAATATTGATTTTTTATCAAGAAGAATTCAGCATGAATTAGAGTCGGGCTGATGGATCTAGCTTGCTTAAAATCATGGGTATAAAAGGGTTTGATATCCACATCTATACTAAGCAATATTAAGTCTATTGGTGGTATAAAACCCCACTTTATTCATTCATAACCCCGAATTATGACTTCTGAATTCTTCTTCAATGTTCCCAACAAAACCCAACTTTTCAAAATTGGCTTGACCATTCAAAACGCCTTATATAGCAATCCTATCTGAGTTGTAAGAAATCTGAGTGATCGCAAATCGCCAAGGAAAAGAGAACAAAAACAGAATTCACAAATCTGCGGGTTTGATTTAGGATTGCTATAGCAAAATCGCAAATTAAATGAGAGAAATGCTAAATGTGATATCAACACGTTGCCAGAATAGCTGGCGATCGCGTTTTATATGTTATAAAGCTCACAGAAATTCATGTTAGGCGGAAACTACTCTATGGAACCAGATAAACTAAGCCGTTTTAAGGAGTACGGCGAATTCATCCTCAGAAAGATAGATTCTGTGCCCCAGTCCCCTTCTAAACAAGAAGATTGGGTTCCAGCTAGTCTTGATGACTGTCTCCTGCGTCTGCGGTCAGCTGCCCAGAAAACTGTAGACCTGGCAACTTCGCCTGTGAAAATTGGGGTGATGGGGGAATTCAGTAGTGGGAAAACTTTACTTTTAGGCAGTCTCATTGGATATGCAGATGCTTTACCAGTGAGTGAAAACCCCACTACAGGTAATGTTACCGCCATACATATCATTCCGCAAGAGGAGTTTGCAACGACTCAATTAAGTAATTTTACGGTGAAGTATCTTTCTCATGAAGGAGTACATGAGTGTCTACGCTTCATGCTAGGGGAAGCCAATAAACGAACAGCAGCAGCCGCACTTCCTCCTATACCAGTGTCGAAACTCAATTCTGGTAAAGATATTATTAGCTGGTGTGAGGAAGCATGGAATAGTAGTAACAATTTAGAGCTACGTTATTTACTGCGGGAGTTGGTATTATTCCTACGGGCTTATCAGGCGTATGGGGAAGTTATGTGTGGTGGGCGCTACCAGATTGATGCTACTACCGCCTGCGAGGGGCTACAGCTAGTCGAACAGCCAATGGCAATCCAAACTCTGAAATTTGAGGATTTACCCCCAGCGCACATCCGATTACCGAGTCCACCCCAGAGGCTACCAACAAAATTATTGCAAAACAGTTTCCCACTCATCCGCCGCGTAGATATCGATGTAAAAATATCACGGGAAATTTGGGATTTTGCAGACGCAGGTAAATTTATTCTGATCGATTTTCCGGGGTTGGGAGCTGCTAATTCTGGGGCTAGGGATACCTTTTTGTCACTGCGGGAATTGGCAGAAGTACAGACAATTTTGGTATTGCTAAATGGTAAATCTCCCGGTAGCGATCGCGCCAACAAAATCTTTACGATGATGCAGCAGCAGCGACCGGGACAAGACCTGAAAGATTTAATTCTCGTCGGTGTGGGTCGCTTCGATCAACTACCCCTCGACAATGAGGGTGGCGAAAGAGAACTTGACCAACTGATTGAAGATAGCCCACATTTGCAGGAAGAAACAGTTTTCCAAAAACTCAAAGTTCTGCAAACTACCATTGATGGTGCAGAAGCGTTTACAACCCAAAAAGACCGCATCGTTTTACTGTCGCCACTATTAGGATTGGCTGAATTAGCAAAACGTTCTACTACAGTGAAAGCAGGTTCACCAGAGTTTTTAGCTAACTTAGACTATCCTGATTATTTAGATCGGTCTAAACGGCTACAAGAGAAATGGGAGCTATTAAGTGAACGGTTGCTAGAATCTGATCCCCGTAGTTATTTAGGTAGACAGCTAGGTTACTTTGCTCAAGATGGGGGACTTGGTAAGCTGCGAGAATTGATTCAAACCCACGTAGCTACTCATGGTTTGAAGCAACTGTATGAAGATACTAAAAGAGCTGCTGATGTGGTGAGTCAGCAACAAGATCACTTGAAAGATATCATAGATGAAATTCACGAGCAAGGCATCCCCACAGGCGATAGTCCCGCTTTTATGGAATTGCGTTTTGTGGTCGAGAGCTTGGATAAAATCTACAGGAATTTTCAAAAAGATTTAGGGAAAGAACCACTCAAAGACCGGCGCGGTGTTGTTGTCAGTGATGTAGTGAAAGACGAACTTACCTTTAAAATCCTCAATTGGAACCAGTGGACTTTACTCTTCAACAAAGCCAACAATGGAGCGATCGCTCTGGCAGAATCTAAAGGTGCAGCCGGGAAATTATTTGATCGGGGAAATCGTGTAAATAGCTCCCTTCCGACTAAGAGTGATGATTTTTATCCAGTATTTGAGAAAACTGTTAAAGAAGTAGAAGATTTTGCCCGCGATCGCATCTATCAAGCAGTGGTAGATTTGTTGAACCAATTGTCAATTCATGTAGCTCCAGAACGCGGACAATTGCAGGTATTTCTCCATCCAGAAATGGAACAAGAAGTCGAACAAGAATTTGGTTTTGAAGATGCTGATCTCTTTTACAAATTATTATTAGGATGCGATCCTAACGAATGGAAAGAAGCAATCATCTCCGAAATTAGTAGTAAACACAAAAGCGTTGCACCCGAAATGATTTTTCCCCTAGCGCGTCAAGACGATAAACACAACGTTGGTCAAATCTTTGACTGGGCACCAGAGAAAAACCAAGGCTTACCCAGATCGAGCAACCACCAACTTTTAGTACTGCGACTGCGAGATGAAATCACTGCTAGCGCCAGTCTCCATCTTGTGCAGTATGTCAGCGAAGTTAATCAGCAAATTAATTCCGAGCTAGAAGGCATTTTGGATCAAATTATTCCTAGTCTGCAAAACCTTTCAAAAAAAGAAACTTTGCTGAGATATTTGGCGGCTGGGGAATTGCCATCTGAGATAGCAATTCCTACTTGGTTGCAGATTCTTTCAGAAATTGCCGCGATTTCAGACTCAGATGATTTGAGATAAGCCAATTCAGAAAATAACTCGCAGCTTGGAACCGGAAAAAACCACTATTCATAGATCGCTATTGAACAGTTCCCAAGTACAAAGGATTTATTTGGATGAGTTAGGTAATCCTGATGAGCAAAGAGTAGGTATCAGTTTGATGCAGTTAACTATTGCCTCAGAAGCTCAAATGGTGGTACAAGCGAAACGTTTAATTGAGCGGGCGCAACAAGAACAGATAACTGTCTTAGCTAAAAAGGAGATAATAGATGTAATCACAACGATGCCTACGGCGGGCTACGCCTACGCTGTTTATAAATTTGCAAACTTAAGTCGTGAAGAGGTAGAGGCAATGTTAGGAGTTAAGTTAGAAGAAACTAGGGTTTATCAAGAAGCTAAACAAGAGGGACGAGAAGAACTAAAACTTGAACTTGTACCTCGGTTCTTAGCTCGTGGTATGTCGATAGAAGAGGTTGCACAGTTACTTGATTTAACTATCGAACAAGTCGAACAAGTAAGACTTGCAACTGAGCAAGAATCTTCAACATCAACTTAGTACAGCACTTCCGGCAGCTATGAGGTACATTTTCAAAGCTGAAAGCTATGCTAGGAGAGGGCAAGGAGAAAAACTGTATTGCATAATAGCGGGAAGCGCTGTAACTGCTGCAATTTTCATAACGATGCCTAGATTGGGCTATGCCCTTTTATATGCGTAGGCATCGCACCAGATAAAAAAGCCAGTGCTAAAGAGAATCAGTGGTACAAGAGCAACGATTAAAAGTCATTACCACAAAAATTCTCTAAATTTGTCATTTTATGATAAAACACCATAGTTTTTAGCCAGCTATAAAACAAACAACAGAAAGTGATACTCTAATGAACCCTTTTCAGATCAACAAATATAGTGATCAAGAACTAAGCGAGAAACAACAAAAAAGATTTCCGGGATGGTTTGCTTTAGATTTTGGTACGTCGAATTCGACAGTCACACTTTTCGATCCAATTGAAGTACCGATCGCAGAAATTTTACCCAAAGAACAAGAAATACGCTTACGCGAGCGCTTATCACAATGGCTAAGTTCTCCCGCCTCAGTGGCTTTACCTGATGTCAGCGCTGATGATTGGGAAAACTTTATCGCAGAAATTAGCAAAAACCTGGAGATAGAACCAAGAAACTTGAGCGAAGTTTTTGAAAGTGATAATAAAGAGCGATTTTTAGAAGCAATTCGCCAAATTGAACTTTCTTTAGGAAACAGCGAGAGGTTCCGCCGTGCTGTCAGCAAAAAACTTTACCAAATCTATCATGAGGTGTTCCGCGTTCCTACCCTAGAGTCGCAAAATCTGATCCCAGTTGTGCTGGATATCGATCGCCGCGATACAGAAATTCCTAGCGAGTCGGAAATTTCGCAGTTAGGGGACTTAAAACTGCGGATGGGTAGAGAAGCTAGAGATAACCGCAAAAAAGCGATCGCTCAAGGTACAAGCGGTTCTTTAAAGGAAATTATCAGCAGGTTTCACCATTCACCCAAACGCTATTTTGGTCAGGAGCGATCGTTTTCAGTTATTTTGGATGGTGAAGAAAAAACAATTACCGCAAATCAGTTGATTCAATCTGCTTGGGCGCATTTAATCGAGTTAACTGAAGACTACCGCCAACGCGCCCGACGCAGATTTTCAGAAGGGAATTTTTTAACAGCAGTTGTCACTTACCCAACTGTCGCCCCACCACTTGTTCGTAAGGAAGTTAAGGAATTAGTTGAGCAGTTGGGGATCGATGATGTGCAAACTGCTTATGATGAAGCCGTTTCCGTGGCGATATTCTTTTTGTGGCGAGAATTTGGTGGTAATCTCAACATTGGGATTGAGTCATTCAAAACCCGTTGTCATCAAGTAGGAAACAAATGGTCACAAAATGTCCTCGTTTTGGATATTGGCGGGGGAACAACAGACTTAGCTTTAATTGAACTGACTTTAGAAGATAAAACCCCTACTTTTGCTGATTATGAAGACCGAGGTTTAGGAGGACGTTACTATAAACTCACTCCCAAACTATTAGGTTCATCAGGTCATTTACAATTAGGTGGTGAGTTAATTACACTGCGAATATTTAGATTATTAAAAGTTGCGATCGCCGACTTTTTATTGGCAGCAGTAACAACAGGTGATATTGAAAGCGAAAAGCTAGAAGATCTAATTAACTCTGAGTTAAACGAGCGCTTTTTAGAGCAAGAAAAATTCAAAATTGGCAGTCTTTTAAAATGTCTGGACAGAGAGAATCCAGAAGGCGATATTGCTTACAAAGATGCTCTAGATACTGCTGAGAAAGTATTGCCCACCCGTTGGCAACAAGCACCTCAACGTCTGCAATCCTTTTATCTTCTCTGGGATCATGCAGAAGCAGCTAAACTTAAACTTGGGCAAAAGCCACCAGCAGAAAATTCTTTATTAACCTTCACACTTTCGGAACAGCAAATTTCTGAACTGCTCACCCAAAGCGCCGTTAAATTACAAGTCAAAGATCCAAATAGCATCTGCGTCACCTTAGATAACCAGCAATTTGAACGAGCCGCCGCTTCGGGAATTAAAGAAGCGATCGGTATTGCCAAAGGATTAATGGAAAGTCGTTTACGTCCCGATGATATCACCAAAGATTCTGGGAATTCCCAAAAAGTTGATTGGTTAATTCTGTCTGGTAAAACTTGTAATTTAGACATAGTGCAGCGCCAAATCTACCAGGAATTTAGTAAGTCTCCATATTTTGTCTGGAATCCAGAACGGATTACCTTTGTATTAGAATTTACCAAGCTAGCCACCTCCGCCGGGGCTTGCTATGCCGAGAAACTGCGAAGATTGAGATTTGATCCAGAAGAGTCTAAAAGCTTGCTGCGTAAGGGAGCTAACCAGCTAGAAATTGATGTCAAAAACCTGTTTTATTATTTGCCTTGCAACTTCAAACGCAAAACCCAAAGCAACGATTTGCTGACTATATTCAAGGCTGGACAAGAACTTTATCAACTTGCACCTTGGGAAACTGTTGCCAAAGTTCGTACTCAGTGGCAAGGAATGCAATTAACTAACATTATCTATCGTCAAGACTACGAGGATGGAGATTTACGACTTTGGGGAAGCTTTGACGGTAAAAACCTGATGAAGAAACTAGGAATGGAAGAAGCAGAGTTTCTGAAAAAAATCAAAGTCCAGTTTGAGATTGACCAAACCCTTGAGTTTAGCGTGTTGCTTTGTCAAGGAAATCCCCATTATTTGATTGACATTCCTGGCATTGATTTGGAATCGGTGGTTTCAGAAACTTCAGCGCTATTTACTGATGGTAAATTGAACTGGAATATTGCTGTGGAACGCTTCAATAAAGACTTGAATGATGGTGATATTGCCGTCAATGTTATTGAGTCTGCAACCGTTGATCAACCAGATGCCTATCATCTAGTATTTGAAGTAGGAAATGATGGTAGTAGAACGTTTCAAAAATTTCACTATTTGCGCGATGGGGTGACGCAACCAGGAACCGGGTTAATTAGTAATGCCTTACCTCCCTTCCCGCAAACTGGCCAGCATACTTTCTATGTTTATCAAACAGACATGGAAACCAACAGTAAAAAATGGATACGAATTGGCGCACTCAGTAAACCAGATGTAACCACAGATTACCCTTGCCAATATCGTGTGACTCTCGACGATCAAGGTATTCTGCGGATGCACGCTGGTGAAGTTCCTTACTGGACATCAAAAAGTCAAGAATGCCTCAAAGAAGAGGGATGCGTTTATCTTGCTGAATTAGAGTTGCAACCTAATGAAGTTGATAAAGAACGCGATCCATTTTGCGGCATACATTAACTGGAGTGATCATAGCCTCACCGAATTTTAGATTTTAAGTTTTCGATTTTGGTGAAGCAAGATTAAATAGATAATTACAAGGTGTAAAAATGGCATACAGCGATTTTAGTCTCGCTAAAGTGAAAAAGAGTTTTGATTTAACACTCGATGAAACTCGTAATTTATTTGCTGATACAAAACCTGTTATACCATCAGAAACCCTTAGAACGATTTTAATAGATTACATTCCTTTAGCAACTGCGATCGCAACCGAAAAAGCTAGGTCAGAGTTTTTAATTGCACCAATCCTGGCAGAAGTCAGACGATTATTAAATAATAAAATCTCACTGTTTTCTGGGAATGAATTTAATGTTGAACCGACTCAAGGCTTGCAAGGTTTTTGCGATTACATTATCAGCAATTCCCAGGAGCAATTATTTATTTCTGCTCCGGTAATGTTTATTTTTGAGGCGAAAAAAGAAGATATTATCGGCGGTCTTGGTCAATGTGTGGCAGCAATGATGGCGGCGCAGTTATTCAATCAAAATCAAGGGAATGAAGTTGGGCGGATTTATGGTTCGGTTACTAGTGGAACTAACTGGAAGTTTTTATTTTTAGAAAAGACGACTGTTTATATAGATTCGGTTGAGTACTATATTAAAGAAGTTGATAAACTTTTGGGTATTTTATTGCAACCTTTCCAGCCTGTTTGACTATCCAGGATCTAGATAAGATTCTAGCAGGTTTCTTTTGTGACATTTATAATTTGGAGCTTTACTGACTATCTCACCCAATTTGCTCAACTTGAGGATAACCTAGAAAGCAAGCAAACTTAATACACAAGTTTCAGTCGATCATCAGCCGGAGATTTTCAAGATGACAACTCCGCTATTTTGCCGCAATTACATCGATGGTCAATGGTTGAGTGCTGTAGAGGAAGCAACCCTAGAAAGTCGCAACCCTGCTGACAAAACCGAAGTTGTTGCCACATTTCCCCGTTCTCAAGCCAATGATGTAGATACAGCAGTAGCCGCCGCCCGTAAAGCCTACCGCAGTTGGCGCATAGTCCCAGCCCCAGCTAGGGCAGAATACATCTTTCGCGTTGGGGAAATATTACTCCAGCATAAAGAAGAACTTGCCCAGTTAATCAGTCGGGAAATGGGTAAACCTCTGACAGAAGCCAGGGGAGATGTGCAAGAAGGTATTGATTGCGCCTTTTACAGTGCTGGCGAAGGGCGGCGACTATTTGGGCAAACCACACCGTCGGAAATGTCCAATAAATTCGCCATGACTGTGCGGATGCCCATAGGAGTTTGTGCTTTAATTACTCCCTGGAATTTTCCAGTGGCAATTCCTTGCTGGAAAGCGATGCCAGCCTTGGTATGTGGCAATACAGTCATCCTCAAACCTGCCGAAGATACCTCCGCCTGTGCAACTAAATTGATTGAAATTTTCCAACAAGCAGGTTTACCACCAGGAGTAATTAACTTGGTGCATGGTGTGGGAGAAGAGGCGGGGAAGGCTTTAGTTGAGCATCCCAATGTAGATTTAGTATCGTTTACTGGTTCTTCAGAAATAGGTGCCTTTGTCGGCGCTACTTGCGGACGCACTCACAAGCGTGTCTGTCTGGAAATGGGTGGTAAAAATGCCCAAGTGGTGATGGAAGATGCGGATTTAGAACTTGCTCTCGATGGTGCGGTGTGGGGAGCATTTGGGACAACTGGCCAACGATGTACGGCTACTAGTCGGCTAATTTTGCATCATGAGATCAAAGAAAAATTTACTACCATGCTCTATGAGCGTACCAGTAAATTACGTTTGGGTGCTGGCACTGACCCGAATACAGATATTGGTCCGATTGTCAATGAAAAGCAACTCCAACAGGTGAGCAAGTATTTGGATATCGCCCGTGAGGAAGGAGCAAAGGTTTTAATTGGCGGAGAAATTGCTAGTGAAGGTTCATTGAAAAACGGTTACTTCTTTCAACCAACTATTTTGGATGATGTAACTCGTGATATGCGAGTTGCACGTGAAGAGATATTTGGGCCAGTGGTGGCATTGATTGAGGTTAGTTCTTTTGAGGAAGCGATCGCAATTCTCAACGATAGCAATTATGGTCTTTCTTCTTCAGTTTACACCCGCGATATCAATCGGGCTTTTACTGCCATGCGTGACATCGAAGCAGGTATCACCTATATTAACGGTCCTACTATTGGTGCAGAGGTACACTTGCCTTTTGGTGGTGTGAAACAAACCGGTAACGGACACCGGGAAGCTGGAACTACTGCAATGGATGTTTTCACAGAATGGAAAAGTGTCTATGTTGACTTTTCAGGAAGTTTACAACGCGCTCAGATAGATAACCGCAGTTAATTAGATGCAGTCATTCAGGGGGTAAAAGCACAATTAATTCTTCAAGGCGCTTCAATATACTGAATACTTGGTGTAGTTCTGAATCACGCTCAATTGATAGCGCATCAGAGCGTGCATACCAAGAATGTTCTTGTTGGATCAATTTGACAAAAACAAATTCCCTACCGTTGATTAGTAAACCAAAAGTCGGTTGTGCAGAATTTGGACAATCGAGCATATAAGCGAGTGCTTGAGGTAGGGCAATCATCACATCAAATTTACTACTTTTAGATTCAATGACAAGTACCCAAAAACGTTTTTGAATGACAAGAACATTAATATTTCCTTTAACGATAAAGCTCTCATCTTCAGCAGAAATTTCAACAGAAGTCTCGGTTTCGATCTCAAAAGGAAATTGATAAAACCCAGCTAAATCGAGTAAAGGGGACAGCACTACCATCTTTACGGCCTCTTCTGACATCAGACGGTGCTTATTCAAGTTTAAATAGTTGCTTTTTACTCGCGCGATCGCTTGCTTTTCACCATCAGTCAGAGTTGGTAAATCTTCTGTCCATTCTGTAAAGAAGTTGCTGTCTGTGGCAAGTTGCAAACCAAATTTTTCTTCTAATTCGTAAAGACTGATATCTCTAGCTGGGATTGTTTGAACCATAATCTAAAATCCTGAATAGAGTTGCCATGCCAACTTTGCTGCACCTACTATCCCAGCAAAATTGCCTAACTCTGCTGGCAAAATTTGTAATCCCACCCGTGATAAAGGTTGAACTCGCTTCTCAATTTCTGCCTTTACTGCTGGTAAGAAAAACTCAAAACTGCCACTTATACCGCCACCAATGACGATCGCTTGCGGTGTCAGAACATAAATCAAACTCGTCAAACCAATTCCCAAATTCTTACCATATTCTTGCCAAAAAGTCAATGCTGCGGCATCTCCTTCTTGGGCAAGAAAACCCAATTCGATGGGTTCCTTGAGAGTGCGGCGGCGAATTGCAGTCACACAGGCATATTGTTCCAAAGAGCCATGATTGCCACTATTACAAATTGGGCCATCGGGGTTCAATGAAATTAAACCCAATTCCCCAGCTGCGCCTTGATGTCCCACAAATAGTTTGCCATTGAGGATAATTGCGCCACCAACCCCAGTTCCTAAAGTTAGCAGAATTAGATTTTGAAAGTGGCGGCCGGCTCCTAGCCAAGCTTCTCCCAAAAGAGCGCAATTAGCATCATTAGCGATCGCAGTGGGCTTACCAGTTTTGGTTTCTAACCAGTCTGCTAAAGGCACATCGCGCCATCCAGGTAAGTTAATGGCGATTTTAGCAATGCGTCCGGTTGCATCGGCTGGGCCAGGAGTACCAACACCAATAGCAACAGTTTGATTATCTGGATCAATTTGAGCGATCGCATCTACGATCAGCGCCAGCACGGCCTCTGGTGTTGTCGGTTGAGGAGCCGCCACAATCAAAGATTGCAGACAAGTACCATCAGCTGTAAACCGCCCCAGCTTAATCGCTGTTCCCCCCACATCAATGCCAATTACTTGAGAAGTCACCATTTTGTCATTTGTCATTTGTCATTGGGCATTGAGCATTGGGCATTGGGAATGGGGCATTGGTGAACAGCTATTACTCATAACCCATTCCCTATTTTCCAGTTCAAAATCAACAATTCGTCAGGGTTTTAGGCAAATGTGTAGTTAGCCTTTTAGCATTTTGGCACGAAAAAAGTCTAAGTTTTCTGTCTTATTGGCTGTGAGCCTTAAATCAGCAACAGTCGTGGTGCGAAAACTCGATTGCTCCTGCCAAGCTGTAATTGGCGCACCTCGTAAGATGCCAGCAAGGGCAACGGAAAGGATAAACCCGCCAGTAGCGGCAGCAATTAACGTTAGGTTATCTTTCATCCAAATCTCTCTATTTTTATTTGTCATTAGTCATTTGTCATTTGTCCTTTGTCCAAAACCAATGACCAATGACAATTGACTACTTTCGGATTCTATTTTCTCTCCGTAATCGGGGATTGACAAATTCATTTAACCCCTCACCAAGTAGTGATAACCCTACTACCATAAATGTCATTGTTAAACCAGGGAAAAGCGCAGTCCACCAAATGCCAGTAGGTAGAGCTTCTAAGGCTTGTTTTAAATCATGTCCCCATTCTGGCACTTCTTCGGGAAGTCCTAGCCCCAAAAAACCCAAACCGCCCAATACTAGAATCGCATCAGCAGCGTTGAGCGTAAATAGGACGGGTACGCTTTGAATAACGTTGAAAAACAGATAACGAGAAAGCACAACCCAAGTAGAAGCGCCCATTGCTTGAGCAGCTTCGATAAACACTTCAGTTTTTACGCTCACCGTGTGGTTGCGAACAACGCGATAATATTGGGGGATGTAAGCAATGCTAATCGCGATCGCGGCATTTAATATCCCACGCCCCACCACAAACGCCAGCGTCACAGACAGCAGTAGCCCCGGTAGGGTGTAGATGCTATCCATAATAAACAACAAAACTTTATCCAATTTACCGCCGAGATAACCACTCAGCATCCCCAAAGGCACACCGATAATCATACTCAGCGATGTCGCCAAAATTACCACCAGCAAAGCAGCTTGAGCGCCGAACAATGTCCGGGAAAACACATCATAACCCAGGCGACTAGTACCAAACCAATGTTTAGCTGAGGGTGGCTCGTGAATTGGATTAGAGAGAAAATCTTTCGGGTTTTGCAGCCATCCCCAAGCCTGAAATACGGGAGCGAAGAATGCCAGGAAGATGAAAAATAGGGTAATGGCTAACCCGATGAGCATGAGTTTTTGGGAAAGATTGGAAGTTTTGCCGAACTGTAAAAAAGTCGGTAGTCGCCGTTTTGTAATGGCCATAGAGCGATCGCCTGGAGCAAAGCTTGATACGCTGACCATTTTACTTGAAATCTCCTAACTGGCTGCAACAACAGCGCGGTCATTTATTAATTTGCCATCTTCCATATAGACGATGCGATCGGCAATATCGAGAATGCGATTGTCATGAGTAACCAAGAGAATGGTACAATCCTGTTCTTTAGCTAGTTTTTGCATCAGGTTAACCACATCTCGTCCCGATTTACTGTCAAGGGCGGCGGTGGGTTCATCCGCTAAGACAATTTTAGGACGACCAACTAGGGCACGAGCGATCGCAACTCTTTGTTTTTGTCCCCCAGATAAATCATCAGGATAATAATTCAGGCGATTCCCTAATCCTACTTCCTCTAACATTTCGGCTGACCGAGTTTTCATTTCTGCTGACGAAATATTATTATGTACTTCCAAGCCCATTCTGACGTTCTGGAGTACTGTTAGGCTACCGTGCAAGTTGTGCGCTTGGAAAATATAACCGTTATTGCGTCGCGCTTGAGTAAGTTTTGTAGTGTTAGCGCCACACAGTTCTTGTCCCAATATCTGCAAACTGCCAGATTGTGCAGAACGCAAGCCGCCTGATAGGGTGAGAAGTGTAGTTTTACCAGAGCCAGAAGGCCCAGTCATAATAATAATTTCCCCAGCGTTAATATCCAGGTTGATATCAAAGAGAACTTGCTTACGAAGTTGACCATGACCAAAGTAGTGGTCGAGATTTTTAACAGAGATGACGGGAAGCATAGCAATTTTAGATTTTAGATTTTAGATTTTAAATTGGGAATTGTTAATTATCCCAATGCCCCTCATCAGTGCTGAGTTTTGAGTGCTGAGTGGGGAATCTCACTTTTTTACTCGGAACTCGGAAAAAAAGAACTGTTTTGCCCATGCCCCATGCCCAATGCCCAATGCCCAATGCCCATTTTCTAAAACATATCTGCGGGGTCGGCGGACTGTAATTTCCTAGTGGCGATCGCACCAGAAATTATGCACATAATCATAGTCAGCGTTAATACCGTCAAGGCTCGTGCTACGGTCATATAAAGTGGTAAATTGGTGGCATTACGAGTTAAATGATAAAGTCCTAAAGGTGCGATCGCTCCGGGAATAAAGCCCAAGATTGCCAAAATTATCGCCTCTTCAAACACCACACCTAATAAGTAGAGATTGTTATACCCCATTGCTTTGAATGTGGCATATTCTTTCATGTGGGAATTCACATCTGTAGAAAGAACTTGATAGACGATAATCACGCCTACCATAAACCCCATTCCTACACCCAAGCTGAAGATAAACCCAATCGCTGTATTTTTTTTCCAATAATCTGTTTCAAATTCGATAAATTCTGCTTTGGTCAACACTTTAACATCATCATCTAAATGAGATTTTAAAGCTGCTTTCACCTGTTTTAAGTCATAGCCTGGTTCTAGTTGAACCAAACCTAAACTGACACTGCTGGCTTCTCGCTTCGGAAATAGCCGCAAGAAATTCTGATCGCTGGTAATCAAATTCCCATCAGCCGCAAAGGAAGCCCCGATTGAAAATAAGCCGCTAATGGTAATCGTCCGGCGGTCAATTTCAGTCGTCACAGGTTTCCCTTGATCAACTTGAGCGATCGCTTCTTTATAATCTCCTCTGGAGGCGCGATCGAACAGGACGGTATCTGGTAGTTTCACCAGATTTATCTGGCTGTTCACATCCGCCAAATCAAACGCTTGCTTTTCAGGATTGATCCCGATAACTAGTACAGATGTCTTTTGCTGTGTTTGAGGATTCTTCCAATCGACAATGCTGATATACATTGCTTCTGCTGACTTCACCCCCTGTACATCCATTGCCTGATACAGTCGCCGCCGCGTAAAGGTGGACGCATTTAACACGTTACGAGCTTGAGGACTAATTAGGAAAATGTCAGCCTGTATACTATGATGCAGCTTAGTATTACTTTCAAACAAGGCAGTCTGAAACCCTAACTGCATGAACATGAGAACATCAGCGAAAGCAATGCCTCCCAATGCCACCAACAGACGGCTTTTTTCGTGACTCAGTTGCAGCCATCCCAGAGGGGTTCGCTGCCGCAGTTGTTGAATAAATCCAATCATAGTTTTATCACTGCCTTTACTTGCAGATTGGTAAACTTGGCAGCTTTGGCGCTAGAAGCCTGATCTAGTCGCACATGAACTTCCACTACTCTGCCGTCAATATTGCTGGAGGGGTCACTGTTGATCAGATTTTGTCGCTGCACCTGCATCCCCAGCCAATCGACGGTTCCCTGTAATTCTCCGGGGAGGGAATCGCTGATTACCTTTACTTGTTGCCCCGATCGCACTTTGTTAACATCACTTTGGTAAACTTCTGCGACTGCATACATCTGCTCGGTTTGACCTAGTTCTACAATCCCGTCACTAGAAACGGTTTCTCCGGCTCGTGTATTAATCTTCATGATTTGCCCCGCTTTGGGAGCGCGGACGTATGCCTGATCCAATTGCGCTTGCATTTTTGCCACAGTAGCTTGAACGCTATCTACCTCTGCTTGTCCGTTTGCAACATCTGTAGGACGAACTTCAGCCGTTTGGTTCAGGGTGGCTTTGGCTTCGTTAATCTGCTGTTGCAAGCTAGCGAGGGTTTGGCTACGGTTAGCTTTGGCTTCTTTAATCTGCTGTTCTAAAGTAGCGACAGTTCTTGTCTTATTAGCTTGGTTTTCGATTACCTGCTGAGTAGAAGTTTCTGCACTCAGACGTTTTTGATCGGCTTGCTGACTGGAAATTGCCCCTTCTTTGTATAAAGCATCATAGCGTTGCACTTCTACTTGAGCGTTCCGCTTTTCGGCTGCGACGCGATCCACCGTTGCTTGTAAACTCTGTCGTTGTCCTTGCAAGTCGGCTTCTAGGCGATCAATTGTGGCTTGCTGAATTTTGATATTTCCCTCTAGTTCGACTTGCAGACGGCTGACAGCAGCTTCCTTGGCTCCAATTTCTCCCTGTTTTGCTCCCGCTTTTACCTTATCAAGGCTGGATTTGGCAACTTGAACTTGTTTTTGAGCTTCAACCAAACTTGCTTGCAAGCGATCGCGACTGTCCATAATCGCAATTACCTGCCCAACCTTAACGCGATCGCCTTCTTTCACCAATAGTTTCTGAAGCAGACTTCCCTCAGTCGAAGTTGTTGCAGACAGTTTTATCACTTCTCCATTTGGTTCTAAGCGTCCCAATGCTGTGACTGTTTTTACAACTGGTTGAACAGCTACTGGCGCTGCTTGCTTTTCATTAGCGATCGCCTGAAACTTTAACACCGTATAAACACTAGCTCCACCTATTGCTAGCGATGCAATTATTGCTAGTGTTGTGGGCGATCGCAAAATATTTTGGGAAGACTTTAAATCTTCTAATTTCCAGTTCTGCACCATAGTGTTTACCTTTTACCATTAGTAAATCATACTAAACTGTCTAGTTCAATTTTATGCTAAACTAAACGGAGTAGTTTAGTCAAGAGCAGAAAGCTAAAATTCTCAATTTAACGCCGTGTGAAACTTTCTCTCAAACCTAACCCCCAACCCCTTCCCTTGTAGGGAAGGGGAGCAAGAATCAAAGCCTCTCTCCCTGTGGGGGAGAGGAATGGAAGCGGGGTTTTAAAAATAAGTTGCACATCGCGGCAATTTAATCAGTTTGCCTTCATTTCTGCACCAGAATGATTGCCACAGATGGGATTAATGACGTAGGGTAAATTGCCGCATCTATTAAAATTGTTTATAAGAGAGGATAATTAATAAATGGTACGCATTAAAACTGGCGAAGTTGATCGAGATCATTCCGTTGATAAAGTAGAGCAAATTCTGCAAGGGGCAATGCAGGAGTTCTTACAAAATGGCTATGCTGGTACAAGTATGGATCGGGTAGCAGTAGCGGCTGGTGTTTCTAAAGCGACAGTCTACAGCCATTTTCAAGATAAAGAAGGACTTTTTAAAGTACTGTTCGAGCAGTTGGCAAATCAGAAGTTTAACTCTCTCTTTGGCGCGGAACCTATGGAGGGAGAACCAAAAATCGTACTGCGCCAATTAGGAACCAAATTATTAGAACAAATGAATAACGACCAGGAAAACTGTGCATTTATGCGAGTGCTAATTGGGGAATCTGGTCGTTTTCCAGAATTAACTCAGATTTGTGTTCGGGCGATGATTAAACCAATGTTGGAAACGCTCAATCAATACTTGGCTGCTCACCTGGAACTGAATATAACTGACCCAGAGGCAACAGCGAGGATTTTTTTAGGTACATTAGTTAATTTTCATGTAACTCAAGATGTGATGCATGGGAAAGATATTATACCAATGGAAAGCGATCGCTTGATTAATGCTTTGACACACCTAATCACTAATTGCGCCGATTGATTGGTTATATCCCGGCGCTTGTTCGGTGGGAAGGTCAAAATAATTTATAATTGATAATTAATAATTATAATTCAGTGGTAGCTCACTACTCTCCACTGTCTTGTTGACCACTAAATTTTTGATTTAGTCTCAGCTGTTGTACAGTGTGTTTAATTATGAATTATGAATTAGTAATTATTTGGTCAAATGCATCCTCCAGCGATCGCCAGATTAACTAAGCAGGAATAACTTGAACAATTAGTGAGCGTTTATCCAGGGACTGGATTTTACCCACTTGACTGAGATCCTTTGCAATCCGGTCTAGCAAGTCTCCCGCTTGGTCACGATATTGATGTTCTCGGCCTCGTAAACGAATGGCAAACTTCACTGAATCGCCTTTACTCAACCACTGAACTGCTTTCTCAATGCGTAAATTGTAATCAGCCACACCCACGTTTAGACCGAACCGAACTTCTTTTACCGTGGGTCTAGCACTCTGGCTCTGACGTTTTTTCTTTTGATACTGAAGCTTGCCATAGTTGAGAATCTTGGCAATTGGAGCGTCTTTGCCTTCGGAAACTACAACTAAGTCAAGCTCTAAGCTTTCGGCTAGCTGTAGCGCCTCATTGGTGTCGATCAGACCACGATTGTTATTCTCATGGTCAATCAAGAACACATGAGGTGACTTGATTTGCGAATTAATCAGTTGCTTTTGGATTGCGATAATGAATTTCTCCTAATTGTTCAACACTTTACTTTGCAAGCAAGTAATGCTATTGCTAATTTAACACAACACTGAATCAGAGCAACTTTAACGACACAATGGACTGCAATCTGTTAGAATGCAGAACTGCGGCACACGCTCTCAGTCTTCGCGCTACTGCCCATCTAGACTTTCAATGATAGTTTATCCGTCCGCCTAAGACTGACGCCATCATTGGCGACAGGCCGATGTTATTTTTGGAGTTTTATGTCTTTTTCTAATCTCGGCTTGTCCAATGAAATTATTCGTGCCGTTACGGAGCGAGGGTACACCGAACCCACGCCAATTCAGATGCAGGCGATTCCTGCCGTCCTGTTGGGTAAGGATTTGCTAGCTGGGGCACAAACTGGCACTGGAAAGACCGCTAGTTTTACCCTGCCGTTGCTGCATCGGTTGTCATCTGACAAGAGCAAAGGTACGTCTAATGGATACCCGCCGATTCGGGCGCTAATTCTCACCCCGACTCGTGAACTTGCCGCCCAGGTGGAAGAAAGCGTGCGCGAGTACGGCAAGTATTTGAAGCTCAACTCGATGGTGATATTTGGCGGAGTCAGTATTCATCTGCAAAAACAGCGTTTGAAAGGCCGAGTGGATATCTTGGTTGCGACTCCAGGGCGACTGCTAGACCACGTACACCAGGGTACAGTGAACCTGTCACAAATTGAGGTTTTGGTGCTGGATGAAGCAGATCGGATGCTGGACATGGGGTTTATTAATGATATTCGCCGCATCCTCGCGCTTCTGCCCAAACAGCGACAAAACTTGCTATTCTTCGCTACTTTCTCGGACAAAATTAAGGCACTGGCCGCAGGGTTGCTGAATCACCCGACGATGATTGAGGTAGCACGCCGCAACGTTACCGCCGACACGATCGCCCAAAAAGTTTATCAGGTAGACCGTGACAAGAAACGCCAATTACTTGCTCACCTAATTCGGCGAGATAGTTGGTATCAAGTGCTAGTGTTCACTCGTACTAAGTATGGCGCTGACCGATTGGTTAAGCAGTTGGGCGAAGACCGGATTCAAGCACTGGCAATCCACGGTAATAAGAGCCAGCCAGCCCGTACCAACGCTCTGACAAAGTTCAAGAATGGCAGCTTACAGGTATTGGTGGCGACGGACATTGCTGCTAGGGGTCTTGACATCAGCGAATTGCCCCATGTAGTCAACTTCGATCTGCCCAATGTACCGGAGGATTATGTTCATCGCATTGGGCGCACTGGTCGCGCTGGGGCATCAGGTGAAGCTGTATCGCTGGTATGCGTTGATGAAAACCATTTATTGACAGATATCGAAAAACTGATCGAGCAACGCTTACCGAGGGAAGTAGTCGCTGGCTTTAGCCCCAACCCCGACATTGAGCCAGAACCAATCCCAAATGGACGCCAACATAGAGCCAAGCCTGGTGGTGATAAGCGCCCAGCCCGTACTCCTAAACCGTTACCACAGACATCAGCTAAACGTAGAGTAGCGCCACCTGCTATGAATGGCGATAAGCCTGGTTCACGCCGTTCTGCTAAACGCGATCGCTAATCTTTGTTAGCTGTCTAACTGGAAAGCCTCTCTCCTAAGATGCTACGGTGTACACACAAATCGAAAAAAGCTCAATTTCCCATTATTCTCTCGTTTATCTCGTTCCTATGCTCTGCATGGGAATGCCTGATTAGGGGCTGTTGCCTCCAGTCAGATATTGAGTCAGAGACTCAATGAATGCATTCCCAGTCTCCGACTGGGAACGAGGAAACAATTCGTAAGTGCAAAGCTACAGCAACTCTGTGATGGAAAATAACCGTTGTCGGTCTATTTGCTGAAGCTTGATTTTTTCGGCGTAGAAAGCCTGATAATAAAATTCATAGCGCTCTGGTTCAGCTTCTGGATCAGTTTGTTGCCATAATTCCAAAAAGTGACGATAGCGTTTTTCGAGCATCACCAAATCCATGCAAGCGATCGCAGCTTGAACCACTTGCGGAGTCCGAAGTATTTCTTTCTTCCATTTCTCGTTCAGATGAAATAGATGCGACACTAATCCCAATTCTTCAGAGGATTCTAGGTATCTGTTTTGCAAACTTGATATTAAATCTAGCTGTTCCACCGTTGTTTCTAAAATCTGTTGCCATAAAAATCGGTGATGGGAAAGGCTAAATTGCAAATCTCGTTCTTCTAGTTCGGCAATAATCGCTTGACGCTGTTCAGGACAATGTAAGTAAATCCTGAGTAATAAGGCTTCTGCGTGTTCTAAAAGACTGCGTTCTGTAGGGAGTGGAGAGTGGGAAACTTTGCCACCTCCCCATGCTTTCTTCGCTGATACGGGCTTAGAGTATGTAGCCGCAACCGGAGCAATTTGAGTTAGCAGATTTTCAACTCGTAGGGGTATAAGTCTGGTATCTCCCAAGCTGAGTATTTCTGCACAGTAAGAAACGTAATAGTTGCGTGTATCGCTGTTAGCTATATTTTTAAGTAATTTAACTAATTGCTGAGTTACTTGCTGAAAATCGGTAGCCTGTCTTAAGTCGCGGTCTTTAATAATTTCTTGAATCTGCCAGTCTAGCCAAAGTGGGGCATTTTTTAGCAGTTCTCCATAATCTTCTGGAGTGTGGCTGTGCAAGTATTCATCAGCATCTTTACCATCGGGTAAATTGAGAATTTTTAGCTGAACTTCGCCTTTATATGCGAGTTCGGCAATTTCACCGATCGCCCGTTCGGCGGCATTGGTTCCGGCTTTATCAGCATCAAAGTTGAGTACTAATTGTTTCGATTCGGTGTAGCGTAATATTAACCGGACTTGTTCTAAGCTTAAGGCAGTACCGAGAGAGGCGATCGCGTTATTAATCCCAGCAGCGTGGAGAGCGATCGCATCAAAATATCCCTCTACCACCACCGCTTGATCGAGTTGAGAAATCCCACCTTTAGCTTGATCGAGGGCAAATAATGTTTTACCTTTACTAAAAAGTTCCGTTTCTGGTGAATTCAGATATTTAGGTTGTTCATCCGTCAGGGTTCTACCACCAAAGGCAATGACGCGCCCTTGGACATCGCGGATGGGAATCATTAAGCGATCGCGGAATACATCATAATAACCGCCCCCTTCCTTGCGTGGCTTAATCAATCCCGCTTTTTCTAGTATTTGCGCTGGGTAATGTTTATCTTCCACTAGATAACGATGGAGAGTTTCCCAACCTGCGGGAGCGTAACCTAAACCAAATTGTTGTATAGTTTCTTCTTTAAGTTTGCGGTTAGATTGCAAATATTGAATTGCTTTTTGCCCTTGGGATTGTCTCAGGGCGTGTTGATAAAACTGTGCGGACATTGCCAGAACTTCATACAACTGCTCACGCAAAGATAGCCGACGCTGTAATTCTTGGCGTTGTTCGGGTTCTAAGGTTTGCACAGGTACTTGGTAACGCCGTGCTAAATCCAGCACCACATCAGTAAAAGAACGCTTTCCCAACTCCATGACAAACTTAATGGCATTTCCCCCAGCTTCACAGCCGAAGCAATAGTACATTTGCTTGGTTTGGCTGACGGTGAAGCTAGGAGATTTTTCATCATGGAAGGGGCACAAACCGACAAAATCCTTGCCACGTTTGCGTAAAACTACGTATTCCGAGACGACATCTACAATATCAGCTCGTAGTTTAACTTCCTCAATTGTGTCTGGGTGCAAGCGGGGGATTTGCATGGCTTTGTCATTAGTCATTGGTCATTGGTCATTGGTCATGAACTTTGGAGAAATAACAAAGGACAAATGACTTCTGATCGCTATTATATTCTTGTTGCTAGACCAAGCATGATGTATAGAATTGCTTACACTTAATTTTATCAGAGGAAATACTGAAAATGGGACGTATTTTTATATCGGCGGCTCATGGAGGCAAAGAAACTAGAGGAATCGATACAGGTGCGATCGCAGGTGGTACAACTGAAGCTAAAGAAATGATTCTGCTGCGGGATTTGATTGTCACGGAACTAAGAGCGCGGAATTTGGAAATTTTGGCGGTTCCTGATGACTTGAGTGCCGCTCAAACTATCACCTGGATCAATTCTCGCGGCCGCCGGGGTGATATCGCCCTAGAAATTCAATCTGATGCGGCTAACAGCCCTTCTGTGCGTGGGGCTAGCGTCTTCTACATTGCTAATAATAGCGATCGCAAGAGTAATGCTGAACAGTTGCAAATGGGGTTATTACGCCGCGTACCCCAATTACCGAATCGGGGAGTCAAGCCAGATACAGATAGTGGATTGGGTAGTTTAGCATTCTGTCGCCAGACAACCCTTCCGGCTTTGGTGATGCAAGTGGGGTTTCTCAGCAATCCAGAGGATCGGGCTTTGCTGCAAACTCGTCGCCGCGATTTTGCTTTGGGAATTGTCGATGGATTAGTAAATTGGAGTCGTGTGATTGACCCCACTCCTGGAACTCCGGCGGAACTGAATTATCCGGCAATTAATATTAATATTAATGGGCAAAGTTACTCAGAGCAAGGGGTTTTAGTTAATGGTAATGCTTACATCCCCATTGATTTAGTAGACATTTTACGGATTGACCTTTCCAAAGCAGCTAATGTCAATCGGATTACCTATCACAAAATAGTTTATGTCAAAGCGATCGAACTGCGAGATTTTAAGATTGCAGTTAGTTGGGATGCTGCAACTCATACTGTCAGCTTGCGCTCGAATTTGACCGTTTGCCCTGGTCAATTTGACCGAGTGATGTCGAATGGTAATACTTCAGAAGTACAGTTACAATTATTCCTCAAAAACAATAATGAAAATGCTTTGGTAAAGTTTCCTGACATCCCAAAACTTTATCGGGAAGAAGCAGGTATTGAGGGAGTAAACTATGATATTGCCTTTTGCCAAATGTGTGTAGAAACTGGATTTTTACGGTTTGGTGGTGATATTAAACCTGAGCAAAATAACTTTGCTGGCTTAGGTGCGATCGGTGGTGGTTCGGAGGCTGCATCTTTTCCAAGTGCCAGAATTGGTGTCAGGGCACACGTCCAACATTTGAAGGCTTACGCCAGTCTAGAACCTTTGGTACAAGAAGTAGTAGATCCCAGGTTTCGCTTTGTCACACGCGGGATTGCAACATTAATTGATCAGCTATCAGGGCGGTGGTCAGCAGATTTGGATTATGGTACGAAGATTTCCGCAATGCTCAAACGATTATATGAATCAGCAGGACTTCTTTAACTAAAGAAGCCCAAACACGCTTACCCATTGGTCGAGGTCGCTTAGTTTTTGTCAAGCCTGAAGAAGATTTGGTACCATTGTATGTATTTGATGCTGACGCAATCAAGCGAACAATTACTTATGGTTGCGAAATTCCTCGAGCTTGCCAGTGCCAAGACTCATGGGAATTAATTCTCCATCTACCAATTCATATTGGGTATCGGTGCCATCGTTATAATTGAGATACTCTGCAAAAGTAACTTTTTTGGTGGTTGTAGTCATAGCGATACCTACGGCGGGCTGCGCCTACGCAATACTCATTAATGACTTATATCATGTCCAGGTAATTAGTTGTGATTCCTATAGTCATTGCACCCCACACGCCAGATGCTCCACTTGGGGAGACCCCTCTGAGCGCTGGCTCCCCTTAATCCCCTAAGAGCTCTTCGGGAGGGGAGACAAAACGCAGATTTGCCGGGGTGGGGTTCTTCGGGTTTAATAAGTAATCAAGCGGACATGATATTAATACAGTTATTCTACGCTCAGACCAAAGGTGATAAAGTAGTTTCGGGAAAAAGTAGCACCTTTTGCACTACCGATCATTTACTTTAGTAATATTAATCCAATCACTGCAAAGTCGTAGCGAGTTTACATATCTTGCTTGTATACTTCTAACAATTGCGGAATGTGATCGTACCCATCCACACCGATAACTGCAATGATTTTCGGGCGATGTTGCTGTAAAAACTTTTGGAAAGCTTCTGCCCCGATTTGTCCTTGTAAAATTGTCAGTAATCCTGCCGGTTGACGCCACTCGCTAGAAGCTATTTGCTCCAAAAGATACATTCCCAAGCAGCCTGTGTAAACAGTTTTTTCGGAATTTTGGAGATGATAATAAGCTTCTGCTAAATAAGCTAAGTTCCGCCCTTGGAGATACAAATCGCCGGAAACTTGGGCTGTTTTAAAGCCATCTTCAAGATATTTAATTGCAGTTTGATGTTGTCCAATTACTAAATAGGCAATTCCTAAGCTGCTGACACATAAGGCTTTACTTTGAATATCGCCTAATTTTTCTGATAATTTTAAACCTTGTTCCAAATAGTTAATTGCGGCTTCATAAGTTTCTGGTTCTAGGTTTTCCAGTTCCTGAGCTTGCATGACTTCGCTGTAACCTAAATTTACCAGCGCGTTTGCCTCTCCGGTTCTATCGCCTGCTTGCCGACTCAGTATTAATGCTCGTTGACTGTAGTTAATTGCCTCAGCATAATTTTGCTGTTGCACGTAGGTACGGCTGAGGTGGTTAAGATTGGCAATTTCACAGGGGCGATCGCCGGCATTTCTGGCTATCTCTAGCGCCTGCTGATGAAAATCAAGCGATCGCTGATATTGCCCTAAAGCACGCTGAGAATAACCTAGAAGGGTCAAAATCCGCGCTTTTTCTTGGGTTCCCTCGCCTCTTCGCAGTGGTTCATCCAAATAATCTAGGGCATCTCGCAAGTAAGTGCCAGTAAAAGAGGCAAAAATCCCGCCGTAAAAGGGAAAATACGGACGCTGGGCAAAGGTTCGCAAAATCTGGAGCATGATTTGAGAACAGGCATCGCCGTACACTGTCCCAATGCTCCCAAAACCACTTGCTAATTGACTCCAAATCACTGCAAAAGTCAAGAAAGTGGAAATGGACAACTTTGGCCCGGCTTTAACATCGTAAGCTTGTTGGTCAAACCAGTTAATTAGTCCCCGTTGCAAGTACTGTAAAATCAATGCCATTTCCACCCAATCTCTAAGGGTGATTCCCCGTTGTCGCTGGGCAAACTCAATTGCTGATTCTTCCATCGCCAAGGTGCGAAGCAGTGCTTTGGGTAACTCACTATTGAGTTGTTTAGACCAACTTGCCCAAGGACCACGTTCTCCGGGTACGCCGCCAAATCCCAAAGATTCTTTTTGCTCGTACATCCAACTGAGCAAGTTGTCTTGCAATCGCTGCCAAGAAGCTAAACCACGGGTAATCCCTTCGGAAAATTGTTCTAAATCAGAATCTGCCTGAGCAAATTGCTGTAATGCTCTTGACAACTGCTGTAGCTGTTGCGAATTTAGCGGATACTTCTGATTGGGATCAGTAACACGTAAAAATGTCGCTAACCGCTCGTCAGCAGGGGCTGTGGTAATTTCTGAAACTGCGGAGGCGATCGCTTCTGTGGCTTTGTTTTGTTCTTGCCAGCGTTGCCATTGACTTTGAATGGTCTTAATCGCTCTCAAACTCCGAGTCGCCTTGGCTTTCTTGAGTTCGTCTTTTTCGCTATCTACTTGACTTTGGAGGGCATTCAGGCGATCGCTCAAAACTAGCTCAAAGACTTCCCCTGTACCGGAAGTGATTCCTTTAAGCAGCATTTGATACACCATCTCAACAGAGCTAATTTTGCCCTTGAGGGTGGTTTCAACAATTTCATCGATTAAAGCAAGATAGCGATCACGCAATGGCAAAGAGTCTGACACTTTGGCTATTAGAGAACGTCACGTCAATTCTAATTCTAGTCCTCGCAGGTGGGGAGCAGGAGAGATTATTTGAGAATGCAACAATAAGTTTTTGATACTCAACCAAGAAAAAGACCAAATCTCAGCCAAAATCATCCGCACAATTAGTATTACCATTAGATTAATGCCCAACCTATACATTATCGGCGGTGCAAACGCTTCTGGAAAAACTACTGCCGCCCTGCAAATCCTTCCCTACTTCCTAGAAGTATTTGAATATGTCAACGCCGATGAAATAGCAGCCGGACTTTCTCCTTTTAACCCGGAATCCGTAGCTAGTCAAGCCGGACGATTAATGTTAGAAAGACTAGAAACTCTGGTGAATGCTGAAGCTGATTTTGCATTTGAAACTACATTAGCGGCTCGGAACTTTGCCCGATTCTTGAGAGAATGTAAAAACAAAGATTATATTATCAACTTAATTTACTTTTGGTTACAAAGTCCCGAATTAGCGATCGCACGGGTCAAGAGACGTGTAGAAAGTGGTGGTCACAACATCCCGGAAGATACTATCCGCCGTCGGTACGAACGCGGACGCAGCAACCTAATCAACTTATATTTACCTGTGTGTGATACTTGGATAATCTATGATAATTCTGGGTCTGAACCTCTATTAGTGGCTGCATCAAATATCAATCAGGAAGCAATTATCTATGAACCCCAAATCTGGAATCGAATTACAACCAGGGAATAAAGCGCAAATTCCCCTAACAGAAATCCATCAAAAAATTGATTCTGGTGTCAAAGCTGCTATTGCTAAAGCTATTGAAAGACACCGCCGTTTAGGAGAATCTATTAGTATTTGGCAAGATGGTCAAGTTGTGACATTAACTGCCGATCAAATTCCTCCTCTTGATTCAACTGTTAGTCATGATGAATGACAGTTAAATTCTATATACATATTTAATCTCTAGCAAATTACAGTTACATAGGACTTACGCAAAATTACACGCGCTCTGGGGCAATTCATGAATTGCCCTTAAGAAGAAAATCATTCTTTTCGGCTATTGTTTGCGTAAGTCCTGTTAGAATGGCAATTCTCTCCTGCCCCCAATGCCCAATGCCCCATCAAGTACGTCCAGTGAGATTGGCAATTACAGCTGCTAACTCACCCGCATTAACTGGCTTGGGGACGTGGATTTGAAAGCCTGCCAACAGGGCTTGCGTGCGATCTTCTGCCCTAGCATCGGCTGTCAGCGCCACTGCTGGAATTCGTCCTCCTTGATCTGTTGGCAGCGCCCTCACTTGACGAATTAGTGTGTAACCGTCTTCTTGGGGCATATCAATGTCGCTCACTAGTACATGAGGTTTAAATTCTTGCAGGGCAAGCAGTGCTTCAGAAGCAGATGCAGCTGCTATGACTTGGGTGCCATACTGCCTCAGAATTGTGGTGAGCAAATGACGCCCGTCTGCCTCATCATCGACGATCAGCACCCGCAAGTCATCTAAATTCGGCAGGTAATTATTAACCTCTTGGGCATCCACGGAAGATGAAAGCTCCTCTGCTGTATTAGTTTCTACATCAACGGCTTTCATTGGCAGATTCACAATGAATGTCGCCCCCTGTCCAATTCCTGGACTTTCGGCAGAGACTGTGCCACCGTGCAATTCTACCAAGTGGCGGACGATCGCTAATCCTAATCCTAATCCACCATGCGATCGCGTTTTGGAACTGTCGGCTTGACGAAAGCGTTCAAATACATGGGACAGGAATTCGGCAGCAATTCCCTCTCCCGTATCGCTCACCCGAATTTGCACATAGGATTGAATGCGCTGCAATTGCACATCAACTCTTCCCCCCTTGGGTGTAAACTTGACGGCGTTGGAGAGTAAATTCCACACAACCTGTTGCAAGCGGTTGGCATCACCCATAATTACCCCAACTTCCGGGTTGAATCTACACTTAATGTTAATTTCTTTGGCCTGGGCTGCTGGACGCACAATATCGATTGCTGCCTCTACAAGTGGTACAAGTTTTACCTGATGAATACTTAGATGAAGTGTACCTCTAATAATCCGCGAGACATCTAGGATATCTTCGATTAGTTGCGTCAGTGATTTGGTGTTACGCTCAATTGTCTCTAGTGCGCGGCTAGTAGTACTCTGATCCAACTTGCGACTCCTAAGTAGCTGTGTCCAGCCCATTATGGTGTTTAGGGGTGTGCGGAGTTCGTGGGAGAGTGTGGCGAGAAACTCATCTTTGATGCGGTTTGCGGCTTCGGCATCGGCGCGTGCTGTCTGTTCGCGCTCAAGTAATTGTTTGCATTGTTGCTCTGCTTGCTTGCGTTCTGTGATGTCGCGTTGAGTTCCCCACGCTCTGACTAAAAGCCCTTTTTCGACAATTCCCACCAGATTATTCAAAAAATATTTGGAATTACCTTGCTGATCTATTTTGTGGGACTCTGCATCGATTAGTCGGTAGTTAGAACGGATAAAACTACGCAGGTATGCAATATTATCTGGATCGGAGGAAATGAGAAAGTCTTCTAGTCTGGCGCTGATCATTTCTTCGGCACGAGAATAGCCATACATCTGCGCCATCACATTGTTGCATTCTGCTAAGTAAACATATTGGTAAAAATGTTGAATTTGTTCATCTTCTGGACACTCTGGCGAAATTGGTACTTCCAGTTCGATGCACCAAATACCTTCTGAACTCTGCTCTAAAAAAGCGCGATAGCGTTCTTCGCTTTTGCAAAGGGCAAGCTCTAGTCGTTTGCGTTCGCTTAAATCTAGTACAAAACTAATAATATTATCTGGATTATTTTCTAATAAAGCAGAACTTAACAGGATGGGAACGTGGCTGTGATCTTTGCGGATATATTCGCTCTCAAAGGGCTGACATACACCTTTGGTTGTGAGTTCTGCGTTAGCGAAGCTCACCGAAGGTATCGCGCGATCGTTAGCTTCAATATATTCTGGTGGTATCATCTCGCGCCATCGGACTCGCCCTGCTAGCAAATCCTCTTGCGAATAACCTACCATTCCTAAAAAAGCATCATTCGCCTCTGCGATCGCTCCGTCCATTTTGACTACAATTACCCCAATAATGTTGGAATCTACCAACCTTCTAAACCTGGCCTCACTCATTTGAAGATATTGTTTGGCAGTGCGTAACTCGGAATTGAGCAAGCTAATAAGTATTGTCACCAACACAAACAAGCCTAACCGCACCATACTATCTAGACTCGCAACAAACAGCGAAAATATTGGCTCTAAAAAAAAGTAGCTGACGGCTAAAGCAGACAAAGCGGTAGCCAGCAACCCTGCTTGCATGCCGCCATACCAGGCACTAACCGCCACGGCAGCAAAAAACAGCAGAAAAACAGTTGCTTCCAATAGTGGCTGTAGCAATAGTGTTAGCAGCAATCCGCTACCAACAGCCAATAGTGCCACAGCATAACGCGCTAGCAGGAAACATGTTCCTTTCAATGTGCCTTCTCCTTTTATGCAGCTAGCTAAAGGATTATTCCCAAAATCAGCTAGAGAATGCTGCATCTACGACCGTCGTAGACATCGCTCAACACCTATTATCAGGGGAAAAATACACATTTTAGCAGTTAGTTACTGCGAATCTATCTAAAGTCGTAAAACTCAGTTTTAGTAAAGGTACAATAGATGATAATTCTCAGTCTAATTATATATATATAATTTCTGACTCTCTATCAAAAAGAATAGATTTATTAAGTTTTTCAATTAATTCCCTTTAGTATATAAGTCATCATTTCACCTTTACCCTTAACCATAATTAAACCTCGTTTCTCCAAAAAGTATTTATCCTTTAAAAGCTGATAAGTTGCTTCACAAACCTGGATACTACCTGCTATACCATGTGATTCCATTCTACTAGCTGTATTAACTGTATCTCCCCAAAGGTCGTAGGCAAACTTTTTTAGCCCAATTACCCCTGCCACAACTGGCCCTGTACTAATGCCAATACGGATGCTAAAAGACTGGTTATTTTCTTCGTTAAACGTAGCTATAGCATTTTGCATATCCAAAGCCATGTTCGCTATTACTGGAGCATGGTTATTAGACTTATTTGGCAACCCCGCAACAGCCATATATGCATCGCCAATCGTCTTGATTTTCTCTACTCCATGACGTTCTGCCAATTGGTCGAACAAACAGAATATTGTATTTAATAACTCGACTAATTTCGCCGGAGATGTCCGAGTTGAAAGTTCTGTAAAGCCAACAATATCGGCAAATAGCACCGTAACTTCTAGAAAGCTATTGGCAATAGTTGTATACTGTTGTTTTAATTGTTCTACAATCATCTCTGGTAGAATATTTAGTAGCAGCATTTCTGATTTTTGCTGCGCTAGTTCCATTGCCTTACGGGCGTAAAATTCTTTTTTTCGCAAGCGTTCGTATAAATAGACAGAGAAGACACAAATTATGCAAGTCCAAAATAAGTATAAACCCTGCTCCATGTAAAAAGCGAATGGATTTTTTAATATAGGATTATATAAGATATATAAAATTAAATAGCAAACAATTGTGCCAATTTGTGAAATTAAATGTATCCACCATTGCACTGGAACGATTGTAGCCTGAGTGAGAAACATCAGAGTCCAAATATTACTTCTAGGTTCCAGACTATTAAACAACAAAGCTATATCAATTTGGACAGCACAAGTTACAGACCAGCATAAACTCAAAAAAATTAAGTTTGGGTAACGACGACCTATAGAGGTTTTACATAAACCCCAACAAATGAACGTGAATAGTTCTACTAAAAGACCGATTTTAAAGGCGTATATCTTGGCTTCTAATTGTGAATTTGCCCAAAGAAAAAAAGCGATCAAAGTCAAGCCAGCTACTAGGATAATCTGCGCTTGCAATTGCAGCCGTTTCAGCTGAAAGCTCTGTCGCTGTTCTTTGTAGGATTCGGCAAGATTATTGTTGATTTGCTCATAGGACATTCCGTGACTAATGAGCGTATCTAGTTGGGTTTTGTCTGAGTTATTTGGATGAATCATGCACTTTTTGCGTTATTAGTAATTAAGGGAGTGGGAGAGACGCGATTAATCGCGTCTGTACGGGAGTGGGGTACAGATTATTCCCTATCACCTGTCACCTCTTTTCTAACCAATACCCAATTAAATGCTAAAAAGTCGGGATAAGGCTCTAAATGGTTCGTACCCCTACATTAAATTTTGATCGTGGCACATTAATTTTGCATCCACCACCACGCGGTAAAGGTTGGATGGATTATGCTACGTGGGATGATCGAGTTGAAAAATTCCGCATTCCCGCAATTAGATATCGATCGCTAGTGGAAGCACTACAAGCAGAAGATGTTTATTTTATCGATGAGGCGAAGCAATTTTATCCTATAGATTTGGTTCCCAGCCTGGAAATGGAACCCTATGCCCACCAGACTGAGGCGCTAGCGGCTTGGAAACTAGCGGGTAGACTAGGGGTAGTTGTGCTTCCTACGGCGGCGGGAAAGACTTATTTGGCGCAAATGGCGATGCAGTCAACGCCGCGCACGACGCTGATTGTGGTGCCAACTTTGGATTTAATGCATCAGTGGTATGCACATTTAGTAGCGGCTTTCCCTGATGCTGAGGTGGGATTGCTGGGGGGTGGTTCGCGGGATAGAACGGCTATTTTAGTTGCAACTTATGATAGTGCAGCAATTCACGCCGAAACGTTGGGAAATCAATATGCGTTGATTGTTTTTGATGAATGTCATCATTTACCGACAGATTTTAATCGGGTGATTGCTGAATATGCGATCGCACCTTATCGGCTGGGACTCTCTGCGACACCAGAACGCACTGATGGTAAACACGCTGACTTAAATATCCTCATTGGTCAAGAAGTATATCGCAAACGCGCTGAAGATTTGGCGGGAAAGGCGTTAGCAGAACATGAAATTGTCCAAATTAAGGTAAAGTTATCGCAACTTGAGCGGGAAAGATACAATCAACTAATTCAAACCCGCAACGACTTTTTGAAGCAATCTAAGATTTCTTTGGGGAGTCTTCAAGGTTGGCAAATGTTTGTGCAAATGAGTGCTAGATCCCAATCTGGACGGAGAGCGATGTTAGCGCACCGGGAAGCGAAAGATATCGCTTTGGGGACTGATGGGAAGTTGCGAATTTTGGTTAATTTATTGGCAGAACATTATCCCGCAAGAATTTTGATTTTTACTGCTGATAATGCAACGGTTTACCGCATTTCTCAAGAGTTACTAATTCCGGCAATTACTCATCAAACTCCTGTGAAGGAACGGCATGAGATATTAACAAGGTTTCGAGAGGGTAAATATAATACTTTGGTTGCTTCTCATGTGTTGAATGAAGGGGTTGATGTACCTGCGGCTTCTGTGGCGATTATTTTATCGGGAACGGGTTCGGCTAGGGAGTATACTCAGCGATTGGGGAGGGTTTTACGGAAGGGGAATATTGAGAATAAGCGGGCGATTTTATATGAGGTGGTGGCGGAGGATACGAGTGAGGAAGGGACTTCGGCTAGGCGAAGGGGGGAGAGGAGAAACGAACCGCGAAGGCGCGAAGGACACGAAGGGAAGAAAGGGAAGTTAGAGGTTGTGTATGGGAGTGGGAAGGAAGAGAGTTTGAAGGCTGCGGAACAGTTAGAAATTAATTATTCAACCCAAAATCCAAAATCTAAAATCCAAAATTCAGCTGATGTTACCGACAGATTTACTGATGCATCGCCAAAACGGGGAGGAGATTATTCCGAAGAGACTGAAGATTGATCAGAAAACTTCGGAGTTGGCGATTGAGTTAATTAATTATTTTCAATCAGCAGTGGGGAAGACTCAGGGTGTGCTTGAGCGACAACTAACTGATTTTGAAGGCGATTCTACAGATTATCGGGTGAAGCGGGGATTAGCTTATATTCTTAAAAGCAGTTTTTGCACTTTTGAGGTGGTTAGTCCTCTGGAACCACAAATGTTAAGAGAACGGCTGTTTTCGCTAGCTGCAAATTCTGTTTCTAGTCGGGAATCAACACAAGTTACTCTTAGTAAAGTTGCTGATGAGTTAACTCAAGAACTTGAGCGGGAAGTTTTATTAGAACAGGTTCGTAATGGACTATATGCTGATTTATCTGAAAATAAGATTTTGACTGTTTTTGATGCACCAACAGCACCAGATTTGTTGAATCGATATAACTTATCTCAGGTGCAAGGTGTGTTTTATAAGGCCAGTCAACTGGTGTTAAATGCTCATCGGAATGTTCCGGGTGAATATAAGCTGTTATTTCGCTATCTGAAGTTGTTTCAATTGATGGCTTATATTGAAGGCGATGCTGACCACGGGTTTACAATTACTATTGATGGTCCGACGAGTTTGTTTAGTTCTAGTACGCGATATGGATTAGCGATCGCAAAACTTATTCCTGCTTTACTTCACGTTACTAGATGGAGTCTTTCTTCGATTCTCCAAAGCCGCGACGCTTATACAAATACTTGGAAAACTGGACGTTTCACTCTCAATTCCGAATGTGGTTTGGTATCCCACTATCCACCAGGGAAGGCCTACGATAGTATGCTAGAAGCATCCTTTGCTGATAAGTGGGATGCGTTGAAAAGTGGTTGGGCGTTAGAGCGAGAAGTTGATTTGATCCCAATTCCGGGTAGTGTGATGATTCCCGATTTTCGCTTGGTGCATTCTGATGGACGCACTTTCTTATTAGAAATTGTTGGTTATTGGCGTCCTGAATATTTACAAAAGAAGTTTTCTCAGGTGCGGCGAGCTGGACGTGATGACTTGATTTTGGCAATTTCTGAGCGACTTAATTTAGAAAAGGCGGGAGTAAAATTAAATGATGTCCCCGCGAGAATTGTTTGGTTTAAAGATAAGTTATTGCCGAAAGCTGTGTTAGCTGTGATGGATTGATTAAGGAGAAATGAGATGAAAAGTATAGAAACAATTGCCACAGTTACCAAAGATGGTAAGATTACAGCGCAGTTACCATTGGATATTCCAGAGGGTGAGCATCAGGTGGTAATAGTAATTGATGAAAAGCCTTTGGCAGAGGAACAAGAGAGGAAAGAAAAGAAAGCGCCTCTCAAATTTTCCGCCTATCCTGTAGGATTAGTCTCGGAAAGCCTGACTTTCCGTAGAGAAGACCTTTATGCAAACGACTAATAACTCTGTTTTCATCGATACGAATATTTTAGTTTATGCAAATTTAGCCTTGTCGCCATTTCATATACAAGCGACAGAACGACTGCAAGCGTTTGCAGAACAAGGTTTTGATTTATGAGGAAGTTTTTAGTGGTGGTAAGCAAGTTCATGATGCAAATATCGTCGCGACCATGCTAGTTTATGGTATTCCTCAGTTACTTCACTCACAATACAAGTGATTTTACGAGATTTTCTGGGTTAATTACTGTGTTACCGTTACAAACGTGGATTAAATAAAATGCAAAACTTCATCCTGTCTCTAGCTTCCCTCTCCTTTATAAGGAGAGGGATTGAGGGTGAGGTAAGTCAGGGACATAAATTGTATGTTATTTAATTCTTATTCCTTACAAAATTAGACTGCTTGCTGTAATTGAGTGAAAATTTAGCATATTTTTGCGTAGGCGTAGCCCAATCTAGGCAACCCCTCTCTCCCAATAAATATGCAAGACAAATGTCTGCACAAAGATAGTTCTTAAATGCAGTGAGCAGAATTGATATCGATTATTTTGGCGCTTTTAACTTTTCGGAAATTACGTTACTCCACAACAGATATCAATAAACCACTTACCTAAATTTGGTAAATTATCTTCGGTAAAATTAGTCAAACGTTCAATCTTATTTTCAATTTCTTGCATAGCTTTTTTAGTTAGACGGACTCCGCTAGAGTAAGTTTGAGTAACTAACTTAACAACTGGATTTTTCCCATTCCACGTCATAGTTTTAGCAAAATTTAATGCAGTTTCAACTTCATCTAAAATGCTGCCATTCCAATGATTTTCCAAGGCAGCCCAAGTTCTTTCAATGGGATTATATTTACTGTGATAGGCAACGCAAGTTGATATCTCGCAAAATAGCCCCTTCGAGGTCAATCGAACTGTCGAGGGGAACACCCTCGGATTGAATCAATTCAATTCCCCGAAAATCTCGCTCCCCATCAGCATACCGAGCCAACAACTCCTCAGCAGTAATTTCCCAAGCCATACCCTAACTCCAGAATCAATAACTACAATAGACCTCTTGCACAAATGTTTTATGGTAAGATAGGGGGTTTGCCAAGACGCATCTTAACGGAATATGCAATACGAACAAACCAAAATCTTGACGGATGGAAAATTTAAACGCTTGTTTGGGGTATTAACAATAAAGTTTTACTCCCTGATAGTGTCTGGAAAGTTGTCTTAATTTTAGACAAGCCGGGTCAAGGGATTGCAGATGTCACTAAAGATACTCTTGCTTTTGCTCTTTATTTACCGAATACTCTTGACTATACTGAGAAAGGCGCACAAGATAAAATCCAGAATCAAGAATATCCTTGGCAAGATAACTTTGAATTCAATGGAAATGGATTTGGTTTATTCAATGTTAGAACTCTTGAGGAAAAAACTGGATATAGTTTTCTGTCAAATATCCCGACTGAAATTCGGGATGTAATTGAAAACCGGAAGGTTCGTGACATCAAAGTAAAACTTGATGCTCTTAACACTCAGTCTGCTTCTTTAATGGCTGCAACAGATGAAGATAATTCTTCACCTGGCATCACGACCGTTTCCCCACTGAGGACCTCTTACAACCTGCCCATCGGGCATAGTGGTATTCCAGATCAAATTCCAACCTCTACAGATAATACCGCTATCGATGTGAGCGCCTTGGAAGTCAGTCTGAGCGAGAATAGCACGCTCGAAGGAGCCGATTTGAGCTTGACGAAAAATAGCAATACTGGCATTCATATAATTCAAGTTGCTTCCCCGCAAGTCAGCATCACCGAAAGTACTTCCACACAAGGTAGCAGCACACAAATTAGCATCACGAATAATAGCACGCACCAACGTACAACTGTCCAAGAAAATACCGCCCAAGTCAGATCCAGTCAAATCAGCTCCAATCAAATAGACATCATGCAAATAAGCTCCTCGCAAGTTGATATCTCGCAAAACAACACCGTCAAGATCGAGACCACTATGCTTGGAGCGGCGAAATCCATAAAGCCCATAATGAGCCAATTTAATTCCAGCAAAGTTACGTTCCCCATCAGCATACCGCTCCAACAGTTCCTCAGCAGTAATTTCCCAAACCATACTTTAACTCCCGAATCAATAGAACTCTTGCATAAATCTTCTGTGGTAGAATTAAGGGTTATTTAAATTTCAGTTTTTGGCAATAATAAAGAAGAAGGAATTTATCAATTTTTTAATTGAGTATTATCAGGTAATCGCCCACTAAAAATATTAACAGTAAACATCGCTCCAGTTATTAATTAATACCTGAATTTATTTGATTAATTTAATTTTTAACCCAATTTATAACGATATTTCGTAATTATAAATTCCCGCAATTAAATTCGAACTTAAGCCAAAACGTCGATGACGATTTCGATATCTGTTCGACAAAATTTTAAAGATTTTTAACCGCCGATTAACGTGTTCAACAACAATTCTTAATCGATTAAGTTCTCGATTATATTTCTTCTGTTCTTTCGTTAGTTTTTTATCTTTTGGTTTCTTGATCGGCGTTTCACCGCCAGTCGCTCATGGGGGAAACCCCCAAGACCGCGCTGGCTCACTTAATTGATGAATTTTGGCAATTCCTTGATAGCCTTTATCTGCTATAACTTTGACTAATTCTCCAAATCTGACTCCAGTGGTTTTAAATAAGCGAAAATCATGATTTTTACCCTTCCCATGCCCTAAACATATAATTTGACCGCTTTTTTGTTCAATTATTACTTGTGTCTTTAAAGTATGCTCTCCCTATTTTCCGCTAAAAAACCTTTTTTGACCTTTTTTAGGTTTTTCAATCGGACTTTCCGTCACATCCATCACCACCAAATCTTCTTCATTTGACATTTTCCACAATTCTTTTTTACCCGGTAGACTAAACTTTCTCGACTTAATTAAAATATTTTCGATTTTATAAACCGTTCGACAGACTGCGGATTCCGAAAGCCCCCAGTCTAATCCAATATGATAATAAGGGACTTCCAAAGAATAAATTATTCCAAGAAAAACAAGAAACAGGTTTTCTAAAGAATGATTATCATTTTTATTGACTGTATATTTTATTCTCTGGAAGTCCCTAATACGACACCTGCTGGGAGAGTCACATCCTAATGTTGCATTTAGCCTCAACAATCTGGCGTCACTCTACAAATCCCAAGGCAGATACAGCGAAGCCGAACCCCTGTGTCTCCAAGCTTTGGAACTAAGGCGACACCTTCTGGGAGAATCACATCCTGATGTTGCCAATAGCCTCAACAACCTGGCAGAACTCTATCGTTCCCAAGGCAGATACAGCGAAGCCGAACCCCTCTACCAACAAGCCTTAGATATTTTTGAGCAACGGTTGGGGTTGAATCATCCTAATACTATTAGTGCTCGTGAGAATTTAGCATATCTTCGCGATCGCCCCCCCTCAAATCCAGAATAAACTACATAGGGATACGAATTTACAGGTTTTGTGCAAAGCATACCGTAATAAAACTGAAAAGCGCGATCGCTTTAACTCGGCCTTTCGTGTTCTGAGGTGGAATGATGGTGTTGTCAGAGCGATCGCTCCCCTAAAACTTATTAAACTACATTCAGAGCGATCGCTTCTCGGCAAATCTGAACTCGGCGGTTAAAGAACTCCATAACTGGGGCGACTTTTACGTAGTGCTTTGGCTACCCACCACTCATGCGATCGCCCATCTACCAGGAAAAACGATCGCATGAGTGGAACCTTATCTCAATCGTTAATTTCATCCGCTAAATCTGAGCTAAAATTACTCGGTAATTGCAGGTAATTTCAGGTGATTTACGATAATAATATCACTGTAAATCACGGCGGTAAAACTATGCTTCCAATTAAAAAGCCGCCAAGCTGACGGCTTTTTGAATTATGGGCAGTACCAGACTCGAACTGATGACGTCCTGCTTGTAAGGCAGGCGCTCTACCAACTGAGCTAACCGCCCAATCCTTAACTACTATAGCAAAATATTTCGCGTTGCGCTAGTAGTTTTGGGAAAATCTTTTTTTCTCTTATACTGACTCAATATTCAGTTACTCAACACGGGCTAAACGCCCCGCTATCGCTAACAGGATTTAGGATGCCCTCTGGTCGGACGCACGATCGCATTACTATGTATGCTCTGCCGTTCGTGGCGGGCATTACTTTCTGGCAGACTCGCAGTAGCAATGCGACTTTGTTGGTTGCAGGCGGGTTTCTATTTGGAGGGCTGATGTTTGGACCCGATTTGGATATTTACTCTGTGCAATTTCAACGCTGGGGTTTCTTGCGCTGGATTTGGCTACCTTATCAAAAAAGTCTCCGTCATCGTTCTTTTTTATCCCACGGACCGATTATTGGCACGATCCTCCGGGTACTTTATCTCGGCTGTTTACTCGCTATCTTGGCAATTTTCGTTTTAGCAATTGCCGAAAGGTTATGGAATCTGAGTTTTACTTGGCAGGATTTGGGTAGAACTGTGGGGCGATCGCTCGTGGATTACGATACTGAATATATCGCTCTGTTTTTGGGGTTGGAACTCGGTGCGATGAGTCATTCTCTGTGCGATTGGGGCGGTTCGGCATACAAGCGCTTTCAAAAACAGGGGGTTCGGGGGTTGCTTCCTAGTGGCAAAATTAAGAAGCGGAAAGTGAGGAGGAGTGGTAGTCGGTCTAGGACAAAGAAATAATTTTTTTAACGCAAAGGTACGCTGAGGGAAGCGCAGGGGTACGCTGAGGTATGGAAAATCAAGATGAGAGTTTGGCGGCGTTGCAGGAGTTGATTGAGGTGGTGGCGAAGTTGCGATCGCCTGATGGTGGTTGTCCTTGGGATTTGGCTCAAACTGCCGAAACGCTGATACCTTATGTGATTGAGGAAGCTTATGAGGTGGTGGACGCAATTAAGGGTGGGGATAAGAGTGCGATCGCAGAGGAGTTAGGCGATTTATTATTACAAGTGGTGCTGCAAGCTCAAATCGCTAGCGAATCTGGGGAATTTTCCCTCAAAGAAATAACTCAGGGGATTTCCCAAAAGTTGATTCGCCGTCATCCCCATGTGTTTGGTGATGTGTCTGTTACAAGTGTGGATGAGGTGCGGCAAAATTGGGAACAAATTAAAGCTGCGGAAAAAGGCGAAGCATCTCCAGATAGTCAAAAACTTAGTGCTAAACTCGCTCGTTATGGACGTACCCTTCCCCCACTGACGGCGGCGATGAAGATTTCTCAAAAGGCTGCGGCTATCGGGTTTGAATGGGAAAATATTCAGGGCGTCTGGGATAAGTTTGATGAGGAGTTGGGAGAGTTTCAACAGGCTCTAGCTGAGGAAACATCAGAACGACAACAAGCAGAATTAGGCGATTTACTGTTTGCGGTGATTCAGCTAGCCCGTTGGCATAATCTTGACCCTAGCGCTGCTTTGCAAGGCACCAATCAGCGATTTGTCCAGCGATTAGAAAAAATGGAGGCAGCTGTTGATCGTCCCCTTTCTGATTACAGTTTGGATGAGTTAGAAACTCTCTGGCAACAGGCAAAAGCCCAACTTGCCAAAGAGCAGTAATACATCCCATTTTACATTTGATTGGACTTTGGACAAAAAAGAGTAAGTTCGCGGAAATTATACGCGAACAAAAGTAAAAGACTAGAGAAACATAAATTACTATGTCTCTCTAGTCTCTGGAACGCATAAATCATATTTAAGATTTTCAAATAATCTGTGTAATAATACTTACAATATTTTGATTGATGTAAAAGTAAAAGCTATAATGTGTCTGTGTTTGATAATTACAGAATAAATCTTTTGAACCCAATCAAGCTTCACCCGATCAGAGTAATTATTGATTACCCAGATGGTTCACCCGATTGGAGGAAGACATACCAATAGATATAAGAATGAAAATTCATGAATTGTGCTTACCAAGGATTTCGGGCAACGCATAATTAATTTCACCAGATGTCTAATCATCAACTCTGGTTGATAAGATGAGGAAAAAGTAAAGATTTGTGCTATGACTATTCTTGACATTGCTTCTCCCCTAATTACGATCGCAGGGCAAACCCGTCAAGCTGCAAGTAAGCTAGCGATCCTCTCCACTGAGGCAAAAAATCAAGCACTTGAAGCGATCGCTCAAGCTTTAGAATCAGCTAGAGATGAAATTTTAAAAGCAAATATTGCTGATTGTGAAGCTGCTACTGCCGATGGAATTCCCAAACCGCTTTATAAACGCTTGCAGTTGGATGAACATAAATTAAGAGATGCGATCGCTGGGGTACGAGATGTTGGTAAGCTAGCTGATCCAGTGGGTAAACTCCAGATTCACCGCGAACTAGACACTGGTTTGACTCTCAAGCGGATCACTTGTCCTTTAGGCGTTTTGGGGATTATTTTTGAAGCACGTCCAGAGGCGGCGATTCAAATTGTTTCCTTGGCGATCAAATCGGGCAATGGTGTAATCCTTAAAGGTGGAAAGGAAGCGGTGCGTTCTTGTGAAGCGATCGTTAAGGCAATTAAGCAAGGATTATCTCATACTGCTGTTAATCCTGATGCGGTACAGTTGCTAACAACTAGAGAAGAAACTCTAGAACTTTTGAAATTAGATAAATATGTAGATTTAATTATTCCTAGAGGTTCTAATTCCTTTGTGAGGTTTGTGCAGGAAAATACGCGCATTCCGGTACTAGGTCACGCCGATGGAATTTGTCATCTTTATATAGATAAAGCAGCTGATATTTCTAAAGCAGTTCCGATTACTGTTGATGCCAAAGCGCAATATCCTGCTGTTTGTAATGCAATTGAAACTTTGCTAGTTCACTCCTCGATTGCTACAGAATTTTTACCAAAAGTTGCCGATGCTTTGCAAGAACGCCATGTGGAATTAAGAGGTGATAAAAGTACCTTAGCAATTTTGCCTAACATTGCAACTGCAACAACAACAGACTGGGAAACTGAATACAGCGATTTTATTTTGTCGATTAAGATTGTAGATTCTATAGAAGATGCGATCGCCCATATTAACGAATATGGTTCTCGTCATACTGACGGCATTATTAGTGAAGATTTAACGGCTGTCGAAAGTTTTTTTGGACTGGTAAATTCAGCCAATATATTCCACAATTGTTCCACTCGCTTTGCTGATGGCTTCCGCTATGGTTTCGGTGCAGAAGTAGGGATTAGTACACAACAAATGCCTCCTCGCGGCCCCGTTGGTTTAGAAGGATTAGTGACATACAAATATCAAATGACTGGCGATGGTCATATTGTAGCTACTTACACCGGAGCTAATGCTAAATCCTTTACTCATCAGGATTTGGGGTAAAATATCCTCAAAATTATGGGCTTTAGTAATGCGATAACTTCTTCAATTGGTAAGCATTTTTAAATGATCTATGATTGGGATATACTAACGACAACAGAGTATTATTTACACAAATCAGAGTGAGGTATTATGAGAGAACAAGTAAAAGTTATTAAGCTCATCGGTAATTTAAATGCCACAACTTCACAAGACTTCCGACAAAATATTACTGATGTTTTAGTAACTGGTGCGAAAATTGTATTAGTTGATTTTCAAGATGTAACATTTATGGATAGCTCAGGTTTAGGAGCTTTAGTATTAGCTTTCAAAACCTTGCGAGCCGCAGATACTAAGCTCGTTCTCTGCTCAATTAATGAGCAAGTCAGGATATTATTTGAACTGACTAATATGGATAAAGTATTTGAAATCTTCCCCAGCCAAGACGCATTTAATCAGGTTTTAGTCTCAAATAATTAGTTAATTAAAGTTCATTTGCAAAATAGATAAATCATCATCAAAAGCATCTTTGGAGTTCAGAGCGATTAAATAACTCAGTACGCGCTCAAGTTGGCAATCAACAGGATCTTGTAAGCTAACTAGTAGCTGAATAAAAGCATCCAAGCTCCAAAGTGTGCCATCTGATTTAGTGAGTTCATAAGCGCCATCACTAAAAATGTAAAGGGTACTGAATTTTTCAATATTGCAAAACCCATCAACATATTTTGCCTCTGGAAACATCCCAACTGGCATACCGGGCGTTTTCAAGAGTTTAACTTCAGACTTCCTTGGAGATGTGCCGGTTACTAAAACTGCTGGTGGATGACCTGCACTAGCATAAATTAACTGGCGATTGATTCGGTTGTAAACTCCGTACCAAATCGTAAAGTATTTGTCATTTTGATAATTCATCTGAAAGGTATCATTCAAAGCTTTCAATACATCACTAGGTTGATAATAATCCAGACTTTTGAGCGCACGAGAACGCAGCAGATTCAGCACTGAAACTGAGGGAAGAGTAGCTTTGAGTCCATGTCCGGCAGTATCCATTAAGTAAATTGCCAGATAATCAGCATCGAGCCAGTAGTAATCGAAACAATCACCGCCAAGTTGCCGTGAGGGAATGAATCGGAAATTTATATTGAAGGGTTCAGTCATGGAAAGAGGCAGCAGCGATCGCACATATTCTGCGGCTTCTGACATTTCTGATTCTAAAAGCAACTTTTGAGCTTGCAAATCTCTACTCAATTGATGCAAGCGTAATCCCGCTCTTACCCGTGCTTGTAATTCATTGTGTTCGATAGGTTTGGAGATAAAATCATCAGCACCAGCATCTAAACCTTTGACGCAATCGGCAACGGAATCTAAGGATGTTAATAAAATAAAGAATGTGGTATAAAATTTGGGGTCTTTCTTAATGCGATGGCAAACTTCCAGTCCACTCAACCCCGGCATGATCCAATCACAAATAATTAATGCTGGATTGTAAGCCAGTGCCTTTTCTATTCCTTCCTCGCCGCTACTGGCAGTAACTACCTCATAACCCTGTTTTTCTAACATCCTTTTCAGGAGTGTTTTTATTGAATAGTCGTCATCAATTACTAGTATTTGAAACATATAAAGTTGGATGAAACACTCATTAATAGTTGGCTGTAAAATAGTAAATAAAAATATGATATCGACTAATTAGTTAGTAGTATATCCAGATATAATACTAACTAATTTATCTTTTTACGTCGATTTTATGACTGTTTAACAGTCATAAAACATTATGGCGCTGCCAGAGGATTTAACCACAAGAGGATATTGCTTTTTAGCTGATTCAAGTCGCGGTATGCTTCTTGCTTGAACCATTGCCCTAAGGCATCAAAGGGAGTGAAAAATGTTCCAGTTTGCCATTTAATATCTTGACCTAGAGGTGTTGTGTGAGTTCCTGGTAACGTTTGTGTTGTCACCATCTCATCAAAGCGTTGTTGTAAGATTTTGGTTAAAGCTGCCGATTGATCAATTGTGTCATTGCTAAATTTTATTAATAAATTGCGCCGGATATTGTAACGATCTTGGATAAGCTTGTTAGTTTCCAAAGGTGAGGGGGTAAACTCGATCGTAAAAGTAGAATTGAACTGTTCTACTAGGGGGATAGCTTCTTTTGCGGCGTAGTTGTTGAAGGATATTAAAATATTGCCTGCGCGTTCTACTTTAAATAGGCTACCAATGAGCAAGTGAAGTTTACAACCCATACTGTGTCCAATGCCGTAGATGGGGAAGTAAAGCTTGCGTAATGCCCCAGACTCATGTAAACGTTCGAGAGTGCGGTCAAAGTTTAGCAGTACGGATTGTGCGATCGCAGTATGATCCAATGTATTGACGAAAGGCGTAGCAATTACAACATAACCTTTACTTGCCAGTTCTTCCAGTAACCAGCGATAAGTGATGTGCGGTGCAGTGGCGACAAATGCACCTCCTAAAAAATGGATGATACCTATGGGATTTCGGGGAATGATTACCCAGTTGCCTCTAACTTCTTTCCAGTCCATGCGGATAAGCGATCGCTTTACGAATATTCTTTATGTTAGACCGGAGATCGCAACCGTGGGAAGGATTATGGAAAAAGCCATTGAGAATATCTGGTGAGTCGGTTACGTTGTCCCTGGCTTACCTCACCCTCAATCCCTCTCCGATATATTGGAGAGGGAAGTTAGAGACAGGATAAAGTTTTGGATTTTTTTATTTAATCCACGTTCCTAATTGAGTGCTGTTAGCGGATAGCTATGGTTTAGCCCGTACTGAATAAATTCAGGAGTACTTTCTAAATCTCCATTACAAAACTTAATTACGAATTACGAATTATTTTAACGCCGAGTCTGTAATCTTTTCATTTCGTCTTGCACATCTAATGCAATTTGTAATGCTTCATTGAGCAACCTTCCATGTTCGGTAGCCTGTTCGGTTACTTGCATGGCTGTTAAAGTTGCTAAATTGTTGACGAATAATTCTGTATTACTAAGGATAAAGCTCTTATGCTCCCTCAAAATCCTTTCTGTCTTCAAAGCGCGAACTAAATCAGCTTTGGTGAGTTTAAGCGCTTCTATCACACCCTCCCTTTCCTTTATAACTACTTCTGGATTACCAGCTTCTTCTATTTGGTCATTAATATCTATTACTCTAATAACAGTATTATATCTACTTACCTCATTTAACAGAGTTTGCAGAGATTTTGTCATATTAATTTTGACAATTTTCTTTCTAGTTTTCCAGATTAAATATAAGATAGTTTGCGTAAGTCCGCCAACCCAAAGACCTAAGATAATTAACAATATCCAAGATGGAATTGTGATCCACGTCACAAAAAATTTAATAATTATATCAAATAAAATATAGACAAAAACAAATGTAGAAAATCCAATAAAAACTACAGTTGCACCTTCAGAGCTTTTCAGCTTTTGGATATATATATTTGCTAATAGTTTCAGAGGATTTGTGATGATTAAAAGTTCCTCATTGACAGGCAAATTAGCCAGCTTTTGTAGTTCATCCTGACTAATTTCCAAGCCCTGTAAATCATGCCGCACAGCTTTTCAACCCTTGCCAGAATAGTTATTTAATCTAATATAGCAATCAAATTTCTAGAATGCTGGGATTTTGTCTAAACTTTTTCAGGCAAGTCAATACTTCTAGTAAAGTCAGGAATTATTTGTACAATATGATACTTTATAAACTGCTGCTTGGAGCTACTAGAAATAAGTAAGAATTCAGTACCTAGAAGTCAGAAGTCAGAATTTATGAAGAAGAATTCAGAAGTCAGGAGTCAGAATTCATTGCTGAATTCTGACGGAGTGAATTCTTACAGAAATAATAGAGGTAAACAAAGAAAGCTTAAAGTAAACAGCGTTCAATCGTCGCTACAACTGATCGAGAAAGAGTCTCAAAATCGTAACCACCTTCTAAGCCAAATACAATTTTACGAGTTACGCCTAGACAATAATCAGTAAATAAAGCGTAGTCTTCTGGCTGCAAATTGATACTTGCCAAAGGATCTGCGGCATTGGCATCATAGCCAGCACTCACAATCAGTAAATCCGCTTGAAAGTTAGCTAAAAACGGTACGACCTGTCTTTCAAATAGTGGCTGATATACTGCAATATCACTACCAGGGGGTACAGGTAAATTTAAGACATTATTATGAAAGCCGCATTCTGTCGCTCTTCCAGTACCGGGATAGCATGGATACTGATGTAGGGAACAGTAGGCGATGCGTGCTTCAGTTTCAACGATCGCCTGAGTACCATTACCGTGATGCACATCCCAATCGAGGATGGCGACGCGGTTAATTCCAGGTTGTTCCAGAGCAAATAAAGCGGCGATCGCTGCATTAGAAAATAGGCAAAAGCCCATCCCCGCATCACTTTCTGCATGGTGTCCTGGGGGACGCGCCAATACAAAAGCCGGATTAGCCGACTTTAGGACAGCCTCAACTCCATCTAACCAGGCACTGACTGCCAACAATGCCACATCATAACTGCGCGGGGAAACTGGCGTATCTCCATCCAAAGGACCGCCGCCACTAGAAGCGATTTGCCAAAGTTTTTTGATGTAGGCTGGGCTATGGGCTTTCACTAACACAGACATCAGTGATGGCTGTTCTGATGCTGGTGTCGGCTCACACCAGGTAATTTTATCTGCGAATGTAGCTGTTTTTAGGGCAGTAGCGATCGCTATCAAGCGTTCTGGTTTTTCGGGATGGTATTTTCCAGTCTTGTGATCTAAAAATTCGTCGGAATAAATGACTGGCAGCATAAAACGAAAAAGGTCGGCAGCAAAACAATCAATGCTATTGTATCCTCACTGGTACAAGCAGTTTTCCTGTTCCCTGTCTGACTTTTCACGGGATCTGGAAAACCTCACTTCCATTCCTCTCTCATGCAAGGAGAGAGGCTTTGAATTCTCCCCCAACCCTACAGGGTTGGGGGCTGGGGGGTTAGGTTTCGCGTTGGTTTTTCTACATAGCGTCAAAAGTCAGGTTCCCTGTCCCTTTCATAAAGTACTAGAGTGTTGGGCGTTTACTTTCGAGGATTTCTGTTGCAATCTTTGCAGAAAGTGGCCGGTAGAATAAAAAGCCCTGTACATCGTCACAGTTGATCGATCTCAAGAACGCCAGTTCCTCTTCTGTTTCTACCCCTTCGGCTGTCAACTTCAATCCCAAGCTCTGTCCCAAGCCAACTATGGCCTTGATAATATGAGCAACTTTGACATCGTGCGTCAAATCTTGAATAAAAGACTTATCAATTTTCAGATTGTGGAGTGGCAAAAGCTGTAGGCGCGAGAGCGATGAATGACCTGTACCAAAGTCATCAATGGAGATGTAAACACCCATCTGCTGTAGATTTTCTAACACCATCTTGGTAAAATTTAAATTCTCAATGGCTATGCTTTCAGTAATTTCTAATTCTAAAAAGCGTGGCTCCAGCCCGGTTTGCTCTAACACTTCGGCTATAATCTCCAGCAATTTTGGTTGGCGGAACTGCTTCAGAGAAAGATTGACAGCGATCGTTATGGGTGGCAATCCTGCATCTTGCCAGGTTTTATTTTGGATACAAGCTGTCCGCAGCACCCATTCGCCGATGGGGATAATTAATCCACTCTCTTCGGCGAGGGGAATGAAGACACTGGGTGCGATCAACCCCATCTCTGGGTGCTGCCAACGCAACAGAGCTTCCATACCAGTAATTTCTTCTGTGGCAATGTTCACACGAGGTTGATAGTATATTGTAAATTCTTTACGTTCTAGGGCATAGCGCAAGCTCTTTTCTAAAGTCAGGAGTTCAGGATTTTTGGCGCTCAGGGAAACACTGTAGAATTGGTAGTTATTCCGCCCTTTGTCCTTGGCGTAGTATAAAGCGGCATCTGCGTGCTGGATTAGTGTTTCGGCATCAGGACTATTGCTATCAAGCAACGCAATACCGAGGCTGGCAGTCACATAAAGTTCATGCCCTTGGAGATGGAAAGCATCCTCTAAGGCTTGTAACATTCTATTCGCCACCAGCGTTACTTCTTCAATATCATTGACTCGCGGGAGTAAAATAGTGAATTCATCACCTCCCCAACGGGCTATGGTGTCTCCGCCTCTGAGTGAGTCTTGTAATCTTTGAGCGACGCTTTGTAACAATTGATCTCCCAGAGTGTGCCCCAGAGTGTCATTAATCACCTTGAAGCGATCCAGATCGAGGAAGATCACAGCTAAACTTTCCCCATTCCGAGTGGCGTTGGGCAGGGTTTTACTGAGCAGCTCATTAAATAGTAAGCGATTGGGCAACCCTGTCAGCAGGTCATGGAGGGCTTGATAGCGAATCTTTTCTTCTACTTGCCGACGCTGTTGCGTACCAATGATACTGGCGGCCATTGTCAAAAGGGTAGATTCTTCGTGCTTAGACCAATGACGCTCAAAGGTGCAGTCTGCCAAGCCAAGATAACCCCAAAACTCCTTCTCGAAGCAAAGAGGGACTAAGAGAAGGGATTGAATGCCATCTCTAATCAGGAATTCTTGTTCGGCGATCGGAAATTTTTGGGTGAGTCCGCTAATCGACTGGCCGCTAGAGAGAACAGTATACCAACGGGCTAATCCAGAAGCTTGATAAGGCTGATTCTGCCAATGCTGGTGGGTAGATTCAAGAAAGGAGTGTGTCCATTCAAACCGTAGGCTGACTGCCATTTCCCCTGTAATAGGATGGGGATGGTTCTGAAAAAGATAGACACGATCTACCTTGGCTGCTTCGCCCAATACAGCTAGAGCTCGATCAATACCAGTTTCGTAATTTATTTCCCCTAGCAAATAATTAGCGGCTTCCGCAACTGCTTGTAGCAAGCGATCGCGCTGACGCAGTTCAGCTGTCGCCTGTTTTTGCTCTGTAATATCCCTAATAATAAAAGTTCTTATTAAATCACTTTCAGGAAGGTAGAGAACCGATTGTTCAAAAACTTCTGCGCCTACTTCCACCTCCCGCACAAAAGAATTTTTTTCTAGATTCTTAACTCCACTCAAGAGTCCTGTTAATATCGGGTGTTGCGTCCCAACTTCCCTGAGTTTGGGAAACTTGAGAGTTGCAGCCGGATTGAGATAAGTAACTGTTCCCTCGAAATCCATCTCAATAATTGGATTGGGGATCAGTTCAGGGAAGGATGCTAGACGAGCTAGGGCGGACTCACTAGCTGCTTCAAAGCTGGGATCGATAGCTAGGGTTTGAAAAGGATTGGCAGGACTGGCTTGCTCTGATAAGAAACCAGATAAGTCTTCAACATCACGAGATTCAGAAAATGCTTCTTCTGAGAGGTTGGAAATAGCATAATATTTAGCTTGAGCTTGATTACCGCCAAAGGCGATGATATCTCCGTTTCTGAGATTATGAGAAAAGCATTTAGTCCCATTGACAAATAAGCCGTTAGTACTTGCTTTTCCCTTGTAGTTGCCATCAATAACCTGGAAACCGTATTGGTCAGTCTGTGGAACAGTTACTCGCAATAAAATTGCATGTTGCATTGATACTGACCGGGAAGCCAAGACAATAGTGTTTGCGGGATGCCGCCCCAGAGAATAAGTAGTTTCTTCCAAGGGGACAGTTCGCTGCCCTTCCAGGTCTTGAATGACCAACAGATGGCGTATTTTTTCCCGCTCATTTCCTAGCATGGCTGTTCCTCAAATTCTTATATCCTTATGTCTTAGTCTGAAAAATACTACTCCCAGAAGTGCAGACTTTCAGCCTACACTTCTGGGGAGATTTGCTCAATCAAAGTTGCCACTGTCGGTGATTTCAAAATTAGTTTGAGGGTGCAAACTAGCCTTTCTCTTCATGATTAACTGCACTCAATCTTGAGTCCTGAGTCAATTAAAAATTACTCAGTAGTTATGTGCTTGGTACATACCCTGCTGTTCTGTTGCTCCCCTTGGAGGCGGTCTTTTAACCCACATTCCACACGGGCTAAAGTATAGCTATCCGCTAACGAAATTCAGCACTCTTCATCTTCTGGAATGAGATGGCTAATTGTTCAATCAGTTTTTGCGGTAGAAGTTCTAGCTGTTTTCTCCACTCATACATAAGTTATAAACTTTGTCCCTTGGTCTATATCATCTAACCTTGTCTTTCATAGGATACCCAGATTAACAATTCAAAATTCAAAATTCAAAAAGGATTATAGAATAAACTAAAATACAGACCGTTTTCTTGTAATGTTCTCTCATTTGAGTCAACAGATACTAAAGGAATGCCCCAGTCAAGACGAACGGTGAAGCGATCGCTCTGTGACCAACGCAAACCCAGACCAACAGCAGCTAGAATATTATGAGCGGGATTCTCTACACCAGAACTATTCCAGCCAATACCAAAATCCGCAAAGGGGACAACCTGTAACGTGCTATCTATCTGGGGTAAGCGCAGAATCGGTACTTGAACTTCAGCAGAAACAAAAGTGCCATTATCCGTCAGCAGGTAATCTTGACGGTAGCCTCGAATGCTATCTTGCCCACCTAAGCCAAATTGCTCTAAAGGTAATAGTGTTCTGGATGCGAGTTGGGTATTTAAACGAAGTAACAGTAAGGTTTCAGGAGCTAAAAGGCGTGCCCACTGCGCTTGCCCTTGCCAAGCAAAAAAACGGCTGTCGGGAGGATTTTGATTAATCGTGGGATTCAACGCATCTATGCCCAAACTAAATTGAGAGCGGAGGGCGATGACTTCATGGCTGTTACGAGAAGTCCATTCTTGAAAAAATCGCAACGCAGATACCTTGGTGCGTCCCTGTTCATCAGCGCCTAAACCGGGGAAAGCTAGTCGCTCTCCCAATGGGGAATAGGAGGCTTCACTTTCCCGTCGGGAAGCTGTCAACCCCACGGCGAATTCTTGTGTCGGAGTTTGAACTATGGGCTGGCGAAATGTTAGTTCGTAATAGCGAGAAGCCGATTGGATATCTAAAACGTTGAAAGGAGGTTCAATGACATTACTTGAGGTAGTGCCATAGTTGAAACTCAGGGTTCCGTTCTGGGGATTGAGTGGTAATGTATAGCTGGCGTCAAAGGAGTTGCTACCATCGGTATTAGTGTAAGCTACACCCAGAGCGTCTCCCAGTCCCAATAAGTTGGCTTCATTCAATTGTAATCGGCGGCGGAAACTGCCAACGCTAGGCGATCGCCCATTATCAAGAATTATTTGGCTACTAAAGGTTTTTGCCTCACTGATCTTAACTTCTAAGAGACTCACACCATTTTGCGATCCTGCTGAGAGTTCAGCAGTCACGTTTTGAATCAAAGGATTAAGTTGCAAAAGTTGCAGCGCCTCTAGTAGACGCTGACGATTCAGAGGCGGTGATGTCGCTATTGCTAGTCGGCTGCGGACATAATTCGGATTCAACCGCCGAGTCCCAGTTACCTGGATATCTTCTAATTTACCTTCCACCACCTGAATTTTGACAACACCGGATTGGATTCTTTGGGGTGGAATATAGGCACCAGAAGTAATGTAACCATTTTTGATGTATAGATCAGTGATTTTAGAACGTGCCTGATACACTTGGGTCAGTGAGATCGGTCGTTTCGTAAATTCAGCAGTGGCTTTGGCTAACTCTTGGGCACTGAAGACTGTGCTACCAATAACTTCAAACCGTTCAACAACAATAGTTTGAGGAAAGTTACCAGGTAGTGGTTCCTCTGGTGTGGGAGTTGGGGCAGAGGGGGGAAATAGTTCTGCTGGTGGCGGAAGTGGCTGTGGCAGTTCCGGTGAGGGAAGTGGCGAAGGTGCAGGTGGTTGGACATCCTGTGGTGGTGGGAGTTTTTGCGACAGGATGAAATTACTAGTTCGCAATTCTGTAGTATCAATAGCCTGAGCTTTCTCTGGACTAGAAGATATGCTACTGAGTGATAGAAGGATACTCAGAGGTAAGCAGGAGACTATTAGATTCTGAGGATATTTATCAATCATCGCACTGGACTATTTTTTGTTAGGAACTGTGGGATTATACGGCGACTATTTCAGATGTGAATCTTACTGTTGCTAAAGTTGATATCTTGGGCAATTCTCAATTTATTCAGCACTGAGTAAGGTAAATGTCATATTTGTTCAGCTAGGGAAGTATCAATGCAGACTTAAAAGTATTGATGGTATTTGAGCCGCATAAACAAGCAGATATGTTGGAATTATCTGTGACTGCGGGAGAATAGACCTAAAGTATTTGGATAAATCAGGATTTTGCGTATGACGCGATCCAGGTTACACTTATTACTTCTGAAGGTAAGCAAGTAGGCGCAAATAATTAGAAGATGCTGTCGGGTAGACAGCCTAAAGATCCATACCCCTTTGCTTAAACATTCCCATCAATTTATGTTTCCGAGCGTGGGTTTGCATCAAGTTTTCCCGATAACTTAACCAGTCTGCTTTCTTCCCAGATTCCAAGTAGGCATTACGTGCCTTTTTCAACCATTCAACCGCATAGTAGTAGTATTCGGCTTTACCTGCATCCATAATCTTTTCGGCACGGTGACGAGCATTAGCAATCACCCAACCCGGATTATGAGGGATGGCAGCATCCATGACTCGGTGAATCAACTCGGAATAATAAGAACTGAGTTCACTAACGATCGCAATTGCATCATCAATTAGCCCTTCATATAAAAATATATCCACCTTGTCTGATTCTGTTCCCCAACCACTATCAGTACGGATAATTTTCAGCAAGTCTGTTTTCAGGCTTTCCCAGTTTTCCCCAGCCAATTCTGTCATCTTTTGGTAGTCTACAAAGCAAGATTTGACTTGAAAAGCCGCCTTGATTGCTAATAAAGCAGCTTGACTATTACCCCATTCCAGAGCCAAATCACTTGTCCAAATTCCCAATTCGTACTGACAATTACCCGGTAAATTTAATCCACTCTGGGCTATATCTAGTGCTTGCTGTAATGCCCCCTGAACGCTGAGTGTTTTCGCTAAAGCAAAGGCTTCTTCCATTGAGTTCATCTGGGTTTGAGCAGCATCAATTGCTTCTTCCACTCTACCTAAACGCCCTAGCATTGTGAGATACTGCTGGGTTTGTCCTTCCGCTTCTGCTAAATATAGGTATTCTTGGTAACGTTCCTGACGTTCGAGAATTTTCAGCCGAATTAGTGCCAAATCATCTGCATAGTCTGGCACGTCTTCTTCCCAAGCCCCCCTTTCGGTGATATTACCTTGGAGAACTTGCACCAGTGGCGGATAATCCCAACCTTGGCGTAAAGCCTCCATAACTAGGCCAAAATCAGCATTCCATTCATCTTGCCAGGTTTCCAAATTTATTTGAATATCAACTTTTTCTTCTGGGGTCAGCTCCACACTGAGAATTGCTTCACACCAAGCATTATTCAATTCTCCGACAATTTGATCATTTTCAACGCCGTATTCTGCAACCTCATGCCAATTTTCCACACAGGTAGAGGTAATCACTTCTAAAATAGCGATCGCATTTTCACCCTCTCCCTGTTCGCTAAAATCTATCGCAGTTTGGACTACACTCAGCAATTCCCCGGCAATCGGGTCTTCTTCGCACCCCTCCTCAAAGTAACGCACGGCATCCCGGAGAATCTGCCGGACTTGTTTGCGAAAGGGAGCCGGATCAATAGTAATACGGCGCAGAGGTTTTGTGGTTGTTTCCTCAAGAGCCGGATTGATCATCCAATTAACATGGCGGTTAATCGCCTCGATTAGTGGTGGGTATTCTGTTACCAAATTTTGCAGCAGCTTTTGAGTTTGGGTATGATCCAAGCGATCAAGTAGTTGTTCTAAGGTAGGGCGCTGCTCAATATTTTCTGAGTTACGCGCACAAACGAGCATCGTCGCTACAATGTGTTTGCACCAACCCTCAAAGTTGTAACCACAGGTACAGTTGACTGAGGTTAACCCACTGCTATCGAAACTCAGATTGACATGATCAGGTCTAGTTTGATTGCCCATAACATCTGCCTGAACCAGATGACCACGTTGGCTAACAGCATTGACAGCACCAGCCGCATAGTATGCCTCGCCCTGCTGGAAAGATTTGGCGTTAGCATGACGGCGGATAGTAAATTCACTAATTTGGGGAATAGACATCGAGCGATCGCCTGTGTAAATCCTCTGGATAAATCTTAAATCCAGCTTAGGTGTTAGGCTAACGCACTGTAAAGAAATTCAAAGGTGTGGGAGTGGGGAAGGTGGGGCCTCTTTGGGGATAAGCTACGGTGTACACACAAGTCTTAAAATTCTTGCCTAGTAAGGTACAAGCCGTATATTGGCAAGGTTTTGAATTTATCAACTTGTTTATAAATAATTTTGACTTTCGCTCTGCCTTTTGCTTGCGGAAAACACCCAAATGAGAAAGCAAACTGGGGTTTGAATAAGTCAAAGGTGATTTGACTTGCGGAAAACACTGAAATTAGAAAGTCAAAGGTCATTTTGAGTAAGTCAAAAGTCATTTTGTGAAAGCATTTAAGTATTTTGAGAAAGTAATCAGGCATTTTTATAAAGCAATTAGCCTGATGAGGCTTTGGTCGTTCCCATACTGAGTATGGGAACGAGAGAACAATTGGAAATCGAGCTTTTTTTGACTTGTGTGTACACCGTGGGGATAAGGAGGAATGGGGAGTCTGGATGAAATTACAATTTCTATTCATTAACTAGCTCAGATATAATGAAAAGATCCATATTTTCGCCAGAAGTAAGTGAATAATAATTTGAGTTAGCAACACCCGAACCTTAAATCAGTGAACAGTCAACAGTAAACAGTCCTGATAGTGTATGGTAAGTGATTTAGAGTTAAGGGATAAAATTGATAACTGTTAAAGGGGTTGCACTGATTGTCGGTCAAGTTGAGAATAAATAGGCGAAGCACACGGGGAAACTAACGTGAGTCAAGGATATGATTACGATTTAGTAATTATCGGCGCTGGTGTAGGCGGACATGGCGCAGCCTTACACGCCGTAAGTTGCGGTCTGAAAACAGCGATTATTGAAGCTGCTGATATGGGAGGAACCTGTGTTAATCGGGGCTGTATTCCTTCTAAAGCACTGCTGGCAGCATCTGGACGTGTGCGGGAGTTACGCAATGCCCACCACCTCAAGTCACTGGGAATTCAAATTGGGAGCGTGGAATTCGATCGCCAAGCGATCGCTAATCATGCTAGTAATCTCGTATCGAAAATTCAAGGCGACTTAACCAACAGCCTCAAACGTCTAAAAGTAGATATCATCAGGGGTTGGGGAAAAATCGCTGGGGCGCAAAAAGTCTCCATTACCACAGACGGTGGTGAAAAAACCATCACAGCTAAAGACATCATCCTTTCTCCTGGTTCAATTCCTTTTGTGCCTCCAGGGATTGAAGTAGACGGCAAAACTGTCTTTACCAGCGATCAAGGCGTCAAGTTAGAGTCATTACCAGACTGGGTGGCGATTATTGGCAGTGGTTACATCGGCTTAGAATTTTCTGATATTTACTCAGCTTTGGGTTGTGAAATCACCATGATTGAAGCCCTAGATCAGCTAATGCCAGGATTTGACCGCGATATTGCCAAACTTGCCGAACGAGTGCTGATTACTCCCCGCGATATTGAAACGAAAGTAGGAATATACGCCAAAAAAGTTATTCCCGGTTCACCTGTGGTGATTGAGTTAGCAGATTTCAAAACCAAAGAAGATGTAGATGTCATCGAAGTAGATGCTTGCTTGGTAGCTACGGGACGCATCCCGGCGACCAAAAATCTCGGTTTAGAGTCTGTGGGTGTGGAAATTGATCGGCGGAATTTTATCCCAGTTGACGATCGCATGGCAGTGTTGTCAGCCGGTGAAGTAGTACCGCATTTGTGGGCAATTGGCGATGCGAATGGAAAGATGATGTTGGCACATGCGGCTTCTGCTCAAGGCATCATCGCGGTAGAAAACATAGTTGGTAGGGAAAGAATAGTAGACTATCGCAGCATCCCGGCGGCGGCGTTTACCCATCCAGAAATCAGCTATGTGGGCTTAACAGAAACCGCAGCGAAGGAGTTGGGACAAACCGAAGGCTTTGAAATCGCCACCAGTAAAAGTTACTTCAAAGGGAATTCCAAGGCGTTAGCAGAAAATGAAGCCGACGGGATTGCCAAGGTGATATATCGCAAAGACACCGGAGAAGTCTTAGGCGTTCACATTTTCGGACTGCACGCCTCAGACTTAATTCATGAAGCGTCAGCCGCGATCGCTAACCGTCAATCTGTGCAAAGCCTTGCACATCTAGTTCACGCCCACCCGACACTTTCCGAAGTCTTGGACGAAGCTTATAAACGAGCGATCGCCATCTAAAAGTTAGGAGTTAGGAGTTAATAATTCCTAACTCCTAACTCCTAACTCCTAACTCCTAACTCAGCACTGATTATGCAAATTCGCCGCCGTTCACCTAACCCAGCTATTAATGTATCGATATTGTGTTATCAGACTGCCGTGCCTGATGCAGCGCCAAAGAACATCTTGGAGGAAATTGTCTGGCAGAAAGAAGTAGAATATGACCAAATGCGGGAAAAAGTTCCTTTGCAGGAATTGGTCAAGCAGGTACTAACTGCGCCGCCAACTCGTGATTTTATCGCCGCCTTGCGCCAAGGTAAGACTAAGCCAGCATTGATTGCCGAAGTTAAAAAAGCTTCACCCAGTAAAGGCGTTTTACGAGCAGATTTTGACCCAGTAGCGATCGCTCTTTCTTATCAACAAGCCAAAGCTACTTGTCTTTCTGTACTGACAGATGTCAAGTTCTTTCAAGGTAGTTTTGACAACTTAGCCAAGGTTCGGGCTGCCGTAGATTTGCCGCTACTGTGCAAAGAATTTATCATTTATGCTTACCAGATATACTTGGCGCGGGTTCACGGTGCAGATGCAATTTTGTTGATTGCAGCTATCCTGGGCGATCAAGATTTGCAATACTTCCTGAAAATTGCTAACAAACTGAAAATGGCAGCCTTGATTGAAGTCCATAATTTAGTAGAACTTGACCGTGTGTTAGCCTTAGATGGGGTCTCCTTAGTAGGAATTAATAATCGCAATTTGGAAGATTTCTCTGTTAACCTGCAAACTACTTGTCAACTTTTAGCTGCAAGAGGTAGCCAATTGCAGGAGAAAAACATCCTTGTTGTCAGCGAGTCAGGACTATACAACCCAGATGATTTGAGTTTGGTATTTACAGCAGGTGCATCTGCTGTACTCATTGGAGAATCTTTGGTAAAACAAGCAGATCCCGGCGCAGCGATAGGCCGTATCTTGCCGACGAATTTCTGAAAGCAACACCGTCCCTGCGCGGAGGGGCGTAGGGCAACTAACTGCACACAATAACCGAGCGGTCACACTATGCGTAGATACGCAGCACTTTGCTGTTAAGTTATCATCAATATCTTTGCCAAATCTTCATTGCTAATCAAATAAAAGCCATAAGCAACTAGTTATTTCTTATGTAACAATTCATTAACAAGAGACAAACTCTGACTAATACAAAATCCCAAATATGAAATCAAAATTTAACTTCATGGAGCAAATTCCTCTACCTTCACCTATTCACTACGAACTTATACTTCAACTTTTAGAAAGACAAACCATGTTAGCGGTAAATGATAATCCAGATTTACGGTATCAAGTGAATCAGCTAATTATTACTCTCCGTAAAGCTGCTGTGCAGCAAAAACGACTAGAAGAAATTTGCGAGTTTTCCTCTGTAACTATTGATCACCGTTGGTCGATCAACCATCATAACGGTAGCAAAGTTGTTGCCCCTGATTGAAGCTGATAACTTAATATCTAAACCTCAAATTTGGCATCGGAGAAAAAAATTGTAATCTTGTCATCTTTATAAGATTTTAGCCCTGAAGAAGTTCATATTGATTTAAAGGAAACTGTAGAGCAGCTAAAATATTGATCATATTCTCTCTCGAATTTGACGAAAGATGAAATATAACAGCATTGATGAAATCTTCAGAAATAATCAGGCTTGGGTTGCCGAGAAACTAGCTATAGACCCAACTTACTTTCAAGAATTATCTAACGGACAAACACCACCTTTTCTATACATTGGGTGTTCTGATAGTCGTCTAGCCTTAACAAAGTTTACCCGTACTGAACCAGGAGAGTTATTTGTACATCGTAATATTGCCAATCAAGTTTCTCTGACGGATATTAACTTTTTAGCCGTTTTAGAATATGCAATTTTACATCTTGGGGTGGAACATATTATCGTTTGTGGTCACTACGATTGCGGCGGAATTAAGGCGGCTTTAGAAGGAAGAACCATCGGAATTCTTGATAATTGGGTAAATCCGATTCGGGAACTCTACTTACAGAAACAAGAAGAAATTGATGCCTTGCCAACAAGAGAAGAACGTCTGAATCGTTTGGCGGAAATCAATGTTGTGGCGCAAGTAAAAAATATTTACCAAACTTCGATGATGCGTCAGGCACTCCATGAACGAAAAGCGCCTATTGTTCATGGCTGGGTACTAGATATACGCACTGGGCTAATTAAAGATTTGAACGTTTCAACTGTGCAATGGCAATTGCACATCTGCCCCTTACTTCTAGAGTTTAGGCTCTACGCTATGTTAAAAAATGAGAGTTAATTTGGTAATTTATCGCCACACAACAATATACATTTGGGAGGGGAGCAATCGTGCCTTTACAACTTTTATTTGAAGTGAAATAAGTAGGTGTTTTTTGTCACACTCTTGTAAATTTTACGTCAAAGTTATAAATTATTTTTTATATTTTTGTTCAATTAGAGTTACTAATAAATCTTACTAATACAAGGGTCTGTTATGGCTCTGGCTAACGTACCGTGACAGATTAGATTAACAAAGTAACACTTTAAAAGTTGGATATTTATTTAATTGTAAATCCCCAATTTATTTCAATACAGTTCAGTTAAGGATAATTGTAGGTTGGGTTGAAGAAGTGAAACCCAACAAACCCTGCAAAATGTTGGGTTTCGTTCCTCAACCCAACCTACGCGTGTTAAGGTTTTTGACTCTAACTGAACAGTATTGCAATTTATTTTTAATTAAGAAGTTGCGGATATCTAAATAATAGCTCTTTTCGTAGAGGCAATTCATGAATTGCCTCTATGCAAATATTACTCAGAATCAGTAACGCCGAGATTGGTACACTCAAGCTATCCCGACAAAGAATTATTTCTTAGAAATTATCCACACTGCATGAATAATCCCAGGAATGTAACCAAAAAGCGTCAAAACTATATTAATCCAAAAGTCTATACCAAAACCTACTTGCAAAAAAACTCCCAAAGGCGGCAAGAAAATGGCACACAGAAGACGAACTAAATCCATTTGAACCTCCTGTTAATCTCATAAAAACAGCTTGTTGGCGAAGTTATTCACCACTATTCAAGCATATTTGGACTTTTCAAAGATAACATTTATTCTCTCAATCGAGGCCACGCTTCAGATGCAGTAAACCGCACTGAAGATTAGCCACCGCTAATTTTAGCTTTATAACCTAGCTTGGTCAAAATCTCGACAATTTTCTGCTTGTGTTCGCCCTGAATTTCAATTTCATTGTCTTTAATTGTCCCACCTGTCCCACACTGGGTTTTCAACTGCTTCACCAAATCGGCCAAGGTTTCCGCTTTGCCTTGAAAACCGCTAATTACTGTGACGGTTTTGCCTTTGCGTCCTTTGCGGGAAGCTTGTACTTTGAGATTTTGTTGTTGTGGCGGCAGTTCTGGAATTGGTCTTTCTATGGCGGCAGAGTTGTCGTTGCCAAATTCGCGGTAGACAAAGCCTTTATCGGAAGATTTGGGATTGGAAGAAGACATAAAATGAATGTTTAAGAAAGATTTCAAAGGCAGTGGAAACTTCTACGCAACCATTCTGCTGGGATATCAATTTCTAGGCTAACATCACAAATCCATTGCCAGGGATTCAAAGTAATTGGGCATGGGGCATTAACAAAAAATTTAGTTCCCAGTCCCCAGATGTGCCCCAGACTTTCTATAATAATTAAGTCATTCCCGTCATCAAAATCAACTCGTGACTACCACTCCCCTGTCTCCAAGTTCAACTGCTCAGGTTCCCGATACGCTAGGTCGCTTTGGACGCTTTGGCGGTAAGTATGTACCTGAAACGCTGATGCCTGCTCTTACTGAACTAGAAACAGTTTATCAGCAATACCGTAATGACCCTAGTTTTCAAGCAGAACTACAGCAGTTATTACGAGATTATGTAGGACGTGCCACACCATTGTATTTCGCTGAACGCTTGACTGATCATTATGCCCGACCCGATCGCACCGGACCACAAATTTACTTAAAGCGCGAGGATTTAAATCATACTGGCTCTCACAAAATTAATAATGCCCTCGGTCAGGTATTATTGGCAAAGCGCATGGGCAAGCAACGGATTATTGCCGAAACGGGTGCTGGACAACATGGTGTTGCCACAGCCACAGTTTGCGCTCGTTTTGGGCTGGAATGCGTAATTTACATGGGCGTTCACGACATGGAACGCCAAGCTTTGAATGTGTTCAGGATGCAGCTAATGGGGGCAGAAGTGCGTCCAGTCGAGGCGGGAACGGGAACTTTGAAGGATGCCACTTCCGAAGCAATCCGAGATTGGGTAACAAATGTGGAAACGACTCACTACATTCTCGGTTCGGTAGCCGGGCCCCATCCTTACCCGATGATGGTACGTGATTTTCATGCAGTAATCGGCAAAGAAACTCGCGCCCAAGCAATAGAAAAGTGGGGTGTATTGCCTGATATTCTCTTGGCTTGTGTCGGTGGTGGTTCCAATGCTATGGGACTATTCTATGAGTTTATTAATGAGTCTTCTATACGGTTAATTGGGGTTGAAGCAGCCGGAGAAGGTGTCAATACCGAAAAACACGCAGCAACCTTGACAAAAGGACGAGTTGGTGTATTGCACGGAGCAATGAGCTATCTGCTGCAAGATGAGGATGGGCAAATAATTGAGGCACACTCAATTAGTGCGGGGTTAGATTATCCCGGTGTCGGGCCAGAACATAGCTATTTGAAGGATATTGGTCGCGCCGAATACTATAGTGTGACGGATGCAGAAGCTTTAGCGGCATTTGGGCGATTGTCGAAATTGGAAGGAATTATCCCGGCATTAGAAACAGCCCATGCGATCGCCTACCTCGAAACCCTCTGTCCCCAACTAACCGGCAGTCCCCGGATTGTAATTAACTGCTCTGGACGCGGTGATAAGGATGTACAAACGGTAGCCAAGTTATTAAATGATGCGTAAATATACATAAAATTTTCGGAAAAAAGCAATAAATAATTGATCAACAATTCCAACACGCTAAGTACACCTTTGCGTAAAATCGTAGCGTTTTTAAACGCAGAGAAAGTATCGTTCATACTTACTCGGAAAAGGCCGTATAATAATTAACTTTATACCCTGTTTCCAGGATAATTTAAGTACAGTTATTAATTGATAAAAGTAATTTAGTCTTTAAATGTCCCGAATGGATAGAGGCAAATTTTTACCATACTATTAGTAGAATATTTATATAAGTATTATTATATACTAGTTATAACTATGTATTAATACTTAAAAGATTACTGAATTCGAGGTTAAAACACAATTTTTTGTTAAGTGATACTTAGGCATTAACTTACATTTTTGCCCCATAATTTTAATATTAAGAGTTAACTTAATACCTAGATATCACTTAGGAATTAAGTGTAATTACTAATTTACAGAAAGAACATTCTTTAAAAAATTCACGGATGATGGTAGAGGGAAATTTTTTATAAACATGAAAATTTTTCGTAAAGTCGTGAATTTCAACGTTCGCTAGTAGTTTTTGAACATAAAACGTCATAAACAGAAGTATATAGACATATAATCAATTTGTCATACTGATATTAGTTTAGTTAGATTGTTGACAACTTTACTTTTAGCAAATGATGAAGACAACAATCTACGCCGTTGCTTTAGGCACTATTGCTCTCAGTAGTGGAGCGATCGCTACTTCTGTAACAAATCCAACTTTTACGCCAATATCTTCAAATGTATCAAATAATGGTGTTCACATCGCAGCATCTAGCGTTAACACTGCTGGTCTAGAAGAATCGGTTTTCAATCAAATTAATGACTACAGAGCTTCCCAAGGGCTACCAAAGCTGACTCGTAATTCTGCCATCGATAATCAAGCCAGGATTCACAGTCAGGACATGGCTAGTGGTAAAGTTCCCTTTGGACATACGGGATTTTTAGAACGTGTTAACGCAATCGGTATTCCCTACAGTGCAGCTGGTGAAAATGTCGCTTCCAACGGGGGATATAGTAACCCTGCGAAAATAGCTGTTCAAGGCTGGCTCAATAGTCCAGGGCATTTAGCCAATATCAGAGGTAATTATAATAAGACGGGGATTGGTGTCTCTAGCAAGGATGGACGCGAAATCTACTTCACACAAATTTTCCTTCGCTGATAGATTTGGTAAAATTTAGGTTTTTTTCTCAAATTCCCTGACTTCAGCTTCTTAGCAAAGCTTTTGCTAGATGTTGAATAATGTAGTTTCAATGACATTTGTCTATTGAATACTACATTGTTTTTTTAGTAATTCATGAAAATTTGAAATTATCAGCCAAAATAATCGTTATTTCATGAAGCTGACCGATTGAAGTATTGACAATTGGAAATGATTAGACCTCTTGCAAAAGTCCCTAACAGCCCACCCCCAACCCCTAAGAGCTTGCGGGGAGGAGAGCGTTTGCTTTACTCAAATGCGGGGTGGGGTTCTTAATTTTTGATTTATGCAAGAAGTCTATTGTTTGTACTTACAAAACAAGGATATAGGCAGATTGCCGAAATTCATCAATCCTTAATAGGATCGTGGTATATATTGTCGGAACAATAAGGTAGAGTAGAAGTCTTATATCTCTACACATTACGCAATTCTCCATGTTCCGACAAACTGCTTTTGGCATCGCTTTAAGTGCGCTTGTCCTTGCTAGTGGATTAACGACTGTTCCGATACCAAATTATTCTTCTACGAATACATCCACCCGTAATAAGCTGTTGTCGCTTTTTTCGAGTCAGGTTGCAATATCGACTCCTACTTTTAAAACTACGGAGTTAGAAAAATCAGTTTTTGACGAAATTAATCGATATCGGGCTTCTAAAGGACTGCCAAAGTTGACGCTAAATGCAAATATCACTCGACAGGCAAGAATTCATAGTCAAAATATGGCTAAAGGTAAAATCCCATTTAGTCATCAGGGATTTGAACGGCGAGTCAAAGCTATCCCTCTTCGCTACAACAGTGCGGCAGAAAATGTTGCTTTCAACCGGGGATATAGCAACCCTGTAGAGGAAGCTGTTACTGGTTGGATAAATAGTCCCGGACATCTAAAGAATCTTAAAGGAAATTACAACCTGACTGGAATTGGTGTTGCTACTAATAATCAAGGCGAAGTCTACCTGACACAACTTTTCTTTCACACTAGGTAGATTTAATTTCTGGTTTTTTGCCACAATAATGATGTAGTGTCTGACAAGACTTTTGTCTGCTAGACACTGCTATTTTTTTTAAAAAATTCATGACATTACAAGATTTTCAGGTGAGCGATCGCGATCTCAGTGATGCAGCCCTTAGCCAGTATATAGAATCTACAGCGATCGCAGTTGATACAGAAACGATGGGATTATTGCCGCAGCGCGATCGCTTATGTCTTGTCCAACTGTGCAATCTAGAAGGGAAAGTGACTGCAATCCGCATAGCCAAAGGACAAACTGACGCCCCCAACTTAAAAAAACTCTTGGAAGCGTCAAATGTCGTAAAAGTGTTTCACTTTGCTCGCTTTGATCTTGCCACTTTGCGAGCCAATCTGGGGATTCAGGTTGTCCCTGTTTTTTGCACCAAAATTGCCAGTAAATTAGCCCGTACTTACACAAATCGCCACGGACTCAAAGATGTGGTGCAAGAGTTAGAACAAGTGGAACTGGATAAAAGCTCTCAAAGTTCTGATTGGGGTAACGCCGCTAGTTTATCTGAAGCTCAACTAAGTTATGCTGCCAATGATGTGCGATACTTACTTAGTGTGCAGCAGAAGCTAATAGAAATGCTCAAACGAGAAGAACGTTGGGAAATTGCTCAGGAATGTTTTAAATTTCTACCAGTAATTGTTTCCTTAGATTTGTTGCAATTTAAAGATTTGTTTGAACATTGATCAAACAGCAAACCTCTTGCAAAAGTTATATTTCTGCTGGACAAGCCTCTGGAGGCAGAATATTTTGTCTCCTGACTCTTCAAACTTCTCATATGCCAAGGGCGAATGGCAACTCCTTCTCCTACACGCTATCACTTAGCTTGCTTCCTCGTAGGGGTACGGAGAATGACAAAAGCCGCAGTTGAGAGTTCTCTGTGAATTCTGACTTATTTCCTCACGAGAAATTGATATTTTGCAAGAAGTCTATTGCTGATTTGCTAAGTTATTTTATGCCTAAGAGTCAACATTCGAATCATCTGAACCTGTAGGAGTTCTAGATTCATTAATGTCTTACTTCAGGTCATTAGCTTTGTCTTGAATGTCTTGCTTGACATCACTGGCTTTCTCTTGAATGCCTTGCTTGATGTCACTGGCTTTCTCTTGAATGCTTTCCTTTAGATTACTGGCTCCCTCTTGAATGCCTTCTTTGAGGTTACTAGCTCCCTTTTTAATGGCTTCTGTCGCGCTACTGCCTCCCTTTTGCTGAATCTCTTCGTTCTTTTTTAGCCGATCTACGATATTGTAGTCGTCTGGACCTGCGGGAGTTTTTGATTCAACAATGCCTTCTGTTGGGCCACCGATCGCCTTCCATGCGGCAAGACCACCTTTGAGTTGGGAGACATGCTCAAATCCATTAGAACGCAGTTGTTGTGCGGCTTGGGCAGTTTCTTCTTCATTAGCACCGTAAAGGTAAATATCACGGCTTTTATCCAAAGAAGGTACTGCACGCTCTACCAATTCATCTTTTGGCATGGGCATCGCTCCCATAATGTGACCTTGGTTGAAGGTGTTGCGATCGCGCACATCCAGTATTGTAAAAGCTGGTTCGCCCCATTCTAGACGAGTCTTCAGGACATGAACATCAGTTTGTGCTTCTATTGGTGGCTGTGGGGGAATGATGCCGCCTACTAAATTGTTAGTCATAACTCTTCCTCTGAGACGATATTAATAGCAATTTAACGGACTAAGCATATTTAATTGCTCTTTCTCTGGGATGAATATCCTCAAACTCTCTCTTAAGATAGAGTGGCTAATTAAAATATTTTCTACCATTTAATACATTGCAAATACAGTCAACTTAGACTATCTGAAGTAATTTTTTCGATTAATTTAATTAAATATGTTTTAAATTTATATTTCTAATCTTAATTATTTAGACACATGGTAAATAAATTTAAATTTATTAAAATCGCTACCTAATTAATAAAAAAATAGTCTAAATATTCAGGCATTAGTATAGGAATTACGTACATTTTCAATATCTGCGATCGCTAACAATAATGTCTCTTCAATCTCTTGCCGCACTATTGGAGTTACACAAGTAGCGCTATTAAGGCAATCTACCAGCAATTTATTGACATCGTAATATTGCTGAAGCAATTCTTTTTGCTGTTCGTTGAACTGCCAGTTGTAACCAATATTGCGATACTTAATCAGTATATCTCTTAATTGTTCACCCCAGGCTTTACCCTTAGCTTGCCACCAGTCCCTAAACTTCTCTGGATTGCTGTCTATTTTTGGTAGTTGTTTTTTGAGTTTTTGCAGCACTTGCTTCAATTTAGAATCAACAACAAGGTCAACAGCTTTATCAAAGGCAATAATCAGGGCATCTGCATGATCAAGGGCATCGTTGAGGGTATGCTCAAAAGCAAAGTCAAGCTCGTTAATGCAGCCAACAGTACTGAATAGAAACTCATCAAGTACGAGGTCAGAGTCAAAGGCGATGTTACCAACAAGAGCGCACTCAAGGTCATAACCAGAAGTATAGACAAAGGCGTTAGACCTATGGCAAGAGCTTCGCTCAACCCAAACGAGGTAAAAGGCGCGAACGCCTGCTGCTTTGTAGCGGGTAGAGACTGAACTAGATTTTTGATGCAGCCAGGTGAGAAAATACTGTAATCTTTCGTCGCTAGCCACTAGCAAATCAATTTTTTGCTTCATTAACTGTAGTATTTCATTAGCATTGGGCAACATACTAACAGTTAGCAAAAATACCTGATACCAGTGCTTTTCAGTTATGTGACTGACCAGATTGTTCAAAGCATAGTTTGGGTAACTTTCAACAATTTTTCGAGCCGTGAAATACTCTTGAAACGTTAGATGAGAAAAAGAGTAAATTCCCCGTGCCCTTTCCACCAATAACCCATTTTGTACCTCAATTGCTTTCATCACTGCTTCGTTATCTATTTGTAAAGGTTTTAGATAGTCAGCAATAATTTGCAGAATTCTTTCTTGTTCAAAAAAGTAATCTTCTTGCTCAAAAGTGATAGTTGCAAGTTGAAAAAGCAGTTTTTTCTTAATTACCAAAGTCAAATTATGAGCAATGCGATCGCGTTTAACTCCTCTGACTTCATCCCATCTTACCAGCAAAATATTCAGTGCTTGCTCATATAACTTGGCTGGATTTAAAGGAAATTCATCTTTTACTTGGAACACCAAACAAATCCAATGCAACAGTAGTGGAGTGATTGCCAATTCTCGGATATGCTGATTTTCTGGGAGATGCAGCTGATTAATAAATAAATTTCCTATGGCTTCCCTATCTTCCCTGGACTTCAGAGCAACTGCAACAAACCAATTTTTAGCAAAAACTTCTACTTGCTCTTGGTCAAAGTCTGCTACTTCAACTTCAGTAAATCCCTGAAATCTATATTTTTGGGCACCAATCCGACAGCTAATAACAAACTGATTTTTGTAAAAAGTTTGGGTAAATCTCCGAATTTCTATTGTGACTTTATCTGCCTTTTCTGCTGGGACTTCATCTAATCCATCTAGCAAAATCAGCAGTTTGCCCTCAGCCAGCAGAATTTTAGTTGATTCCTGTTCAACACAGCAACTGAGAAATTCTTGGCTGATGTAGTTCAATAGATTGAATTCGCTGTCACTTTTGGCATCTTCAGCAAATTCTTTCACCCTAATAAAAGTTACTATGCGATTTGGTTGAAGTTCGCCTTTGTTACATTCAATCGCCAGATATTGCAAAAATGTAGTTTTACCTGACCCTGGTTTACCCACTACCATCAGTTTTGAGTGCCGTAATACTGCTTCCAATCCCGGTAATCTTTTCTGACGCTTGTATCCTCCAATTTGATTAAAGTCCGCTTCAGATTTTAGGTCTTTCAAGAGGTCAGAAACTTCTCGCCATTGCAGACTGGTTATCTCCTCTAAGACATTAATATTGGTGTAAATGTCCATCAGTTGGACTGTCTGGGCAATGTCCAACATTTGCAAAATGTTGCATTGGTCTTGGATTTTATCTTGACGCTTTTGACGCACTTCCGGCACCAGTGTATCGAAGTCAGCACCTTTGAATTGCGCCTTAGTAGTTACCTCAAATGCCACATCTTCAGTTAAGCCAGCAACTTTTTGCCAAGATAATCCTAGCTGTTGGCAAATTTGCACAAAACAAGAGCGTGAAACCGACTCACCTGCAAAAAATTTGGAAACTGGTTGACGTGTAATGCCTAAAGCTGTTGCTAATTTATGCTGACTCCAAGTTTTGTCTGTTAAAGCTGTTTTTGCTGCCCTTATACCTTCTGGTGATGCTCTCAGTCCTTGGATTGTCATAGTCTCAGGCTGATACTTGTAGTATAGTATATGCTTAAGAGAGTAGATATATGTAAATCAGTGCAAGTAAATTTTCGTAGGTTATTTTCAATAAGATATACCCATTGGCTAGAGTAAATTTGGGTAAAGGAGGAGTTTAGAATCTAGATTGGTTTATAGCTTAGTTTGTGAGCCTTTGTAGATACCTAATTAATCAGGGAGTGCCTTGCTCTGACAAAGTTGTAGCAATTGCCGTGGTGTTTCGTGTTTTTCTGAACTATTTGCGGTTATGAAGATAGTCTGCAATTACACTGATCTTAAGTATAAAAGTTCAAAATCAGAAAATATAAATTCAAAGTTATACAAAAATCATACAATACTCATACATCTTATAAGCATTATGATGGCTGAAGTTTTGATAAACTTCATGGAAAATTAATTGTATACAAGTACTACAGTAGCGATCGCACTCAGCACAGACGCGCGTGAATACACTTTCAACAGAAACACGTAAAGCAAAATTGGTGCAACAGCGAATCGCCCAATCTACAATAGGCAACATTATGGTTATGGTTACTGCTACTACTCCCAAAATTCTGATCGTTGACGATGACTTCGGCGTGCGAAATCTCGTCTATCGTTTTTTAAGTCGGAAATATCAAATAGAGTCGGCAGCAGATGGTAAGACTGCGTTATCGTTGTTTGAGCAATTCGATCCTGCTTTAGTGATTCTGGATTGGAATTTGCCGGATGTTAATGGTTATAGCCTCTGCCAAGAAATGCAGAGTCGTACTAATGTTTTAGTGCTAATACTAACTAGTAGGACTGACGAGGCTGATAAAATTAAAATCTTAAGCGCAGGTGCTGATGATTTCATGACTAAACCATTTAGTCTGGCAGAAGTTGAAGTTAGAGTAGAAGCTCTTTTGAGACGCATACGTTACATCAATCCCTCCCCATCACAACGTATTATCTTCAAGCAGCTAGCAATTAACCCAGAGGGTCGAGAGGTAACACTTAACAACAAGCCTCTTACTTTAACAGCGCTGGAATTTAATATCTTACATTTTTTGGCAAGTCATCCTAATCAGGCTTGGAGTCGCCCACAGCTAATCCAAAAAATCTGGGGTTGCGACTACATAGGAGATGGACGGGTAGTTGATGTGCATATTGGTCAGTTGCGTAAGAAGATGGAAGTCGATACCAGCATACCGGAGTTTATTAAAACTGTGCGGGGCTATGGCTACAAGTTTGAAGTGCCAGACGAGATTACTAATTCGTAATTCGTAATTCGTAATTAATGAGTACTTGCACCATTGTTTATTAATGAAGGCAAAAAATAGCATTTAGGCATGGGGTAATAATTATGAATTATCATGACATCTGACTTACCTAAATACTTTTACTGAGGCTTAAGTGTATAACTTGCGTTAATTTGGGGCGTTGATACAAACTGATTTGGTGATTTTGTGTCTGCTCAAGCCTCAGACAGTAACTTTATTGGTTTTAATATATCGTCTCAAGATAAGTTTCAGAAAAATCGAAATGTACAGAGTTTATCCGAAGTTTCGCCTATAGGTAAAATTTGGGACAAGCACAGAGCTAATACTGATAAAGTCTTACATTATTACGCCAAAGCAGACGAACATTATTTTCAGCAGTATGCTTGGCGCATGAGAATTTGTTCCGAGTTGCTGGAATTTCGATTAGTGCCAGACGAATCCGAAGGTATTCTCAAGTTAAAGCTTTTAGATGCCCGATTTTGTCGGGTTCGTCATTGTCCGGTTTGTCAGTGGCGGCGATCGCTCATGTGGAAAGCAAGAGCTTACAAAATTCTCCCACAGGTTGTCACTGATTATCCCAAGCACCGTTGGCTATTTGTTACCTTGACTGTAAAGAATTGCCAGATTGAGGAACTCAAGGAAAACTTGGATTCGATAAATAAAGCTTTTAAGCGATTGACTGAATTGAAAGCATGGCCTGCAAAAGGTTGGGTGAAATCCATAGAAGTAACTAAAGGTAGAAATGGAGTCTCAGCACACCCGCATTTACATATTTTGGCAATGGTACCGCCTTCGTATTTCAGTCATGGGTATCTTTCTCATGCCAAATGGGTAGCATTGTGGCAGCAGTGCTTACGGATTGATTACCAGCCAATTATTCATACTAGCGCGATCGCAAAGCATCATAACCCTTCACTACTCATCCCAGAAATTCTCAAGTATCAGGTGAAAGAGTCAGATTTGGTGGGTGATAGAGAATGGTTTTTAGAGTTAACCCGTCAACTGCATAAAAGTAGAGCGATCGCTGTTGGGGGTATACTCAGGCAGTATATGCGCGAATTAGAAGAGAAAAACCAAGACCTCATTGATGAAAGTGAAGAGACGGATGAGGTGGATGGGGAAAGTTTGTATTTCCGATGGGAGCGCAAGTTACAAAGATTTAATATAGTAAATAGCTTCGATGATAAAGTTATAAAATCTCGAAGTAGATTGGTAAAAACAACAATGACTAATCCAAAGCCTATTCGCACAGTTCGCCGAGGAAGAATATTCCCTGATATTCAGTGGTCAGAAAAAAAGCTCAACAAGAGGCATTTTACCAACGCTGTAAAGTTATTTTTGACCGAATTAAACCAGAGTTAATCAAAACTCACTACAACTGGTACATAGTTGTTGAACCTGAAAGTGGAGACTATTTCATTGATACAGATGTATTAGCTGCTATAAATAAATCTCGCCAGCACTACCCGAATGCTCCGGTGATTATATTTCGGATTAATGAGACAGGAATAGCTGGCACAATATAATTCAAGGCAGCTTTTGTGATGAGGAACAGCTATTTTTTGAAATAGATTTTAGAGTTATTGAAACGAATAATTAAATTTTAACTAGCCAAAGAAAAAGCTTCTGCAACCGCTTTTGGTAATTCAATCAATACAAAATAATTGCTAGGATATAAATAGTCTTCACCTGATTCATCAATAACTCTAATCATTTGGTGCTTAACAGCATCAGAATCAGGAACAGTCTGGTAAATTTTCCAAATTTCTAAAGAAGTAGGATAATCTTTGTTGCTAATGCAAACAACATATTGAGTTTCTGTGTTCGCTGACTGCATAACGACTCCTATAGAAAGCGTTTTATTTTAATTTATTTCTTACCAATTCCGTGGACTTCATACCAGTGTAACTCAGCTTCATAAATACTTCCGTCATCTTAGCTAATGGTTGCAAAGCCTTTAAGTTTCCGCCACCGTCTTGAACCATAAGTTTTACGCAAGCGTTCGAGTTCACGAATAGAGTTACCAAATTGGTGATGTCTCCGATAATTTCAAAATTCAAGTAAGCATTACTCAAGAGTAAATATTGCAACAAAGAACTTTTAACCACAACCCACCGCCAATCTTTGACTAACCAACTCAGCCGCTAAATGTATCGCTGCTTTCATACTCGTAGCATCAGCAATTCCCTTACCCGCAATATCAAACGCTGTTCCGTGGTCTGGTGAAGTCCGAACGAAAGGAAGACCAATAGAAGTATTAACTGCCCGATCAAACGCCATCAACTTCACAGGAATTAAGCCTTGGTCGTGGTAAAGTGCTAGATAAGCATCAGCAGGATTTTGTACTAAAGAATTTCCATACCAAGCTTGACCAGGTTTAACCCACATCGTATCTGGCGGTATCGGCCCATCTAGTTGCAATCGTGGGCGTTTTTGCCGCTCTTGCTCTAACCAGGGAATTAACCAATCCTGTTCTTCATGTCCAAGTTGTCCCTGTTCGCCACTGTGGGGATTTAACCCGGCGATCGCAATTCTCCCATTTTCTATACCAAAATCTTTCTCCAAACACTCCACCAACAAATCTAATTTCTGTGTCAACAACTGCGGTGTCAATGTATCGGCTACTTGACGTAGGGGAATATGTGTGGTAGCAAGTAAGGTGCGGAGTGTCCAATTAGTATGGGGCGATCGCGCAACGAATAACATCCCAAAACGGTCAACACCTGATTTTTCTGCCAAAAGTTCCGTTTGCCCTGGATAATTATACCCGGCGGCTTTCCAAGCAGATTTAGCGATGGGTCCTGTGACAATGGCATCAAATTTACCAGCGAGTGTTTGAGCGATCGCAGATTCCATATACGCAAAACTAGCCGCACCACTCGCCGCATTACCTATTCCTGGGATAATTTCAGTTTTAATTTTCCCATGCAACTGCACATCAATGACTGATAACTCGTCTGGATTTGCCAAAGGTGCTAAATTCTCAGTTAAATTCAATTTGCGATAAATTTGTAGCAACAAATCCCCATTACCCACCACTGTAACGTCATATTTTTTACTAATTTCTGCATCTGCTAAAGCTTTCAAAATCACCTCCGGCCCAATCCCCGCCGGATCTCCGATGGTCAGCGCCAAACGCGGACGATTCTCTTTGCTAAAACTTATTAAATTACCTTGATTCTTTTGGTACATAAAATTTCTTCATAATTATTATCATCAAATTTTCCTAATTTCCCCATCTTCCCTTCTCTCAACAGTAGGGATTGCCTCCCAAACCAGTAGGGATTACCTGCTAAACTAGTTTAAAATTATTTACACAGGTCTAATCCTACAGCAACTATTGAAAAGCTTCTGGTAGACCTAGTTTACACACCACTTTGCATAAGGAGAATCACACCAATGGGCGGCGAAATTTTGAATGCAGCTCTATTATCCTTCGGTTTAATCTTCGTCGGCTGGGCTTTAGGCGCGTTGTTACTGAAAATTCAAGGCTCAGAAGAATAATTGAGTGCTGAGTTAGGAGAGACGCGAGGAACATCGCGTCTGTACAAGAGTTAGGAGTAGAGACGCGATGTTCCTCGCGTCTGTTATTATTCTCCCCACTCCCTTTTTCATCGAAATGGGAAAAAAGCTTGTCCGGTAAGGGACAGTGATTTTCCCATGAGTCTATCCAAATAAATAGATTTTCTGATAAAAGATGTAAAGTTTTGTTTGCATAGGTTATCCTGATAACATTCTTTTCATAAAACATTAAAATTTATTACAAACCTCATGACATTATTAATCATCGGTGCCACTGGCACATTAGGAAGACAAGTGGCTCGTCGTGCAATCGATGAAGGATATAAAGTACGCTGCCTCGTGCGGAGTAGCAAAAAAGCAGCTTTTCTCAAAGAATGGGGTGCAGAACTGGTACCAGGAAATTTGCGTTATCCCGAAAGCCTAACGGAAGGTTTAGTTGGTGTAACCCAAGTTATTGATGCGTCAACATCTCGCCCTACAGATTCACTGAGTATCAAACAAGTGGACTGGGACGGCAAAGTAGCATTAATTCAAGCAGCAAAAGCAGCAGGTGTAAAGCGTTTTATCTTCTTTTCTATTTTAGATGCCGATAAATATCCAGAAGTGCCGCTAATGGAAATTAAGCGGTGTACAGAACTATTCTTAGCTGAGTCTGGCTTGAATTATACCATCTTGCGGCTAGCTGGTTTTATGCAAGGGTTAATCGGTCAGTATGGGATTCCGATTTTGGAAGCACAGCCAGTTTGGGTAACTGGTAATTCTTCTCCCATCGCCTATATGGATACTCAGGACGTTGCGAAGTTTGCCATCCGTGCATTGAGTGTGCCGGAAACGGAAAATCAAGCTTTTCCTGTAGTGGGTACTCGTGCATGGAGTGCAGAAGAAATTATCAACCTGTGCGAACGCTTATCTGGAAAAGACGCCAGGGTAACGCGGATGCCAATAAACTTACTGCGCGCTGTGCGGGGCTTAATGCGGTCTTTTCAGTGGGGATGGAACGTAGCGGACAGGCTAGCGTTTACAGAAGTATTGGCTAGTGGTAAACAATTAAATGCCTCAATGGATGAAGTATACACAGTTTTTGGCTTAGATCCGCAACAAACCACAACCCTAGAAAGCTATCTACAAGAGTACTTCAGCCGAATCATGAAGAAGCTCAAACAGTTAGACTACGAGAAAAATAAAAGCAAGAAGCAGAAACCTAAAAAAACTCCTTTTAAACAGTCTTCAAAAGCCAATAGTCAATAGTCATTACAAAACAGCCATTAGTCATTAAACTCTAGACTCTGGACATTTGACTCTAGATTAATGACTACATGACCAAAAATGTGTAAGGATTACATAATAAAGAGCATCGCCTAAATTTGGATATTTGAGTGTGCCGAAAGCAGGCATTATCTACAATGACATTAAACCGATAGCGGGTCGCGTCGCTATCGAGTTGAAAGACAAGCTAACCGCAGCCGGTTGGAATGTATGTATCACATCGAGTATCGGTGGAATACTGGGCTACTCTACGCCTGAGAGTCCTGTGTGTCACACTCCGATTGACGGTCTGACGCCTCCTGGTTTTGATTCAGATATGAAGTTTGCAGTGGTATTAGGGGGAGACGGCACTGTTTTAGCAGCGTCTCGTCAAGTAGCCCCCTGTGGTATTCCACTGCTCACAGTGAATACCGGCCACATGGGATTTTTGACAGAAACTTTCTTGAATCAATTGCCCCAAGCACTAGAACAGGCGATGGCGGGTGAGTATGAAATTGAAGAACGAGCTATGCTCACCGTCAAAGTGTTTCGGGGAGATTCAGTGCTGTGGGAAGCCCTGTGCTTGAATGAAATGGTGCTACACCGGGAACCTTTGACCTCTATGTGCCATTTTGAAATTGCTATAGGGCGTCATGCGCCAGTAGATATTGCGGCGGATGGTGTGATTGTTTCTACGCCTACTGGTTCAACAGCTTACTCATTGAGTGCTGGTGGTCCAGTGGTGACTCCTGGCGTACCTGTTTTACAGCTAGTACCCATTTGTCCTCATTCCCTAGCTTCTAGAGCATTGGTATTTCCAGATACCGAATCGGTGAATATCTACCCAGTAAATATTCCTCGGCTGGTGATGGTGGTAGATGGTAATGGCGGGTGCTATATCCTACCAGAGGATAGAGTTTATATGGAGCGATCGCAATATAGTGTCCGATTTATTCGCCTGCAACCGCCTGAGTTTTTCCGAATTTTGCGAGAAAAATTAGGTTGGGGTTTACCGCATATCGCCAAACCAACTTCGGTAGAATTGCCGTAAGCATTGGGTATTGGGGCATTGGGTATTGGGTATTGGGTATTGGGCATTGGGTATTGGGCATTGGGCATTGGGTACTTGTACTGAGCGAACGCCAACAGCGTCTCTAAGAGTTGCCGTTGGCCTAGCCTCTCCAAGAGTTGTATTGGGCATTGTCAAAGAAGCGAGGGAGCAAACAGAAAATTCTTCCTCCCTCTTCCCCATGCCCCATGCCCCATAGCAATACGTTAAGATTGCATCGGAGAATTCGATGGCTGACACCTGAACGTGCTAAAAGATTCTTAGCAGCGTGTCAAATCAGGATTGCTCCATCACTAAAAACTCGTAATTGCACTTTTAACTGATGTAAAGATTTTCTCTGGAATATCTTTACAACCCCAAATCTAATATCTCAAATTGTTATGACAGTTGCTCAAAGTCCATGTGTTTTGGTGATTGAAACCGATGAGAGCCTAGCAAATCAGCTTTCTTGCGATTTGCAAGAAGCCGGCTATGAATCAATTCTGGCTCATGATGCGACCAGTGGCTTACAACACTGTCGCGATCGCCAGCCTGCTTTAATTGTTTTAGACCGGATGCTAGCAGGAGAATCAGGACTCTCATTGTGCAAAAATCTGAGAAGCACTGGCCTGCGATCGCCTGTGTTGATTTTAATGGCAAGGGATACAGTTGATGATCGGGTAGCTTGTCTAGAAGCTGGAGCCGATGATTACATCCTCAAGCCTTACCGCTCAGAAGACTTTTTGAAGTTGATTCGCCTCTACTTAAAACCCGATTTAGATACCACGGAGCAGTTACGCTTTGGGGATTTAATTTTAGACATAGCAACTCGCCGTGCTATACACAACGGACGGACAATTGATTTGACAATGAAGGAATTTGAACTATTAAAATTCCTCATGGAACATCCTCGTGAGGTGTTAACCCGCGAACAAATTCTAGAAAATGTTTGGGGTTACGACTTTCTGGGTGAGTCGAATGTAATTGAGGTGTACATCCGTTACTTGCGGTTAAAAATTGAAGATGAAGGTCAAAAGCGCCTGATTCAGACAGTGCGCGGTGTCGGCTACGTTTTAAGAGAATCTTAGAGAGCGTTTCATCAAACGTCTCTACAAGCTGGTCTATTCAAATCAAAATCGCCGTAAATTCTGTAAAATTGAAATCTAAATTACAAAATCAAAAAACTATATGACTCGTCGGCTAAGTTTGCTCTCAATGTTGCTGAGTATATTTCTGATGGGCTGTTCTGCTCCAACAACAGCTAAACCTCCAACCCCTACCTCTGCTTCTCAAACTCCAGCACCTTTAGGTCAAACACTACCAATTTCTGCTAAAGCCATTGTTCCTAATGGCACAAAGATTCAGCTAGAAGTGGCGAAGACACCACAACAGCAAGAGATGGGGTTGATGTATCGACCAGCTTTGCCTGATGATCGAGGGATGCTGTTTGGCTTCCCTTCAGCACAATCAGTCAGTTTCTGGATGAAGAATGTACCTGTGTCCTTGGATATGGTATTTTTACATAACGGTGTAGTTAAATATATTCAGGCTGCTGCACCTCCTTGTGCAAGTGAGCCTTGTCCTACCTATGGTTCCAATACACCAATCGATAAGGTGATTGAACTTCGCTCTGGAAGAGCTGCCGAATTGAAGTTGAAAGTGGGTGATATTGTCAAAATTGACTTTTGAGACTTAGGAGCTTTGCGGGGATAAAGATTTGGGTAGTTTCTCTGTTCAGAGCTTATACTATCGAAATCTATATTTTTTTTGTAAAAAATATCACGTATTGTGGTAAAAAGTCATCTGTAACGCTACCATTTAAAAACTGTGGTAATAATCTAAAATTCTACTGTCTCTAACCTGAAATCGCGGTCTTAGGTTTGGTTGCAAAAATATTCCCTTGGGCGCAAGTGTAAATAGTTGCCAATAAGAGAGTATAGGCTATGGAATCTTTGTTACTACATGTGTAATTAAATAAGGCACAAAAGTAAACAAGATGGAGCCAGCTTAACTGAATAAAAATACTGCTTAAGAAGCGAGCAGATGATTTGTACGAAAATTTCTATTTCTCAGACCCTCTATCAAAAGCCTTTACTAAAGGCAGATCAAAAAAACTGTGCTAAGGTGTATAGCCGATAACCGCACAGTGACAGATGAAATACTGACTACTGGCTACTGGCTACCGAGCAATGGTGAACTGATATATGACAATACATTCTCTACAAGGAGGTGAGATACAAATGTCACCATCAAAATATTCTCGAATGATTCATTTTTTGCAAGAAGATTTGGCAATTTCCACAGCATCACTGGCGGTGGCGCTTCGCCATCGGGAGCAAGATCCAGGCCCTTTGGCAATGATTCTTTGGCAGTATGGGTTGATTACTCTAGAGCAGTTAGAAAAAATTTATGATTGGCTAGAGACAGCATAGGTAAGAAATTCAAAATTCAAAATGGGGAAACCCAATCGTGCTAGCCTCTTAGCTATTGATTGTATGCAAATTAATCAGATTAGCTTATCAACTCGCTCTTTTGATTTAGTGCTGAGTATAAATAATAATATTCAGCACTCGGTACTCAGGACTGACTAAACACTCTCACTGCTGCTGCTATACCAGATCCAGGGGTAAAGCCTTCGTAGCCAAGTTCTGTTAGGGTAACTTCTAAGGATGCTATACAGCTGAGGATATCGCGATCGCTCACAAAACCCAAGTGACCAATGCGGAAAATCTTGTTACTCAAATGGTCTTGACCACCTGCAAGGGCAATATCAAAGCGTTTTTTCATCACTGAGCGAATCTTATCCGATTCAATTCCCTGTGGTGCTACAGCCGTAATCGCCGGACTAGCGGAACTATCTGCTGCAAACAGGGGTAAATTTAACCCTTGAATACCGGCGCGGGTAGCATTCTTGAGCCGTTCGTGTCGATCAAATATTGACTCCAAACCTTCCTCTTTCATGATTCGTAACGTGGTGTGCAACGCTACAATCAAGTTCACAGGCGGAGTAAATGGAGTTGTATTTTTGGCTGTGGCTTTGCGATATTTGCCTAAGTCCAAATAATATTTTGGTAGCTTCGCAGTTTTGTAAGCTTCCCAAGCTTTGGGGCTGACAGAGACAAAACCCAATCCTGGCGGAATCATATAACCTTTTTGGGAACCGGAGGCGACTACATCCAAACCCCAAGCATCCACGGGGAGATTGAACGCACCCAAGCTCGTCACAGCATCAACGATAATTAAAGCTTCACCGTGTTCTTTGACGTGGCGGTTGATGGCTTCTAGGTCATTCAACACACCCGTCGAGGTTTCGCTGTGGGTAATGATTACGGCTTTGATTTGCTTTTGGGTATCTGCTTGGAGTTTTTCGGCAAATACTGTGGGGTCTAAGGGTTTTCCCCATTCCACCTTAACTTCTTCTACATTTAAACCGTAGGCTTGACCAACTTCTACCCAGCGTTCGCCAAATTTACCATTAGAACCAACTAAAATGCGATCGCCCCGAGAGAGAAAATTAATTATTGCGGCTTCTACAGCACCCGTACCACTGACATTCAGCGTCAGCACATCACTTTGAGTTTGGTGTAGCCACTTGAGGTTTTCCGTCACCTCAGCCAATATGTTGCTAAATTCACTGGTACGATGCCCAATTGGATGCTTGGCTAATGCCAGTAAGGCAGCTTCTGGCACCGGGGTTGGGCCTGGAATCATCAGCATCAGCTTATCGTTCATGTGTGTATCCTAAAAGTCAAATAAAAGTCAAAATTGTGGGAAGTTGGTTAAGTCTGGGAGAAAATCCTAGATATTCATCTACAAATTCCACTCAGTTTGTCACCAGCCTTGTTGTATATTTTCCAAATCTATAGGAAAAGTATCGTGGGAGTTAATCAGTGGTCAGCTTGACCTTTGCAATTTATACGAGACTCCAACTCAGATAAAACCTCTGTTCTAGGCAATCTTACCACACACCTAGATGGCCAGGTTAAGGCATCTGCTGGTAGGGAAGTGACTATTTTAGCTAATGGTGAAGCGTCTATCTAGACTCTCGCAATTTTAAGCACTGGTATGATGAATGTTTATTTGCCGCCGAAGTTGAGATATTTATGCTACTAATTGCTGCACATTGTGAAACTACACTTAGAGGTCGGCGATGCCTACGCTAAGAAACTATAAGTTTTTATACTATACTTACAAAATTGCTACAATCGTGCTTAGTTTTGTTAGTTACCATTCACGATGAGTCGTTTTTAACTAGTGTTCAGTTCATAAACTGTCACTCACCAGATCCCCGGTATTCTTGCAAAAGAGATATTCTTAGTTAGTGCAAGGAGTGATACCATTTCACCACATGTTTGTCACAAGTTATCCCCGTAATGCTCTCTCCTAAGGGAGTGTTGCAGATTTCAAATGTTACATCAAACGAGTGAGTTGGTATAAGCTTTTACGGGAAAGCGCTTGAGTGAGCAAAACTCTCAAGCGCTTTTTCGTGTATAAATAAAACAGTCTTACTCTCTGGACGATCATATTCGCGTTTGCGCTTTTCCATTTACCAGCAAAGTAGCAGAGCGATCGCATAGCTGCAACCTAAATTAACGCTTGGCAGTAAACTGCTAGCCGAGTCTCCACCAAAAACGATAACCGCGATCGCTTTAACTCAATTCTCAGCGTCCCTCTGCGCTTCCCTCTGCGTCCCTTTGCGTTAAAATTTCACCCCACAATTTGCCACGATTTTACGCAAACCTGTACTTAGCTGATTACAAAATTCACCAACTTTCCAGGCACCACAATGACCTTTTTAATCTCTTTACCCTCAATGTAACGCTGGGCAATTTCTGATTCACGCGCATATTTCTCCAACCCTGCTTTATCTGCTTGTGCCGGTACTTGAATCGAGCCGCGAGTTTTACCCATAATTTGAATCACTAAAGTGATTTCATCAGCTACCAAAGCAGCAGGGTCAAATGATGGCCAAGTTTGAGTGTGAACTGAATCACTTTCACCCAACAAATGCCATAATTCATCAGCAATGTGTGGTGCAAAAGGTGCTAGCAATACCACCAAAGTCCGAATACCTTCTGCATAAATTGGTGAATTTTTCCCGTCGGGATCAGTTAAGGCATTACTCAACTTCATCAATTCAGAAATAGCTGTGTTGAATTGATATTCGTCTTCCACGTCTTCCGTCACCGCTTGAATAGCCGTATGAATCGCCCGCCGCAATTCCTTTTCTGCCTTAGTTAAATCAGATTGGGCTTTCTTACGAGATACCCCAGCCGCAATATAATCTGTCACCAAACGCCAAACCCGATTTAAAAAGCGGAATTGTCCTTCCACATCGGCTTCATCCCATTCCAGGTCTTTTTCTGGCGGCGCTTTGAACAAGATGAACATCCGCGCTGTGTCTACACCATATTTGGAAATTACATCTTCTGGTGCGACACCGTTACCCTTTGATTTAGACATGGTGGCATAAACGAGTTGCAGTGGTTCACCTGTTTTTGGATCTCGTGGATCGGCTGGATCTACAAGATTAAAGGGAACCCACTTATCTTTACCATCTTTATTGGGATTTGTGTAAGTTAAACCCTGTACCATACCTTGAGTTAACAGGCGTTGGAAGGGTTCGTCAAAGTTCAGTAACCCTCTGTCCCGCAACACTTTAGTAAAGAACCGCGAATATAATAAATGTAAAATCGCGTGTTCAATCCCACCCACATACTGATTAACTGGCATCCAGTCATTAATTTTACTGGAATCAAAAACTTGTTGTTCATTCTTAGCGTCAGGGAAACGCAAGAAATACCACGAGGAATCAATAAAAGTATCCATCGTGTCAGTTTCCCGCTTTGCTGGAGTGCCACAAGTTGGACAAGGCACATTTACCCAGCTTTCTAACTGAGCCAAAGGTGAACCGCCACGTCCAGTAAATTCCACCTCTTCCGGCAACTGTACTGGCAAATCTTTATCAGGAACTGGCACTATCCCACAGTTGGGACAGTGAATTACAGGTATCGGTGCGCCCCAGTATCGTTGCCGCGAAATTAACCAATCCCGCAAGCGATATTGCACCCGCACTTTACCAAAACCTTGTTGTTCGGCGTATTCAATTATTGCTTGTTTAGCATCTGTGGAAGCCATACCAGTAAAAGCCCCAGAATTAATTAAAATTCCTGGTTCAGTGTATGCCCCGTTATAGTCAATTTGAATGAGTTGTGTAACTTCATTTATCTCTGATGTTGGAGTTAAGTTAAAACCTGCAACATCATTTGGGGAAGCGATGACAAAATCAATTGGCAAATCGTAATTTTTCGCAAACTTAAAATCTCGGACATCGTGTGCTGGTACACCCATCACTGCCCCAGTACCATACTCATAAAGTACATAGTCAGCAATCCAAATAGGCACTTCTTCCCCTGTAAACGGGTTAATTGCCACCCCACCTGTGGAGATACCCCGCTTAGGTTTGTCTTCTGCGGTACGTTCCAACTCACTTTGATTGGAAACCTCTTTTATAAAGACTTCTACCGCCGCTTGTTGTTCTTTTGTAGTGACGCGCTTTGTTAAGGGATGTTCTGGTGCTAATACTAAGTAGCTGACACCATAAACTGTATCTGGACGTGTGGTGTATACGCCGATTTTTTCATCTATCCCAACGATGGGAAATTCTAAGTAAGCGCCTGTAGATTTACCAATCCAGTTTGCCTGCATCAATTTGACGCGTTCCGGCCAACCTGTCAACTTATCTAAGTCATTGAGCAATTCTTCGGCGTAGTCAGTAATCTTAAAAAACCACTGCCGCAATAATTTGCGCTCAACTATTGCCCCACTGCGCCAAGAACGTCCTTCGTTATCAACTTGCTCATTTGCCAATACAGTTTGGTCAATGGGGTCCCAGTTTACAGCTGCTTCTTTTTGGTAAGCTAACCCCGCTTGCAAAAACTGTAAGAAAATCCATTGTGTCCATTTGTAATAATCAGGTGAACAGGTGGCAAGTTCGCATTCCCAATCGATGGATAAACCAAGACGCTGCAATTGCTGCCGCATCTGGGCAATATTCTGATAAGTCCACTTTGCTGGAGGTACACCACGGTCAATGGCGGCATTTTCTGCTGGCAAGCCAAAGGCATCCCAACCCATTGGGTGTATTACTCGATACCCTTGCATTCGCTTGAGGCGGGCAATCACATCTGTAATCGTATAATTACGGACGTGACCCATGTGTAGGCTGCCGGATGGATAAGGGAACATCGATAAAGCGTAAAATTTTGGCTTGTTGCTAGCTGTAGGTGTCTTATCTAAGCCAAGTTCTAGCCATGTTTTTTGCCATTTTTCCTCAATCGCTGCTGGGTTATATCTAGATAAATTAAAATTAGTACTTTCAGCCATCTTTATCTCTATAAATGAATGCTCAGATAATACTCGAAACACTTGTTGTCAGCATTTGAGTGGGAACTACACTACAAGTTCTTATTATCTTCCGATCTCCCTTAGTTGCCTAAAGTTATTGAAATAATACTTTAAATCTAGCACAAGTCCTATACCATAAGCATCCTAGCCATTTTCCTCTATAATGTCTCCATTCTCACTATTCTCATTCCCTTATCATTCGCTGCTTCCAGGGAATTTTAGCCCAATACGGTTGGGTTAAAAAAAATTGTAGGTTGGGTTGAGGCTTTGCGAAACCCAACAAAACCCCGGAAATGTTGGGTTTCGTACCTCAACCCAACCTACGTGGGTCAACGTTTTTGGCTCTAACCCAAGCGTATTGCATTTTAGCCCACATTCCGCACCCCAACTGTCACACATCAAGAAAATATCGTTGAAGAAGAATTCAGAATCAATCAGTCGGGGATTCAGCGCAAAGTGCGGTCTTGGGGAGACTCCAAGAGGAGCAACTTTGTTCTTAGACCCGCCACTGAATTGTTGCACCACAAAACAAGAAAATTTGGTGGGGGTCTTAAACCCAGTTATTCATCCGCCACTCGGAAAGAATTCATTGCTGAATTCTGACTCCTGACTCCTGAATTCTGTTTGATAAAATAGTACAGAAGAACTAGTAAAAACGAATACTTAAAGAGGTTTAATGTTAAGAAATACGATCGCCAAGATCACAAAGATTGACCTTGCGCGGTCGGTGGCTACGTTGGCAGACCTCCAGCTTGAAAAATCTGTTCGGCGGTTAAATTCAATTCTGGGAAAGTAGGCGAGACGATGCGGGCATCGCCTCTAAATTTAGCAACTTGGTATTCACCATCGATTAATTGATAAATAGATATAGTAGGCTGTTTGGGGTTGCCAGTAAACTTTTTAGCGCCTAGACCGAGATAATCTACAATCCAGTATTCAGGAATTCCAATACCCTCATACTTACCCTGTTTTGTGTAGTAGTCGTCATCCCAATTGGTGCTAACTACCTCAACTACTAAAGGAATTGATGCTGCAAGACTTACAGTTGATTCTTTTTTCCATAGCGGCTCATTCACTAAATTAGGACGATTTAATATCAGCACGTCTGGGGAGTAGCCAGATTCCGACTTAGTTGGTTTAATAAGCGCAGTTTTGGGGATTGTATAAGGTAAATTTAATCGGTCAAATCCTACTGTTAGTTTTCTTGCTATAAAACCAACGACTTCTTCATGGTTCCCCACTGGTTGTGCCATTTCAACAATCACGCCATCATATAATTCGTATCTTCCGCCTTCGGGCCGCCAAGCTGCAAAATCTTCAAAGGTTACTAGTTTAGGTATGGCTTGAGTCACAATTTATCGCCCCCAGTAGTCGTTTCAGTACTTCAAAGCCTTTTCTTTCTAAGTGTTCATAAGCTGTCAAAATCATGATAATTTTTTTTAGTATTATTGCTTATTGACAAATAGTTTATAATCTTAACTTGTCACCCATGTGCTGAACCTAGGAACGAGAAATATGATCTAGTTGGCGAGGAAGCTTTAATCTGAGGTTGACAGCAGGATTGCTGGTAGACAAAGAGGTAAAGGTGAAAATATAGAAAAAAAATTAAGAATGTGATTAAATATCAAAACAATCATTCTGAAGTGGCATCTCTAGCTCACAATAAAAAGAAAGGGATTCAGGGACTGAGTGAGCAGGTGATGCTCTATCCTGGCAACAGGAGGATACTCAAAGTCTACCACCAGTAGTAAGAATAGTAGTGGTGCATTCCAGTTATGTGGGCGATCGCATAAAAAAACCCCCAGTGGGTGTTAGCCAACCAGGGGAGCTAGTTATCAGGGTGCATCTACCAATTAAATGTTCTCAGGTTGAAGACCATAGTCCGGATAAATTTGTACAATGGTCAGTTATTATTTTTAATAAAAAACCCCAGTGGGTGTTAGCCAACCAGGGGAGTGAGTTATCAGGGTGCATCTATCAATAATCTTTTCTCAGGCAAATGGGTAGCTACCGGATAAACTAGCAAAGGTTGAAGTTGTTATTGTTTATCAGAGAAAAACCTCAGAGGGGTTAGTTATCAGGACAGACCTACCAATTAAATGACCGGTGCGCTGCCAAAATGGGTGTGTCAGAGATGATTACTGCTTTCTTTCTTATGCAGAAGAGATCCCCAAACCCCTGAAAAAGTTCGTTAGAGTTCCCTTTTTGAGGGGAGCCAGTGCCTTGCTGTTAGCGTAGCGGTAGCAACATAGGAACGCGCAGGGTAGGAATTACTTAAAGGATTTCCCGACTCTTAAAGCTTGCTATAGCGGTTATCGGTTGAGTGAGGTACAAGAACCCCACCCCCAACCCCTCCCCGCAAGCGAGGAGGGGGCTATGATGTACTTCATCTAGGAAACGCTATAGCAAGAGCGTCTTTGAATAGGAGAAGCAATGGCGTGGACTTATTCAGATATAGATTTCCGGTTTTCAGTGCGTAAGTTTTGTACTTATTGAGTAATAAAAAAACCCCCAGTGGGTTTTAGCCAACCAGGGGAGCTAGTTATCAGGGTGCATCTACCAATTAAATGTTCTAGGTTTAATCACCATGCTCCGGATAAATTTATTAGAAAGTTGATTGTTGTCGTGTGTCATAAAAAACAAGAGTGGATATTAACTGAACTAGGGGAGCTAAAGATCAAGGTACATCCATCTATTAATCAAGTATTCTAGGTTAAGCACTATTTTTAGGTAGAGAATATCTGCGTCAGAAGTTGCTGTTGTTTGCCAAAATTGAAAAAAACCCCCAGTGGTGTTAGCCAACTAGGGGAGTTGAAGATCAAGGTGCATCTACCAATTAAATGTTCTAGTCTCAAGTAATCCGATCCGGATAAAGTTGTAAAGGCAGAAAAAGCAAAACAACACTGAATCAGAAACATTCAGGGGTGGGATGCATCTAAGTTATCAGAGGGAGCGAAAAATCGACTTGAAACTTTCGCGTTTCAAACCAGATTTAGGAGGCGGACAGGAGAAACTGTGACTCAGGAATTCCACATTTCGGTAACTCCTGTAGGGCAAAATGACTACTTGGTGCGGACGGAACAAGTTGCGCCTGGGGTGCCATTGGCAGAAGAATTGGTGAGTTGGCCTGTAGCTGATTGGTTGATGGCTGCTGGCCATTTGATGAATGACCCGTTGAAGTCGGTGTTGGAGGGAGATATATTCGCTTCTGGCGGGAATGAAAGCGATATCGCCAGAAACTCTGTGAATTTGGTGGCGTTGGGTCAACAATTTTATAACGCCCTATTTCAAGGCACTCTCAGAGATAGTTGGATTACTGCCCAAGGTATTGCCCAAAACCACCAACAAGTACTACGCTTGCGTTTGGGGCTAAAAGACACTAGGTTAGCTCGTCTGCCTTGGGAAGTGATGCACGCAGGCGATCGCCCTCTGGCTACTGGGCCTTATGTGGCTTTTTCTCGCTTCCAAAGTGGAATTTTAGGGGCTTCGCCTTTGCGATCGCTGCGGGGGGCTACGCCTACACCAAATATGCCCACACCACGAGAAGAAGGTGGTGTAAAAGTATTGATGGTAATTGCTTCTCCCTCGGATCAAGTCCGTCTGGACTTGCTGAAACAGGAATCTATCAAACTGCAAGCAGAACTTCACCGTGTCCCACGACTTGCTGAAGGTAGTAATCGGTTCCCAGAAATTGAACTCACTGTCTTAGACCAACCAGGACGGGAAGAACTGACACAAGCTCTAGAACAAGGCAGATTCCACGTTCTCCACTACTCTGGTCATAGTAATTTCGGCTCTAATGGCGGAGAAATTTATCTTGCTAGTCGCAGAACTGGCTTAACGGAAATCTTAACTGGAGACGATCTGGCAGGTTTGCTCGTCAACAATAACATCCAAATGGCAGTGTTTAACTCCTGCTTGGGGGCATACACAGCTGCGTCTGATGCCTCTGGAGATACTGGCGAACGGAATCTGGCAGAAAGTCTGGTGAAGCGCGGAATCAGAAGCGTTTTGGCGATGTCAGAACGAATTCCTGATGAAGTGGCGCTGACACTCACACAATTATTTTATCGCAACTTGAGTCAGGGATATCCAGTAGATTTGTGCGTAAGTCGGGTACGCCAAGGATTAATTTCTGCCTATGGTTCTCACCAGATGTACTGGGCATTACCGATTTTATATCTCCAGCCAGAATTTGACGGTTTCTTGAGCCAGGAAACTGAGGTATCCGAAAGTGCAGAGTCGCGGAATCAGTATAGTTCGCCTTTAGGGTCAACTTCCACGATGTACTCTGGTATGGCAGATGATTCCGAGATACCTTTAGGAATGGAGGAAATGATTCCTTCTGGTTTGGCGCGTGACTCTTCTGGGTTGGACTGGCTAGGTGAAGATACTTGGGGCGATCTCGTTGATGAAATTGAGTATGATGACCCAAGCTATGAAGAAGATTCTGCGATCGTTTCGGATTTGTTTCGTCAGCTAGATAACCAAAAAGCTCCAACTGAACTGGATCAACAAATTCACGAAAATAGTCTTCAGCAAAGGCAGGTTTCAGAGGAAATTACTTCTTTGCAAAAGGAAGTAGATTTGTGGGGAGAAGCCCCAGCACCGCCACCTCAAGCTGCTGGGAACCTTGAAGGAAATTGGCAAAATTCGGCTGATTTTTTGCGTAGGCGTAGCCCAACCCAGGCATCGCAACCAGCCCCACCAAGAAATCGTACCCGTCGCCGCAAGCTGTGGCCGATTGTGGGTATTGTGGGAATTAGTGCGTTAGCAGCTGCGATCGCATTAAATTGGTGGCAAAATCGACCCCAAGCAATGCCTAACATACCAGTAATTCCCACTCAGTCTCTACCCATTCAAAAGCAACAAAATATCGATTTACAGACAGCACCAACTGGAATTGTCGCCGCCACCGCTACAGAAAAATTGAGCCAGGGTGACTTGCAAGGTGGGTTGTTAACTGTAGAAGAACTACTCAATCGTGGCGCACTGGCTGCGGCTGACACTGCCCTGAAACTGATTCCAAATAAACAAGCTGATGACGCATCTGTGAACTTTTACAAGGGACGATTAGCTTGGCAATCTATCCAAACTGGAGACAATAACTATAGCGTCGATGATGCCCGCCGTTACTGGGAAACTGCTGTAAAAGCTAAACCAGAATCGCTTTTATATAATAATGCTTTGGGATTTGCCTATTACACAGAAGGCAATCTAAATCGAGCCAATGATTCTTGGTTCAAGGCTTTGAGTTTAGCTCTCAAAGAACAGAACACCCATTCAAAGAAAGCACTCCCTAAAGATGGTTTAACTTCCTATGCTGGTTTAGCTCTTGGACTATATAAAAAATCTGCACTTAGTCAACCTAATGGTAAGCAGACACAATATCTGAATGAAGCGATCAAGTTGCGACAAACGGTAATCATGTCTGATCCAGTAAATTTCCAGGTAGATAAATTAGCTAAAAATTGGCTGTGGACAGAAAAAGCGATCGCAGATTGGCGATCGCTCCTTCAGGAAAAAGGTCAAGAATAATTCGTAATTCCTTTGATACCTTCATTTAATTCCTTCATATGAACCGAGGAAAATTGGCTGAGGGTGAGTAATATGAACTTGCCACAATGCCTTGAGAGTAGAAAACTGTTCCCGCAGCGTCGAGTACATAACAGTTGCAAAAGCGTAGCTTTCCCAATCTGGTGTTCCCAAGCCGATGGCTTTTATACCAAGTTGATTACAGGTATAAACAGCGCGGGGTAAATGGAATTTCTGGGTAATTAAAACTGCTTGCTTGACTCCGAAAATATCCTTGGCTCGATAGCAACTTTCATAAGTGCTGAATCCAGCATAATCTAAGGTAATATTTTGCATAGGTACGCCCCGTTCCACTGCGTAACTTTGCATTGCTAGGACTTCATTGTAGTCTTCTCGGCTATTGTCACCTGTCATCAAGAGCTTTTGGACTCGCCCCAATTTGTAAAGTTCTACAGCAGCAGAAACGCGATCGCCTAGCATCGGCGTTGGTGTACCATCTGGATAAACTCCCGCACCAAAGACGATGGCAACGCGCTGGGCTGGAATTTCTACTGGTTTAGTATAGCGGCGATCGCTGGTAACTGCATTTACATAGAAATTCAGCGCTAGCGGACTGATGGTTGCACTTAATAGTAGTAATGGAAATACGAGTTGCCGATGTTGTAACAACCATTGATGCAGCATAAATTTGCTTCGTTAGGATAATTCGGTTGTAGCAATAGACGCAAGTATTAGTGCCGATGTTGCAGTGGAGCGATCGCTTCTGGCAGTGTCGTTAATTGGTTGTAGTCGATAAATCTCAAATACTCATGGACGAGTCTTTGAGACTCCCTCACGAACACTTGGAACTTGTAAATTAGTATTTGAGCCTTGTGGATGAATATTTCAGACTCGCGCACGAGTGTTTGTAAGGGACTTCCAAATAAAAAAACATCCCAAATTTTCTTGTGGGATGGGTGTCCTCACCCGTCCCATATTCAGGGCGGGCAGGATGCCCACCCCACAAGATGAGTAATTTATTTCTTGGAAGTCCCTAACTCATTAATGAGTTGTATTGACTTTTTTACTTCTTTAGTCGTTTTTTACGCGACTTCTCCAGCCCAAAAAATCTGTTCAGCAGATAAGCGAACTAAGGTTATACCTTAGCCGCAGCAACACTTGGTAAACTCACTTTCAACCGCTTAAACATCGCTTCCCGCGCTTGGACAGCAAGATTATCATCTAAAGGTTGCAAGGTAATTTCCTGCTGATACTTTAGCCGCAATGCTGTTTGAATTAACCAATCGGCGACAAAAGGATTTTTCGGTAACAATGGTCCGTGGGAATAAGTTGCGATCGCATTCTGATAAAATGCTCCTTCTGTCCCATCTTCACCATTATTTCCCAAACCATATACCACGCGCCCCAAAGCTTCCACTTTCCCCAACTTGGTACGTCCGCCGTGATTTTCAAAGCCTACCAAATATGGTGTACTACCCGTCATCTCTTGCAAATCTCGCGCCAAACGTGAAGCTGTCACTTCAATTACCAAGTTGCCAATACAACGCTTAGTATTTTCACCAGGATGAACGGAAACTAAATCGAGTATTCCCAAACCTTCAATCCGTTGTCCTAATCCTGGTTCATAATAATGTCCCAGTAATTGGGGTGAACCACAAGTAAATACTCCCGGAGTCCCATTTTCGATTTTCTCGCGCATGGCGTCAGCTTTTGTACCTTGCAAATCACGCATGACAATTTCTTGCTGACGATCTTGTGCGCCACCACCAACTATGACATCTACAGTTTTAATATCTGCGGCTGTGGTATTTTGATCCAGGGGTAACACCTTAACATCGTATCCCCGCCACTGAGCGCGACGTTCTATAGTAATTACATTACCGCGATCGCCATAGGTACTCATCAGTGTTGGGTACAACCAACCAATTGTTAATTCTAAATTTTGAGAACTCATAAATAACTCTTCATTAATATGATTAAACAACGCTATAAGGACGCAGTGGCAAGGCAGAAACAAGAATGACACAGGAACCCGTTTTTGAAGAAAGCAGTGGTAACGTATTCGCTGACCTCGGTTTAGAGGATGCGGATGAACTTTTTACGCGGGGTAAGATAGGGATTCAGGTACTCCGCCTTCTGAAACAACGCAACCTGAAATAGCGCGAAATCAACGAACTTCTTGGCATTCGCCAGCCAGAAGTAGCTCATTTGATGAAAGGAGAGTTTCAACGGTTCAGTGAGGGCAAACTCCTGATTTTCCTCAAGCGACTCGATACGGAAATCACCTTGCATCTTCGCTCTCGTCATGCACCGGGCCAATCTGCTGAAACTCTGATATCGCTATAGGACATTTCTCTACTCGCCACTCCCCAATTTAAAGAATTTTCCGCCCAGTCAATACTTCTCGCACTTCTAGCATGGCTGAATAGGTAGGTAGTATGTGCAAAGTTTCATTGTCTGGTGTATGCTCTAATGCAGTAGCGATCGCTTGTCGCAAATCTTCTTCCACAATTAAATTTAACGTACTCTCAGGGGACTTTTCACTGTAACGTAGACGTAGAGCCAAATCATAGACGCGATCGCCACTCACTACTAAAGTCCCGCCGCGTTCGACTAATTTCTCCGTATCCACGTCCCAAATCCAGGATACATCAGTACCATCAGGCGTGCGATCGTTCAATACCAGCAGTGTGGTTTTATCTGTGCTTTGAGTAACTACGCGAATTGTTTCATTGGTTCCCACAGGATTTTTTGATAACAATATCCGCACCCGTTTACCGTTAATTACTAAATCTTCAGCCCGACCAAACGCCGCTTGAAAATTATTAATAGTATCTCTGATTGTTACTTCATCAACTCCTAACTCAATAGCCGCAGTAGCAGCTGCCAAAGTATTATATTTATTGTACAAACCAACCAGAATTTGCGACCATTCACTACTTTCCAGAGTCGGTTTACTTTTACTAAAACCACACTGGGGACAAGTAAAATCTCCCAAATGAGACAAATAAACACCCTTGTAATCTAGGGAATGTCCACATCTGGGACAATAGATAGAATCAACAGCGTGAGGAATAGCTTCTAAATAATGTTCTGGTTCATTCAAGCCAAAGAATAACACCCGTTGGGGTAACTGCTGACCGAGGTTAGATAAAGTTGGGTCATCAGCATTGGGAATTACCACTGTTTCTGGTGGTAGGGTAGAAATAACTTTTGTCCAACGTTTACTAATTGTGTCTACTTCGCCGTACCTATCGAGTTGGTCGCGGAATAAGTTTAAACAGAGAATAATTCGCGGCTGGAGTGGCGTTAATACTTTTGGTACAATATTTTCATCAACTTCCAAAATGGCGTAATCAACATCTAGTGTACCTAGTAAGTTGGTGTTTTCCAACAACGCACTGATCAAGCCATTTTCCAGATTTGCACCTGTAGAATTATGAGCGATGCGATAACCCTTGCGTTCTAGTATCGTGCATAAAAGTAGGGCTGTAGTGGTTTTGCCGTTAGTACCAGCAATTAAAATCACCCCGTTTTTAACTTGCTGACTCAATAATTCTAAAAGTCGGGGTTGAATGCGACGAGCAATCGAGCCTGGTAATACACTAGCAGCACCCAGACGCAAAAATTGCACAATAAACGTTACACTTTTTGCCACTGACACTGCGAAAGCCAATCGCAGCCTATCTATGAATTGTATTTTGTTTCCCACATCGGTACCCTAGTCTTCTGGCGGTTGCTAATTGAAGTCTTGAACTTGCAAATTTAATATGCGTGAGTTTAGCGAATCCTGGCTGAAAAAGCCAGCCATACCAATTTTAGATTTTGGATTTTGGATTGTTGAGCCTTGCAGTTGCGCTACTTTACCTCTGTTTTGACTTTTGCGTAGCGATACCAGGCGCTTGCGAGAGATAATCTCAGTAGGCGTTATTTTAAAAAATAGTGCGTGGGCGTAATTACATATCCAGCCCAGTTTGCTGAATTCAGCACAAACTCACGACAAGTAGTAGCTTGCAAGGTTCCTTTTGATGAATAGCACAAAGTTTCTTTTTTTACATAAACAAATTACTGGCTGGCGAAGGTGGTTGTCAAAATGCCTGTTGTTGCTTGCAAGTCTGTTCATTATCAGTATGCAACCTGCCTATGCTGGTCTTAATAATGATTTATATGATGGCAACATCTTTGTCGTTTATGCTGGCAATGGTTCATTGGTTCCTCCCAGACAGACATTGGCTCAGACTTTAGCGCAACATAAACCCATATTTTTGGCTTTTTATGTGGATGACAGCAGCGATTCCAAAAGATACGCTATTTCGATTTCACGGGTACAGGAATTCTATGGTCGGGTAGCAGAGATTATGCCGATTAATGTAGATACTATCCCGTCTAAACAGAGCTACGACCCTACAGAACCAGGATATTACTATTCTGGGGGTGTTCCTCAAGTCGTGGTGTTTAATAAATCCGGTCAGGTAGTTTTGAATAAGAAGGGTCAAGTAGCTTTTGAAGAGATAGACGATGAATTTCGCAAAATCTTTGATTTGTTACCACGCACGGAAACGGCAAAGCTAAAGCGGCGAGCCTTCAATGAGTTCAGTAGTGAGTTAGCTAGATAACTTATGGGGTAGACCAAATTGGTCTGCCCTAATTTTTAGTGCGATCTGTTACGACATTTCTGCCGATGCCAAAGGATAATATTTAAATATCTGTGTTAACCATTTAGAAAATTAATCTCTAGTCTATAGTCTATAACAAATGACCAATGACTAATGACTAATGACCAATGACCAATGACTAAATAGAGTGTATTCTGATGTCAAAGGTTTACACGACCCAGGAGCTAATTCAAATTTTGGCAGCTGAACGCCAAGCTTGCCTCAATGGAAAACGCCTAAAATTAGAAATAACAGTCTCTGGCAATCCTCTAATTGACCAGTTTCTCAGAACTGATGGACTGCAACAGTTCACTGCCTATCAAGATTTCAAAACTGCAATTCATGACTATCAGAGGGAAAATCAAGTTTCAGGTATTATCTGGCGGCAGGTAACAGTCAAAGGTAAAAATTTGAATTATCCCCAAGTAGACACCGAGTTAATAGCCCTCATCAGTGACTTAGAGATATTAAAAGCTGCTAAAAATTCCATCGTAAAATTTTGGTATGAAGTCTCTATGGGGATGGATTTATACTTGAGTTTCAATAATAGTAAACAATACCAACAAATTGTCACATTTGATGTAGAAAGGATTGTTCAAAGAACAGAATGGGCAAGTTTGTGTAAGTGGGAAAATTCTAGCTTTTTGGAAATGATTTTGCAGCTAGGATGGGGTAAACCAGAAGAGGCTCATTATAAACGAGGAAGACCGCGATCGGGTAGTGAATATATTCATGCGGTCAATCCTGGTAATCGCCCGATTGGTTGACGTACCGATTTTGAATTTTGAATTTTCAATAGACTTCTTGCATAAATCAGAAATAAGAACCCCACCCCGCCAAAGCTATGCTTTGTCTCCCCTCCCCGCAAGCGAGGAGGGGATTAAGGCTGGGGTGTTGGGGACTTTTGGAAGAGGTCTAATTTTCAATTATTAACTGGATGCCCTATTGGTCAGTGGTGACGATCGCGATCGCAAAGCCGTCGTATCCTTTGCTGCCCACGGTTTGGATTGCGGTGGCGCTGACACGCGGCTCAGAGGCAAGCAGTTCGTTGAAGCGGCGCACTCCCTGGACGCTAGGATCGCTGCTGCTTTGATCAATTACCGCTCCGTTACGCACAACATTATCGGCGATGATCAGGCTGCCGCGACGAGAAAGGTTGAGCGCCCACGCGAAGTAATGCGGATTGTTTGGCTTGTCAGCGTCAATGAAGATCAGGTCAAATGGGCTGTTACCCTCGGCGGCAATCTGTGGCAGCGTAGAGAGTGCCTGTCCGAGGCGGAGGTCAACAATGTCGGATAGACCAGCGTGGGCGATGTTAGCGCGGGCGACTTCGGCGTGCTTTGGGTCAGCCTCCAGCGTGATCAGACGCCCGTCACTAGGTAGCGCCCGCGCCAGCCAGATAGTACTGTAGCCGCCCAGCGTGCCAATCTCCAGGATGGTTCGCGCCCTTTGGATTTGCGCCAACAGCAGCAGCAGCTTGCCCTGGTTTGGCGAAACGTTGTGTGGTGGCAGTCCGGCGGCAGCACTGGTCTGGAGTGCCGCATCCAGCGCGGGATCGGGCGGCACAAACAGATCGGTAAAATAACGATCAACCGCAGTCCATTGCTCTTGAGTCATAGATTCTCGCTTTTTTCCCCATCTATAGTGTTTCCTAATCTAGTGACATACAGCTAACCTCACCCCGCTTTATCTCCCCTCTCCTTAGTAAGGAGAGGGGTTGGGGGTGAGGTTTTGTGATCTACTTTATGCACCTGGGAACCGCTAGAAAATACTCAAGATTAGGTGTCGGAGATTGCTTCATTAGAGAGGATTGTAATGATTTCATCTAACGAACGATCGCGATCGCATTCTTCTGGTGTTTCCTTACCCAAGGAGGTGTCTTTCACTAAGCGGTAAACATCGGCGGCTCCGTAAAAAATGCGCTCAGTCAGACCTAACTCTTTAAAGGTTTCTGCAATCTCTTCCATTTCTCCTATCCAACGATGCGCTTTCGGTGTCATCGATGGAATGGAACGGGTTAAGATGCTAGCAAGTTCCTGTTGGTTATTAGACATTTCATCCCATAGTTCCTTATCTAACCCTAAACGATGGGCTGCAATTAGTAATTCTGTGCCGATTGCTGTCAGTCCTTTTGTCAGAGCTGCGTAGGACATTTTCAACCCGGAAGCCTGACCAATTTCATCACCAATCAGCCGCACATCCAAGCCATGATCTCGCAGTTGTTGGAGTTGACTGGCCTGTTTTCCCGAAGTATAAATGCGGGTGCGATTGGGAACTCGCGGTGGTGGACCAATAATTGATGCATCTACGAATGTTCCGCCAACTGATTCGATAAGTTGGCTGATATTTATGGCTTTTTGGGGTGCGATCGCATTACAGTCAACGTAGAGAATCTGTTTACCAACATTGCTGATCGCCTCAGCTATTTGCTTTGCTGCTTGGGTGGCGGCTGCGGGGACTAGAATTGATAAGATTACATCAGATTCAATTACTAGCTGTGTCAGGGAACCCACATCTTGGATGTTAGCTGCGGCTGCTAATTGCCGAGTTCGTTCACTGCGATCGTCTAGGGCTGCAATAGTTTTCAATCCATGTTGATTGAGAACAGCTGCGATCGCCTGTCCCATATCACCTGGACTTAAAATACCAATAGTTTGGATAGGCATGGAAAGTTTTATATTTACTTTGTGGCTGACAAGTTAATTCAGGTAATTGAGTCGTCAACAAAATACGATAAGTTGATAGAGATGCCGTATTTAAATCAAACCACGGATCAGCTTAACAAGCAAGCTATCTGCAAAGAGAGTTTCAATCCCTGATAGAGATTTTGAAACTCTATAATATCGATCGCCGCAACTCTGGAAAAACCTTAGACACCTTATTCAACACATAATCACCATAGGTTCCGCGAAAATCATCAAGGTTAGCTTGATCCCAGCGATCGGCTATATGATCATTCGCTACGATATTATCTAATTCAATCGGCTTCACTTCAACATCGAAATTGGGATCGAAAAAGAAGGGGAAGGAAAGGCGATGATTTTGGGACTGGTTCTGCACACGATGAGGTGTAGAACGATACAAACCTGCCGTCATCTTGTCTAGCATATCGCCAATGTTGCACACAAAGGAACCGGGAACGGGAGGCGCAGCAACCCAACCTGACTTGGATTTAACCTCTAATCCGCCTGAATCGTCCTGCTTGAGAATAGTCAGAACGCCATAATCAGTATGTTCACCAACGCCCCATATCGGTTCACCATCTGACGGTGATAAATTCGGAGGATAGTTGAAGATGCGAAACAGCACTAGGGGATCTGAGGTATAATGGTCAGCAAAGTAGGATTCTTCCAATCCTAAACTCAGGGCTATACCAATCATCAGAGTTTGTCCCAAGTTTGTCATCGCCTCCATATATTCAAGCACTGTTTCGCCAAATTGGGGGATGTTGGCGGGGAAGAGGTTGGAACCATGCATAGGAGTAGCAGCTTGTACTAGTGGGTGTGACTCTCCCAGTTGGGCGCCAAAGTAAATACCTTCTTTCAAGTCGGGTTTACCGGATGTCAGTTCGCCACCAACCGGGAAATAACCTCGCCATGCAATACCTGCCAAAGCCATGCGGATTTTAAGTTTAGTTTCTAAATCCTGGGCGAAAAACTGGCGGCTGAGTTCTTCGAGTCGCTGCTGCAAATTTTCGTCCACGCCATGTCCGATAATATAGAAAAACCCCGATTCTCGACACGCTTGTTTGATTTGAGAGGCGACGGAATAGCGATCATCTTTTCCAGAAACTAGTGCCTGAATATCAATAATTGGGACGGATGAAAACCCTTTTTCTACAACTTGCAAGTTTTTCATGTTGAGGTTGAGAGAGGATTTAAACGCAAAGGAACGGGGAGGTTAACGCAAAGGAACGCAAAGTAAAAGCTAATAGATTAAAATCGCTGACCTGTGGTAACTTCAAATCTAACTTCTCCTTGGTCGCTAATTCCTAAGTCGCCTCGAATCAGCCCAAAGGATGAGTTTACTCGTAATCCTAAGCCGTAACCAAAGCCACTTCCAGGTTTGTCTCGCAGCACTCCTGGTTCTCCTAACACAGTTTCGCTAGATCCGAAATCTGAGGCGAAGTCAGTAAAGAAAACTCCTCCGATTGACTGAAAAATTGGGAACCGATATTCCACCGAAGCTAAACCATAACTCCGACCACTGGCAACTTTACCATAACCGTAACCTCTGACAGAATCTAGCCCACCAATATTAAAGGCATCAGCTGGTGGAAAATCTCCAAGAGTCGTGCCAATTTGTAAATTAATCGCCAACATTTCGGGATTATCGCTTGGTTTACCTTTACCTATCCAACTGACTGGTAAATACTGAATATAGTCTCCGCGTAGGCGGTTGCTGGAAATATTGCCCAATCCAATGGGAATCGCTTGTTCTGTGCTGAGGGTGAGGATTGATCCTTGAGTTGGATTGTCTTTGCGATCGCGTTGATCTCTGGATACAGCAAATGATATTGTAAATAGGTCATCAATGCCAGTACCGCTCACAGATAGAGGACTCCCTAAGCTATCGACCTGTGCAACGTTATATTCGTGATCGCGTAGGCTAATTCTGGTATAGTTGAGTGCCACTGATGTATCCCAGTCATCAAAAGCTCCTAAAACTCCCACAGAACCGCCAAATCTTCCCTCCCGCACTTTGTCGCCGTTAGCTAATCTGATATCTTCGTTGAAGGTTCCCGATATATCTCGATGACGAAAAGCTCTGATGGTATAGCCTAAACGGTTTGGTTCTTCACGACGATAAGGGCTAGTGAATTGACCATTAAATTGGACATCTTTAGTGCTTATCTGCACAATTGTATCTAATTTATCGTTAACACCACTGATATTTGCATCTTTATAACCTACCCGAGCGTATAGCCCAATATCATCGTTATTACCGCCTCCTAAGATTAGAGAAGGGAAGCTACGCTCTTTGATTTCATAGATGATATTAACGCTGGAGGTATCTTCTTCTCGGTAAACATTAACTTGATTAAATGACTCTAATCTCCTCAATCGTTGCAAGTCTGCTTCAAGTAAATCCTCACGAAATACCTGACCAGGTTTGAGTCTCAGCAGACCCATGATAAAATTTTTCTGAGTCCGCCCTTTGATCGGCTGACCTTTGTCATCAAGCAATTCACCTTTTTGATTAATAAAACGAATCTGGATATCTTTGACAACTTTTTTGGAAAATTCCAGCGCCTGGGTATCTACTGAAGTGGCTCGGACATAATCGCCATATTTGGCATAGCCTCCCTCTACCTGGATCGTAGCTTCCGGTGTCACAATACCACTAGCCCCATCCTGAGTAGAAGATTGCAAGTCTGCAAGGGCTTCCCGATTTTCCGTACCCACTAACATTACTGCGATCGCAACTACAGTTATTTGAACTAGCATATTGAAAATCCGTTAGTCTTATTAAGCTTACGACATAGAAGTTGCTTTGGAGCCAGGAGAAGGCATAGTCTGGGAAATAGAACCTCTTCCCGAAAATTATGACCCAGAAATACTCAGATTTTAAGCTCTTGTTTGGCTTTTTTATAGATAATTACAGTGGATAATTATTTGTTAAATCCACTTACATATAAAAAGCCGTGAGAGAAAAACCTAAACAAAAAATGCGTATCTGGGCGATGTTGTGTCATTTCTCGGCTTTGTTAGGGTGGATATTATTGTTTATTTTGGTATTTATTGGCATCCCTTTATATTTACCTTTAAATCTTTTGGCTCCGCTCCTGATTTGGCGATTTAAAAAAGCACAATATCCCTGGATTGATTTTCAAGGAAAGGAATCCTTAAATTTTCAAATTACTTGGACATTATATACTTTAATTATCATGGTAATCTCATTGTGTGTGGTATTAACTAGTTTTACCTTGGCAGTGATTACTAATAGTTCAGTTAATCAAGCGAAAATAACTCTAGACAGTTTAGTAATTGTATTCATGTCATTAATCTTATTAATTCTCATAGTACAATCATTTGTAGTTACTTTTGCCGCTATCAAAGCTTACAATGGTGGCCATTATCGTTATCCTTGGACAATTAGAATTCTACGATAAAAAATGATTAAGACTCGGATATATTAGATATGATAGTTGAAGAAGAATTCAGCTATTCTGAATTCAGGAGCGGAGCAAGGAAAGCTCCGCCGAGGTGTCAGAATCAATCAGTCACAGATTCAGCGCAAAGTGCGGTCTTGGGGTCTCCCCAAGAGGAGCAACTTTGTTCTTAGACCCGCGACTGAATTGTTGCACCACCAAAAATTCTAGTTTTGTGGGAGTCTTAAACCCATTTATTCATTTGCTTTTTCGGTCAGAAAACATTGCTGAATTCTGACTACTGACTACTGACTACTGACTATTGAATTCTGTTTCGATAAAATCCTATTGAGCAAATAGTAACTTGTATAAATATGGGACTAAATAATAATATGATTGGGATTGCGATCGCTGGGACTGGATTTGGTCAAAAAGTCCACATCCCTGGATTTCAAGCACATCCTCAAACTGAGGTAGTTGCTGTTTATCACCGAGATATAAATAAAGCCAAAGCCATAGCAGAATCCCATAATATTCCCCACGCTTCCGACTCACTTACAGATATTGTGGCATTGCCAGCAGTGCAAGCAGTCAGCATCTCTACGCCGCCATTTTTACACTATGAAATGGCAAAAACTGTATTGCAAGCTGGGAAACATTTATTACTAGAAAAACCGACAACTTTAAATGCAGTTGAAGCTAAAGAACTTTATCAGTTAGCTAAAGCAAAAGGCGTGATTGCGACTGTAGATTTTGAATTTCGTTTTGTACCAGCATGGCAGTTATTTGCTGAATTATTGTCAGAAGACTATGTGGGTAAGTTGCGCTTAATTAAAATTGATTGGTTAGGTTCTTCTCGTGCTGATACTTCACGCCCTTGGAATTGGTATTCTGACAAGGATAAAGGAGGCGGTGCATTAGGATCTTTGGGTTCCCACGCCTTCGATTACATTCACTGGTTATTCGGGCCAGTCCGTAGATTAAACGCCCATTTGACTACTGCTATTCCCTCACGAGTTGACCCTGTTAATGGGGAATTTCAGCCAGTGAATACAGATGACAACTGTATATTAACCCTGGAATTGGCGGATGGCACACCTTGCCAACTTTCTATCAGTGCGGTTGTTCATGCACCAAGAACCCATTGGGTAGAAGTATATGGCGATCGCGGTACATTAATAGTAGGCAGTGAAAATCAAAAAGATTATATACACGGCTTTCGTGTTTGGGGTTCCCAGCTAGGTAAACCTTTAACGGAAATAGAAATACCGAATCGGTTAATTTTTCCCAAAAATTATGCTGATGGGCGCATTTGTGCATTTATCCGCATAGTAGACCAATGGGTGCAAGGAATTGAGCGCAATCAGGAAATTACACCATCGCTGCGAGAAGGAATTTATTCTCAGTTGTTGATGGATTTATCCCATGAATCTCATACAAAAGCAAGTTGGGTAGATGTACCCAGCTTGGAAGGATTTCTTAGCAACTAAGGAAATGAGCAAAACTCCCCGCATTCGTATCCCGCCGGAAGTAAAGAAATATGTCTTTCAACGTGACAAATACCAATGCCAAAGCTGTGGTAAAACTACTGGAGAAACTAACCTTAGTATTGACCATATCATTCCCCTTGCCCGTGGTGGTCAAAACGATATCAGCAATCTCCAAACCCTCTGCTTCAACTGCAATCAGCAGAAAACAGACAACATTGATCCCCGTTTCCGACGCCATTTTGATTTATAACGGTTCAAACCTCGTTCCTAGTCGGAGACTAGGAATGCTTTCTATGAGGCTCCGCCTCCCTTACTGGCGGCAGAGCCACAATGAGGAGCATTTCCAGCCAGAGGCTGAAAACGAGGTTTTTTAACTGAAGTTGACACCAATGCACGGCTGTGCGCCTCTACATCTATCCCAACTGATTTGAAATCATGCTGACATCAACGGCTAACTTTTTGCCCAACTTGAGCAACTGAAGACACTGATTCTCTGCTTGATTCCCAATGCTAGTAATACACACCGGCGCTATCTGACTTTGCAGACAACTAAAATATAGTTCCTGCGATCGCTGTAAAGAAATGTCAATATTTAGTTGATCCCCGACATCAATCAACCGTTCCAATAGTTGGATATCTGCATTAAAACTACCATTGGCATCGTGCAACAATTGCCAGAGCGATCGCGCAATTAACTGTTCTAACATTTGCTTCCCGTCGGGAATATTCAGCCGACAATGCAGATGTTTTGCTTCAGTAGCGATCGCTTCTAATTCTAATATGTGATTCCAACTCTTTTGGGGATCAGCGATATCTTGCTCAAGCGATCGCAATGTCATTAGACAGCGATGCCCTAAAGCAATATCTGCTGCAACCTGCAATTCTTGCGGTACGGCTAGTTCATCTCGATGAAACGCCATTAACACACCATAATTATCACGGTAGGCTTGGGTATACAACTGTCCTAAACGTGTCAGCGTTTCCTGACTAAGCAGCCGCATAATCCGGTGGCGTTCTTCAGCAAATAGATTTTGCAAGCTGAAAGCCTCTTCTCCAAATAGCTGTGTCATCACCAAGATAGTATGAGCCGCACTAGCTTGTTGCAGTGCCCGAAACAGCTTTTCTTTTAATTGGCTGTAGTCACGCCGCCCAGTAAATTGTTGAATGCAGCAGTGGAAATCCCAGCCTCCCAAATGCAGAACAGCAAATACTAAATGCTCACTTTCCCAAGTAATCTCTGATACCAGCTTTAAATTTCCGACAACCAAAGTTAGCGATCCCATGCGTTGCAGTTGGTAATCTAGCTCATTGGCAGCGTAGCAATAAACCTTTTTGTGGTAACGCTGAGGCTGTTTCTCAGCTGCATCTTTTCTAGGCAAAGAATTACGTGTCTCTGCTGGTTTCTGATTGCTAAACAGGGAAGTAATGGCGTAATGGGCTGCTACTTGCTTAAAGCCAAGCTGGGCAGTTAACACGAGTTGCCGATAAATTTCGCCACCATGTTTGAACTCATCCACATTGCTGGGGGCTAAAGCAAGACGTTTAACGAAGCCTTTTTCCAACTGCACACCTGCTACATCCCCTGCCAATTCCAAAGCCCGGGCGGCATAGCGCAGAATTTGCGTCCCCTCTGGACGGGAAATTTCTTCAAAAAACCAACCGCAACTAGTGAACATCAACAAAGCGTGACGCTGCATTTCCAATAGGCGTAGAGCGTCTACTTGTTCAGCTGCTGTTAGTTTGTGGGTTTGATGACGGGAGAGAAAACGGTTAACATTGCTAGCAGAGCGATCGCGCATTACTTGGATATATTCATCTCGTGCTAGCCAGGGATCACGAAACAACTGCCTACCATGTTCCTCATACACATCAGTTAGGTGATCCCGCAGCCAATTTAGGGCATCCCGCAAGGGACGACGCCATTTTTGATGCCAAACGCTGCCTTCCCCACCGCAACCACAATCATCTTCCCATCTGCCGACACCGTGGGCGCAACTCCAGGCTGTGACTGACTTCAATTCCACTTCCCAACCGGGAGAATTTAAGCTCAGGTAGTGGGCGAAGTTTGTCACCGTCCAACCCTGTTGAGGAAACTCTTTGGTAAAGGCGTAGGCTAAAGTTTTCTCAGTCCCCTTCTTATGATGTCCGAAGGTTTCCCCATCCGTTGCCACAGAGATTAACTGTGTTGGCCGATGATCCCCACGCACGGCTGAACCGATACGTCCGGCAAAGCGAGTCGAATTATAAACGACATCACTAAAACCCATATCCCGCGATATCGGGCCATCGTAGAAGAAGATATCAATATAAGGGGGGGAGTGGTTAGTATCCTTACTCCCTACTCCCAATTCCCTACTCCCCTCCTTGATCGCACTTAGAGGTGAAGATGAAGTGTCTAGTGTGGGCTTCAAATAACAACGATAGGGACGGGTGGAATCAATCTGACTACCACCAACTTCGTGCCATTCAGGATGGGGATGATCTTGAGTGGGAAGGGGACGACAACGCAGCGCTTGAGACGGTGCAAGGATAATGAAGCGAATACCCTCAGCCACAAGAGCTTCTAGGGTGGCGTAGTCTACAGCAGTTTCCGCTAGCCACATCCCTTCGGGATCGCGTCCAAAGCGGGAGCGGAAATCTTCTTTACCCCAGCGAATTTGGGTATGTTTGTCGCGTTCGTTCGCCAGAGGCATGATGATGTGATTGTATACTTGCGCGATCGCATTGCCGTGACCATGCAAGCGATCGCTACTCTTCCTATCCGCCTCTAAAATTCGCTGATAAACCTCCACATCGTAGCGTTCTAGCCACGACATCAGCGTTGGCCCAATATTAAAACTAAAATACTCATAATTATTGACGATCTTCACCACTTCGCCTTGGTCATTTAAGACTCTGGCAAAGGCATTCGGGCGATAGCATTCCCAATGAATCCGCTCATTCCAGTCATGGAAAGGTGCAGCGCTCGGTTGGCGTTCAATTGCGTCCAGATAAGGGTTTTCCCTTGGTGGTTGGTAAAAATGACCATGCACCGTCACATAAACACCATTGGCCTTTCTCAGGGGATCGGTTTCTTTGGTGTTATTGGGATCTGAATGTAATGTTAACGTTGAGCCAGAGCTAGCTGGCATTTGATCAGCAGAAGTCATGTATATTTATCCAAAAACAAAAAACTTGCAGTTGCACTGAAAATGTTGTGTGTAAACCTTTCTACAATGGTTTTCACACAAAATCCTTTATAAACAACAACTATGGAATCTAACCAAATTTTCGACAAAGCGGTTTTATCGTAGAGGGAAATCTGCGTTATCGCATAGCCGATCCAAAAATGCTAATAATTGCTCACATTTCTTTCTTGCTTCAACTTGGAAGTGTCGGCACTCTCCAATCCACAAGCTGACACGACCGATCTGGCCGCCTGCCTCAAATTAATTGAAGCGCTGATCTATTGAGAGAGCTTATTCGTGGGCTATCAAAGAAAGTTACCAAAAGTGAGTAATTTGAATGCTTTCCCTGAAGGCTCAAAATAATTAGCCATTGAACAAAGCCTCAGTTAGAGGTTTTCTTTTCTTCAGCGCCAATCAAAATTTTAATTGTCTTTTAATTAATTAAACCCCATTTCTGGTGTAAAATTTTGGGTCAAATTCATACTTTTGCAACAAAAGATTACAAAAACTCATTATATCGTAATCTTATTTTACACAACATCCGTAGCAGTGAACTGAAAACAGTACAATTTCTGAATTGGTCTACAGACGGTTGAGAGTATCCTATGGAAGTGATGAGTCGGAAGTTAAGAGTGAGGAGTTAAAAGTGAGGAGTCAAGAGTGATTAGAAGTTTTACTCATAATTCCTACTCCTGTACAGACGCGATTAATCGCGTCTCTACTTCTCACTCCTAACTCCGATAAGATACCTTCAACCTAAGACAACAAATGTCAACTAAAAACATTATTCTTCTTGTTTTACTACTGTTTATCCCGGTTTCTCTAGCAGCCCACTTTCTGGAGTGGGGAGAATTGATAGTTTTCATTACAGCTGGATTAGCAATTCTGCCCTTAGCAGCTTGGATGGGTACAGCCACAGAAGAAATTGCTGTCGTAGTGGGGCCATCATTGGGGGGCTTGTTAAACGCCACCTTTGGCAATGCTACAGAACTAATCATCGCCCTAATAGCCCTGAACGCTGGGTTAATAGATGTAGTCAAAGCCAGTATCACGGGATCGATTATTAGCAACTTACTACTGGTGATGGGTTTTTCCATGCTTTTGGGAGGACTGCGCTACAAAGAACAGACATTTCAGCCAATTGTGGCGCGGGTGAATGCGGCTTCGATGAATTTGGCAGTGATTGCCATTTTGATGCCCACGGCGATGAATTACACCTCTCAAGGAATTAACGAAGAAACACTGCAAAATCTTTCTATTGCTGTTGCTGTAGTATTAATCCTGGTTTATGCCCTAACGCTCCTATTTTCAATGAAAACTCACTCCTATCTATATGATGTGGGTTTAGCGGAGGCAGAAGGAGAAACAGAGGAAATATCTCATGCTAAACCAAATATGGCGTTGTGGGTTGGCGTGTTGCTAGTATGTACCTTGCTAGTGGCAATTGAGTCAGAAATGCTAGTTGATTCTCTGGAGGTGGCCACATCTCAGCTAGGTTTGACGACGCTGTTTACAGGGGTGATTTTGGTTCCTATCGTCGGTAACGCGGCTGAACACGCCACAGCAGTCACCGTGGCGATGAAAGATAAGATGGATCTTTCCCTTTCTGTGGCTGTGGGATCAAGTATGCAGATTGCCCTATTTGTCGCGCCCGTGTTAGTTATAGCAGGGCGGATATTGGGTAAACCAATGGATTTAGATTTCAAACCTTTTGAATTAGTAGCTGTGGTTGTGTCAGTGTTGATTGCAAACAGTATTAGTTCCGATGGTAGATCCAATTGGCTGGAAGGCACTTTATTATTAGCTGCCTATACAGTGTTGGGGTTCGCCTTCTACTTCCATCCAGTTATGGAAGCTGTGGGGTAGTTAGCAGCGCGTAGACGTAGCCCGCACTTGATTACACCCTTTTGCCTGGGACAGGAGAAAATAAAGAGATATAAGAGCGATCGCCTGTATGAGCTACTGCCTTAATCCCCACTGTCCCAAGCCTGAAAATCCTAATGATGTCAAGTTTTGCCGGACTTGTGGTTCCAAGTTACTTCTCAAAGAACGTTACCGTGCTATTAAACCAATCGGACAAGGTGGTTTTGGCAAAACTTTCTTAGCTGTGGATGAGGATAAACCTTCAAAACCACGTTGCGTAATTAAGCAATTTTATCCCCAAGCCCAAGGTACCAACACGATTGCCAAAGCTGTAGAGTTATTTAACCAAGAAGCGGTGCAGTTAGATGAATTGGGCAAACATCCCCAAATTCCCGAACTACTGGCATATTTTACCCAAGAAGATCGGCAGTATCTTGTACAAGAATTTATCGACGGGCAAAACTTAGCCCAGGAATTGGCACATAGAGGTGCTTTTAGTGAAACGCAAATCTGGCAATTACTAAATGATTTATTATCAGTATTGCAATTTTGCCACGCCAGACACGTAATTCATCGTGATATTAAGCCAGAAAATATTATTCGCGAAAGCGATGCCTACGGTAAGGGCGAAGCCCATCGCAAACTAGTATTAGTAGATTTTGGTGCTGCTAAATCTGCTACTGGTACTGCCTTAAATCAAACTGGTACAAGTATTGGTAGTCCAGAATATGTTGCACCTGAACAAATGCGAGGTAGGGCTGTTTTCGCTAGCGATATTTACAGTTTGGGTGCTACTTGTATTAATTTATTAACTGGGCGATCGCCTTTCGATTCCTATGATACCAACAACGGTACATGGGTTTGGCAGCAATACTTGAAAACTCCAGTCAGTAATCAGTTGAGTCGCATTCTCAACAAGATGTTAGAAAGTATTCCAATTCGGCGTTATCAAACAGTAGATGAACTTCTCAACGACTTAAATCAACAGTCGCAAATAGTAGCCACCCCAGCGATATCAGCAAAAGCCTTGACTACACAACCGACTTCTCCACCTGCGGTTGTCCCGAAAACTCCCAGCCAAATTGATTTAGAATTAGAGCAAATGAAAACTCTATTTCTTGGCAAAGCTCAACCCCAAAATAACAATCAAAATCAACCGAAAACACAATCAATCCAGCCTTCTACGAAAAGCCAAATAGATGCAGAATTAGAAGAATTAAAAGCCAAATACCTTGGGAATAATAACACGCCAAATCAATGAGAAAACCAGATATAAAAAGCCTCTATTACATCGCACACATTGAAAACCTGCCCTCAATACTTCAAAGAGGTATTTTATCTCACAAAGCAGTTGAGGCTCTATAAACGGGAAGCTTCTTTAGATCAAGAACTAGCTGATCTTAGTCTTCCGCTTGTGTCCTCCAATGCTGTAAAGTGGTTCTTGTCGTTTGCTACTAAAAGACAATGGCGAGAAAACTCTCGTTTAGAAGACATTGAAGGTGGCTTAGACTGGGTTAGAAAAAATTGTCATGATATTGGTATTCAGTCTTTGGCAATGCCAGCTTTGGGTTGTGGTTTAGGCAACTTAAATTGGGCTGAAGTAGGACCGCTAATGTGTCGTTCTTTGCATAATATTAGGAATTCCGGTTGCGATTTATCTTCCACGGGAACACCAAATTGATTCCAAATACTTAACTAATGATTACTTGCTAAATCGCTCTTGATTCGCACGTTGCCCTAGATGCCTTTTCTCTAAAATGAAAAAGCTGCAAATTAAATGTGCATTAGCTTAACAATTAACAGTGATAATTGACAAAAAAAAGTGACTCTAACAGAGCCACTTTCAAATTTACAAACTAAAACTCTCTAAACTTTTGGAGAAGTTATAGGTGTTGTAGGTGTTGTAGGTTGTGTAGCTTGCATCGGTTCTGGTGTGGAAGTTTGCACGGATGCTTCAGAAATCGGTGTCCATTCGGTGTGGAAGGCTCCAGGCTTATCAAGCCGCTCGTAGGTGTGCGCCCCGAAGTAGTCGCGTTGAGCTTGAGTGAGATTTTGGGGCAAGCGATCGCGTCGATAGCTGTCAAAATAATCTAATGACGCACTGAATGCTGGCACTGGAATTCCCAGTTTTGCTGCTGTTGCCAACACTTCCCGCCAAGCTGTTTGTCTGTCGAGAATCGTCTGCCTGAATTCAGGAGCCAATAGCAGGTTAGGTGGCGCTGGATTTTCGTTAAATGCGTTCTTAATCTTATTCAAAAATCCAGCACGAATAATACAGCCACCCTTCCAAATGCGCGCCAGTTCACCTAAATTTAAGTTAAAATTGTAGGTTTTTGAAGCTGTAGCCAACAACGCCATGCCCTGAGCGTAAGAACAGATTTTCGAGCAATACAGGGCATCTCGCACCATGTTAATAAAGGCTTTGGTATCTCCCTCATACTTGCCAGAAGGACCTGTAAGTATCTTGGATGCTGCTACCCGCTCTTTTTTGAAAGAAGACATTATCCGGGCGTTCACTGCTGCAATCATTGTTGGTACAGCAACTCCCAAATCCATTGCAGTTTGCACTGTCCAGCGTCCGGTTCCCTTTTGCCCTGCGGCATCAACAATCAAATCGACTAAGGGTAGATTTGTTTCTGGGTCAATGTAGGGGAAAATCTTTGCTGTAATTTCAATCAAAAACGAATTGAGTTCGTCGGTGGTGTTCCATTCGGTAAAAACTTCGTGTAGCTGATTATGGTCTAGTCCAGCAACATTTTTCAGCAAGTCGTATGCTTCTGCAATTAACTGCATATCGCCGTACTCAATGCCGTTGTGTACCATTTTGACGTAGTGACCAGCACCACCAGGACCGCAATAGGTTACGCAAGGGCCATCGTCAACTTGGGCAGCAATTTTATTAAAAATTGGTGAGAGATACTCGTAGGAGCTTTCTGTACCTCCAGGCATCAATGAGGGGCCATTTAGCGCACCTTCTTCACCACCACTAACACCCATACCGATAAACCGAAGTCCAGCGGGTTCTAATTCCTGAGTGCGTCGTTCTGTATCTTCAAACCAAGAGTTGCCACCGTCGATAATGATATCGCCTTCGTCTAACAAGGGTTTGAGTTGAGAAATTACTGCATCTACTGGCTTACCAGCTTGCACCATCACTAGGATTTTGCGAGGACGTTCCAATAAGGCAACGAATTCTTCCAAGGTAAAGGCGGCTTTGACGTTCCGTCCTGGCGCACGCTCCGCCATGAATCTGTCAGTTTTATCGCGCGAGCGGTTGTATACTGCGATCGGGAAGCCATTGCGCTCCACGTTTAGAGCGATGTTCTCACCCATAACGGCTAATCCAATCACACCAAAGCTTTGTAGTGTCATAAAAAATTTCTGGCTAACTCTTGCAGATCCTTTTACTCTAAGCGTAGTCTGAGATTTTCCCTTCTCCCCTAAAGAAGACCTTAAGAGTTGATATAAATGACAAAAATCCACAACTAACATGGATAATTAATTTTAAATTGTATCTAAATCGACAATTGACTTGCAAAATTTGCAAAATTGAAATAATTAAAGGACGTAGTAAGGAGTAACCAAATAATGCTGGCATATGTCCTAGCTTTGGTGGTCGGTTTTGGTAGTTTAGCCATTTATATAGCAGCTTTCTTTTTCCCAGAAATCCACCGCAAGAATGACTTTATCTGGAGTGGCGTAGGACTGTTCTACGCCTTAGTCTTATGGGTATTTGCACCACGCATTACTGGGGGTTTATTGCTGGGTCATCTGGCGAGTGTGGCTCTTTTGATCTGGTTTGGCTGGCAAACTCTATCATTACGTCGGCAACTAACCCCACAGGCACAACAAACCCAAGTACCCAGTCCTGAGACGGTGAAAACTGGCATTCAGGAACAGGTAAATAAGTTGTCCCTTCAGGAACGGCTGGGCCAGTTGCAAAAAGGTCTTGGTAGCACCTTCAGTGGCGTGAAAGGCAAGGTGCAACAGACTGTGAGTAAAAAAACACCCACAACTCCTAAACCTGAAAACATTACCTCTGTTCTGACTGAGCAACCTGCTGTTGAGATTATCAACAAAACTATTGTCATACCAGAACAACCAGCAAAGGAGACAGTTACTACCGACACCGAAACAAAAACCCAGAGTGTACCGGAAGCGATTCCACCACATCCCCCATCTCCTGAATTGGTGGAAGCAGCGCAAGCTAATGTAGAGACTGAGGACAAACAACCGATTCCGGTAGAAGAAATTGCGCCGGATGCGGTACTCCCTCCCCCAGCAGAAACGCCACCGGAACAAATACCGCCGAATCAGGGTAGTTGAATGCAGTGAAACCCAGCGTTAACCTAATATAATGTTGGGTTTCACTATTTCTATCAAGCTATTTTAGGGCTAATTTCAAACGCTAATTCAGAACGATAGAAGCACACATCAAACGCTAAAAAGAAATTCATGTGTCCTAAAATCATTGGAGCATTTCTATCTCTTGTCCAAGCAAAAACTAGCTCCACTGTCGGAAATTGCTCAACATTTGCTATCAACACCAATGCCCTCGCCTCAAAACTAGCCAAATTACCACCCAATGGAACGGAGAGCCTTTGACGCTCCCAAACTGCTCCCAGCCTTAACCCGATTTCGTAGGGCAATACGTTGACACTAGAACCAGTATCTAGTAAGCCTGATACACTTACAGAACGATTCTGATAAGTGGCAATTAGCGGTAGATAAGGCAGGGTACTTAATGCACCGAGTTCTGGATTTACCTCAGTAAATGCAAGTCTAACTTTATCAACCATGTGTTGCGGTTTTTTCTTCTGCTAGTGCCTTCGCTAAAACAGCAGCAGCTTCAAAAGAATCATATAAGCCAAGGCTTGCTACTTTATCCTGAGCATCCAATGGGACTAAACTTGATTCCTTCAACAATTCGGTTGCCAGAAAATGTATTAGTAAGAGTTTATCAGTGTGGGATAATTCTTTAACTAGCGGTATGAGTTCGGTAATAAGCATAAGTTAAGGCTTTAATGAATTTAAATAAATTTTAAAGCATAGTTTAGGGAACGCTCTTAACTAACTTCTCAGATATCCTTTAAGGCATGAATTAAGTACTCTCCTGTTTCTTGCTGCTCATCAGCGTCACCTTCATCAATCCAAGACTGAAGTACATTAATCACCTTAGACTGTTTCTCTTTTGGCAGAATATATTCTTGCAAAATCTGCAAAGTATATGTTTCAACAGAAAGTCCTTGCTGTTTCGCTTCTTGTGCAAGATACTGTTCTAATTCTGGTGGTAAGTTCAAGGTTAGGGTCATAAGTCTCTTTCTTGTATTAGAATTAAAAATTAGAAAATCAGGAGAGATTAGGTAATGAAGCATTCTGAATGGAGAGTTAAAGTCTTAGAAGAAGTGCAGCAAATCCCAGATGCTAAGTTAGCACAACTCTATGAGATGATTCACGGATTTCGACTTAGCTCAGAAACTAACAACCACAACGCTGCTGCTATCATGCAGTTCGCAGGTTGCTGGAGTGATATGTCAGATGAAGCATACGGCGAATTCTCAGATGAGATTGCTATCCGTCGTCAACAAGCATTTTCTTACAGACGAAACCGTGAAACCAGCATTGATTGATACTGATATCCTGTCCTTGTTCTTCCGGGGCAATACCAATGTAGTAGCTCAGTTTCAGACTTACTTGATAACCTATGGTCAAATCAACATTAGTATCATCACTTATTACGAAATTCTCAGCGGCTTAAAGCACCGTGATGCCCAAAAGCAACTCGCTTTGTTTTTGGAGTTTGTTGCCCAAAATACTGTCTTGCCCCTTACTGATCTACATTTATCAATACCTCAAGCTCTCCATTTCTGAATTTTTTGATTTTTTCTGAGTTTTCCTTGGCAGAAACTGTAGCACCTGTAGTTAAATCTTTAACTGAAGATACAACATAATCAGAATTAATTTTTTTATCCGTAAACAGTTTGTTCAGTGCAATTACGTGTATGACATCGATTGCAAAAATCAGAAGAGGTTTGTACTTTTCCCGATTATTAATATAATGATTAATAATTATGTTGTTCCGTTCATAAGATTTAGCAGTATTCCCAAATCAATGTGATGTCTAACTAATTACCAAGATATTTATTTAGGATAAATGTATGAATAAATACTTTATTGCAGGCGATCGCACCCCGGCTTCTTTGCAGAAGTTAGGAATCTGAGCTTTTCAGGACAACAAGCGATCGCACCACCATTAGGCGTAAAAACCTTAATTTCTAGTACAGTAACACCATATTAAACACAAAAGTTATTCACTTCTGGCGCGGAGTGCAGGAGATGGAAAGAGAGTTTCAAATCCAGCTTGTCGCTCGCTTAAAGTTTCTGGGGCATCGTTCCAAAGACTTTCATAATAAAAGAAGCTTATACCTAAACCACGTTCTTGGGCAGCCCGCACCTGAGACTTAATTTGTTGCATCGAAACTGGATTATTTCTTAACCCTGTCATAATCCCAACTCCAGTTGGAATTATTTGTTGCGCTTCTTGAATTTCTGGGCGGGAAATATTAGCTACAAAACTTTGCAGATCCGGACGATAAACTTGCATAATTAACTCGTCCACAATATTTTGTCGTATCCAAGTCAGCCAATCTTGCAGGTGAAACTTGTAAGCAAAATCATAGTAATTGGGAGCAACGGAAAAAATCGTCTGGGGTTTTCTCTGCTTGACAGCTTGGTTAAGTTGTACCATGAACGCCGTAATTTTATCTGCCCGCCACTGTACCCATGCCGGATCTTGAGCATCGGTTGGGGGAGCATTATTGGTTTCTTGAGTGTACAAGGCAACTGTATATTGATCGTAGCCAAATTCGTAGGGCAAACTCATGTGATCGTCAAACTGAATGCCATCGGCATCATATTGAGTGATAGTTTCCAGCACGAGATTGGTAATGAACTGTTGCACTTGTGGATGGAACGGATTCAGCCACATAACCTCACCCCCTGCACTGATGGAAGTTTGGCTACCATCCCGCTTTTGTGTGAACCAATCTGGATAATTCAATGCCAGTTCTGAGGTTGGGGGAGCCATGAACCCAAACTCAAACCAGGGAATTACTAGCAATCCTTTGCGATGGGCTTGGTTAATCAAGTCTGCGAGAATATCATGTCCATCTAAACCTTTGTAGACAAAAGGTTGAATACCTGCTCGTTGTGCGATCGCACTGGGATACATTACATAGCCAGAATTCCACACCACAGGATAGATTGTATTGAAGTTCATCTGTCGCAGTTGACTCACTGCATCCTGGACTTTGGCGCGATCCTTGAGGGTGTCAAAATCATTGGTGGTCATCCAAACCCCGCGAATTTCCTGACGCGGTAGCTGTGCGATCGCGCCAAAACCCCCATCTTCGGCGATCGCAGGGGTGAAACTGTCTACCAGCAATACCGTAACAAAGGATATTAAAATGAGAATTGGAAAAAGATACTTGAACGATGTCTGACGACAAGCTGCTGTAAATCTACGCCGCCAACTTTGAATAATAAAAGATAATTTCATAGATTTGAATGATGCATTAGCTACCCACACACGTCATTGCTTGCTTTTATAATTGAATCTACTAACCATATAGTTTACAAGTATTTATGCTTACTACAGGATTAATGAGTTGGTAGTTGTTCGTTCCCTGCTTATGGAACTTTTGCACCATAAAAACTAAAGCAGACCTAGCAAACTATAAGATGCTTGACGTAGTTAGTAGTCATTAGTGCCCAACAGACGACATTAGGCATTTTATATTCCATTGGACTTTCAAAAAATAAAATCACCAGTATATAGTAATAATAATCATTCAAGCATCAAGTTCCGCTAATAACTAGATGTACACTTTAATAAGTATGAGTTAAACTAATGACTAAAGTAAAAACACTTTGGAACATTTAAACTACTTAATGGAATCTCCCATTTTATATTAATAACTGACATCTAATTTTTTTAGCATATTAGATATCACCTTCAATGAACCATTAGAAAAGATACGGAGCATCTCAGTTTTGCAAATACACCATAGGAGAAACAAGATTCCTGCTCCCTCTGCGAACTCACGGAGAGGGCTGGGGTGAGGTTTAGGCTTTCTACGAAAGTGAGATGTTCCCAAAAGATACAGTTGTTCAATTTATTTATTTTAACTGAATTATGAAACATAAGTTTTTTCTGTAATCCTTATAGATTTATTTAAATTATCTTTAATATATTCAAGGATACTTTGAGCTACATACTCTGCAAGCTTGACTGGGACAGCGTTTCCGATCATTTGTTCCAGGTCTGTTTTTGTTCCTTCAAAAATAAATGTTTCAGGGAAAGTCTGCAAATAGCTTCTTTCAATTGTAGTCAAGGGGCGCAAGTTTTCTGTAACGGGAACTGGATCTTTAGGGTGTTTATTATAGGTTTTAGGAATAGGACGATTAACTCCTCTTACTGTTGGGCTAGGTTCATCAATACTAAAAATTCCTCTTCTTTGGTAACTTCTTGGATGTCTGTAGTAATATTGAATTTCTAATTTATTTTCCAGATAATCTCTAATGGTCATTGGTTTATCTGCTAACCTTTTTTTCAGGTAAGGTTCTAGACTTCCATCTTTTCCTTGTAACTCTCCAAAGCAAAAAAATCTTTTTCGCTTTTGAGGTACACCGCACAGACTAGCATCCAAAATTATTTCACTTAAACCATATCCCGCAGCTTTCAAGATTTGTCTAACCTCTTTATATTTATTGCTTTTACGAAATAGTTCTACGTTTTCTATCACAAACCACTGAGGAAGAACACTTGTAACTATCTCAGAAAATTTAATACTTAAATCGCCTCTTCCTAAATCTTCATTACGTTTACCAGCACTAGAAAAGTCTTGGCATGGGGGTCCACCAATAATAATTTCAGGACTCATTTCTCTAAAAGTTTCATAGTTTGTCCTCAAATTACTAAGATCGTAATCAAAAATTTCATGGCTAAAGTTTTTTTGATAAACATCTATAGCTGGTTTCCAATTATCAAATGCTGCTAAAATATTAAATCCAGCATTTTGAAACCCTAAAGATAACCCTCCACAACCTGCGAAAAGGTCTAAAACTCTAAATGAAGAGCTTTTTATCTCATCTCTATATTTTTCTTTCATATTTTAATTTCACATATTTTTTAATTTTAATCAAATCTCTCTAGATTACTTATAATATTATAAAATATTATCTCAATACTTGATTAATTTTATCCCCAAGTATTAGGTTGAGAGAAATTTATATTAGATATAACTAATCAAAAAAGACCAGGTTGTACTCTATTTTGATTGATTAGTTTCTCGGTTATATACTTAACTAAATGATTATCATTTTAATATATATGCTTAAATGATATGTGTTTAATAATACTTTTAAATTTACTAAACTATTCCATGCCCTACCTGTGTCACAATAAAGAATTGTAATAAGAAAAATATTGTTAAGGTAATTTAGTGAGTCCAACTGCTCAATCCACGGCAAGTGTGCGTCGCATAGTATTTCCTTTTACGGCAATTGTGGGCCAGGAAGAAATGAAACTGGCGCTGCTATTGAACGTGATTGACCCCAAAATTGGTGGTGTAATGATTATGGGCGATCGCGGCACTGGGAAATCCACAACTATCCGGGCGCTGGCGGATCTGCTGCCAGAAATTTCTGTGGTTGCCAATGACCCCTTCAGTAGTGATCCTAGCGACCCCGACTTGATGAGCGATGAAGTCCGCCAACTGTTAGAACAAGGGGCCGAAATTCCTGTAACTCAGAAAAAAGTCCAAATGGTAGACCTGCCGCTAGGAGCTACAGAAGACCGAGTTTGTGGCACAATCGACATCGAGAAAGCTTTATCTGAAGGCGTCAAAGCCTTTGAACCGGGACTGCTGGCAAAGGCTAATCGGGGCATTCTTTATGTGGATGAAGTCAACTTACTAGATGACCACCTTGTAGACGTGCTACTCGACTCGGCTGCCAGTGGATGGAACACTGTAGAACGGGAAGGTATTTCTATCCGTCATCCAGCGCGTTTCGTTCTTGTGGGTTCTGGAAACCCCGAAGAAGGCGAACTACGCCCCCAACTGCTGGATCGCTTTGGGATGCACGCAGAAATTCACACAGTCAAAGAACCAGCCTTGCGGGTGCAAATCGTGGAACAACGGGCAGATTTTGACCAAAATCCGCCAGTATTTCTCGAAAACTACAAACCCCAGCAGGAAGCATTGCAAGAGCAAATTGTCAATGCTCAACAGCTTTTGCCAGAAGTGAAAATTGACTATGATCTACGGGTAAAAATTTCTGAAGTCTGCTCAGAACTGGATGTAGATGGTTTGCGGGGTGACATCGTTAGTAACCGTGCTGCCAAAGCCTTAACAGCTTATGAAGGACGCACTGAAGTTACAGTTGATGATATCCATCGCGTAATTACGCTATGCTTGCGTCACAGACTGCGGAAAGACCCTTTAGAATCGATTGATTCTGGTTACAAAGTCGCCAAAGTTTTTAGCCGCGTCTTTGGCATCGAACTACCAGAAAGTGATACTACACAACAAAACGGCACAGGTCAAAAATTAGGGGCTAGGGGTTAATTAATTTTGGATTTTAGATTTGGGATTTTGGATTGAGGAAAAAATCCAAAATTCAAAATCCAAAATTGGCAGAGTCTAACTCAGCACTCTTAACTCAACATTCAACATTCAACACTGACTATGAGATTTTGGTCTTTTTGGTTCAACAGCTTTATTCTATCTAGCCAATATAACCCGCCCAGATTTGTAGAATTATTGATGCTCTTATTAGCGATCGCAATGTTGACAATATCCAGTATTTTACCCGACAGACCATATTTAATTTTAGGCTTGAGCTTAGTAGTTGGGGCATCTATTTCCATCTTAGTGCGGGAAGCGATCGCGCCCTCACCCCAGACCAAAATTACCCAAATAACAGCATCTCTATTGCTCGTCATCAGCATTTATGGCTTTGCTGACTTAATGTACACTCTCTAGTTAGTCATTTGCTATTTGTCTTTTGTCCTTTGTTCACAGCCAATGACTAATTACTAATGACTAATGACTCCATTTTTGCATTTCCACCAATTCCATACACAATTCATTAATTTGCTCCAAATCAGGTTTGTGAGGTAGGGCAGATTGTTCATAAACAATTTCCATTTCGGCGACCAAATCTTCTGCCATTTTCATCACCTGCTCATAAGAATACTCACCCTTTAAAATAGCTTTTAAATCCTCAACATCGCCAGTTATTCTCCTATCTACAATCACTTCACCTTGACGCAATATTTCTACTCCACTGCGTAACAATCTAATGCAGTGCATCCCATGTTTGAGGTCAAAACCCGACTTTCTTTCCATTTCTGCCCTAGCCGGATTTCTATTTTCCTGCCAAGATAAGTAAGCCTTCCATTCTCTTAAAGCTATTTGATAGCTTTGGCTTTTCTGAAGCAGGCGGATAAAATCTTTACGGCTATTAGTTAACTTTTGGGTATATTCCAAAGTTTCATCGGGTAAAGTATATTGTTTTAACACTCCTTTAAAATCAATATCTGCTGTCAGCAATTGGTATAATTGTTCCGCTTCTTCCAAAAATTCAATCCGTCCTCTAATTAAGTTATAAAGATACTCCAAAAAAGCATTTAGCTCATCTTTGCCTAGAGGTGCTTCATCTTCTATGGCGAAGTCAGATGGTATTGGTTTTTTGTGCGGTGGCTTTAACAACCATTTACGATGAGTTTCCATCTTTTTGATTTGGGCAAAGGCATAACCAGTGTAAGTATGTTTTACCTTCTTGCTCAAAAATAACTGTTTATGATTAATTAAATGCTCTCCTACCGCGTTTAAAAAAGGATAGTTATTTAACCACAACAATTCTAAAACATTGGGATTCGCACCCGCTAATAACTGAAGGATTTTTCTTAATTCATATATAACTGTGTCTTTGTTGCTATCTAGGAATGGAAATATTCCTGGTTCATCCCAACCAGCATCTTTTTGTTCAATATGGTCAAATCCCAAGTAATACCTTTTGGGTGCAATAAATACTCCCCGATAATCAAAGTCGGAATCAGGACGATTTAAGCCATAGCCGTGGCTACCTGCCAAACCAATTAAAATAGTTCTTTGCTCAACTTCTATTCTTTTCATATCACCTGATTAAAATATAGTCATCCTAACTCATGAGTTAAGCAGGTGGGGAGAGGATATTTTAAAAGTATTATTGCTAACATCAAAGCATCAAGAACCTAACCCCCCTAGCCCCCCTTCCCTATGAGGGAATGGCGGTTTCAAAGCCTCTTGACCTTTCGGGGAGAGGAATGGAAGCGGGGTTTTTATTATACTTTACGACTTTTAAAAGATCCTCTTAGTTTAACAGGCAGGGCTATTTCGTTCTAAACATAAACCGCCCAGAACTAAAGTTCCGGGCTTATAGTTATAGTCCGTAAAACGGACTATAACTTTGTCTCAGTCGTCTTTAGACGACTTTCGCTATTAGACTCAGAATTCATTCTGAGGCGGGCTAGATGAGAATGAAATAGCCCTGGTTTAACAGGAATGCCCCTAAAGGAGATCATGCAACGATATCCCTTTGAGGGGCAAAACTTGTTAATTCAGTTGTTCCTATACTTTCGGTTTCCTAGAACACGAATTATCTAGGATTTATATGGCGTCTAGTTCCCCATCCTGGATTAACAATGGTGGCTAAATCTTCTTCAGACAATTTGCTGATCTCACTGTCCAGTTCTTGGGCGGTGAAGTCATAGCCACGCTCTTGAGCAATCTTGATGAAAGCTTCTGGATCAGCTGTTACTTTGAGTCTTTCCTGTAATGCTTGATCTTGTTTTACGGCTTGGAAAAGTCGGGCAGCATTTTGCTGTGTCATAATAATCTACCTCGTGTTTAAAATATCAGGTTTGAATGTAGTAATTTAACTCCTGGGGATTCACTAACTTCTGTAAACAATGTCTCGATTAAGCATCATATTAGTTTGATCTTAAAACAAAGAAGAAAAATGTGTTGATTTTGAAAAAAAATATAACTTTTAGGCTAATACTGCTATTACTTTTTTGTAAAATTCAGCCCTAAGATAGTTGCAATATTTAGTTAAATCCTAAATTCTGCACCCAGAACTCTCACACCGCAATTAAATGGATACATATAGTACATAAGAACTATTTATTGAGAGAATTTAAAGTTTCCTTACTAGAGGTAAGTTGTACTAACAGTTTCCTACCCTTTCTTCAGTAACTAATGTCAGACTAACCCATTCGCCTTTCTCGTTGTAGCTGCGAATCATCCGTTGGCGCAGGTTTGGTTGAATTAACCAACCCACTTCCAGAAATAAGGGTTGACGTAACTGCACCTTGAGAGGAGAAGTTGCAGAAGCGCCATCTGGTAAAAGTAATACTTGGACTTGCTTTTGGGGATCTTGGTCAAAGAGAATGATCCGATCTTTGATCGTAGCAATTGAGGTAATTGTACGATCGCCAAAAGAAGTACTTTGAATTAATCGCCCAGTATCATCAAGTTGTAATTTCAAAGTTGTAGAGTAAGTATCAGGCGAACGCCAATCTGGATATATTGTCACTGCTTCACCACGCCATTCTCCCAACAAATCATCTAGCTGCAAAGTTGGACGTTCTGCTGCTTCGGTTCCAGTTAAATGTTCTCGAATCAAGATGAATGTGTTTAGTTGACCGTTTTTATCAAATATTTGTACCAGACGCAATCGGCGATTTTCATGAACCAAAGCAAGTTCTGCACCGAATTCGGAAAATGGCCCTAGCTGAATTAAACCTTCAGAAAATGAACCATTTTTAAAAAACAGCAAACCCCCTCCCACAGAACTAAATTCTCTTTTCACATCTTGTCCCGAACGGCTCAGAGTTAGGCGCACTGTCTGGTTATTGTTTAAACCTTCTAGAGTCAGGCGGCTAGGAATATCTTCTATAAGTGTACCTTGGGGTGAGAATTGGGTGAATGAACCTTCCCAAACACCGAGATTTTGCAGAAAGCATTCCCACTGAGATGTCATAGTTCTTTTGTCCTTGGCTTATATATAACTAATGACTATCATCTAGCAAAACGCCGTACAGCAAATAAGCTCCCCATTAATCCTACAGCTGCGCCGAAACTCAAAAGAATCAGGGGCAATAATAAAATTTCTACTGGAGTGAGTTGCACTCTGTTGGTGATGACTTGGATAAATTCAGGTTGATTGACTAGCAACTTCCCGACAAACTCTTGAATCACAGAAATGAAACTCCAAGCGATCGCACCACCAACTAAGCCAAAGGTAATTCCTTGTAAAATAAACGGTAGGTAAATCCAAGCAGAAGTTGCTCCCACTAGTTGCATAATTTCAATTTCCTGGTGTCGCGCCATGACAATCAGCCGAATTGTGGTATTAGTGACTGCGATCGCACTTAAAGTCAGAATAATCGTAATTGTTAAAGTAATCCAGTTCAAACCTTGGTGCAACTGGGCAATGCGTTTAACTGCTTCATCGACATACTGCACCGTCTCAACTCCTGGTAACTTAGCCAACTGCGTTGCTAAGGTTGATACAACTTGAGAATTACGGGCTTTCACCTTCATCTCATCAACTAGAGGATTCTCACCTAGCTGCTGGGTAGCCCCCTCAATATCAGAAATTCTCATTTCCTTAACTAACTTAGTCCAGGCTTCCTCTTTGGTAATAGTTTGTATCGCCGCCACTTCTGGCATTTTTGCGATCATTGGCTGAATGCTTTCGATTTGCGTATCCGGTTGCAGATAAACTGATACTTCTAGCTGACTACCAAACTGATACAGGAGTTTTTCGACTTGCCAAGAGCTTTGCAAACTCAAGCCGAATAAAAACAGTAACACCGTCACAGTACTTATAGCTGCCCAATTCATCCAACCTCCCCGCAATAAACCGAGGAAAGTTTCTTTGAGCAGATAGTCAAGTTTCGTGAGAGATTTAAACACACATCACCCCAATAAGTAATTCGTAATTCGTAATTCGTAATTCATAATTCAGCACTCCCCACTCCCTACTCCCCGGCTTGATAGAATTAAGATAGTACGAATTTCACCATCTAGCCATTGAGACTCATGCCCTCTGAAATTGCTGTAGAGAAAAAAAAGTTAAAAAATCCACCTTTGGAGCTTCATTATTTAGGCGATCGCGTGCTGCGTCAAGCTGCAAAGCGGATTTCTAAAGTAGATAACGAACTCCGCCAACTGGTGCGCGAAATGCTGCAAACTATGTACAGCAAAGATGGCATTGGTTTGGCTGCACCCCAAGTGGGAATTCACAAACAACTAATTGTCATCGATCTCGAACCAGAGAACGCAGCTAATCAGCCTTTGGTGTTGATTAACCCCACCATTAAACAAGTCAGCCGCGACATCTCTGTTGCCGAAGAAGGATGCTTGAGTATTCCCAATGTATACCTAAATGTGAAGCGCCCCGAAGTCGTGGAAATTGCCTATAAAGACGAGTACGGTCGTCCCCGGACATTAAAGGCTAATGACCTCCTGGGACGCTGCATTCAGCACGAGATGGATCACCTCAACGGCGTGGTATTTGTAGACCGTGTAGAAAACTCCTTGACTTTAATCCAGGAGCTATCTAAGAATGGCTTCTCGTATCAAGCGGTGAAACCAATAGCATAGGGGGCTAGTAGTGTATTTAACTCCAAAAAGCGGTTTATTTCTGGGTGGTTCTTGTGTAAGTGCGATCGCAGCCGTAGGTTCGATTTTTGAACTCAGTTACGGACAACCAGATTTTGGTGTCCCAGCCACGGCGATTATCCTGGTATTGAGCATTCCACTCACCGGATTATTTTTCTTTGCCGCAGTTAAGGATGCAAGGGCTAACATGAAATAAGCATCAGGTACATAAAAAAGGTAAAAGGATGAAAGAAACACAAAGTTTATCCTTTTACCTTTTATTTTTGCTCTCCATCTTCCACTGCCCCTAAAGCTTTTAGCGTCAATAACTGGGCTGCGGTTAAACCCCTCCCCGCAAGCCTACGGTGTATACACAAGTCTTTGGTGACGCAATTTACGGTTAATCTTATAGCTCCTGAGATACCTCACCCTGGTTTTACGTAGTAAAACCTGTCCCTCTCCTTATTAAGGAGAGGGATTAAAGATAGGACAGGGTGAGGTTTTAGAGGACTTTTGGGTAATCGGATAAGTTGTGTGTACACCTTAGCTTCACAAGCGGGGAGGGGTTTTTTGGGTTTAATAAGTAATTAAGCGGACATGATATCAATTGTGAACTACCCACACTTCCCTTCGGGTAAGTGCGGGCTTCTGGCTTCATCGACAGATGCCTTTCTACCAAGAGGTTTATTGGTCTTACTCCGCCTCTTTCCAGCAATGACGGGGTTCCCTCCGTCATTATTTAATATCCGAATGCCTTCTGTTCTGATGTTCTGGCTTGCGTTGTCGTCCCGATCATGATGAGTTTCGCACTTGGGGCAATCCCACTCTCTGATATCAAGTGGTAACACGTCAAGAATATGACCACAGCAGGAACAGGTTTTGGAACTAGGGAAAAATCGACCTATTTCTATAAGTTGTCCATCAATGTCATTCAACTTGTAATCAAGGAAATTGACAAACATTCCCCAGCCCACATCGGATATACTTTTTGCTAGCTTCCGGTTTCGTACCATTCCCTTGACATTGAGATTTTCAACGACAATAACTTGGCTTTCGTTTACCAGTTTTCTACTGAGTTTATGCAAAAAATCCTGGCGGGAATTTGATACTCTTTCGTGAACCTTCGCTACAAGTTTTTTGAATTTATTTCTAGAATTACTCCCTTTAATTTTACGAGCAAACTTTTTCTGCTTCCGAGCTAGATTTTTCTGGTGACGTTTCAGATGCTTAGGATTGGAATGCTTGGTAACTTTTTCACCATCATGGACAATTGCAAAGTCTTTTAGTCCCAAATCAATACCAAGTATTCTATCTCCACCCGATTCATGGAGAGTGGATTCTACCTCAACTAGAATTGAAGCAAAGTACTTGTCAGTAGCGGTTTTGCTAATAGTGACAGTTTTAATTATTCCCTCAACTAATCTGTGAAATACTGCTTTTACTTCACCAATCTTAGGAATTTTTAACTTATTATCTATAAGCGTGACGCTTTGCGGATACTGAATAGACTGCTTATCAAATTTTGATTTGAACTTAGGAAACTTAGCCCGTCCATCAAAAAAGTTTTTATAAGCCTTGTCTAGATTAATAGCTACGCACTGCAAAACCGACGAATAGCAGTCTTGTTTTAACCAAGGATATTCTACTTTTAATGCAGGTAATAATCCCTTGTAGATTTTCAGGGGCAATGATTTAGCAGTTTGTCTAGCGTGTTGAATACAAGCATTTAAGGCATAGTTCCAATACCATCTAGCGCATCCAAAAGATTTAAATAATGCTGTTTTTTGTTCAGTTGTTGGATATAGTCTTACCTTAATTGCTTTCAACACTTTTAATCACCTCCTTGTTACACTTAGGATAACATTAATGTGTACTCATTGGGTGAACTTGGTGAAAAATAAACAGTTGAAAATTAGAATCTCCGAACGCAGATTAAACAAAATTCGTTTATATGCTATTCATGTTGATAAAAGCATGACCCAAGTACTAGAAGAATTGATTGACTCATTGCCAAACATAGAGATAGGCAATTCCTCAAGCATCCCACTTTCTCGTTGAGCCGTGATCAACATTGGTCGGGGATGCTTTGTCATTGCCCCAAAATTCATCTCATCACTCATCTGAAGAAAGATAGAGCGAGAGGCTTCTTTTGGAATTAGCTAAAATAGAAGAATGCTGTCAACTCCCACTCAACTACTACGACTTTCTCAAGGACAACTGAACTTACTAGAAGCTTGTCCGCGTAAATTCCAACATACGTACTTAGAACAACTCAATTCGCCCTCAAACCCCGAACAAGAAGAACGGCAAACTTTGGGTAGTCGCTTTCACTTGCTAATGCAGCAGCGAGAAATGGGTTTGCCAATTGATAGTTTCCTGCAAGCAGATGCTAAACTGCAAAGCTGGATGCTAGCTTTTGCTGATGCAGCCCCAGAAATTTTAACGGCTGCATCTGATCATCAAACTTTCCGTGAAAGTGAACACTTCCGCACTCTGCAAGTTCAGGACTATTTGCTGACGGTTGTCTATGATTTATTGATTGCAGATAACCAACAAGCGCAAATTCTCGACTGGAAAACTTATCCTAAACCACCCAATCAACGCAAGTTAGAATCCAATTGGCAAACACGGCTTTATCTGTATGTATTGGCAGAAACTAGCGACTATTTACCAGAAAAGATTTCCATGACTTACTGGTTTGTCCAATCTGAGGGTAAACCGCAAAATATTAAATTTAATTACAATCCTGCTCAACACACACAAACAGCAAAGAAACTTAATCAACTATTAAGCCAGTTAACTAATTGGCTGGAAAATTACCAACATAACCAGCAGTTTCCCCAAGTGGTGGAGGGTAGCAAAACCTGTGATTATTGTCAGTTTGCCAAACGATGCCATCGCACACAAGCTACTGAAGAAGCAGTGAAAGACTCATTGCCAAATTTTGACAGCATTCAAGAAGTCTCACTCAACCCTATACATTAGAGGATGTTTGTCAAGTCCAATAAGGGTATAAAGAAATTACAACTTCTAAATTTATGTCAAGTTATGTCAAACTTTGACGAAACTGAAGCCATTTATGTCCGCGAATTAGGAATTGATGACATTGCTCCCATTTACCACTTGGGAGAAGGGTTATTTACCAGCGATTTATATCCTTATTTATACCGCACCTGGGACGAATGGGAGGTGATTGGACTTTACAACACCGATCCAGAATACTGTCTTGTGGCCGAAACAGACGGAGAATTAGCCGGATTCATTTTGGGAACCATCATCACCAAAGCATCCTGGACTTACGGTTACATTTTATGGCTGGGAGTTAGTCCGAAATATCAGCGTCGCGGAGTTGCAGATAAGTTGGTTGATAAAGTCGTCGCCCGGATGATTGAAGATGGGGCGCGGTTTATGCTGGTAGACACTGATCCTACCAATACTTCAGCATTAAAGTTTTTTAACCGCAAAGGTTTTGGTAATATCCGCCAGCATATTTTCTTATCGATGAATTTAAGCAAGCACGAATATTATGGCAGATTGATTGATTATGAACATCAAAAAGCTGAAAGAGCAGGTTATAAGCGATCGCGTCCAGCAATTCGTGCCCGTAAACCTGATAGCGCTGCTAATGAAGTAGTCCTCAATCCTCTAGTAAATGAATCTCAAACAACCGAGGATCAATCTCCGATTTAAGAAAATTTAGGAGTTAGAAGAGACGCGATGAATCGCGTCTGTACAGGAGTGGGGAGTAGAGACGCGACTCATCGCGTCTGTTAAAATTATTAAGAGACCATTTATAAAATGCTCTAATTCACTCCTTTTTAAGGCTTGGAATTCAACATTTTTTTTAATCTTCCGCTTCGTTGCCATTCCGTCTCGGAATAAATTCCAAGGCTAATAGCTAACGTCCTCCTAAGAGGACTAAATACAAAATTTTCAGCTATGTAGAGGACTATCATATCTAAAAGGGAAAATTTCAGTCCACTTGAGTGGACTTCAGCTATCAGCCCGGAACTTCAGTTCTGGGCGGGATATCGGTCAGTGCGACTATATGAGAAATGAACCGCAAAGGACACAAAGAAAGAAAATTTAGCGCAGCCTCATAAAAAAATGGAATAACACACCCTACTTAATATTTTGTTTATAAATAGCCTCTAACTTTTCAGTTTTCAATTTTTAACTTCTCACAGACGCGATTAATCGCGTCTCTACTTCTCACTCCTAACTTTTTTTATATGGCAGAACAACAGCAGTGGACTATAGCAGCAACCGAACAACCCCCGGAGTGGTTCATCGAAGCGGTGAAACAGCATACACCGACATCAAGTGGAATATATGCAGCACAATTGTTGTGGCAACGGGGAATTAAAGAACACCAACAATTAACAGCTTTTATTAACTATAAAGCTTATCAACCAGCAAGTCCCTTTGAGTTTGGGCAAGAAATGCAGCTAGCGATCACACGGTTGCAACAAGCATATAACGCCAAAGAAAAAATTGCCATCTGGGGAGACTTTGATGCTGATGGGATTACCGCCACATCTGTACTTTGGGATGGATTGGGGCAATTTTTCAAACAAAATACTCAGTTAATTTACTACATTCCCAATCGCCTGAAAGAATCCCACGGACTTAATAATCAAGGGATTGATAACTTAGCAAAACAAGATTGTAAATTAATCGTTACTTGCGATACAGGTAGCACAAACATTGAGGAAATTATCTATGCTAAACAATTAGGCATAGATGTAATAGTTACAGACCATCACACCTTACCCGCCGAACGCCCACCCGTCGCAGCGATTATTAATCCCCGCTATTTACCAAGGGAACATCAGCTGTTTCATCTTTCTGGGGTGGCGGTAGCTTATAAGTTGGTGGAGGCATTATATCAAAGTCTGCCTAATGTTGCAAAACATCCATTAGAAGATTTATTAGATTTAGTAGCAGTAGGATTAATTGCCGACTTGGTGCAGTTAAGCGGAGATTGTCGCTATTTGGCGCAGTTGGGAATTCAACGACTGCAAGCAGATTTTCAACAGCCAGCAGCAGCGCGTCGGCGTCCGGGGGTAGGGCGATTATTAGAATTGTGCCAGAAAAATGGCGATCGCCCCACAGATATTTCCTTTGGTTTGGGGCCAAGAATTAACGCCGTCAGCCGCATCCAAGGTGATGCTAGTTTTTGCGTTGAATTATTAACCAGCCGAGATGCCAAACGTTGCAACGAACTAGCCGAAGTTACAGAACTCGCAAACACCCGCCGCAAATCTTTACAAAAAGATGTGCAAGCGCAAGTAGCACAAAAACTTACTCAATTAGACTTATCAACCACTAGCGTCATAGTCCTAGAAGATGCCCAATGGCCTGCGGGTGTATTGGGCTTAGTCGCTGGACAGATAGCACAAGAAACAGGTCGCCCGACTATTTTGTTGAGTACAGAAGGAGCAGAGGAAGCAGGGGGAGCAGGGGGAGAAATTACTCCTTTATCTTCTAACTCAGAACTCAGAATTCAGCACCCAGCACTCCCATTAGCCCGTGGTTCCGCCCGTTCGGTGAATTGCGTCGATTTATACCAACTGGTGAAAAGCCAAGCACATTTGTTACATCGCTTTGGGGGACATCCCTTTGCAGCAGGTTTGAGTTTGTTAGTGGAGAACATTCCTTTATTTACAGCTGCGATTAATCAGCAGTTGCGACAATCTTTAGGTAGTACAACCCTAACCCCAACAGTGCAAGCAGACTTGACGCTAACAGTAGCAGACTTGGGGAAAGAGTTATTTTTGGAACTGAAACTGCTAGAACCTTGTGGAATGGGGAACCCTGTTCCGAAATTGCTAATTCAAAACTGCTGGTTTGAAAATTCTTGGCATCGCAATCAGCAGGATTGGCAAGGGAAAAAGGTACAGTATATTAAAACCGAGTTTGACATTCGGGATGATTCCAGCAGAAGTGTTTTTCCTGGTATATGGTGGGGACACTATAAAGATGAATTACCCATAGGAAGGTGTGATTGCATAGCAGAACTAGACTACAACACCTTCAAAAAACGTTATGAAATCAGATTAATTGCGGTGCGTTCTAGTGTTAACTCAGCACTCACCACTCGGAATTCACCACTCATCTTAGACTTACGAAATCAGGAACACTCAGGAATCAGGACTCAGGACTCAGCACTGATTATCGAAGATTGTCCCACAAATTGGGATGATTTACGCGCGTGGTTGCGGCGATGTCTAACAACAAGCCGCTCTACGTTTGGGCTTGACAATCAGCAACAATTAGCGATCGCTTGGTCTAAACCCAACCATCAACCACCCAATCAAATTTGGCTGACTCTTGTCGGAATTGCCAAATATCTCAGTCGCACAAATCAACTAGTTACCCGCGTCCAACTTTTAGAGAAAATCGGCATCAGCGACCAAACCTTACTTGTAGGAATCAAAGCTTTAAAAAATTTAGGGTTCACAGTCAAACGACAAGACCGTTATTTAGAATTTACCTGGCATCCAAGCGATAATGCAGAAAACTTTGGTGAGGCAGCAGTTGCGCGATTTTCAGCTGCTGTCCGAGAAGAACAATTTCAGCGACAGTATTTTGCCGAAGTACCTTTATCTACTATTGTGGCGATCGCAAGCGATGACAATTATAGCGCTTCCGGGTTGAGTCAAATACAGACCTAACAAAAACAGCCCCTTTAGAGCAAGGGGAGCTACGGTGTACACACAAGTTATTGCATTCCCCAAAAGTCCTACCCTGTCCTATCTTTAATCCCTCTCCTTAGTAAGGAGAGGGACAGGTTTTACTACGTAAAACCTTTCTTGAGGTATCTCAGGGGCTGTGAGACTTAACCGTAAATTACGTTCACAAAGACTTCTGTGTACACCGTATGCAAGGGAAAGGCAGTAAGCATTTCAAATATGAAATTAAAGCCTGTATTCATGACTGAATCAGGCTTTTGAGGTTTTTTACTAAATTTGCACCGAGAACTTCAGTTTAATTACTGAACAGTGAATCCTTCCGGTCTGATCGCATCTTCCAAATCAACGCCCATCAGGTTAACTCCCTGGATGTTTGCATTTGTGAGATTTGTCTTTTCCAAGTCTGCGCCCTGTAGGTTAGCGGCTTGCAGGTTTGCTCCCAGCAGGTTGGCTTTCTCTAGGTCTGCATCAAATAGGTTTGCTCCTAATAGGTTTGCTCCCAAAAGGTTTACCTTGCCTAAATCTGCACCTTGAAAGTTCGCCCCTTGTAAGTTTGTTTGCTGTAAGTTCGCCCTTTCTAAGTCTGCATCTTGTAAGTTAGCACCCTGCAAGTTTGCCGCTTGCAGGTTTGCGTCCTTGAGCATTGCTCCAGTCAGATTACACCCAACACATTCATTAGTTTGTAATAAACGTCTAACGTTTTCTGCTACAGACACTATTGGCGATGCAACCGGAGATATTACCGGAGATATTACCGGGGATATTACCGGAGAAGTTACAGACTCCATTGGCGATGTAACCGGAGGCATTACTGGACCTAGTTTAGATTTCGTAGGTATGGTTGGTGTTAGTGTTAAAGCTCTAACGCTGGGCTGGTCAAGCAAAGAAAATCCTGCTATAAGTACCAGAAATACTGCTGTTACGAGCCATTGAGTTAATTTTTTGGAATTTGATTGATTCATTGGTTCCTTCCTATGATGATTCGTAGAGGTGTGCTTGCTTTTATAAGAGCCATCAATAATGTGCTTTATTCTCACTTTAGATAAATTGATTGATAACATCAAATATTATTTTGATTCAAATTGATAAATTCAAGTGATGGAAAAATCTTTTTGGATGGGAAACGATCGCTGATTTTTTTTGGTTATATCAGGGACATAGCACCCATCAATAATTTCGAGTTTTCCGAGTAGGTGCGACGCCGATAGCGAGTATTCGAGCGTCATAGCCCGTCATAGGCGATCGATCGCCTCATACCTAATTGGAAAGCATTGCCAGACTGGGTAAAAGTCGATATGATTCACTTTTAATCAAGATAGAGAGTCCCAAGTAAATTAAGACAAAGGGGAAGATTTTCCGACCATAGCGAGTTAAAACAGGAGTCATCAGAGGATTACGAGTCAGATTGTAAGAGAGTAAGCACCACGCCCCAACAGTGAAATAGCAAACACATACAATTACACCTAAACTTGGAAGATTACTACTGGCAAACAACGGTACATAGATTCCGATGTTATTTCCTCCATTGGCAATGGTGACAGCAGAAACGCGGTAAGTTTGCGGATCGCGGATGGTTGCTAATAGTGATTTCTTCTGGCGTCCAGATTTGACAGGAGAGATTAAGTCAATTGATACAGCTTGCACTGTCTCTTCCTGTTGTTCTCGACTGATGAGATTACTGATACCAATGGCGACGGGAAGCAAACCTAGCAAACCAATCCAGGTGGTTGGAATAATCATACCGCCGAAGAAACCAGGGAGACTAGCAAACACTAAGGCAGTGAATCCCAGAAATTCACCGAGAACAATATGCTTAGGACGAAAGCTGCGGTTGACTTTTCCGAAAAAAGCTGTCAAGTATAAATTGTCGTCAAAGGTGGTTGCAAAAGCGGCAGAGATTCCAATAATTAATGTACTAATTAGCCAAGTCATAATTGTTACTCACAATAATTCAATGCTGTTTGTCTTAATCCTTCTCTGCTTCTCAATGTGAGGGCATAGAAGGAGGTTTTGTGACTGTTTTAGTTAACGACAACCGATCAAGGTTCGCTAGTCATTAGCTAATTACGCAATTTTTAAAGGCGATGCCTACGGCGATAAACTACGCCTCTAATCAAATTGGTGATTTATTTTCTCAGCAAGGTACCTTGGGAGCTCATGAACTGAATATTACGGCTTTAAACTAAATAAGAGCAAACACTCTTGTTTCTTAAAAGGATAAATAAAACTGATTGACAATTTGACTATATATTTTGCTCGTTCCCATGCAGAGTATGGGAACGAGAGACGAGAGAATACGCAATACTGAGCTATTGTTTGAGAAGCTTTGTATTTAGTATCGCTTTCATTAAAGAGATACTAAGTACAGAACACCATAAAAAGGGTATGGAATTTAATCATTCGTAGGTTGGGTAGAACGTTCGCGTAGCGTCCCGTAGAGAAGTGAAACCCAACATCAAGTCTGAATATTTCCAAACCCCTTTTACGGTGACGTGTACTAAGTGGTTTTATGTCGGTAAAGTTTAAGATATTCTTGACGGCTAGCGTTTAACATCGGTTAATATGACTAATTGCGCTCTAGCTTCAGTTTTAAAATTTACAGTAATGTTTGATATTTAACTTGTAATTATGCTAACCAGTGTTGACCGTTTATTATTTGTCCGGCGAGTCCCGATTTTTAAGGAATTGCGGGATGATTTTATTGTGCGGCTCACTTCAGTAATGAACGAATTGTCATTTCCAGCTAATTACACGATCTTTCGACAAGGAGAAGAAGGGCGATCGCTCTATATTGTTGTGTCAGGTCGAGTTAAAGTTCACATTGGGAATAAACTACTTGCAGAGGTGGAGCAGGGAAAATACTTTGGTGAGATGGCAGTCTTTGATACTCAACCTCGTTCCGCTACTGCAACAACTCTGGAACCTTGTGAATTTTTAGAACTGACGCAAGAGCAACTTTATGATGCGATCGAAGAAACTCCTGAAATTGCGGTGAATATCATTCGTGAGTTATCCCGTCTGATTCGCAGATTGAATGACGATATGAGTGTAACAAATTCCCCACGGACAAATCCGGGGGTTTTTAGCAGAGAGTGAGAAATAGCGGTTTGGTTCTTGTGTAGGTTCCAAAACACTACTAAATAGAGTTTCGCGTAAAAGCGTAGCGTTTTTACAGCAGAATTCAAGTATTTGAACCACATATGTTCTAAGGGCAAAGCATTGCTCATAGGTGTCAACTTAGCGTGAAAACCTGCCTAAAACCAGCTTTTAGATTGTCTCGTTCCCAGTCTCCGACTGGGAATGACGTTCTAGAGGCTCCGCCTCCCTTGCTGGCGGCAGAGCCGCCAAGAGCAGCATTTAGCCAGTGGCTAGAAACAAGGTTTTAACGAGGTTTTAAAAGGGTTTGCGCTTAAGTTGACACGTATGAGCATTGCTGTGCCCCTACCGCGTAGTCTATAGCGGTTCTCGCTTGAGTGAGGTACAAGAACCCCACCCCCAACCCCCTCCCCGCAAGCGATGAGGGGGCTATGATGTACCTCATGTGGTTAGGAAACGCTATATTTACCTGAAAATAGCTGTAATCCAAAGGAACGCATTAACATTTTAAAGGAATGCAAGCCGACGCATTAACAATGCAAGCCAATGCATTAACAATGCAAGCCGATGCATTAACAATACAAGCCGATGCATTCACAAGGCAAACTAATGCATTCACAATGCAAGCCAATGTATTAACAATGCAAGTCAATGCATTAACCCAACCTACAAATATTTTTAACCGAGCAGTATTGATGCTGTACTTCCTGAAGATGCTACTTTTAGACATTCTTTAAGAAACTGCTGGGGAATTTCTCCACTTTCTCCCCAATGCAGATGAACATAAGAAGCATGAACATTTGCAGGTAAACCCCATCCCTCGCATCCCATATTTTCGTCACAATCGTAGCGAGAAGTTTCAAACAGGGGCTGACTGGGAATTAAGGTTAAATGGGAACGATGAAACTCATGCCCGTAAACAGTTGTATTTGCCTTCACTAACAGATTATCTTGCAAAGCTACTGCACGACGATAGCCCAAAGTTAAACGTCCACCCATCACAGCAGATGTCGGTAAAACTCCCGCCATCGGCCAAGATTTTCCCTCAAAATCGATAATTTGCTCACACAAATACATCAATCCTCCACATTCGGCAACTGTAGGCATTCCTTTAATTATTGCCGTTTTCACTGCATGACGAACGCTGGTATTTTCTGCTAGTTGCTGGGCAAAAACTTCTGGGAAACCACCCCCAAAATACATTCCCTGGACTTCTTTTGGTATGTCAGCATCTTCTAATGGACTCCAGAAAACCAGTTCTGCGCCAAGCTGTTGCAGCAAATCAAGATTATCTTGGTAGTAAAAATTAAAAGCGCGATCGCGGGCTACTGCAATCCTAACTGAGGACGAGGGAAATGAGGGGAATAAGGGAGAATGGGGAAGCGGTTCGGATTTTAACAAAGGTAATAAGCGTTGCCAATCGAAACAAGTATCTCCTAAATCGGCGAGGCGATCAATTAAAGCATTGAGTTCAGGAAGCTCTGCTGTAGGAACTAAACCCAAATGGCGATCGGGAATTGTGATGTTATCTTGACGCCGCAGCACGCCAAAAATGGGTAATTGTAAGGGTTCTAGGGAATCTTTGAGTAGAGAGAGATGGCGATCGCTTCCCACGCGATTTAATACTACCCCAGCTATTTTAATTCGAGAATCAAAAGACTGGTAGCCGTGAGCGATCGCAGCTACAGAACCAGATAAACGACTGCAATCAATCACCAACACCACAGGTAAATCTAAAAGCCGCGCGATGTGTGCTGTACTCGCAAAGTCAGTTGATTTTTGCTTTTCTTGCCCATGCCCAATTCCATCAAATAACCCCATTACCCCTTCCACTAGGGCATATTCACTCAATTGACTATGACGGGCAAAACATTGCTGAACGTAGGCTTGGGAAGTCAGTACTGGGTCTAAATTGCGACAGGCACGACCAGTTACGTGTTGATGAAACATCGGATCAATGTAGTCTGGGCCTACCTTAAAAGATTGCACCAGGCGATCGCGACGACGTAAAGATGCTAAAAGGGTCAGCGTGACTGTTGTCTTGCCTACTCCACTACGTTCCCCAGCAATGACTAAAGCCATAAATAAAACAAATAAGATTTTTATGCAGCAACTATTTGAGTATTACAGCAGAATTCAAGTATTTGAACCACATTTGTCGTAGTAGCACTGTAATGCTGTGCCTTTACTGCGTGGTCTATTTACCTAAAAATAGCTGTAATTAAATTTTGACTGTTAAAATTATTCGGTGTTTAACAACATCTGCAAAAGAGGAACGTTTTATGATCGTTGTTCATCATCTTAACAACTCGCGATCGCAGCGTGTGCTATGGCTGCTCGAAGAATTAGGTATCGAATACGAGATAAAATTCTATGAACGCGATCCAAAGACGATGCAGGCACCAGAGTCGCTGCGTCAAATCCATCCGCTCGGCAAGTCACCAGTGATCACAGATGCAGACCTGACGATCGCTGAGTCGGGTGCGATCGTCGAATACCTAGTTGATCGCTACGGTAATGGTCGGCTAGTTCCAGCATCCGGTACACCGGAGCATCTGCGCTATACCTATTGGCTACATTACGCCGAAGGCTCTGCAATGCCATTGCTGTTAATGCAGGTGGTATTGAACATTTTCGGGGCAGGGGACAGCAGCGTAGTTAGCGGATTCATCGCGCCCCAGATCAAACTTCACTTTGACTATATAGAAGGTGAACTCGGTAAAAGTACGTGGTTTACAGGCGAAGAATTTACCGCCGCCGATATTCAAATGAGTTTTCCCCTGGAACAAATCGCCATGATCCCCAAAGAGGTTGAGAGTCGGCCAAAGCTCAAAGAATTTACCCTGCGTATTCATGCGCGACCTGCTTACAAACGTGCGCTTGAGCGTGGAGGCACATACGACTTATCCTTTCAATGATTTGGGGAAAGCAACAACAAAAGACATCTTCTGCTAAGTACAAAATTTCATCAGTTCATAGCGAATTAAAATTGGCAAAACTCAGCGCCCCTCTGCATTTAAAAAAGCTACAAATTTCGGAAATGTTCTACTAAGTTCAAAGCTTCTCTGGTGAAATCAAGGAAATTAACACTCCCCCGCTAGCCTTACGGTGTAGCGGGGGATTTTTGTTTCTCAGAAACTCGCTTTTTGGCACAAGTACCAAGGAGTTTTGAGGAAATATCAAGTCGTTGAAAGCATCTATATTCCATCAGGTTAACATTAACCAATTATCGGCTAGCTAATCATAAGTATTCATAATCTATACTATGTCTGCTCGTTAGAAGTTTCTGTGTTTAAAAGTATCATAAGCTACAAAGGCTCTAGTATAGGCACAGCCCAACCCAGGCATCGCACTTTGGGAAAAACTTTTTGGTTTACTGTTCATGACCAAACCCCGGTACGAATTACGAAAGCAATTGCAGACTGCTTAAAGTACAAGCGTTTTCGCTTTTCAAGCCTGCAATTCGGCTGAAATCAGTGTGTCCGTGGAAAAATAGCGTGAAACTGCCTTGTTTTTTGCTGATCACTATGTGATACTTTACTTTAACTTAGAAAACAAGATAAATCTATTACAAATAAAATGCAAAAAATCAAGATATCCAAGAGATTTATAACGTGGGTTTTATTAATTGGATCAGCTCTATTGATGTTTGTATTTGTAGCTTGTACTTCTGGTAATCAAACTGTTTCACAAGTACCAGATAAAATAACAATTGCTTATCAACCTGGAATTAATTACGCTAATCTACTTATCGTCAAGCAGCAGCAAATTTTAGAAAAACAATTTCCCAAGACACAATTTCAATGGCAAGAATTATCGAATGGTGCAGCTATTAGGGATGGAATTATCGCTAATCAAATACAAGTTGGTGCAAGTGGCCCTGGAGCCTTTCTCGTAGGTTGGGATAAAGGCGTGGGCTGGAAAATATTAGCTTCACTTAGCTATAGTGAGTTTTGGCTAATAACGAAAAACCCCAATATCAAAAGTATCAAAGATTTTAAGCCAGGAATGAAAATTGGTTTACCATCTCTAGATGGGGTACAGGCAATTGTACTGCGGAAGGTGGCACAAAAAGACTTGGGAAGTCCTACAGCACTTGATCAAAATCTGCAAGTGATTGCTCACCCTCTAGGGTTACAGTCTCTGTTAACTGGTCAAATTGATGCACATTTTACAACACCTCCTTTTGAATTTCAGGAAGTTGAAAAAGGTGGTAGGGTAATTATTAAAAGCTCTGATATTTTTGGTAAGACTAGTATAGCAAGTCTATTTGCGACTGAAAAATTTTACAATCAATATCCTGAGTTTGGTAAAGCTCTGTATACTGCAATTGTGGATGCCACTAAACTTGTGAATGAAAAACCTGATGAAGCGGCCAGAATACTCTCACAAATGGATAGTGGAAAAGTTTCACAGAACCAATATAAAAAGTGGCTCACGAATAAGGCAGTGACATACGGGATTGAGCCAAGAGCCTTCCTCAAATGTGGAGCATTTATGCATGAAATCGGTATGTTAAATAAACAGCCGAAATCAATTGACGAATTGATTTTACCATCACTCAAAGGTGTTGAGGGAGATTAAATTGATGGTTAATTTAGAATCGTTAATATTAGCAAAAAATGTACACATTAGCTACAGCGAAGGTAAGAAGAAATTTACGGCTGTGGAAGATGTTAGCTTTGCTGTGAAACCAGGAGAAAAGTTTGTAATTATTGGGCCATCGGGTTGTGGAAAGAGTACGCTGTTAAAGGCGATCGCGGGTTTTGAGTCTATCAGTAGCGGAGAATTACTGATGTCAGGTAAACGCATCTCTGTTCCCGGCCCAGACAGGATGGTTGTCTTTCAGGATTTTGAACAACTCCTACCTTGGCAGACTGTGGTGCAAAATGTTGTTTATGCCCTTGAGACTACAGGTAAAGCTGCTGGGAAAGCCGCCATTGCTGAAGCTGTAAGATATCTCGACTTGGTGGGAGTCTCAGCAGCTATCAATAAGTATCCCCATCAGTTATCAGGAGGGATGAAACAACGGGTAGCGATCGCCCGCGCTTTGGCTGTAAAACCTCAAGTTCTCCTGATGGATGAGCCTTTTGCCGCTTTGGATGCGCTGACGCGGACTCAACTGCAATACGAACTCAATACTATTTGGCAAAATACAGGGTTGACAATCATTTTAATTACCCATTCCATACCAGAAGCTATTTACCTGGGACATCGAGTTTTAGTGATGACACCAGAACCTGGAACTGTTAAAGAAATTGTTGATACCGCACAGATTAATGACATCAATACTAATAAGTTTGTCGAAGTTGCTACCTATTTAGAAAGTTTACTCAGCAATGATTCCCGTCGTGAGGCTTTTCGAGGATGAAATTTGTGACTCGAACAACAGCAAATCGCGATAAATTTGAGAAGTTATATGCTTCACTCAAAGGCAGTAGTACTTTTAGGCGGGGAGTAATTTTTTGCAGTCTATTGATTTTTTGGCAATTGTATGTATGGGTTGCCCAAGTTCCCGCCTTACTGATTCCTGGCCCAATAGCAGTCTTAGAAGTACTGTGGCACGACTTAATGAGTCAAAAACTGCTGCAAGCAACACTCAGTACTTTGTCCGTGTTATGTATTGGTATGGTCTTAGGTTTGATTTTGGGTACGGCTTTAGCAGCTTTCGCTAAAGTTTTTCGTTTTGGTCAAGATTTGCTAATTGTAATGAGTTCGATGCTGAATCCCTTACCTGCGATCGCTATTTTACCTCTAGTGATGATTTGGTTTGGGTTCACTTCTGTTTCTATTATCGTAGTTACTGCCCATGCTACAACTTGGCCTATTGCCCTGAATACAGAAATGGGACTCAGTACCATCAACCCAACGGTTCTTATGGTGGGGAAAAACCTGGGTCTAGATGGTTTTAGACTGATTCGAGAAATTATGCTCCCTGCTGCATTGCCTCACATCTTAACAGGCTTGAGAACTGCTTGGGCTTTTGGTTGGCGCACCGTGATCGCATCTGAGTTAGTGTTTGGTTCAGGAGGTGCTACTAGCGGTTTGGGATGGGAGATTAATAACAGTCGCTACTTCCTGCAAACCGATCGCGTATTTGCTGGATTAGTGGTAATTGCAATTTTGGGTTTAGCTGCCGATTATATTTTTCGATTAATTGAAATCAAAACAGTGCAAAAATGGGGTATGAAACGTAATTAAACTGTTGGAGTGCGAAAAGCGTGCGATAAACTAATCGACCACTTTTCCTTTTACGACTGATTCTTAGCCAAAGAAGATTAACCCAAATATTAACGAGAAGAAAAGATATACCTACGAATAGTAATCTCAAAACTGGATTTTTATTATTTGTTCTAATTCGATAAATATTTTTGAGCCTATAACTAATTTCAATGCTAAATCCTTTTCGATAATCTTGATAGATGTAATCTAAATTGGTTTAGATATTGTAAGCAACATAAACAAAGTATTAAACTCCATACTTCTTACGTTTCCCCTTTCTATATTTGCAGATAATCCATAAATTCAATGTGACTGAATCATCTTTGTCTCTAGTCAAGTTCTGATGATCAAACAATCAATTTTTTCAGCCAGTATGCTACACATTACTTTCATCATTTCATTTTTTGAAATATTTCAGACTATCATAAGCATTAATTATACTTTTGGTAGCATATAGTACTTCTAGATACGTAAGCTTAATTAGCGTAGGCGCAGCCCAACCCAGGCATCGCTCTTTTGGAAAAACTTTTCGGCTCCATTTAGATAGAAAAACCCTCCAGATTATTGAAATATCCAAAAATCTGAAGAGCTTGTGTTTGATTTTCGCAATTTTGGTAACTTTTATTCTTTGCAGGCGGAGCTAATTATTTGTTTCAAGTTTGAAAATATTCGCTGCCACTCCCAGGCTTTCTTCAAAAAGTGACTCGCGGCCCCAACGTTGCACCTGCTGACTCAGCAATGCTTCTGCCTTTTGTTCCGAAAGTGAAGTCACTTGTTGAAACAAACCGGCCGATTGGGCACCACCGTGGGTTTCCATCCGCATACAACCACCAGTTTCCGAGCAGATTACTGTACCACAGTCTGCCTGCGGATTTGTCGAACTGAGGCGCAAGGCAATCAAGTCCCCCATAATCTCACCCACATCAGCAACCGGGACACCCGCTAACTCGGCTTCTACTTGCCGTTGATCTTGGGCAACGAAGGCAATGCGAGTGATGTCATAATCTCCGATTTCCTTTTCATAGGAAACTGGCTGCCATTCTAGACGACTTGCTAACCAGCCTAAAAATAGCAAAGCTTGAGCGGGGTTGCCTTTTTCGTAATCAATAGTTACTCGATCAACTTCTCTAAGCGCCGCGCGACGGTGAGGTGAGTCGTAGGCTTCGGCTGTCAACTCTTGCCATGCTGAGAGCCGACGCCAGTTCAAGTCAGCCAGGGGAACACCACTTTCTACCAACTCTTGTAGGTGGAGTAAATCACTTTCTGGCTCGTTAAAGCGGCAAGAATCCACAATCACATTATTGCAGACTGCTGCCAGTCGCTTGAATAGACTGTTGTTTGGGTCTGGTGTTGCTTTCCACCAGAGAAACTTTGGTAAGCCGCCAATCAACAGTGCTGGAATCATCCCCCCTATCCGTTCCAAGGCAGCAGCAGTTCCACTGAGAGTTATATATTCGCAGCAGATTAGTGTGCTTGACGATTGCTTTTGGATGGGGCAATAGGCAGAAACTTGAGCCTTCACCCCTTGATCTTCGCCAGCAATGGGAAACAGCGCAATGATGCGGCAGGGGTTGCGGAGGGCGATTTCATCGGCAATTCTGGGGCTTAGGGCATTTAATCTGGGAATACTACCAGAACCATTATCCCCTGTAGCCGCGTTCCCTTGACGTTTGGCGAATTCTTCTCTCAAGATAGCCAGGGTTTGAGATGTTGCGATTCCAGTATTTGGCAGTGCATATTTTATCTGCACTTGCCGCAGCGCAGCTTCCATCTGAGGCCCTAAAATCCCGTCAAGCGGGCCGTTGTAAAATCCCAAAGTGGCCAAAAGATACTGGGTTTCTTCCGGTTCGTAAACCACTAAGGTAAATGTGGTAGCGCGAGTAGCAGCAGGAAGCCCGCCAGTATCGCCACTAATGCCGTAGCTTTGCCAAATTTGATTCAGTTCCGCATCTAATTCGTCAAGCGAAATATCTTTTGGTGCCTGAAGTGAAAAAATTGTAGAAGCTTGGGGAGCCATAGGAAATTTTGGATTTTGGATTTTGGATTTTGGATTTTGAATTCGAGATTTGAGATTTTGGATTAAAAACTGGTAATTTGGTAATTAGTAATTGGTAATAGTTTTTCATATTCCCTATTACCTATTCCCAATTTCGCCCTCCCCAATCTAAAATCTAAAATCTAAAATCTAAAATTTTAGAGTCTGCGCCAGCGACGGCCATCTTGGTTAATTAAGAATTCTGCTTCTGCTGGTTCCCAAGTACCGGCTTCATACTGGGGAATAGTATTTGCGTCGGCGGGTGCATCCCAAACGGAAAGGGCTGGATTTACTATCTGCCAAGCTGCTTCTACTTCGTCCGCCCGTGTGAACAATGTCTGATCGCCCATCATACAATCAAGGAATAGGCGATCGTAGGCATCGGATGTTGCTTGGATGCCAAAGGAACCATAACTAAAGTCCATGTCAACGGAACGGGTGCGGAATTCTGCCCCCGGCATTTTGACATCAAAACGCAAGGAAATTCCTTCATTCGGCTGAATCCGCATCACCAAAATATTGGCGTTTACCTGTTGGGCGGCAGATTGGAACATCCGAGACGGAACTTCGCGGAAGTGAATCGAAATCTCACTGACTTTTTTCGGCATTCGCTTCCCGGTACGCAAGTAGAAAGGAACACCTTTCCAACGCCAGTTGTCTACCAAAAACTTCATTGCTACGTAGGTGGGTGTGGTGGAGTTGGGATCAACGCCTGGTTCTGCCCGATACCCTGGTGCTGCTTGACCCTTCATCCAGCCAGCACTATACTGACCGCGTACTGCTGAACCTGATAGATTGTGAACATCAGCTAAACGAGTAGCTTGTAGTACTTTCACTTTTTCTGTGCGGATACTGTCGGCATCCATTGCGTTGGGTGCTTCCATCGCTGTTAGGCAGTAAAGTTGCATGAGGTGATTTTGCAACATATCCCGCAGTGCGCCAGCGCTTTCATAGTAACCAGCCCGGTCTTCCACTCCCACGGTTTCTGCCACGGTAATTTGTACGTGGTCAACAAATTGACGATTCCACAACGGCTCAAAAATCGCATTGGCAAAGCGAAACACCAGTAAATTCTGGACTGTTTCTTTACCCAAGTAGTGGTCAATGCGGTAAACTTGGTTTTCTTTACAAAATTTCTGTACCACTTGGTTAAGACTTTGGGCAGAAGCCAAGTCCCGACCAAAAGGTTTTTCAATTACTAGACGATGTTTGTAGGGATCTTCTAGCATCCCCAGGCTTCCTAGCTGCTTAATGGCTTCGGGAAAGAATGAGGGGGCAACTGAGAGGTAAAACATCCGATTCCCTCGCGTGCCCCGTTTTTCGTCTAATTCAGTCAATAAGCTTTTCAGTTTCTGGTAGCCTTCGGGGTTGTCTATATCCCCAGGACTGTAGAAGAGTCCTTGAGAGAAGTCTTGCCAGAGTTCCCCTAAATCGACATCGGCATGCGCCTCTTCCATGCCTTTTTGCATCTGTTCACGGAAGTATTCGTGGCTCCACTCTCGACGTGCCACACCGACAATGGTGGTTTCTGGTGGAATACGCCGTTCTCGCCGCAATTTGTAAAGTGCTGGCACTAGTTTGCGCCAGGTGAGATCACCAGAAGCGCCAAAAATAACTATAATCTGGGGTTCGGGCATCCCTTGTTGTTGCAGACCAACGCGCAAGGGATTTTCTAGCAGACTAACCATAGGAATTTTGGATTTTGAGATGGGGCATTGGGGAGCCAGTGCGTTGGGCGGCTTTGCCGACTTGAAGCAACTGGCGTCATTGGGCATTGGGCATGGGGCATTGGAAACGATTTTAGATTTTAGATTTTAGATTTTGGATTTTAGATTGAAGTCCAATCCAAAATCGCAAATCCAAAATCCAAAATTCCCACTCCCTAGCCCCTACACTGGTGACAATACCTTGATCTTTTCTTCTAAAGAGTTCATCAAGGACTGGAAGGGCTGGATAAACTTGTCAATACCTTCGACTAACAGTTCATCCATTACGGCATCGAGATCGATGTTAATGTCGGGATCTTTGAGGTTTTCGATCAGCGTGTAAGCTTTGTCTACATCTGTTTCTAAACGATCGCCTACGTTACAATGATCGGCACAAGCTTTAATTGTCGCTGGTGGTACGGTGTTGACGGTATCACGGCCAATCAACTCTTCGATATACATCACGTCTCTGTAGTTGGGGTCTTTGGTGCTGGTGCTAGCCCAAAGTAGCCGTTGTACTGTGGCCCCTTTTGCTACCAAGGCTTGCCAACGATCGCTCTCGATAATTTTCTTGTATTCTTGGTAGGCAACCTTAGCGTTTGCGATCGCTACTTTCCCTTTCACAGCCAAGAGCTTTGCTTCCACGGCAATATCATCAACGCCTTTTTTCAACTTAGCATCAATTTTGCCGTCAACGTTGCTATCGATCCGACTGAGGAAAAAGCTAGCGACTGAAGCAATTCTACTGATATCCTTACCCTGGGCCACCCGTTTTTCTAAGCCCCGAATATAAGCCCAAGCTGTGTTGATGTAGCTTTCTACAGAGAACAGCAGCGTAATATTGACATTCATCCCTTCGGCTATTACCTGTTCCACTGCTGGTAAACCAGGTTCTGTACCGGGAATTTTAATCATCAAATTTTCCCGATCAATTTCTTGGAAATAGCGTCGGGCTTCGGCTATGGTTGCTTCAGTATCATGGGCAATGGTTGGTGGTACTTCGATACTCACATAACCATCTAGTCTATTCGAGGCTTCATAAACAGGGCGTAAAATATCACAGGCATTACGGATATCTGCAAAAACTAGGGATTCGTAAATTTTCTGTATCGGTGAGCCAGCCCGAACTCCGGCTTCGATATCGGCATCATAAATAACGTTACCAGCGATCGCTTTTTCAAAGATAGCGGGGTTAGAAGTAATCCCAGAGATGCCTTGATTTTCAACCAAGTCTTTGAGTTCCCCTGATTGAATAATGTCACGGGTCAAATTATCGATCCAGATACTTTGACCGTATTGCTTAATTTCTAGTAGATGATTGGTAGCCATAGCTCTAATTTGTTTCACTCCTGTATAGTGATGTTTCCAAGTGAAGTTGACAAAACCCATCAAATTTTGATGGTGACTTTTGAATTGTGGCGTTGCCAATCACTTATCGCATCGGCCAGCTGAGATAATCTTTAATACATCTTTAAGAGGTGCTATTCTCCATTTCCAATCCTAAATCACCATGATTAACTTTTAATTAATGCCATAGGCTAGAGGCATCCTTGATGCTTTTGTCACCGTCTTCTAATTTGTATGGCAATCCAGTTGAAAAAGGTTAAAAAGCTTGTAAATAAAGCCTTATTTTCTTTTGTCTTCTACCTTGGGATACTAATGTCCGTTTTGAGTAAAAGACTCCACTTTTGCGACATCCTCTTTGCTACCAATAATTAAAGGCGTGCGCTGATGCAGTTTTTTCGGCACTACATCCAAAATATCCATCAGTCCTGTGGTAGCACGACCGCCGGCTTGCTCAATCAAAAAGGCGAGAGGAGCGGTTTCATAAAGCAAGCGCAATTTCCCGTCTGGGTTTTGAATTGTACCTGGGTAGAGAAACACGCCGCCTTGAACCAAAAGTCTATGGATGTCGCTCACCATTGCGCCGCTATAACGAGCGGTATAACCTTCTGTGCGATGAACGTAGCGGATATATTCTCGAATCGATTCTTCCCACTGCCAGAAGTTACCTTCGTTCACGCTGTAAACAGAACCGTGGGTAGGAATGCGGATATTTTCTTCTGTGAGAATAAACTCTCCTAAGCTGGGATCAAGGACAAAGGAATGAACGCCCTTACCTATAGTATAAACCAGCATTGTGCAGGGACCATACAAGATATATCCAGCAGCGAGTTGCTTACGTCCGTTGGTGAGGAGGTCAGTTGCCTTGCGATCGCTATCAGTTCCTTCTTGTTGGCGAATGGCAAAAATGGAACCTAAGCTGAGATTAATATCAGTGTTGGATGAGCCATCAATTGGATCATATAGCAGAGTATAGCGTCCAACGGGGCAATTTTCCGGGATGTAATAGGGATTTTCCATTTCCTCAGAAGCAAGGCGACAGACTAAGCCGCTTTGCTTAAACACCGAGATAAACACATCATTGGCATAGACATCCATCTTTTTGACGGATTCGCCTTGCACATTAACTTCCCCAGTAAATCCGAGAACGCCTTCCATTAATCCGGCGCGACTCATGCGACGAGCGACCAGTTTGCCAGCCAGGGCGATGCGATTCATCAGCGCACTTAAATCTTGTGCATCTGGCGAAAAACTCTGAAGTTGTTGTAAAACGTGACGCGATAAGGTTGTACAATCACGATCTAAGGATTTGTCTGTAGCCTCGTAGGTAGATAAGTCTAAAGATTCTGGCGCTTGAGTCATTTTTGTGTTATCCGCAGCCACTAGCTGTTAGTTGGGTTTTAGTTGTGTATGGCAACTTATAATAGTTGCTGCCTCTATCTTAGAAAGGGAATTTGAGAACTTAGATGCGACTTTAGATAAACTAAAGAAATGAATTTTTAGTGACTCCTGCACTCAGAGCCTAAATACGTAGTAATTTGTCTAAGACATCACCAAGATTGCAGTCAGTAATTTACCTAAATCAATAGACTACAGAAGGTAATAAAGTAGAGGTAGAGGTTTAGTCTTCTCTATTGGCAGCGCATGGGTGTAACGCAACTAGGATTTCGTGGAGCGGAATTAATTATGACTGCTTTAACTTTACAATTACCTCCTAATCTCAAATTTACGGATGAGGAATTTGAACAGATTGTTGCTGTGAATAAAGAGTTGCGTTTAGAATTAACTGCTGAAGGAGAATTGGTAATCATGTCACCCACTGGAGGAGAAACCGGAAACCGTAATTTTGATTTGTTAGGTCAACTATGGTTTTGGAACAGTGAAAACAATTTAGGAAAAGCTTTTGATTCTTCTACTGGTTTTAAACTTTCTAATGGTGCAACTCGTTCTCCTGATGCTTCTTGGGTAAAGATGGAACGGTGGGATGCTCTTACACCACAACAAAGAAAAAAATATCTCCCCTTGTGTCCAGACTTTGCAGTAGAATTGGTTTCTGAAACTGATGATGTCGAGGACACTCAAGCCAAGATACTGGAATACTTAGCAAATGGTTTACAACTTGGTTGGTTAATTAATCCCAAAGATAAACAAGTAATCATTTATCGGCCTAATCAAGCACCAGAAGTTTTACAATCTCCTACAAGTTTATCTGGAGAAGATGTTCTTCCTGGTTTTATTTTAAATTTACAGCCAATTTTTGCCTAGATGAATCGTTATTTTGATTGTTAATCCAAGTCCTAATGCCATTCTATAAAGTCCTTCATAATTTTTATATAAGACTTACGCAGAACTACAGGCTGTAGGGGCAATTTAAATCTAGAATTTTCTCAAACGCCTCATCAGCTATAAAAATCTGATATTTATCTTCAATATGATGCTTGTTAAAAGCTATTGATTTGTCATAATTTGCCTCTGCGCCAATTGTTGCGCGTTATGGTTTGGAAAAATTGTGGTTTCAAGAATAAAGTGGCCGCTTTTAAATGATAAAATGTCCGCCAGAAGATTGCTGTAATGCTTCTTATTACGTTGTGCAGGATCTAGAGCGATGCCTGGGGCGGGCAAAGCCAATCGCATTCAAATGTCTCAAATCCCCTTAAGTATGAAGTTCTGCCCCTGCGGCCACTTTATGGTTAAAAAACGACCACATTATCCTTTAAGTTTCACAGCGATTTGTAACTATAAATCTGGCTTGGGCAGCAAAATTATGGGTTGAACACGAGGTATCCAGGAAGGACGAGGAGGGATAGGGGGAGAGAATAGATGAGACTCTAGAACTTCATGGTTAACCAGAGAGCCTACTTGAGACTTACTTACATTTAGTGCTCCTATGACACTTAGTTTAAATTTTACTAAAGAGTCACTTACACTTAGTGTTCCTCCGACAATTTTTTCAGCCTCCACATCTGTGATGTCCTGCTCAACAATTGATTCAATATGGTCTAAATCCAGGATTTTTATTTTCAAGGAATGATGCATTGTAATCACCTAATTGATTGTTTTTCCTTAGAGGTAAAATCACCTCTATGTAATAACCCAAGTTGCGGCATAAATTTGTCTGCCAATTCTACCATTTCTTCATAAAACTTTATAATTTATCCTGTCCAAACAGCACAAAAAGCCCTGATTATTTCTGTTGTTAAGGGAAATTCATCAAATGACTGAAAACTTACGCGGTTCGTGCTGGCTTTTAAGGCTAATAATTTCTTTAGCTATTAGTGGCGCATACGTCAATGCTGGGGATTGCACCTTTGCTCAAATTACGCCTGATAGGACTTTACCCAATAATTCCACAGTCAAATTAGAGGGGAATACCAGAATTATTGAAGGAGGAACTCAAGCTGGAAGTAATCTTTTCCACAGTTTTGAGCAGTTTTCTGTACTCACTGGCACTCAGGCTCACTTCAACAACGCAATAGAAATTCAAAATATCATCAGCCGCGTCACGGGTGGTTCTGCTTCTCTTATTAACGGTTTGATTAAAGCCAATGGTTCTGCTAACTTGTTTTTTCTCAACCCGAATGGAATTATTTTTGGGCCTAATGCCGAACTGAACATCAAGGGTTCATTCATCGCAACTACAGCAAACCGTCTCAAATTTGCAGATGGCGCTCTGTTTAGCGCTTTTCCTCCCCAAAGCACACCTCTGCTAACAGTAAGTGTTCCCATTGGCTTGCAATTTCAGGGAGCAGCAGGAGGTATTCGTGTAGAAGGATCTGACCTAGAAGTGCAACCTGGTAAAACTTTAGCACTTGTGGGCGGTGATGTGACGTTGCAGGGAGGTCAACGAGCAGCTTTAGAACAACCGAATTTGGCAGTTCCAGGAGGACGGATTGAGCTAGGTAGTGTCGCTGGTGTTGGAGAAGTGAGCTTGAACCAGAAAGATAACAATTGGGTATTGGGGTACGCCTCTGTCAATAATTTTGGCGATATTCGGCTGGAAGATCGAGGGTATGTTGATGTTAGCGGTGCTGGCGGTGGTGATGTTCAGATTCAGAGCAATAATTTGGTTTTAACTCAAGGCTCATTGATTTATGCCGACACACAAGGTACAGAGTCTGGGAAAGAGGTGCTTGTCCACACAACAAAGGTGGTTACTCTCACTGAGGGTTCGCAGATTACAGCCGATGTTTATCCAGAAGCGACTGGAACCGGGGGAGACGTGACGATTGAAACTGGACAGTTGAGTATCCAAGGGGATGAGTCAAGGATAAGTGCTAGCACCTTCGGCAAGGGACGGGGGGGAAAGCTTACCGTTGACGCCTCGGAGTTTGTGGAACTAGCAGGAACAACAAGCGGCTTATTTACTAAAACTCAAGGTGCTGGAAATGCTGGAAACTTGACAATTACCACTCGAAGGTTAAGTTCTCAGAATGGAGCGCAAGTTTCAACTTCTACTCTAGGCGAGGGACAGGGGGGAAATTTGACTATAACCGCCACCGATTCCGTGGAACTAATTGATGCTGATAGCGGCTTGTTCACCCCAACTCAAGGTGCTGGAGATGCTGGAAACTTGACAATTGATACCAGACGCTTGAGTGTCCAAGATGGAGCGCAAGTATCAACTTTTACTCTAGGCAAGGGGCAGGGGGGAAATTTATTTGTGGCTGCTAGTGATTTGGTGGAATTGCAAGGAACAGGAATATCAATAGATGGGCAGCAAATCCCTAGCGCTTTATTTACTCAGACTGAAAATGTTGGATATGCTGGTAATTTGACGATTAACACTAGGCAGTTAATTGTGGGAAATGGCGCACAGATATCTACTGGTTCTTTGGGTCAAGGAAAAGGTGGAGAGATAGAAGTTAATGCAACTGAAGCTGTTAATGTTTTTGGAGTTGGCATTAATAGAACGGCAAGTGGATTATTTTCACGTACCAATCAAGGGGGACAGGGGGGAAACATCATTATTAATACCAATGCTTTTCGGGTAGCAGACAATGGGGTTCTAGATGCCCGCACTTTAGGTGAGGGAAATGCTGGTAATATCAGGGTAAACGCGAATACTTTGGAAGCGGTTAATGGTGGACAAATCCTTGCTAATGCTTTTAAAGGCAGCAGTGGGTTTGCAGGTAATATCACAGTTAATGCTACTGATAAGGTGACTATATCTGGCAGTGCTTCCTTCAAACGGCGTGTCCGAATTCGTGGGAGTCTTGTTGAGGATGAGTCTCTTAACAGTGGCTTGTTTGTTCGCTCTCAAGGGTCAGGGAGGGCAGGCAACCTTCAGGTAGGATCTCGTTTCATTCGCTTAGACAATCAAGGGGAAATCACTGCTGAAACCGCATCCGGTAATGGCGGTGATATTACACTCCACGACCTAGATTTATTGTTACTAAGCGGCAACAGCCAGATATCTGCTACCGCAGGCACTAATCAAGAGGGTGGAAATGGCGGTAATATCACCATCAATGCCCCTGACGGCTTCATCGTCGCCAAACCAAATGAAAACAGCGACATCACCGCCAATGCCTACGCTGGTAAAGGGGGAACAGTCACAATCAACGCTACTAAGATTTTTGGAATTGCGTCACTAACTAGCGAAGACCTTAAAAGGTTGCGCCCTAATGATTCAGACCCGGGTAAACTTCAGACAAATGATATTACGGCAATTTCTCAAATAAGTCCTAATTTAAGCGGCATTGTAGAAATTAACACCGTCGATGTTGACCCCTATCGAGGATTATTAATAAACTTACCAGCCGTACCAGTTGATACTCAAGTGTCGCAAGTCTGTCAAGCACGCACAACACAAAATCAAAACAGTTTTACGATCACTGGACGTGGCGGTTTACCCCGCAATCCCTATGATCTTCTTTCTCCTAATGCAGTTCTGGTAGATTGGGTAACTCTCGACCCAAGGGGTGAAAACCCCGTTAGTACAGATGTTTCTAATCAGGCAACCAGCCCGACACCAGCGCCGATTGTGGAAGCGCAAGGGTGGGTGAGAAATGCAAAAGGAGAGATTGTACTAACGGCTTATGCGCCTACAACCAAGCTTCATAGTTCGTGGCAGAAACCAGCTAATTGCCGTAGCGATTTTTAGATTTTAGATTGCGGACTGGGTAGTTGCTCTGTTACCATTCTTGAAAATAATCGTTTTTGGTTTTTCCCTTTCTCTTGTCAACTCAGCATCTGCCACAAACTAGAAATCTTCGTGGGAACGACTGAAAATCCGAACATTAGGTGAACGGGCTATGAGTAACCAACGATCGCTATCAGCGATAGAGCCAATTTCCCTTAGTTAATGGTGAATATATTTTACAACCAGGCGATAAAATCTGGATGCCGGAAATTGGTTTAGGTCTTGGACGTGAACGGGGAACTTACCAAATAATCACGCGAGAATGTTTGTTTGGTTAGGACTTACGCATTGACAGGAAAAACTAAATATGCAGTATGGATTTCAGCCATTAAACCTAGATTTTTCGACACTTTTTAGGCGATGCCTGGGTTGGGCTACGCCTACGCTATTTATCAAAGGATGATATCTAAAAGCCTGAAACGACGTATTCTCGTTGATGCACAAGATAATAAATTTGTACAGTGCGTAAGTCCTAGAAAAAATCGTGATTTTAAGACGGAAAGCTTAGAGATAAGACGCAATGAGTTGAAAAAGCAACGCTAGGGTATCTAAAATCGAAAATATTCTGATAAATCTCAATTTTATTCAAATCAGCAGCTAGCCTGGCTACCTCTTAACCTTGACTGGAATAATACTGTTCTAGTGCCTGCGTCGAGGATTCCTAATGTCGAGTATTGATATAGCGTTTCCTAATCACATGAGGTACATCATAGTCCCCTCCTCGCTTGCTCTTAGGGGGTTGGGGGTGGGGTTCTTGTACCTCACTCAAGCGAGAACCGCTATAATAACCCAAGCTGCTAGTTATGCGATCGCGTAATTATTAAATTTTAGATTTTAGATTTTCCTTCAATCCAAAATTCAAAATCTAAAATTGATTGATTTCTCCCTCTGCTAAAAATGTGGGAACTCGTATCAACTCACGCCAAATGCATCTGAGATTTTCTCAAGATATAAAGTCCCTGTTGCAACGCCTAGCTGAACAACCGCTAACTCTAGGTGATATTCTGGCAGAAACCTCAGAACGAGGGTTCTGTCTGGTAATTACATTATTAGTTTTGCCCTTTTTATTTCCTATGCCACCGGGATTAACTGGCCCTTTTGGTGGTGCTTGTTTACTGTTGTCAATGCAAATGGTTTTAGGGAAGCGATCGCCTTGGCTACCGAAAAGAATCGCTAACTACAAATTTCCTCGTCCCTTCGCCCAGTTACTTTTGCAAAATTTGGGACGTTTTACCAAAGTTTTACAGAAAATCGCCCGTCCCCGATTGGCAAAAATAGCCCATAATCCTTTGATTTGGCGAATTAATGGGTTTTGCATCTCTTTATTAACAATATTACTAATATTACCAATTCCGTTTACAAATCCCATCCCCACTGTCGGTATTTTACTTTTGACTGTTGCCACCATCGAATCTGATGGTTTATTAATTTGCATCAGCTACGGCATTACTGTCCTGATTACCTTGTTGTTTGGATTTCTTGGTTATGCAGTATGGTTAGCTCCCAGTTTGCTGCCATCTATATTTAAATAATAAAAGCCCCCAGCTTTTGGCTGAGGGCTGTAATTTATTAGGGTGCATCTACCATTTATTAATCCGCTTTATTGATTGCCATATCCGGGAATATTTAAATTGTGTAGAAAATGATTTTATTCACCCTTTAAAAAATATCATCAATAAAAAAGCCTTCAACTAAAAGCTGAGGGCTGTAATTTATTAAGGTGCATCTACCATTTAATAATCCGCTTTATTGATTGCCATATCCGGGAAAATTAGACTTATAAGCAAATTTATTTTATTTCCAAATTAAAAAATATCAGCAATAAAAAAAGCCCCCAACTAAAAGCTGAGGGCTGTAATTTAATTAAGGTGCATCTACTATTTATATATCCGCCTTAGTTATTGCTGTATCAGGAAGAATTGAAAAAAAATGGATGGCTGTAGGATTGTTTTTTTATATACAACATTAGTACTAGTGGAGGTTAGCGAAAATAACTATATAGTCTATTAAAAAGCTTACTATACAAGCGGTATTCCTTCTACCTCTTTGAAGTTTGATGGTCGAAAGTCTGTCTTCTCCTGTGGTTAACGCTTTGCGTAGCTTGCTTCTTTAGTAACAATAACTACCCTAGCTTACCGGAGGATAGCCTGCGGTATTTAACTAGGTAATCATTGACAAACTTCACAGTAATTTTACAATCAACCCGAATTTTCCTTGGATACGCAAAGTTTCTGTTAATATCTCTGATGAAATATCCGCAATAGTACGAATTTAGTTTATTAGTTGGGTATATGACTATGAAAGTTAGACGCACCCAACTTGATGAAGCGATCGCAATTTATATTAGCCCTTGCTAGCCTTAGTATTGTCGGAGGAAGCTTTTTTCTGAGAACAACTTTTAGCAATACTAACGAACCTAAAATAATAACTGATACATCACGCTACAAAGAAATTCGTAATCAACTCTGGTCTAATAATGACCAAGTAAAACATTTTCCTAATGAGATTCCCACTGATGCCCAAGACGTTCATATTGCTTACTCTCCCGAAATTTTGCCAGCAGGTAGTTTTTTTCAAATTAGGCTGAAAGAGCCACAAAAAAAAATAGAAAAATTACTGTCACAATACAGAAATAGTGCAAAGCACAAATATAAGGGTGGTAACACAAACGACCATATAAACCAGCCTGACGGTGTGCCGACAACTTTCTTCTACACCAGTGACTCTCATACAGAATCTTTTCCAGCTACTTATGAAATATTGGTATTAAATGCAGAAGACAAAGGTAGACCTGGCTTCAAGTGGAATCATGGAGATAGCTACGGTGTCGCAATTAATAGTTCAGCCTCAGAAATTATTTATTGGTCTGAAAAATGGTAATTGGCAATTTAATTACTCTTTTGGGTATATCACTTTGGGTAGTTAAAACTTATAGCTAGGATAGTTAATATTTTAATGGTGGTTCAAAACTATCTTAATATGTAGAATGCCAACTGCTTTAATTACTGGTGCATCTAGTGGTATTGGAAAAGCTTTTGCCCAGGAACTAGCTGCCCGCAAGACAAATCTTGTACTCGTTGCTCGTTCTGAACAAAAACTAAGCGAATTAGCTAAACAACTACAAGAAGAACACAAAATTCAAGTAGACGTTATAGTAAAAGACCTCACAGAACCTAATGCAGCATCTGCTGTATTTGATGTCACTAAAGAAAAGGGATTAACCATTGACTTATTAATCAACAATGCTGGTTTTGGTTACTATGGCGACTTTGCTGAAGGGGATGGAGAAAGACAACTTAAAATCGTACAATTAAATATTTTAGCATTGGTAGATTTAACTCATAAATTTCTACCCTTGATGCGGCAACGTCGTTCAGGAAGTATTATTAATGTATCTTCTATTACCGCATTTCAACCGATACCATACCTTTCTGTTTATGCTGCCAGTAAAGCTTTTATTCTCAGCTTTAGTGAAGCATTATGGGCAGAAAATCGTCAGTATGGTGTCCGTATTTTAGTCACTTGTCCAGGCCCAATAGAAACAAACTTTTTTGCAGAAGCTAATTTTCCTCCAGCGCTGGCAAGCACTACAGATAAAGTGTATTCTTGTGAAAAAGTGGTTTGGGAATCTTTAGAGGCTTTGGAAAAAGGGTATCCAACTGTTATTAGTTCTGATACTAACACTCAAATTAGAAGCAAATTATCTCGGCTCGTACCGCGCAAACTTCTGCTGAATATGTTAGCAAAACACTTTGGAGCCTAATTATATAGTTAGGAGTTTGGAGAGACGCGATTAATCGCGTCTGTACAGGAGAGACGCGATTAATCGCGTCTGTACAGGAGTTAGGGGTTAAAGAAACTGATGAATTTAAAACTCTTAACTCGTCATTCCTCACTCCTCACTTATTAGATATACCTTGTTAATTGAACTCGGTAACGGTCTTTTTTTGTAACGGCGATTTCCCCAACTTCTAAACGTCCTTTAGAGCGAATGGCGATTAAGTCGCCTGATTTCAATTGAGAACTAGCTTGGGTAACTTCCTTCCAATTGACGCGGACATCACCAGCATCAATGAAATCAACCATTTTGCTGCGGGACATGCCAAAACCAGCAGATGCGATCGCATCTAATCGCAAAGAAGCCTCCACAGTAGTTAATTCTTTTTTCTTGGGTTCCCGGACTTTTAATTCAGTTACCTCAATCTGCTGAGTTTTCACAGGAACCGATCGCACCTGTTTAAGACTGATTGACAAAAATTCCACTAACTCTGGTGCGACAATCGCCTGCGCCCCTCGTTCTCCCAAAACTATAATATCTCCCGTCTTTTCACGAACAATTCCTGTACCCAACATTGCGCCTAAAAAGTCGCGGTGAGAGGCGGTATCAAACAGGAAATTACCAGCAATTTCCACGGCGACAAGACTGACTTGAGATTGATCTAAGGGAAGTTCCGAACGAGCGATCGCTATTCTTTGGCGTTCAGCTTGCGGATATCCACCCCACGCCGCCAATTGTACTTCTGTTAATCGGTTAAATACCCGTTGAATTTCCGCCAATTCTGGGGGAGATAGAAAATCAGTCAAAACCACTTCCCAAGTTTTGATGGCTTGTTCGGCTTGGTCAATTACACGAGCTACACTATCTCGATTTTCAACACCTTTTAAAAGTTCTTCTCGTGGCAACATTCTTAAAAATTATGAGTTATGAATTGAGAATTAATCTGCTATAACTGTCTTGATTCTAACTTTAATTCCCATTTCAACAGGTTTTCATCTTGCGCCACTTCCAAAGAACAGTGAAGCAACTCAAGTCGCTGTGTCCTGACGTGTAAACTATGATTTATTCAATACACGGTATTTGTGTCAGCATAACCTTGGATATTTTCTGGATCAAACTGACGTAATATTCGGGTTGCTTGGCGAGTGAGAGTTTCAGAGCCTTCAACAGCTATTAAGTATTTCCCCGCATCCAAGCGGTTGCGATAAGGCAAAGCATCACCACTACCTACGAGTAAACCGACTCCACCACCGACAACTACACCACCCATAGCACCACTAGCAGCACCTAGCAGTCCACCAACGATGTGATTACCAACTTCACCCGCCCAGGCAAAAGTATCTAAACCAGTGATCAGGCTGAAAGTAAAACCTGCAAAAAAGCCAAATGGTATCAGCCAGGTTGCCATTAGTTTTGCTTGCTTTTTAGCTTGATCTTTGGGGTCAATTAAGCCAAACTCGTCAGCCGTTTTATACCCCCTCCCCAGGATAGTACTGTTTATGCCATCTTTTTCTAAAGCTAAATAAGCAGCTTCGGCTTGAATGCGATCTGGTAATACGGCAACAAGGTAATTCATTGATTTTACAATTTGTCTAATAGAAGTTTTGCCTTAACTAACAGCGTATCAGTCCTGGTCGAATCAATTGCAAACCGCGATCGCAAAGCGCCGCAGCGCACAAGTTAAATCTACATGGGCTGATCACTTTAGGGAATCTAGTGGCTCACAAAAATTGTTCACGCCTTGCTTGAGGACATATATCAAAACTGGCGTTGCCAAAATCTTCGGAAAAGTCGGTGTTGCTTTTAGATGTTCCATCATCTTTTGAAGTGAAGTATTAAGCAAATCTTCCCGATATTCTTGTTCGCAAATCACCACACGCCATTTTCTAGCCAAGGCGTCTAACCACTCGGAATTTGCTCTTTCTGGTTGTTGTCCGGCTCGGATAGCTAGCGTCATCGCCGCATCTTCTAAATCTCCATCACAGTCTTCAATCAAATCCAGCGCTTCCATATCGCTGGGATCATCTGCCAATTGAGAGCGAAACTGTGCAATCTCTTGAGATGTTACTTTAGTCATGAGTGTTTGACAAGGCCAGCGAACACTCAGTTATGTTAGTCCAATTTTGACCCAAAAACTAGATGCAGAGCCAATGGATTTAGACGAATGGATAAGTCGGTAGTGGCTTTAGCTGCCTTCAGTATTCTTCATCCCCATCCTCAGATTCATCTTCATCCCCGTCCTCAGATTCATTTTCATCCTCGTCCTCAGATTCATTTTCATCCTCGTCCTCAGATTCATCTTCATCCCCATCCTCAGATTCATTTTCATCCTCGTCCTCAGATTCATCTTCATCCTCGTCCTCAGATTCATTTTCATCCTCGTCCTCAGATTCATCTTCATCCTCGTCCTCAGATTCATCTTCATCCTCGTCCTCAGATTCATCTTCATCCTCGTCCTCAGATTCATCTTCATCCTCGTCCTCAGATTCATCTTCATCCTCGTCCTGTGCAAACCCTAGTTGACTAATAGCCCGAGAGAGAACCATATCAAAGAAGGAGCCTTCATCGCACCATACATCCTGACTTAAGTCGAGGTCGGTTACACTTTTAATAGTCCAGCAATCACCGTTTAACTCAGAATTGGTAATGTAATCGTAAGGAATATAACAGTAGCCTTTGTCTCCCCAGTTTGGCCCCCAAGAGTTACGAACCAAAAACATGCGGTCTTGATCAGAATATCCCACGCACAGCATTGCGTGTCCGCCACAAAGTTTCTCGTTACTTGAATTTGGTATTGGTACTCGTCCAGTATCTTTAACTTGCTCAAAGGAACTGAACAGCTGCAAACCAAAGGCAAAAGGATAACCTTCTGCTAAACAGTGGCGCATTGCGTACAAATCCAAGTCAATTCGTTCAGCCTCATCGATCAAGAAGCTTTCTGCTTCCTCATAAGCTTGTTCGTGGGGTTTTTCAAACACCCTATTTTGACTATAAGGCCAAGTTTTCTCTATACAAGCACCGTATTTTCGCAGTACCTTAATACAGGTGCGTAAATAAGTTCCTTCGTCCTGCTCAACGGTTCCATCAGACAATCTGGCATTGTAATAAATAAACAAGCGACTCACATCCTCTGCCGAGCCAAATTGACGCATCGCCAGATACTCGTAAGCTCCCGCCATCGCGTTAGCTGTACAACTGTTCAATTCTCCCTGCTGTTCCACTTTTGTCATGTGGGGACGTAAATCGACCATTGGCGGTAACTGTTGTGGTTGATAACGTCCAACACTGTATTTTTTATCTCTTGAATCAATAGGATCTGGTCGATAACCGCCGACTTTTAACTGTTTGCCTCTGGAATCGTGGAAGAATGAGACTGTACGAAGCACATCGGAAATTGACATATAATAATATCTCTTAGAACCACACACGGTAGAAGCGCTGTGTTGACTCAGACAGTTTCCGGGGGCGAGACTTTACCTGAAGATAAGCTGCTTTTATCCCAATACGGTTTAGGTAAAATCATTTGCACCACCAATGACCTAATAAGAGACGTTGCAATGCAACATCTCTTGTTACCCACGGGACTGTATTGAATTTATACAATTAGCGCCAAGACTTGTTTTAGCATAGCTTTTATTACCAAGAAAGCCTCATTATTCAGTGTAATTACTGAGAAATGAGGCTTCTTGGAGCTTTTCATGAAAAATACTACAGGACTGTGTGATGCCCTGAGCATAGGTGCGAAGTATATTAAAAAATACAACAGCGCTCAAAAGTATTGACGATTGAGTTTGGGCTAACTAGCGTAGTGCTCTGAGGGTAACAGACCGTTGTAACTGAGCTAAAGCACGGTTGTAATTCAAAATTGCTGTTACGCGATTACCTTCAGCTATTGTGAGGTCGTTTTCAGAGTTAATGACATCAGTTTGAGTGCCTACACCAGCTTGGAATCGCAAACGCGCTAAACGTAGAGCTTCCCTAGCCTGTTCTAAAGCAGTATTAGCGGTTTGAACATTGGTCAAATTAGATTGCTGGGTAGAATAGGCTTGTTCTACCTGAAAGCGAATTTGGTTGCGCTGTTCAGCAAATTGAGTTTCTGCGATCGCAATATTAGCTGTTGCCTGAGCTGCCTGTGCTCTTGCAGCTCCCCCGTCATACAAATTCAGGCTTGCCCTAACTCCTACTGAATAACCATCAGTCACGCTGACATTATCATTGAACTGATCTAGTAGGCTGTAGCTGGCTACCAAACTAACTTGAGGTCCTAAAGCTGCAAGTGCTTGCCGTCGCTGTTGTTCGCTAATGTTACGTTGTGCCAATTGCTGTTGCAATTCCGAACGGTTTTGAAAAGCCAGCAAAATGGTTTGTTCTAATGTTGGGTTCCAAAGACCAGCTAATTGTACAGGATCGGCTGCACTGATATTTATCGTCTGCGCCAAACTTATCCGAGTTGCTAATTGACGACGGGCAATTGCCTGCTGCGATCTAGCATTAGTCAAATCTTGTTGGGCATTTGCTAAAGTCACCTGCGATCGCAACACATCAAACCGCGTACCAACCCCAGCTCGCTCTAAAGCTTCTGCATCACGCAAACTAGCTTCGGAGTTCTGCACAGCCGACTGAGAAATACGTACTTGTTCATCCGCTTGTTGCAGATTGTAGTAGTCAGTGGCAACATTCAGACGGATTGTTTCAAACTGAGTTTCTACAGCCAGCTCATCGGAACGCTCCTGTTCCTCAGCCTGTCTGATAGTAGCTTGCCGACTCCCAGAAGTATAAAGGCTATATGTCAGTTGTGCTTGACCGTTGAAAGCTGTACTAGGTACGTCTGTGTTAGAGCGAAAACCTTGCTGGTTGGCTATTTCGTCCTGAAGTTGAGTAGAAGGACTCTGACTGCGAGTAATATCACCACTAATACCAAGAGTGGGAAGCAAAGCAGCTTGTGCCTGGCGTACAGCAGCGCGACTGCGTTCTAGCTGCAATATCGACACCTGTAGATCGTGATTGTTACGCCGTGCTAGCTCCAGAGCCTGTGCTAAAGTAATCGGCTGATTTCCCTGAAGTCTCACTTCTTCCGGTTTGGTGGGAAATAGCAGGGGATTTGAGCTAGGAATCAGGTTATCGGGAATTTTTAGCGAATCCGACGGCGCAGGAATTAGGTTTCCTGGCACAGTCTGAGGTGGCACTGAACCAGGTGGTGCAGGAGTTACGGTTCCTGGCACAATCTGAGGTTGCACTGAACCGTCTGGTGCAGGAGTTACGGTTCCTGGCACAATCTGAGGTTGCACTGAACCGTCTGGTGCAGGAGTTACGGTTCCCGGCACAATCTGAGGTTGTACTGAACCGCCTGGTGCAGGAGTTACGGTTCCCGGCACAATCTGAGGTTGCACTGAATCTGCCGGAGTCTCAGGATTACTCTGAGCCACACGTTCCCCAGCCGCACTTTGTCCTAAGCAGGTGCTTGAGGCCAGCAGCAAAGAAGCCGAGGAATCAGTTTTGCTTTTCCTCAACTCCTGTGGACACCTCTGCGCTGACAATAGTTTTGCTGCTCCTGCCCCTGTGCCTGAAGCTTGTAAAAATGTCTGCAACTGATTAACAGTATTTATTTGTTGAACCACTGGCTGCTGTAAAGTAGACAGGGACAAAATTTCTTTTTGGACAGAAGCAGGTTTTGAAGTGTAGTTAGGAATTACTACGCTCTTTAACTTCTGCCCATTTGGGTCTGAATTACTGTTTTTTTGGTTATTTTGAGCAGAAAGGCTGACATCTGGCTGTTGCGAAGGATTAGAGGTAGATGTGAAACTGAAAAATCTACCTTCATCTTTCTTAAGAATTTGTTCTATGGGTACACCAGTACTTCCAGTCATTAACACTGGGATACTGTTATTCCTTAAAGGCTTCACACTAAGTTTAGTAAAACCAAAAGCAGGTACTAAGGTTGGAACACTAACATCTGCACCGTTAGGCAGTTGGGTATTCGTGGTGTCCACAATCAAGTCTTGACCAGAAGTAGAAGTCAAAACACTAGGAGAAGACGCCAGTTGTACCCCTGTTAGTTTCACAGTACCAGCCCAAGCAGGCCCCGTTGTTAAGACCGCTGCTGTCAAACCAGGTAAGAAGCTATAAAATAATTGCTGTCCTTTCACCGCATCCCCTCACACGAAAATCACTCTAGCGGCAGAAAACCTTTCTTCACCACAGAATATAGCACGATACTAAACTTAGGAAAGAATATACTACGATACTAAATTTAGGGTTCGGAACTCTGTTTGTCTTCAAAACGTCTAACAATGCGAGAAAGTTCCGCCTTTTCATCGATACTAACGCGAGTAGGAGCACCGCTGATAATCCGTTCGTAGTTTCGGAAAGAATCTTTAATATCGGGACCATCAGCAGTGATATTATACTCACGAATGCCCTTATCATGCCAAGAGCCTCTCATTTTAAACACGTTAATTGCCCGCGACATTTCTCCTCTAATTTCTACGTACTGTAACATCAGAATTGTATCGGTAATCGTGGAAATATGAGAGTCAGTAATCGAATGCGCCCCCAGAAATTGGTCAGTTGTGTTGGTAAAGAAACCAGTAATTTCTTCTTGTTTAGCATAACCCGTCACCCCAATTACAAACTGCCGAAATGCATTATTGGTAACACCTCTAGCTAGTGCTGATAGTGAATCAATGGCGATGCGAGCTGGTTTGAAGACAGCAATTTCTGATTTAATAATTTGTAAGTGGTCTTCTAAACCAGTTGATTCAGGATAGGTACAGATTATTTTCAGTAAACCTTGATCTTCTAATTCTTCAAAATCAATTCCCCAAGAGGAAGCATTACGAGACAGTTGGGCGCGTGATTCTTCATAAGCAAATAATATTGCCTGTTCTCCATTCAGGCAGCCATCTTGAATAAACTTACTAACTAACAGGGTTTTGCCAGTACCTGTGGCTCCTGTTACCAAAATAATTGAATCTTTAAAGAAACCACCTCCGCACATTTCATCTAAGGTTTTGACACCAGAAGATACTCTGACATTAGAAGATCGTTGAGTTAAGCGCATTGCTGCCAGTGGGAAGATGTTAACTCCTTCATTAGTAATCGTGAAGGGATACTCGCCTTTCATGTGAGTTGTACCGCGCAACTTCAGGATTTCAATTGTGCGACGGCGGCGTTCTCCTTCTAAAACGTTGCGAACAATTACTACATTATCGGAAACAAATTCTTCTACTCCGAAAGAGGCAACTGGCCCATATTCTTCACCACGTTCAGTGGTAATTACAGTGGTGACATTCAGTAGTTTGAGACGTGCTACCAGGCGAAAAATCTCGCGTCGCACTACTCCCATCGCTTCATACTGCTGAAATACTGCTGTTATTGAGTCGATAGAAACTCGTTTAGCTTTGTATTTGCGGATGGCATATTGCAAGCGCTCAATGAGTGCAGAAAGGTCAAAATTCCCAATGATGTCTTGACCTTCAGGATCGGGAGATGCATCAAGAATAAACAACTTGCCTTCTTCGATTAGGCGTGGTAAGTTCCAACCAAAAATATGGGCATTTTTAATAATATCACTGGGTGACTCTTCAAAAGTAACAAATACTCCTGCTTCGTCAAAGTAGGTGATACCATTATAGAGAAACTGAAGAGAGAATAAAGTTTTGCCTGTGCCGGATGTGCCACTAATCAAGGTAGTTCTGCCAATTGGGAAACCACCATGACTAATATCGTCAAATCCTTCGATCATCGTCCGAATTTTTTCTATACCCCCAATTATCGGTGGTTGCTTTGGTTTTTCTTGCTCGTTTTCACTCATTGCTTGATCACAAAAGGGTATTAAACCCGGTTTTTTTATTACTAAAGTTTGGACTGAATTTTTTTATGATTAAAATTTTACTCTTCAAAATCTTCTTCATTTAGTTCTTCATAGAGCAAATCTAATCCAATCAATACTCTTTCTCTATCTGAAAGATCCCCGATAATTTTGCGAACGGGTGGAGGCAAAATTTTAGATAATGTTGGAGTTGCTAATATTTTATCTTCTTCCGCCAGTTGCGGGCTTTTCAGGACATCGATCACTTTTAAAGCATAAACACCTTCAAACTCCTGTTCTAAAATATCTTTAAGTGTTTTTAATGCCCGAGCTGAATTAGGGGTATTCCCTGCTACGTAAAGCTTGAGAACGTAGGTTTTTCTGGCTTTAATCATATAGTTAATAGCTAGTCATTATCAGACAAATACAATATTTTTTCGCGCATTGGGAGTCACTAACAGCAGTAGTTTTTTCCAAGTTGAACATCAATAAACTTAATTTATTTAGAAATCGAACTCCTATACACTTCGCACAGGTGAGCTAGGATATCTATCAACGTTAGGCGGTAATCAAGTAACGTTTCATTCCTCCTTCCTTCTAATTGAAGCTGGTGAGAAAATTCTTCAATTACCTCCATGTGAATCTCGATGATTTGGGGCACAGGAATATTAGCATAAAATATAGTATTGATAAATTTATCAATTTTTTCTTTGAGTGTTTTGTCTGTGGTAAAATAATTTATCAGAATCAGGCTGTAATCTGATTTAAGCCCTCTTAATAATCCTTGCCTTTCTGCTGGAGTCATCTCCTGGAAATGCTGTTGGCTTTTTTGCGTCTGACTGGCAAATACATAGACGTGTCTGCCAGTGTATGCTTTACTTAGATTTTGTTGCAGCCAATTTGGTAAATAGTTGATTTTTCCAGAGGTAGTTGCAGCAACAGGTAGATAGGAAAATTGGGCAATAATTGCCTTAATCAATTTCCACACCCACGCACTCAAACCTTTTTGGTTGGCTAACCCAACTGAATTATCTAAACATTTGTTAATATCAGGTTGCAGAATCAATATTGGTAATAACATTTACTCTTTAATATCTCTCCTTGATCGCTGTGACCAAGAAACGTGGGTTGATAAATTTGACAAACGCTTCTAGGGTAATACTGGATGTGCAGTAAACTAATGATTCTGCCTCAAAATAAGGCTCTGTGTTAGCAGATAATGCAGCAACTCACTCAACAACTTAGTGCAGCAACTGAGTGGTAGGACTTAGTAGGTCTTTAATGATGAGGTATATGTCAGCATAGCAAAACACATTAGCTACTTTTTTATTTGCATACCTTATATAACTAAATAGATTTTTTATTTTGCTCCTTGATAAGATACTTAAACGAACTTAAACCTTTGTCGCATTCTAAATCATTATAATTCCTCAAGGTTCTAAAGCGAATCTTTGGGGTCATAATTGTTTTAGCCGTCGCTATCGATGAGGAGTTTAAATACCAGTAAGAGACTGGGGAGGCTAGTTGCTAGAAATGAGAAACGTCGCCTCTGGGAAAAATGCACTCGGACGCAAGCAAGTGTCCGTGATCGGAAATCCCGTTGTTTTAATGGCGTTGAAATAACCAGAGTTGCTTATATGAGTCTTCTTAGAGGATATGGCTTTAGGCAAAAAAACCATCACCAGTTGGGAGATGGAAATGCCGGAGGTTTCCATAGGAAGAATGACCCCCAAAGCCTTATGTTAATGCTAGATTACCCGCTTTATGACTTTCAGGCAACCGTACCTAGCTGCCCCCAAACAAGTTCTCTGGCAGTGGTGTTAGAGATTTTTGAGCAAGAGCAGTGCGATCGCTTGGTAGTAGTGAATCAACAGCAATGTCCCATCGGATTGCTGTATTCTGCCCGTTTAATCCCAAAATTATTAGCAGATAGTGACAATAAAAATCTAAATTTACACCAATCACTCTCGATCTGGGGTCAAGGTCTAATTGAGCCAATACAAACAATATCAGCTTCTGAGACTGTAGAGCAATTAAGCTTGCGCTTGTGTTATCCCCAAGCCGAAAAACATCAGAACTTAGATTGGGCGCTGATTGACTCTGATGGTCGATATTTGGGGCTGCTGGATAGTTCACGTCTGTTGCGATCGCTGGCTAAGGAACGGATGGCTGGGTTACAAAGTTCAGGTGAGTATCGCCATGAGTATAATGCTAGTGTGCAGACACCAAATGAACCCAAATCATTGGGACACCAGCCACTAGTACACTTGCTGGAAAGACTGCCTTGGCCTTTGATGTTGCAAACGGCTACTGGTAAGGTAATAGCACGAAATCCGGCTTGGTGGCAGCAATTAGGAGCCTTGAAAGATCCAGAAGGAGTTAGGCAACAAGTGGAGGCGATACTTGTCCCTAAACCCTCCGAAAATCCAGAATATGTCACACAACGAGCAATCAAGGTTCATCCCAATGGTAGGGAGGATGAGGATGGTGGTGAACAAGAACCGACTCAGCAAGAAGCATCAGGTGAGGCTGTATACAGTCGGTGCTATTTGGATAGTCAGGTGGGTACTTGTACCTGCGTTGTTCAACTGGAAAATGGTCAGGAGCAAATCTGGCAGTTTGCCAAAATTCCCTTAGATAGTCCTGAGTTTAAAGTCATGAGTGCTGAAGAGGAGATTGCACTCAGCAATGATTTGTGGTTAGTTTTAGCTACTGATGTGACCCAGCAGCAACAGCTTTGCAAAGAATTGGCAGCAAAAAATGCCGATTTAATTCAACTAAATCGGTTGAAGGATGAATTTTTAGCTTGTATTAGTCATGAACTCAAAACTCCCCTAACTGCCGTTTTAGGATTATCGCGCTTGCTCGTGGATCAGCAGTTGGGAGAACTCAACGAGCGTCAAGCGCGTTATGCAGGACTGATTCATCAAAGTGGACGCCACCTGATGAGTGTGGTTAATGATATTTTGGATTTGACCCGGATGGAGACGGGACAAATGGATTTGACGCTGACTCCGGTGAAAATTCGGGCTGTGTGCGATCGCGCCCTATCCGAGGCCAAAGCCATCCACACTCATACTACCAAAACGACATCTGCTTCACCAACTCAAAATGCCCGTTTATCTGCCCCCCAATTCTGCCTCTCCATTGAACTAGGCTTAGATCAGATGGTGGCAGATGAATTGCGCTTACGCCAGATGCTAGTACACCTACTTTCCAACGCCTTTAAATTCACCGAAATATCTGGCGAAATTGGATTGCGGGTGAATCGTTGGGAAGGATGGATTGCCTTTACAGTTTGGGATACAGGCATTGGCATTCCTGAACACCAGCAACACTTAATCTTTCAAAAATTTCAACAACTGGAAAATCCCCTCACCCGCCAATTTGAAGGCACTGGTTTGGGGCTGGTATTAACTCGCGCCTTGGCTCGTCTCCACGGAGGAGATGTCAGCTTCTTATCTCGTGAAGGAAAAGGTAGCCAGTTTACCCTACTTCTGCCGCCCAGTCCCCCGAAAACAGGCTTTTCTGAACCAGATATGGGAATCAGAGAAGAGGAAGAAACACGACTCCAACAGACACGGCAAAAGCCCACAGTCGCTCGTCAGCAGATTACCCCCACACAGCATCATGCCGTTAGTTCGCAACGCTTGGTCTTGGTAGTCGAGGCAGTAGCCCGATATATTGAAGACTTGACCGAACAACTCAAAGGTTTAGGATATCGGGTAGTGATTGCGCGATCGGGGACAGAAGCAGTCGAAAAAGCTCGGCGCTTGCAACCAATAGCGATATTTTTGAATCCGTTGCTACCCCTGCTATCAGGCTGGGATGTGCTGACTTTACTGAAATCTGACACCGCAACCCGTCATATATCTGTAATTGTGACAGCGACGGCAGCCGAAAAGGAGCAAGCATTTGCTAACCGATCTGATGGTTTCTTAAGTTTGCCAGTAGAGCATCACGTCTTAGCACCAGTTTTAGAAAAATTATGTACTGCACAAGCAGTTTTACAACTAGGGTTAGACAATAGCGCAATTATCCCAACTAAGACCCCACTGCGAATTCTCCGGTTGGTGAATCCCCAGTTGGAATCGATCAATCCCCACCTCTCACTTCGAGAACATCGGGTGATTGAAGTAGATGACCTAGATCAGGCAGAACTTTTGGCACGGGTATGGCAGTTTGATGTCATTTTGCTAGATGTGGAAAGTAACACCGCCCAAATTTATCTGCAACAACTAATTGGGCATCCACGTTTGGCGGCTATACCACTGGTTACTTGCGATGTTGCAACCACCCTAATAGCTTCTAAAATACCAGGGCTATCTGTATTTCCTTACTTAACACCATTTGCCAAAGACAACAGCAGTCGCACCGAGAAAACAGATGCCTTATTATCAGTACTGCAAATTGCTTCTGGTATTTGCTGCCCTCCTAACATCTTGGTAGTGGATTTGACAATGCTGCGTGATTTTCCACAGGTAAGACGCAAGCAAGTTAAGGGTTATCAGACTGAAAAAAATTACTTAATTAGTAGTGAAACTCCTCAACGGGGTTCTGAATGGTTTCAAGCTTTAATTCAGTACCTACAAACAGCAGGCTTCAAAGCGGCGATGAGTCCCTGTTGGGCAGAAGTGTTACAACAAATTCGCCACCAAAGCGTTGACTTACTGCTAATTTGTTTAGGAGAATCCGCTATCCACAAAGACTTGCTAAAAGCACTGAAGACATTGGGAGATTCACCTGACAAATTACCACCAATTTTGGTACTTAATCAGCGATTAAATCGCCCAAAAACCACTTTTCAGCCTGGGGTAGCTTACAAGGAAATTGACAAGCAGAAGAAGAATGGTTTGGAATCGATAGAAACTGTTGTTAGCGCGATCGCTACCCAAATATTACCGCGATCGATATCAATGGAAGACCTCTTAAACCAGATCAATCAAGCTTTAGCTGTCAATGGTTATAATGGCAAATGTTAATGGGGAGTGGGGAGTTAGGAGTCAAGTGATTAATGCCCAATGCCCAATTATGATATGTCTATTTTTTGATTTTTCTTTTTCTTAAAAGGAACTCGAACCAAGTTATAAGCACCCTTGGTCGATAAACTCTTGTAATCATCTGGCTGTAAGCCCATTTGTAAAAACTTTGTCTGTTCAGCCAACAGCAGCAGTGAGGGAGGTTGTAGTCCCTTAACAGCCTGATTTTTAATATGATCTACAGCTTCTTGGGGAAATCCTAAATAATTTACGTGGATGTGGCTATAAAAGACTACACTAGGCTTTTTGAAGCCAAGCATGATCAATTCTTCACCTGGTTGTTTTGCTTCTAGGATGACGGCAGACAACTCCCTTAAGGGTAATTGACGTTCTCGATCAATAAAAAAGGAAGCCGGCGTTAAAACAAAAATTAAAAACGCCACAAACCCGATTAAATTAATACTGATAATGTAGTTCCATCGGCGACTCAGTAATAAAACCCCAACCAAAACAGCACAAACCAGCCAAATTACGCCCGCTATTACTGGTATACCAGATTGTTGAATCAGTTCGTGGAAGTTACTTATAGCTGGATCAGTACCTAATATGTGGGTTAAGTTAAACAGTGCTACTGCCAAAAATGATAACAACACTACATTCAGCCAACCACTCCAGACGAGTAAGGGGGAGATGGAAGAAGACGCGGGGAGATGATCAAATCCTCTCTTGGTGTCATTTTCATTCTCCATGTTTGGTAAAAGGTCGCTCCACAACAGGGCTACCAGGATTGCAGCTGCTGGCATTAAAGGCAAGACGTAACTAGGAAGTTTGGTGACAGCAATGGTGAAAAAGCTAAAGACGCTAGCAAACCAGAACCAAGCGAATAAACCAAATTGCTGAAAACGTTCAAGCGATCGCCAGTGCGATCGCTGCCAAAACTTTAGTCTGACTATAGACACTGGTAAATACACTGAGTATGGGGCAAAACCCAGCAACACCACTAAAAAGTAAAAATACCAAGGTGCTGAGTGACCATTAACTACTTCTGTAAAGCGTTCCAGGTTGTGATAACCAAAAAAGGAGTTAATGTAATTCCAGCCATTGCGCCCAATCACTAAAGCATACCAGGGCACTGACAAACCGATAATTATCAGTATACCTACGAGGAGGCGCATTTCTCGCAACACCTCTCGAAACTTTCCGACGTAAAGCAAAAAGGCACCAACAATTAGCCCTGGTAAGACAATTCCCACTGGGCCTTTAGTCAAAATTGCGCCAGCAATCAGCACATAAAAAGCTAAATACCACTTATTAGGGAATAGGGCATGGGGCATTGGCGATTGAGCATTGGTGATTAATTCTGCTCCCTGCTCCCTGCTCTCTTCCTTCCCTGCGTACCCTAGAAAGAAACATAACAAAGCTGATGCCATACATCCGGTGAGCAGCATATCAGAGACACCGGTTCTCGCCCAAACAATAGTTTCGACATTGAGTGCCATGAGGGCTGCGGCGATAAAAGATGTTAAGTAGCGGCGAGTCGGACGTGAAACTTGCTCTAATTGATCTTGTTTAGTCAAATACCAGTGTACGGTGTAAAAAGCTAAACAAATTAAGCCTAAGGCGGCGATCGCGGAAGGAAGGCGTACTGCCCACTCATTCACCCCAATAATTTTATAGGCGATCGCCTGACACCAGTAAATTAAAGCAGGTTTATCGAAACGAGTCTCACCATCGAAAAATGGGGTTATCCAATCACCTGTGACTAACATCTGGCGGGAAGCTTCGGCAAACAGTGGCTCTGTCTCATCAACCAAGCCAGTGTTGCCCAAATTCCACCCAAAAGCTATCCAGCCAATCACGATTAACCACAAAATCGACAGAGTTACACCAAGGGCTGGATTCTTTTCTATTTTGTTGAACCACTGATCAACAGTGCGCTTAACACTCAATTTCATTATCATTTAGTCAATAGTCAACAATCACTAATCAATAGTCGTTGGTTATCTATCTTTTGTTCTTCAGAGTTTTAAATTCAACAATTTTCCTCTACATCAGTACTCTACACCTTACCAACTGTAGGGTAGACATCTATAAATAAAAATTTGAGCTAAGGGTAAACAATAGACCTCTTGCATAAATCAAAAAGAAGAACCCCACCCCGCTTGCCTACGGTGTACACACAAGTCTTTCTGAACGTAATTTATGGTACAGCTATTTTCAAGTAAATAGACCACGCGGTAGGAGCACAGCATTGCTGTGCCCTTACGACAGATGTGGTTCAAATACTTGAATTCTGCTGTAAGTCTCACAGCCTCTGAGATACCTCAAGAAAGGTTTTACGTAGTAAAACCTGTCCCTCTCCTTACTAAGGAGAGGGATTAAAGATAGGACTCTTTGAGGTTTTAGAGGACTTTTGGGGAATGCAATAACTTGTGTGTACACCGTAGCCCCGCTTGCGGGGAGGGGTTGGGGGTGGGGTGTTAAGGACTTTTGCAAGAGGTCTAATCCCCAGCCGACAAAAATTACTTCCCTACTCCCCACTCCCTACTCCCCACTATTTATTGACTCAGCACTAGTTGCCATTCTCTGTTTTGGGAATTCCACTTAGGTAATTGAGTTTCGCCGACAACATAGGGACCCCAGTAACGACGGGAACCATCTTGTGCAAAAGCAACTAAAATATCTCCCTTCTCCAGCTTTAAATTATTCTGAGGTAGGGATAGAATCAGTCCCTTATCACTACCCTCTTGGGGAGCAAAATCCCAATGTGCTGGTACATCATAGTTGGTTTGTTTAGTACTAGAGCCTTTTGCTACCGACTCTCGCGCCAGTAGAGCCAGCCGCACAGGCTGATTTGTTTGATTGCTCACCCGTAAAGTTCCTTGATCCTTGCCTTTGCTAGCTGATTTATCACGATCCGCCAAGACAGGGTGAGTATTTTTTTTACTGCTTTCTACTTGATTAGTTGGGGTATTTGCTGGAGTAGATAGGCTAGCGGAAATACCTTTTTCAGGTGAAACAGGTGTAGATGAACTTGTTTCCCACGCTTGAGTTTCAGTTGGCAGTTGTGAAGATGTATCTGGGTTTGTGGACTCAAAGGATACGCTCACTCCAAAGCATCCCAGCAGAGCAACAAACAGTCCCAAGCAACAAGCTGTAATACCGACGTTACGATATACTGAAGATTTCATATTGATAGTTATTAGAAATAAATATTTTGTCTAGGCTTGACTCAGGGCTATTTCGTTCTAGACATAAACCGCCCAGAACTAAAGTTCACAGGCTAATAGCTAAAGTCCGTTAAAAGGGACTATAACCTTTTATTAGTCGTCTTTAGACGACTTTCGCTATTAGACTCAGAATTTATTCTGAGGCGTGCTAAATGAGAATGAAATAGCCTTGGGCTTGACTAAATAGTAGCCTATTATCCCAAAATACAATCATACAAAGTAGCCTAATATAGACTTTCCTCAAACTAGGGATACGAATGTATTATCAGTATCATTTTGAATGAAAGGGAACTCTGAACTGGGAACAGAAAACTTAGATACCGAGGCAGCCAATTCATTTGGATAAAAAAATATTTTATTTTTTAAATACACGTAGGGTGCGTTAGCAAACAGTAACGCACCTACCGAACGTTATGGTGTGTTATCCTACGCGATAACACACCAAAATATACTTAAATTTTTTCCCAAGTCAAATCGGATTGCTATAGGACTCCTATTTGATTTTTGAACAAAATTAGGTATGTAGGGTGTGTTAGAACGAAGTTCGTAACGCACCATTATCAAGAGTTTGGTGCCGTACTCTCCTTGCTAACACAACGCCAGTTCGCTCAAGTCGGGAAACCCGCCCACACGACTGGCTCCCCTACGCATCTTTTCAGAAATCAAACCGAATTCCTATATATCTATAATATTAACAAACAAGCTTAGGCTAAAACCAATATCCTCTTTAATATAGAGAATATTTTAAGATGTCTAGGACTGACGCAAAACTAGACGCGTTGTAGGGGCAATTCATGAATTGTCCCTAAGAAGAAAATCTTTATTTTCGGCTATTGTTTGCGTAAGTCCTGATATCTTGACTTTTCCCCAGAAGTCTATCTGATGCAAAACACTCGTCTGAATAACTTGTTGGATGCCATTGCTATACGCTTAGGGCAATGGTTTTTAAATCCTTGGCGGCGACTATCGTTGCTGATAATTAGTTTTTTGTTCGGTTTTTTTCTGGGAAACGCAGTTTCTACTACATCAGGTCAACAGGGTGTATTGGACATTGTGGTAGCTGGTTTTTTAGTATTGTTAACGGAAATTACTAGTAGGATATTTTACAGTCAGAGCTTTTTTGCCAAGCGATCGCTTTTGGTAGAATCACTAAATCTCCTCAAAGTTGGTTTCACATACAGCCTGTTTCTCGAAGCCTTTAAGCTGGGATCGTAGGGAGATAGGGAATTTATGAATTTGTGGCTGGGTGAAATTTTGGCAACGGGTGCGCTAGGGGAAACTTGGCAGCAAGAAGCAAGAGCAGCAGCGCTGGCAGATCGGTTAAGAGCTAAAGCTTTTGGGATTACGCCGGAAAACGTTGATGAAGTGATAGAAAGGCGATCGCATTTACTAAAATCTATCCTGCCAGCTTTTAGCCAATTTTGCCAAACTACGCTCCAGCTACAACCCAAGGAAATGTTACAGGTATTGTGGGACTTGTGGCTACCTTTGGCGATCAAACTAGCATCAGGACGCCAACAGTTGGGACGCCCGCTAATTCAGGGAATATTGGGAGGACAAGGTACTGGGAAAACCACAATGTCCAAGGTTCTCAGCTTAATTCTCGATCAGTTGGGATACCGGACTCTGAGTTTATCTTTGGATGACTTGTATAAAACTTATAGCGATCGCTTGATTTTAACACAGCAAGATCCCCGCTTGATTTGGCGCGGACCACCAGGAACCCACGATGTAGATTTAGGCTTAAATGTACTAGATCAAATCCGCCAGTCGCAAAGTTCAGTTATGGTTCCCCGCTTTGATAAATCTGCATACAGAGGTACTGGCGATCGCACGACTCCAGAAATGGTAACAGGTGTAGATATTGTACTATTTGAAGGTTGGTTTGTGGGTGTGCGCCCAATTAATCCAGATGTATTTGATGCTGCACCGCCACCAATTCTCACAAATGAGGATCGAGTATTTGCCCGTGATATTAATCATCGCCTCTACGATTATTTACCACTGTGGGAGCGATTAGACAGCTTAATTTTGCTCTATCCAACCGATTACCGTTGTTCTTTGGAGTGGCGCAAACAGGCGGAACAGCAGATGATTGCTGCGGGTAAATCGGGGATGAGCAATGCAGAGATAGAGCAATTTGTCAATTATTTTTGGCGATCGCTTCACCCAGAATTATTTATCAAGCCGTTGGTAAAAGATGCAACAGTAGTTGATCTAGTGATTGAGATTCATGCCGATCATAGCTTTGGTGCAGTGTATTGCGATCGGGCTAATTCGTAACTCATATACAAAATCAAAGATTTTTAACCCACGTTCGCGCAGCGTCCCGTAGGGAAGGTGGCGTTTCCTAATCATATAAAGTACATCATAGCCCCCTCTTCGCTTGCGGGGAGGGGGTTGGGGGTGGGGTTCTTGTACCTAACTCCTGGTGCGGGAACAGGTTTTAGTAATAAGAGTGATTTTGAAGTCATGAATTCACCAGAGACTAGCACAGCGAAAATTGTCTACGACGGTGTGAGTGGGCAATTGTTCTACAACGAAAACGGCGATGCGGCGGGTTTTGGTAGCGGTGGTCTATTTGCAACTCTAACTGGTGCGCCGACTCTCACGGCATCTGATTTTGTGCTGCAAGCGTAGTTTGTCTAAAATACCGAATTCTAAGCTGGAAATAGCAAATGCCTTGGCGGAAATAGCAAATGCCTTGGCGGAAATAGCAAATGCCTTGGCGGGAGCTTTGAAAGGAATCCTTTACTAAGCTAATGAGTATTTATAGCAGTTTGCAGTTGAGTCCAATACAGACCTAACCCCCAACTCCAAGCGTATTGCTCTAAAGCTGACAAATTGCTTTTAGAACTTGTAGCAAATGACTTGAACGTTCTCTTTCCATTAAATTTAATTCTGGCAACAGGTAATAAATAGGGGGATTTCCTTGTTCAATATAGATAAACTGATAACTTCTACCATTAGTCGTTAATCCCCAAACTGATTTTTGATTATCTAAATTTTTATAAGCGTATGTGAGTAGCTGAGGTAAACCTGTTGATATATCAATCTGACTATTTTTAGATTCAATTAACAGTACCCAGAAAGATATTTGAGGTTTTGTATGTTTAGCTTTACTAATAGCTAAAATATCAAATCTTCCTTTAATTTTGATATCTTCATCTTCAACTTCAATATCAGCAATATTCTCCTCCAAAACAATCTCGATAGGATAGCGATAAAAACCAGCTAATCTTAATAAAGGCGCAACTGCAAGAAACTTTACTTGACCTTCAGAAACTTTGCCTGCTGTAAGGTAGCGTCGAAAGTCATTTCTAATTTGCAGAAGTTCTTGTTGTTCGACTTCGAGGAGAGGTTCTAGAGATAAGTAGTTAGAAAATGAGTCACTGTTTTGTTCTTGAAAGCCAAACAGACGCTGAACTTCTTCTAAAGATAAATTACGAGCGTTGAGAATTCTCATATATTTTTGCTTGATTAAGATGCAACCCAATCCAACTTCCCTATATAAAACCTATCTTAACCCTTGGTTGACTGACCAGCTTCGTTAAGCGGCAACGAAAAAGATTTGTCATTTAATCAAATATTAACCTACAGCAAAATTATAGTCGCAGCTTTTTAGAAGGGCGATCGCTTCACCCAGAATTATTCATCAAGCCGTTGGTAAAAGATGCAACAGTGGTTGATATGATGATTGATATTCATGCTGATAATAGTTTTGGTGAAGTGTATTGCGATCAGATTAATTCGTAATTCGTAATTGTTTTAAAAGTATTGGGCAAATAGAATTCCCTGCTAGGGACTTCCAAATAAAAAAATATCCCATCGCTTTTAGGATAAGGGGCAGGGAACTCTTAGCTGGGAGAGAGAAAATCGTTAAGATTTAAGTGAAATTGGATAATTTATTTCTTGGAAGTCCCCGACACAAACGTACTCCTTTGGAGAACCCGTTGGCGTGAGGTAATAACTCATGACTGGAAGTCACGAGTGGCGTAGGGCAGAAATCAAATACTCTCTGTGCGTCCCCGTGTAAGCGCGTCAGAGTGTTCTGTTCACTCAACTACCTCATTCACAGGGAATCTATCAATCAACTGCATCGCCCGATGGGCATTACGCTGGAAAGAGTCTGGCAAATGGGGAACGTGGGGTATTTGCGATAATAAATCCAACGTCCGCCGTAAAATTCTCACCACATCGCCTTCATCCAAGGTGGTGTTTTCGCAGAGCTCTGTCCACTCCATTCCTAGCGCCCATTGTTCCACGATCGCAATTAACTCAAACTCCAACCATATAGGCAAAGCTACGTTATAACGCCGTTGTAGTTGGAACATTTGGCGGCGAATTCCCTGCAATTTTTTCAAGGCTTCTGTCACTTCATTACTGAGTTCAAAGTTAACCTTGCTATCTGGACGAGGCGTTTCCATCACCAAACCTGCTGCTGCTGCTGCTAAATGCTGCGGATCTAAGTTTCCCAATTCACCACTAGCGAATACTAAACCCAGCCACAATTCATTCTCACCTCGAATGGCGGCAGCGATTCGCCCTAATACTGTGGGTACTAAGTTATCCAAACCGCCAAAGTGTTGCAGAATTAAGATTAAATTCAGAAACTCTTCCCAATGACGTTGTGACTGTTGCTCTACTTGCCCTTGCAACTGTTCGAGTTCGGCTTCTAGTTCGACATAGCGGGCGCGGCGCTTGAAAAGCGTTGCAGCATTGCCTGATTCATGTAGGGGATGAGCGTCTAATTGCTCTTGAACGGCGGTAGTGCGACTGAGTTGTTCTGCTACTTCTGGAGCCAGATGTAAAGATTCTATCGGATCAGGAATACGTCCAGCGATCGCAAATGTTTCTTCATTGCCACGGCGCGACTGTCCTGGTTTCAAAGGCATCTCTGGCGGTGGTAATACATCAGGCGGCACCTCAACTCGTGGGAGTTCGGCATACAAATCGACTACATCCCCTGTCGTTGCTACATACCAGCGATTATCATGTCCCAAGCATACCAAGTAAGGAGCTTGACCAGAACCTGGCGATTTTCCTACTAACACTGCGGTTACGGGTGAAGACACTGTGATATTTTTGCCCTTGAGACTCAACAGAGTTCCTGACACTGCAAAGTCCAACATCATCCCCAATTCTTCTTGTCTATCTGACTGTGCTTGCTCTTGCAGAGTTTTCAATATCTGGCGTTCCACTTTCAGGCGTTGCCGCAATTTCTCATAAACAGCCAGTTCATTTTCATCAACTGCGACGATTTGCTCATGAAGTTGAGCTAATTGTGTTTGCAGTTCGGCAATCTCATCGTATTCTGGTCTTAAATGCAAGGTGGCCATGTACTGCCCAAAACTGCGCTCTATCAGTTCCCTGGTTTGCTCTAGGGTATGGGTTTGCAGCAAATTGAGTACCATGCCATAACTGGGCGTAAACTGGCTTACAAGGGGATCTGGCTTGGATGTTCCCAAATACGCCGCTTCTTTGGCTCCTTCAAAGGGAGTTTGAACTGTCACCACATGACCTTGTTTATCCATCCCCCGGCGGCCTGCTCGTCCCGCCATTTGCAAGAATTCGGAAGCGTTCAACAGGCGGTGTCCAGTGTCGGTACGCTTAGAAAGGGTGGAAATTACCGTAGTCCGGGCGGGCATATTAATTCCCGCCGCCAGTGTCTCGGTGGCGAATACTACTTTAATCAGTCCCTGCTGAAATAGTTCTTCTACCAGTGCTTTCCAAGCAGGCAAAATTCCGGCGTGGTGGGCAGCAATTCCCCGGTACAGGGGTGCAATTTGTCCAGAACGCCCTGCATCGGGATTGCGGGCTAAAAAGTCATCAATCTGTTCCCGTAAAATTTGGGACTCTTCACTATTTACCAGCCATAAATCACCCACTTCCGCCACCGCTTTATCACATCCCCGGCGGCTGAAGATAAAGTAAATCGCTGGTAGCATATCCCGTTGCTCTAACTGGCTTAAGGTATAAATGATGCCAGGAGCCTCAGGTCTTCCACTTCTCCCCTTCTCCCTTTCTAGCCCTCTCCCCTTCTTCTTCTGAAGGCGGGGGTTAATTTTGGTTTTGCTATCATTCAGCAGGGGAAATAAGCCTTTGGGATTGCAAAAGTGAAATTCCAAGGGGACTGGACGAAAATCGGAGTAAATCAGGTCAGTTGGGCCGTGAACCCGATTTAGCCAGTCGGTGAGTTGATCGCTATTGGCAACGGTTGCTGAAAGGGCTGCGAGTTGCACTTCACGGGGACAATAGATAATTGATTCTTCCCAAACTGTACCGCGCTGGCGATCGTTCATGTAGTGGCATTCATCAAGGATCACCGCTTCAACGTCTATCAATGATATGCCGACTTGCCCAATGGGTGTGCCATAGAGCATATTTCGGAAAATTTCGGTGGTCATCACCAAAATCGGTGCGTCCCTGTTAATGGAAGCATCTCCAGTTAACAGTCCGACTTGATCAAAGCCGAATTTTTCTCGAAAGTCACGTAATTTTTGATTAGACAGCGCCTTCAGGGGAGTCGTGTAAAAGACACGTTTTCCTCGCACTAGGGCGCGATAAATGGCATATTCCCCGACTAATGTTTTGCCCGAACCTGTGGGCGCACAAACGACTACCGAGCGTCCGGCGTTTAGGGACGCGATCGCTTCTTTTTGAAACTGATCCAGTTCAAAGGGAAATATAGTCCCTAAGTCAAGTTCTGGAGACGGTGCAGGATAATTCACTCAATCACATTTGCAACCAGATTGTTTACTATACTAACGAGTCTTTTGTCAACTTCGTAATTGGGCATTGGGAATTGGGCATTGGGCATTGGGCATTGGGTATTGAAAAACTCTTCCTAAGTCTTCATTTCCCATGCGCTATGCCCCATGCCCCATGCCCCATTTCTTATTTTCCCAGCTCTTGCGATCGCTCTGTGGCAACTTTGACTGCTTCAATTAAAGCGGAACGAAATCCTGCCTGTTCTAGTTTGGCAATCCCCGCAATGGTTGTACCGCCGGGACTGGTAACACGATCTTTGAGTTCTGCTGGGTGCAGTTTGGTTTCCTGCAACAGTTTCGCTGTTCCCAGTACGGTTTGCAAGGCTAGTTGATTGGCAATTGCTCTAGGTAAACCTGCGGCTACTCCGCCATCAGCAAGTGCTTCTACCAAGATCGCTACGTAAGCTGGTCCGCTACCAGATAGCCCTGTGACTGCATCCATCAGCGCTTCTGACACTTCCACTACTTCGCCTACAGCAGAAAAAACTTGCTGTGCTATTTGGTGGTGCTTGGGGCTGGTGTATGCACCTGAACAAATCGCAGTAATTCCCGCTCCCACAGTTGCTGGTGTATTAGGCATTGCTCTAATCACTGGCAATTGCACAAATGCAGCTTCTAGCTGACTTAAAGTTACACCCGCTAGGATGGAAATGATCAGAGGTGCGTGTTCTCTATTAAGAATATCAATATCTGCTAGTTCTTGAGCGATCGCGCTAAATACCTGCGGCTTCACTGCCAAAAAGACAATCTCTTTTGCTTGACTGAAAACCTGGCTATTATCTGTCGTCACAGCAACATCATATTGCTGTTTTAAAAAATTTAGGCGTGAAGATAGCGGTTCGCTAACTATGACTTCTGATGATTGATAAATTCCACGCGCAATCAGGCGGGATAAGAGCGCTTCTCCCATTACCCCGCCACCAATTAAACCAAATTTTATAGTCATTGATTATTCGTCATTCGTCATAGGAATCCCTGTACGTTAACGTCAGGGAGAATGTCAAGGAGCTAATAACTTATAAGTATAAGTCATGAGTCTGCGGCTTGTAGAAATCAAAACCCAGGACAAATGACAAAGCACTAACAACTAATTTAACTTTATTGTAAATTCAAAGACTTTAAGAACCCTTCTCCCAAAGGGAGAGACTAACGCCAACGTCTACACGTAGATTCAGTTTCAGACAGGGGTTTAAATCCCCGTCTGAAACTCTCTTCTTTACGAGATGCTGCACCAACAATTTTGAATTTTGAATTGTTATTGTGCCATCCGGTTAGTTTCGTTACCCCAGGTTTGATTTGAAGAACCTGTAGGACGAGAGGGACGTGCTGGCGGTTGTGGTACTTCATGAAGAACACCACCTTGGGTACTAACTTGGACACAACTTGGCGTAAACAAAAAGATGCTCTCGCCAATCCGCTCTTGATGTCCATCTAGTGCGTAAGTACCACCCGCAACAAAATCTACTGCTCGTTGAGCTTGATCTGGGTCCATGATTGTCAGATTTAATACTACTGACTTGCGTTCTCGCAACGCTTGAATTGCCTGGGGCATTTCTTCAAAGGTGCGTGGTTCGAGTACTAAAACTTCCGAAATTCCGTTAATTGCTCCTGGCATACCAATCACATTCCCCATTGGCTTTGAACCTGCTGCTATATCATCTCCCATTGTAGGCACTGGTTCCCGCCAGCGTCGATTTTGAGCGGTTGCGCTCTCTTGTGCTGCTGGTTGGGGATTTTCTTGCTGATACAGATTTTGGTAATTATTATCTGTTTCTGGTTCTTCTTCGTAATACTCATATTCCACTTGCTCATTTAGACCCACAAAGTCTCTGAGTTTGGAAAAGATATTGTTCATTGTGTGTGTACTCTCCTGATGCGAATAGCCTGCATTGACTTGGCTTAAGATTGATTGAGTAGGAGCGATGCCTAGGGCGGTAAACTACGCTACATCGGTGGATACTTCAGCAAATCTATTGCTATTTGTAGCCTATACTACGGGTTTTGGCGATGAACTGACACTTATTGGAAAGGTCTGTGCATCGCCTAAACATAATAAGGAGCCAAGATTATATCCTAAGGTTTGTCCGAAGGAAAGTTCTTTATACCCCATTTTCCCTTGGCGATTACTCTTGTCAATACTATATCCTTTGTTTCCAATTGCACCAGTCTGTGACAAAATTCTTGTGATCAAATTCTCAACTTGTATTAATACTGACCTGCAAGGTTGATGAACAATAGGCTAAGAGCGATCTTTTAAAGTATTGGGAAATATAATAGAGCCTCCGGCACGCTGACGCGAACGCTACTACACAAGCTCTCGTCCACGGAGGTGGACTCATGCAAAATCAAGAGCTTGCTAACTCACGTTTGCCCTCTAGTCGTCTGGCGAGTCATAAATTAGACTTGACAAACATCCTCTAAGGGACTTGCAAATAAAAAAATACTCAAATACTTCTTGTGGGGTGGGCACCGTTCGACTGAGCGGTGCCCACCCCACAAGATTGGATAATTTATTTGTTGGAAATCCCTAAGAGCGATCGCCAAACAATATGGTTCCTAATCGTACCATCGTTGCGCCTGCTTGCACTGCCAGTTCATAGTCGCCTGACATACCCATAGACAGCTGCTGCATTTTAATCTCCGACCAGTTTTGCTCCTGGATTTCTTTTGCCAGTTCACGATTGAGATTAAACACACTTAAAATTTCGGAATCATTTAATCCTGAAGGCGGAATTGTCATCAAACCTTGAATTTGTAAATTTTTGTATTGATTGAGTGTGGGTAAATCAGCCAACAGTTCTGGTACACTCCAACCAGACTTGTTAGGATCTGGGAGAATTTTCACTTGCAGGCAAACCTGGGGACTCACTCCTAGCTGTTGCGCCAATTCATCTAAACGCTGTGCCAGCTTCAAATTATCGACGGAGTGAATCCAATGGAATTGTTCGATGGCTTTTTTGGCTTTATTGCCTTGCAAATGTCCAATAAAGTGCCAGGTAATATCCGGTAAGTCTTGCAACTCGGCTTGTTTGCTGGCGGCTTCTTGGATACGACTCTCCCCAAAATCACGAATCCCTGCGGAGTATGCAGACCGAATGGCCTGGGCAGAAACTTGCTTGCTAACAGCAATCAATCGGACTGAAGTTGGCAGTGAGGAGCGAATGGAAACAATACGTTCATAAATCGAACTGCTCATTGGAAGGTGCGTTGGAAAACACTCTGAAGCTGATCGTACTCCTGAGATTGTCCACTGCGCCGCAGGGTACGTAAGCGATTTTCCAACATCATTCTAGCCTCAGTACGTCCTAGAGACTGGAATTTAACACCTTTAATGTCATTTGAAACCAAAAAAAATAAGCGCTGGGCATAAAGTGTGGTGAACAAATCCTGGTTCTCATCAACCATAGAGATTTTGTAGAGTAACCCCCAAGTTGGATGGTTTATGTAAGTTTCTGCGTTTTCTGGATTCATTTAAGAGTCAAGGTGTAGTCAAGGTGGGAGTATGTATATCTTTTCGCAGTGAATTCCAAACATTCAGACGATAATACCAACATTCGTCAGAATATTTGCTTAAAATACAAAACTGCGGTTATGAAGACCTTGATCTAGTTTCTAATGGGCAGATGAAGCTAGTGGTAGTGAGGCGAAATGGTACAACAGAAGCCGCGAAGCGTAGATTGAGAGAGTAGAGGCTGGTTGATAAACATCACCATCTGCTTTGGTGACTTCAATTTATCAATCTGTGGAGAGAAGGCACAAAATAGTCCTGATCCTCTTGTCGAAAGTTCGGCGTGGCAAGGAAAAACACCCTTTTGAAGTTCCCAATGGCAATAGCGAACTTTTCAACTTGTTTCTATATTGCCACAAATGTCGCCCAATGGCGCAAAATAGCTAATGTTAACTGGGAAGTGGAGAGTAAGAGTGAGAGTGGGTACAGAAAAAAATTATACTCTATTGATTATTTCTTTGCGTAAGAGCGTCTGTCTGTGCGTTCTCTTCGTCAATATAAACTTGAGGGGTTTGGAATATTGCTACAAACCGCCTCAACAATGAATTTACATTTGACCAAATAATAGTAGTGGTACGTAGTTAAAAATGCTTTTTTGATTTCGGATATCTTCTAGACATGATTAATCGCGTGTATCTAACATAAGTTATAGACGCTATCAGCCTTCTTCAATCTTAGTACACCAAGTTTCCACTACCGCGCAACTGACGCAAAGAATTTATACACAATGGACAGTCACATTTAAATAACTTGATTGCAGCATCGCTTTCCTCGTCAGTAAAATTCAACATGGCAACATTCTGATTTGATACTGATGTGACAATGGTTGAGTAACGTGCAGATGAGGTATACGGTTGCTTTCTCTCTGAATCTCGAATGCACACAAAATCTGTTCCACCATGTGGGTTAGTGATACAGGTACGACCGTCTTGTGTGTGCATTAATCGCTGAGTAATACTACTACTAGCATGGGCAGGATGAAATACTGCCAGGGTAGACATCAGCGACACAAAAATTGAGGAAGTGGAAAGCAAATTCAGGATAATTTTTTTGTTCATAGATTCCTTGAGAAAATGGTCTACTAGTTTAGGGTATTCGATTCACTTTCAAACTTCAAGTGAATTTCCTCTAACAATAGCTAGCTTGACACTTTTTACCCAAAAAAGTTCCATATCTACACAGTTTGATCGCAAATTTAGATATGTATAAATAAACATAACACCCAGAACCCCGACTTTTCGCCAGAAGTGCGCTTCTATATCCTGAGCGTCTGATGTTTAATTAAGTTGATCTACTTTCCTGGTTAAAGTCTGCGTAGACGCGTAGCGGTAGCGAGTCAGACATCGCTCCGTTAAAATTACCCTGTTGAAGCTTTTGCATCCCCTGATTATGGTTGATCGATATTTGTGGTGGCTGGGGATAAACATTCTAGCTAGGACTCGTGAACAGCCAGCTTGAAATAGTTTGCAATAACAGCCAAGCATTTAAACTGCCGATAACAATCGCAACTAACCACGATAAAATCTGCAACCACAAAGGATTGACAAACTCACCCATTAACGATTTATTACTTGTAAACATCACCAAGGGCACTACGGCAAATGATAGCTGTAAACTCAAAATAACTTGGCTGAAAATTAGTAAGCCACCTGTACTCTTTTCTCCCAAAAGCATAATTGAAATTAATGCTGGGATAATCGCAATTAATCTAGTTAATAACCTACGTAACCAAGGTTTCAGACGCAGATTCAAAAAGCCTTCCATGACAATTTGTCCTGCTAAGGTGGCGGTAAGGGTTGAACTTTGTCCAGAAGCAAGTAATGCCACGCAAAAAATTGCGCTAGCGGCATTCACACCCAATAAGGGAGAGAGCAATTTATAAGCATCTTGAATTTCGGCAACATTCTGATAACCAGAAAAATGAAACGTGGCAGCAGCAATAATCAAAATTGCTGAGTTGATAAACAAGGCGAAACATAAAGCAACTGTAGAATCGATTGTGCTAAACTTAATAGCTTCCCATTTCTTTTGGGATGTTGATTCCCAATCCCGTGTCTGCACGATTGATGAGTGTAGATACAAGTTGTGTGGCATCACTGTTGCCCCCAAAATGCCAATAGCAATGTAGAGCATTTCTGGGTTCTGCACAATTTCTATTTTGGGAACATATCCTAATAAAACTCCGCCCAAATCAGGATGCGAAAAGATGATCTCTGCTGCAAAGCAGATGCCTACAGTTCCTACCAACAAGATTACCAAAGCTTCTGTATAGCGAAAGCCTTTGTTTTGTAGCAGTAACAATACAAATACATCTAGGGCTGTTATACACACACCCCAACTCAGGGGAATGCCAAAAAGCAGTTGCAGCGCGATCGCACTTCCCAAAACTTCCGCTAAGTCACAAGCTGCGATCGCTATCTCACAAAGTACCCATAACCCAAAGTTGACGCGGGAACTGAAGTGATCTCGACAAGCCTGCGCTAAATCTCGCCCCGTTGCTACTCCCAAGCGCACACACAGCGATTGCATTAAAATCGCCATCAAGTTGGAAAGCATAATCACCGTTAGCAACGCATAACCAAATTTAGCCCCGCCAGCTAAGTCAGTCGCCCAGTTACCAGGGTCCATATACCCTACAGATACGAGATATCCTGGTCCTCCATAAGCCAGCATCTTGCGCCAGATGCTTTTGGTGTTAGGAATTTTAATGCTGCGGTGAACTTCAGGTAGGCTGGGCTTCCTGATGGGTTTTTCTGGAAAGGGCATTTGTTTACACTCTCAATTTTTCATAATTCTGTCATAATTTCTAAAAAAACTGAGAAGAATAGGTAGTTTTATCAGATTACAAATTTTGATATCCACTAAATATTAGTAGAAAGATTCAACAATCAACCTTAATTTTGTATTGATATAGATTCTCGTTCTTAAATTATAAACTTGTAAAAAGTTCTTTTTTTCATTACATTTGATCACAGGATCATATATCAAGTAATTTACTAGCCTCAACAGATAAAATGAAGCAAAAAGTACATTCAGAATCTTCAGGTTGTTCCAACTGTGAACATGACCATCACGAGAATCATAACCATGCTCATGATGAGAATCATAACCATGGCCACAATCACGGTGGAGAATTCAATCTCAAAAATGAGGTATTGCCTTTGGTAGTGATTTTAAGTTTATATGCGCCTGGTGTAATTTTTGAAAATCAATTACACAATACATTCTACTCAATAGGTGAATATCTGCTTTTCATCCCTGCCTATTTATTAAGTGGATGGAGTGTTTTAAAAACTGCTGGGCGCAATATACTCAAAGGCAGAGTATTTGATGAAACATTTTTGATGGCTGTAGCGACATTAGGGGCGATCGCAATTCATAAATTACCTGAAGCTGTCGGGGTAATGTTATTTTACAAAATTGGGGAATTGTTCCAGGATATTGCCGTTAGTCGATCACGTAATTCCATCAAAGCATTAATGGAAGTCCGCCCAGACTATGCCAATATTCAAATAGATGGAGAACTCAAGAAAGTATCGCCAGAAACAGTAAACATTGGGGATATTATCGTTGTAAAGCCTGGAGAAAAGATTCCCTTAGACGGCGAAATTATAGATGGTAATTCGCAAGTTGATACATCTGCATTAACTGGAGAATCTGTGCCGCGAACGGTGAGGGTATCCGAGACAGTTTTAGCTGGGATGATCAATAAAATGGGTGTTCTCAGCATTCGAGTAACAAAACTCTTTGATGAATCTTCTATTGCTAAGATTTTAGACTTGGTGCAAAATGCCAGAATTAAAAAAGCAGAAACAGAAAAGTTTATTACTAAATTTGCCCGATATTACACGCCAATCGTAGTTTTTACCTCTCTAGCAGTTGCAGTATTACCTCCTTTATTAATTTCTGGTGCAACTACTTCCGAATGGGTTTATCGTGCCCTAATTTTACTAGTTATCTCCTGTCCATGTGGACTCGTCATCAGTATTCCATTAGGTTACTTTGGAGGTGTGGGAGGTGCAGCTAGACGTGGTATTTTGGTTAAAGGCTCTACTTTTTTAGATACTTTAAATGCAGTTAATACAGTTGTTTTTGATAAAACTGGAACCTTAACTAAGGGAGTATTCAAAGTAGTAAAAATAGTACCTAAAAATGGCTACGATGAACAAGAACTACTACAATTAGCTGCCAAAGCAGAATCGCACTCAAATCATCCGATCGCTCAATCTATCCGCAAGGCTTATGGTGGAAAAATCGATGATTTTGAGGTGAGAGATTATGAAGAGATAGCAGGTTATGGAATTAGAGCTAAGGTTAAAAATAGGGTAGTGATAGCGGGAAGCGATCGCCTATTAGATAAAGAGAAGATTGCTCATGATAATTGCCTAGCAGAAGGAACAGTTATTCATTTAGCAGTAGATGACATTTACGCTGGATATATAGTCATTGCTGATGAACTAAAAGAAGATGCAAGACTTGCTATTCAAACTCTCAAGCAAATGGGTGTAGAGAGAACAGTAATGTTAACAGGAGATAATCAAGCGATCGCTTCCCGGATTGCTCAACAGCTTGGCATAGATACCTATGAAGCAGAGTTATTACCTGAAGAAAAAGTTAATGCCATTGAGAAATTAATCAGCACCGCCGGCAAGCATGGTAAAGTTGTCTTTGTTGGAGATGGCATTAATGATGCGCCAGTGATTGCTAGAGCAGATGTTGGTATGGCAATGGGCGGCTTAGGCTCAGATGCAGCAATAGAAACTGCCGATATTGTGATTATGACAGATGCACCCTTAAAAGTGGCAGAAGCAATCCAAATAGCCAGAAAAACAAGGCAAATTGTTTGGCAAAATATTGGCTTTGCTTTAGCAATTAAAGGTGTATTTATTGGATTGGGTATTTTAGGTATAGCGACAATGTGGGAAGCTGTTTTTGCTGATGTCGGAGTAGCTTTACTGGCAATTTTAAATGCAACTAGAGCAATGAAATAAAAAATTTTGAAAATCGGGAATCCATAATTTGGAATTTGTAGTAGTTAAAATTGAAGAGTAAGGAGTTATTTATTTAACGCTTCTTACTCATATTCTGCTACCCCAAATAGAACCCATGAATTCATCAATCAAAGGCATTGCTACAGCTACTTTAGCTTTCTTGCTAAATTATTCAGCAAACCCAGCCTTTGCACTACCCCAGAAAATAAATTATCCAATTACTGTTGCTAAATCGCAACCATTAACAGACACCTTGATTGTTCCTGGCGAACGAGTGGGGCCGATAACACGCACAACCACCAAGCAAGATTTAGTGAAGCTGTTTGGCGCATCCCATCTCGTTGATAAAACCATTTCGGGTGCTGAAGGAATCGGTAGTTTCGCCGCTACTCAGGTAAAGCTAAATCAGGGGCGATGTCTAACGACAAGCTGCTTTGCATCTACGCTTTTGGTAGTTTGGAGCGATAATACTCGTACTAAACCTTTAGATGTGCGTAACTTGGGTTCAGCTTGGAAAACCCGCGAAGGTATCGGTGTCGGAACCCCCTTGAGCGAGTTACGCAAGAAATTAGGTAACTTTAAACTTTATGGATTGGCGTGGGATTACGGCGGTACGATTTTGTTGGACAGTAGTAAATTATCCCGTTATCAAGGCAAACTCATTTTACGAGTAGATACTGCTCCTAATGCTTACGAAAAGTTCCCTAATGACTACCAAGCAGTTTCTGGGGATAGTACTTTTTCCTCCAGCAATCCCCATTGGAAACCTTTGGGAATTAGGCTAGCAGAAATTATCGTTGTACTGAATCCAAGCGAGTAGTGGTATGCTAAACATCTAGTTTGCTTGCTAAAACGTAGAGGGACTATGGAGACGACGTTCTTATATTTACTAGTTATAGAGTATAAAAGGCGATCGCATTCCTCACCCACCGCATGACAAACCAAACTTTTACCAACGGTTATGCATTACTTATTGGCGTAGGTGCTGATTTACCAGTCACTGTCAAAGATGCAACGGCTATACGAGATATACTGATTGATCCAAGTCGCGCCGCCTATCCACCAGAACAAGTCAAACAGCTAGACGCACTTCAGGCAGAATTTGACATCCGCAGCGAGAAGTTTAAGCAGATGAAAAAAGCTGTAGCTATTGAGGCTGGTACGGCAGTCAAGTTTCAATTAGAACAGCAGCTTCTTGATGAAGAGACAAAACTAACACATTTTAGCGATGAACTGGATAAAATTGAGTCTGCATTGCAATCATGAGACTTATGTAAATATACAGTTATTTGGCTGATATAAATCAGGATTTCCTAACCCAGACAACAAGAAAAACAGAAACATCCAGTTAATTGGTATTTGTTTATACTATTTCAATTTTTTGTAGTCGTTATACTCATGACTTAGGTTCTACCTGGGAATTAGGAAGTGGCTTTGCCACTTCTTTTTATTGATCTCCTAGCCCAGTAATAAATTAAAAATTAAAAGTAATTTCGTTGAACTTTTAACTTTTATTAATTGTTATAGTATTTGACAAAATACCTGCTGCATCTATGTTACTAGGGGCGTGCAACTGTACACCCCTACAACCGATTCATTTCTTACAAAGATAGTTGACAATGCTATGATTTCGTGTAACTTTAATTGACCAAGCAGTTTGACGAAATTATAGCTATATAGACATAATACTAATCATTACTCATTGTATCTTGCCATCTCTCACGCTTGGGCTTACTCTCCACATCGCGTGATCGCGCTTCTTGCCAAGTCCCCCACATTAGGGATTGCTGTTTTTCAACATGGTTAATAAACTGCATGATTGATTGATCTACTTTGATGGGAGTTTTCAAATCAAACCGAATTGTTTGGAGAATTTTGATGTCACCCATGAGAAAGTACTTAGCTATAATCTTAGTCAGCCATAGCAGAACTCGATTGCATAACCAACCAAAAATTCCTTTACGTTTTTTAGTCATCAATAGAATTTTACCTTCAGTTTTTCCCCCTGTGTGGAGGCGAACTGCAACCATCATGTGGACATGGAAGAAATCGGGGCCAAGTGTCACAATACCAATGCTACCGTACCAATAGCAAATACTGTAAGTTATGGCATTTTTGTAGAAAAAACGGATGAGCTTAATGAAAAAGGAATTTTCTTTGATGGGTGTAATATTACTGAAGATAATCGCATTTTCGTTCAGTTCTTGTCTTTCAAAAATAATTTCTACTGGCAGTTTGTGAACTGTATTGAGGTGTTGAGCATCAATCGCATTAATCATCACCACATTGGGGTGACAGTTCATCACGAAATGAGAATGGATGGCGACATCATACTCTTTTTGTTCCAACTCTGGAACAAAAGGTAGAGGTTGTTGTGGTATTTCTCCAGTCCAAACCCAAATCATTCCATACTTCTCAGCAGTAGGCCAAGTTTGTAACTTTAAGGAAAGCGGCGTATCTAAACATGGGATATCAATACACATCCCTTCAGCATCAAACTTCCAGTGGTGGAAAAAACAACGTAGTGCATTACCTTCAACTTTACCTTCAGCCAGGTGAGCGCCCATATGTGGACAGTAGGCATCAAAGGTAACTACTCTTTTATCTTTACCACGGTAAATCACTAATTCTCTGCCCAAAATCGTGATAGGTTTTACTTCACCCACCCGCAGATTTTGAGATGGTATTACCCAATACCATCCTTCAATAAAACGCTCTGGATTATTAAAATTTTTAGGTTTACGGGTTGAGCTAAAAGTCTGCGAGTTGAGATTCATTTTTATGGTTTCACTTGAAGTGAAGCAGTTAATCTAGAAGTAACATGGAAACTTTAAAAAAACAGTTACTTTCAGTACCATGACAAACAGTTAGCCTCTCCATTTGGGATAAGCTACGATGTACACACAAGTCATCAAATTACCTAAAACAAAAACCTCACCCTGTCAAGAAAGGACATCCCTCTCCGTGAGTTCGGAGAGGGACAGGTTTTGGGTAGCAGAACCTTGATTGAGGTTTATTTGAGCTAATCAAATATCAGCTAAATTTAGCTAATATCCATTCATAATAGATATTTGAAAAATTAAGACTTAATAAAATCTCTAATTAGATAAAAATTTAAATTACTGATACCAAACAAAAAAATTAGGGAAGGGGGAGAATTGAAAGCCTCTCTCCTTGAAGGTTTAGAGAGAGGTTTTCCAGATCCCGTCAAAAGTCAGATCCTCAATGCCCTATCTCCATGCTCTATGTCTCAATTGGATTTGTATCAATGTCAAATTTGTTAGCGATCGCTTCTATTATTTCTTGCTCAACTGGTGTAATCTGATTGTCAAGCTGGGCAATTTTGTAACACTGAGTCAACAAGGGTATGGCAAAATCACGATTTAGCTGATTGAGCAATATATCTAAAGACTTAGGTGATTTGATATTTTGGGCAATGGCATCCAACGAGCTAGGAGTGAGGTTTACAGCTTGTAATTCTGGTAAAATTTCTTCCCAAGTCTTTTCTGGATGACTAGCAAGGATCATGTGAACTAAGATTTGATCCATGAGAGCTTGTTGAGCGATCGCACTTTCGAGATACTTTTCACTTTCAGCTTTTAATGAAGCCATAGTCTGTGGCGATGTGAGCGAAGTTGATTCATCCAACTTGGCTTCGTAAAATCGACAAGCAGCATACCCCAATGAATAGATCATGGTTGCATTTGAACTAGCTGCGATCGCTACACCCGCCAAGGGCACATTTCGCAACAAGCCTAATCCCGCAGCTTTCAAAAGACGCTCTCCACCCAAAGCCAAACCAAAAATTGCCAAAACTTCACCTTTACGGGTTGGATCTTTTAAATTTAGCCCGTAGACAGATGCAATTTGATAAAGCATTTCTGACTGCAATTTTGTTGTCGCTGTTAAATCAATTGCGAACAATGCCACTGCTATTCCTGGCAAAATACTAGTGGCTAGTCCAACTGTGGCTGCTTGAGTTGCTTTTTCCACCATGATTCGGTGAGCAATCTCGCTCGGTGATTCATTGGGATACTTTTGCTTAAGCTTGTTTACCGCCGCTTCTGCTTTTTCCAAATCAACAAGGTTAGTAGCACCAATTAGCCAATTGAGATTTAATACTCCAGATAGTTTTCTAATCAGCCAATTTTCGCTGAGGCGATTCACAACCTGACCGCTAGTTTGAGTTGTTTGCTCAATTAACTTGTGTGTTTGTTTCGCCGTGGCTTCTCCCACCCCTATTGCTGTGTCAAAAACTGCTTTGCCAGTCTGAGCAACAGTTTCAACAAGAGACTCTAATCCAGACGGTTTATTTTCTACTGATGATTGAGCCTGGATTTTTACTTCTGAAGTTTCTCTGGGTGAATTTACTAACTTATTCACCTCTATTTCTTGGGGTTTGTCTGCCATTGCTTGATCCTATCCTGTAAAGCCTCTCTCTTTAAAGTTGTAGCGAAGTCTGAGCGGCTTGACATCTCCCGACAAGTACAAGTTATAGATTAATAATTCCTGTCACGCTTTTACGGAAAGTCACCTCATTCCCATCAAATAATCGCGTTGAGTGTGGCGCTTAAATGGTCAATTTAGACACAGGCGCTGTGTTTGCGTTTATTTCTGAAGGCTCACCTGTCCGCTATCAATTACGACAATATGTACAAGGGCAACAAATGGTAATTACTCAAACAGCGTTGAAAGAAGTTACTGATATTATTCAATGGTCAGGCGGAGTATCAGAACAGACGAGAGCGAGTAGATTATTCCAAAGATTAAATATCATCCCTGACAATCCCTCAACTGTAGCCCTAAACTTACAGCCGACTAGAACTTTGGGGACAAATGATATCATTATTTTAGTTTATAGAATCTCCTGATGTCATGTAAGCATTTCCCAGGTTTCCCAGAGCCATACTTTATATAAGCATCTCTGACTTGATTTTCCAATCGTTCAAAAACAGCTTTTAGTCGTTGTTTACCGTTTGATCCAATTCCGTTATTGCAGAGCAACAGTCCATCTGCGATTATCCTGAGCATCGCAATTTTATTCTGGGTTTTGCGCCCTGTGATGTTACAGCAAAAGTCGGATACTTCTGAAAAATCAGCTGTTTCTGAGAGCAAGCCTACCCATTTTGCCAAAAGAGCGATCGCTTTCCTAATGCAAGTTCTGAAACCACATAGCTTTGAGTAGTTAAAGTACTAATGCTTGTGGGCGATTTGCACTCAAAGAGCGATCGCCCTTACCCTTACTTCTCACCCTATCCTCTTACCTCTAGCCCTGTACCGATATCAGCTTTACTTTCTAAAAAATCGTTATCCTTAAGAATTTCATAGAGATTAGTATCTTGCTCTAGCAAGCAAGCGTGTCCACAATGGGGCAACACCACAATCTTGTTATTTGGTAAGATGTTCGCTATCCGCTTCACTTCAGTTACAGAAGGCAAAAGGCGATCGCTAGCACCAGCAATCAACAAAACTGGTTGAGTTAAGCGATCTAACTGCTTGTCATCAACTTCAAATTCTCGCAGTAAAGACAACCGCCAATGAACGGTTTCTGGCGGTATAGAACGCATAGTTTTTAGCAGTTCATGCCGATCGCTTTGAGAAATGCGGGGCAAAGATGCTAGAAAGGGCAACAACCCCAATGCACCAACATCATATAATCCTGATGGCACCAAGTAACTAAGTTGGGATGCCCAATTCAACCAAGGGCGAAGATGAAAGGAGGAAGCTGGGTTAATTAGGATAATTCGCTTAAATAACTCAGGTGTTTGGATTGCCACTTTTATTGCCAAACAACCACCAAAGGACTCACCACACAGGTAAACTGGCCTCTGAGAGCTTTTTTCTAATTCGGCGTGGATTAAGTCCAATACACTCTTAGCTAAGACATCCCAAGTGTTAAGGTCTTTGCGTGGGAGCGCCAAACAACGGACATCAAAGCCAGCTTCTAATCCAGCAGTTTGCGATCGCAATAGTTGACCAGTTCCATCCATTCCTGGCAAATATACCAATAGTGGATACTCTGGCTGTACTCGTTCAGGAGTCAGGAAACAAGGATTTAGCTCAACTTCTGGCATAGTCATTGGTCACTAGTTAATGGTATAAAAGTTTTGGATTGCTGATTTTTACTTATAAAAGCTTCGGTGCTTTTGACCTTAATAGCAACCTTGACGCAGTAAGTTGCTAATTTCGCCGTGACAGTATTCAGTCAGTTCAGCTACAACAGTTCTGGCCTGTTTACCGTGATATTTTTTCTGCTGTTGGGGTGTAATCCAATAAGGGCGACCGATTAACACCGCAACCCGCCGATAAATTACCAAAGGATGCCAACCACCTTGGTTAAATAACGGTTCTGAAGGGTCAAATACGCTCAAAAGCTTTAAAGGGAAGCCAGACGTGTTTACCTCTTCTAGGGAGGCGATCGCGATCGGTAAAACAGCTAAATCCTGCACATCCGCTCGCAATGCTAAATGAGCAAATCCCCGATGAAATTCACCCAGATGATTTGGCACAGTAAATTTCACCATTGGTTCAGTCCCTTCTGGAAATACTCCCACCATCTGCTTCGACTGCAATAGCACCTGCGACTGCGAAAAAAAGCTTTGCAGGCGGTTTTCAGTTTCCTCCAAGGGGAAACACCCCAATTGTCCGGTGACAATCTCCCGCATTACTGGCACTTGTCCCATGTAGTGATGGCAAGCAAAGCGAATCGGATTCGATAACGCCGCCATTAAAACCACTGCATCCATAAAGCTGCGGTGATTGCTGACTACCAGTACGCTGGCATCCTGGGGAATGCGATCCTCATAATAGCGAAACATTTGCGTTGAGAGTGCCGCCATCAAAGCGCGAGAAATCTCCAGGGGGCTATTTCTACTCATACCTAATCAATATATTTTTCCGGTAAATATGGCAGTTTATCTTAAATTAATTTTTACATTTCTTTACTATTGCCATCACCGTCTTAAGATAGAAATGTCTAATCCACAAAAGCAGTTAGATTTTCTGCGTTTGGGATTATGTATTCCTGATCACAAGAATATCTAATAGTAACTATTAAAAAAAACTATGATCAGTTAATTTCCATCTTTTAGGCAAAAATGAGATGAATTGATGCATATTACAAAAGAATTATTGACCTGAGAAATTTGCTAATATTAAGGTGTTATTGGAAAATCTGGAAATCTTATTGTATAATTGCGGGGTTTTGCCGATAAAAGTAAACCGTTTTAATAAGTTGATTTTTATTTTGCATGAATCTAGTGAATAAAACACAAAAGACATTTGCACTGACAACACCTCTATATTATGTAAACGATGTCCCCCATATAGGCAGTGCTTATACGACGATCGCAGCAGATGTAGTCGCGCGATTTCAGAGGCTGCTGGGGCATCAGGTATTACTAATTACAGGTACAGATGAGCATGGGCAAAAAATTCAGCGATCGGCAGAAAGTTTAGGGAAAGCACCACAAGAGTTTTGTGATGAAATTGTCCCTAGCTTCCTGAGTTTATGGGAGTTACTAGACATTCAATACGATCGCTTTAGTCGGACTACAGCACCTCGTCATGAAGCGATCGTCAAAGAATTCTTTGAGCGAGTCTGGGAATCTGGTGATATCTACCAGGGACAACAACAAGGCTGGTACTGCGTATCCTGCGAAGAATTCAAAGAAGAACGGGATCTGCTAGAAGGACACCGTTGCCCGATTCATACTAACAAAGAAGTCGAGTGGCGAGACGAGCAAAACTATTTTTTCCGCTTATCGAAATATCAAAATAAGCTGACAGAATTTTATCAATCTAGACCGGATTTCATTCAACCAGAAAGTCGACGTAATGAAGTTCTCAGCTTTGTAAATCAAGGACTGCAAGACTTTTCAATTTCGCGGGTAAATCTAGATTGGGGTTTTCCCGTACCAGTTGATCCCAAGCACACCCTTTATGTCTGGTTTGATGCGCTGCTAGGTTATGTAACGGCATTACTAGAACCAGATGCAGAACCGACTTTAGCAAATGCTTTAAAAACATGGTGGCCGATTAACTTGCACCTAATTGGTAAGGATATTCTCCGCTTCCATGCAGTTTATTGGCCAGCAATGCTATTATCGGCTGGCTTACCCTTACCAGAGCGAGTATTTGGGCATGGTTTTTTGACCAAAGATGGTCAGAAGATGGGCAAAAGTCTGGGTAATACCCTTGATCCGGTGGCGTTAGTTCAGCGCTATGGTAGTGATGCCGTTCGTTATTACTTCCTTAAGGAAATCGAATTTGGCAAGGATGGAGATTTTAATGAAGTAAGGTTCATTAATGTTCTGAATGCAGATTTGGCAAATGATTTAGGTAATTTGCTCAATCGCACCTTGAACATGGTGAAGAAATACTGCGCCGAGAATAATGTACCATCAATCGGTAATGAAGCGATCCCTGACGAAAATCCTTTGAAAGCAATTGGTTTACGTCTAGGACAACAGGTAAAACAAGCATACCAGGAGCTAGCTTTCAGTCAAGCCTGCGAGTCCATCCTTTCACTGGTGCAAGCCAGTAATAAGTTTATTGATGAACAAGCTCCTTGGTCATTATATAAACAAGGACAACAGGAATCGGTGGAAAAGGTTCTCTACGCAGTTCTAGAATCAGTTAGACTAGCAGCTTATCTGATATCCCCAATTATTCCGAACATCAGTAGCGATATTTATCAGCAACTGGGCTTCGGAATAAACTTTAACGATCAAATACAAAGTTCAATTACCGCTCCTTTTGCCACCCATGCGATATGGGGGATACTATCTAGTAAACAACAGTTGGGTATACCCCAACCGGTTTTTAAGCGAATAGAACCCCCGAAAAACGATTAGTCCTTATCAAACCCTGATTTTGTTCAATTTCTTATTCTCTCAAAAAATTTATCGGGGCTTAACTTAATTAGCCCCGAAACATTATCATAAGCCTCTGTGACTAGCATCTAAAAGTTGGTAATTTGTATCAAAAATAACAGGGATAAAAATTGAGGTATCACAACAATGTTGCATAATTTGGAAAACGATTCAATCTTTACGCCAGAACAAGTTTTGGAGAATCGGGGCAGGGTTGCCATATTTATTGATGGCTCAAATCTATTTTACGCTGCATTGCAACTAGGGATCGAAATCGATTACACGAAGCTCTTGTGTCGATTAACTGGGGGTTCTAGACTACTGCGTTCTTTTTTCTACACTGGGGTAGATCGGACAAACGAGAAGCAACAGGGGTTTTTGCTGTGGATGCGTCGCAATGGCTATCGAGTCATTGCTAAGGATTTGGTACAGCTACCAGATGGCTCTAAAAAAGCTAACCTGGATGTAGAAATAGCAGTAGACATGATGGCGCTAGTAGATTCCTATGATACCGCAGTTTTAGTTAGCGGTGATGGAGATTTGGCATATGCGGTAAATTCAGTCAGTTATCGTGGCGTGCGAGTAGAAGTGGTGAGTTTACGTTCGATGACCAGCGACAGCTTAATTAATGTAAGCGATCGCTACATTGATTTAGAAGCCATCAAAGAGGAGATTCAAAAAACCCCTCGCCAAAGCTATCCATATCGACCTTTATCTGGTATCGGTTTTTTGGAAGACCCCAGAACTAGTGATGGACACCTAGAAATCCAAGAATAATGGCGCATCAATTTAATCAAAGGGGGAGACGAGGAAAGAAAAAAATTCAAAATTTCTCTTCCACTCCCTCCTTCCTTCTTTTACCATTCACCTTTTTGTTGGTATTTGGTTTAGTTGCTTGCGGGGGTAAATCCCCCCCAGCTTCTCAACAAAATACTACGTCTTCATCTAATCAAGATAACAATTTAACTTTCTTTGATGTCACCCTAGAACAAGCAGATGAAGTAGGGCGACCGATTTGGAAAGTCAGGGCGACACGGGCAAAATACACCAAAGAAAAACAAATTGGTCAGGCTGAAAGCCCTTATGGTGAACTATACCAAGATGGCAAAGTGGTTTACCAAATCAAGGCAGATGTAGCAGACATTGAACAGAATGGAAAGCAGTTGCTTCTTAAGGGTAAGATATTTGCCATAGACCCTAGTAATGGAATTGTGTTGCGAGGTAATGAATTAGAATGGCGTCCTAAAGAAGATTTGTTGATTGTCCGCAACCAGATTAACGGTACTCATAAACAACTACAAGCAGTGGCCCAAGAAGCGCGAGTTAAAACCCGCGAACAGCGCATGGAATTTTCTGGAGGGGTAGTAGCCAATTCCACTGATCCCCAGATGCAAATCCGAACTGAGCATTTGATCTGGAATATTAAAGAAGAAAAACTGATTGGCGATCGCCCCATACAAATTGACCGCTACAAAGATAATAAAATTAGCGATCGCGGCAAAGGAAATTCTGCCGAAGTCAACTTAAAAACAAAAATTGCCACTATTCAAAAGAATGCTCAATTAGAATTACTAGACCCACCAGTGCAAATAGCTAGTAACTCTATGATCTGGAACATGAATGCAGAAACTGTCACTACAAATTCCCCCGTGCGGATGTTTCAGCGTGCCGAAAATCTTACCGTGACCGCAAATCAAGGTGAAATGAAAATACCGCAAAAAACGGTTTATTTAACAGGTAATGTCAACGCCATTGGTCAGCGTCGCCAGTCTTTGAAATCTAATACATTAACTTGGTATTTAGACAATAAGTTAGTTGAAGCTCAGGGAAATATAATTTATCGACAAGTTGACCCACCGTTAAATTTTACGGGTGAAACAGCCGTTGGTAATCTGCAAACAGAAAATATTGTTGTCAAAGGTGGCAGTTCTAGCGGTAGGGTAGTAACAGAGATTATTCCCCAAGAAAGAGCCAATCGTCAGTAGTAGAGTTAGGGGGAATGGGGAGTGGGGAGATCGACAAAATTCCAACTCTCCCTCATCCTCCCACTCCCCCACTCAAAAATTTTGGTCGAGTACTAGGCTAGGATCTTAATACTACAACTCCTTTGATAACCCATGAATGGATCAAACCGATTAGGTAGGAAATCCTTGCCAACATCCCAACAAGCAGAACATTCCCACCATGACGATACAGACCACGAGCATACAGATCATACTCATGAGACTGGAGATTCGGCTCATGCTCACGTCCATAGCGAAGAGTCTTTACGGCGAATTGTCAATCGATTATCCCGTATAGAAGGACATGTTCGCGGTATTAAGGCAATGGTGCAGCAAAGTACCCCTTGTCCTGATGTTCTACTGCAAATTGCCGCAGTACGCGGCGCATTAGATCGGGTAGCGCGAATTGTTTTGGATGAACATTTAACTGATTGTATTGCTAGAGCCGCACAAGAAGGTAATATTGATGTTGAAATAAAACAGTTGAAAGCTGCTTTGGATCGATTTTTACCTTAAGAATTAGAAAAATAAAAAATTAACTAGCACGACAAGACATTTTGTAGAGATGTCAGATTTGGTGTACTGACTCAGGCAGAGGCTTGTTTATCCCAAAATTAACATATAGCGTTTTTCAGGTAAATGAGGTGCACAGGTAGGGGCACAACAATGTTCATAGGTGTCAACTTAAGCTTAAACCCCTTTAAAACCTCGTTTCCAGCCTCTGGCTGGAAATGTTTTTTCATTGCGGCTCTGCCGCAAGTCTTGAGGCGGAGCCTCATATTAGGCATTCCCAGTCGGAGACTGGGAACGAGGAACTTAAAACAATATAAATTTAACTATTATTTAAATGTAAATATAAACAAACCTCTAATTCTTTTATTGCACGGTTTCATGGGAAACATGAATGAATTTGATGAAGCCATAAAATTACTAGGTGAAGATTTTTCTTATCTCACCCTTGACTTGCCAGGACATGGTAAAACCGAAGTTTTAGGAGGTGATGAATACTATAAAATGGAATCTACCGCTCAAGCAATAATCGATTTATTAGATGAATTAAAAATAGATAAATGCCACTTAATTGGTTATTCGATGGGCGGAAGATTGGCTTTATATCTAACTATACATTTCCCAGAACGTTTTATAAAAATTGTATTAGAATCAGCTTCCCCAGGTTTAGCAACAGAAGCAGATCGATTAGAACGAGTTAGACGTGATGCTCAGATAGCTAGAAAATTAAGCAGAAGTATTATTCAAACAGATTTTGCTACTTTTCTATCAAATTGGTATAGTCAGCCAATTTTTGGTTCTATCAAAAATCATCCAGAATTTGAAATATTGCTAGAAAATCGCTTGCAAAATCATCTGATTGAATTAACAAAATCACTCCAATTTATGGGAACTGGGAGTCAACCATCTTTATGGGATAAACTTAAAGACAATACAACACCTTTACTTTTAGTAGCTGGTGAAAATGATCAAAAGTTTAGAGATATAAATACAGAAATAGCTAATATATGTAAAGTTGCACAACTAAAAGTAATTAGTAATACTGCACATAACATTCACTTTGAAAATACTATAAAATTTGTGCAAAATATCAGAGAGTTTTTCAATAAGTAGTAAACTGATTTTACTGCTTCTTTGGCTGCTTACCTAATGGCTGAATCTGGGGAGTTGGGGCTGAGTTAACTTTTGGTGGTTGCTTCGCTGCGGTTAATTCCTCTTGCAACATTTTCTGATAAATCTTAGACAAAGAGCTACTAACAGAATTAGTTTCTATGCCATATCCTAGACTTGTCCAGGTGGGAGAGAGTAGCCGCAAAACATCATTTAACTTTCCCTGACGCAACAGTTGAGAAATATCAGTTCCCCAAACTTTAGAATCACTTAACCAACGGTAAACTACTACATCTTGATATTCTGCTTCAAAACTATAACCAGTCCAAAACATCATCTGCATCGGCTTTGGGTGATAACGCGGGGCTAAACGATACCAAGTAATGTTGATAATTTGATATCTACCAGCAGCCGTAGAACAATTACCTGTGTTGGGACCTGTGACAATTGTGACGCATATCTCAGGATGTCGGCTAAGGTCATTGACTTGCTGTCCACCATACAACAGCGAATAGGGACGGTTCCCACTAGCCTCACTCGCCGAGATGGTTCGCATTAAAGCGCGGATATAGGGGTCGCCCTGTTTCATCACCAAAGGCGGCTGTTTATTTTCAAAGATGGGATCAGAAGGCGATCGCAAGTCTCCAATATACCATTGCAACAAATACACAAAGCCGAGAAGCGCGGCTATTGGACCAATAAGTTTTTCAACGCCTTTGAATTCAAAGCTTTTCAGAGTCCGACTCCTTCAAATTTGCTCTCTTTGCTAACAACAATGATTGACGCGCTCATTCTGGCAAAGTTCACACCTTCTTGTCAGTTATCATTCCCGATTCGCTCATTTTTTTAAGAATTAGAAAAACGCAGCATAAATAAGTATAGCAAACCGCATACTCCCAAAAATAGCAAGCGAGCGCTCGTCTATCGTGAATTAGCTAAACCCTTTTGGGTGTGGGATAGTGCGATCGCTTGCCTATGTTATAATTAGATAGTTGATTTTTCCAGCCATTAGCTAATGACAACAGAAATATTAAAATCTGTTGAACCTACCCTTTACGAAGAAGATTATTATTTATGGGTAGAAACAACACTTAAACAATTAGAAAATAAAGATATTGAAAATCTTGATTGGCAACATTTAGCAGAAGAAATTGAAGCTTTGGGAAATGAACAAAGACGAAAAGTAGAAAGTTACTTAAAACAATTATTAATTCATCTTTTACTTTATCGTTATTGGGAAACTCAAAAACAAGATTGTCAACGAGGCTGGCAAATAGAAATAACTAATTTCCGTGATGAGCTAGAATTTTATTTTCGTTCCAAAACACTTTATAAGTATTCTCTTAGCTGTTTGGATGGAGTTTATATTAAAGCCAGAAGGCAAGCAATTCAAAAAACAGGTTTATCCCCTGAGATTTTTCCAGAACAATGTCCTTTTACTCCTGAAGATATTTTTAATAGTGAGTACTTCCCACAATAAAAGTGATTTTGTAAGTAGTCAGACAAAATTAATTACGGTTCTTCATTACTTATTATGCTAATACGTCTGTAAATCAGCTTTTGTTATTTTTCGATTGTAAATGTCGTATATATACGTTATCCTCAAAAAAAGGAACCGATGCAAACATATAATTGGAATGCTGAAGACTATGAAAAACATTCTCAAGCTCAACAAAAATGGGCGAGAGAACTTATAGAAAAATTATCTCTTAACGGATCAGAGGATGTTCTTGACTTAGGTTGTGGTGATGGAAAAGTAACCGCTGAAATATCGAATGTGGTATGTAATGGATCAGTCATTGGGATTGATAATTCCAGTTCGATGATAACGCTCGCAACAAATCAGTATCCAATAGATAAGTATCAAAACCTTTCATTTCAGGTAATGGATGCTCGTGATTTATTGTTTGAAAAATGTTTTGATGTTGTATTTTCAAATGCAGTATTACATTGGGTTAAAAATCATAAACCAGTTGTAGAAGGTTTATTTAAAAGCCTCAGACCTGGTGGGAAAATACTCCTTCAAATGGGGGGAAAAGGCGGTGTCAGTTTATATATATCTGTTTTAGATGAAATACTGTTATTTCCAGAATGGCAGTCATATTTTAAAGATTTTGAGTTTCCTTACGGCTTTCTCGGAGTAGAAGAGTATGAAGTAATGTTATTGGAATCTGGCTTTCAAATAAATCGCATAGAACTTATTCCCAAAGATATGACTCATGCTGGAAAGGAAATGTTTAAGGGATGGATTCGGACAACTTGGATGCCTTATATAGAACGAGTACCAGAAGAAAAAAGGGAACAATTTATCGAAGTAATATCTACAAAATACATTGAGAAAGTACCACTAGATGAAGAAGGTAATGTTCATGTAGCTATGGTAATGATTGAAATTGAAGCAGAAAAAAAAGCACAACAAAAAAATCCAGAGGCATTTTAGCGTTAAATTTTATTTTTGATCTTGCCTATCGTCATCGGATGGATAATTTTCGATTATATCGCTGTTTATAAAAATGAAGGTAATAAGAGAGCGATCGCCTGTCTCTCGTGAATGAGTGTAAAGTTAAAACGTCGTATGAGTAATACGCTTTACCCTACGTTTTGGGTGTAGGATAGAGCGATCGCTTTGGAAAGTGGAATCAAGGGCGCTCAATTTAGATGAAGCAAGCTACTTGACAAAGTACCGCAGCTACGCCAGCCGTAGGTATCGCTTTTCCATGAAGATGTGAGCCGATCATTTTGGAGAATAGAATCCTCTAGGATATCAGCACTGTTGAAATAGCTCCTTAAAGCTTTTTGAGGCTGCTTCCGGTTTGGCAACAATTTCGACAATTTTATTGCGTGCATCTGCTTCAAACAGCGCCTCAACAGCAACTTGGGCAACTTTCTGCCTGGGGATGCTACCGTCAAAGAGTGTATCAGCACTCTGCATTACGATCGCGTCGAGGTTATCTTCATTCTTCAACCCACCAGGCCGCAGAATCGTATAGGTAAGACCACTTTTCTGGATATACTCTTCAGCTTGTTTTTTCCACAGCAAAATCAGCCAAAACAAGTTCAGTGGATGGAATAACTGCGAAGTACACAAAGAAGAAACTAAGACGAAATGCTCAATTCCCTTTGCCTTGGCAGCATTTACTAAATTTTTAGTTCCTTCAAAATCCACTTTATAGGGACCAGTGGGATCAAAGCTAGGTTTTGCACCAGTCGCAACCAACAAAACTGTGCTATCTCCCAACGCCGCAGTCAGACTTTCTGGTTGTAACACGTCGCCTACAATCAATTCGGCTTCAGGAGACAGAATACCCCTAGCTTTCTCTATATCCCGCACCAAAGCTCGGACGGGAATATTCCGCGCTATCAATTCCTGCACAATCCGGCGACCTGTTTCACCCGTTGCCCCTGCTACAAATGCTTTCATGAGAAATGTTATCCTGAGAAACTATTATGTGCTTGTTCAGTTCTTGATTTTAGTAATTCTATGGAGTTGATGGCAGATTAATGAGGTTTCGGTGAAAATGGGATACTAGTACGAAATGACCCAAGCATCTGGGGAACTATTAATATAGACCAACAAAAAATTATACAGTAACGCATTTATGCTTTCAAGAAAAAGCGAATATAAATCCTGGGAAATAACAGAAGCAGTTTTACCTGTAGCGTCCAGCCAAGAAGAAGCCGAGGACGTATTAAGACAAGCAAATGTAGCGACGCTCACAACATTCTCCGGTCGTTATGAAGATTTTATGGAAATGCCTGCCCCAATAGAGCAGGTTGCTGAGTATCTTAATGCTCACGCCTCATGGTTTTGTCATTGCGCTGAACCCATGAAAGTGCAATCACTTGGGGAAAATGGCTACGCTTTAACAATTGGTCGTTTTGGTGCTTTTGGTTATGAAGTAGAACCGAAAATTGGTTTAGAATTGTTGCCCCCAGACGAAGGTATTTACCGCATCCGTACAATCCCCATTCCTGACTACTATCCGCCTGGTTATGACGTCGATTATCAAGCATCTCTACAGTTAATAGAAAGCGATGCTTCCACTCGCATTGGCGAGGTTACCAGAGTTGAATGGGAATTGGATTTAAGGGTTTATTTGCACTTTCCCAGGTTTATTCAGCGATTACCCCAGTCTATAATTCAATCTACAGGCGATCGCTTACTTAACCAAATTGTCCGCCAAGTCTCCCGCCGCTTAACTCGCAAAGTTCAGGAAGATTTTCAGAAATCTTTGGAAATACCCTTTGGTGCTAATTCTAAGCAAAAGCAGTGAGTCAAGAGTCTTTTGTCAGTTGCTATTAGTTTATGACAACTGACAAAGGACTACTTATTATGCACCAGTGAGAATTCTTTGAACAATTTGCACGCCAGTGACAGCCTGCCAAGCAAAAAGTCCCAAAAGCGTGAAATTTAGCAAAATGTGAGTTGCACGCGCCCAATTTGCCCCTTTCTGCATATAAGGGGACAAAGCAGCAGAAAATGCTATTAGACTCGTCATACCCAGTCCTGCTAACAGGTGAGTGCCGACAAATAACTTACCATGATTAATGTAGGTGACAGCCATAGCTCCGATCGCACCTGCTACCATCAAAGCTAGGACTATAGACCCCATTTGGTAGTGTCTGACGTTATATCTACCTTTAATCAGTTCTTTCTTTTCTTCTCCCTGAGCATTTCTGGTATGCTGTACTTGCAGTCCCAAATAGGCAGCATAAATTGAGAGTGCTAATAGCGCCCACATGAGCACCGGATGGATGAAGTTCAGCCAATATTTCACCGACGCAGAAAGTTCCAGACTCATCGTGTTCTCGCCTAATTATTAAATCTTCATAAAAATTAGCATAATTCTATTTTCTGTGCTTAAAGTTGCACAAATTAAAGAAGTCGGGGCATTGGGAATTGGGCATTGGGCATTGGGCATTGGGGAAGAATTCTTATAACTCCAAACTCCAAACTCCAAACTCCCCACTCCAAACTCCAAACTCCAAACTCCCCACTATTTTCTTTTACCCTCTTGCCAAAGTGGATAAACAATCTCAGACTAAATTTTGAGGGTAGACGAACAAAACCCCTGTGTGGGATCTGATCCATGACTGAAAACAACGATACTTTGCTGCTAAAAGCTGCTAAAAGTGGGGATATCAAGGGGTTGTGTGCGCTACTGGCTGCTGGTGCCTTGGTGGATGCGTGCGATCGCCAAGGTACGACGGCGTTAATGTTTGCTGCCAATTTAGGCTACACCGAAATTGTGCGATCGCTGCTGGATGCTGGGGCAAATATCAACTTGCCCCGAAAACTCTATGGTTTGACGGCTTTGATGTTGGCTGCTAGTGCCAAACAGCTTGACATTGTGCAGCTTTTATTATCCAGAGGTGCTGATGTCAATGCCACTAATGAAGATGGCAGCACAGCTTTAATGGCAGCAGTACTCAAAGGTTATATCGATGTAGTGCGAGTCTTATTGGCTGCTGATGCCCAAGTTAATATTGCAGATAAAGATGATGATACTGCGTTGAAACTCGCCGTTAAGCAGGGAAAAATAGAAGTTCTACAAGCAATTCTCCAAACTGATGTCGATGTCAATATCCCAGATCAAGAGGGTGAGACACTCTTAACATTAGCGGCAGACTTGGGACATCTGGAAGTTGTGGAAGCACTACTGGCAGCAGGGGCTGATGTGAATCTGAAAAACGCCGATGGTGGAACTGCCTTGTCGGCAGCAGCAGCAGGGGGAGACAGTGCGATCGCAGCAGCTTTAGTAGATCGAGGTGCCGAGATTAATCTCCAAGACCAAGATGGTGAAACTGCCTTACATCTTGCCGTTGTGGAAGGCTACATTGATGTGGTGCAAGTGTTACTTAACAGGGGTGCAGATGTCCAAATTAGGAACCATCTGGGTGATACACCACTGTTTGTAGCAGCGTTGCAGGGACATAGCCAAATTGTTGAGGCACTGCTGCATTCTGGGGGAGATATTCATCAGAAAAACCTTGGTGAAATACCTTTGACATTGGCTGCATCACAAGGACACACCCAAACAGTGAAAGTGTTGCTAGACTATGGTGCTGATGCCAATGCTCCGGGGGATCATGGCAAAACTGCTTTGATCAAGGCAACCGAACGCAAGCACACAGAGATTATACATTTGCTGCTGGCAAAGGGGGCAGATGTGAATTTTCAAGACTCCGCCAGTGCCACATCATTGATGTGGGCTGCCTCAGCAGGTTATGACGAAATTGTGCAGTTATTACTCGGATCTGGGGCAAATGTGAATTTGAAAAACCAGGGTGGTTATACTGCTTTGATGATTGCAGAATTTAATGGTTATAAGAATGTCGTGCAAAGTCTTCAAAAAGCTGGGGCGCAAGAATAGCTAATAGCCATCTGAATTCTTCATCTCAAATATTTTCATAAATATCTTGACAAATGATTAAATGAGGGTTGATAACTTTTAAAACAACCAAATCTAGACCTAAGAAACAAAGAAAGCAAAACTCCGTCGTAGCTGTTGTGAACTTGCTACGGCGGAGAAAGGAAAAATTAAAACGCCAAAACGGAGTAGGCTAAATGCTTGCGTCACAAGGATAGAAAGAAAGCAAAAATGAAGAAGTAAATTTACCTTTTATTTTTTACCTTGTACCTTTTACCTTTTAGCTAGTCTCCCTCTCGGCGTTTCCTACTGTGCTAGATGTCCAAAATATATAGTTTTTACTTGAGGAGAAAAGTATTCTAAGGATCATTTTTTATGTATCATCTTAAAGGCTAAATACAAACAAGTCACCAAAAAAGGTTGATGTGCGACCATTTAGGCGATCGCTACGGAAAGTCAAAGAAAAAATAAATCAAAAATTTAATCACTCTGGTGAATCCCCTGTCACCATGAGTTTAAGCATTGACTCATGACTTGATCAAGGAAAAATGTCTAATGACTATAAAATTTGCAGAACAACTAGTGTCATATCATCAGTGTTTTGCTTATCAGCACCGATGAATTGCTGAACTTGGTCAAATAGGTAATCCACAATTTCCTCTGGCCCATTGCAGTACTTACAAGCCGTATTGAAGCCAGCGACAAAATTATCTTCATCGAAGCGATCGCCACCTGCGGCAGCAGCATCGGTCAAGCCATCTGTATAGTAAATAATTGTATCTCCAGGCTCTAACTGTACCTGTGCATCTTCATATTGGCTGTTAGCATCCAAACCGATTAACATTCCTAGAGTATCTAAACGGCTGACGGTTTTCGTGGCTGCGTGCCACCACAAAGGAGGATTGTGTGCCGCATTGCTATAAGACAAAATTCGGCTGTAGGGATTATATTCTGAGTAAAATAGCGTTACAAAGCGATGGGAATTTTCCAAATCCGCATACATAACTCTATTTAAGTTTTGTAAAATTCCGGCTGGGGAATTACCATGTAGCACTTCCCCCCGTAACATTCCCCGCATCATCGTCATAATTAGCCCAGCAGGGACACCTTTGCCCATGACATCTCCAATAACCAAACCCCAGCGACTAGTTTCCGTGTCGCCTTTAGTCTTGGGCTGAATCTTATTGTGATTGGTAGCAATAAAGTCGTAGTAGTCTCCGCCAACGCGATTGGCAGGTTTACAACGTGCCGCCAGGACTACACCAGGGATTATGGGGCATTGACGTGGTAGAAGTCGCCGTTGAATTTCTGCGCCAATTTCTAGTTCTTGATCTAGGCGTTCTTTTTTTCTTAGTTCTACAGCTAGTTCATCGTTTTCGATCGCTACTGCTGTTTGGTCTGCCACTAACCTAACTAACTTTTGCCTAGTTTCTGTCCAACTATATTCTGGATCGCGGCTCAAGACATAGAGCCATCCCCGTTCTGTATGCTTCACCAAAATCGCTGTACCAAAGATTTGCACATCTGGCCCCAAATAGCGATGCATCTGGTCATCTAAAATCCCCGTGGCATTGGCTACAGGGGTAGTATTGGGCATAATGATTTGACTGCTGGCTATTTCTAGCGCTTTGCGGATATTCTTTCGCTGGCGACTATCTTGCCAATGTAACTGCTCTAACCTAACTTGACCATGTTTGTAGAGAAACAGGGCGCTGCCGTCTGCATCTGTCACTCTTGTTGCCATCAGTGGGATCAGTTCCAAAAACTGATTCAAATTATTGAAACTTCTCAGGGCAAATCCTAAAGAACTTAGCAAATCTTGAATTTTGTTCTGTTCCCGGTGCAACCTTGCCACGAGTTCTTTGAGTGCCACGACTGGTGTAACATCCGTCGCGGCACTACTATTGTTTTCAGTGGGTTGAGAGGGCAGTTGAGACACAGGCACAGGTACTATTGCACTTTATATTGGCAGATTTTAGATTACTTATAAATCTTTTGGCTTTGGCATTGCTAAACCATATTTAGACAATACTTGTGATTTTAGCAAGAGTATAAAGACGTAACAGGCAAATTTTATAAGTATTTTATTTGCTTATTCTATTTCTGATGGAATATTAGTAATTTCAAATCATGTATTTTTAGTCCAAATCCAACCCGTAAAAATTACTAGTTTAGGTGATAGTTAAGAAAGCTTTTCATTTTTTCATAACTTAATTCCCAAAGCATATCTCTAAAGTTATAAAAATACTCTATTCAAAGAATAATTCCTAACGCTTTCAGAGTGACTGTTTGGGTAGAGGCAACTAGGAGACAAGAAGTATTTTGAGTGAAAACCTCTAGAAGCGCTAAAATCCAGCTTGGTTTTGGAAAAAACAGACTTACACTCATTCCCAAATCTGAGAATATGTAAATAAGTCTTCAAATACTTAATTTGTATACCATAATTGTCGGGATAATGGTCAAGATTAAGCTTTTCCATTTTGAATTTGTCGTTTTACGAATTTTGAGTTGCTGAAGATGCAAAACTTAAACCCATTGAAACGAGAAAAAAGTGAGGTCAGCCGATCTTTTGAGTCAGTGGTAACAGACTTAAACCATTAGCCTGTAATTGATTTTAGGAAAGAGTCATTTGGTAAGTGTAAGATATGAATAGAAAAGGTGACACTAAATCTCGAAAAAATATCTTCCAAGAATTTTAAGTCATAAGCCAGAAAAAGTGTTGTCGTTGAACCATCAGAGTTCAAACCTCTCGATTTAGTTTTGCCATTTGCTTTGTAACGATATTTGGAATCTTCTCTACCAGACCCTAACACGTTGGCGTAGCCTCTCGTAGAGAAGACAATCTGGAATATGGGTTTCCATCCAGTTACTGGATGGGTAAAATTTCAGCAGTACAAAGAATTGAACATTCTTATATTGTTCAACTGTGAGGAGAGACATCTCGTGCAGTATAAATAAAGCGAGAGTGTTTTATCCGACGGGATACTTGGAGTCACTGATAAGCCTACACTGTACTGCTTGCAGCCAGTGTAGGAGTATGTCAAAAAGTCACCTGTTTATTGGGACAAACTCATGGTTTTAGGACTTGAGATTTTTCCAGTATTTTGTTTTTAGTTAGTTCAAGTGATAATACCAGATTCAGTCATCCGTAAATTGATCACCTTGTCAAGAAAAATTTTTAACTCCAAATTTTTCAACTAGCCACTCAAGAGAGCCTCGACAAACTCATAGCTGGAAAAGGGGCGCAGGTCTTCAATTCCTTCGCCAGCACCAATAAAGCGAATGGGTAAACCTAGCTGCTGCACAACAGCAAGGGCAACGCCGCCTTTGGCGGTGCCATCCAGCTTGGTTAAGACAACGCCACTCAGTTGGGCGGCTTGAGAGAAAACTTCAGCTTGTCGCAGTCCATTTTGACCTAAAGTGGCATCTAGAACTAAAAGAGATTCTATTTTGGCATTTGGGGCTTTTTTGTCGATAATTCGCCGGATTTTACCGAGCTCGTCCATTAAATTTTTCTTATTTTGCAGTCGCCCAGCTGTATCTATCAGAAGTAATTCGGTTTGACGCGCTTGGGCGGCTGCGATCGCATCAAATACAACTGCTGCCGGATCTGTATTCTTTCCCGGATTGGCAATTACTTCCACACCACTTCTGCTACCCCAAACCTTTACCTGTTCCACGGCGGCGGCGCGGAAGGTGTCTGCTGCCCCAATCAAGCATTTATAGCCAGATTTTTGTCCCAAGTGGGCAATTTTGCCGATGGTGGTGGTTTTACCGGCACCATTCACCCCAGTGATTAACCAAATGTTTAAGGTTTCTTTTTCTGGGGTAAAGGTAGTTTGGTGGGATGTTTTACTCGGCGCATCCAGCATATCCCGGAGGATTTTTTTCAGGTAAGCGATCGCTTCTTCAGGTGCAGTAACTTCTTCTCGAAGTTTTGTCTGTAGAGCATTAATAATAAAGTCTGTCGCCTCAACACCCACATCAGCTTGCAGGAGCAATGCCTCAATTTCCGTCACAGCAGCTTGGTTAAGCGGCCCTTGACCAACGATCGCCTTCAGTTGGTTGAGAATACTTCGACGAGTCTTGTCTAACCCTTGCCGGAGCTTTTTCAGCCAGGTAATTTCTTCAATAGAAACGTCTTCTGGACTTCTACCTTGAGCTGCGAGAACTCTTGCCGACCACACAAACCCATCATCAAATACCAGTCCGGGAATTTCCTCTCCTGTCTCTGAGGTTCTAGCTACTGGCTGTACTACCTCCGCTTCTGGGACTTCAATGGCGGTGGCTACTAGTTGTTCTAGCTTGGCTTGCCGTTCTGCCGCCGCCCGTTCTAAGAAAGATAGTGCTGTTGGCTGTGCTGCCTCTGGCGTAGTTAGTGGTTCAGTGGGTGTTGGTTCAGCTTCACTTGTCGTTAGTTCTGGGCTTTTGATATCTGGCTGATCAGCAATTGCTGCCACTGAGGAATCTTCTGTACTTTCTTCCTCAGTAGCAGCTTGGATAACTTCTGGCTGTGCAGTTTCTACGGTTGTACTAACAGCTTCCTCAGTTGCTTCTGGTTCGGTGATTTGGGCAATTGCCGTTTCTGGGGTTTCAGGTTGTGCTGATGGTGCTGAGGTATCTGCTGAATTAAGAGGGGTTTCTACTAGCTCAACTTGTTGTTTTTGCTGAATGTTTTTGTAGGCAGCTTTAGCAAACGTCAACAAGTCTGCCGTTGTGTCTGGTGTAGTTTCAGCAGTTGCTGTTGATGTTTCGGCTGGCTCTGGTTGGGGTTCTTGTGCAGGAGGAGTTTTTTCCTGCTTCTGATCAGAGGGAGTGTCAGAGGAATCGTTATATTTACGACGGAACCAATTAAAAACCATTGCAGCAGTATTGGTTATATGAGTTATAAGTTATGAGTTTAATTTAACTTGGGGCATTGGGCATGGGGCATTGGGCTATTCTCCTTGTCCCCTTGTCTTCTTCATCCTCGTCACTTTGGGAAGTAAGTATAAAAGGCAAAAAGCTATGCTGTTTTCTTCTGGTCACTGACTCGGCGCAAAACACCATTAATAAACCGATGACCATCCTCTCCACTGTAGCGTTTGGCTAGTTCCACAGCTTCGTTGATGGCGATACTGTCAGGAACTCCTAAGAACTTCATTTCTGCCACAGCGATTTGCAGGATATCGCGGTCAATTTGGGCGAGGCGATTTACTTGCCAATCTACTAAGGCACTAGAAAGGAGTTCATCTATAATGTGTCGATTTTCGTTGACGGTAATCACAAGCTCTTTTGCGTAATTACGGACTCCCTTATCCTGATTAGCTAACTGAATCAGTACTGGGAAATCAACTGCCGTGCCCAACTGATTGATTGCTGTCTGGGTGCAGGCGATCGCTTCTTGCAGCATTGTTCTAGCAGTATCGAGGTCGGAAGCCCGAGTTTGGCTACTTAAGAGGCGATCGTTACTGCGTTGCAGTTCACCTGCGGCATTATCGAGGGTATCTTGCACTTCTGAAGTTAGGGTGCGTACCGCTCCTAGCACCAACTTGGATACTAGTTGATCGTCTTCCAATTTATCTAATTTCTTTGGGTTGACTGGTAATTGGCTAAGGCTTAAAAGCGCCAATTCACGAGCAATTTGCTGGGGTTTACGAGGTTGCATAAAACTGAGGAGTGATTGTGCGAGAACTGATTAACTAGGCGGGACAAACTTATTACTCTATCAACTTTGGCACAGTTAAACAACAACATTACGCATTTGCTTGTGACTATGCCAGATTGATTTTAAGTTTCTTCAACGGGAATAACCTGCTGCTTGATTTCGTCGTGGTTCACTTCCAGTGTGGACTCTTTGGCGAAAACTAAGGGCCTATTGGGGGCGACAATCCCACCTGATACAACTATTTTAAAGGCGTCTTCGATGGACATGGAGAGGTTCACCACCTCATCTTCAGGAACAACTGCGTACCATCCGGTAGTGGGATTCGGGGTGGTGGGGATAAAAACACTTAGCACGGGACGAGACATCTGGGCTTGGATATCACTGCTGATTGCACCAGTGACAAAGGCGATCGCCCAAATTCCTCGGCGGGGATACTCTACCAAAATTACCCGGCGAAACTTGCCATTAGAATCTTTGAGGATTGTTTCTAAAAGCTGTTTGAGGGTTTTGTATACCTGTCCCGCTAAAGGAATGGCGTGTAATAATCGCTCACCAAAATCTAACAACCACCGCCCAGCAATATTGCGAGCCATCAAGCCCATTAATAGTATACTTAGTAGTGGCACAGCTAATCCTACTAATAAATTCAGTATATTTACTAAAATTGGGTTTAACCCATCAAAGGGATTCAGTTGTTTGGGAATTTGGGTGAGGAAGTTGATTACCCAAGTAGCAATGGTAATTGTCAGCCAGATAGTGGTTGCTAGGGGAATTACTACCAACAAACCAGCAATCAGGTCGTTTTTTAAGTCCTGTTTTAGGCGATCGATTACCAAGCCCCGATTCTCCTGTTTTAAGCTAGAGGAACTTTTGTTATTGGTATCCATACCAGCAGATTCGTCAAATTCCGAAAACTTTAACTTTGGCAGTTTCTGCTGCAAGTAATTGTCCAAAAGGTTAGCAAGTTGGCTGCTGCCGCAAAAAAACGTACTTTTTGCTGGAAATCAGCTATTTTCCTACAAGCATACACATAGATATCAACCAATCCGGTAGCGACTAGTTATTCTCAGAGGATGTTACTTTTCTTTGTAAGACTTGTAAATGATTGTTGCAAGTTTCTTAAGTATTACTAATCTACCGCGCTCAATCAAAAGCTGCTGATGATTGTGAAAGCCCGACCGGGTAAACTGAAGAATTATTTTATAACCTCGTTTTCAGCCTCTGGCTGGAAATGCACTTCAATTACGGCTCTGCCGCAAGTCTTGAGGCGGCAGCCCCCCCATTACTCATTCCCAGTCGGAGACTCTTGAGGAGACAATCTCTAAAAGCTTGTTGTAAACTGGCTTTTACCTGAAGTTGACACCAATGCACAGATGTGAATCCCCACTGATTTTGCGATCGCGTACCCGTCTGAATCGCTGCTTGTTGATTTTACTGCGTAATCCTTCTAATCTCCAGTCCCCTTTACGCCACATCAACCTGTGTAGCTTCTGAATCCGTGCGCTGCAACTATTTTATACTCTCATGTGCCAGAATTACTGTTGCATCTAAATTAGGTTTTGGTAGATACTTCATTTCCCAGACTTTGAGCAAAATCAGATATTCGTAGAATGCCTGCAATGTACACCAAGCAAGTCCAGCGCGTCCATCTAGACAACCGCCTAAGATAAAATACATATATATAAACCGTAGCAACGGTCTGGCGGGTAAACGCAAAGACAAATCTTTCAAGGCGCGGCGTTTTTCGACTTCCGATTTGCCAAAGAATAAATCTCCCCAGTTAACCTTTCCCTCTTCTAGCTGATACAGCGTTTCTTGAGCTTCATCTGTAGAATAACGGTTGTGCTTTTCAATCCAGCGACTCAAGCCTTTACTACAAGTGTAGTGTGGGTATGTTTCTTTTAAAAAGCTAGTTGCACCCTCACAAACTTCCCGCTCAGTATGACCGTAGTCTGTAAACCACACTTTACCGTGGCGGAAGAGTCGCATTTGGTAACGAGGATACTGTGTGCTGTAGCGAATCCAACGATTCATGAACATGACACGTTCAGCCACGTAGTAACCGATGTAGTCTGGATTCTGACTTGCCTTTTCGCATTCCGCGAACAGTTCTGGTGTCATGCGCTCGTCAGCTTCGAGAATGTACACCCATTCGTGCTGCGGGGGGATAGACTCTAACATCCAGGTGCGTTGGCGTCCGTGGCTTTCAAAAGCGTGTTGGACGACGCGGATAGGATAGCGACTAGCAATTTCCACAGTGCGATCGCTACTGCATGAATCCACAACAATGATGTCATCCGCTAGCATCGCCGATTCGATACAAGCGGCAATATCTAGTTCTTCGTTATATGTCAGTATGTAAATTGAGAACATTAGCCAAGTTTTATAGTGATTTTACTCAGTGATAATTGCCTTTTTATTGTTATTGGGCGCATGGCAGTATCAGCCGTCAACAATTATTGGATACGTCCTACTGCCATGCCAATAGTGGATTAGCGTGCGGTAGCTCTAGGTTTACCACCTTGTACAGCACCTTTACCTCTTAAGCCTGTCCAGCCAATGATAATGTAACCAATGGACAACAGCAAACTGCTAATCCCAATCCGCAGTCCAGACTTCCAAGCAGTATCTTTAGCTTGTTGCTGTGCTTCGTCTCTGCGCTGGCGAAGTTGGCTCAGTTGTTGAGTTTGCAGCGTCTGAACATCTGTTTGTTGTTCGATAGCTTTGTCAAGTACTTGGGGATCTTTTTTAGCCTTCTTCAGTAACTCTTTGATATTTGCGGGAATTTGAGGGCTTTCAAGTGCTTGCTTATATTTTTGGTCATCTTTGAGGATTTCACTAAACTGAGCTTTGGTTTGGTTTCGCAGCTGCTCTAGTTGAGCTTTTCCTTGCTCAGTAGTCAGTTGTGCTTGCAATTGCGTTAACCGAGTGTTCAGTTGATTTTCTGCCTGATCTGCTTCTTGGGTGATGCGGTTGACTGCTTGAGTCTTAGCTTGATTGACGTTATTCAGGTGCAGGGGAAAAATCAGCAAGAACATCAACCCTAAAATACTTGAGAGGATCACGGCGGGAAATCTTAAATCGATACCTTGGGGGCGATCGCTTCCGGCATCAGCACTATCAATCCAATAGGCAGCAAACAGAAGCCCCAAACCGACTAAAGGAACAATTCCCCGATCAACTAGCGCTGTTGCCAAGTTGATTTGCCATACCCGATCAGTAGGTTGAAAGGGTAACAATAGAATGAAAAAGTCAACGAAAAAGGACAAAATGCAGATTATTCCAACTACCTTAACTGTGAGGGCAGTACTCACGGAAGTAAAACGGTTAACCATAATTTTTGAAACTGGCGGTGAATACGAGTGATTTTCATATTTCAAGCTACTTAAATATTGTGCCCATGACCGTGACTGTTGTATAGAAACACAAAGCAAATTTAATACTGGTAAAGGCTATGCCTCTTGGTTTTCAACTAGACCACAGTAACATTTGTTATGTGCAGTGTCTTCAGGAAATTCCTAGTATTTGAAGATACGAACCTAATGCAGGGCTGGAGGAAAACACTGATTAATTACCCGATTTCCCTTATTGCAGTTCTCAATCGGTCGTAATACAGGGATTTTCTGCCTCACCACAGATATGCATACGTGTCAAATTGCTGATGGCGGTTTCTAACCGTCCTTTTAACTATATCTCCCTCATCTCCCCTGCAAGGGCTTGTTCCCAAATTGGCAGATCCTCCGGTCGATCAACATCAGCTAAAGGCGATAAGTTCACATGAGATAAATTCACTTTCTGGGCAATATCCACGGTTTTCTGAAATACTTGAGCAGTTCCCCATTCGATGTTAAGGAATAACTCCGGGATGGGTTGGCGCAAAGCAATTAAGTAATATCCACCATCGATCGCAGGGCCAAGTACGAGATCATAGGTGTGTAACTTCTCAAAGGCTGTTGCTAGAATCTGGGCATTCAGTCCAGGGCAATCTGTACCGATGATAATTACTTGTTCTGCACCAGATTGAAAGGCATCGAAAAGCGATCGCATCATCCGCGAACCTAGATCGCCTTCACCTTGAGACTGGTAAACCAAATCCAACCCCAGCCAGTCTTGCATGAGTTGCGAATCGCCACCTGCAAAGCGCACTTCCACAGATATGTCAATGGCTTTTTGCAATTCTTGAACCTGAAATATTGTATATTCAGTCATCTGGCATTGAAGATTGGCAGCACCAACAGCCCCCAAAACAGGTATCAATCGGGTTTTGGTCTTACCTGGTTCTGGATAGCGAGTGAAAATAATCAAGTGCTGTTTTGGGTTTGCTGGTAAGTTCAGCACACAATACCTTGTCTAATTAACTCAACAAAAAATATCTTAATAGCAATATTTGTCGTCATCAGTTGTAGTATGCTCCTTTGCTGTTCGCACTGTTCCTAAAATCGTCGAAATAAAAATGCAACGTTTAGCTTTACCACCAGACTTGCTAGATAGTGTTATTCGTCCTAGCGGTGGTTTACTGACATTGCCTCTGTAATCAAATTGGATTTGCCTGATGCCATTTGTTTCTTGTAGGGTTGTTTCCGCATCTAAACGCACATTAGAATGTAGATTATTCCAGTTAGCAGCAGATGGGTTTACTGTAGCAGGATGAACCGCCCATTGAACAATACCGTTTTGTTCACGAAAACTAGCTTGCCAAGTCAATTTTTCCTTGGTAGCTTGGCTTTTGGCTTGGCGCATAGCAAGATGAATTTCGCTTCCGGCAGTATTGAGGCGTTGAGTGTTCACAAAAGTTAGCCAGTTGGGTATTCCCACCGTAGCTAATATACCAATTAATAGAATAACCACTAACATCTCTGGCAGTGTGAAACCACTGTTAGAAGGCTTATTAAAGAGATACTTTGTATTAACTAGATACGGAAAATGCACCTGGGTATTCATTGTTATTTTTTAGTTCGTTTTCAACTAACCACATATTTAAGAATGTTTTAGTTTTTTAGCAGGGCTATTTCGTTCTAGACATAAACCGCCCAGAACTAAAGGTCTTTTTTTTATAGCTAAAGTACGTTTTAACGGACTATAACCTTTTTTCAGTCGTCTTGAGACGACTTTCGCTATTAGACTCAGAATTCATTCTGAGGCGGGCTAGATGAGAATGGAATAGCCTTGACTTTCTTAGCTCTTCTCTTCATGCTTGTTAGTAACCTTGTAGACAAAGTAGTGGGTAGTATCAGGATGACGGCAATTTTAAATAAAAGTTTTAAGATTAGATTTATTCGTTTGAACCTTGAAGAATCGTTGAGTAAATACTTCCAAATAAATCTGGCTGCTAGCGTGCCTTTATATGGACTAAACGGCTGTTGTAGGGCTTTGCATGTTAGGTACATATAAAGGTTCGCCAGACTTAAGCTGCAAATATTTTTATCAGTTAATGGTCTTACCTGATAGGCTTTTTTTAGCACTTGCAAACAGCCTTTTTCCTGCCTTGCAAGATTAGAAGAAAGTGAATTAGGACTAATTCGGTATAATATTTGTACAGATGGTACACAGACAAAATCGAACTTACAAGCTAATCGCAGCCACATATCCCAATCCTGACCAGCATTTAGTGATTCATCAAATCCACCTAATTCTATTATTGCAACTCTTTGAATCAAGGCGTTGGAACCATTTTCTAGAAAATTACTTACTAATAGCTTTTCATAAACATCACCATTGACAGTAATATGCATACCTGAAAGTAAGAATTCACCATTTTCATCGATATAATCAGTCCAGCTATAAGCAACCATTACGCCTAAGTTTTCTTGCAGAGCCTGCAACTGCCTTGCCAACTTATCGGCTGTCCAAATATCATCTGCATCTAAAAAACTAACAAATTTTCCCGCAGCATGTTTTAGTCCACGGTTACGACTAATATTTCCACCAGAATTCTCAAAGGAAAATATTTTTATTCGGGAGTCTTGAAAATTTGAAATAATCTCTAGTGTTGAGTCTGTTGAACCATCATTGATTATAATTAATTCTAAATCGGAAAAACTTTGACTGAGAACGGATTCAATTGTTGTTTTTATAGTTTTTTCGCTGTTGTAAGATGGTATAATTACAGAGATGGAAGTCATATATTTGGTTTTAATAATTATTATTTTTTCATTTTATATAGCAATACGCTTGGGTTAAAGTCAAAAACCAAAACCAGGGTAGGTTGGGTTGAGGGACGAAACCCAACATTTTCGGTACTACAATTATCTTTAACCCAAGCGTATTGTTTTATATAGTTATCGATTAGACAAAAAATTTCCTAAAATAAAGCTTCAAGGAGTAAAAAGGACTCATCATACTAGCCAAGTAAAATTCCATTTCAAAAAGAGCAATTAGATTACTTTTCAATTGCCCTCTATATTGAATAAAGTGTCGTAATACTCGGCGTAAATTCCCTAAAATAGTTTTCACAAACACTATTGGTTTTTGCCAATTTTTAGTATTTATCAAGCGTAACTGGAAAACACACAAGCCACAGCCGCGTGCCAGAGTTAGGAGGTAATCTCTCTCAAGTCGCCAATGTGGTATTTGATGATAACTATGCATGGTAGGGTTATACCAAATTTGCCAGCCTGCATAATGTATGTAAAGCAATGGTTCATAGTCATCACCCTGCACCAAAATACCAGGTAACTTCCCACTTAAACTAGGTCGTTGTGGTACATTTTCACACCATACTTGTTTCCGAACAACAAGCGCCGCACCCGCAGGAAGCCTTAAATTACCCGCATCAAACAAATGTGGATTTGGCCCATGTTCTGTTACAGCTAAAAAAGCTTGAATTCTTTCAAAATTTTCTGGTGGTTTTACTGCGTATTCAGCATGAACTTGACCGCCATATGCTCCGGCGTGAGGATACTCTTTACCAAAGGCTACAGCTTGTGCAACCCAATCAAGCGCAGGTAAGACATCATCATCTAAAAATCCAATAAGCTGGCTTCCGGCTTCGCGCACAGCTCGCAACCTTGCAAAAGCGGCTCCCTGTTTACTTTCTAGGAAGTACCTTAAAGGAAAGTTATTACTACAGCTTTTTTGGTAATCCTGAATCAACTCGGCAGTGTTATCGGAACTATTGTTATCAACAATAATAATTTCCCAATTGAGGTGTTCTACTCCTGTTTGTTTCAAAAGTAAATCTAAGAGCTGAGGTAATCGGTTTCTCCCATTATATGTAGGAATAGCTACAGTGAAGTTTAAAAATAGATTTTCAATTAATTTATCCATCCTAATTACCACAATTTATATATTTTTTATGATAGTTTCTGATAAGCTAAAAAGTGGCTATGGCGTTTTCTAGGCAACTGAGGTACACCCCAATCTTTTTTACCAAGGTTAATAGCTTTAAAAAGATACCTCGCCAGGTCGGGAACCGCTAGATTCAAATATCTTTTTTTAAATAGGTAAAAAGGACTGATAAAGCTACTCATGAGCAGTTCAATCTCGCAAGCAGCAATTAAGTCACTTTGAAACGTGCCTCGATATTTGAGCGCGTAAAGTATTATTTGGCGTAAATCATTAACTAAATACGCTAAACTCACCAGAGGTCTTTGCCAAGATTGTATTCTCAGCATACGAAGGTGATGCCGACTTAAACCCACACAGCGAAATAAACTAATTAAATATTTTCTTTGGAATCGCCATGCTGGAATTTTATGGTAAATACACATTTCTGGGTTGTACCAAATGTCCCAACCTCCTAGCTGGATATATAGTACTGCTTCTAAATCTTCACTGGCTAACCCAGCTTCTCTACCTTTATGATTTAAAACTAGATTTTTAGGAACTGTTCTCTCCCATGCCTGCTTGCGAACTACTAAACCAGCCCCTGGAGGTAGCATTTTCATGGGAGCTTTGTATTGGTGGGGTTTTGTACCTCTCTCGGTAATGGCTAAAAAACAAGCTATTTTCTTAAAATTTTCGGGTGGTTCAACTTCAAACTCACCATGAACTTGGCTACCATAAGCACCGGCTAAAGGATGCTGTTCACCAAAAGCATAAGCTGCTGCTACCCAGGTGGATGTTGGGTAATTGTCATCATCAAGAAAACCTATAAATCTGCCTTTAGCTTCTTCAATTGCCCTTTCTCTGGCATAAGCTGCTCCCTGTCTCGTTTCAAATAAGTACTTTAGTGGATAAGGACACTGCCAATTTTGTTGATAGGTTTGAATAACTTTAGCTGTATTATCAGTGCTGTTATTGTCTACAACTATAATTTCCCAAGATAAATGTTCTGTATATAGTTGATTTTGTAGTCGTTCTAGTAGTTCAGGCAAACGACTTTGACCGTTATAAGTTGGGATGGCTACAGTAAAGTCAATGTTTTCAGTCATTTGACAAAAGTTATATTTTATTAAGGCGATTTTTGAGGCATTTAAAATCATAAAACTGCACTAGATGTTACAATTTTGCTCTCAAAGTGCAGTTTTATGTTCAGTATTATTTCGTATTTTTATAAATTTTCACTATGAAGATTACTTAACTGCATTGGGAGTCTTTTGCTGTGAGCATTGAGCCTAAGAGAGTTTTCACAATGACGCATCGCTTTACGCTACTAGAAGATGATACAGAACTTATAGCAGAAGCCAGCACAATTTTTAAACCTGGAGCATCTGTTGAACCTGTTGGGGGTGTACCAAAGCTGGGATTTGGTAGAGTACCCATATAGTCAAAGGTAATAGTGTTTGGTTGAGTAGTAGAATCGTATGCTGTAGAGGATATTGCAGTACCAATTGTGTTTGGACTAGCAATGTTAGTACTCAACAACACTGAGCCTGCTGGAATTTGTAAATCTCCGCCCAAGCTTTGCCATCTCTTGTCACTTAAGAGAATACCAGGAGAACTGCTGGGATAAACAGCAACTTTTACTACATTGGTGCTATCAGTTGTAAAACTGACACTGTAGCTAAGTTTGTTCTTTTTAGCTGTTTGCTGTGCTTGCTGTATAGAGGCTAAAACGGCATCTTGAGCTTTATTCAAGCGTTGTCGATTTACAAAGGAAAACCAACTAGGAGCTGCGATCGCTGATAGAATTCCGATCATCACCATCACTATGATTAATTCCAGCAAGCTAAAGCCAGCATCTTGTTGGGTATATGCAGAGGCGTAGTGCAGCGTGTTAAGTAAACATGGCCGTTTGCTTTTTACATTGCTGCGAGTTAGTCGCAATAATCTCAAACTTAACTTTCCCATAATTAACTGCCATTGATTAATGCTTTGAATTCCAGCATTTACTTGGTAAATAAATATCCGCGTCCTTGTACTCGTATGCTTGCAGTCGGAAAATAAGGTTTGTTGCTGACTTGATAATTAAGGTTATTGCTTTGTAAGCGTGCGAGTGCATTACTACGTAAAAAAACTTGTGCTGTTGTATTAACTGTATCAATACAGGCATAAAAGCTAGTCATTTTAGCCGTATTAAGAGTACTGAAAGAGGTTGCTATGCTGGTAGGGAGGCAGCTAGTCCCAGGTGCTGGTGGCGTATCATCAGTTTTGGTTTGATCTATAAAGTCAACAAGTACTGTAGTATCGGCAGTGTAACTTGCTGTAGCTTTTGTCCAAGCATTCATCTTTTGTGTTATCGTGCCTGCTCCATCAAGCTTAAATAAAGCAAAACCTGGGTTAGGACAATATTTATTACCACTGTCAGTGACATACTTTCCAGTATATCCAGTACAAGCTTGTCCAAGGGGATTTGCTACACCATCCTTAATTTGCCATCGGCCGATACGAGCAGCGTTAGACCAAGTAGAACTAGAAGTAGCGTCTTTAATTAAATAGTAAGCAACTAATGAATAAACAAAAGTATCATCTTTTTGAGTGCCTGTAATTGTAATTGCCTGACTAACTAATTCTCGCTTCCAAAAGACAAGCACAGGAACTCTATCTGTTGCAGTTGGGCTAGGTAGTTGATTGCCTGTTGTAGCTGCATTTGGGCAAGTGTTAGCGGTAGTAGCATCAACAGTACCGGTTAGACAACCAATTCCAGTAGCATCATAAATATAGATTGCCTGTTGTAAATCACGGGCAATGTAATCTAGTGCAGATTGAATTTCTTGCTCGGAATTTGCCTTTGCTTGCTCCTTTCTGTCGGTATCCAGAATATTAACCATGAATCCTAGCAATGGCGTGATGATTAGGAAGGCTAGGATCATGCCTACCAACAATTCAATTAGGGTAAAACCATCAACTTGCTGGATGCCCTTGGAGCGCTTTAGCTGGTTACTGAGCAAAAATTTTAGTGTCTTTATCATACTCCGGTATTCTCTTTGGTAATAGATGCACAGCGATCGCTCGCATAAATAGCGATCGCTCGTATAATATGAACTTGCCCAGTTTTTTATTGGCAACTTTGATTTGTTGCAGTACCCAGGCGCTGACATAAAGCCTGAAATGTAGTGGTACTGTTGCCAACGTCGGTTGTCATTTCAATTAATGGTGCTTTGCGGCTACCCAATCCACTAGTGAAAGGTGTTTGTGTGTATTTAGTATTAACAGTGCTGGCTATTAAGGGAAAGTCAGCATCTGCTCGATAAACCCTAATTCCCAGACGATAGCCATCGTTTACCCCAGTACTTTGGACAATTCGACCAGCCTGAATGTAAAACTGATTGCTTGAACAATCTGTAGTACTAATAGTGCCATTCTGGTTAAAACAATACAAACCAGTTGCTGATGTAGGAGCAGCCATATTTGTAGTGTTAATTAAATAGTCTTGTGGTCTACCTGTTACGGCTGCTGTAGCTACTGTAGCTGGTGTACTTCCTGTAGCAGCTACAGCAGCTACAGCAGCTACATCTGAAATGCGTCTGGCCGCAGTTGATGTAGGAGCAGCAAGTGTAGTGACTGCACTTGGCGCTGTAATTGCTCCAGTTCTGATGCCATCAATGAATGTTTTTGCCGCTTGGGTTGCCAGTTCCACCCGTCGAGACTGAACTCGCGTTGCTGTTGCCAGAACTATTACAGGCGCGATCGCTGTTAGTAAAATAGCAACTACGAGTAGTGCTACCAACGACTCAATGATCGTAAAACCAGACTCACCAGAAGGGTGGATTTGTTGTTTGTGCTTAATCATTGCTAATCACCAGCTTCTGAAATTTTATTATGGGCATTGAGCTTGATCGATAGCATTAATAGCAGTATCATCACTTATACTAACGGTTCCTTTTGTGTCTTTTGCACATAACAACGTTTGCACCCATGCGTCATCTCGGCCAACTTCCCGGAAGTACTCATTGGGTTTGTCATCTGGCGTTATCGCTAACTTTTGCGAAAATGCGTCTGGCGATTGCGACAGCAAGGCGACATCATAACCCCACTGCCGTAAAGGAGATAGGTAAAAAGGTACTTGACCACTAGCATTACCGATCGGATATCCTTTAAGAGATGAGCCATTTAAGTATGCTACATATGGTGCAGTAGCATAGACACTACGAGTTCTTTGGATAAAAGAGCCATTAATTTTAGCTGCAAAAGCATTGGCTGTCGAGCTTGTAGTTGGGTTCCAATTTTCCAAGAAGCGGACAAAGTTGTGTAAACCACCATTATCTTCTGTAGGACGAGCTGGGGTATCTCCCCCTGCTGCGACTAAGTTAAAAGTGGTACCAGTAGTTGATGCTTGTTGTAACCAGCCCCAGTTAGTATCCTGATTGTCACCGCCAGGACCCAATTTGCCTGCGTTTGATGTTGGTGATTCATTTCTATTAGTGCCGAAAGCTACTTTAATTTGTAACATTGGCGACAAAGCTGGTTGAGTTTTTGTACCAGCAGTAAATGTTGCTGTATCATCAGTAAATGCTGGTGCTGAAAGTAGTTTTGGGCGATAATCATCATTATTAGGTACCTCAGTATCTAGCTGTGTTGTTAGAAACCATAGAGCATTCGATTGAGAAGTAGGTCTATCAGTGCCACTAAAACTACCCACATTCAATGGGAATGATTTTATGGTTTTAGTGCCTCCGGAAGATGTTAGCCCTATAATTGCAGGTAAATAGCCAGCAAGCTTAAGTTCTCCATGTGTATAATATAGTGGCGGCGTTGCTGGGGGTAGAATAGGTACAGTATTTGAAGTTGTAGCACGCTGAAAGGCAACACGGCGAGGATAGCTCAGATAACTAGCATCGGGTAGCACTGCTGTCGTACCAGCCTTGTGCGTAGCAATGTCAAATGTCGAGGCGATAACATCAGACGCTTTTAGACCACCATCAGCGGGTATTCTTACCCACCAATCAGTCCCCGGATCACAAGCTGAAACAGGTAGTTTCGGACATACTTCCATTAAATACTCTGGGGCAGTTCTCCTTCGCTGGATGGGTGTAACAAAGTTATTGAAGTAAGAACTGTTTATAGTGGCAACAGGATAGACATTATTAGAGGTATTGGTAGGGTCATACCAGAGAGCATTGACGACATTAGTGTTGTTGGTAGCAAACCCATTATTCTGAAATGCGGTAATCGAATTAGTATCGCCCAAGTTATTATTTAGGTCATAGTCTCCATCGCTGCGGTTGCCCAACTTGAAGTTATTAGAAAGAAGTGTGATCGCATCTGACAACACGCTGGCAGGTCGCCATGCATCCCCATCTGGCAGACACTTACCTGGTAGCCGAGTGTCATTTTTACGACAGGCAAATTGAGTATTACGGTCTGATCGAGAGTAGAAATTGCCCAAATCACTAGCTAGAGCTGTATTAAACTCTTCTTGGGTATGTTTATTAAAGTCGCCTTTAATATATACAGGCAAGTTAGAGGCTAAAATGAAGCCTTTTTCTGCATCTCTGAAACCCAGAACACGCCAGATTGGGTTGCCATTGATTAACATGATGGCGTTGGGACGGCGAGTTGGGTCAAGTTTGAAGTCTACAGGGCTTTTTGTTTTTTGTGTATCTATGCCACTACTAGAACTGGCACTTAAATCTAAAAGTGCATCATCACGAGTAGCGTAAATAATACCGCTATTGGGAATTAAGTATTCTTGTGTTGCTGTTGTGCCACTACCAGTGCCAGTGCCATAAGTTGTTGTTCGCAACAGATTAATGTCTAATACAGTGGCGCGAATTTCCAGAGGTTGGCGGGTTTCTTTGGCGAGTTCATAGTCTGGAGCCGTGGAACCAGCAGATGCATCTGGTACTTGTGCTACTGTCCCGGTTCCATCTCCATCAGCGTTGGTGAATGTCTCTCTACCTGGGATGATGTTACCACTTGCATCTATTTGCACATCTTTATGAATTGCCTTAACCTGTCTCGCATCTAAAAAAGCAGTTTCGTAAATTGCGCCGTGAGGGATAACAGTACTATCTGGAGAGCCGATAGTACCGTCTAATATTTGGATGGCACAAATAGCAGCATGAATAGCAGACTGCTCTGAGAGTGTCCGAGAGGAAGCTGTTTTTGGCAGAGCGGTTTTCAGTACTTCATTCACCAACCGCCCATTGGGATACATTAAATTAGCTTGGTAATTTAGTAAAGCTGAATAGTCAGAAACAGCCTTTGTTGGAGCTGCGTAGACAATACCATTATGGGAGTTGCCACCCGTAATGTTGTTATATGGAAGAGATGCAAGGTTTTTAGCTGTAGTGCTATTTGTAGGGTCGTAAAAGCTACTTATACAAGCAATAGGTTTAGGGGTTGTCGCATTGTAGTTATTCGCTTGGTAGTGATAAACAGCTGTAGCCCGCATCCGTAAATACGGCGTATAAGGCGGAACAGGCGGAGGAGTAAGAGGATTAGTAGGAGGAGTAGGAGTAATTATTGGTAAATATATGTTGCTATTTTTGGTATCTTGGATTGATTTATCAGCATTAATGGCAATACCATTAGGCACGGGCATCATATCTGACCAAATTCTATTTGTACCACCAGCAGCTGGGTTTAAAGCTGTGTTCAAAAGAGCTTGGGTACTACCAACAGTATAACCTTGAGGTAAATAAATCCCTGCACCAGTAACAACCCGCAAGCCACCTACAGAATCTTGGGGAGTACTTGGTAATGTAGCAGCTGCTGATTCCCAGTCTCCATCTCGGTCAACAGTTCCTAAATCAGCCAGTTGCTGTACACGACTGCGGCGATTGCGAGTTCCAGTTCCGTTGTCCCAGTTAATACCTGTAATATCTTGGGTATCTGTGCTATCTGAACCAATAAATGTCGATGTCGCCGTGTTCCACCATAATGCAGGTAGGTTATTACCAAGCAAAATGCGATCGCCAACGTATTGTTCTTTACCTAGTTTTTGTTGCGTAGTTGTTTCTGTGGCACTAGGTAGCAGCTTAGTAGAACTAGCAGTGTTAAGTGTTAAATTGGCGTAATTAGTCTTAGTTTGCCCATCACTGGGTTTAAAGGGATAAACCCAAGAGTCTTGTGGACGCAGTGAATTACCACTTTCTTGTAGCACGTTAGTAGTAGTAATAGCAGCCCCATTGTTATCAGTTCCTATCGTCGTTGCATCTACACCAAAAGCAACTTCACCATAAGGTACACGACGGGTACGTTTTTTAAAGTAAAGTTGTAGCTGATTATTACGGATAGTAGTTTGTTGCGCTGTAGAGGCAGTGGAAGTAGTTAGATTTAATACTTTTAGTTGCTGTGCAATACCATCTTGGGCTTCCTGTGGGTCACTAGATGCAGCGTTAGCCATCTGTGCTTGCACCAAAAGATTGATGCGCTGTACATAAGCTAAACTATTGTAGGCAATATTCTTCGGTGTTTCAGGACTAATTGATTTGTTAGCTGTAACACCAAGAGTTAGATTAGGATCAACTCCTTGCCCTTGGAATAAATGCACTCCAGTAGTGTTGCTGTAATCACCATCAGCCGTGAAAGCACCTCCTGATAAATTGCCACCTACAACAATTTTGGCATTGTCATCATCGTAAAAACAGGAATTTTCACTACTAACCTGATAAAGTGTAACAGTTTGAAAATTACTACCGGTCAGGAAGTTACTATTAGTTAAAATCCGTCCATTTAGGTTAAATGCAGGACCAGGGGTAAGTTCTATATCATCGTCATAAACCACCGCATTATTAACTAGCGGTAATTGTATACGGTCTTGTTGATATTCTAAACCTGAAAAACCTTTATTCCCTTGGAAAGTTTCGTATTTACCTGCATCACTTCCAGTCGCTGGTGGGTTAGTGATGGGAACATTAGCAGTGTAGACAAAAAAGCTTTTTTTCAGCTTACTAGCAATATTAATCCAGCCCGTATTCCCTACCAAACTAGCACTTGTTCCCAAAGTATCTTGACAACCAGTGCTTACACTACCAGAGGTCATGGGCGGTGTTCTCGCCTCTAGAGGATTTCTAACGCGGCTATATGTGCCACCAGTTATCGGCGGAGTTCGGAAGTAAATTCCATAAAGAGTATAGGTGTCAAATTTCCCATTGTTATTTGTATCAACAGGGAACATCCATGCAGTTGGTAGTGCTGCTTGAACGGTTGGTGTTGCATTTGGATCGGTATAATTCAGATTTAGTTGAGTTTCATCTCCAAAGGTATATTCATTCAAATTATTTTTGAAGGTACTCTCTAAAACTATATCTGAAGGTGTGGCTCGTGGCAGTCGGCGGTCATCAAATAGCTTGTCTAATTTTGCTCTGGCGCGATCAATTGCTGGGGTAGCGGCGTTAAGCACAGCCTGATTTACCCGGACATTACTAGCGTTTTTAGAGCGCTCAAAAGACCTAAACAAAATTGCAGTTGTTAACAGCACGACTACCAAACTAACCATCGCCACTGTCGGCAACAAAAACCCAGCATTCTCAGACCCGCGTCTTCTTCGAGTGCCAGAAATAGCTCGTAGGAGCCAAATAATTTGCTTGTTAATTGCAGATAAAAACTGCTTGCTAATTTGTCCAAAGGTTTTTTGAATTACCTTGAATAGCTGACGTTTACGAGACATAGCTGCTTCCCTGTCAAGTGGTTTTTAGCGGATTTTTGATTTTTTATCAAAATTGGTGATTGTGCCTAGAAATTAACTTTTTAGGCAAAGGATGAAACTATATTTATGTAACTACTGCATCTGGTTTTACTAACTTTCAAATCAAGTAGCTAAAACAAAAGAGAATTTATTAAAGTTATATCATTTATGAATTGTTTATCTTATCCGGTAAATACTGATTTTTTGAGAATTATTTAATCCAATTCCAGAAATAATAAAAGCATGGCATCACAGTATAATTGCGGAAATATATTTTGTTTTGATGTATCTTTATGAAGATGTTGTTACCAGAGTAGGCTTATAATACCCACCTGTTAAAGAAAAGATATCAGTTGGATGCAAAATAATCAGAGGTTCGGCTCAGATTCGCTGGGCAACTGGAAGTCGCGGCTACACGAGACTTTACCCACAAGAAAGGCGACGGGCTGAACGTTTAGCAGAGCAGCTACGCGCACTTGGTATCAAGCCTGATTGGGAACATCTTAATGAGTGTAAAAAGCCTTGTAGAACCTCACCCCAACCCTCTCCTTACTAAGGAGAGGGAGCAAGAATCTCCTTGTAAAACCTCACCCCAACCCTCTCCTTGGTAAGGAGAGGGAGCAAGAATCTGGTATATTTGCAAAACTGAGATGCTCCCACCTGATTTTGGTGATAATTTGTTATATTAATTATTTTTATCATTTAGGTTTAATCCTGCTCCCCTCTCCTTAATAAGGAGAGGGGCTGGGGGTGAGGTTCAACTACTATCCCCTTAAATTTCTTATATTCTGAGCAATACTTTCCAGCACCCCAGACAAATTAGCATACACATCATTATTCGTAAATCTAATAAACTTAATTCCTGCTGATTCAATAAATTGTTGTCTTGCCTTATCGGATTCAGCAGCACCTTCTTGAAAATGGCTTTCACCATCAATTTCTATAGCTAACTTGAATTCAGAACTATAAAAATCCATAACAAACTTATCAACACTATATTGTCTGCGAAATTTGCAGTTTTCTAGCTGTCTATCTCTTATTTTATCCCAAAGAAGTTTCTCGGCTTTTGTGATATTTTGGCGTAATAGTCGCCTTTTTTCTATTTCACTATTTTTGTTATAAAGTTTAGTCATTTTTATTTCCAATTCCAGTCCCCTCTCCTTTATAAGGAGAGGGTTAGGGTGAGGTAAAGCGATAACTGTAAATGTTTATTCAGCCTTGATTGAATTGTTGACAAGATAAGAACCTCACCCCGCCCTTCGGGCACCCCTCTCCTTATTAAGGAGAAGGGAATATGGATTAGGGGCTGAAGTTGTTCACAAGATAATAACCTCACCCCGCCCTTCGGGCACCCCTCTCCTTATTAAGGAGAGGGGAATATGGATTAGGCGCTGAAGTATTTTGCTAGGGGATGGTAAGCAATAATCGCAGTGGTAGACTGTTCTGGATAAAGTTGTTCACTTTCATCCATATACAATTTAATTCTGTCAGTCTGCAATAACTCCAGTTGCTTATACTGGTCTTGGATATTCGGGCAAGCTGGATACCCAAAGCTATACCGTGAGCCACGATAGCGTTGTGCCAATATATCCCGAATATTGTCCGGTTCTTGGGCAGTAAAACCTAACTCTCGCCGAATTCTGGCGTGTGTCCATTCTGCCACAGCCTCCGCCACCTGCACCGCCATACCGTGGAAATATAGGTAATCTGTATATTGATTGGCAGCAAACAGCTTTTGAGCAAACTCTGTTGCAATCTCCCCTACAGTCACCGCCTGCATCGGGAAGACATCAATAATTCCCGACTCCTTCGATGCAAAGTAATCTGCTATGCACAGCCGCCTTAACGATTTTTGTCTGGGAAACTCGAAAGTTGCAATCTGTTGTGATTGGTTCTCTGAGTCATATATATGTAGAGAATTTCCCTCAGACTGACAAGGGAAATAGCCATAAATCACTTGGGGATGCAACAAATTCTCCTCAATAATCCGTTGTTTCCAAGTTTCTAAAACTGGGTAAACTTTCTCAGCTAAGAAAGCCTGATATTCTTCCTTAGATTGTTCCTTTGGCTTGCGGAATTGCCACTGTCCAGCAATCAAAGCTTGTAAATCCAAGTGCCAAAATATCTCCTCAATGGGAATATCACTAGGCTGCAATAACTGCGTTCCCCAGAAAGGCGGTGTTGGGCGTTCAATATCTATCGATACTGCATCAGAACGTCTTGTATCTACTTCTTTTCGTTCAGCAGATGCTGTTTTTTCGGCAGTTGTTGTTACTGATTCTTTCTTACCATTAGTCGAAACTTCAGCAATTTCGACTTCATCCAAAAATCCCTGCAAATCTTCCCAGTTTCCAGCGGCCTTTGCTGGCATTAATTTATCCATGAAGTGCAAGTCAGAAAAGGCATCTTTGCCATAAACAACTTTGCCTTTGTAGGTTTTTTGGCAATCTTCATACACAAATTTGGGAGTCAACGCTGCGCCACCTAATATCACAGGGACACTAATTCCCTTTTCGTTGAATATCTCCAAGTTCTCTTTCATGAAGGCGGTGGATTTTACCAGCAAACCACTCATGGCAATACAATCAGCTTTGTGCTGTTCGTAAGCTTTGATAATGTTTTCCACCGGCTGTTTAATTCCCAGGTTAATCACCTTGTAACCGTTGTTGGATAAGATAATATCCACCAAGTTTTTACCAATGTCGTGGACATCGCCTTTGACTGTGGCAATGATAAAGCTTCCCTTACCATTGTTGCCAGATTCAGATTTTTCCATGAATGGTTCTAAATACGCTACCGCCGCTTTCATGGTTTCCGCAGATTGTAAGACGAAGGGTAGCTGCATTTGTCCAGAACCGAATAATTCGCCGACAACTTTCATGCCATCTAGCAGGAAGGTGTTGATAATTTCTAAGGGGGGATATTCTTCTAAAGCTTTTGTGAGATGTTCTTCTAAGCCAATGCGTTCGCCATCGATAATATGGCGCTTGAGACGTTCTGGGATGGGGAGATTTTCATCTAAGGAGCGATCGCGTTTTGTTGTCACCCCGGCAAATACTGTGGTAAGCTCTCCTAAGGGATCATAAACGCAGACCTTACCCTCAAATTTCCGCTCGTCATAAATCAACTGGCGACAGATTTCTTGATGGCGTTCCTCAATCTTAGAAAGCGGTAAAATCTTGTTGGCGCTGACAATGGCTGCATCCATTCCCGCCGTTGTCGCCTCGTGCAAAAACACTGAGTTCAGCACCATCCGCGACGCTGGATTTAAACCAAAGGAAATATTGGAAACACCCAAAATCACATGACTTCCAGGCAATCCTTGACGAATGCGCCGGATAGATTCAATTGTGGCTTTGCCGTTTTCTCGGTCTTCTTCAATCCCGGTGGAAATTGGTAACGCTAGAGTATCAAAGAATATTTCTGTGGCAGGTATGCCATATTCTACAGCTTGACGGTATGCGCGTTGGGCGATCGCAAACTTTTTGTCTGCTGTCCGCGCCATCCCATCTTCATCGATAGTACCAATGATTACACCAGCACCGTATTTCTTCGCTAACTCCAGCACTTTCAAAAAGCGCGGTTCCCCATCTTCGTAGTTGGTGGAGTTCAGCAAACACTTACCACCGGCAACCTTTAAACCCGCCTCCATCTTTTCCCATTCGGTGGAGTCAAGCATTAAAGGTAATGTCACATTATTAACAATGCGCGAAACTAATTCGTGCATATCCCGCACGCCGTCGCGTCCCACATAATCCACGTTCACATCAAGGATATGTGCGCCTTCTTTTACCTGCGCCCTCGCCATTGAAACGAGTCCATCCCAATCTTCCGCATTTAGCAAATCGCGGCACTTCTTGGAACCACTGGCGTTGAGACGTTCGCCGACAATCAAGAAGGAATTATCTTGGTCGTAGGGCTGAGTAGTGTAAATTGATGCTGCTGCGGGTTCTAAACTTGGGTGTCTAACTTTTGGCTTCAAGTCTTTAGCAAGTTCTGCCAATTGTTGAATGTGTTCTGGACGCGTCCCACAGCAACCCCCAATCACTTGGACACCCAAATCTTCAACAAAATGCATCAGCGACATCCGTAATTCCAACGGTGTCAGGCGGTAGTGCGCTTGACCGCCGACGTTCTCAGGTAAACCCGCGTTGGGAATACAGGAAACGATAAAAGGTGAATGTTCTGCCAAATACTTGATATGTGGTTTCATCAAGTCTGGGCCAGTGGCGCAATTCAAACCGAGAATATCAATTGGATAAGGTGCCAAAATTGTCAGTACAGCACTGATTTCTGAACCAACCAACATTGTACCCATGCTTTCCATTGTCACAGATACCATCAACGGTCGGCGATCGCCTTTTTTGGCAAACACTTCTTCAATGCCATTCAGCGCCGCTTTAATTTGCAGCACATCTTGGCAAGTTTCCACCAGAAACAAATCGACACCACCATCCCACAGCGCTTCTGCTTGTTCAGCAAAAGTAGCTTTCATGGTGTCAAAGTCAATATGTCCCAAGGTAGGAAGTTTAGTTGTCGGGCCGATGGAACCTGCCACAAATCGGGGTTTTTCTGGCGTGGAAAATTCCGCAGCCACACGCTTCGCCAATTCTGCGGCTGTCCTGCTGAGGTAATATGCTTGGTCTGCCAAATCATATTCTGCCAGCACCAGGGACGTACTGCCAAAGGTATCGGTTTCAATGACATCAGCACCAGCCGCGAGAAAGTCGCGGTGAACCTTAGCGACAGCTTCCGGTTTGGTGTGGACTAAGTATTCATTACAACCTTCATACTGTGGTCCGCCGAAGTCTTCAGCAGTCAGGTTTTGGGTTTGCAGGTTGGTTCCCATAGCCCCGTCGAAAACGAGGACTGGGCTATCTGGACTACGCAGGCGTTCAAGGAAAGGATGAGTCATATTTTCCTAGAAGAATTTGGGTCAGTCGTATAATATTCGACTTACTTTATTATTTTCCAAAATTTTGGAAGTTTCGGCAGTATGTAATGGAAAAACTTTGATACCATACTGAAAGTAGTAATGTATCTATAATATCACTTAATTAGCTACTTCATATAGAGGTTGTTCTAAGGAAAGAAAGAAAATTTTAATTGCATTGATTGTTCCAGGAATTAAAAATGAAGATTAAAGATATTGCTAAAACAAGATGCATATTTACCTTCGGATATGGCAATCGCAAAGACTACGATGCCTTCTTGGAATACCTGCAAAAGTTTGATGTCGAATGTGTTGTTGATGTGAGAATGGTTCCTCGTGCTTGGAGTCGTAAATGGTACGGCGACAAAATTAAAATCTTCTGTGAATTAAATAATATTGAGTATATTTCTAAAACCGCTCTAGGTAATACATCTGGTAAATAAAATTGGATTCCAGTAAATCAAGAAGAAGCAGATAAAGCTCTACATGAAATTGCACAAGTTGCTCAAACGAGTAATGTTTTACTGTTGTGTGCTGAAATGAATCCGAATCGCTGTCATCGGAAAGAAGTTGCTGATTGCTTGGGAAACTTGGTATTAATACCTGTTAAGCATTTAGAGTAGTAATCTAAAATTTTCTCGATACTTAGGGAAGAGTGTTTAATAAATCTCATTTCACAACAGACGCTCGCCTGTAGCGTTGGTGGTGCCGCAGCTACGCCCGTCGTAGACATCGCTATTATCAGGTGGGCAATATTATAGATTTATCATATGGGTATGGCATTGCCCATAGGTGTCAACTTAAGCTAAAAGCCTTTTAAAATTTCGTTTCCAGCCAGAGGCTGGAAACGCTGTTGCTGGCGGCAGAGCCGCCAGCAAGGGAGGCGGAGCCTCAAGAACGGCATTCCCAGTCGGAGACTCTTAACGAGACAATCTAAAAGCTGCTTCTAGAAAGGCTTTCACGTTAAGTTAACACCAATGGGCATTGCCCATTGACAGAGGTGAGGTTTCACTGATTCTACACATAGTCAGATGAAATATTTTCATCAAGTTTCTTATCTTGAGATCACAACTTAGAGTTGTCACTCCGTTCTGCTCAAAGATGGAAAAAACACCAGAAGTATAACTTGAGTCTTACTATGGATTTAATTTCTTTGTTCAACCTAAATACATTTATTGAATTATTACTGGGGATTAGTTTGAGTGCGGCGGCTGGCTTCAGAGTATTTGTACCACTGCTAGCATTGAGTGTGGCTTCAGTTTTTGGACATTTTGATTTGCCGACTCACTTTGATTGGCTGGAAACACCTCAAGCCGTAATTGTATTTGCAGTCGCTTGTTTGCTGGAAATTATCGGTTATTACATTCCTTGGTTAGATCATCTGCTGGATATTGTTGCCACACCTGCGGCATTTATCGCCGGGACAATCGTAACAGCATCTGTTGCTCCAGAGATGAATCCACTGGTGCAATGGACGTTAGCTTTAATTGCAGGTGGTGGAACCGCAGGATTAACTAAGGGATTAATGAATACATTGCGGATAAGTTCTACAGGCGTTTCAGGTGGATTAACCAATCCAGTTGTGTCAACGATTGAGTTAGTCATGGCAATCGGACTGTCTGTGCTGGCGCTAGCTTTACCACTGGTAGCAGGAACGATTGTGATTGGTTTTCTAATAATAGCTATTCAAAGAATCTGGAGTTTCTTCTTCAATAAACCGTCTTCTCAAACTAACGAAACCGTCTCTCCATCAAGAGAATTGGGATAAGTACTTATGGATTTGTTTCAGAACTGCGATCGCTATTATAAGGTGGTCATAGTCTTCGGGTGTGTTAGCGCCGAGAGTACGGCATCTTCTACTATTCTACTTAATTCATTCTGAGGGGGTTGTTGGGATTGATGCAAGCTTTTAGGTAGAATGGACGATCGCCTGTAGCGTTGCTGGTGCCGCAGCTACGCCCGCACTTCTCTGCGAGACGCTGCGCGTAGCTTGCTTCCACGTTCGCGGAGCGTCTCGTAGAGAAGTGGTACGGCAAGCTCAGTGACCATCGTAGACATCGCTATTTTAAGGTAGTCCTACTCTCAAAGAAAAAAACCTCAGCGATAGTATCGCTGAGGCTCTAGAAGACTGGCTCAATCAGCCTGAAAACCAGAAGCTAATTAAAAAGTATAATTTGGCTAAATAAATGGAATAAATTCAAAAGGGCGGCAATTCTTTAAGAATTGTAAACCGAATATGATTAATCGCCAAATCGCCAATGGGGATATCTTCTTTCGTTAGCCGCGCACCTTGACTTGTCACAGTTTCAAAGGTAATACCTTTGCCAATTTCAATGTGATACCAGCATAAGCCCATAAAAAAGCGCGTCGGATAAGGCCCACCTTCACTCACATCGTCAGGATTTGATTCCATTGGCAACCAGCCAAAATTCTGAACGTAGAACTCCAGCCAAACATGATTAAAGTCGGGTTGTAGCGGCACACCTTGTAAGTCACTATGGGCAGGACATTTATACCTACCTACAGTGCGACAGGGGATACCATTTAAACGAGATAGGGCAAGTAAGACGCCGACATATTCGCCACAGGAACCAACGCCCCGTTCTAAAACTGTATCTGGCGCGTCAATGTAAGGTTTAATACCGTAGGATAACTGATCATAGACGTAGTTGCGGATGCTGTGCATTTTCCGCAGCACATTGGTTTCAGAACCAATCGCTTCTCTGGCAGCACGGCGAACAATGGGAGTATCCATTGCTAAATCGTCGTCATCCACTAAGTAGCGTGTTTGTAATTCTGGGGAAAGTTCAGGTATATTTTCCACATCTCTGGGTGTGATGCGATACTTAATACCTCGAACTTCTAAAAGTGCTTTCCAGCCAAATATATGCCGCTCTCCTGGGGCAAGAGAATCAAATTTAAAGACTGCTACACGTTGCCCCTCTATCACTTCTTCGGTAAAGGGTATACCAATGGGTTCAACGTGTTTCACCTTTTGACGCTCAGTTTCCGATGGTAGGGCGATGCGCCATTCCACATCAGGTAAATAAACCTCGTCTAAGGGGGCAATTTCCTCAGCATAGGACATTTCAATGAGATAGCCATTAGAGAGGGCGTAGCGCTTATCTGGCTGATAATGATAATACAAAGGGTGAATAAAAGTGCGATCGCGGAATGTTAGCTCATAACTCGGATCAGCATTTGGGTTGTCCCGAATATAAGCCTCCTCTGAGGCATAAGCGACGTAAATACTTTCTTTGCCTGTTTCGGCATTTTTATGTATCGCTATGCCTGTGGGACATTCAAAGGGTGTCAAAACACTAAATTGAAGTTCTCCTGTCGCCCGATCCATCGCGTAAACTGATTGTTCAGTGCGATCGCAAATCCACAGCATTTCCTGAGTCACTGCCAAATTCTCTATCCCAACGCCTGGGGCATAAAATCTGGTAATCTCTTTTCGGGTTTCGCGGTCAAAAATCAGAATGTAACCCAGCTTTTGGCAGCTGACATAAACTGCTGTTTCCCAAACAGCAACGCCGTCAGCCGGATAAGGCAATGTTACAAAATCTTCTAAATCCAAAGCATTGAGCTTGCAAAAGTAAACAGTATTTTCTCGGCTGACCCAGAGGGTATCTGACCACGCGGCTAGACCAGTGACATCGGTAAATTCTTTAACTTGATGGGGATTGAGAATTTTGCTGTTGTCAGAAGTGGGATCAATCTCCAGTAGATGCCCTTTAAAACTGTCAATAGCAATCAGTCGATCTTGAATGAAAGTAATGCCACACAGGCTAGCAGCAGTAAGCGGTCGAATTGTTTTTTGCCCAAACATCTGGCTTGCGTGGCTTGCGGTCAAAGTGGGGAGTGCAAAACTCATAAAACCTTGTGGGAAGTGTAAAAACCCCTCACCTTTAGGTAGGGAAGGAAACATGACTCAAGCGGTTTTAACCGCCGTTACGCCAATTGCTTGATGCGGAATCGCTACGTTTAGAGCGGGGTACTGATAATTATCGGTACAATTTGTTCCGAAAAACTCTTTCGTGAGAAATAATACTATGTTAAAAGAGCAAGAATTTACAAATATTAAGAATTACATATACATTCAGTAGACCGAGCGATCGCCTTAATGTAACTTTAGGAAATGGAATTCTTGCCATCACTAAATTATGATCGAATTCTGTAACCATTTGCTGTGACCTACACGATGTCTGCTAATTCTCTGCCTGAAAGTGCCGCTGTTTGGCATAGTTTAGAAGTTGATAAAGCGCTAGACCTGCTTGATAGTAACGCAGACAGTGGCTTAACACCCCAAGAAATTCAACCGAGGTTGCAAAAATACGGCCTCAACGAACTTGAAGAAATTGCTGGCCGTAAAGCTTGGGAAATTCTGCTGGATCAGTTCAAGAACATTATGTTGTTGATGCTGATTGGCGTAGCTCTGATTTCTGGGTTGATAGACCTATGGGGTTGGCGAACGGGCACCTTAAAGCCTGGTGAAGTGCCATTTAAGGATACGATCGCCATCTTAGCAATTGTCATCCTCAATGGCATACTCGGCTACGTTCAAGAAAGCCGTGCCGAAAAAGCATTGGCAGCCCTGAAAAAACTCACCTCTCCTTTAGTGCGAGTTATCCGCGACGCTAGATTGGTGGAGATAGCAGCCAAGGACTTAGTTCCAGGGGATGTAATGCTGCTGGAAGCTGGGATGCAGATAGCCGCAGATGGACGCTTGATAGAACAGTCTAATTTACAAATACGAGAGTCGGCGCTGACGGGTGAAGCCCAATCTGTCAACAAACAGGCAACACTAAAATTGCCGGAAGAAACCGATTTAGGCGATCGCCTCAATGTCGTCTTTCAAGGAACCGAAGTACTCCAAGGACGGGGTAAAGTTCTGGTAACTAACACCGGAATGACTACAGAACTGGGTAAAATTGCTGCAATGTTGCAGGCGGTAGAAAATGAACCTACGCCTTTACAACGGCGGATGACTCAACTGGGTAACGTTCTAGTTACGGGTTCTTTAATTCTCGTGGCGATCGTTGTTGTCGGCGGTGTGATCAAGGACGGCGGTTTTAAAAACATCCAAGAACTCTTAGAAGTTTCCTTGAGTATGGCAGTTGCTGTGGTCCCAGAAGGTTTACCAGCTGTAATTACCGTCACTCTGGCACTGGGAACCCAGCGAATGGTACGCCAAAATGCCCTGATTCGCAAACTGCCAGCAGTGGAAACATTGGGTTCTGTAACTACCATTTGTTCTGATAAAACCGGGACACTGACTCAAAATAAAATGGTGGTGCAATCGGTTTCCACTAATAACAAAACTTTTGGTGTCACTGGCGAAGGTTATGCTCCCACAGGGGATTTTCAGTTAAATGGTCAAAAAATCTCCCTAGAGGAGTCTCCAGAAATCTTAGCGTTGTCAGTCGCCTGTGCCGTTTGTAATGATTCGGTGTTGCAAAAAGAACAAGGGGAATGGGCAATTTTAGGAGATCCCACAGAGGGCGCATTGTTAACACTAGCCCGAAAAGCTGGAATCGAACAAGACCAGTGGAATAGTAAGTTACCCAGAGTTAGGGAGTTTCCCTTTTCCTCAGAACGCAAGCGGATGAGCGTGATCTTTCAGGTGCAGCATGTCGCCACAGGTGAAGCATCTTCGAGAGGCGTTGACCCAGCGATCGCGAGTTTATTACAATCTGAACCTTACTTAATGTTTACCAAAGGTTCTCCAGAGTTAATCTTGGCACGTTCCACTCAGATTCATTTGGGTAATGATACAGCTCCCTTGACTGAAGAACAACGCCAGAAAATTTTGGCAAACAATGACCAAATGGCGAGTAAAGGTTTGCGGGTGTTAGGTTTTGCCTACAAACCCCTGGCGCAGATCCCACCGGAAGGTTCAGATGAGACATCCGAGCAAGGTTTGGTGTGGCTGGGATTGGTGGGAATGCTAGATGCGCCACGCCCAGAGGTAAGGTTAGCAGTTCAAGAGTGTCGGGATGCAGGTATTCGCCCAATAATGATTACTGGCGACCACCAATTAACAGCACGAGCGATCGCTACCGATTTGGGAATTGCCCAAGAAGGCGATCGCGTCCTCACAGGTCAAGAATTGCAACGGATGAGTGACCAGGAATTAGAGCAAAACGTTGACCTGGTGAGCATCTATGCCAGGGTTTCCCCAGAACACAAACTGCGAATTGTCCAAGCCCTGCAACGCCGGGGACGATTTGTAGCGATGACAGGCGATGGCGTCAACGATGCTCCAGCCCTCAAACAAGCTGACATCGGTATTGCAATGGGGATTACTGGCACTGATGTCAGTAAAGAAGCCAGTGACATGGTGTTACTTGATGACAACTTCGCCACCATTGTCAGCGCCACCAAGGAAGGCAGAGTAGTTTACACCAACATCCGCCGCTTTATTAAATACATCCTCGGCAGTAACATTGGTGAAGTTCTCACAATTGCCGCCGCACCCTTAATTGGTTTAGGAGGAGTTCCCCTTACTCCCTTACAAATTCTCTGGATGAACTTGGTGACAGATGGTTTACCAGCCTTGGCATTAGCTGTGGAACCCCCAGAACCCGATGTAATGGAACGTCCACCTTTTAGTCCCCGCGAAAGTATTTTTGCTAGGGGATTGGGTTCTTATATGATTCGCATTGGGATAATATTTGCGATTATCACCATTAGCCTGATGTGGTGGGCTTATCAACATACCCATGCCCCTGAGTATCAGGGCGATCGCGATGCTTGGAAAACAATGGTATTTACTACCTTGTGTATTGCCCAAATGGGTCATGCGATCGCTATTCGCTCCAACAACCGACTGACTATCGAGATGAATCCCTTCTCTAACATCTTTGTTCTAGCGGCTGTTGTCGTCACCACGATTTTGCAGCTGATGCTAGTTTACGTCCCACCCCTGCGAGAGTTCTTTGGTACTCACTACCTGAATATGCAGGAATTGGGAGTTTGTATTGGCTTCAGTGCCTTAATGTTTGTCTGGATTGAAGCGGAGAAGATATTTTTGCGGATTATGGGCAAGAAAGCCGTCTGAAAAAGAAATTTTAGATTTTAGATTTTAGATTTTAGATTTATCTAGAACTAGCCCTTTCAAGTTGACTCGTAAAATCCCTTTTTTCTCTCAGCGTCTGCGCTCTCTGCGGTTTAAAAGTAATTTATTTAACCTTATGAGGCGCAGAGAACACAGAGTAAAGATATTAAAGAGCAATTTCTTAACCAAAATTTTTACCCACCTTGAAAAGGTTAGTCCTATTATCTTCAATCCAAAATCTAAAATCCAAAATCCAAAATCGTACTTATGTACCTGAAAACTCTAAACCTCCGACAATTTCGCAATTATCAAGACCAAAAGGTTGAGTTTACTGCTGCCAAAACAATTTTGGTAGGTAATAACGCTCAGGGAAAGTCGAATTTATTGGAGGCGGTGGAGTTGCTGGCGACATTGCGATCGCACCGAATGACCCGCGATCGGGATTTAGTTCAAGAAGGGGAAGCCATAGCCCAAATTAATGCCACCCTTGAGCGAGAAACAGGCGTTAGTGACCTTACCTTAACCCTCCGCCGCAATGGTCGCCGTAGTGTTGCTCTCAATGGTGAATCTATCCGCCGTCAAATGGATTTTCTCGGCGTTCTGAATGCAGTCCAATTTTCCAGCCTAGATTTAGACTTAGTACGCGGCGGCCCGGAAGGTCGCCGCAACTGGTTAGATACACTCTTAATTCAACTTGAACCAGTTTATGCTCACATTTTGCAGCAGTATAACCATGTGTTACGCCAGCGCAATGCTTTTTTAAAAAAAAATCAAGACTCAGCACTGGACACTCAGCACACAGAACTGGCGGTGTGGGATGCACAGTTAGCCACCACAGGAACCAGGGTAATTAGACGACGCGATCGCGCTATCCAAAGATTAGCTCCCATTGCTACTGCTTGGCACGCCAGCATCAGTGGCAGTACAGAAATTCTGCAAATCAAGTACCTGCCGAATATTCCTTTAGAGGATAACCATCCAGAAGAAGTGCAGCAAGCTTTTTTAGCAAAAATTCAGCAGCGAGCGATCGCCGAAATGCACCAAGGCACTACCCTTGTCGGTCCACATCGAGATGAAATAGAATTAACTATTAACCAGACACCCGCTCGTCAATATGGTTCTCAAGGTCAACAACGAACGCTGGTTCTAGCCTTAAAATTAGCAGAATTACAATTAATTGAAGAAGTCGTCAAAGAGCCACCATTGCTATTGCTTGATGATGTTCTTGCCGAACTCGATCTATCCCGCCAAAATCAATTGCTTGATGCTATTCAAGACCGCTTTCAGACCCTGATTACTACCACTCACTTGGGTTCTTTTGATTCCCAGTGGTTGAAGTCCTCCCAAATTCTATTTGTGAAAGCAGGAGAAATAATCCCAAATTAGTCATTTGTCACTTATCAAGATTAAACATAGTTGATTAACTAATAGACATCTCCGAAAAAGATTTAGTTATCTTAAATTTACATACAGATATCACGGAAATTAAGCCTCTCGACCCTTGCCTAACGGCAGGCTGACGCCAACGGGGAGAGGAATGGAAGTGGGGTCTTAATTGATTTTCGGAGATGTCTAATGACTAATAGACTTCTTGCATAAATAAGAACCCCACCCCGCCAAAGCTACGCTTGGGAGCATCCACTTTTGGAAGAAACATAATTATTTGATGCCAAAAACCCTACTATATGGTTGGTCTAAAAAAGGCGATCTGCCAAAAGTGGATGCTCCCGCTACGCTTTGTCTCCCCTCCCCGCAAGCGAGGAGGGGATTAAGGCTGCGGTGTTTGGGACTTTTGCAACAGGTCTAATGACAAATGACAAATGACTAATCACGTTTTTCTAACCTTCTAAAAACGTTGAGAACCAGAAAAGTCAGCACAGCACTAATTAATCCTAACTGCCACAAACCACACCCGGCAGCAATTCCCAAAGCAGCCGAAACCCAAATAGCTGCTGCTGATGTCAGTCCGTGAATTTTAAGTCGCTGTGATTCTTGAGAAGATTGGCGGACAATTTCTCCAGCACCGAGAAATCCCACACCGGCTGCAATCCCCTGAATCACGCGGCTGAGTGCATCAGGACTGGACTGTGACGCACCTGTTTGCATAATTATGAGAGTAAACATCGCTGAACCCAAACTCACCAGTATATGAGTTCTTAAACCAGCTGGTTTGTGCCTAATTTGGCGTTCTAAGCCGATAATTGCTCCAATAAGCAATGCAAGGCATAGCCTGAAGCTGATATTTACCCAATCATTAGTTGCAAGGTAGTAAGTGTTTGGCAATGCTTAGTCTGGTATAGATAATTTTATATATTAGGCTATTTGGTAATATAGTTACAAAAATATAGCTTTTTTACGTGCAAATTAATATCTTGCATTCTGAAGATTATTTTCCAATAAGATTTTATTTTTGACACTAACAAATTGAGTGGACAAACTCTACTGGCTAGAACAAATTAAACTACAAGACCGCGCCCAAGTAGGTGACAAAGCGTTTTACTTGAGTAGAATCATGCAGCTAGGCTATCCAGTGGTGCCTGGTTTTGTCGTTTCGGCAGAAATTTTGCGGCAATTTCTCGAAAATCTCAATAGTTCAGAGTCATTAGTGGCTGACTTACCCCATTCTTCGTTACACCTAGATGTAGCTAATTGGCGTCAACTTCAGCAGGTGGCTAGTCGCTTGCGCCAAGAAATTCTCACTGCGACTGTGCCACAGCAGTGGGTGAGTACAATTTTCCAAGCAGCTAGAGAATGGCAAACTGGCTGTTTGATTCTTCGACCTACCTTGGCAGTATCAACTGCTACCCCAGGTATGAAGAATATATCTGGTTTGCTGGAGTCAGTATTTTGCCAGTGCGAACCGGAAGCGATCGCAAGAGCATTAAAGCGTACCTGGAGCCAGATATTTCGTGCTAGAAGTCTACTATATTGGCAGCGAGCCGGAATTGACCTGCAACAAATAAATCTAGCAGTTTTGGTGCAACCTGTTGAAAATGCGATCGCTAGTGGTTTGCTCAGAGCTAACTCTTCTGGGTGGGAAATTGAAGCTACTTGGGGATTAGGAATTGCGATCGCTCTTGGCGAAATCCAGCCAGATGTCTACTACATTCAACAGGAAACTGGGGTTGTGCTTGAGCAACAGATGGGCAATAAAATGCTGGCTTATGGTGTTGATAATGCAGCACCTGGAGCTTTTTCGCAAACGGTGCCCAAGTCAGTGCTAACAGCAGATCACACTTGTCTGAGTACCTACCTAATTGCGTCAGGCCAACAAAAACAATACGCTTTACAAGAAGAATACTTACAACAAATAATTGCTCTGGGAACTCAACTGGTGAGTGAACTAGGTAAAACCTTTACCATTAAATGGACTATCGCTGGGCAAACTATATCTGACAAGCTCTACATCACACAAGTTAGTACTCCCCAATCTGTAATTCCCCACGTAGACTTCATTCGGGGACTAGGAGCAGCTGGGGGACGTGTTGTAGCGACTGCCCTAGTAATTATTAATCCCCAACAGAAACCCGAACAACTACCAAAGGGAGTAATTTTAGTAGTACCAGCGATCGCACCTGATTGGTTGCCATTACTGCAACAAGTTGCTGGTATTATTACCGAACAAGGCGGATTAACCAGCCATGCTGCCATTCTTGCTAGAGAATTAGGTATTGCAGCAGTAGTGAACGCAACATCTGCGACAAGCTTAATCAAAACTGGCGAACGACTGCTGCTTGATGGCGACAGAGGAGAAGTTTATCGGATCAAAGGAGACTCAAAGGAGGAGATGGAGAGAGGGGGAGAAGAAAATCTTCCTTTTGCCCATCGCCCCAACCCGAAAGCGCCCCATCCTGCTGTTACTTCTCATCTACCAATGATTGCTACCCAACTGCTGGTTAACTTAAGTCAGTCCAGTTTAATAGAACAAGTGCAAAGCTTGCCTGTGGATGGGGTGGGATTGTTGCGCTCAGAATTGATGGTACTAAATATATTGTCCGGGCGACATCCCAATAGTTGGATTTTAAGCGGACGTCAGGCAGAATTGTTAGAGCTATGGTCTGAGCAGATTATGCAGTTTGCTCGTGCTTTTGCACCAAGACCAGTTTTTTATCGTTCTTTAGATTGGCCACAAAATTTAACATCATTGAGTGATAATTTACAATCTTCACCAAAGTCGATGTTAGGTGAACGTGGCACCTTTAGCTATTTACAAAATTCCGCAGTATTTGAGTTGGAACTGAAAGCTTTAGCGAGTGTACAGCAAGCCGGTTATAGCAATGTCAATCTACTGTTGCCTTTTGTGCGGACTGTGGAAGAATTTGTCTTTTGTCGTCGCAAAGTTGAGCAAGCTCTTTTAACTGAGGTGTCACAGTTTCAATTGTGGATAATGGCAGAAGTGCCAAGCGTACTGTTTTTACTGCCAGAATATGTTAAGGCAGGTGCAGCTGGAATTTCTATTGGTACAAACGACCTAACCCAATTACTGCTAGGAGTGGATCGAGAACAAGGACAGTTAGCAAAAGTATTTAATGAACGTCATCCAGCAGTTATGAGTGCGATCGCTCAACTCATCAAAATGGCCAAAAGTGCCGGCATCCCTTGTTCCATCTGCGGTCAAGCACCAGCCCTCTATCCCGAAATTATCGATAAGTTAGTGGAATGGGGTATAACTTCCATTTCTGTTGAACCGGAAGCAGTAGAGCGAACATATCAAGCGATCGCTCGTGCTGAACAACGCATAATTTTAGAAGCAGCACGACGAAAACTTGATTAGTTAGGAGTTATTAAATTTTAGATTTTTTCTTCAATTCAAAATCTAAAATTGCCATAATTAAAGGTTTGTAGTAAGCGGCTCCAGCCCTGATTACGAGCTAATTTAATTAATTTAATGATTCTAGCCGTGACAGCCATGTGTTGAAGTGAGGACACCTGCTTTGAATTACTTGCAGTCCAATTCGTTCAGCCAACTGTGGTCCAAAAGCAGGCTTCGCTTTTTTATAATCAGGAAACTGAGCGATAATGCGTTTACTGGGAGCTGTCTGCTGTCCGTCATTGATCAACTCAGGTGTCTCATATTGATTAGCGATCGCCTTAAGAGCCTCAATCTCCTTTGTGCGATTAGCATCAAGATATTCAAAGCAGGTTGGATCAGCAAAAAGGTATGCCTCGTATTCATGTAACTGAATGTACGGGAGAAATCGGTAATCACCGATGTCCTCCGCAAAGCGTTGCTCTAGAAATTCAACTCGCTTTGTGGGCTTTTGGCGCAAACTCTCAGACTCAGTTAATCCCGGAAAATCAGGATGGATAGCATACAAATCAATCATAGTAGTGAAGAATACATCACGATTACTATCTTCGTTGAGCGATCGCAAAATATCGTTGAATCCGTTAATGGTTAATCGTTGCAGCCTGTCCAAAAGTCCGTCTCCTAAATCGGTAAATGTGTATTTGGTTTATCAAATGTTTGGCGTATTAGAGTTTGCGCGTCCTGAATTTATGCCTATTCTACTATCTCGTTGACTAAGACCTAAAGTTACTTGTTTCATAATCCAGTACAAACCTGCAAGTACCACAAAGGTGATAACAATAATCACCAGGGGCTGTTTCCCAAGAATTTCTTCTACCCCTTTAGTCAGTACGGCATCCGGTTGAGTAATAAAATCCCAACTGTTGAAACGCAAAAATCGCCCCCAATAAACACCAACAGCACAGAGAAAATGGGTAATCAACTCAAAGCGCCAAATCCATTGACTCTTGCCGATGCGATGTAAGTAGTAACCCCAATTAATTAACGATATTACGTAAGCTTCAAATCCACCGAGAATTACTAGTAAATACAGAGGAATTAGTACCAACGTAATCATCCAGACCGATTGAATTTTGCGGATATCATCTATCAGGTGAATTACATCAGTCAACAAATATGGTGCATTCGGTAAGAAAGCATAAAAAACTAAAAATCCTAGCCACCAAAGCCAAGAGCCACCACGCCGAAAGCGAAATAACCACACACTCAAAGCTAAAGGTATAAAAGCCAGAAATAAATTCCAAGTCATCCAACTCATATTAATTCGCAAGACTTGTACAACTCTGGCTGTCAATTCTTCTTTCATAGGTGCTAACTCAGAAGACGTTTGATTGATCTAGATTCACTCTGTAGTATTAGTGTTAACTTCAGTGATTGAGTGATAAAATTTTTGTACCCCAAATAAATTTATTTACTCCCAGACTAGACAAGGCTTTTGTGTCACTTAAAAGGAAATGCACACTAATATATGTCTGAAATTTAGAGTTTTTATGTCTTTCATACTGGGGGATGAAATTTATCAACCAATCGGCTTAAATCACTAGTATAGCCAGAAAATCATCAGGGTAAAATCCACCATCGAAAGAAAGTCTGAGCGACAAAAACGCCGTTGAATAAGTTGCTGTAGACTTTTTATGGGAATTTTACCTTTGTCTTAGCTATTATATTGATTTTATTTTGCTCTGCTAGAGTTTCAGAAGCACCCTAAAGTTTTTGCCAAGAGTGTAAGAGGATGTTTTAAAAGTATTATTGCTAACACGAAAAGCTCAGAAACCTAACCCCCTATCCGCCTTTCCTACAAGGGAATGGGGGTTTCAAAGCCTCTCGACCTTTCGAGGAGAGGAATGGAAGCGGGATTTTATAGTATACTTTAAGACTTGACAAACATCCTCTTAACTCCCAAAAGAGGAACTGTTTTGCTCAATGCCCCATGCCCAAATTCGATTATTCTGGTTGGCTACAATATTTATTCATCTCATTCATTAAGGTATCCGACTGCTTGCCAATAGTTGTAGCTGTTGTCAGTGCTGAATCAATTTCGGCTCTAGCCTTTTGGATTTTTTCTCTACCAGATGCCGAGGCTTCTGCTGTCTTAGTCGCACCAAGCGCCCTACCTGCTTTAGCGATCGCTTGACTGAGATTCTGAAAAATTTGGACAAAACTGCTTTGAAATTCTTTCAGCTTGGGATCTGTTAACTTCAGTTCCCCAATCGATTTAGTCACAAATTCCAAATCTTTAGACAGCTGTATGCTGGTGATCACTTGCGCTCCTTTATTTTTATCAATCAAAGAAGTTCCAGCATTCACAACTCGAATCAGTCGCTGGCACTGGGAGACTTTATTTTCGCTGCAACTAGTAATCAACAAAGCAATGCTCAGGCTCACAGGAGCAATAACGGTATATTTATGTAAAACAGACATTAACACCCCAACAACAATAAAACCAAGAATATAGTATCTAATATTACAGCTTAAGTTATGAACCCACGAGAAACTCTCAGTATTGGGATAGTCACCTTATATTTATATACCGAGAACAACATCTTGACCGCGTTTGCGTTGTCTTGGCTATGTTTTGATAAACTCTTTTAGTGATTTCACTCACTATTATGACACCTTGCACTTAGTCGTAATCACTACTTTATATTTATTTCTCTATTTTCTCACAAATGATTTTGGATTGGTATATTAGCCCTACTAATACTAAAAAGTCTTTGCATAACTCTTGGTAAACTGTAGATTTGCTGGCTTAATGGTACAGTATCAATTATTTGTATAAAAAATTATGTAAATGTACGCTATACCATAAAAATAAGTGGTTAAATTTAAAGTTTAGATAAAGTTGAGGAAAATATTTTGAATTGAGGTGTGGGAATTACTAAACTTTTCAGAACAGCTAACTGTAACAAAAGTATTCATAAAGCTTTGAGTAAGCAGGTTCAGTCAATAAGTCCAGCATTTGTTTGGCTCTATTTCCTTCAGCCTTTACACATCCTCCTTCTGTAATCTGAAATTATGAAGATAAACTCATCCAACTTGCTGTTAACGGTACCAACTGGCCCACTAAAAATTTCAGAGTTACCGCCTAACCATGTGAGTACAAGTGGTGAATCTATCCATCTTTCTCTAATAATTCCTACTTATAAAGAGCGTGATAACATCCAGAATGTAGTCAGCATATTGAGTCAGTTACTGGATGAATCTATTCCAGGAAACTATGAACTGATTGTGGTAGACGATGATAGCCCAGACCGAACTTGGGAAATAGCACAATCCTTGACCCCAGAATACCCCCAGTTGCGAGTGATGCGACGCCAAGAAGAACGGGGGCTTTCTTCAGCTGTGATTCGTGGGTGGCAAGCAGCGAGGGGGAGTGTGTTGGGGGTGATTGATGGAGATTTGCAGCATCCGCCAGAGGTGCTGATGCAACTGTTGCGTAGTGTTGAGCAGGGAGCAGATTTGGCAGTAGCCAGTCGTCATGTGGAAGGAGGCGGCGTTAGTAGCTGGAGTGTTGTCAGACGTTTCTTGTCTCGTGGCGCTCAGTTGTTAGGCTTGGTGATTTTACCGGGGGTACTGGGCAGAGTTTCCGACCCGATGAGTGGTTATTTTATGGTGCGTCGGAGTGCGATCGCCAATGTAACACTCAATCCCGTCGGATACAAAATTCTCCTAGAGGTAATCGGGCGGGGAAAAGTAGACCAAGTTGCGGAAGTTGGGTATGTGTTCTGCGAACGCAAAGAGGGTGAGAGTAAAGTGACATGGAAGCAATATATAGATTACATCCACCACTTAGTACGGTTGCGGCTTTCCACAGGGCGGGTAGGACAATTGAGTAGAAAAGTCAATTTCCCGGTTGGTCGATTTCTGCGTTTTGGGTTAGTTGGCTTTAGTGGGGTATTTGTAGATATGGCAGTACTTTACTTGCTCAGTGATCCGACTACCTTGGCTTGGCCATTGACACGCAGTAAAATTGTTGCTGGTGAGATTGCGATTTTAAATAATTTCTTCTGGAATGACGCTTGGACATTTGCTGATGTCAGTGCCAGACAGCAAGAATGGCATCAACGCCGGAAGCGGTTTGTGAAATTCAACGCCATCTGCCTTGCTGGACTGGTATTAAATGTACTGATATTAAATTTGGTATTCAATTTTCTTATTCATAACCGCTATATTGCCAACTTTATTGCGATCGCAGTTGCTACAATCTGGAATTTCTGGATTAATTTGAAACTTAGCTGGCGCGTTACCGATGTGAAATAATCACAACGAGGGATTTGAGATTTTGATTTTTGTTTTTAGAACGAACTTAAATCTAAAACGTCAAATCTACAAATCCATTCCTTTGAGGCTAGGCAATGAGAGTTATTTTCCAAGGTGCATTCTATTTTTACAGAAAAATTATCTCGTTGCTACCAGTCTATGCTACCCATTTCCTGCCTCTGGCAAATGTAAACTCTGGCTCACAACATAAGTATTGGCATAATTGGCAGGTTCGCCTTCCTCCTTGGTGGGTTCACTCCTTGCTGAACTTGATGTGGTTGCTGATCGGCATTGGCTTGCGCCTGGCGAACTTGACTGCAAAGCCTCCTTGGACTGATGAGTTTTCCACCTTGGTGTTTAGCTTGGGGAATAATTTTTTATCAGTACCCCTAGATCAAGCGATCGCACCTAATATCCTATTGCAACCACTGCAACCAAACCCAGGCGCTAGTGTTGGTGATGTCATTCATAACTTACTTACCCAAGATACCCATCCCCCACTCTATTTTGTGCTGGCTTACTTGTGGATGAAATTATTTAAGAGCGAAGGAGGATTAGTATCCCTGTTTGCGGCGCGATCGCTACCAGCTTTAATCGGTGCTGCCTCGATTCCATCTGCTTACGTATTAGGTAGGATAGCGTTTCGTTCGCCATTAGTGGGACACTTGGCTGCTGCCATGATGGCAGTATCACCCTACGGCATCTTTTTAGCACAAGAAGCGCGTCATTACAGTTTGGCAGCTTTATGGGTAACTGCTTCTCTCACGTGCTTAGTAATTGCCACACGTCATATTCAAAACCGCACACCTTTACCCATGTGGGTAGCAATTTCCTGGGTGGCAATTAATGCTTTAGGTGTTGCTACTCATTACTTCTTCACCCTCACCCTCTGCACAGAAGGTGTCGTTTTAATTTTTCTGGCTTGGCTTCAATTACAGACTAGCAGCAAATTTTCTCTTTTCTTCTCTCCTCCCTGGCGGCGCATCTATGGCGTTATCACAGGTACTTTGGTGGCGAGTTTAATTTGGCTACCAATCTTTTTAGAGAATAGAAATCGCAGTAATTTGACCGAGTGGATTCAAGGTTCGCGCGTCGGACTAGATTGGTTCAGCCCAATTTTTCAAGCTTTAGGCACATGGATTACAATGATTTCCCTCCTGCCAGTTGAATCTCCACAGCTATTGGTGGTGATTCTTTCTGGACTGGTGATGCTGATTTTCTTTATTTGGGCAGTACCAATTTTGGTAAGTGGGATCAAGATTCAATTACAGCAACCAGAAAGCCGGATTATGATTCAGGTGTTTGCTGGAGTCGTGATCAGCGCGATCGCTTTATTCTTTATCTTTACGTACTTTTTGGGAATCGATCTGACTAGGGGTGCCCGCTATAACTTTGTTTACTTTCCCGCCGTGATTGTTTTACTAGGGGCAAGTCTCGCAGTTTGTTGGCATCCTCCCAAGGAATGGACAGGAAGAGAACAAGGGAAAAATGGGGTAAAAAGCATCGGCAGATGGGGAATAAACGGGAAAAAAGCCGTGATATTAATTTGGTTAATGGGATTTGTCAGTGCAGTTACAGTATTCTGCAATCTCGGCTATCAAAAATATTATCGCCCTGACCTGTTTGTGCAAATAATTCAACAAATATCCCCAGTGCCAGTACTGGTTGCCACTACCCACAAAACTTATGTACATACTGGGGAAATGATGGGGGTAGCTAGGGAGTTTAAACTTGCCAATTCACCCCAAAAACTTTTGTTTCTCCTTGCCCATCAAGATAAAGACCCGAATACTTCCACCATTGCTCTGGAAAATACTTTAAAGAAATTACCACGACCTTTTGACTTGTGGCTGGTAAACTTTCACGCCCCCGTAGCAGAAACTGTCAAAACTTGCGTTATATCTGATACTCAATCTTTGCCAAGGGTGAACGGCTACGAATATAAACTTTATCGTTGTTACCCACAAGGACCTCTAAGTTCGATGTAATAGCGATCCACGTCCGATTGATTTACAGTCTTATTGCTTTCTCGCTTGAGTATGTCTTGTCCTGGTTGCTCGTAGCAACTACCAGAGCCACTGGTTGAGTTGCCTGACATTGCCCCTATAATTGTGCATCCGCCAAACAAAAAAATTAAGAAGCCCCAAAATACCAAACTAATTTCTTTTTCTCTCTTTTGAGATTCTGGGATACTTCCGCGCTCATTGGTGGACTAAATTCTGGTGCCTTTGGGGTTTTTGTAGTAGTTAGACTAAATCTTTCGCTCCAGACTACTGGACTGCCTTCCGATTGACAGCCCAAAAAGCGATCGCAATAACCACTTATTGTAAAAAATTTTCCACATCCCGAACAAGGATGCCTATTCGTCCTTGTTCAGGGAGTTATCCCCAATCAAAACGCGATCGTCCCTTGTCCGGTACGCGATCACACGGGAGTGTCAACCGGAGATGCGTCTTGTGGAAGTTCCTCAAATATCGATATCCATAGGAGACTAAAGAAAGAAGAACAAAATATATCTGACGCGTTTTCAAGCAGCGAAGGCTGTAAATAGTTAAGGAGGATTTATGCGTGCAGTACTGATGGCAGGCGGTTCGGGAACCCGGCTTCGCCCGTTAACTTGCGATTTGCCCAAACCGATGGTGCCGATTCTAAATCGACCAATTGCCGAACATATTATCAATCTCCTCAAACGACATCAAATTACAGAAGTGATTGCGACATTGCATTATTTACCTGATGTCTTGCGAGACTACTTTCTAGATGGCAGCGATTTTGGTGTCCAGATGACCTATGCCGTTGAAGAAGATCAGCCTTTAGGTACAGCAGGCTGTGTGAAAAACATTGCTGAACTTCTTGATGAAACTTTTTTAGTGATTAGTGGCGATAGTATCACAGATTTCGACCTCACGGCAGCGATCGCATTTCACAAACAAAAGAAGTCAAAAGCTACTTTGATTTTGACTAGGGTTCCTAACCCGATTGAATTTGGGGTGGTGATTACCGATGAAGAAGGACGGATTCGGCGATTTTTAGAAAAACCCTCTAGTAGTGAAATTTTTTCTGATACCGTCAATACTGGCACTTATATTCTCGAACCAGAAGTTTTGGAATATCTGCCAGTAAACACTGAATCCGACTTTTCCAAAGACTTATTCCCTTTACTACTAGCAAAAGAAGAACCAATGTATGGTTACATTGCTCAAGGTTACTGGTGTGATGTTGGTCACTTAGATGCCTACCGCGAGGCTCAGTATGATGCTTTAGATCGGAAAGTGCAACTGGATTGTGCCTACAAAGAAGTTTCCCCTAACTTATGGGTAGGCCAAAATACTTATATCGACCAGACGGCTGTGATTGAAGCCCCAGCAGTGATTGGTGACAATTGCCGCATCGGGGCAAGAGTACAGATTGAAGCAGGAACCGTAATTGGGGATAATGTCACTATTGGTGCTGATGCCAATCTCAAACGCCCGATAGTGTGGAATGGGGCAATCATTGGCGAAGAAGCACATCTTTCTGCCTGTGTGATTTCCCGTGGCACTCGTGTAGACCGCCGCGCCCAAGTATTAGAAGCTGCGGTTGTGGGTTCGCTTTCCACGGTGGGAGAAGAAGCCCAAATTAGCCCCGGTGTGCGCGTTTGGCCGAGTAAAAAGATTGAGTCAGGGGCAATTTTAAACATTAACTTGATTTGGGGGAACACCGCCCAACGGAATTTATTTGGGCAACGTGGTGTACAAGGATTAGCTAATATCGACATCACCCCAGAATTCGCCGTGAAATTGGGAGCCGCTTATGGTTCTACTTTGAAACCTAGTTCTAAGGTAACGGTTTCTCGTGACCAGCGTAATGTCTCTCGGATGGTGACGCGATCGCTGATTGCTGGTTTGATGTCAGTAGGTGTTGATATTCAAAACCTCGATGCTACAGCTATCCCCATCGCCCGCACGGTTATCCCCACAATGTCGGTAACTGGTGGTATCCATGTGCGGGTACACCCGGATCGCCCTGACTACATTCTGATTGAATTCATGGATGCTAAGGGTATTAATATCACCAAAGCCCTGGAAAAGAAAATTGAAGGGGCTTACTTTAAGGAAGATATGCGGCGGGCGCTAATTCATGAAATTGGCGATGTATCTTACCCCAGCCAAGTGATGGATCGCTACTGCACTGCTTTTGAGAAACTATTGCATGTTCATACACTCCGCAACAGTCGGGCAAAAGTGGTAATTGACTATGTTTATGCTGTATCAGGGGCAGTTTTACCCCAAATGTTGGATAAATTTGGTGCTGATGCAGTAGTACTGAATGCCAGTGTGAATAAAACGGCGATGTCAGTAACTGACCGAGAAGGACTGTTGACTCAGTTAGGTCATGTAGTCGAGGCATTGAAAGCTAACTTTGGTGTGCAAGTCACAGCTAATGGAGAACAGCTGATTTTAGTTGATGAATCAGGCTTCCCAATTCGGGGAGAAATGTTAACAGCACTGATGGTGGACATGATTCTCACGGCTAACCCCAGAGGAACAGTAGTAGTGCCAGTTCATGCTTCCAGTGCTATTGAACAAGTCGCCCGCCGCCACGATGGCAGAGTGATTCGCACTAAAGCCAACCCTACAGCCTTAATGGAGGCTTGCCAGACAAATCCAAATGTGGTAATAGGAGGTAGTGGAGAGACTGGTTTTATTTTTCCGCAACTGCATCCGGGATTTGATTCCATGTTCTGCATTGCTAAAATAATTGAGATGTTGACTATACAGGAGCGATCGCTTGCTGCTGCCCGGTCAGAATTGCCTCGTGTAATTCATAAAACTTATACAGTACGCTGCCCGTGGACAGCCAAGGGTGCTTTAATGCGTTACTTGGTGGAAACTCACCCAGCCCAAAACCTAGAACTCATCGATGGGGTGAAAATTTGTCAACCCTACGATGACAGCTGGCTGTTAGTTTTACCAGATGCCAGCGAACCACTGGTACATTTGTATGCAAATAGCAACGATCGCGATTGGGTAGATGAGACTATAAGAAACTACCGCAGCCGTGTCCAAACATTTGTTGAAAGACAACAAGAATATCTTCCTGCGGAAGTTTGATTAATCAATTATCAGTGAGCAGTTATCAGTTTTTAAGGATAACTGCTCACTGCCAAAAGTCAGCAAATCTAGCATATAACTTCTTATTGATAGCTTTTGTCTTAATATTTAACTACTGGAATAACTCACTAGAGTTCAAAATTATAGTTCCTTGATCAGGAAAATACAAATTTATAATTTCAAGAATACTTTTTGTGAATTCATACTCTACTATCGACATTGAAAAGCTTCTCCTGTAGAATATCCGGCTTTTGCCCATTTCTATTTATCGAAACAGAATTCATTCTGAATTCTGTACGAGTGGCGTTTTTGCACCCCCACCAAATTTTCTTGTTTTGTGGTCTTCAATCATTGGCGGGTCTGAATCCCCTACTGATAGCGTAGGCAGGAAATTGGTAAATACAAATCGCCATGTTCCTTGACTTTGAGAATATGTGTCACTGCCTTGTTCTGCCATAGGCTTTGAAGATTTCTAGATTCCCTTTTTTACATCTTAAGTGCGATCGCTCGACTGTTAGCCACCCTGTTTATCTCCCATTAAACCTACATTCCGCACCCTAAAGTGTCACATAACGAATTTTGGACGTTTCGAGATTTGGGATTAGCGATGCCTAAGTTGGGCTGCGCCTACGCAATTGGATATTTCCTTGCTTAGTATAAAAAGTAGCCTTAATAGGGGGTAAAAATCCCAAAAAACCGATTGTGACAGTGGGGGGTGCGGAATGTCGGACGCTTGCTCAGGCGGGGCGTAGTCCGCCAGCAGCAACAATCGATTCTCTCAACTTGCCCAAAGCCTTGCTGATGTAGGCTAACAGAAAACTATCTGTAACCGACCGATCACCTGTAATACCATTGCTGGTATTCTGAAAGCGGCAAGACCATAGCCATAAAATTGGCAAAGCAAAAGTAAAACAATGGAAATCGCTACAACCAGAGTACCCCGTTGGTTCGTTCGCAGAGACATTGATGGTTTGTTTGGGCTGGCGCTTGATAATTTTATTCAAATTTTATTGATTGTCAATTTGTGCGAACGAGTGCTTGGCTTTCCTGCATCGTTAGTTTATGGGCGCATTTTGCCAGGAGTTGCAATAAGTTTGATTGTTGGCAACTTCTATTACGCAAGGCTAGCCAAAGAGCAAGGGAAACGTGAGCAGAGGGACGATATTACTGCTTTGCCCTATGGGATTAACACCGTCAGCCTTTTTGCCTATATTTTTCTGGTGATGCTGCCTGTAAAATTAGCAGCAATTTCTGGTGGTGCATCTGGCGAACAAGCTGCTGAATTAGCTTGGCAAGCAGGACTGGTGGCTTGCTTTGGTTCCGGTTTGATAGAGTTTGTCGGGGCTTGGGGAGGAGAAGCACTCCGTCGCTTCGCCCCCCGTGCAGCATTGCTTTCCACTTTGGGCGGGATTGCAATCACTTTTATTGCTATTGGTTTTCTATTTCGTACCTTTGCCAATCCTGTAGTCGGTTTGGTGCCTCTTGGTGTAATTCTGCTGACTTATTTTGGGCGAGTGCGATTTGGCATCCCTGGTGGCTTGTTGGCAGTTCTGTTGGGAATTGCCCTTGCCTGGGGAACAGGTTTTGTCAGTTGGGATCATGCCAAGTTTAGCGCTACCCTGCAACCAATAGGACTTTATCTCCCTTCTTTGTGGCTGGCAAAATTGTGGAGCAGTCGTTCAGTCTTGGTGGAATATTTCAGCATTATTCTACCAATGGGGTTATTTAATCTTGTCGGCAGTCTTCAGAATTTAGAAAGTGCCTCAGCTGCGGGTGATACTTATCCTGCGGCTCCCTGTCTGAGGGTAAATGGTATTGGTACATTGGTTGCTGCTATTTGTGGTTCCTGTTTTCCGACTACTATTTATATTGGTCATCCTGGCTGGAAAGCTTTGGGAGCAAGAGTTGGTTACTCTATACTCAATGGCATAATCATGGGCTTGCTTTGCCTAAGTGGAACTGTGGCAATGCTGGCTTACTTTGTCCCGATTGAAGCTGGGATGGCAATTGTGTTGTGGATTGGGATTGTGATTGTGGCTCAAAGCTTTACAGCCACCCCGTCGCACCATGCACCTGCTGTGGTTGTTGGTCTATTACCGGGAATTGCTGGTTGGGGTGCAATAATAGCTAAAAATGCACTCCGGGCAGCAGGTTTGGGTACACCGGAAAAACCTTTTACACCAACCTTGATTGAGCAATTTAAGTTGAGTGATACGTATATTGATGGGGCTTTTGCTCTTGAGCAAGGGTTTATTTTTTCCGCCATGATTTTAGCTGGGATCACAGTTTACATTATTGAGCGCAAGTTTCGCCAAGCTGCCTATTGGTCTGCGATCGCTGCTGTAATTTCCTGGGTTGGATTGATGCACAGTTATCGTTGGACTGTTGCAGATACAGTTGTTAATTTCGGCTGGGGAACTGGTGCGCCTTGGGCTATTGGCTATATAATGCTTGCAATTCTCTTTTTCTATGTCGATTGGCAAGAAAGACCTAAGGCTTGATGCGATCGCCCTCTGCCCCGTCAGTCAGGTAAGAGTTCTTTTGACTTAACAGCATCATCTCCAGCAGAGGTATTCAAGACAGGACGGTAGCAGTAGAAAACAGTGATGAACTGGCATATCTGCCTAATTCCAACCGCGATCGCCAAGCGACCACCAGCCAAAAACTTTTTAATGCCGGAACAGTCACTCAGATAAATAGTTACTTCCCATCCTCCAGTATTAACGTAGACTCAGCAGTACGCCCAAATTCTTCAGGTGCATATTGCAAGTGAACTTGGGCACCAGGCCAAGAAAATGTACCAGGAGTAACAGAACGGACTAAATAATGCAAGCTATAAACTCCTGGTTCCAGGTGGTCGGCGTAGGCGATAATGCGATCGCGGTAGATATTTTTAAAGCCAAGTTCCCAGTTATCGGCTTTTGCTTGTAATGCAGCTGTGGTAGTTTGGAAACTTGCATCCACCGCCTCAAAACCTGCTGGTAGTGGATCTTTAATTACTATATGATCCACGGGGCGATCGGCGATGATTTCTAAACCAATATCAAACACCTGTCCAGAGGCTAAAGTCAAGGGTTTATCGAAAGCGTAAAGACCTGTTTTCTGTAAAACTTTCTCTTTATTTACTTGACTAATTTCTCGTGTTATGCGTAAGCCGTTAAATCTGCCTGGTTGATTTCCTTGCAAGCGATAATTATAAGCAACCAGATAGTGCAAAGTGCCATTACCTGATTTTTGCAGCGTTAAATCATTGCGACCACGAGGTAATTTATTCATTGGCACATTTAGCTGTAAACTAGGATTTTGATAGCCATTAAACCGATTTTCTCCTAACTTATTACCGGCTAATTCCACTGTGGCAACAAAATTAGGCGGCGTGGGTTGCAGTTGGCTATATTCTACCAAAGCTGTTAAGGCTTGGGCATTATTATAGTTAGTTTGCCATGTGCCATTCCGTCGCAGTGCTAGAAGACTTTGGAATAACTTATCTATAACTTCGGGTTTACTTTGCTTGGCAATAAATAAGCGTAAAGCTTCCGCCTGCGTCGTGGTAGATGAACTCATCCATCCCCAACTGCTGGGTAAACTTACAACTGCTGTGCGACCAGTTTCATATATATTCTGTTGTAACTTGTTCACTAATTGTTGAGATTCATCTTGCCATTCTGGGAATTGAGACAAGTATTGTGCCAGTTTAATTTGAGTTACGACATCAAAGTTATTGCGTTGTTCATAAATATCTGCAAGAAAGGTATTGCGCTTTTCCCCAATTTGTGAAAGTGAGATTAAAGCATTAAGTTGCAGTTGTCTTTTACACAGTTGCTGTTTGCAAAAATCGTATTCTCCAGGATTCGCCAGAACTTTTTGCAAATAAGCTTTCAGGCGAGACACCATTGCAGAATCGACTAAATTAGGGAACACCTGACTGGCTTTAGCCAAAGATTCACCCGCATAAGAAGAAACCCAAGGGTCAGATTTTTCTTGTCCGGGGAAAGCAGCAAAACCACCATCGGCTATTTGGAGTTTTTTTAATTTTTCAATTGCTTGATTTCCCTGTTGGGTGGGATTAAATTCTGCAAATGCCTGTCCATATTTTTGGGCGATAGTTTGCAGATTAGCAGCAATCATTAATTGACTCGCCGCCGGTTCTGTAAACGGCAAATCATTATCCTCTAAAACCTGCTTTGCTGGTGCTTGAATCTCCGGTATCAAACTACTCGCCAACTGAATATCTAAACCTCCCGCATCAGGGAAGGTATTTTTATCAACATTCAGGGGAATCTTCACCTGTTTTTCAGTGACACCAGTTTCAACGACTTGTTCTGTAATTTCAATTGGCTTAATTTCCAAAGGTACTTCAAAAGCATCTGCGGCTGTATTTAGCTGAGTGGTAAAGCGAACTTTAGCAATTCCCACGCTATCCGCCACCATTGGAAAGCGATAAGCATGAGTTGCAGATTCAGCTTTGGTTTGCAAAGAAGTAGTTGTGGGGTTTTCCTTAGCAAACTTCACATTCCCGCTAAGTTCGCCATTAATTGAGAGATTTCCTGTATTCCCAGTGTTGTTAGTTACAGATAAACCAGCAAGGATGCGATCGCCTGGACGGGCAAACTGTGGCAAGATGGCATTAGTTAGCAGTGGCTTTGTGGTGATAAACGTCGCGTCGCCGTTACCGAAACGCAGATTTCCATCAGTGGCCACAGCCATCACCCGCCATGTGGTTAAATCATCTGGCAATTTAAAGGTTATCTGTGCATTACCATTAGCATCGGTGAGAACAGAACCGTTGTAGTAAGCTAAAGCTTTAAAATCAGTGCGAGTGCGAGTATTTGCTGCACCAGTTGAGAAACCACCGCCATAACCCCAACCTTTGGGTTTAGCTACATCTTGTGGTTGTAATATTACATCTGGTCGATTATCGCTAAAGCGGGTAGATATTGGCTGTTCTGCATAAACTGTATCTACCAAATCTGGTGGACGATAACCAGAAAGTTGTAACACCGCCTCATTTACCACCATGACTGTAAACTGTCCTTTGGTGGGGTTTCCTTGATTATCCTTTAGTTCTAGTTGTACTGTTTCCTCTGCACCAGGTTCTAATGATGCTTGCACTGGCTTAACTTGCAGTTTTAAATACTTATCTTCTAAATTAACTTTAAAAGGTATAAAACCAATCTTCACCAACTTATCTAAACTTCCTGGTTCCACTTGGTTTATGGGTTTACCTTGCCTTACTAATACAGCTTCGATGGCTGCATTTGGCAGCATTTCTGGCGTGATTTGAAACTGAATTTTTGGTGTGCCTCCCTGAACTTTGATAATCTGCTGATAAAGGGGTTTGTCTTTAATCACAGCAAAGTACAGTTCTGCGTCTTGATAGGGAGATTGAATTATTGCAGTAGCGGTTTCACCCGGTTTAAACTCTTTTTTATCTAACTTTACTTCTAATACATCTTTTTCTTCCGAACCCCAAAATACTGAATTTCCTCCAGTTACCCAAATTTGTAAATCTGTGGCACTTAATTCGGATTTGGCATCGCTAAAATTAACTCTAATCCGATAGGAACTAGATTCCGGCGCTGTCAAACTTACCGATTGCGGATTACTAGCAGATGTAATTTCTGCTTGTCCGACTGTTTTATATTCAACTTGATTTTTTGGTGTTTGGCTACCTTCAACTAATTGGGTGACGCTGCTATATTTAATTTGTTGTAATTCCAGGCGCACCCGTTGACCTGTTATCGGTTTTCCTGTAGGGTCAGTAACAATCACTTCAATTGGAAAAGCTTTGCCAGCATCAGCGATAAAATTGCTTTTTAACCCGATGAGGCGATTACTCGGTAAAGCTGTAAAAGTTTTGAAATTCGCTACAGACAGATTAGAAACATCTGCAACTTGCATATCTACTCGGTAAGTCATCGAATATGGTAAATCATTAGCCACATTCACACTTTGACTACTTTTACCATTAGCATCTAGCTGGGCATTAGTTTGCAACACATCACTAGATATGGTAGGAGTTTCTTCCGGCCATAACCATTGTCTACCAAAAGTAAATTCGTCCCAACCTTTAGGAACAAAATTAGCTTGCTGGCGAGTAATAAAGTATTTTGCTTCTCCACCTTGTACAGGCGCACCAAATAAATAATTACTTGTAGCATTAATATCAACTTTCTCGTCAATGAGAGCAAATTCTTTATCTAAGTTGAGTTCGACTTTAAAATTAGGTGGCTTAAACTCAGCTATCCGAAATTCTCCAGAAATTTCTTGCCCGTTCTTTCTCTTAGCCTGGATTGTATGGTAGCCTAAGCGCTGAGTATTTTTGATTGGCAGTTCCAGAGAAAATGTGCCAAATTCATTTGTAGTTTGCGTACCTAAATTAGTCTTTTGTCCATCAGGATTTACCAAGGTTAATTGGTAAACAGCATTTTTATCTTGCTGGATTGTGCCATTTTGTAAATAGTCAGCAAACCCAGTTAACCAAGCTTTTTCTCCTGGTTGATACAACTGTCTATCTGAAAAAATTACCCCGCGTGATTCTGGCTTACTATCTTGCCAACCTGCATCAATACCATATCCATAAACGCCGCTATATTCTTCTGTTCTAGCGAATGCCCAATCTTGATTTTCACGCGCAATTACTAATAATTGTGGTGATTTACTAGAACTTTCATTCCCAGAATAACATTGCGGTAATCCTTCACGAACAATTCTAAAAGTTCCATTTTCATCAGTTTTACCCGTTGCACAAGGTACAGGTTCCGGGCGAGATTTTGCCTGTAATTTTGATTGATAAATTTCAATAGCAGCCGCTTTAACTGGTGAACCATCTGTAAGATGATTGACGCGAATTAAGCCTGACTCAGGAAACCACTGAGTAAATACGCCCAAATTCGTCAATTCAACTAAGCCATAAGTTGTCGGTTCTCGCCACAGTTCCTTACCATTCTCCTGATATTTATTAGTGCGGGCTTGCACTCCATAAGCTAACATTCCCGTAGCAGCACTTATTTTTTCTCGGAGAGGAACAGCAATATCAACTGATTGATTTTTCTTACCCGATACTTTAAAACTTTGCCAATCAGAAGGGTTTGGTAATAAATCACTACTATTATTAAAATAAACTAAATCTGTCGGGTTAACTACTCGATAAGCGGCTTTGTACTTAGATTCTGGCAGATTTCCCGTACTAATATTTAGCTGTAAATCTTTACCTGTGGGGAAAATATTCAAATCTGATGGGACCCAGATATCCCCAGCTAAATCTCCAGTATCATATTTAACTGTGACAGGTTTACCCAAAGTTTGTCCAAACTTATCTTTGAGATTAGCACCCATAGTAATTGTATAAGTCTTGGCGGGTTCTAACGCATAAGGATTGATGCCGACAATTTTATCTTCATCATTTACTTGTATAATTCTCGAAATTTCTTTTGGTGCTGGATTAATAGTAATATTTTCTTTAGCTGAATCTGCTAATAAAACGTTATTAAATTCAAGCTGCGGACTGCCTTTAAGAAATCTTCCAAAAGTTCCACCTGCATCTGGCTGTCCGTAAAAGTTAATTTTCTGAAATGCCAAAGGCGAATAAGTTACTAACTTACTGGCGAATTCTTTCGCTGTAGTTAGATTACCATAAGCAGGACGTATTCCGGGAGAAAATACCAGGCGATAACGAGTTGCTTTTTCGAGATTTTGCTGGGGGATGAGGTTATAAATCCAATTGCGTGCCGAAGGGTCAAATTTTTCTAAAGGATCTTCTTCATTTTTTGATGGTTTTTCTTCTTTGTTAAATTCGACTTTAAAACCTGTAACTTTATTTTGTCCTTCGGTAATTAACTGTAAATGTTTTTGTACAGAAGCTAAATCTAATTCTACATTGGAAGTAAACTGTAACTTCTGTTGTAAATCAATTGGTTCAACCTCAGCCTTCTCAACAGGATTGACACCAGGTAAATTAGTCAGGTTGATAGATTCGGTATTGAAAGTCCAAGGTAAATCTTTGTCTAGGCGATGATTTTTTAAATCGGCTAAACCTGCTTTGAGAGTGACTTGAAATCTTGTCGCTATTGGCAATGCTTTATCAGCTTCAAATCCCACCATACGCGGTGTTAAAAAGCGAAATTGACCGGGTAAAGGTGGCCAAAGTGCAAATTTTTGTAATAGCTTTTGCTGTTCTGGACTATCAAGACTTTCAACTGGGATTAAAGCTTCTTTAAAACGGATACGAATTTGGTTAAGAGATTTGGCATCCCCAATGGGACTAATTTGTTCAATCCAATCTGGTAGTTTTGGTGGTGTGAGTGGCGAAACTGCTGGGAGTTGTTCTTTACTTGAGTTGATACCAAAAAAATTACACCCTGCCATTCCTAACATAAATGTAAAGAGAAGAATAAACTGTATTTTTCTCTTGCGCCTTGAGGAATGACTAATTTTTTTTAATGAACCGCTAAGAATGCCAAGGACACTAAGGAAGAGATAGAGAATTTTATGGTGGAAACGGAGTAAAACTCTGATAATCATATTTTTAGTAATTCAAAATTAAAAATTCACAAATTATAGCTAACAAAAGTTCACACTCGCTTATTCAGTGGGCAATCTTAATACTAATAAACTACTCCAGATGACTAGTTATTTGTACTTAAACTTTGGATTTAACTATGTTTATTTACATTGATAACTAATTCAGTGTGATTGTTCCAAAAAATAACTACAATTCTTAACTATAAATTTTGCAAACATTAATTTACATCTGCTAAGTTAGTAAAAATGAATTATTAAGGATTTGACATATTTACTGATGTAGATGTAAGTAAGTCGGCGGGAAAATTAAGGTAACTTTTCTTAGACAGGGGTTTCCCTGATGAAACTAATTTCACGATCGCTAACTCAAATTAAGCACAAACTGCATAAAACTGGTAAAGTTATCCTGGCTCTGCTGCTAATCTGCCTAATAGTACGCCTATCACCTTATTTTGCGCCCATTCGTGCCGCAGACATTGCCCAAAATCAGTTGGCAATGCAATTTAGCGATCGCAATGGTTTACAATTAGGAACATTGCTCACCCGTGACCAAGAGCATACATCAGTAGTACCACTAAATCAGGTTTCGCCCCAGTTTACCCATGCCATTTTAGCCGCCGAAGATGGCAGCTTTTACCATCACGGGGCGTTGGATATGAAAGCTGTTATCCGCGCCAGTAAAGAAGCCATTCACGCCAAAAAAGTTGTTTCCGGCGCTTCCACGATTACGATGCAATTGGCGCGGATGTTAGATCCCGTGCCTCGCAGCTTCTCTGGTAAAATGCAAGAGATTTGGCTATCTTGGCGGTTAACAGCAGGGATGAACAAAGATGAAATCTTTGCTGCATATATCAATCGGCTGCCAATGGGAGGCAATATATATGGTGTGGAAGCAGCTGCGCGGACTTATTTTTCCATCTCAGCTAGTGAGTTGAATCTTGCCCAAGCTAGTTTGTTGGCTGCTATTCCCAATAATCCCACATACTTTAACCCTTACCAGCATTGGGAACGGCTGAAGCAGCGACAAAAATACGTCCTCAATCGTATGGTACTAGAAAAGTATATTAGTGGAGCGATCGCAGCCCGAACACACACCGAAAAAGTTGTGTTTCAATCTCGCCAACGGGGAATTATCGCTGCACCACACTTTTTATTTTGGTTAGCCAATAAGATGTCTGAGACGCAAACAGAAGAAAATTCCCCCATCCGCACGACTATAAATCTTCCTTTGCAGCAGTTTGTCGAAGCACAGGTACAACAGGTAATTTATTCTCTAGCCGCCAACAATGTCCATGATGCAGCTGCGTTGGTGATTGACAACCGCAGTGGCGAAGTTTTGGCTTATGTCGGTTCGCCTGATTACTTTAATGAAGTCAAACTGGGACGCAACGATGGAGTGCAAGCTCTACGTCAACCAGGATCTACACTCAAGCCTTTTGTGTATGAATTAGCTTTAGAAAAAGGTTTAATTCGCCCAAATAGTATCTTAGCAGATGTACCCGCCCATTATGCCATTCCCGGCGCGAAACTTTATAGTCCAACAGATTATACCGAACGCTTTCTTGGCCCAGTGCGGGTGCGAATCGCCTTAGCAAATTCCCTGAATGTACCCGCAGTGCGGGTGTTAGAAAAAGTAGGTGTGGAAACTTTCTTAGAACGACTGCATCAACTAGGATTTGAACACCTCAATCAAACCCCAGAACATTATGGTTTAGGGTTAACTCTAGGTAGTGGCGAAGTCAGTCTCTGGGAATTAGCGCATGCCTACCTGACCATAGCACGACTTGGAGATGCGACCCCTTTAGTAAGCACATTTTCCAAATCCCCACTCTCGACTCCCGACTCCCCACTCCCCAACAACCACACAATATGGCAATTAATCACCAATATACTCAGCGATCGCCATGCTCGTGCAACAGCATTTGGTGTAGACTCAGTGTTAAATTTACCCTTTCCTTCTGCGGCTAAAACTGGCACTTCTTCCAATTTTCGTGACACTTGGACAGTTGGCTTCACTACCGATTACACCGTTGCTAGTTGGGTAGGCAATTTCAACGGCGAACCGATGCGACAGGTTTCAGGTGTGACAGGGGCTGCACCCTTGTGGAATCGGATTATGTTACACCTGCACGAACATCAAGAACCAGCAGATTTTCCATCTCCAGAAGGTTTAGTGCAACTACCTATTTGTGCAATTTCGGGGTTACGACCAACACCAGATTGTACCTCAGTGGTGCAGGAATATTTCTATCCTGAAGATAAAAGTAATTACGAACGTGAAAATCAATTCAATTTACCACCAGAGTATGATGAGTGGTTGGCAAAACAACAGCAATCGAATTTTACTTCTACCAATTTGAGAATTTTATCTCCGCATCATGGCGATTTATTCTTACTGTATCCAGGTGAAGACGCGAAGCAAAAACTCGAATTGAAGCTAGTGGGAAATAAATCTGCGCCTGTTGAGTGGTGGTTAAATGGTGAAAAGTTAGATACACAGTTAGCTAATTCTTTATTTTGGTATTTGCGTCCTGGTAATTGGACTTTGGAAGCCAGAAGTGGGAAAATGAGCGATAAGGTAAGTTTTCAAGTGGAATTGGCTAATCTTAAACCCACGCGTCGGGGATTTTCTATTAGTAATTCTCCGGTAAAGAGATGAATCGCCGATAATTAAATAGTTAGTTAGCGTAAATAAAGTTCTACACTCAATACCTTCAGCTAAAAAAAAGGATGAAGATAGAGGGCTGATGTCAGTAAGCTAACAATAACTTGTATTTGAGTATCGCCACTTTTTGCTGAAACATGATATTGAATTACAGCTTACGTAAATTTACTCTAAAAAAATTTAAGAGAAAATTTAAATATTAGTGAATATACGAGTTACGTTTCAGTCTGATCTCAATAGTATGTAAGTAAATATAGGAATCGGACTTGAATTTGGAAAGTATACTGAGACTAAAAAATTTTCCAGTGAAGCTTTTATCTTAAAAACTTTTGATTAATCAAACCGGAGTTCTATATATGCTAGTTAAATCTAGACAAGAGCAATATTAATCAATCAAACCTGCAATTCAGAGATATTCGGGTAAGAATTAGACTTTTTCGGAAATTTAGAACCCAGTCTCTTTAAGGTTTTTAGACAATATTTAGATGTCTTAAAACAATGCAGTAATGAGGGTTTCATGTAGCTGCTGATAGTTTAAGGGCGAAAGATAGTGTTGTTTAATTTTGAGTAACTCCCCGATTTCGTATCTTATGTAATCTGTACTAGCCTTTAGGAGAATTAATTTTAGTCAACAGAGATAGGATTTATTTTCTTGATTTATATCAATTGAACTTTCGGACGGTTCTATTAACTGTAATCACCTTTAATCATCCATTTTAGCTAAGATTATTGGCAAATATGACTTACGGAAGAAAGTTCTAAATTAGTGGTAATTCAGGAATTACCACTACGAAAAATCAGGTTTTTGAAACAATTTTGCATAAGTCCCGGTAAATAGGCTCAACTTCTTGCCAGCCCCATACTCTAACAACTAGCAGAAGTTTAAAAAAGCTATCTCTGAATTGACACAAATTAATTAATAATCAAATCTTCACTGATTTTTTCTTGGTAAATAAACAGTTTAAAATTTGGAAGTCTAACTAGTGTAAATAGGGCTACTTCAGCAATTAGATAAGTATTGAGTAATTTTTAATTCACTCAACACTTTATTCTTAGCACTGAGAGCAGTCAAAGCGTTTCTGGCGTTGCTGGCTGCTACAACTAAGGCTCTAAACACAGTCTTAAGTGTAGTTATCTTATTTTACTATCCACATCAAAAGGAAGTTGAAAATGTCAATTCTGTTTGCTCTACAGCCAAAACAATGGCTCGGACGGATAGTATCTGCGCGGCTAGTTAGCTTGCTCGCCCTGCTTACTACTGTGATCCCCTTCGAGGTTCTTTCCACCCCAGCGTTGGCCATCCCAGCAGCCGCGTCTATTGACACCAAGATTCAGGTTTCTAATACAATGAGCTATTGGCCTTTCAATATTAGCCGTTACTTGAAAGTGCCGCCCAACTTCTCCATCTCCGTTTATGCTCGCATTCCGAAAGCCCGCTTTATCGCAGTTGCTCCCAATGGCAATCTTCTAGTGTCGCAGCCAAGTACCGGTAAAGTACTGATTGTCAGGGCAAATGGCAGCAAAGACCCAATTATTTCTGACTTTGTGACAGGTCTACGCAATCCGCAGGGCATTGTGTTTCACACGATTAATAACACCACATACATTTATATCTCTGAGAGTAATCAAATTAACCGCTTCATCTACAAATCTGGAGACATAACCGCCCAGAATCGCCAAGTTGTCGTCGCTGGCTTACCAGACAGCAGCACCTCCGAACTCAAAGGTGCTTACGGTCACGAACTGAAAAATATCGCACTCGATGCCAACCACAAACTATACGTGTCCATCGCCTCGACATGCAACGCCTGCGTAGCAGATACTGTCAGTAACCCACGGCGGGGTGCGATTTACCAGTACAACGCTGATGGAAGCAATCCGCGGCTTTTTGCCCAAGGTTTACGCAATGCAGAAGGACTGGCATTCGTCCCTGGCACAAATGACCTCTGGGTAGCCGTTAATAATCGAGATAACATCGCCTATCCCTTCAAGGATGCCACTAACAACTACGGTAAGGTTGTCCCGTCCTACGTAGACAACCACCCGCCAGAGGAGCTCACGCGAGTCCGAGATGGCGGTAACTACGGTTGGCCATTCTGCAACCCCAATCCTGACACATCAAATCGCTCCTACTATATGCCCTTCGACCGCGACTATCAGTTTAATGCCGATGGACATGTTAATTGCAATGCGATGGACAAGATTATCAGAGGTATCCAAGCGCATTCAGCTCCGTTGGGACTAACCTTCTTACAAAATACGAAGTTTCCCAGCCTATACTCAACTGGGGTATTGGTAGGGCTGCACGGCTCATGGAATCGGCAGCAGAGAACAGGTTATAAAATAGCTTACTTTCCCTGGGAAAATACGACAAAGATCCCAGGAAACCAGATAGATTTAGTCACCGGCTGGGTAATTCCAGGAACGCAAGATTTCTGGGGGCGACCCGTGGATACGGTAGTGGATCAGCAGGGTAATTTGTTAATATCGGATGACTACAGCGGCACGATTTACAGGCTCTCCTACACGCCGAGATAAAAATGATTTCCAGATTTCATCCCATTTCACACAAACCCTGAGACATATAGATTTCTCGTAGGGATACACCATTGCTCATAGGTGTCAACTTAAGCGCAAAGCCTTTTAAAACCTCGTTTCCAGCAAGAGGCTGGAAATGCTGCTCTGCCGCTTTTCAAGAGGCTCCGCCTCTAGAACGGCATTCCCAGTCGGAGACTCTTAACGAGACAATCTAAAAGCTGGTTCTAGGCAGGTTTTCACGCTAAGTTGACACCTATGACCATTGCTGTGTCCCTACCAACGTATTTGGATCATGGACATATCTTCAAGGGTTTTCAACGAGCATTCTAATATTATGTAATAATATGTAATCGTAATAATTACGCTGCCAAATTGCTATTTCAGGGGCATTACAGGTTATGTTGATGCGTCTAGTCGTAGCCGATTTGAATCCAGTCACAAATGATGATAGCGATCGCAGTCTACGATGTAATATAGGCTTTGGTAGCAACGCACAGATGTTCCCCCTGATCACAGATGGGGAAAGTGTCAAACTCTATATAAAAGCAACAAACTCAAACTATGACTCAGCAACCAACTGATCTAGACAAGAAAGCTGTATTTGAGCAGTTGTGGGAAATTACTAAGGAACTCCACCAAAAACTAGAGGCTCGTTTTCAGTTACATCCAGACCCTTCTACACTAGATTTACAGCCATACCGCAGTCTCGATGGCAATATCAACGGATCGCTGACCACTTTTGTGGCGTCAGAAATTGACTGGCTAGTTCATTCATGGCTAGGAAGCCCTGAAAGTTCAAACTTCAGCGTCATGCGTCTTACCACTTGGTTGAAGTCGCATATCCAGGTTCCTCATTTAGCGTTTGAATTTGGCACACTTCCCAATATTTTCTTTTATATAGATTACATTCCCCGGACTGAGCTTTTAACCGATTTGGCATATCTCGATCGCTACTATGAGCCAGTTAACGAAACATTCTTGAAGTTGCAGTCCGATTCGCGGCTCAAGTTATTTACTAGCAAAAGTGTGTATGTTCGCCTATTTCAATCGCCTGTTAGCTTGTGCTACACCGGCGCGCCTACTTTTGATACCCTCGAACTAACTCGCACACTTGCACATGAAACACTCGATCGCTGGTTAACTTGGGTAGATGCAGCTGAACCTGTGCCAGAAGATGCACGGGATGCTCTAGCGGCTCGTGATTTATGGCTGCGCCGGAGCAGTGCAGAACGCGACGCAGATAACCAAATCGCTGTGCGGCTATTTGGATCGGAATTGACAGATAGACTTGTGCGATCGCTCTGGGGTGGCGATCGCATTCTCTAAATTGGTGAATCAATGCTTCCCTCTCCTTTATAAGGAGAGGGATTGAGGGTGAGGTAATCACAGACTCTCGTAGGTGAGTTGGGCATTTCCCCAGTTGGTTTCTGCCAGAAATTCCCTAAATGTAGTCAGAAGTCCAGGAAACTCCTCTTCTCGTAAACGCTGGACATCGGCTTGATAACCTTGTTTGCGATACCACTGAATCAAATCAAACAGTTCCCTTTGGAGCAAGAGTAAGAAAATCCAGGCGGGTGTCTCTTTGTAGACAACTTTCATCCCCTGCGCTTGGGAGAATGCCTCTGCCATCTGCTTTGGAGTCAGCACATCGCCAGCTAGCTCAATTTCTTGACCAATATACTTGGTAGGATGTTTGATTACGTAGGCAGCAACGCGCCCCATGTCCTTCGTTGTAATTAGATGAAGGGGCAAGTCTTGCTGAATAGAAAACGGGAAACTACCTTTGAGGATGGAAGGTCGCGTGTACTTCTTCCAAAACTCCTCCATAAACAAGCAGGCTCGCAACATAGTAGTCGGTAAGCCAGCTTGTTTGAGAATTTCCTCCACTTGGTACTTTTGCTCAATGCGGGGAATTCCTGAATTCCTGTCCGCCCCACCTGCGGAATTATAGACAAAGTGCTTAATGTCAGCTTGTTTGGCAGCTTGTGCAACTCGCTTTGCTCTCTCCACCTCTCGCGGGTCAATTTTAGGGGAGTCCGCAGAAGTAGCGTGGCAGTAAACAGCCGAAATCCCTGCAAAGGCTGCGATGAGGGAGGTTTCATCGTCGAGATTGGCTTTTACCAATTCAACTTTGGCATCGTTGAGTTTTGCAAGAGTTGGACGATTCAGGTCAATTTCTCTAGTGATGACTCGCAAATTGGTAACTCCCTGTTCGAGAAATCCCTTGACGACATTTCCACCTGTGCCACCAGTAACTCCGATGAGTAACACTTTATCGGTGTTTGACTCTGTGCGATCGGGGAAATTTGACATTCTCTTCTACCTGGAGTTCTTTATTTAAATTAAGTTTATACAAAGACAGAAGAAGCAAATAATAATTAAGTAGCAACCTGATTTAATATCAGAACTTAAAGTTTCGACCTCAGACCGACAACATCCAAGCAAAAAGTTTCAACAAAGCCCTTGGATCTGAGTTGACAGATAAACTTGTACGATGGCTAGGTTGGGCTACGCCTACGCTCTGAGATGGCGATCGCATTCTTTCAATTAGTGAGGAATTTTGGACAATAACACCGATAATTTAGAATCCTACCGTGCTTTGGCACTGCAAGTTACCTGTCATGCAGTCAACCAAACAAGCGATCGCCACGAAGCGCGATCGCTGATGCAAAACTCCATCAACCGCCTAGCTCAACAAATTGCTGCCAGTATCGCTTTCATTGGCTTTGATTGTCGTTTAATTGTATTGCCAGAATATTTCCTGACTGGTTTTCCGATGGGAGATTCTCTCTTAGGATGGGCAGAAAAAGCCTGTATAGAAATGGCTGGGGCTGAGTATGAAGCACTTGGTAAAATTGCTCAAAAGCATAAAATCTTTTTAGCTGGCAATGCCTACGAAGTTGACCCCAATTTTCGCGGATTGTATTTCCAAACCTGCTTTATCATTGACCCCTCTGGCTCAATTGTTTTGCGATATCGGCGGCTAAATTCCTTATTTGCTCCCACCCCCCATGATGTTTGGGATAAGTATCTCGACTGCTATGGTTTAGAGGGAGTTTTCCCCGTTGCCAAAACGGAGATCGGTAATTTGGCAGCTTTAGCATCAGAAGAAATTTTGTATCCAGAAGTGGCGCGGTGTTTGGCGATGCGAGGAGCGGAGATTTTTGTCCATTCAACCTCGGAAGTATACAACAAAAACCTTACCCCCAAAGACGCGGCAAAAATCACTCGCGCCGTCGAAAATCTGGCATACGTAGTTTCAGCCAATACCGCAGGTGTCGCTAATATTGCCATCCCCATTACTTCGGCTGATGGTGGCTCTAAAATCATTGACCATCGCGGAATCGTTTTAGCTGAGACAGGTGCAGGTGAAAGCATGGCAGCATTCGCAGAGATTGACCTAGTAGCATTACGACGCGATCGCCGCCGACCGGGGTTAAATAATTTACTTTCACGCCAACGGTTTGAGCTATACGCCGAAAGTTATCGCCAGTCACACTTTTACCCTGCTAATACTATGCTGGAAGGAGAAGTAGACCGCAAACACTTCCTGCAAACGCAGCAAGCCACCATTGAGCGGTTAACCAAATTGGGGATAATTTGAATTGGGCAGAAGAATTTTGGATTTTGGATTTGGGATTGAAGAAAAATCTAAAATCTAAAATATAAAATCTAAAATCCAAAATTGAATAACTCCTAATGACAAAACCAATAGAAGTCCGCAATCCCCGAACTGGCAAATTTGACTACGTAATTATCCCACCGCCCCCAAAGCTGCTGGTACAACAATGTAAGCGCAGCCGCAGAGCGCAAGTTCGCTGGCAGCAGTTGGGTTTAGAGGGGAGAATTGAAGCTTTACAGCAGTGGAAGGAAGCGATATTATCTGGACGCGATCGCTTAACGGAAGCTTTGGTAAATGATACAGGAAGATTGTCAGTCTCAGTATTAGAAATAGATTCCTTCCTCTCTAGCATCGATCGCTGGTGTCGGTTAGCGCCAGAGTTGCTGCAAGAATCTGCAAAAAATACAGCCATTCCGTTTATCGCCTTGCAACAAATATCGGTTCCTTATCCCCTAGTTGGGATAATTAGCCCGTGGAATTTTCCCCTGTTACTGTCTACCATTGATACCATTCCGGCATTGTTGGCGGGTTGTGCGGTGATTGTCAAACCCAGTGAAATCGCTCCCCGCTTCGTAGCACCAATGATTACAGCACTCAACGCCGTTCCTAAACTGCACGATGTATTAACTTTTGTTGAAGGAGCAGGCACAACCGGATCTGCTTTGATTGAAAATGTAGATTTGGTATGTTTTACAGGCAGTGTAGCCACAGGGCGAAAAGTAGCAGAAGCCGCTGCTAAACAGTTTATTCCAGCTTTTTTGGAATTAGGAGGAAAAGATCCGGCGATCGTCTTGGAATCAGCCAATTTAGAATTAGCAACCTCAGCAATATTGTGGGGTTCCGTCGTCAACACCGGACAGTCATGCCTCTCAATTGAGCGAATTTATGTTGCTGAATCGATATTTGAAAAGTTTTACCATCAACTAGTAGCCAAAGCTTATCGCCTTGGGCTAGCCTACCCTACAATTGAAAGTGGAGAAATTGGCCCCATCATCACCGAAAGACAAGCAGCAATTATTAGCGACCATCTCGTAGATGCAGTTGAAAAGGGAGCAGTAATTCACTGCGGGGGTGTAATTGAAGACTTAGGTGGGGGTTGGTGGTGTCGTCCGACAGTTATCACCCAAGTTGACCATTCCATGAAAGTGATGACCGAAGAGACTTTTGGCCCGATTATGCCAGTGATGCCTTTTTCCACAGTAGAGCAAGCAGTATCTTTAGCGAACGACTCAATTTATGGATTGAGTGCTGCTGTGTTTGCCGAGTCAGAAGCAGAAGCCTTAGAAGTTGCCCACCAGATAGATGCAGGTGGCATCAGTATCAACGATGCTGGACTCACCGCCATGATACATGAGGGAGAGAAAAACGCCTTTAAATTCTCTGGTCTGGGAGGATCACGCATGGGTGCAGCGGCGCTAAAACGCTTCATGCGAAAAAAAGCTATTTTGATCAAAACTAACACTACTAATGACCCTTGGTGGTTTGATAATGAAGTTTGACGCGCCCCACTTTACGAAAGTTGAGGGAAGGATATTACGACGATCATCATAAATACTGTCAAGAAACAGAAGGTAAGTTTTTAGAAGCGGTATATAGCATCGACTTACAATGTTAATATATCAACTTACAATGCCAATGCTAAAATTCAGCAGTTTTTGTAGGGTATGCACTGCTTACCCGCTCAATCTATTATTATTAGCTTGTGTTGTCAACCTTACCTACAGTTGTTAAGAGGTGAATTGCAATGACTTCAAATATTCGAGAAGGAATGCCCGTACTTGTCCGTCATGAAGGAGATTGGGTAGGAACTTATACATTAATTGATACAACAGGAAAAATCCTCGACAAGTATGAGTCTCACTTAACTTGTCAATTTCCAGAAGATGGACTTCATCCTTACTACCAAATCAATCGTTACAATTGGTCTGATGGCAAACGAGAAGAGTATGAATTTCCTGGAAGCTATAAAGATAATAAACTCTGGTTTGACACCGATCGCATTCAAGGAAAAGCTTGGGAAGCAGATGATTCAGTTGTTATTTTGTGGTTTGCTTATAAGACAAACCCAGAAATGACCATCTATGAAATGATCTACATTAGTCCTGACAATAACAATCGTGCCCGCACTTGGCATTGGTTTAAGAATAATCAAATCTTTCAACGCACCCTAATTCAAGAAGAACGGCTAAAAAAATAGTAATTTCTCCCCTTAGCAAGCAAGGAAATAAGATTTCTGCTCCCTCTCCTTAGTAAGGAGAGGGTTGGGGTGAGGTTTAAAGAGCCTTCTACAAAAGTTAGATGCTTCCGGCGGATTCCGTATAACTCAATACAGTTCAGTCAAGCATTTATTCTTTCTTTCTTTCTTTCTTTCTTTCTTTCTTTCTTTCTTTCTTTCTTTCTTTCTTTCTTTCTTTCTTTCTTTGTGTGTTCTCTGCGCCTCTACGGTTCGTTAAAAAAAATGACTTTCACAAAGAGTTTTAGCCTTAACTGAACCGTATTGCTGTATAACTCTCATCTCAAATCTCAACTTAGTAAGGTACATGCATGGCAAAAGGTGACAAAATAAACTTTTCTACTCCTAGCGGTTTCCCAGAATTTCTTCCTAGCGAAAAGCGTCTAGAATTATATTTGCTAGATATCATCCGTAGAGTTTTTGAAAGCTATGGATTTACGCCCATTGAAACACCTGCTGTAGAACGTTTAGAAGTGCTGCAAGCTAAAGGCAATCAAGGCGACAATATCATCTATGGCATTGATCCTATCCTGCCACCAAATCGACAAGCCGAGAGAGATAAATCGGGCGAAACTGGTTCGGAAGCAAGAGCTTTAAAGTTTGATCAAACAGTTCCTTTGGCGGCTTATATTGCCCGCCACCTGAATGAATTAACCTTTCCCTTTGCCCGCTACCAAATGGATGTAGTTTTTCGGGGAGAACGGGCGAAAGATGGGCGGTTTCGTCAGTTTCGTCAGTGCGATATTGATGTAGTTGCTCGTCGTGAACTCAGCTTGCTCTATGATGCTCAGATGCCTGCAATTATCACTGAGATATTTGAAGCAATTAATATTGGTGATTTTCTGATTCGCATCAATAATCGCAAAGTTCTTACTGGTTTCTTTAAGTCAGTGGGAATTGCTGAAAACCAAATTAAATCGTGTATTGGTATTGTTGATACTCTGGAAAAAGTTGGTGAAAAGAAAGTAAAGCAAGATTTAGAAAAAGAGGGCATTTTAGCAGAACAGGCTGAAAATATTATTGAATTTATTAAAATTGATGGTTCTGTTAATGAAGTATTAAATAAGCTCAATCACCTCGCGCAAAACCTATCAGAAACTGAGCAATTGAACCTGGGAGTTACCGAATTAGAAACAGTAATTGCAGGCGTGCGTAATCTCGGAGTTGCCGAAAATCGTTTCTGTATTGATTTATCCATTGCCCGTGGTCTTGATTACTATACTGGCACAGTTTACGAAACAACCTTATTAGGACATGAAGCATTAGGTAGTATTTGTTCTGGCGGTAGATATGAAGAGTTAGTAGGAGTATTTTTGGGCGAAAAAATGCCTGGTGTAGGCATTTCTATTGGTTTAACTCGCTTAATTAGTCGTTTACTAAAAGCTGGTATTCTTAGTACTTTAGCTGTGACACCAGCCCAGTTGATGGTAGTGAATATGCAAGATGATTTAATGCCAACTTATTTAAAAGTTTCTCAACATCTGCGTCAGGCTGGAATTAATGTTATAACTAACTTTGATAAGCGCCCCTTGGGTAAACAATTTCAGCTAGCTGACAAACAAGGAATTCAATTTTGCGTAATTATTGGTTCTAAGGAAGCAGCAACACAAAAGTCCTCCCTCAAAGATTTGAAAACAGGTGAGCAAGTAGAAGTGTTACTGGTAAATCTGGCTGAGGAAGTTAAAAGAAGGCTTGGCTAATAAACGGATATTCTGATCAAGTTAAACAAGAATGTTTGAAGCTGTACGTTAATGGTATGGGATTTCGCGCAATTGAGCGTTCTACAGGAGTTGATCATACAACAATCATTTATTGGGTTAAACAAATTGCTCAACAACTTCCAGATGCACCACAAGAAGATGAAATTCCAGAAGTTGGAGAGTTAGATGAACTAGAAACCTTTGTCGGGTCAAAAAAAACAAAATTTGGTTGTAGGACAGCCGTAAATCATTTTCATGTTGGCGAAGCCTGCCGAAGGCAAGGAATTTTGGCTTGGGTGCTGGGAGAGGAGACCATAGTGCAGAAACATTTCAACCACTGTGGGAGATTGTTTGTACTTGGCACTGCTATTTTTATGTCACAGATGGATGGAAAGTTTACCCCTATTTTATCCTCTCCAGGAGACTATATTGTGAGCAAAACCTATATGATCAGGGTTGAAGGAGAAAATACCCGTTGACGTGATTACTTAGCACGTTTACATCGCAAAACATTATGCTACTCAAAATTAGTAGATATGCTTAAATACTCAATTCGCTTGTTACTTTACTATTTAAAGTATAGAGAAATATCCGTGTTTAACTGATTCATCCCGCATTATGCAACGCCGATTTTTGCGACAAATGACGCGTAAAGTAAAGCCCCCTAGCAATGACGTGAGCTAGAGGGCTTTAGTTTGTAAAATTAAACCTGGCATCGAGCTATTTTTGCGTAGGGCTACCCCTAAACTA
>NZ_JBALCT010000073.1:0-262299 GCF_036917675.1 Nostoc sp. | reverse complement strand
TTCATTCCCAACTTTCCTCTGTTTTTGGTGTTTTTCTCAAGGAATCATCCTTCCATGTTATATTTTCTCTCTGGACAATTAATCCACCCTGCCTCCCCGCAAGCGAAGAGGGGGCTATGATGTACCTCATGTGATTAGGAAACGCTATATCACTTTTTCTTCTAATAACCCAAGTTGCTAGTTATTGATTTAGGCGATCGCTTTCTGCAATAGAATCCCCTCCAGATGTGAAAAAGAAAGGGGAATATGCTAAATATTGGACATACGGCAGATTGCAACAAGCGCCTCTGTACAGATTATTCTAAGGGCACAACATTGTTGTGCCCCTACCTGTGTACCTTATTTACCTGAAAAACGCTGTATATCTCTATGCGCCGAAAAATGGAATGAGTATTAGTAGCAAAACTACTGACAATTTTTGAAATGTGAATCTGGGAATTAATTATGACTAATCCTACAGAACTACTGCGATCGCGCTACGGTGAAATTCCCTTCAATCCCGAAATTGAATGGAATGATTCCCTGACTGCACTACTATCTCACCGTTCAATCCGATCTTATTTAGCTTCACCTCTACCACCGGGAACTCTGGAGTTACTAATTGCTGCCGCCCAATCTGCATCTACTTCCTCTAATTTGCAAACCTGGAGTGTGGTAGCAGTCGAAGATCCACAGCGCAAAGAGGAGTTATCCAAATTAGCGGGAAACCAAGCACATATTAAGCAGGTGCCTTTATTCTTGGTTTGGTTAGCAGACTTAGCACGTCTAAGCTACGTTGCTGACAGTCGCGGCATATCTCATGATGCGCTGGAATACTTGGAAATGTTTGTGACGGCAACAATCGATGCAACTTTGGCGGCGCAAAATGCAGTAGTCGCAGCTGAGTCACTGGGTTTGGGAACAGTATATATCGGGGGAATCAGGAACCACCCCCAAGAGGTAGCAGAGATATTGAATTTGCCTTCTTCTGTGTATGCTGTATTTGGGCTGTGTGTAGGCTATGCCAATCCTGAAGTAGAAGCAGCGATTAAACCACGTTTGCCACAATCAGCTATACTGCACCGTGAAATCTATAAATTGGCAGAACAAGAAGAAGCGATCGCTCACTACAACGACATCATGAAAGAATTCTATACTGAACAAAAGATGAATGTTGCTGGTGATTGGTCAGAACACTCAGCCCAACGGATCGCAACTGTAGAGTCTTTGAAAGGACGCGATCGCTTGCGTGAAGTTCTCAATCACCTCGGTTTCAAATTGCTTTGACTAATTTGTATAGATGCAACAATAGCGTAGTGATAAAGTTTCATATCAACTACGCTGTTGTTATTATTTACAATTTAATCAGAGATCAGACTTGTATTATCGGGTGGAACACTGAAGTGAACTACTCAGACTTGCCTACGGCTGAAGTCTGAGCTTCCCAATTCATCGGCAATAGCCATCAATTACTCCGTAGTTTTTTTGGTCTGACATTCCCTCCAAGGGCAGGAGTCCTGGTTCCCAAGACCCAAATCTTTCTCTTGCGACATATACCTATTAGCTTGGTTTTCGCTTGTGGCATTGATGGTCAAGACAGTAACTATCTTACCAGAAAATCTTTGCGATTCGTTATACATCTGGAATTGATTTTTTACACAGTAAAAAATCAATTCCAGATGTAATCCTTATCACCCGCTCACAATCCCCATCTTAGGAGTACCTTGAAGATGGGGACTTCCGCGATCAGTTAAAAGGCGATCGCCTCACTCGTTTGATTTCCTGAGTAACTCGTTCTTCCAGGTATAAAAACCGATCGTATTCGGAACTCTAGAGAATCGCCCTGTGCGATAACCCCGCGATAATTCCTTCTGTACCGCGCCTTTGACTTGTTTAAGTTCATCTTCAGCAAGTTTTCCATAAAGCCCTTCAATGATTTCATTAATACTGAAAACTTTTGCAGAATTTTGTTCTAAAAAATCGGAAATAGCATTAATCAAAATTAGCCCTTCAAATGCTGCAAGCTTTGGTATTTTTTCAGGTTTTGTTTCGCTAAAGGATTTGTGATTTTTCTGCTTGTTTTGCCCAAAGGAATTTTTAGTGGGATTAGAGGTAAGCAAACGTGAATCTAGAGTATAATACCCAGGCTTCCCTTTAACAAATGACCATTTATTGGTTTCTCTACCTTGGGTAAGTGAAGATTGAACTCGACCTTTAAGTAGTTTGAAGATATCTGGCTCTAACTCTCCATAGAGCGATCGCACGATCACGTCTATGTGAATAATTGTGCCAATCTCTTCTGCCAACAGCCGTTCAATCGCTTCAGTGCGACTTAAAGATTGATACTCTGGCAACATGGGAATCTCTACCCCATATAGCGATCGCTGTTGAGTTGATGTTTCTCTAAGTGGTAATATGGGTGGTTGTGCTAATTCCAGAGTATCTCTAGCTGCGTCAAATCCTCCAGAATCGGAATCGTCCAATTGCAAGAGTTCAAGAGGGCTAGGTTCTTCTAGTTCCATATCAGAGTTATCAGTCAGAAATAATAACGGATTTTCTTCTTTTTCAGGGGTGAATTCTTTGTCGGCTACCTCCGAAGCAAAAGACCAATTAGATAACAAAGCTTCTACGTGAGTGAGATTAGCTTTGGCTTGGGTATATAGTTTTTCGTACTGTTCAACTTGGGGTGCGTAGTAATCTCGCAATGCTAACAGTGGCTCTAAGGCACTTTGGGGAAGCTCTAAGGGGAAGGGACTATTCATAAAATTTAAAGTTAGCTAGGATTTGATGCAGCAAGGTTATAAAACAATATATTTTAGAATTAATTAATATTAGCATTTTAATAATACTTACTAAGACCTATAGAGAGGGTATAGGTTGAGTCGATGGGGAGTATTATCTCCCGCACCTCTCAGTTAAATCTGGGCGTGCGATTTTCATCGCACCCAGCTTCCGATGTTCTCAGCTTGCGCTTTTGCTAATGTGTTTGTAATCGTGGCAACTCTCGTGAATTGCTTCGAGATTATTTTTCTTCCAGTTGGCATGATTTCCGTCGATGTGATGTAGATGAATCCGTTCTTCATCGATGAACTTTAAGCCGCAGGTTGCACATTTATGGTTTTGCTTCTTAAGAGCAATAGAAGTTTCGCCGTCGTAGAGCTTACTGTTACGTTCGCTCCAGTAGGCGATATCACCGTCATAAGGGGATTTTATTCCTTGAACCATGACGTGACTGTTCTCGGAGTAAGGAACTGATGGGAACGCTTTTTTGACTAGTTCTGCACTAGAGTAGCGGTCTTTCTTGGCTTCTTTATTAAATACCGTGAATGCTCTGTGATTTAGGAACCAAAGCGAGTGCTTTGACCCGTTCATATCACAGTGCTTGTGGTAGTTTCTCCAACCTCTAACTACCGGGGCTAATTTCTCAGCCTTTGTGGTAGCACCATAATTCGAGTTGTTAACGATGTGTTTTACTTGTCTTAGGAATGCTTTGAAGTTGTCTACTGAGGGAGTGCTTCTGAATTTTCCGTTTTTCTGTACTTTAAAGTGCCAGCCGAGGAAATCAAACCCATCTGTCGCGGCGGTAACTTTGGTCTTCTTTTGGCTTACATTCATTCCGCGTTTACGGAGGAACTCGCTGATTCTTTCAAGTATCTCTATCGCATTATCTTCGGGTCGAAGTATTATGACCATATCATCCGCGTAACGGACTGATGGCTCAAGGTGGTGTCCCCACTTATCTTTGTATTTGTGTATACTCTCAATCCCGTTGAGTGCGATGTTTGCTAGTAACGGACTGACCACTCCCCCTTGAGGTGTACCCTGTTCGGGGAATTCTGGATTAACTCCCGCCTTGAGGCATCGGAATATACCGAGTTTTAAGCCTTTGGGGGCAATGAGTTCGTCCATTATTGCTGAGTGGTTAATCCTATCAAAGCACTTTTCGATATCGAGTTCTATAACTCGTTTCTCTATTCCTTTGCACGTGGAGCGTAGATTATTAAAGATGTACATTTGTGCATCGTGGGCAGAGCGCCCGGTTCTGAAACCATAACTCCTGGCGTGGAAAGTTGCTTCGTGGGCGGCTTCTAAGGCATATTTTGCTAGGCATTGCCAAGCTCTATCCGCTATGGTTGGTATTTTAAGCATTCTGGTAGTCCCGTCTTTTTTAGGGATGGGTATTTCCCGTAAGCCTTGATGCTTCCAATTTCCGCTATTCACTCTTAGCCATTCTTCCAGATGGAAGCGTTCGCTAAAAGTAAGGGATTTTTTACCATCAATACCAGCCGTCTTTTTACCAGCGTTTAGCTGAGATACTTGTCTTATTGCAAGAAATCGAGCCGAGGTTGATTTTAGAATAAGCTTTTGGAGTAACCGAGCTTTCCGCTTGTTTCCAACTTGAACCGCTTTGTACACGCGCTTTTGAAGGCGGAAAAGATTTCGGCGGAATTTCTTCCACGGTAGGGCTTTCCAAGATTCATTAGTTTTGTAACTGTGTCTAATCATTTTCTCTTCTCTAGTTTGTGTATTCTGAACACCTCGCAACAATTACGTTGCGTCCTACCCGAATCAAAGGAATTCCGTATCTCGTCTTACCTACCTGGAGTTCGACTTTCCCAAGACCTTTGACTCGTTTTTATTCGTTCCCTCGGAGAGATTGATAGTCCCTTTACATGTAGCCATTTTGACCACTGGATTCCCTGGACTCTTACCGCTATCAGTTCAATTGCGGCGGGAATTGTATTCTCCAGTAGAGTCAGGGTTTTTTTTGTTACGCCCTGCTCAGAGGTAGGTCACTTTTTTAGGCTCTGTTTCATCATAGGGACTCCCTATTAGCGCCAGTGTCAACCCGTAACGGCTGTCTGATTGCACCCTGTTCCCAGCTTCGACCTCCCGGAACCGAGCCGGGTCATCGTGGGCAGATAAGGAGTCAGTTCTGAGTCTGAATGGTAGGACTTTCACCTACATCTGTCCGAGAGTTCAACCTTTAATGTCAGTAATCTGCTGACGGGTTGGATTAGTTATGTACGGACTAGTTACCGAGATTCACTAATCAACGAATCGCACTGAACTACCTCTAGTTGGCTTTGCCTGAAAGCTTCAGAAACTCACCCAGAAATTCAAGTTATCAAAGAGTATGCTCGAAGAAACTCATAGTGGCAAATTGAGTTTTAGCTCTGTTCTGGATCAGGGTATAGAATTATTCATTGAAATTCCGGTGTAAATTCAAACCTTTCCCCTTTTCCCCTTACCCTTTCCCCAGACTACACTTTTAGGGGCAACATCAGCCATTAGCAAGCGCTTAAATCGCGTGTTAGTTGTATAAGTTCTACTAAACCATTCAAAAGATAGAGGTTATGTTGGGCAAGTTTTGCAAACAATCAATTGATGGCGAAAGAAACCCAAACTGAGATTGAGGGCGACGCTTACCCTATGGTAATCTTCTATTTGATTCCACTTTTGTACTTAGTAACTATTTCATTGCTCCGTTTCTTTTGACTAGTTTTTCACAAGGAATTAATTATATGGTGAGTAAGATTGACATCAGCAAATCTGTGCCCCGTGAGCGATGGGGTGAATTTTTTGATCAGTTTTCAGATGGTAATCGTGGACGGCATATTTCGATCGAAATCATCGATTCCGAACTCGGTGATGAAAAACTAATTCAGAACGCAACTTTGATGGCGATAATTTACGATCGCCCTGGCAAGGGAAATGATTTAGTGATTGAAGTGGGTGAACATGAAGTGAGCTACGCTCACACCATCGATTCACCAACTGAAGTTTTAACGGGACAGAACTCAAACGGTCAGATTATAGCTATTTGGATCACTGACGCTGGCGAGAGAAAAACATTGATCCAGCTAGAAGCTAGTTGATCTGGTTGAATAAATCCTCCGCACGGGTTTCATCCCAAATTTAAAAGACATTAGAACCTAAAAACTTTTTGGGTTTTTAGGTTTTAATTTCAGGGTTTTCAGCCAAGATTTTTATAATGCTGAGTTCAACTTAGACAGTACCCAGTGTTTCATGATCCATACTCAATAACCCGCAGGAATCAATATGTCTGAGATTCAAAACAAAGTGGTAATCATCACCGGAGCCAGCAGTGGGTTAGGTGAGGCGACTGCGAGGCGATTGGCTGCTAGTGGAGCCAAACTGATGCTGGCCGCCCGCCGCGAAGATCGGCTGAAAGAACTGGTTGGTGCGATCGCCAAATCAGGAGGGACTGCAACCTACCGAGTGACAGATGTGGCAGATCGCGCACAGGTGGAAGCCTTGGCGAAGGAAGCTTTCAGTACCTATGGCCGTATCGACGTGCTAATCAATAATGCTGGCTTGATGCCCCTTTCTCCCCTCGACCAAGTAAAGGTGGAGGAGTGGGATCAGATGATCGATGTCAACATCAAGGGTGTCCTCTATGGGATTGCTGCCGTCTTGCCGATTATGCGTCAGCAAAAGTCTGGTCACGTCATTAACCTATCATCCGTGGCTGGACATAAGGTGTTTTCGGGGTCAGCAGTTTACTGTGCTACTAAATACGCAGTGCGAGCGATCTCTGAAGGGCTGCGGCTAGAGTCAAACGGTGAAATCCGTTCGACTAATATCTCACCAGGAGCCGTTGCCACTGAGTTAACCAGCACGATTAGCGATCAAGATACAGCAGCGAGAATGAATGAATTTTACACGATCGCCATTGATCCAGATGCTATTGCCCGGGCGATCGCCTATGCCATTGAGCAGCCCGGTGATGTTGATGTGAATGAAATCATCATCCGTCCGACTCGTCAAGAACTTTAGATTTAAGCTTGACACTGTGGTGAAACTTATTCTCAGCTATCCAAAGATTTTGACTTGCTCAAAGTGCATACGGTAACGGTCAATAAAGTTTCACTCATACATCGACCGTTATGTTGTATATCGTATTCAATCAATTTATTCAGGAAATAGAACAAACACCCTTCACACTAAGTAAGTGGGTGAAATTAAATATAAAACCTCACCCTGCTTCCGGCTTCCCTCTCTGTGAGTTCGGAGAGGGATTGAGGGTGAGGTTTGATCTTATATTTAATTACGCCTACCTACTTAATGCCATTTATGCCGCGAAATTCCGAATACTGTAGGCAATAGTGACTAAACAAATTTCTCTCAATGCGCTGTGGGATTCAGCGCTATCTAAGGAGCAAGCATTCGGCTCAGATAGACTCTCTCACCTGCCAGAAGCAGCAAGACGATATCTCGAACACGCCATCGCTCCTGGAACTGCGATCGCATCTGCGGTTCGATTGCAGATGCACGGCGAAATCAAATTGAAGAGTTGGATTCCATTCAAAGCAGAACAGGTCATTTGCTGGGAGCGTGGACTGATTTGGAGTGCTACGGCATGGATGAACGGCTTACCAATTGTGGGATCGGATCGCCTCGTGGACGGTGTAGGTGCTATGCAGTGGAAGCTTTTAGGAATCTTCCCGGTGATGATAGCTTCAGGTTGCGATATTACGCGGTCTGCGGTTGGTCGTCTCCAGGCAGAGTCAACGTGGTTGCCATCTGTGTTCTGTGGTGATGACGTGTCATGGACAAGAATGGATTCATCACATTTACATTCCAGTTTCGTAGTGCAAGACCAGAGAGCGGAACTTGATTTCACCATTGAACAAACGGGTCGGCTCAAGACTGTCAAGCTGCCGCGCTGGGGCAATCCAGAAGGTGCTGAGTTTCATGATGTGGACTTCGGTGCAATCGTAGAGTCAGAGGGTACATTCTGTGGCTACACCATTCCGAACCGTCTGCGGGTTGGATGGTACTTCGGCACTGATCGGTTTGAGTCGGAGGGCGAATTTTTCCGAGCCACAATCGATGATGCAATCTATCGCTAGACTGATAAAACTCAAAGAGTATCTTACGACGTCAGTGTTGGCTAGTTCACTTCAGTCGCTTAGTAGAGAATTTCATAAGTTCATAGCGAATTAAAATTGGCAAAACTCAGCGCACCTCTGCGTCCCTTTGCGTTTAAAAAAGCTACAAATTTCGGAAATGATGTACTTAGTTTAATAAATGCTGTGCAAGTTATAACAGCAACTAAAAACACAACAGCGATGACTCACTACATTTTAAAAGCCTCAAAAGAAACAGTGCATTTAGGTGGTTTCTCCCATCTGCTAGAACCAGCAATCATTATTGACTCTGGCGATACCGTTGACGTAGAAACTTATACTGGTTACTACATTTATGACAAAGCACCACCTGAGTTTGTCACACCAGAATTTCTCGATATCTGCCAAAATCTTCTACCAGAACGCAAAATTGCTGCGGGGCCGCATTTACTTACAGGGCCGATTTATGTGCGCGATGCCGAACCAGGGGATGTTTTAGAAGTACAATTAGATGCGATCGCACCTCGTTTACCTGTGGGCTTCAATGCCATTCGTACAGGTTGGGGAGCTTTACCACATCAGTTTCCTCAACCTGCTTTGAGATTCATTCCTCTAGATTTAGTAAACAATATCGCTGAATTTCCGGCGGGTGCTGGCATAAAAATTCCCCTCAAACCGTTTTTTGGGATTCTTGGTGTCGCTACTCCAGAAACTTCTCGAACTTCTGTCCCACCAGGTTCTTACGGCGGTAATATCGACAATCGGGAATTACAAGCTGGTTCTCGGTTATTTTTGCCAATTTTCGTACCAGGTGCATTATTTTCTATTGGTGATGGGCATTCTGCACAGGGAGATGGTGAAGTAAATGTCACCGCTATTGAAACTTCCATGAACGGTAGAATTACCCTCAAACTTCGCAAGGATTTACAACTGACAACACCAATTGCCGAAACTCCAACTGATATCATTACAATGGGTTTTGCTCAAACCTTAGATGAAGCCTTAGAACTAGCTTTAAAAAATATGATTGATTTTCTGGAACGCTTCGTAAATTTATCACCAGAAGATGCTTATGTATTGTGTAGTTTAGCTGTGAATTTTCATATTACTCAAGTTGTGAATAGTCCCCAAAAAGGTGTGCATGGAATGCTACCAAAATCAATTTTGTCTAAGAAAATTAATTTATAATTTGCAATCTAGCGACCATTTTTTATAGATCGCGCGTAAAACCCCAACCGAAAAGTCGGTGGGGATGTAAGCGCGGTTAAATGATGGGGTTCGATAGCGAGTCTTCGAAGTTATAGTTTATGCTTAAATCTCCTTGGCGGTTGCTATAGCTCAATTAAAAGCTTAAACAAAGCCGAATTAATTATGATAATTCAGCAATTATTAATTTGCAGAATCAGTTAGCTATATCAAATTTATAGGTGGTATTCTTCAGCAACAGTTAATATTATAAACTTGGTAAATTGTGGCTATTTGGACTTAGAGAAGTCCAATAAAAATAACCCCTCATTATACCAGAAAATATTTATGCAAGAGTTCTTTTGTATTAGTGCTTTCCACCAATAAACCTGTCCAATTCTTATTACGCTAAATTGCTTCGCAGCTTGGCGATGTCACGATGCGGGGGAATACCAAATAGTTTTTTATATTCCCGGCTGAAATAAGACGGGTCATCGTAACCGACGCGAAAGCTGGCGCTCGCCACGTCCATGTTTTCGCCGAGCATCAGACGGCGTGCTTCCTGAAGCCGTATTTGTTTCTGGAACTGCAAGGGACTCATTGCCGTAACAGACTTGAAATGAGAGTGAAAGCCTGACACGCTCATGCCGAGTTCGCGGGCTGTATCTTCGATTTTCAACGGCTGATCAATGTTCTCGCGGATTTGCTTAACCACCCTGGAGATGCGCTGCGCGTCGCCTTCGGTAGTGATAAGCTGGCCCAGGCGTGCGCTCTGTTTTCCCTTTAAAAGCCGGTAGATGATCTCGCGGATGATAAGCGGCGCGAGAAACTTCATTTCGTCCGGCGTGTCAAATAGTTTCACCAATTTGACGACCGCTTCCAGCAAATCGGCATCAACCGGGCTGACATCCATCGCCTTGACTCCAGTGCCGCTTTTTTTAGTTTCGATGCCAGATTCAATCATCACCGCAGCAACAAGTGCCGGATCGAGGTCTATCCGAAGATTCAAATAAGGTTTTTCCTCGGACGCTTCGACGACATTACTCATAATCGGCAAATCAAGCGTCGAGATTAAGTAATGACCGGAATCATAGTGAAATAATTCATCGTTCAAAAGCACATCCTTGCTGCCCTGCGCGATGACACAGAAGGCGGGCTTTAATACGGATACCTGGCTCTCGGTCGGTTTCGACGATTGATATATGAAAATGCCCGGAAACACTTCCAAAAGGCTGTTTTCGAGAGCGAGACGAATCATTCTTTCGATCAGATATTCCCGATTGATCTGCATCTTTCGCTTTTCAAATTCTGCTTCTTTTTGGTTCATAAATTCATTTTAAATGCTTTGTTTCTCTTCAGCAGATGACGCGGCGGATTTTTGGAGAATTGTCCGGTTTTTTTCGATAAACGTCCTTACGCTATCCGTTTTCACGCCCGTATAATTGAACTCATAGAGCAAATGGTAGAAACGTTGCTGATAAAAAGCAGATTAATATTTGGAGAAATTTAAGATTAATAGAGCAACAATTTCAATCTGTAAATCTGATAATGAAAAGGAGATAAATTATATGAAACATATATTAATTTTAGGGATGATGACTCTTATGATAAGCGGACAGGCTTACACACAAACAGAACAAAAAGGACAATCAAAACAAACAGCAGAAATGGAACAAATAACACCAAAGGGATATACAACTTTTAAGGTAAGCGACAACGTTACGATGTATAAGGTTACTTTTAAAAACCAATACAAAATGAATGTTGCGGGACATCTATTTATTCCCAAGAATTTAGATCAAAGTAAAAAACATTCGGCGATCATTGTTGGGCATCCTATGGGAGCTGTAAAAGAACAAAGTGCCAACGTGTATGCTGCAAATATGGCTGAACGAGGGTTTGTGACTTTATCTCTTGACTTGTCTTTCTGGGGTGAGAGTCAGGGCGAACCACGCAACGCTGTTGCGCCTGATATTTATTCTGAAGATTTCAGTGCAGCAGTTGACTTTCTTGGGACGCGTCCATTTGTTGACAAAAACCGAATCGGAATAATTGGAGTTTGTGGTAGCGGAAGCTTTGTTATCAGTGCCGCTAAGATTGATCCGCGAATGAAAGCGATCGCAACTGTCAGCATGTATGATATGGGAGCAGCCAGCCGAAATGCACTTAACCATTCGCTGACCCTTGAGCAGAGAAAGAAAATCCAGGAGGAGGCTGCAAAGCAACGTTATGTAGAGTTTACCGATGGTGAAACCAAATACACGGGTGGGACTGTACATAAGTTAGATGAAAACACAGACCCCATCCAGCGTGAGTTTTATGATTTCTACCGTACACCGAGAGGCGAATACACTCCAAAAGGAGGGTCGCCGGAACTCACAACGCACCCGACGTTAAGCAGTAACGTTAAGTTTATGAATTTTTACCCGTTTAATGATATAGAAACGATTTCCCCTCGTCCTATGCTTTTCATCACGGGTGATAAAGCTCACTCAAGAGAGTTTAGTGAGGATGCCTACAAACGTGCAGCCGAACCCAAAGAATTGTATATCATTCCGAACGCAGGACACGTTGATTTATATGACAGAGTTGAGTTAATTCCCTTTGATAAACTCACGTCATTTTTTACCGAACATTTAAAGTAACGTGAGTTTGGGATAAGAACCGAAGAATTATTGAAGAAACCGTCGTTTGAGATCCAACGACGGTTTCTTTTCAAGTAATTTCAACAATAATTGAAACACAACCTAATTCAGCATCCTTATCAATAAATTTCAAATTAACTCAATACTGAAGAACGCTAATGGCTCTCATCAAATTGTCTCAAAATACTTTTTCACATCCTTAGTTTCTCCTTTGGACAAGATAGCCTTGGCGGTAATCACTCTTCTTTAATTTGGAAGCTTGACGTGCAGACCACTGACGCATAGGAGTAACTTTCTCTACATGAAGTAGCTTCTGGCGATAAGTATCATTGCCCGTTAGTTGGGCGCGTGGCATGATGATTGCGATTCCACCGACGGAATGGCTGTGTTTTGGCGATCTGGCTTTGCCCGATTTCGCTTTGCTGCTTCAGGATTTAGCGGCGAAAGTTCATCTGAACCGTTTTCTTAAACAGCTCCGAACGCCGAAGAAAAAGAAGTCGCCTCTAGTCAGACATCCGAAGCATCCTCATGTCTCTACTGCAAAACTTTTATCTGGCGGCTAAATAACATTTAGACAGGTATCCTTGTAAACACTTATAATACTAAAGGAAAATCTCATTAAGCTTCAGCAATATCTTTGTTAAATTATCGCCTAACTTTTCAATAGATTCTTGCTGTTTAGGATCTTTTAAAGTGCCATCGACGTTAAAGGCTTCGTAAGCTTTGGGTACGGCTATCTGGTCGGGTAGTAGCAAAACTTTGATGTTTCCCAAAATAGACCGCAGGTGAACCAACCCCCGCAAACCACCAAGAGCGCCTGGGGAAGCGCTCATAATAGTAGCAACCTTACCTGCAAAAGCAGCCAACGGTGCTTCATTTGGAGATGGACGGGATGCCCAGTCAATGGCGTTTTTTAAAACTGCTGTGATTGAACTATTATATTCCGGCGAAGCAATCAACAATCCTTGATGAGAAATCATCAAATCCTTGAAAGTCCGGGCGTTGGCAGGTAGACCTTCTTGAGCTTCCAAATCTTCATCAAACAGAGGTAGGGGCAAATCGCGGAGGTCTAGATAAGTCACTTCTGCCCCTGCTGCCTTAGCGCCAGCCGCCGCAATTTTTACCAATTTTTTGTTATAAGAATCTATCCGGGTGCTGCCAGCAAAGGCGAGGATTTTAGGTGTAGATGCCATAGTTCTAGGTTGAATGGGAAGGATTTTACAGTTTAGCTGCATTATCCTGTTTTCAGGCGATCGCTATTTGCTACCTTTAGATTTTCTTTACAAACTTTCTCTAAAGATTATGGCGAATTAGTCGAGTTTGACCTTTTACCTTTCATCAAAAGCATCTTCAGTAGGGTTACAGAAACCTGCTTCTGCAAATAAATTCCCTCGTTCGTATTTAATGGAGAATTGCCAGATTCCTGGATGTTCAGTCTCATGCTAACCCCGGACGGCTCACATCGGTCTGCAACAAAAATTGCAACGCGAGGTAAGTTTTCATGCAGATCTCCGGTGCAAGAGCCAACTTACAACAGAAGTTGGAAGTTGAAGTCGCAAGTTATCGCAACGTGCAGCGCTGCAACCAGACGTCAACGATTGGCTAACCCTGGGGTGTTGACACCCGCTAACAAAACCTGTATCTTCAAAGTATATACGTCAGACAAAGTTTTTAAAAGTGTTTCACTCCGAAAATCTAAAGTTCGGGCGTGTAGATCACTAACAAAATATTTGGAGATAGCTATGACCGCAGTTGTTGCTAAATGGGGAAATAGTTTAGCTATTCGGATTCCAAGAGCAGTAGCTGAACAAGCACATATAACTGAAGGGACAGGTATTGATATTACTGTGGAAGGTAACAGTATTATAGTTACACCACGAAAAAGAAAAAAGTATACGCTTGATGAATTGCTTGAAGGTATGACTCCTGATAAATTTCATCCAGAATTTGAAACTGGAAATGCTGTGGGGAATGAGCATTGGTAGTTAATCAATACTTTCCCAAAAGAGGAGATATTATCAAATTAGAATTTGGATCAGAACAGCAGTTTACGGTTGATTCAATTCAGCGTGCATTTGCCCTTTACAACTCAGGAATGTCATTTGATGACATTGCGATGACATTGAACAATGAACTACAACAGCAAGGGCGGGAGCAAAGGGGCTATCGCCCTGTTCTTGTTATATCTCCAATTCAATACAATCGATTAGCTTCCTTAGTTTTAACGTGTCCTATAACCAGCAACGCAAAAGGGCTTAGGTTTGAAGTTCCACTTGTTGAGGGAATGCAAACAAAAGGAGTTGTGTTAGCTGACCAAATTAAAGCATTATCTTGGTCAGCTAGAAGGGCAAAATTTGTTGAAAGTGTTTCACAGGATTTAATAGAAGAAGTACAGGCAAAGCTGGAAACATTGATTTTATAAAACTAATTTTATTTAAATTTAGAAGTGCGATCGCAACTTCATCTGCATTATCCTGTTTTCAAGCGATCGCTATTTGCTACCTTTAGATTTTCTTTAAAGATTATGGCGAATTGGTCAGACTCTTATCTCGGCAAGTTACGACAAGTTGTAGGTGAGCGCCTACTTCTGTTGTTTGGCGCACGCGTGATTATCGAGGATAACTTGGGGCGCGTTTTGTTGCAAAAGCGAAGTGATTTCAAACTTTGGGGGCTACCTGGTGGCTGTCCAGAGGTAGGCGAATCTGCCGAAGAATGTTCAGCACGAGAGGTTTTTGAAGAAACTGGTTTAACGGTTAAGCATTTTGAAGCTGTGGGGTTTTCTTCCAACCCAGCCTTTGAAACTGTAACCTATCCCAATGGCGATCGCGTGCAAAACTTCATTTTGATTTTACGAGCCGTTGAATGGTCAGGTAGTCTCGCTTGCTTAGATGGAGAATCGCTGGCGCTGGAATTTTTTGATTTGACAGACTTACCTGAGCTAATGCCAAATGACTGCCCTGTTTTGGAGAAGTTTCAAGAATACAAGAAAAGCGGCGAATTTCAATTGTTCTAAAGCATTTTTTCCAAGAACTGCTTGGCGCGATCGCACTTAGGATTTTGGAAAAATTCGCCAGGAGTAGTATCTTCTGCTAAACTTCCCTGGTCGAGGAACATAATCCGATTGGCAACAACTCTAGCAAAGCCCATTTCATGGGTAACGATCGCCATTGTCATTCCAGATACCGCTAAAGCTTTCATCACTTCCAGCACATCTTTAACCATTTCTGGATCTAATGCAGAGGTGGGTTCATCAAACAAAATCATCTCTGGTTCCATTGCTAATGCACGAGCGATCGCTACTCGCTGTTTCTGTCCCCCGGAGAGTTTGGACGGATAGACATCTGCTTTTAGCTCTAAACCTACCTTAGCAAGCAATTCTAAGCCTTGTTGTTCTGCTTTCTGCTTGTTTATTCCTTTCACCTTTATGGGTGCGTAGGTGACATTTTGCAGCACACTCATGTGGGGAAACAAATTAAAATGTTGAAATACCATCACCAACTGCTGGCGCACCTTAGCGATGTTTACCTTGGGATTAGTGATTTCTTGTTCGTGAAAGTAGATTCTTCCTCTGGTGGGTTGTTCTAGCAAGTTTATGCATCGCAGAAAGGTAGACTTACCTGAACCAGAAGGGCCTAATATGGCAACCACTTCTCCCTGGTAAAACTCAGTGGAAATATCTTTGAGTACGTCGAGTTTGCCAAAGGATTTAGATAAGAATTCCGTGCGAATTACTACATTACTCACTTTGCCGTAACCTCCTTTCTAAAGCGGATGCACCCAAAGTCATACCCATTACCAAAACATAGTAGATTAACCCTGCAAATAGCAGTGGTTCAAAATAAATATACTTGTTTGCACCAACAATTTGGGCGCTGCGTAATATTTCTACTACCCCAATCGTTGAAACCAGTGCGGAATCTTTGAGCAATCCGATAGTTTCATTTACCAATGCGGGGAGAATGTTCTTCAATGCTTGGGGAAAAATCACATCCCACATCATCAACCAATAGGGAACACCCATAGACATCGCCGCTTCACTTTGCCCTTTATCCACCGCCTGAATCCCACCCCTGATAGTTTCCGACATATAAGCACCAGAATTCAGCGTAAAAGTTAGCACCCCTGCCTCCAATGCTGAAATGTCATAGCCTGTAAGCTGGGGTGTTGCGTAGTAAACCAATGCCAACTGTAATAACAAAGGTGTGCCTCGGAAAACAGAGGTGTAGGCGTTAGCAACCCAGGTAAGCGGCTTGATGCCGATAATTTTTAATAGAGACAATATTGTTCCCCAGATTAACCCCAAGGATACAGATAATAGCGTAAACAACAAAGTTAAAGGAATTCCCCGAAGAATAAAGGGAATATCTGGAAGAATTCTGGTGAAGTCGAGATTCAATCCGCCTTTGGCAGGAGTTGAGGATGCAGGATTAGCGGTAGTATTCTGTGAAAACCACTTCACTACTAATTTAGCCAATGTGCCATCGTCCTTCATTTGTTGAAGGACTTTGCTAAACGGTTCTACAAAAGAAGAACCTTTGGGAAAAGCGATCGCTGATCCACTTGCCTCCTTTGAGGGAATAATATTAAATTCTAAATCTGGGTTAGCTTGGACGAATCCCTTAGCGACAGTATCCTCAACAATTGCTGCGTCAATTCGCCCAGATTTGATTTCCTGAACTACTTCCGGCACTTTGTTGAGTTGCTTTAGCTGAATACCCGCAACTTTTTGAGCAATTTTCTGGGCATTTTGTTCCTGTATCGTTCCTAGTTGTACCCCAACCTTTTTGCCTGATAAGTCTTGGGGCTGCTTCAGGTTGCTACCTTTAGGAGCGACAATTGTATCTTTAGCTTCGTAATAAATAATTGAAAAATCAATATTTTTCTGACGTTCTGGAGTCGGAGTCATCCCAGCCATTACAAAGTCAGCGCGATTTGCTTGCAGTGCAGGAATTAATCCATTAAAATCTGATTCCATTATTTGAAGTTTAAACCCTAATTTTTGAGCAAGGGTTTTGGCAATATCTATATCAAAGCCAACGATTTGGCGATCGCCTCCTTTCGTATCATAAAACTCATAAGGAGGATAATCTGGGGAAGTAATCACCGTCAGCGTGTCTTTGCCTAAAGATGAAGCAGCTTTTAGAGAATTACTATGTCCTGTGATGATGCTGATTCCTACTACTGCTACAACCAGGATTGTTAATAGCCATACTTTCTTTTTTTTCATAATCCAATACAGTTCGGTTAAGTATTTCTTCCTTCTCTTTGTGTCTTTATCTACCAGACCAGAGGCGTTGACGGGGCAGTTCGTTAAAAAAATTGACTTTAATAAAGAGTTTTAGCCTTAACCCAAGCGTATTGCGATCTAACTCCTTTGTCGTTGGCTCTTTTCTCAACTTTCGATCGCCTCGCCGAGCGATATAGTTTAGAGAGAATCAAAACCATTAGCGATGCTTATATGGTAGTTGGTGGCTTACCTATGCACCGCCCAGATCATGCTCAAGCGATCGCTCAAATGGCACTGCATATGAAAACTGCGATCGCTCTATTTAATACTGAGAATAACCAAAACTTCAGCATTCGTATCGGCATCCATAGCGGTACTGTAGTGGCGGGAGTAATTGACCTCAACAACTTTACTTATGATCTCTGGGGAGACACGGCAAACATCTCTAGCTGCATGGAATCCCAAGGTATTGCTGGTAAAATCCAGGTTACAGAAGATACTTATAAGTGTTTGTCTGATGAATTTTCATTTGAAAAGCGGGGCGAAATCGAAGTTCAAGGCATAGGGAAAATGACAACTTATTTGTTGATTGGGCAAAACTGAGAAGCGATCTGACAGGGAGCGTCTCACTTTCGTAAAAAACCTTATAAAACCTCACCCCAACCCTCTGGGATGCTTTGGAGAGGGAGCAAGAATCTTGTTTCTCATCTGGTATATTTGCAAAACAGAGATGCTCCCGATCTGACCTCTCTCCTTATTAGGCTACGGTGTACACATAAGTCAGTCATCGAATTACCCAAAACAAAAACCTCACCCTGTCCTGACGGACATCCCTCTCCTTACTAAGGAGAGGGACAGGTTTTGCACAAGCAAAACCAGGGTGAGGTTTCTTTGGGCTATTCGATAAACTGTAAATTGCGTCAAGAGAGACTTGTGTGTACACGGTAGCCTAAAAGGAGAGATGCTTTGAATCCTACTCCCTACTCCCTACTCCCTAATTAGCATTCGGAATCAGCCGACCGCAGGGATAAGTCGCTGTTTGCTGTGAAGCACTGTCAGCCATTGCTGCTGGAATCTGATCCGATGGTCGGGTTTTGGCTGCTAGATAATCTTTTTGCAGCTTATCCAAAATGGCTTCTCGCCTGTCGTACACACGCTTCAGGGGACGAGGCTGGCACTTATTCAACACGTATGCTGTCACCAGTGGTAGAGCGATGGTGCTATCGGTATAACAAACAATTGTGTTAGCTAACTCTTCCGGGTCAATCTTACCCCAGCTGACGGCTTCCGATGGGGTTGCTCCAGACAAACCGCCTGTATCTGGACGCGCATCCGTAAACTGCACAAAGTAATCGTGTCCTCGTTCTTCTAGCCCCAATACTTCGTGAAGTTGCGGTTGAGTTTGTAGCAAAAAGTTCTTAGGACTACCGCCACCGAGAATTACAGCCGCACTTTTACCTCCTGATTCACGGGCATTATATGCGATCGCAGCCGTCTCATTTACGTCAATTGATGGATCTATCACCAACTGCGAACCTTCCAAAGCTAAAGCCGCCACGTTCATCCCAATTGAACTATCTCCTGGAGAAGACGTATATATAGGCACTCCATACTCATAAGCTGTCGCCAGCAAGCAGGAATGCTGCACACCCAATTGCTTTTCTACTTCCCGAACATACTTACCCAATAAATAGTGAAACTCAGCCGTTCCCATGCGCTTCTGAAACGCTTCCCCTTGCAGAATCTTGCGGATGAAGGCATCAGTTTCTAGCAGCACATCGTAACCAAAGATAATGTCATAAATGCGAATAGTGCCTTCCTGGCGCAGTTTCACATCATCCAAAAACGGATTACCAGCAAAGAGTTCAAAACCCAAACCGTAGTGCATATCGTGGTAAAGATTTGCACCAGTGCTAATCATCCAGTCAATAAAGCCGTTGCGAATTAAGGGTGCAAGCGCTGAAACTCCGAATCCTGCTGGTGTCATCGCACCGGAAAGGCTAACTCCCACCGTGACACCTTCCTTTAGCACATCGCGGCTTAGAAGTTGGCAGATTTCCCGCAACCGCGCTGAGTTATAAGCGGTGAAGTATTGATCAATCAAATCCACCACATTGATATCATTTGATATAGGTGTCGGTGCAATTTTTTGACCCAGCTGTTTAGACATTTTGGCACTCCCGAACTAGTAAACACGCCGAATCTAATGGTATCTAGCTTTCAACCAAAGTGACAGCAATTTATAGCTGTTTTCATTTATTTGAACCACATCTGTCGTCAGGGCACAGCAATGCTGTGTCCCTACTGCGTGGTTTATTTACCTGAAAATAGCTGTAACTAGCTGTTTTGATCAAAAAACAGCACAACGGCTGAGATTAAATCGTGTCACCTACCTCAACGCCTACAAATGAGTTTCCGAAAATATTAAGTTTAATGGAAGATTTAATAGATCGAGATAGGTGTACGCTACCTAGATGGGAATGCGTCAACAGAGGACTCAACCAATGGGATATGTAATTGCTACTGCAAATATGAAAGGTGGCGTTGGTAAAACCACCCTCACCGTCAACTTAGCTACCTGTTTAGCTAAAAATCATGGCAAGCGGGTGCTTGTTCTTGATTTAGACACCCAAATTAGCGCCACACTAAGTTTAATGTCGCCTTTAGATTTTGCCAAGCGTCGTAAAGAAAGCAAGACATTTAGGTATCTAATAGACGAAGTTATCAATCCAGACCCACAAGCAAAACTAACAATTAAAGATATCATTCAATCGCCGGTTTGTAATCTTCCAGGACTGGATTTATTACCAGGAGATATCGACTTGTATGATGAATTTGTTGTGTCAGAAATGCTGCATAAACAAGCAACTGCTTTGGGTGAACAGGACTTTGAAATGATTTGGAATCGCTTTGAAAGAGTCTTGATTAATAACATCTTAAAACCAGTACGTCAAGAATATGATTTTATTCTTCTCGATTGTGCACCGGGCTATAATCTATTGACTCGTAGCGCTTTAGCTGCCAGCGATTACTACATACTTCCTGCTAAACCAGAACCTTTATCTATAGTGGGTATTCAACTATTAGAAAGACGGATTGCAAAATTAAAAGACAGTCACGGACATGAAAGCAAGATAGATATAAAAATGCTGGGAATTGTATTTAGTATGTCCAGCGCTAACCTTCTCACTGGCAGATACTATAAACAAGTGATGCACCGCGTTGTTGAAGATTTTGGTGTAGAAAAAATTTGTAAAGTACAAATACCAGTTGATGTCAATGTTGCTAAGGCTGTTGATAGTTTTATGCCAGCTGTTTTAATTGCTTCCCAATCAGCTGGTTCAAAAGCGTTCTTTCAGTTAACTCAGGAGTTGTTGCAAAAGCTATAGCAAAGCTAAACCAGTCAGAAATAACACGATTTCCGACTTATTAAATAAGTCGGAAATCTTAAGCTTTCGATTTTCCCAAATCAATTAAGGTTGCTATTTTTGAGCTTTTTGACATAAATAAATTTAGGGGCTTAATATCATGTCCGCTTGATTACTTATTAAACCCGAAGAACCCCACCTAAAATCTAGATGTTTTTATAGTATTTTTAGGTGGGGACTGCGCGAAACATTTATTGTTCAATTTGTAACTTTTGTACCACTTCCTAACGTAGTATTTTCGCTACCTGAAACCCAGTAACTTCCAGAACTATGAGAAATTAACTTGGTTTGTTGTGTAGCAGTGTTGGGTAAACCTCGCCCAGAATCTCCCTTAGTAACTTCTTGCCACCAAGGAGATTTCATGCTGGTAGTCGGACGAATTAGGGGTTGTCCATTCGTCACTTCGTATAGCAATGATTGCAAAATCATACTGTTGGTGCTGCTGGTGAAACCAATTGCTGTTTTACCTGTGGTTTCATAGAAGCCCTCATAAAATCCCACTAATGGATTATATAAATCAGTCGTTGCTTGCAGTAACTCTTGAGTGTACTTATTTTCTGGAAGCAAGGCATGATAGGCAAAAGCGACTGCTGTACTTACCAATCGCCCCTTTGGTATTAGTTTACCATCGTCTCCTAAAGCCACCCAAGACTCACCGTGCCCAGTAATTGTACTGTGAACAGTGTAAGGTTTACGATCAATCAAAGTGGTAGCTGAAGCTGTGAGGATGTTAGTGTGACGGTAACGTTCAGCTTGCGCCTGGAAAATTGGTTCAAAGAGCGATCGCATTTGTGGATCTAGTCCAAACTCCAGTGCATAGAGTAAGAAAGGATTGCTAACTGTGTATTGGTTAACTTTGGACTTAGTATCTGTGCGATGGCGTTGGGTTGGTACTTTCACTCCCTCTACTGAGGCAGTTTGATATTCACCGCCAACAGCAGAATGCTCAACATTAAATCCCCATAATTGAAAAGCCCGAGCTGCATATTCCTCATAACCTAAGCGGGTTTCAGGATTGACGCGGGTATGAACTCCCCCATCTTGTTCTTTGGTAGTTGTGGCACTGGAGAGAATACCTTCACGCACCACACGCAAGTATGACCAATCCAGCACAATTTTATCGACGGCAGCCGTGTATTCTGGATGACAGGTTTTTAAGTTGTAAAGCGCTGCCAGCATTCTACCTAAATCTAAAGCTGACCAACCGTTTCCTTGTGGGGCTGGATTTCCACCATAATCTATTGGTTGGAGCGATCGCGTATCATAACTCCGACTCGGCAATTCACCAGCAAACAAAGGTAACTTTGTCAAGGCTGCTAAAAGATGTCGGGTGCGCCCGTCAAATTCTTTCGGGGTAATTATATTGAGCGATCGCGCTGCATGGAGTGCTGCCAGATAATCTCCCAATCCCCAGAAAGTTGCACCTTTGAAATCACTGCGATCGTCTATCAGCCCACTCTTAGAATGATAATTTGCTTGAAAGTATCCCCAAGCCGCACCTGCATAGCGCCGTTCAATAATCGTTAGCGATCGATCTAGTTTCAGGTTAGATGATGATTCAGGATTAGCCACTGGTGGAATAGGTGCAACGGTCACTTCTATGACTTTAGTAGAAGTGTCCGCAGGGGTTGCGATCGCAGGTGTAACAGTAGAATTTGCAGGGGTTGCAGAAGAAGCATTCTCAGTGGGCTTACCAGTAGACACACTCGCAGAAGTCGAAGCAATTAAAGGGTGATTTCCCCTAGCTTTGTAGTATAAAATCTCCAAAATTAACCCATTAGTATTACCTGTCAAAGCTTTGTTGGGTTGTTTTGATTCTTCATAAATACCAGCATAGTAACCACTATCATCAGGACTGCGGAGATCCTTGACTGCATCAAAAACTTTTTGGGCATAGGCATTATCTGGAAAAAGGTAACGCCAACCAAAAGCAGCTTTTGTACTGATGCTGCGAAACTGTGGGTAAGGTTGATTAGCATCGGTGATTGTTGCCCAGGTTGCACCGTTGGCATAGACGGTGTTGTAAAGAAAATAAGGCGCTTGGTCAATATTATCTTCTGTAACGGCAGTCAACTGCCCTGTGGTATCAAAACGCCGTTTTTGCACATCTAAAACCCTTGCAGCAAAATCAGCTAACTCACCTTGCAAACCAAATTCAATTCCATCAAGGATATAAGACTCACTAACAACATAATTATTAGCATTGGTGGTTTTAAAGTCACGGGTATCAACGGGAATTTGCACACCGTTAATTTCAACTAACTTAAACGGTTCCAGGGAAATAGCTTTGGGTGCAGAGAAACCCCAAAGTCCATAACCTCTAGCGCCGTATTCTTCGTAGCCAAGTCGTCCTTCTTGCACCAGTAACGTTTTGTTATCTGGGAGAACAGTCGCGCCAAAAAGTTCTCCATCTTTGAGCGATCGCGCTACTTGCCACTTTGCGACAATTCCTTTGAGCCACTCATTATATTGAGGATGACAGGTGCGGATGACATCAAACGCCGCTAGTATTCGCCCGACATCCAAAGCAGACCAACCAATACCCCGTTCAAGTGGATTATTACCATAATCAACCATCTTTGCGGTGGCTGCATTATAGACTTTATTGGGTAAGGTATCTTCAAATAACTTCAAGCTGTTGAGAGTCGTCAAAAACTTATTCAGGCGAACATCAAAGTCTGCTTGGTCGGTAAGATTTAACCATCGTGCAGCATTCAATGCCATCAGGTAATTACCCATATCCCAGAGTGTACCCGAAGGATAACCTCCGGTAGAGTTAGTAAATCCCGTTGTTGGCTGATAATTTTTGACAAAATACTGCCAAGCAGCACGAGCGTAAGTTTGTTCCTCTGGTGTGAGCGGGGCTGTAATATTGCTACAGCTATTGGATTGGGATAAAACTGGTGTCGGGATGTAGAACAACAATTGCAGAAATGTTCCAATTAGGAACAATGCAATCCATCTCAACAGCTTTTGTTGAGGGGGTTTATATATCATATTGCAAAGAAAGAGTTAGGAGCGTTATAGCCAGTCTGTACAGTTATAATTCATAAATCCATTTGTATCGAATGAGTAAAGTAGCGCTAGTTATGATATTCGGAAAAATTCTGGACATCAGGGTGAATTATACGGAAATTTTCTATACTGTTTCCTTAAACGGGGTCTGTATACGGAAGAAGTTTGTATTTTGCCCAAAAAGAGATTTTATGGAGAAACTTTCTATATATTTATGACGAATTGGGTAAATAAACGGACAATTTTTGGTATATTTTCGATATTTAAGAAAAGTTATACGTATATAGTCGGTGCAGACCGACTTTGCCCTGATAACACCGATTTCAACTGGACTTGCCTAAAGATTTGTCAGTCAACCAAGCTCAGGGGTGTTATATATTTACCCTAGATAAAGTGATGGCACGTAATGCACAAGCAAAAAGACTCTCTTAGGCAGCAGTTAGAATCAGCTCGTTCCAAAATTCTTAATTCCTACCTTACAACAATTGAAGATAGTTTTCGAGAAAACCGTTCCCAACTCAAACTCATCAATTATGGTACAGGTTCAGGAAAAACTCATCAATTGTTTCAAGCAATATATAAAACGATTGAAGATCATCCAAATATTCAAATAATAGGCATATATGTTGCCCCATTGAGAGAACATTTATGTGTTCCAACTCCAGTTGCAAGCCAATACCCAGATATTCCCGTCTATAAACTAAATTCATTAGAAATGAAAACGGCGGATGAATTTATCAAAAAATACAAAGAATGGATACCTTCAATCCTAAATAACACAAACTTCTGGAAGATCGATTCAAAAGTATATCCTCATGAAAAGGTTCAGGAAAGTCGTCAAAAACTTGAGAAAATAAAAGATGTAATAAATCGCCTTGAATTTGTAAAAAAGACAGATTTTGGGGATGATAAATTTAATGATTCTGAGGAGAAGAAAGCAAAACGTGAACTGAATAATTTATTTGAAAGTTTTTTAGAATTCCTCATTAAATGTAAATTGGATCAAGGAAGTTGGCCAAATGAATGTTTAAAGTTGATTGAAATATTTTTCCCCCTGCATCTTCTGCGAGAGAAATCTGGTATTGTGATGCTAACTTATGATAAATTTGAAACGTCTATTCCATATTTTAAGCATAATGAGAAAACATGGGTAAAGAAAAGCAGCCATCTTGATAAATACGTTATTCAGGAAACAAACAACTCCGTAAAGTTTATCCTTGCCTTTGATGAGCAGGAAGATGGCTATCAAATTATGTTAGATAAGAAGATTGATATCATCTCCCCTCAAATGCTGGCAATCAATAATGCACTCTCATCTATCAATAGGGAATTTTCTATTCTCTTTTCAACCCAAAACAATGAAAACAGAGAATTCCTAAATTTTATTGAGAAAAATAAGGGAGCTTTACACGAATTTAAAGAACACTTTGAAAAAGGCAAACCTCTTGAAGTAAAACTGCAAAAGTATGCAGACATATATCAAAAGCTTATTTCTGATGAAGGGAACTCTATCAATTTTTTGGAACAAGTAATAACGATTAAAAAAGGGCTTGAGAACTCACTGAAAGAAATTGTTGGGATTTTTGATGATTATGATAAAGAGAATCCCATTGTATTGGATTTTGAAATCTTATCCAGAGTTTTTTCCAAATTCCAGAATAATAGAAGTTTGTTGATTCCTCAGAAGCTTTACAACCAAATCAGTGATGAGTTGATGAATATTTTCTCATATAATAATCTATACATCTACAACATCGAACCTCTGAAAAAATTATTTTTAACCAGACCTTCCGGTGGGCACGTTCGTATCACTGAGGAAAAAGTTTCAAATAATACCTCTGTAGCAGAATTGATTTATGCAATTCTGGCTGTTCGATCGCAAATCAAACCCATCAAAGATTTTCTGGCTAATGTTCTGAATGCTGAGGATTCTCAATCCCGTTCTTTAGATATTTGGTCGAAACAGATAGCCAGAGTTCAAAAAGCGAGTGAAGAAAGCATATCGCAAAATCAACTGCTCAAATACTTAAACCGTGCCTATGTCTATGAAAGCTATAAGTCTATCATAAATATTAAAGAAATTTCTCGTTATCAAAATTCAAAAAATGATCTGATTGCTGACCAACTTAGAGAAGTTTCTATTGGTAGTACTGCTATATTAACTTCGCCTGAAGAGAAGATAAATTCCATGCTAGCTAATAACGGCAATGTGATTTTTATTATTTCAGCAACCGGGGGAATTCTTGGGGATTTAAGCACAAGTTATGATATGCGTTATTTAGAAGATAATTTGCGTAATGAATCTGGTCAAAGTTCCTTTAAGGCAATGGTTGAAGAAGAAATCTTGCTTTGTGAAGAAATCAGAGATCAGCGTGAGGCAAAGCGACAGATTACAGTAAATTTTTTCAACGAGAATTTATCATCTTTCCCAAATAACAAAACTCAAGAAGTTGCAGAACGATTTGAAAAAAATATTTTAAAAGATTTTATCGATGATTGTAAGAATGATAGTACTTGGTTGGGTAGTTACAAAATACAAGAACTAAACAATTTTATTCGTTTCTTGTTTTACCTTTTTGAAGATGATTCAGTTCAAGAAACCATTGCTTTTACACAAACCCTACGTTGGATTAAAAAATTGATGAACTTTTGGGATAAAGTTCATAATACTAATTTTGTATTTGAGAAATCACCAAACCATCCAAACATATATTATGTTAATGTGAAGCCTCAAAAAGATCAGAGTAATATTCGGATTAAAATCATTTTATATGAGGCATCATTCAATAGTATTTACTACGATAAAACAACCCAACAAACATATTTGGATGAGCTTGTTGAAGAAGAAGGGCAGAAAATTTTCTTTATATCGGCTTATCAGTCAGCTTCCAAAGGATTAAATCCTATCATAAGGAACCATAACGGTGATGAAAAAGATTTCGACTCTTTGGTTTTGTTAATGGATAGTTATTATACAGTAATGAAACCGTCACTTAAGAAGTCAATAGATTATGAAAAATCTACTACACTTTACCATTTTGCATTGATGAAAAGTATTGTAAATTTGGGTGAATCTAATATTGAAATCTTTGATTTCAACAAATACCTGAGCCAACCGGAAGCTGGAGCATTTCGAGAGCAGCAACACCAAATTTTATTAGGCAAAGAAGTTTTGCAAGCTATCGGTAGAGCTGAGAGACGTGATTTTCCAAACCAAGTGGTAAAGATTTTTGTTAATCAAGAAACCCGAAAAAATTTAGTGAATTTTTACAGATACCTGGAGCGCGAAGAGTCCAATGAAATTCGTAAACTTTCCGTTAACAACCACAAAGTTTACTTAAGTGTTCAAGAGGAAGAGAAGAAACGAGCGATTAATGATTATGATGAGCATGTCTATCATGAGACTAATGCTTCTCTGCATTTCCAAACTTTTAGAGAAAAAATGTTAGATGAGATTGATAATTTTCACCAAGATAAAAACGCCTTTGCCATCACAAAAATGTGGGATGCTTTACGCGATCCAGTTGTTTTTAAAGAGCCAGACAGGTATCTGAAAAAGTTACGAGAGTTAAAACTATTTTCTGATGATTTTATTGAGTCATTATTTTATCACAACCCGGAACAACCTGAGTTTACCCCATATTTAGCTTCAGAGGAGGAAGACGGCAAAAAGTTCCAGATTATCAGCGATAGCATCAATGGTGAAAAAATCTATCCTTACCAGAAGCGGTTATATCCTGAATATCTAAAAACAAATGCCCAAGGCTATGACTTGGAAGGCAATGAAATTGGATCGCTAGATCCTTCGACTGATTTAATCTACAAATTATACAACAAGTTGATTCCACAACCAGAAGTTTTTAATACTTATATTCCGCGTCCACATTTCTTTTACGATGTGTTGTATCCATCGCTAACTGAAAATTTTACAGAACGCTGGATTAAAGATGTAGTTTTCAAAGGCAAAGAGTGGAAAGCCATAAAAATCATTTATGGTTTTGAGCAATTGCTAGATTTCAAAAAATATAACAAGCTGTATGAGCGGTTTGATTTGTACTATATCAAAGACAATACGCTATTTTGTATTGATGTTAAAGCATGAAGTGTAGCTTCGGGAAATCGCCTTTCAAACAAAACGCTGAAAAAAAGCCAAAAGAAGCTAAATGACATTGTTTTAGACTATCCAAAATTTAGCGCCGTGAGAGGGTTACTTCTAAATTTGCACGCAACCCAAGAAAAAAGTCACCAATACTCACCAACATTATTTTCTGGAAATTTGATTTACTTTGATAGCCAAAGTTTCCCCGTTGAATCCAATATACTCAAAGACTTTTTGTTCCCGAAGGAGAAATAAAATGAAAGATAAAATGACTAAAGCATTATCAGATAAATCACGAACAAATCAGCTAGAGATATTACAAACACCAAAAGAAGTTGCTGAAAAACTTTTTCTATATCTTTTTAAAATTGGTAAAGGGATTGACCATTTTGTTCTTGAATATCAGCCTACTGAAGATAAGTATTCCGAAGATGAGGATTCACGAGCTACTTTCTATAAGAAACAGCATAGATTAATTAAAAATCAGATCCAAGAACGGCTTTCTGAATATGGCGAAACACGGGAAGATTCAGAGATTCAGTACTTCCTCTCATACGCTGACGGGAAAAAGCATGTGTTCTTTTTATCCCCTAATAAAAGCCATTCGGGATGGAAACAGTTATTTCCCAATAATCGAGAAAGAATTTTAAATTTGGTTTTTAAATTTTATATTCTTTCTCAAGGTTTATCTGTTGAGACAATGAATGGTTTTGAAGAATTGCTCTTAGTTCATTCCAAAAATCTAACCAAATCGAAAAACGCTCTTGTGGTGTGGGGACAGAATTTGTTAATCAAATACAATCACCATAATGTACTAACATTAACCTTATCTCGAAAAAGGCGGCTATTATTACCAGAAGATCAGTACAGTACTATAGATAGTGACGATGTAGGAGAGTTGTTGGTCTACAACAAGAAGAGCTACTACTTTGAACGTGACCTCGATGCTCGCTGTAAAAATTCTATTTATTTTATGCAATTTCCTAAAGATAGCAAAGATTATGACAAGTTCAAAAAGACTCAGGTTTATCATTACCAAAACCTTATGACAAAACTTGAGGATTTTTTAAGTGAGTGTGGTATTGACTTTAAACCCCTTCATCTTCAGGCTGACCACTACTTAGAAAACCCTTTTATCAAAAATATAGAATCTGTAGAATCATTAGAGATTATTAACAATACTGGAGTTGATCTGATTGAAGATGACCAACAATTTCTGAAAAATTTTCTGAAACATCAAGGCGTATCTCCTCTCACATTTTATAATTCTGGGAAAACTGTTAGTACCTATGAAAAAGTAGAAGTTGAGGGTGAGGACGATGCTTGCTGGAGAATTACTGAAGTTGTTCCCTGGTTAGATATTGAACTTGATAAGCGAAAAAACTATTTAGTTCTCAATAAAGATTTGGAGGAAGAAGCGGGTTCAATGGCTTACCAGAGAAATGATAAATTCTGGTATCCATCAACAAAAATAGATAATAGAGAGAAAGTTGATTTCTATTCCCAGTTAAAGAAAAGATTTAACTATTTGGAGACAGGAGAGTTTTTTAGCACGCAGGGGATAAATATATCAGAATTTAGGGCTGTTGGAGATGTAAAATTTGCTTCTTGGTCAGTTCTAAATTATATAGATAAAAAAATTGATCGAGATATTCTGCGCCTGGATATGCAGGCTTTTACAGATGGGAAATTCTTGGATGTCGAAGGTTCTATTTCCTGCTATCTAAGAGGACAAGAAGATAGTAAACAATGGGAAGATTTCCGCGAGAAACACAAGATAAAGATTTCACCTAAATTTCAGAAGGTCTTGATTGAACTGGGAATTAAGAATTGGATCAGGGAAAGTCTTGTAAATCCCAACTTTGGCTTGCCTATTACTCCTCAATCATTTCCTGAAAAACGATTCTTTACTATATATGTGCGTAGCCCACGAAAAAAGGAAGCTAAAGCGGTAGCAGTAGAATTCTTATATAAAGACGGTTCCATATATATCGAAAATGTAATGCGCGACATGAAACAGATTAAAGATAAATTTCCATTTTTAAGAAGGCAAAAAAACAAATCAGAAAAATTAATTGATGATCAACAATATTTTGTAGATGAATCTGAGCAGTTATATATTAGTTGCTATACAGATGATTTATATACACCAACTTTAATTGGACGAAATAGTATTCTTGAAGATATGGAAAATGGAGAACTAAAAATTAACCGAGAAATTAAAGATGAAAATAGTAGTAGGTTATTCCCTTTGGTGTCGTATTATAACGGTGAGATTAAACCCATTAGCAGAATACAAAATATGATATGTTTTGATTTGGATAACGCAACATTTATTCAGTATTATGTTCCGCCCGCTAAAAATATTGATAGCCCTATTAAAAGAGGGTTTAGAGCCTATCATTTGATTGGGAAGACATATTCTAAAACTGAAATTGAGACATCTGAACTTATCGAGCATCCCATCACGGCTTTACATTTTAGTACACTAACTCAAAATGTTTTAAAGATCAGTGATAATAGTCAATCATCCTTGCTACAAAAAGTGGCGAAGGTATTAATTGAAAATTGAGAGACAGACTTATAATTTTAGAAGAGCGATGGGTGGACAAGTATCTTCAGTGAGAGTTTTAATTGATACCAATATTATCCTAGATTTTCTGTTGGAGCTAGAGCCATTTTTCCAGGACGCGGATTGGTGGGGATGCGAAACAGTCTAAATATTTACCGAGCCTAACAAGCGATAGTATGGGTTAGATGGAAAGGCTATCAACACGTTCTACATGAGCGAAACTGTCTATATTGAAACCAGTATCCTGGGCTACCTCACAGCAAGATCAACGAGAAACCTGATCCTAGCGGCAAACATAGAAATTACAAAAGAATGGTGGGAGTCCCGTCGAAGTGATTTTCTGCTTTACATATCCCAGGCAGTTCTTAACGAAGTAGCCAAGGGAGATGCGGAGGTTGCTACTCAACGTATAGAGATACTTCGTGGTTTTCAATTACTAGAAATCAATCACGCTGTGCGAGACTTAGCTGCACAGTTCCTTGCTCGTAGCAATCTTCCGCCAAAAGCTGATATCGATGCTATTCATATTGCAACAGCTACCGTTCACGGCTTAGATTATCTGTTAACGTGGAACTGTAAACATATTGCCAATGCTCAAATTCAGGGAAAGTTAGCAGAGATCAGTCTTGATTTTGGTTATGAGTTACCAATCCTTTGTACACCGTATGAACTTTTGGGAGATTAATTATCTTGCAAGACGAAATTGTAGAAGAAATTCACCGAATTCGTGAAGAATATGCTAAGTCGTTCAACTATAACTTGGACGCAATTTTTGCGGATTTGCAGAGACAGCAAGTTGAAAGTGGTTGGGAAATCGTAAAATTATCGCCAAAGCGTAGTTTAACAAAACGTTGGAGCGGACGGAGCAAAAATAGTCAGTGATCATCCCAAGGCAATCTGCTGTAGCAGGGTCAATAAATCTGGTCATAGAGGGCGCGATCGCTCATACTAGATGATAGACACCTTCGACCATAGGAGCCGTCTATGTTGCTACAAGAATTGAAAGAGCAGGTCTTCAAGCTACCACCGAGCGACGCCGAATAGCCCGTCGTAGACATCGCCTTGCACTGGTGAGCGCCATCATTGAGTCTTTGCAAGACACGCCAATTTCTAAACCTGAGCGCTCTGGCGCGATTAGACGGATGCGAGGCTTGTTAAAAACAGACCAGCCAGCACCGACTGATGAAGAAGTGGCTGCAATGTTAGAAGAGCGACGGTTGGACAAGTATTTCCAGTGAAAGTTTTAATTGATACCAATATTGTCCTAGATTTTCTGTTGGAGCGATGCCTGCGGCGGGCTACGCCTACGCCATTTTTCCAGGACGCGGAACTGTTGTTTCAGGAGATTGATTCTGGTCGTGTCGTTGGATATGTTAGAGCGACAACACTTACAGATATTTTTTATATTTCCCGAAGACACACTCGCAGCATTGAGCAAGCACGTCAAGCAGTTTCAGAAACGCTAACTGCTATGGTAATTTGTGCCGTTAATCGAGCTGTCTTGGAATCAGCGTTCGGATCTGGTTTAGCTGATTTTGAAGATGCCGTTCAAATTGCTTGTGCTATTGCTCAAGGGTTAGACGCTATTTTGACACGCGATACGCAAGGTTTTTTGAGTTCATCTATACCCGTTTTGTCAATTCATCAGTTCTTACAGCCGTTGGGGGCGCAAGATAGCGATTAGTTAGTTGGTAGGCAAAGATAGGGGCAATATTTTGGTGTGTGAAGGAGCTGCTGACAGAAAAACTCTTACAATTTCTGCCCTGCATAAATTGATCGCACTTCGCCATTACGTCGGATGATAGCTTCGCCATTACTAACATCTACTAGTGTCCAACCACTTGAGCCAATACTTTCACCCATATTGATGCGGCGAGTCACGCCATCAATTTTAAACAAAGCGGCAGATTTTTTGCCCAACTCTAGCAATCCCTCTAAGGTATCACTAGGAGCAACCGCGATCGCAGTTGCCGGAAATACTTGTTCTTGGGTAATAGTTGGTTCTGATTCTGGTGCGAGTGCAGCCCGCAATGGAACTACTGGTAATGCCGGTAGAGGGTTAGGTGTTTGCCGCACGGTAATGGGTGCAGTTTTCCCAACCACACGTTTAAATTCGGCTTGTACAGCCGCAGCAAAGTTGGCGGTTACAGGTTTGGCAGCTTGTTGCACTGAATTCAGAGCAGATTTAACAACATTCGGTTGAGATTCCTTTAACCCATTGCCAAATTGTGGTACAAGTCTGGGACTACCAGGAATAGCCGGGAACGCGTAATGCATTGGCGACGGCGCTTGATAAACGGGGACATAGATGCGTTCAACAACACTTCCAGAACGTTTAGGGGCTGGTGAAAATGCTGGTAGATTACCAGTTATTTGCTCGTTACCAAGGGCTATTTGGTTAGTATTTGCCCGACTGGAGAATTCCGGTTTTTGATTGCTTTTTGCTTCTTCCTTGTCTATAACTGCTAGCGCTTCAAGCATATAGTCAACTAATTCTGCCTCAATTTCTGTTTTTACAGGCAACTGTAACTGCCCTTGCGGCACTATAAGAGCTGATTCAGGCAATTTGATATTTAAAAGATATATGACTCCAGACGCAATCAGGTAGATAATACCAGCGATCGCCACGCCTAAAGTTGTTCCCACAATCAGTAGTTTGCCCAAAGTCCGACTACTTTTTTGACGCTTTCTACTAACTGATTTCACAGTACTTAAGTGTTTGTGGTTATCTTGAACCACTGACTGTACTGCTTGGTTCCGTGTGGGGATCGTAACTGTTTGCAGAGGCACGTATTCTGAAGGCGACTGATGTTGAGGTTGGGGGGAAACTCCAGCAGCAGAACGCCTAACGGCTTGAGAAAGTAGATTAGTACTAACATTTAGAATGTCGTCGATATCGGCAAAGAGTTCATCCATTAGACCATCAGCATAGTTTTCTATCGACCAAGGCTCGTTGGCGATTAAGTCTTCTGATGGTTCCGGTACAATTATGAGACGAGGACGGGTGCTGGCTTCTTGTAACATAGATGTTTTATCTTTGTTGCTAGGACGGAGAAACGCCGCCCTTACTGCCTGGAAATTAAGATCATTAATCAAACACCCAATCCCCCATCCGATTTAGACGAGTTGATTGAGGTTGGTATTAAACTCAACTTTCATCGGAAGATTGTTGATAATGGCAGTACTAAGATTTATGTCATCTATCATACCAATCTCCTTGCCTACTACTATACTCAGTCTTTATCAACTTTGTGTGAAGCTAACGCTGGAAACTTAGACCGGCTCTTGGTTCTACCTAATTCTAAATATAATAATAAGGCATTAATATCGGCTGGGTTTACACCACCGATACGTGCTGCTTGGCCAAGAGTGAGTGGTTTTACGTGAGTCAGCTTCTCCCGTGCCTCTTTGGAAAGGGTATCAATTGTTGTATAGTCCAAATCCCCAGGTAAGTGGCGGTGCGCTTGGCGGGCAATTTGGTCAATCTGATTTTGTTGTCTAGCGAGATAGCCAAAATATTTAATGTCAATTTCTGCGCCTTCTTTCTCGGCGCGGTTGAGGTTGGCGTTTCCCAGTCCGAACCTGTCAAGATCAACGTAATGGAATCCTGGACGCCGCAGTAACTCATTCAGGGTAATGGAACCTTTAATTAATTGCTGGGTATCAGATGCGATCGCTATCCCAATTTCATCATGTTCTTTGACTCGTGTAACTTGCAATCTTTCTTTTTCTGTGGTAATATTTGCCTGTTTTTGGGTAAATAGATCCCAACGGCGATCGCTAATTAAACCAATTTCTCGTCCCAAGGGTGTCAGGCGTTGGTCGGCATTGTCAGAACGCAACAGCAATCGATACTCTGACCTACTGGTAAGCATCCGGTAAGGTTCCCGCAGGTCTTTTGTACACAAGTCATCAACTAGCGTCCCAATGTAACTTTGCTCACGGGCAAAGACAATCATTTCTTGAGAGCGCACAAATCGAGCGGCGTTAATTCCCGCCACCAGCCCTTGAGCTGCGGCTTCTTCATAACCTGTGGTGCCGTTAATCTGCCCAGCACAAAACAGCCCCGCAATCTTCTTAGTCATTAGTGTGGGATAACACTGAGTTGCTGGTAAATAGTCATACTCCACAGCATAAGCCGGACGCAGCATCACACATTTTTCCAAACCGGGGAGAGTCCGCAACATGTGCAGTTGCAAATTTTCTGGTAAACCTGTGGAAAACCCTTGGATATAAAGTTCGGGTATATCCCTTCCTTCGGGTTCAATAAAAATTTGATGGCTTTCCTTATCAGCAAAGCGGACAATCTTATCTTCAATACTGGGACAATAACGCGGTCCTTTGGCTTCCACCCAACCGCCATAGACGGGCGACAGGTGCAAATTATCCTGAATTAGGCGATGGGTTTCGGCGGTTGTGCGAGTGATGTAGCAAGGCAATTGTTCCCGTTCTACCCACACATCTGGGTCAAAACTAAACCAGCGCACATCTTCATCCCCTGGCTGGATTAGCATTTTACTATAATCTACCGATCGCTTGTCTACCCGTGCGGGAGTTCCTGTTTTTAGCCTTCCGGTTTCAAATCCCAGGCGATTGAGAGTTTGTGTCAATCCCTCAGCCGCAAATTCTCCAGCGCGTCCGGCTGGCATTGATTTGTTACCAACCCAAATTTTGCCTCCCAGGAAGGTGCCAGTTGTCAAGATAACTGCTTTACATTGGAACCCTACACCAAAATAAGTTTCAACGCCGATGACTTCACCGTTAGCGCCCAGAACCAAATCTGTAGTCATACTTTCGCGGATTGTCAAGTTTTCTTGGTTCTCGACAATACTTTTCATCACTGCTGCATATTCGCGCTTATCCGTCTGGGCGCGTAATGCCCAAACAGCAGGACCTCGTGAAGAGTTGAGGATACGTTTTTGCAAGTAGGTGCGGTCTGCTACTTTGCCAATTTCTCCGCCGAGTGCATCTACCTCATGAGTCAACTGAGATTTGGCCGGGCCACCCACTGCTGGGTTACAAGGTTGCCAAGCGATTCTATCTAAGTTGAGCGTCAATAGCAAGGTACGACAACCGAGGCGGGCAGAGGCGAGAGCTGCTTCGCAACCGGAGTGACCTGCACCGACGACTATGACATCAAAAGCGTCTTGGAATTCAACGGAATTGTGCATGGTCATACTTACAGGATCAGCAAACTTAAAGTCCTTTTCAATTTTAACTGTTCCGGTGGTTTGCTGGAGGTATCTTTTTGATAATCAAGTTATTAAATTGACTAGTAGTCAATTAGAGAGAAGTTTGTTTTCTACTTGAGTAATAGGTAAAAAATCTCATCTTTTTTAAGAATTGTGGCAATGTTCCGGTTTATCGATCACAGGTATTTTTTACATGGTTAGCCCTCAACATAAATTTGTTTATTACGGATATATATTAGATATCTTGCACAAGTTCTATAGAAGCATATATAGCAGTTAGTAATTACATGAAGTACATCAGATCAAAACCTCACCCCCAACCCCTCTCCTTACTAAGGAGAGGGGAGATAGAGCCAGGGCTATTTCATAGCCCCCTCCTCGCTTGCGGGGAGGCAGGGTGGATTAATTGTGTACAGAGAAAATTTGGAATCCCCGTAACCTCGTCAGTCTGCTAACAGGGTAACTCGATTCATGAACGGAAGAATAAGGGTTTCAATTTTTCTAGGATGACAATTAATCCACCCTGCTCCTCGCTTGCGGGGAGGGGGTTGGGGGTGGGGTTCTTCTACCTTACTCAATTGAGAACCGCTATAGTCTTACTTTTATTCTTGAACCAATTAAGCAACTATTTAAAAATGAAAATCACCATCAAGAAGAAAAAAAATATTAGTAGACTTATCAAAAAGCTAACTTTTATCGGTATAGTTATCTTCATCATTTTTCTCTTAAGAGCTAGTAATGAGATTACCCCCAACCAATTGAGTATAACTCCTCAATCATTAAACGGATGCTTGAGTACTGATTTATTACCTTGTACAGATAATTCTCAAAAGACAATATTACAACCATTTATTCCCAACCCAGAATTAAACGATCAACAGCGTTTTTTATCTGCGATCGCAAAAAACTTACCCACAATTCCCCAGCCTGGTACTTATGAATATATTTTGCTGCGGGCGTATGGCGCAGTCTTTGTAAATCAAGATATCGGAATTAAAGTGCCGCCAAAAGATATCATGGGAAATGAACAAGAAACCCAAGATTTTCAAGCTAGTTTAACAATGGCTCATGTTGATGGCACTAAGGACTGTTACTTACAAAAATCGGCGGCTGATGCTTTAAATAAAGTGCGAATCCAACAAAAAATTCCGCTAAAATCTGGTTATGGTTCTGGTGATTGTACTCGCACCTTCAACACAAATTTAAAATTTTGGCATAAATATGCTAACGATAGAATTTTAGCAAAAGTTCAGCAGGGTCAAGAAACAAAAATCCTTGGTTTGGTTGCACCTCCTGGAACTTCACAACATCTCTGGGGATTAGCAATTGATTTACGCGTATCTAATAAAGAACAGATAAAAGCTCTAAATGAAAATGGTTGGTTTCAAACTGTAAAAAATGATGTCCCACATTGGACTTATGTAGGTTTATCTAAAGAAAATTTACCTCTGTTTGGTTTTAACAAACAAATTGTCCGGGGCATTACTTATTGGATTACGCCACTTTAATTGTTAGATAGGATGAAAACTTGGGAATACTAACCTAAAATATGTATTGTCAAGGATTTAACTATGCCAAACGAAGCTGCTAACCAGGAACAAAGCTTCCTGATGGATTTATTAAAGGCAATTTATCAAAATCAGGAAATATATCCACTTCTGCAACATAACTTAAGCAAACTCAATGATAATCTAGCTTTAATGTTGCGAAAATGGGTAAGCGATCGCTTTGCTCAAGAACCTGCTAAGGCTATTAATATAGCCAGAGTCATTGTCAAACTGAGTACGATTATTCAAGGCTTTGAGCAAGGGAACCGTGCGAGTAATTTAGAAATTGCCATCGCTGGTTATGAAACAGTTTTACAAGTGTGTACCCATCAGGCTTTCCCCAGAGAATGGGATATTGTCCAGCAAGCTTTGGTAACTGCTTATCAGCAACGCCAGCAAATTTTTTCCAGAAACATGGCGGAACTTCGGGAGCAGACTGTCCAAACCCAGAGTCAAATCAATACATTAACTGAAAAGTTACAGCAGGAATTAGAACAAGCCAAGCTGCAAATCAATAATTTAACAACAGTAATTGCACAATTAGAACAGAAAGAAGTCAATTCTGAATTCAAAACAGAAATAGCGTCTTTAATAGCTGAGTTTCAAAACTTAAAACAGCGTCAGGTTTGCCTTGAACAGTTTACTACTACAACTAACGTTTCACCCAAGATTGAGCAGTTTAATACAGCTATTTTCTATGATATTGAGAACTTAACAATGGGTAGAAACAATCCCAACTTAAATTTTTCTTTGAAACAAATTCAAACAGATATCGAAAACACTACCCAAGTTAATAAAATTGCTATCCAATGCGCTTATGCTGACTGGAGTGATTCTCGATTAAAGCTACTCAAAAATGAGATTCAAGAACTTGGCATTGAAGCAATTCAAATTTTTGATTATAGTTACAAACGGAATGCAGCAGACATGCAACTAGCTATTGATGTCATGGAATTAGCTCAGAGTCGTCCGACACTGCAAGTTTTTGTAATTGTATCTGGTGATGGTGCATTTGCCGCCTTAGCTAAAAAGCTCCATGAATATGGAAAAACTGTAATTGGATGTGCTTACGAAGGACAAATTAATCGTATTCTTAAGTCTGTTTGCGATCGCTTTATACCTATACCAGCTCCCCAGATTCAAATCCCTACGCCCTCATCTACTTTGACACCTTTAAAAAGGGGTTAAATGCTAAAATAGAGCCATTAGAGTGCGTTACGGGTTTAACCTAACGCACCGCCAAAAAAATAGTGTGTAATTATAAAATTGTCTTCAAGGGTGTCGCTGTGCTTTTGCGAGTCCGTTTGCTTTTGCGAAGACCACCCGCCATTTCATATTCACTGCTGTCTGTGCCGTAAGTAAATGCAATTCCAACTAGCATTTTATCAGTCAGGTCAGTTAAAGTTTTTTCCAATTCATCCATATTGGTTTTAGTAGAGTCAATCACAGATAGAGCAGTATTATAAGCATCAATTTTGACACGTAATTGCTGACTTATTTGGGTTATGTTTTGGAGATTGCGAGTATCTCCAAAATCCATATCAGGATTAATTGCTCTGAGTCCAGCAAGTCTTAATTCAGCTTTTTCTAGAGCGCGGTATGTACGTTTTTGACGAGGCATATATATATTCTTTTTATTGTCTTCTAGAGCTAGCTTGGCTTATTAAAGCCAGATTTTGGTTCAGTAGAATCCACAAAAATTAGTAGCGAGTGTAATATTCACCTCAGCAATATTAACTAAAAGCACGATGATTATAAGAAAAAAATCGTGACTTTAAGAAAAAAATCACGATTTTAAGAAATAAATCATGATTTTAAGAAAAAAATCACGATTTTAAGAAATAAATCATGATTTTAAGAAAAAAATCACGATTTTAAGAAGCAAAGTTTAGATATAAGACGCAATGAGTTAAAAAAGTAGCGCTGTGGTGTCTAAAATCGGAAATATTCCGAGAAATCTCAATTTTTTAACTTAATTGCCATAATGCATCGCCAGACTACGAAACTTAAAAAGCAATAGTAAAACTTTTGTGCCGTGGGCATCTTGCCATTGGTGTCAACTTAAGCGCAAACCCTTTTAAAACCTCGAACCTCGTTTCCAGCTAGAAGCTGGAAATGCGCCTCCTGGCGGCTGTGCCGCTTTTCAAGAGGCGGAGCCTCTAAAACGGCATTCCCAGTCGGAGACTCTTAACGAGACAACATCAGCTTAGAACCAAAGCGGTGTGTTAATAAGTAAAGAGGATACACATAGTCAGAGTAGCAGATGGAACCTTTAACTACTGCGGCGATCGCGATCGGCTCTGTAATAGCCACTAAAGCCTTAGAAAAAACTGGCGAAAAGTTAGGTGAAGCGTTATGGGATAAGACTGGCAAGTTTCTCGTTACGCTCAAAAAACATTCTCCTTATACTGTAGCTGCGATCGAGAAAGCACCGGAGCAACCACTCGATTATGGCAAGGCTGTACTAGAGGTAGAATCGGCTGCTAAAGCTAATCCTGAAGTGGCTCATTTTTCTCAGTCTTCTTTAGAAGACTTTAGCTATTAGCCTCAGAATTCATTCTGAGGCGGGTTTTGAGAAGTCGGGGATCTTGTTGTTCACGAATGATTTAGGATTGCTATAGTAAGCCCTACTTAACACGAGTTGGTAATGAGTCAATTTATCCAACCCATCAACTTGCAAATATCACCTGATTCCTTAAATCAAGGTGAAAGAGCTATTCTCCAGGAATTAGCTTTACAGTTGTACGCACAGAATATTTTTACCTTTAGTCAAGCACGTCACCTAGCTAACTTGCCTGTATGGGAATTTCAGAAACTTTTAGGACAAAACAAAATTAAGCGTCATTATAATGAAGCAGATTTAGCTGAAGATATTGAAATCATTGAAGCAGGTTTTTAGAGATTGTGACCGTTGTTTGTAACGCTACGCCTTTGATAAATTTTGCAGCTATTAATCGTCTTGATATCTTGCAGACTACATTTAGACAAATTGTTATTCCCCAAGCTGTTTATTATGAAACGACTATTCTAAGTTTTCCAGGATCGGAATTTATATTGCAAGCGATCGCTGCCAGATGGTTGCAAGTTATCTCAGTTTCAACAATAACACTGAATATACCGCCAGAATTAGATAATGGTGAACGCGAAGCAATTGCCTTAGCCCTAGAAACTGGAGAACGGCAAATTTTGCTAGATGAACGTGAAGCACGCCAAGTAGCTCAAAATTTGGGATTACAAACAATTGGTACTTTAGGTATTCTCTTATTAGCAAAAAATAGAAAGATAATTACACAGGTGCAACCCTTACTAGATGCTATGATTAATACTGCTCAATATTGGGTGAGCCGCAGTCTTTATGAACAAGTCTTACGACAAACAGGAGAATTAATAGACTAATTAGCAAAAAATAGGCAAAATTAGGTATTTGTCTGCGATCGCTATTCTCTCATCAACCAAGGTGAGATCATCTACGATGTTTACATTGCCCAAGAAAACCCCGACATGGCCCTTTTGTTTTTTGATTCTGTAAGAGAAACTTTTGCAGAGGGAGGTAGAGAATTCGCCACGAATTAATTAATATCCCAGGAGATTGAATTATGGTTCAGGTTCGCTATGGTGGACAGAACGGCCAACAGTATGAACTTGCGATCAGTAACGAACACGTTGTAGTGCGTACCGAAAACCGCAGTACTCTTGTTGGTGCAAGACCGTTTGAAGCCGCACCTGTATCACCCACAGCTCGTAGCATCCTCAATCAATTTCAGCTAACAACGCGGTTTCGGCAAGCGGGTGTCGAAATTTTGCAAGCGAAAGTTCCGAATCAGGGTGTGGCTCTGCGCGATCGCGCCCGTGAAATTCTCAACCAAGAGCCGGAAGTGCAATTTGCCGGACGTGTTCTTGTCGATCCAATATCCAGACAACCTGTAGTTTACACCGAAAATCTCTTCGTTAAATTCGATAACCAAGAAGAGTCAAGGGTCTGCCAAGAGGTCTTAGGACGTTACGGCTTAACAATTAAACGCCAACTTGAATACTCACAAAATGCTTACTTTGTCAATGCACCGGCAAATACTGGTATAGCCATCTTTGACATCGCCGAGAGACTTCTGAATGAGGAATCAGTAGAACTGTGCCATCCTGAACTAGCGCGTGAATCACGCCAACGTCAGGTTTTCTCGCAGCAGTGGCACTTAAAGCAAATAACAATTAATGGTAAAATAATTAACGCCCATGCCAACGTTGAGGCAGCTTGGAAGTTAAGCGATGGCACAGGGGCGATAATTGCAATTATCGACGACGGTGTGGATCTTGAACATGAAGAGTTGCGTTCCTCTGGAAAAATTGTTGCTCCGCGTGATGTCACACGTAAAACTAATAATCCGAGACCGGGAAACGACGATAACCACGGGACGGGCTGTGCAGGAGTAGCTTGTGCAAACGGCAATTTTGGTGCATCTGGTGTGGCGCCGGGTGCAAAGCTGATGCCGATTCGTTTAGCTTCGGCGCTGGGGTCACAGGATGAAGCAGATGCTTTTGTTTGGGCGGCTGAAAATGGTGCTGATGTGATTTCTTGTAGCTGGGGACCAGCAGATGGGGTTTGGTTTGAGCCAAACGATCCTGCACACAACCAGAAAATACCTCTGCCTGACTCTACACGACTTGCGATAGATTTTGCAATCAATAAAGGACGCAACGGCAAGGGCTGTGTAATTTTATTCGCGGCTGGGAATGGTAACGAAAGCGTGGATAATGACGGCTACGCCAGCTACCAAAAGGTGATTGCTGTGGCAGCTTGTAACGATTTTGGCACGAGAAGCGCTTACAGTGACTTTGGTCAGGCGGTTTGGTGCGCCTTCCCCAGCAACAATGGCGACAGTTCTCAAACCACTGGAATTTGGACAACCGATCGCTCTGGTGTACTTGGTTATAATTCGGGTAATCGGAATCTGGGTGAAGCCGCAGGTAACTACACAAACGAATTCGGCGGAACTTCCAGCTCTTGTCCAGGTGCAGCAGGTGTAGCAGCCCTGATTATTGCCAGAAACCCAAATCTGCTTTGGGATGAAGTGCGAGATATTATTAAACACTCCAGCGATCGCATTGATCCATCTGGAGGTAAATATGATACCAATGGTCGCAGCCCCTTCTACGGTTACGGTCGAATCAATGCTCTCAAAGCTGTAGAATTGGCCAAGCCAGATCAAACATCGCCCATTAGCATTTTCAAAGCAGTGCAAGATATCCCGATTAACGATTTGCAGATATCAACATTATCGTTGGCGATCGCTAATACCAGCCTGATCAAATCTATCAAAGTTAATGTAGACATCGAGCATACTTTTATTGGGGATCTTGTAGTTACTCTCCTTCCCCCAGTGCAAATAGGCATACTGCCGATCATTCTGCACGATCGCCAGGGGGGAGGTACAGATAATATTAAAACAACCTATGACGAAGTAAACACCCTTAAACTTGCTGCCTTTAAAGGTAAAAGTCCCCAAGGAACCTGGACTCTGGAAGTTGCAGATCAAGCTGAAGCAGATACAGGAAAGATTCGCAGCTTGACCATTGAAATTGGATTGTGAACCAAGCGTATTCGCTTAAGGATAATTGTAGACTGGGTGAGCGATCGCAAAACCCAACCTTTTGCGTAAATTTCGTGGCGAATTGAGAGTTTAAATTTAAACGCAGATGCGCTTCGCCTTCCCGCAGGATAGGAACGCAAAGGTTTAATCATCAGACTACCCATAGTTGAGTAAAACGTTCAGCCGTCCATCCAACAATATCTGATACCTGTCCATCACCAATTTCTACAATCCGCTTACTACCATCTTTACGCTCTATTACATCCACAGAGAAAAACTGACTTCTAATCCGCTTGGCACACTCAGAAACAATCTCTGGGATTTCTTCATCTGGTAAAGCGGCAAAAGGTTTACCATATACGACAAAGTAACGCCTTTCAGTTTCAGGCACAAAATCTTCAATCCGCCGGACACAAATACCTCCCTCAATACTGCCCCGAAATTTCTGCATTTGGGCAACCACTGTTTTGATTTCCGAAGGTTTATCAATCATCGAACCAACTGAGGTTTTGAGAGACTTAACATAATCTTTGATAAAAAATCCATTCCAGCCAAGTCGATTCAACTCACTCTCTAAATCATCATCGACGGAATAAAATTTAGTCTCTGGAGTTAAATCAGTAATCAGGGGATACCAGTTTGTCAGATAGTGTGTAGCTAGATACTCAGCCTTAGAAGTTAAAACACTTGCCCCTGTATTCTCTACAACACTAACCAATAACTCATAATCGGAAGGCGAGAGCATCCAACCCCGATAGACCACTTTTGAATCAAGAGTGGGGACTGGAATAATCTTTGATAAACCAGATCCTAGCGACTCCAAAGAAATAACAGAAGTTGCAAACCCAGCATTTTGCATACAAGCAACTTGCTCCAAGTATGCTGCATCCGCTTTTTTAGGATTGAAGTAATCACTAGGAAAAAGAAATCTCACAGTATTTGGATTGAATATAGAGCTAATTACTAATTATAGTAGGGCTTCAAAAAAATCAAATCACCACTAAATCGCAATGATAATCATCGCGTAGCATAACGCACCAACTCGAATTTTAGGACGAATATAGCGTTTCCTAATAACGTACATCATAGCCCCCTCCTCGCTTGCGGGGAGGGGGTTGGGGGTGGGGTTTTTCTGCCTCACTCAAGCGAGAACCGCTATATCCACAACGAACCCGACAAAACTATTTAAACCACAATCCCATCGCATATCTCATCCATCTGAAACCCCTACAAGTATTCAACCGGACTCAATATGACAATCTGCTAACTTTGGGTAACAGTCTCTTTCGCCAAGAACTTCTCTAATTCTGTCAGCGCATCAGCATCAACCTTAGTTTGCATGGGGCAGAACTTCGGCCCACACATCGAACAAAACTCAGCAGTTTTATAGATATCTGCTGGTAGAGTTTCATCGTGATATTCCTTAGCTCTTTCTGGATCGAGTGATAATTCAAACTGACGGTTCCAATCGAAGTTGTAACGCGCCTTAGAAAGTTCATCGTCTCTATCCCTTGCACCAGGGCGATGTCTAGCGATATCCGCCGCATGAGCTGCTATTTTATAGGCAATCAACCCATTCCTGACATCTTCGGCATTTGGTAGACCCAAATGTTCTTTAGGTGTTACATAACATAGCATTGCAGTACCGTACCATCCAGCCATTGCTGCTCCAATGGCTGAAGTGATATGGTCATAACCAGGAGCAATGTCTGTCACCAATGGCCCCAATACATAGAAAGGTGCTTCAGAACACTCTTCCATCTGCTTACGGACGTTGAACTCAATTTGATCCATTGGCACATGTCCAGGCCCTTCCACCATCACCTGGACATCATCTTCCCAGGCTTTGCGAGTTAGCTGTCCAAGGGTTTTCAATTCAGCTAATTGTGCTTCATCTGAGGCATCATGGGTACAACCGGGACGCAGAGAATCTCCTAAACTGAAGGAGACATCATATTTTTTAAAAATCTCAATAATGTCTTGGAAATGGGTATAAAGCGGGTTTTGTTTGTGATGATGTAGCATCCACCGCGCCAAAATACCGCCGCCGCGAGAAACAATACCAGTGAGCCGGTTTCTCACCAAAGGCAAATGCTCAATCAAAATCCCTGCGTGGATAGTTTGATAGTCTACTCCTTGCTGGGCGTGCTTTTCGATGATATGGAGAAAATCATCAGCAGTTAGATTCTCGATTGTGCCGTGGACACTTTCTAAAGCTTGGTAAACGGGTACTGTACCAATGGGAATAGGTGAAGCCTTAATAATAGCGCTGCGAATTTCATCCAAATTACCGCCGCCTGTAGATAAGTCCATTAAGGTATCAGCACCATACTTTACCGCCAGATGCAGCTTATCAACTTCTTCCTGAAGATTAGAAGAGTTGGGAGAAGCGCCAATATTAGCATTTACCTTACATTTGGAGGCGATGCCAATAGCCATCGGCTCTAGGTTAGTGTGATTAATATTAGCTGGGATAATCATTCGCCCCCGCGCCACTTCCTCACGAATGAGATCCGCAGGGAGATTTTCCCGTTGGGCGACGTAGTGCATTTCTTCGGTGATAACACCTTGGCGGGCGTAGTGCATTTGAGATACATTAGCCTGTCCACGCCGTTTAGCAACCCATTCTGTCCGCATATTATAATTCCTCGATAAACAGCTTCCCTCCGCTGGTATTACCCAGACTCAGGTGTTAAGGGTGTGATCTCAGCCTGGTTTAGGCACCCCTAGCATGGATGTAGTGTACCACCTTGGCTATGGTTGCGAGCAAGGGAGTTGCAGCAACTGTTCATAAAAGATATCTCCCTCACCTTTTTTAATAAAAAAACATACCCGTTTTCAGTCTCCTTCTCGAATTCCTCCTTTTCCCTTTACCCGTCCACGTCTTCGTTGTCCTGTAAGATTTTTGCGTCGTCCTCGCTTACCCCAATTTTTGCGGCGAATCACACGTAAACTGAAACCGCTTTCGTCCCAAAATCATACCTGTAGTCGCTCTGGATGAACTCTTGCGATCGCTAAATTAAATTTATTTCCTAGAGTACTTGCTTTTTAGCGAAAACTGTGAAATGCTTTGCTATATTATAAACTACGGTAAATCGATCAAGTTAAAGTTGTTTGTAGATACGAATCTAATGGCAACCTGTGTTAATGAACGATAAATTGGGGCTACTAGTGAGCCGTCAAGTAGGTAGGCAAAGAGATTTCTGACATTAGTGCTAGTGCGGCATCGATGGGGTGAAGACTTGATGCTTAAGATTTTATCGATGGGGGGAAATTGTAAATGCTGAAGACGTTAACAACCGATTTTGAACTCGACTTAGAAGCAGATGTGCTTGTGATTGGAGGTGGGCCAGCCGGAACTTGGGCGGCTTGGAGTGCTGCATCAAGTGGAGCTAGGGTGATCCTCGTAGACAAAGGATATTGTGGCACAACTGGATGCGCTGCGGCATCTGGTAATGGTGTGTGGTACGTGCCACCCGATCCAGAAGCACGAGAAACAGCAAAGGCGAGTCGGGAATCGTTGGGTGGGTTTTTATCCGATCGCAATTGGATGGATCGGGTACTGGATCAAACCTATGAAAACGTCAATCAGTTAGCAGAGTGGGGTTATCCCTTCCCTACCGACGATGAAGGCAAACCCTATCGGCGATCGCTGCAAGGGCCAGAATATATGCGGCTGATGCGGCGGCAAATTCAACGGGCAGGAGTCAAGATTTTAGATAATAGCCCTGCCTTAGAACTACTGGTTGATGACGATGGTGCTGTTGCTGGTGCAACGGGTGTGAACCGTCAGACTGGGGAGAAATGGATAGTGCGATCGCACTCTACAATCATCGCTACAGGCGGCTGTGCGTTTCTCAGTAAAGCATTAGGATGCAACGTCCTGACAGGGGATGGTTATCTAATGGCGGCAGAAGCAGGGGCTGAGATGTCGGGCATGGAATTCTCCAATGCTTACGGCATCTCTCCCGCCTTTTCTTCAGTTACCAAAACCCTGTTTTATAATTGGGCAACTTTCACCTACGAAGACGGTACTGTCATTCCGGGAGCAAGTTCTCATAGACGGTCAGTAATTGCCGAGACATTGTTGCAACAGCCAGTTTACGCCATCATAGACAAAGCGGCGGAATCGATGCGGCCATCTATGCGTTTAGCGCAGCCCAACTTCTTTTTACCCTTTGACCGTGCAGGGATCGATCCATTTACTCAACGTTTCCCTGTGACTCTGCGCCTAGAAGGAACTGTGCGTGGTACGGGGGGAATTCGGATTGTAGATGAGAGTTGTGCCAGTTCTGTACAGGGACTCTACGCGGCTGGAGATGCTGCCACACGGGAACTGATTTGTGGCGGATTTACTGGTGGTGGTAGCCACAATGCAGCTTGGGCAATATCTTCTGGCTATTGGTCGGGGAAATCGGCTGCTGAATATACCCGCAGTTTGGGGGAATACAAAACTCAATGCCGAGTTCGGGGTGTTGGGGAGGTAGGATTACAAAGTGGGAGCGATCGCTCCCAAACTTTGGCAACTGATGAAATTATTCAGGCAGTCCAAGCGGAAGTATTTCCTTATGAAAAGAACTATTTCCGTACAGAACAAGGCTTAACCGAGTCTTTGGGTAAGCTAAATCATCTTTGGCAAGAACTCCGCAGTAGTAAGGTAACATCAGATAAAGAGCTTCCCAGAGCGCGAGAAGCTGCGGCGATGGTAGCCACAGCGCGATGGATGTACAGCAGTGCCATTGAACGTAAAGAAACTCGTGGTATGCACAAACATCTAGATTATCCAGAACTTGATGCTAACCAGCAACATCACCTGATTAGTGGCGGATTAGATCAAGTCTGGGTGAAGAGTCACCCGCTACTCAATGCAGAGCAGAAGATATTTCCCAATCCAAAATCTAAAGTAGAGGTGGCAGTGTGATTGAGTTGGTCAGCGAATCGCGGTGCATAAAATGTAATATCTGTGTGAACATTTGTCCAACCAACGTGTTTGACCGTGTACCGGATGCGCCGCCAATCATTGCTCGACAGAGTGACTGCCAAACCTGTTATATGTGCGAATTGTATTGTCCAGTTGATGCTCTTTATGTAGCACCAGAAAGTGATGTGACGACTTCAGTCAACGAGGCAGAATTGGCACAAGTTGGGCTGCTGGGTAGTTATCGAGAAAACATCGGTTGGGGACATAAACGCACATCAACAGCAAAAGCCGATCAAACATTCCAAATTTTGAAGCAGATGAAATAGTGCGGCAAAGAAAAGAGTCATGCTGTCGTTCAAAGTAGAAACAGGTTCTATGAGTAAAAATATCGCAAACGAATATCTGGCGGCGAAGAAATAACTGTCATTAGTCATTGGTCATTTGCAAAGGACAAAGGACAATTTTTTACAACGTTCCATGTTCCATTTTCTCTGTTCATTTGTAGGGTGGGTTTTGCCCACTCTGCATTTATCCTAAACTCTGGGTTTAATACCAAATTGTTAAAGTATGTCTTGTTTAAGTTTCACAGAGCAACGGATTAGAAACTTGTTGAATTAAGTAGTCTGTCATTACGAACGCTTCACTAGCAAGGACTGTAAATATTTTTGTCCAACTAGTTAATAAGCATTATTCTGTGTTTCCCATAATTACGAATTACTAAAGTAGCAAGGATGATTTTATTATGGTGCTAAATATTACAAAACCAAAGGATTACATTGAGGTAGCAACTTCTCTATCCAAGGAACTGGCTCAATCCGCAGTTGAACGGGATGCCAAAGCTGGAGTTCCAGAAGAGGAAATTAATAAACTGCGTGAGAGTGGCTTACTACCACTGATTGTACCTAAGCAATATGGTGGCATTGGTGCAACTTGGATTGATGCCTTAAAAATTGTCAGAAAACTATCAAAAGCTGATGGTTCAATTGGTCAGTTATATGGTAATCATCTCAACTTGACAGCTTTGGGTCACGTTTCTGGCACGCCGTCCCAAAAGGAAAAATATTATAGAGAAACTGCTAAAAATAACTTATTTTGGGCAAATGCCATTAATACAAAAGATACTAGGCTGAAAATTAACCCAGAAGGTGATAACTTTCGTGTTAATGGTGTTAAAAGCTTTGGCACGGGTATTTCCGTGGCAGATTATCGGGTATTCTCCGCTTTGGAAGATGGTGTAGAATTACCCTTCATATTCATAATTGCCAAAGACAGGGAAGGGTTAGTTTCCAATCAAGATTGGGACAATATTGGGCAACGTCGCACTGATAGCGCTAGTTATACATTTAACAATGTTTTAGTAGAGAAAGATGAGATTTTGGGGCCACCCAATCCCCCTGATAATGCCTTCTCAACTTTTCTTGGTATTATTGCCCAGCTAACAAAAACCAACGTTTATCTGGGAATTACTAAAGGAGCCTTCGCTGCCGCTCGTGAATATACTAAAACTACTACTCAACCTTGGATTACATCAGGGGTAGATAGTGCGACTCAAGACCCATATATTCTGCATCATTATGGAGACTTTTGGATTGAAATTCAAGCCGCGATCGCTCTAGCCGATCAAGCAGCAGAGAAAGTGCAAGCAGCCTGGGACAAGGATACAGAACTTACTCATCAACAAAGGGGAGAAGTTGCGATCGCAGTTTCTGCGTCCAAGGCATTAGCTACCCGTGTAGGTATAGATATTACCAACCGCATCTTTGAAGTTACCGGAACTCGCGCCACAGCAACCAAATATGGGTTTGATCGTTACTGGCGAGATTTGCGAACCTTTACCCTCCACGATCCTGTGGACTACAAATTGCGAGCGATCGGCGATTGGGTACTCAACGATCAACTACCCGTCATCACGCAATATTCTTAGGGCATTGGGAATGGGGCATTGGGCAATTCAATTTTGGATTTTGGATTTGAAATTTTGGATTAAATTTCAATCTAAAATCCAAAATCTAAAATCTAAAATTCTTGTTTCCCCACTCCCGCGCTAGGAGCTTAAGCTGTCTACTCGCTGTATTGTAGGGTGGGTGTTACTTAATCTCCACCTTACTTACCTAAATCCAAAATCCAAAATCTAAAATCCAAAATTGATATGACTCAACTAAAAACACTTCCTACCTACGACCCAAGTTTATTTGAGGGAGCCGCAGAGGGCTACGCTCAATATAGAACTAAATACCCAGAGGTTGTATTCGACAAACTAACCGAAATATTTAATCTCAATGGTCAAGGACGACTCCTTGATTTAGGCACTGGCCCAGGATTAATTTCAATTGCTTTGCGAACCAAATTTGAAGAAGTTGTTGCGATCGATCCCGATCCAGAAATGATTGCAGAAGCTAAACGGCAAGCAGCAGCAGTAGGAGCAAATAATATTACTTGGTTAGAACAAGGAGCCGAGTTAATTGACTCTAGTTTAGGAAAATTTAAGTTAGCCACTATTGGTAGAGCCTTCCACTGGATGGAACGCGAATTAGTACTTGAACGCCTTTATGAATTACTTACTGATGATGGTGGACTAGCACTGCTTCAGACTAGTGACAACCCTTGGCAAAGCAATCTACCTTGGAAACAAGCTGCTGTTGGAGTAGTGAAGAAATGGTTAGGTGAAGAACGGCGGACTGGACAACGAGGACAAGGCACTCGTAAGCCAGTCGATCCTCCCCATGAAGTCGTAATTGGCAATTCAGCTTTTGCTCGTCAAGAAACCTATGAAGTGCCATTTGAAAAATCTTGGACTGTCGATAGCTATCTCGGCTACTTATACACTACAGCTTTCTCTCTCAAAATTTTCTATGGCGATAACGCCCCAGCATTTGAAAAGGATCTCAGAGAAGCACTACTAGCAGTTGAGCCGTCTGGACATTTTACAGAAGAACTCAAAGCTACAATCCTAGTCGCTTGGAAGCACTAGCAAAATTGAACACGAACAAGACAGAGTTTCACTCACAATTTTTAATCTTCCACTAGCACGACATTGGAGTGAGCCTTTCTCACTCCACTTCCTAAATTTTGCCCTCCTCACTATTAAATTTTCAGTTCCTAAAGTCGTTGCAGAGTGGGTATAACCCACTCTATTTACTAGTTTAATAAATAAAGTTTTTAAAACTACAAAAAATAATTATTGTCGGTTTTAAATAAATTAATAGATAGGATTTTTTGTTATTTATATGGCAATTACTCATAATTGTTCTAACCACCTAGAGGGAATAAATAAAACAACCTATGCCAGCTTTAAAAGGAAAGTTTGAATTCAGGAAAAGCCAAAGAACAACACGTCGTTCTTTACTGTTTGCTATGAGCTATTGCTTAATGCTATCGACAGTTCTATCGAGTTGTAGTGAAGCCAAAAATAACACTCAGCAGTCGGCAGCTTCCCCTAAATCGGTGGATTTATCTAGCACTACAGCAAAGTCACCTGAGAAGCAAGTAGTGCGGATTGTACGTTCAAAACAACTTACTGCTCTAGCAGTTTTAGAAAAGCAGGGTTCCTTGGAAAAGCGATTAGAGCCTCTGGGTTTTAAAGTACAGTGGGCTGACTTTGCGGCTGGCCCACAACAGCTAGAAGCCTTGAATGCAAATGGACTGGATATCGCATCTACAGCCGAATCACCTCCTGTATTTTCACAAGCAGCAGGAGCGCCCCTTGTTTATCTAGCTACTACACACCCCAGTGGTAAAGCAATTTCACTTTTAGTTCCTGTAAACTCTCCGATTAAAAGTGTTGCTGATTTGAAGGGCAAAAAAGTAGCTTTCCAAAAAGCCTCTATTGGCCACTACTTATTAGTTAAGGCATTAGAAGACGCGGGGCTGAAACTGAGCGATGTCCAATCAGTTTTTTTAGCACCAGCAGACGCAAATGCGGCATTCAGTCAGAACAAGGTGGATGCTTGGTATATTTGGGAGCCATTCGCTACCAGAAATGAACAAAAGAAAATAGCTCGTGTTTTAGCAGATGGTGGTAAGTTGCGAGATACTGGCAACTTTTACTCAACCTCACGCCAGTTTTATCAGGCTCATCCTGACGTTATAAAAGTGTTTCTAGATGAGCTACAAAAGACAGAAATCTGGACTAAGGATCATCCCAAAGAAGTAGCACAACTGCTTGCTCCTGTAACTCAGCTAGATCCACCGACTCTAGAAATAATGCATGATAAATATGACTATGGCCTGGTACCAATTACAGAGAAAGTCATCATCAAGCAACAGGAAGTTGCAGACAAGTGGTACAGCTTAGGACTTATCCCCAAAAAAGTGAATGTTAGAGACGGGTTTTTGACACCTGAAGAGTACGTCAAAATTACTCCCTCAGACGTGTTAGCTAATAAGTAGTTATCCCAAGAAGAAACTAAAACACAGGAGAATATTATGCCTACTTCGACTTTGACAGAGGTTAAAATTAGGTCTATTGATGCCCCTTTGGGAGCGATAGTTACTGATCTTGATGCCAGTCAACCGATTGCACCTGAAGTTATCTTACAACTTAAAGAAGCTCTGCGCGATCGCCACATCTTGATCTTCAAAGACCAAAAGCTTTCTGATCAAGAACTTTTGCAGTTTTCGTTATACTTTGGCGCACTCTTTGTACCATCTGATCAGACTCCAGTATTGGCTTCTAAACCAGGAGAAACTCCGGTGGTGATTCCGATTTCCAACGTCGATGGTGGCTATACCGGTACTGGAGAACTCACTTTCCATTCTGATCACAAATGGACTCCCACCCCATCTAGTGGTTCGCTTCTTTATGCCTTGGAAATACCGTCTCAAGGTGGAGATACTTATTGGTTAAATACCAATTTGGCTTATGAGGCGTTAGATGAAACCACCAAAGAACGAATTGCAGATTTACACTTAATTACCTACAACCCATTTTTGCAAGACCGGAATGCACCCCGATCTTTGTATCGTTTAGACAAGAGTATTCCTTTAATAAGTCCGATCTTTCCTCATCCTTTAGTTAGGACACATCCAGAAAGTGGTAAAAAGCATCTTTATTTAGATATTGCTACGGAAGTGGAAATTGTCGGGCTAGAGCCTGAAGAAGGATCTAAACTGATTGAACAGTTGCGTCAGCATTTGAATCAGCCCCCATTCTACTACCAACATAAATGGTCTGTAGGTGATATTGTCTACTGGGATAATCAAGCTACCTTGCATTACCGTCAAGCATTCGATCCGAATGAGCGACGAGTATTGAAGCGGGTTAGCCTTGCAGGTAGTCGTCCCTTTTAGGCTTTATCGCTCAGGAAATTAACCTAATAGGTATTTAGATTCTACATTTTATTAAGGCAGTCAAGAGTCAAGAATTATTCTAGACTCTTGACCCTGGACATCGATCACGAATAAGTTTGTAATTTAAAGACATTAACATTATATGCTTATAAAAATAAAAATATAAGCAACTAAAAGTATTTTTTATTTTAAAACTAGTGTTGATGAATACTTTATTTAAAGAACAAATCCGATAAAATCTAGACTGGAATTGATAGTTGTTATCACACATTAAAAACGCAGTGACGAAAATTGTTAAATTTCAATAGACAAAAAATGTTATGGCATTTTTCAAATCTTTGCAGAGCCTCAAGTTGTCTAGCAAAAAAGGTTAATGTCAAAGATGGAGTGCTTACTCCAGAAGAATATGCAGCATTCACACATGATTCCATTAAATCTAATAACTAAATACAGCAGATATCAAGGAAAAGTACACAATAATTCGTCTCAAAGCCAGGTATAAAGCCTGTTTTACTTCTGAATTCTAACTGGAGGCGGAGCGTCTCCGGCTCCGCTTATGAAATCTGCTGTCATTGTAATCAACTTTAAAAAAATGAGAGTTTACGTTATTAGCTGATGTTTCTATATCAGTTGACACCTGCGATCATTGCCCAACAGCAGGCCGTTGCTAATTTTTATTTTGCACAAAAAGTCATCCCGCGTAAGATAGATGTCAAACAAGCGATTCTTCCTACTCTGCAATATCAAGCCATCACACCTGATAATATCAAGTAACGTAAACAGGTAGAGACAGGCTTATTCAGCTATCAACCGTTCAAATCTGAACTGTTTTGGTATACGATCTGTTAAAGTTGGGGTCATGCTTTATAACTGCCTAAATGCTTATCCTATATACATTTTAGCAGTTTTTGACCCCATTTTTTATCTCTTTGTGAGAAATCCGACATAGGGATTGCTGAAAATCGACCTTTCAAGGGCAAATGCCTGAGCGATGCCTACGAGGAACTATTTGGTGCTGCTCCGGCTATTGGGCTTCTTGGCATTGGTGTCAAGTTCAGAAAAATGGATGGCTGTCAAGAGTGGGCAAATCAATGGTAAAAGTCAATCAACACCCGTGTGTTGAAAAAGCAAGGGAATCCAGATTTTCGCTATCGAGTCAGCGTACCTGCCCCAGCCAGTCAAGAGATAGAATCACGCCTATTTGAACTAGTCAGCCCAGGTACATTTGCTAACCTCAAAGGGGTAAAAGACAAAAGTTTTCTTTGACATCCTTTCGGTTAAAATGCTTCCTCGTAGGCTTTGCCGCGATCGCCCTGACTTTGTACGTTGGCTGATTCAGTGCTGAGTTGCGCGAATGGCACCTGAGTAAAAGAAACCTCTAAGAGATTTTACTACGCAAAACCGTCCCTCTCCGATTCGGAGAGGGACAGACTTGAACGAAAGTTCAAGGCAGGGAGAGGTTTGTCAAACTCACGTTATTGTTAGCTGAGTACAGATTTTTCAGCAAGTAGGCACAGCTACTTTCGCGTATTTGTTAACGTAGTCTACAAATAATTGCTTCAGCCTGGGACTAACGCCAGCGTGTTCAAAGAATCCAAAACCCAGATTTCTAGCTTTTGCTAAGGTTTCCTCTGGTGTTAATCCTTCCTGGATAGCGATACTTAAGAGTGCAATTCCAGTCGATCGCATCCCGGCTGCACAATGCACAACTGCTGGTTTCGGGATTTGTTCTAGTATCGTCAGGATTTTGGTAATCGCCTCTTCATTCAAATTTTTTAAATCCACCTTGAGTGGAACATTCCTATAATACAGCCCCAATGCTTCCGCTACTTTTTGCTCATCCTGGGAAAATCCTAGCTCATCAGGCGATCGCAGATTCAGAACCGACTTAAAACCTTCTTGGATAGCTTGCTCAAGCTGTTTTGGTATAACTTGTCCTGTGGTCGTCAAATTTTCGTTAATCTGTATGGCGTTGATCACATTTACTCCTTTTGACTTTCTAGTGTCTTCCAGCTTGGTAAATACTCTAAGGGAGCAAGCTTTGAGAAGATATTCAAATAAACACGGCAAAATTAGCTACATATCAGACGATATTACTTGATTACTTCAAAATTTGCCTTTTGAAGTTGGTTATTTTATTACTCTATACATAATAAACATATATCCGATAGGATTACCGTAGTTTATAACAAATAAATTATTTTTTATCAGAGAATTGGGTTTAAAACCCCGTGCTAGAAGCACGGCTTTATATTTACTAGCGTCGTATCTGCCACTAAATCTGCTAAAATAGTTAAAACTAATTAGTACTCAGGGGCACGTCGGAATCCAAAACGCCTATGCAGACGGTTTGCTCTTGTACTGAGATATCTCGGTCTAGGTCAAAGTCGAAAACCCTTTTGGGAGCAACTAGGAAAACCTTGAAGTAATTCTTGTAAGCCCCATACCAAAAGGCGCGGGGTAATGTCACTATAGCTATTTTCAGGTAAATAGACCACGCAGTAAGGGCACAGCATTGCTCATACGTGTCAACTTAACGTGAAAACCAGTCTATAACTAGCTTTTAGATTGTTTCGTTAAGAGTCTCCGACTGGGAATGCCGTTTTAGAGGCGGAGCCTCTTGAAAAGCGGCAGAGCCGCAAAGAGCAGCATTTCCAGCCAGAGGCTGGAAACGAGGTTTTAAAAGGGTTTGCGCTTAAGTTGACACCAATGAGCAATGCTAAAGCCCCTACGACAGATGTGGTTCAAATACTTGAATTCTGCTGTAACTCCAGCAATTTCTGCCCAGAAAAACTACTATCGTTCATTAGGATTACGAGAGCGGCTACTTACCTTACCAAAGAAAGGCAGGAGGCAGGAGCAAGAAAATATATTTTTTGCCCTCTGCCACTTTCTTTTAGATCAAGTAAATTTATTTATGAAAAAAGAAGAAAATATGTATTTCGAGATGCGTAGCGTATATTTACCGCGTCCTTATTGAAACCCATAAATTTATTTATGGGGTTTACCTCCTGCCTCCTGATCAATCACTAATTCAGCAAATCAGGTTCTTCGCGCACAATCCTGTCGTAAAGTGGCTGGAAGCTGAACCACCCACTTATATGTGACCCCACTTGAGTTTGTGTTAAACGGGCTGTTTCGTGTTTGATAGTAGTGGGTCTACCCGCAGCTTCTGCCAGCAGTTGGGCTTGACACGATCGCTCTAAGCTAATGTACCAAAAGGCAGCTTCATCTACTGTATGTCCCACAGTTAAAATGCTGTGGTTACGTAGGATTATGGCTTTTTTTGGCCCCAAGGCTTGCGCCAATCGCTGACCTTCAGAAGTTTCTAAAACAACACCGGTGAAATCGTTAAATAGGGCATGGTCTTCGTAAAAAGCACAAGAATCTTGAGTCAAGGGGTCAAGGAGACGACCTAAACTAGACCAGGCTTTACCATAAAGTGAATGGGCGTGAGCGGCTGCAATTACATCAGGTCGAGCTTCATGAATTTGAGAATGGATGGCGAAAGCAGCTTGATTTACTTCAGCATCGCCTTTAACCACCTCACCTTCTCTGTTAACCAAGAGCAGGTCAGAAACTCGGATATGACCGAAGTATGTCCCGAATGGATTGACCCAGAAATGGTCTGTAAACTCCGGATCACGAGCCGTAATATGTCCTGCAATTCCCTCGCTGAACCCAAACTTACCAAACAGGCGAAAAGCAGCAGCTAGGCGTTGCTGACGATGTAGGCGTTCGTCTTCAACTCGCTCGAATACAGGGGGTTGTGGTCTATTGTACTTGGGCATTTTCTTTTTCCTCTTCTTCTTTATAGGGAGCGTTAGAATATCTAGAGCGAAAGGATTTGACGCTATGAGATTCTCTGATGAACTGATGACGTAAGACGCAGCCAGTATCATTACCTTAGAAGATGGATAGATACAGATGCGCTCTGGGACGTGGTTTTGACGGCGTGGATGTCACCATCTGGGGGTAAGAGGCGGTAGATATCCCCTAGTTAAAGCGATGCCTCGGTTGGGCTACGCCTACGCACTTCAGTTACTTATAATTGTGCGTGTCCTTCAGCATCGCCGTTATCTACACGGCGATAGACTGTAACCCATAAAGTCAACAGCCTAGCCACCATCCCCCGATAAATTTAGCTGCCCATAGACATTGATATTAAATGTAAATTGAATATCGATGTGGTTGCTCCTATATCCTGTGGGCAAAGATGCAAAAGGTGCAGCTCTCTGTATAGCCTTGAGCGCTGCTTGATCGGTGACGCTGAATCCAGAGGTTTGGGCTAGTTGGAGATTGCTTAGTTGCCCGGAACGCTTAATAGTGAAGTAAAGCACCGTTCGCCGGGAAGACTGGCTCACTTCTGGTAGCCACTGCTGCTTGACTTTTTGCTGTAGTTGCTTTAAGTAAGAGGTGATATCTATATTTTGACTACTGGCATCAATACCAGAATGACCTTGACGATCGCGGTTGGAATTAGGTAAGGCTGCCAGATAATCACCGCTAAAATTCAGACTAGATACACTCTGAGTACCACCCAGCAAGCTTGCTGCACCTTTTTTCAGAGATGACTGAGCTTGAGATGGTGTTCGCCGACTTAATCTAGTTCCCGACTGACCTAAGTTCTTAGGTTTAGGTTCTGGTGATGTAATAGCAGGTGCGATCGCTATTTTTCGCGATCGGGCTAACGGCGGTGTAATATTAGGCACTACTGCTATTTTTTTCGGTTTAGGTTCTGGTGATGTAATAGCAGGTGCGATCGCTGTTTTTCGCGGTCGGGCTAAGGGTGGTGTAATATTAGGCACTACTGCTATTTTTTTCGGTTTGGGTTCTGGTGATGTAATAACAGGTACGATCGCTGTTTTTCGCGGTCGGGCTAAGGGTGGTGTAACATTAGGCACTACTGCTATTTTTTTCGGTTTGGCTACTAGTAGTATAGGTGCAGGTGCGATCGCTGTTTTTCGAGGTAGAGCTAAGGGTGGTGTAATATTAGGCACTACTGCTATTTTTTTCGGTTTGGCTACTAGTGGTATAGGTGCAGGTGCGATCGCTGTTGGCTCTGGTTTGGGTGCTGGTAATCTAATAGCAGGTGCGTAGGCGAAGCCCGTCGTAGACATCGCTGTTTTTCGCGGTAGAGCTAACGGTGGTGTAATATTAGGTACTATTGCTATTTTTTTCGGTTTAGGTTCTGGTGGTATAGTTTCAGGTGCGATCGCTGTTGGCTGTGGTATAGGTGCAGGTGCGATCGCTGTTGGCTGTGGTTTGGGTTCTGGTATAGTTTCAGGTGCGATCGCTGTTGGCTGTGGTTTGGGTTCTGCTGGTATAGGTGCAGGTGCGATCGCTGTTGGCTCTGGCTTGGGTACTGGTATAGTTTCAGGTGCGATCGCTGTTGGCTCTGGCTTGGGTACTGGTATAGTTTCAGGTGCGATCGCTGTTGGCTGTGATTTGGGTTGTTGAGGAGATAGATTTGCTGATTCTGCTTTTTGCTGCCTTGATTCTGGCTGGAATACCTTTGCTGGAGATAAAGCTGTTAAGTCAAAAGGACTCTTGCTAGAGGCTTTATGTGCATCGGAATTAGCTGACTTCACAGCAGAAACAGGTCTTTTTGGTAAAGCTTTACCACCGGCAATAGAATCTTTAGTAGCCCGGAATGAGGACTTTTGGGGTATGTGTGTTTCATTGGGATCAACTTCAACTACCTCAATTGGAATTTCTTCCTTAGGCTCAGGCGTAAAAGCTGTGAGCCAATATTTGCTCGCAATCAGTAAAGTAGAGTGTAGGAGGATGGAAATAACTAGACTTTGGAGCATCTGCCCTGGACGCACGCTCCGATAGCGCTGAAATTCATGAGAAAAAGCCATATTATTGTGCTTTCGCGTGATCGATAACAGCCTCAACAGTCTATTTACAGGGTACAAGCTTCTGTATCCTGTACAGGATATGTGAGTGATTTTTAAGTATTAATCTAGATATAGGCACGGCACAATAACTTGCATTATAGGAACTACTAATGAACCGCTCGAAAATAATTGCCATTCTTACAGGTGCGATTTCTATTATTTTAGCGATCGCCTACCTCATCCTAGTCCAACTGCTGGACTATCGTGACATGAAACCCGCTCCCATCAGCCAATTTGACCAAGCACCTGCAATGATTTCTGATTATTGGCAGATTGACAAAATTGCCAAAGTGTAAATTAAATTTAGAAACGTGGATATCTCTAGCTTCCCTCTCCTTTATAAGGAGAGGGATTGAGGGTGAGGTAAGCTAGGGACATAAATTGTATGTTATTTAATTCTCATTCCTTAGAAACACGGGGTAGGGGCAGATGCCCTTACCCCGTGTTCAGGAGTAGAGTGTTTCTATAAAATTTCTTTGAGAAAAATCAGAATTTTAAACTTGATTGCGATAATACGTTTAGCTAACTTAAATCTATTTATTTTAAACTATTAAAGTTCCCCGTACTACAAGTGAGTAGGGTCAATGACTGCTTCATCATCAGATAATTCGCTCAGTTCCTCAAGCGCTTATACTCTATACATAGCTAGGCAAGAGTATCAATATAACTACACCCATATTCCATCTATTGCGATGGTGGATCAGCTTTCTGTTGCAGAAGAGTTCGCCACTAACTGGTATTTTTTATTAGCCCAGCAGTTACGAGTTATTTTTATCAATACCCTGATTGTCAACCGAGGCAATCAGGGTTCTGAATCGATTCGTGATGATGTCGAAAGGTTTATTTTAGAAGCCTTGCTCAAGGGAGCAATCCCAATTCAATTCAACATTATGGCGAGAATCCTGCAAATTCTCCCCCAGTTTTTACTTAAAGGAATATCTAAGGATGTTAGAGAACTCGACGAGCTTTTCTTTCATATTCTTCAAGAAAACGGACTTGTGATCCTCAGAGATACTCTAAATCAGGTAATTACGCTTCTATATGAAGGACAGCCCACAGGACACGCAACCAGTCTCAAGGACTACGAAAATTTGTTTCCGGAGATTGGTGTACCAGCGATCGCTAAAACTTACCAGGAAGATGAAGTATTTGCCTACATGCGAGTAGCTGGCTACAATCCCGTGATGATCGAGCGAGTAACCAGTCCAGGCGATCGCTTCCCAGTCACAGACGAGCATTATCAAGCAGTGATGGGAACTGACGATTCATTAGCAGCAGCAGGACTTGAAGGAAGGCTCTACTTAGCTGACTATAAAATTTTAGACGGTGCAATCAACGGTACATACCCACATGAGCAAAAATATGTCTATGCTCCCCTAGCACTGTTTGCCTTACCCAAAGGCTCAGATCCCACCCGTCTATTGCGTCCGATCGCCATTCAATGCGGTCAAACCCCAGGATCAGATTATCCCATTATTACCCCTAACTCCGGTAAATACCCTTGGCTTTTTGCCAAAACAGTTGTCCAAATCGCAGATGCCAACTTCCACGAACCGATTACTCATTTAGGAAGAACTCACCTGTTAGTTGGTGTTTTTGCGATCGCAACCTATCGACAACTGCCGCTTACCCATCCTCTAAGAATTCTGCTGCGCCCGCATTTTGACAGCACCTTAGCAATTAACGATGCCGCCCAACGCATTCTCATTGCTCCTGCTGGTGGCGTTGATAGATTACTCTCAGCATCAATCGATAACTCTCGCGTTTTAGCAGTGTTAGGGTTGCAAAGCTATGGTTTCAACAGTGCCATCTTACCCAAGCAATTCCAACAGCGCGGTGTGGATGATCCCAACCTATTGCCTGTTTATCCTTACCGGGATGATGCACTATTAGTCTGGGATGCTATTCATCAATGGGTTTGGGACTACCTGAACCTTTATTACATCACGGATGAAGACATTCAGAAAGACACAGCCCTGCAAGCGTGGGCAGCTGAAATCTCAGCTTACGATGGTGGCCGCATCCCCGATTTTGGCGAAGATGGTCGCATCAAAACGCTCAATTACCTGATTGATGCCACTACGCTGATTATTTTCACTGCCAGCGCCCAACATGCAGCCGTTAACTTTCCCCAAAAAGATTTGATGAGCTATGCCCCAGCCATACCGATGGCAGGTTATTTACCAGCCTCAACGCTCAAAAGAGAAGTTACTGAGCAAGACTACCTCAATTTGCTCCCCCCCTTAGATCAGGCGCAACGGCAATACAACCTACTCAGTTTATTGGGGTCTGTATACTACAACAAGCTGGGCGACTATCAGCAAGGATACTTTACAGACCAGAAAATCAAACCATTATTACGGGCATTCCAGAGTAATCTTCAGCAGGTAGAAGATACCATCAAGCAACGTAATTTGCACCGTCCAACCTATGAGTATCTGCTTCCTTCTAAAATTCCTCAAAGCATCAATATCTGAATAGGGACTGAGGGAAAGAAGGGGAAAACCATGCCCCATGCCCCATGCCCAATGCCCAATGCCCAATGCCCCATGCCCCAAAATAAATATTATGACACTTAAAGATAAAGTCCTCAAAGGTCACGATCGCCAGCTATGGCTTGCACCTATACTAGTCAAAGTAGGTTATGACACTGCGATCGGCAAGTTTCTACGCTTGATTTTTTATTACATGGATGCGTCAATCATGCTCAACGCATGGCGAGACTTTCTCTACATCCGTAAAGATAATATTGGAGACAAGTATTTTGCAGTAGACCAAGCAATCATGCATTCTTCTCACACCCAAGTGAGAGAACTAATGCAAACCCAACCACAACTGCGAGGAAATGATTTAGGTATCATCAGAATATTAGCTCCTAGCTACCTGCTCGATAATCCTCTGAGCTTGGGAACAAACGGGAACGAACACACAGGACTACGTGCTGTGTTCTCACAAGCCTTACCGGAACCGTCAGAACAGATAGACTTTTTAGGGTATCTAGTTGAGCAAAACCTGTTAGAGGCTGCTGGACAGAGCAAATTACATATCGGCAACGATTTGCCAAAGATCATGCTGTCGATTTTGCACGAACTGGTTTTTCAGATATCTTTATCTGAGGAAGAAATCACAGCATCAAGTAGTTACATAAAAGGTTTGGTTCTCGCATCCTTGCCAAATTTTATTAGCAAGTATCTGCTGGCAATATTAACAGCACCAAATATTCGGCATCGTCAGTATTTAACCAAGCGATATCAACAATCTGCTAAATGGGCATCTTACTTTGAAACAGGCGCTCAGTATCAGTTAAACGAACACCAAATCGCTAATAGCCTTTTCGATATGATTCATATTGCCGGTACTGCTGGCACGAGTGGGCTTTTGGGATCTGTTATTGGTGTTTTATGCTTGGATAATGCCCTCAGAAATAATGTAGTGTCAGAAGTCAATGCAGTTTGGAATGGCAAGGAAAGTTTAGACTCAGACGCACTAGAACAGTCAACACTTCTCAATCAAGTGATTTTGGAAACGGCTCGTCTCTATCCACCTGTGCGATTTGTTAGCCAACTCACTACTGAAGCGGATGAAGTTGAGATTGGAGAACAAAAATGTCCATTCCAAAAAGGTACTCGCTTGCTTGGTTCTATTTTTACAGCTAATCGGGATGCCAACAGATACCAAAATCCAGATGATTTTGACCTAACGCGGAATTTTTCAGATATCTTATCTTGGAACGGCGAAGGACATGAGCGAGCCTGTCCTGGTAGATCCTTATCAATTGGCTTTATCAAGATTTTCTGTTTACATCTGTTCAAGAACTATCAATGGGACTCAATTACAGAAGTCAAGTGGGATTTTGAAAAAGTGACTGCCGTTACTCCCAATAATTTAGTGCTACAAGGTTTTGCTCAACAACTGTGAGTAGTGAGTGCTGAGTTATGAGTTGGTAATTGTTATGGCTTTTTGAGATTGTCTTACTACAGAATTTCATAAGTTCATAGCGAATTAAAATTGGCAAAACTCAGCGCCCCTCTGCGCTTCCCTCAGCGTTCCTTTGCGTTTAAAAAAGCTACGAATTTCGGAAATTATGAGCGAATTAATCGAGAAAAAACAACTCAATAATATTGCAACCTGGATGATTCCAATCAAACAAACAAACTTACCATCTGTGCTTAAAGGTGTGTTTTTTATGGATGGCAATCCACTGCCAGATACTTGCATCACTATGTACAATTTAGAATGGGACACACAGAACAGAACTTTAGTTTTACCCGTCTTTGCACCCTTGCAGTGGACTTTTCATAACTCGATTCCTGGCTGGATATTACTACATTTAGCTCAATGGTTTGAGGTAAATTACAAAATTCAGTTTGAAGATGAAACTTTGCAGCAAGCTCAAATTATACCTATTTTACTGGGAATACCAATTTCAACATTGATTATAAATTTTACAATGTCCCAAGACAAAAATTCTCTCAATGGAAATATTTGGCACAGAAAGAACGTTTGGTTCGGCGGACTTTCTAGAGCTGGTGAGTATACTCTCCGTAGAGTTGTTGATGAAGATGGTCGTTATACTCCTGCTTTTAACGATATGCTTCCCAGAGTTCCAAATGAGTGTTTAGTGATTGCAATCAACTCAAAAGATAACGCCTCTAGTAATATTAGTAACAGCCAGTTTGCCAGGTAAAAATTGAACTAATAATCTTGATAGTAATATCTCAATCTGCTTATTATCTGATAGAATACTTTGATTACTTACCTTCAGAGTGTGAGCAAATGGAGTCTCTAAGCGATATAGTTAACCTAAATTGTAAAGGAAAATAGACATGACGAACTCTCTTGATAAGAAAAATCTGCTAGACGATCAACCGTATCAAATTTACGAATTTAAGAAAAATAACCAGGAAAAAATCTCTGGTTATTTTGTAGTTAGTACTGCCAAACTCAATGTTGAGACAGAAGAAAATAATTCTAACAACTATTTATTAACAGTTGTTAATCAAAAGTTTTTTAACATCAATGATGAACAAGCTGAACCTTCAGCCAAAGAGATGATTGAGAAAATTGCTAAAAGTTTGCAATCAAGCCCAGAACCAGAAATTATTATAAATATTCATGGATATAGTTCTACACCATCTGATACAGAGATAGGCTGCAAAAAGATTTATGATTATGTTAATACACATATTCAGCAACCAAATAAGTATATTTTTATAGGATATAGATGGCCTTCGGAAAATCCCATAAAAACAGATGAGTCTGGTTCCTTTGGGCAAAAGCTAATCAACGCACTGTATTCTTTGCCAATTTTACCAGCTATCTTTTTAGTTCTGGGACTAACAATTAGTATATGGTCTGCTATAGTTTTGTTGTTCCTAGATATTTTGAGTAATAGCGCTGTCCACTTTTTTACGGTGTTGTTAATTTTATCTGGCATTGTATCTTTAATTATTTTTACATTAATTTTTCTCAGAATATCTACTTATTTTCGTGATACTTATAGAGCGATTAATTATGGTGTAACAGACTTAGTTGAATTGATCAGACAGCTTGATGTTACTGTAAAATTACCCTCTAATAAACGCATTAAATTGTCATTTATTAGTCATAGTATGGGTTGTTTTGTAGTTACAAATGTAATTCGTATCCTCTCTGATGTTTTTGACGTTAAATCTATTAATAAAGAACCTAATTCAGATATTGGCAATGTATTTCGCTTAGGCAGACTTGTGCTAGTTGCACCTGATGTTCCTGTAGAAACTATCTTGCCAGGACGAGCTAATTTTCTTCGTTCTTCTTTACGTCGGTGCGAAGAAGCTTATATCTTTTGTAATGAGGGAGACTTAGCGTTACGATTTACCTCCACTGCTGCAAATTACTTTAGTTTTCCCGCACGAACTCGTATTAGTGGCTACAGGCTTGGCAATATAACAGTTAAGCATTTCAATAATAAAAATGATACAGTTGGTCACACACCCAGATATGGAGTTGTTAATTTAGAGAAACAAGACTATGAGAAAGATTACACACTCGACAAACCTCATAACTATTTAGAAATTCGTTCTTCTAGTAGCGAACATAGAAAACTTGAAGAGATAACTGAAATTTCCGAAAAGGAGGTTCCGCCCGCAGATTTATTTACATATTTTGACTGTACAGATTATAAAGATGATCGGAGCGATCGCATAGGTATTGTTAGTTCTGCCATCCAAAAGCCAGCGATAAATTTTGGGAATTATGTTTTACTAACTTTGGCATTTATTCGGAAGTCTATTAATAATAGAGATCCTCAAGGTGTTGATACCCACACTGGCTATTTTGAAGGTGCTTTTAGTCAAAAAGCTATCTACGAATTAGCCTTTTTAGGATTTCAGGGATTTTTGAAATCTTTGTCAATTGAGGGAGATGAAGAAGCTCAAATTCGCGCTTTTTCTCAAAAATGCCAGGAAAAGCAAATTCAAGTAATTCTTGCACCGCAAATTTATCAACCAAAGACTCAAGATTACACTGACTAACAATAGCGCTCTCATGAAGTAAGCGTGAAAGCGCAGATATTACAAAGGGCGATGTCTCTTGACTTGCCCTGACGCTCGTTTGAATAAAACCATCTGCCAGGAGATAATAATTCGGTGGGTATGGACGGGGAGAATAATTAAGTATAAATACTCAAGGATTCTTGGTGGGATAGGGTGAAACATTACGCGCGAACACCTTTTTTTTTCTCCAAAGTCCAAAATATAGCGGTTTTCAATTGCATAGAATACAGACCACTCGTAAGGGTACAGCATTGCTCATTGGTGTCAACTTAACGTAAAAACCAGTCTATAACTAGCTTTTAGAGACTGTCTCGTTCCCAGCCAGAGGTTGGAAACGAGGTTTTAAACGGGTTTGAGCTTAAGTTGACACGTATGAGCATTGCTGTGCCACTACCATGTGTTACATCCAAACGAGAACTGCTATGTGACTAAAGTCATACTGAAATTATGACTTTAGTCCACTGTCTCTTCTTACTTAGTATTTTAAACTGAGAACAACACAGCAAACCAATTAAGTCGTGTAATAGGCAAAACTTCCTATAATCCTAAAGATTAGGTGAGAATATATGTTCACAAATTATTGAGAAATGCTGTAGAGAAATCAAGCAAATTGATTGATGGAGATTTGAATATGAAACGATGAGGTAAAACTTTGCTGGCAAATAAGACTTTGGAAGTGAATGAAAGTACCTTAATCGATTCAATTTGATAACTATGAATATATATCATAATTCTCGATTTCTTAAAAATTTTCTTATATTTATACTTACAATTACTTTAGTGACAGCCTCCAATTCCATCCAGGCTGAAGAAAGAAATATAGCTAAAGAACAAATCGTGAATGGTGATAATTATGGAGAACTATATGACCAAGGAAAGTTACGTACTTACTATTTTTATACTCCAAAATCTTATAATCCAGACCGCCCGATGCCGTTAGTTTTAGTGTTTCATGGGGATGATGGTAGTGGTCGGTCTATAAGTAATGTGACTCACTTCAATGAATTAGCAGATCAAAAAGGATTTATTGTTGTTTATCCAGATGGGATTGACCAAAAATGGAGTCTTAGAGGTAACGCTCAAGGAAGGGTAGATGATGTTTTGTTTGTCAGTGCTTTGATTGATCATCTTCAGCAGCAAATCAGTATTGATAGTCATAAAGTTTATGCCACCGGTTTTTCTAGAGGTGGAATACTTACCCAAGCATTGGCCTGTAAATTACCTGATAAAATTGCTGGTTTTGCATCAGTAGCTGGTTCGCTCCCAGTTAGACTTAAACCTAATTGTCAGCCTAAAACTCCCATATCGATGTTAATGATCAACGGTACAAACGATCGCGATGTACTTTATGAAGGTGATGATCACACTCAACGAGGAGCGCTGGTTTCGATCTCAGACATGGTAGATTTTTGGCGATCGCACGATCAATGTACCTCATCGAATCAATCTCCGCAGTTTTCTGAAGTTCAAGTGAAAACCTCTCTCTACAAAGGTTGTAGTGGCAACTCAGAAGTTTGGCAGCTAGCAGTAGTAAACGGTGGACATTTTTGGCCTGGTGGTTCTTCAACTGACGAGAGCCTAAATAAATTCAATGCTAAACTGGGGCTTAACGCCAGTGAAACAATTTGGAATTTTTTTCAACGTCACAGTCAGTAGACCGAAAACTTTTGCAAGCACCTAATTTTTGAAATGCGCTTTATTTGTAGATTGCGCGATGGCAGAAAACTTTAACAGAAGTTGCTAGAACGATGTCCTTGAGAGGAATGCGATCGCCCAAGGTGAATACAATATTTAGAAATCGCGCCAGCGAGTTAGTTTGCAATTGCACTGATCTGCTTACTCTGAAACACCACCTGCGGCTTGATTAAATCGGCTGCTTTTTCGCCGATCATAATTGTGGGCGCGTTAGTATTTCCCGTGGTTAGAGTTGGCATGATTGATGCATCTACGACACGTAACCCCTCAACCCCATATACCCGTAATTCGGGGTCTACAACCGCCATTGGGTCAGTTCCCATTTTGCAGCTGCCGACCGGATGAAACACAGTACCGCAAGTTTCCCGGATGTACGCAACGAGTGCCTCATCGCTCTGAACGTCGGCACCAGGTGCGACTTCTCTGCCTCGAAACTCATCAAAGGCACTGGTATGAAATAATTGGCGCATTAATTTAACTCCTTCAACGAGCTTTTGCACATCGGATTGACTTTGGAGATAGTTCATCCGAATGATTGGTGCGTCTTTGGGGTCAGGCGATCGCGAAGCGCTGCTGCCTCCGGCAGGACGCAACTTGACACTTCCAATATTTTGGGGATGGGTCAAACTGACTAGACCCGTGAAGCCTACACCAGAGTTGAGATAGCCAGGAGGTGCCCACAGAATCGGCCCGAAAAAAAGCTGTAAATCTGGTACAACCTCCTGATTCCCCTCACTATGCAAAAACAATCCAGCTTCAGCAATGCCATTACTAGTAATTGCAGGTTGTAAATCCTGAGTTGCCTCGTATGCCATAGGAACTAAAACATGGTCTTGGAGGTTTTGACCGACACCTGGCAAGTCAACGACTACAGAAATCCCCATAGCTTGCAGGTGTTCTGCATTACCAATGCCGGAAAGCATCAGCAGCTTGGGCGAATCGAACGCGCCAGCACTTAAAATCACTTCCTGATTGACCCTGGCTTGGTGCAACCTTCCTTCGTGCATATATTCCACCCCAACGGTGCGGGTTCCTTCAAACAACAATCGAGTCACTAATGCTCCTGTCATCGTTGTCAAATTGGGACGTTGGAGAATGGGCAGAAGAAATGCTGCTGCGGTACTGTGCCGTTTACCATCCTTGACCGTGAACTGATAGAATCCTGCCCCTGACTGCTGCATTCCGTTGAAATCAGGATTGTTGTCATATCCCATTGCCACAGATGCGTCTACAAATCGTTGGGAGATTGCAGCCGGGGAAATGATATCGGTCACGTTCAACTCGCCATTCACACCGTGGTATTCGGAGGCACCGCGTTGCTGGTTCTCAGATTTCTTGAAATCTGGCAGTACATTTTGGTAACTCCAACCGGGATTACCCAATTCCTGCCAGTGGTCATAATCGTGATGATTGCCTCGGACATAAAGCAGGAAATTAATCGAACTGCTGCCGCCCAAAACTTTGCCACGAGGACAAAAGATTTTGCGGTTATTGAGGTACGGTTCTGGTTCAGAGAAATATCCCCAATCCACCTCGGAGCCTAGTAGATTTGTGCATTCCAACGGGATTTTAATTTCCGGTTTAGTATCTGGGTTGCCAGCTTCCAGTAATAACACTGTTGTTTCACTGTCTTCTGTCAGACGGTTGGCGACAACGCAGCCTGCCGAACCTGCACCAATCACAATGTAGTCATATTGAGTCATGATATTCTCCTTTTGTACCTCTGCTGTTTTTAGGTAAATAAAATTGCCAGGACGACAAAACTTCTAAAGAAAATTTTCTCATCATTATTTTTGCAATCCCAAAATATTGATGAGAAATTTTCCAACTTTTAGAGCGTCCGTAGCCAAAGGCGGGCAGGATGCCCACCCCAGAAGATTGGATAATAAGATTTCTTGGAAATCCCTAAAGAGAGACTACTGAGGGTCATCCAAGACTGAACTGTGAGATTGTGGTTCTTGAATGCGGTGTTGTATATAGTCCCGTCGAGCCTTGGCGATTTCTTGATAAACCTTCTTGCGAGCTAAGTTAACGCTACCCAGGGGCGCGTGTTCAGTCAGGGTATGCCAGGGGTTGAAGGAGAGTCCCTCATTCAACCGATCCCGCTCCTGGAAGTCGAATTTCTGAGGGGGAATTCTAATAGTTGCAAGCTTAATAAACGGTGAGTCTTCCTCTTTCCACTCTTGCATCGGATCTTCGATAGGGGTTTTCTCGTCATTGACATAGCACTGCACCAGAAAGTCAAAGGTGGCCTCTTGAGAGTCTGCCGACAGATGGGCGACCATTGCTTCACGCAAATAATTCTCGGAGTCGGGGATCGAATTGGGAGACTCTTGCTGTTGAGGTTTTACGGAAAATTTGATGGACTGAGAACCCAATTGATAGGGCGTTGTACTCCAGTATTGAATCAGCAAAGGATTGGCAACTTGTTTGCTGGTCACGGCCTTAAGGATTTCAAAAGTGGGGGCTAGCGATCGCAATTCTTCTGGATCTGCCTTACCAACACTTGCTTTCGTGAGGGCGGCAAACCCTTGAGCATTTTTCACAAAAAAGATCGGAGTATTAATCAGCAGAAAATCTTGAGTTTCCTGCTCATCATCCAGTACTTTTTGACCCTCTACATCCATGAGTTTGATCGCCATTGCTCGAATATCGGGTTCTGAATCAGACTTGAATTTACCGCGCTTCTCGGCATCGGAAGCATTTGAGAAACGCACCCAAATTGGATAGGTCTGAGACTGAGCGAAAATGCCAACCTTTAATGATTGGGGAATGTTGCCTTCAATAATAAATTCTCCCCAAACTAAGCCGTGGCTTTTGGGATGATCTTTCCGCAGGTCTGGCCCTTTTTCAGCTTGAACATCAAGATCGATATCCAGAATAGTATCAGTTGCCGCTTCCTGTGTAGCTGTAGATAAGTTGGTATGAGTCATGGTTTTTCTCCTTTTTTCAATTACTCTGAAACGAGAGGTTTTTTCAACGGACTTAGAGCAAAGTCCGTGGCACTGGTTGGGATAAGAATTTGCGTGTTGAGTGCCGGTCTTTAATAGTTTGGTCGAGATCGAACATATTTGATCAACCTCTATGAGAAGTAAATGCGAGGTTGAGTGGTTTCGTTGAACCAAGAATCCCATTGCCTTCAGGCGTGGGAGTGTCAAGCGCTGAACCCTCCGTCAATCATCAGGTTTGCGCCGGTGATGTAACCGGACTCAGGACCAGCCAGATAAGCAACCAGCCCCGCAACCTCTTCGACTGTGCCGTAGCGAACTACCGCTATGTGCTTTTTGAGCATTTCGGCAAACTCACCCTCCGAGGGATTCATATCCGTAGCGATCGGTCCTGGCTGTACGTTGTTGATCGTAATCCCGCGCGGGCCAAGGTCACGCGACAGCCCTTGCACAAGCCCTTGCAGAGCAGATTTACTCATGGCATAAACGCCGCCACCAGGAAATGGCATACGTTCGGCGTTGGTGCTGCCGATGTTGATGATGCGTCCGCCCTCTTTCATGTGCTTGACTGCGGCTTGCGTCGCCACAAACACGGCACGCACGTTAACGGCGATGGTTCGATCGAAGTCCGCGAGTGCGAAATCATCGATCGCTCCCATCGCCAGCACGCCCGCATTGTTAACGAGAATATCAATGCCGCCGAATTTGTCCACAGTCTGCTCAACAGCAGCAACCACCGCACTAGCTTCGGCACTGTCGGCTTGGATGGCAACAGCTTGGACGCCTAGCGCCTGCGCTGTCTGCACGATTTCGTTAGCGCGATCGGGTGAGCTGGCATAGGTGAAGGCGACATCAGCGCCAAGACTTGCTAAACGCTTGACGATCGCTGCCCCGATGCCGCGACTGCCGCCGGTAATGAGTGCGCGTTTATTCTTGAGTGTGTGGTTCATGTTCGATACCGTGCCATGAGAAATTGGATAATTTGCTGTGCGTGTCTAATGAAAAAAACTGCTCCCCATTTAGAGCCAGCAGTGGTATTTAGGGAAAATACGAAATAACTCATATAACCGTTTCTGGTTGCCGAATCGTTTTCAATGCCCAGATGCCAATCCAACAGCCGAATCCATCCACAATTAATATCAGGATGGCTGTGATTTGGAAAACCAGACCCCAACCTGCAAAGGAAACTTGAGACAGATGATCAGGACTAATCACGATTAAATGATTGTAGATTCCAAAAAGCAGCGATCCTGCTATTGAACTGAGCAATAGCCAGCTACCAATGCGGTAGAACTGTGTCCAAAGTAAAACGGCTGCAATGATCGGAATCGGAAAAATCACAATACCTACAAACAAACTCTGAACAAGAGAGAGGGCAACTGGGATTTCCACATGTGCTAAACCATGCAATCCGTTTATGATCGCATGGATTACCACAATCGCTGTTCCATATTGAGCAATCTTCATCTTTAAACTTCTCCCTATAAATTGTTAACTGGCATGAGCCACGGCGGTGTTAACCATCCATTCCAAGGGTCGAGGCTGAAAATTTAATTCGCGTTTTGCTTTAGCATTCGATGCACCTCGCATCTGAGTACCATAATAGACGGCATCGGCACCACTAATTCGCAGAGCATCCTCAACCGATACCTGGGGAGGTGGTGGAGCATTGAGCCATTGGGCATAAGCAGAGAGCCACTGACGAACCGCTAAGGGACGATCGTCCGTAATCAGGTAAATGCCAGGATTACCCCGCTCCACTGCCGCAACTGTAGCGATCGCTGCATCCTCAATATGTAACCACGACCATACGCCTTCGCCATTGCCAACGATCGGGAACTTTTGCTGGCGCACCTGTTGAGCAACATCGTCATCGGGAGCAAACCAGGTACCGGGTCCGTAGAGAAAGCCATAACGCAAAGCAATCCCTTCTAAGTTGGGCGTTTCGAGTAAGCAATGCTCGATCTCAGTGACTATGTGAGCATCTGCTGCAACCGCAGGCGAGGCATCAAAAGCTAGTGGCGTTTCTTCGTCTGCCAAGCCGGCACCGGGAACCGCCCAAAATGCGATCGACTGCCTCAGATAACGGCGCACACCAGCTGCTTGCGCTGCTGCCAGCACATTGGCACCCCCTTCTCGACGGATGCGAGTATTTAGTGGTGCTGCTGCACTCATCGACTCGCCAGTGTAGGTTTTGGGCAGAGAAGTGAGTTGTTCAATCACTACTTCCGGCTGAGTGCGGGTGATAGCAGCTTTGACAGCATCTACATCGAATACATCTGCGATCGCGAAGCGTAGGCTCTGCCTAATCGCCGGTTCTACACCTTTTTCTGCTAAAGTCCTGGCTCTTTCTGGAGAACGGCTCAGAGCCACCACTTCATGTCCTTTCGCCAGCAGTTGCGCGATTAACGGACGACCGATCGCTCCCGTTGCGCCTGCAACAAAAATCTTCATTTGTGAACCTCCTGTTGAAATCTTTCAAATATTTATAGAATAAAATAAAAGAGCTTGTTCTAAGTATACAAAATCGTAGACAAACCTGTACAACAATGCAAAACCCTGTACACGATTTTTGTTGACAATTTTATTCAAAACTTAGGATTATTAAATAATAGCAAATAATAGCAAATCACAGTGTTAAGAGGAATTAAAAGAAAGTGCTTTCATCGCTCAAAACACAGTTAAAATTAAATTCACAACAGCGTATGTTCGACTGCCAAAGCTGTAGAATCAGCTTAGATAGGGACCAGAATGCCGCAAAAAACCTAGAAAAGTTAGGACGATAAGTATAAAACACGGCTTTGCTTTACCGTGTCTGGACGCGGAGGGAAATGGTGCCGACTCCACCCAATGAAACGTCAAATAAATGTTGGATGTCCAAGGATGTCCAGAGTTTATGTAGCAGTAATTATTCTCATAATGAGAATTGCTGTATAGTTTGAGGTATGCCAGATCATACTCTCAAGAGTTGCTTTATGATTGCTCTACCTGGTATTGCCATCCAAAAAAAAATCTACGAAAGTTCTAATTCTCTAGTGTATCGAGGCATCAGAGACGATGGAGTAGGGATCGTTGTAAAAATGCTAAAGCTTGATTATCCCTCATCTCAAGAACTAACTCGCTACAGACAGGAATATAAAATTACCCGTTGCCTCAATTTGGAAGGAGTTATCAAGGCATACAGCCAGCAGGACTATCAACGCACTCTGGTAATTCTCTTAGAAGATTTTGGCGGAGAGTCCCTTGAGCAATGGATGCACAAGCGCCCAGAGAACTTCTGCCCCATGCCCTTATCCACTTTTCTTGGTCTTGCGATCGCCCTCACAGACATTCTGGGTAGAATCCATGCAGCTAATGTCATTCATAAGGACATCAATCCGGGAAACATTGTTCTCAATCCAGATACTGGCGTTGTCAAAATCATTGACTTCGGGATTGCGACCCAATTTAATCGCACGAATCCGACTTTCAAAAGTCCTCATGTGTTAGAAGGCACAATCGCCTACCTGTCTCCAGAGCAAACAGGGCGCATGAACCGTTTGCTTGATTACCGCAGCGATTTTTACTCCCTTGGTGTGACGTTCTACGAACTTTTAACCGGACATCTGCCGTTTCCGATAACAAACATCCTTGAGCTAGTCCATTGTCATATTGCTAAAGCGCCTGTTCCACCTCACCAACTGAATGCAGCGATCCCTAAAGCCGTTTCAGATATCGTTTTGAAATTGATGGCGAAAAACGCAGAGGATCGCTATCAGAGTGCTTGGGGAATCAAAGCGGATTTAGAATTTTGTGCTTACCAAATAGAAGAAATTGGACAAATTGGTAACATTCAACTGGGTCTTCAAGACGTTTGGGATCAGTTTCAAATTCCCCAAAAACTGTATGGACGGGACAAGGAAGTTGCAATGTTACTGGCGGCTTTTGACCGCGTTGCTTCTTCACAAAACCATGCACAAAACACTTCAAAACAGGAATCAACAGATAACTCAACATTCAAAGTCGAAATGATGTTGGTATCTGGCTACGCTGGAATTGGGAAATCTGCGTTAGTGCAGGAAATATATAAACCAATTACCCAAAAACGCGGCTATTTTATCTCTGGTAAATTTGATCAATTCCAGCGCAATATTCCCTACAGCGCGATCGCAGATGCCCTGCAAAAATTGGTGCAGCAACTACTCGGTGAATCAGATGAACAAGTGCAACAGTGGCGATCGCACCTTCTAACAGCTTTGGGAACCAACGCACAAATTATCATTGATATCATCCCGGAAGTGGAATTAATTATCGGCAAACAGCTCCCTGTACCGTCCGTTGGAGCCGATGAAGCTCAAAATCGCTTTCATCGAATCTTTGGGCAATTTTTGCGGGTATTTTGTTCAGAGTCACATCCTCTGACGATCTTCTTAGATGATTTGCAGTGGATAGACTCAGGAACGCTGAAGTTAATCGAACTGATGCTGCTGGATGAGCAAACCCAATTTCTATTTTTGATTGGAGCCTATCGAGATAATGAAGTAAATCCAACGCATCCACTGATATTAACATTAGAAAGACTGCGAAAACAAGGGGCAGTGCTTCCGGAAATTATCTTAGCACCCTTAATGCTTGAGCCGTTATCTCAGTTAATTGCCGAGACGCTACATCAAAATGCAGACACTGTTCGCTCCTTAGCTGAGTTGGTGTTGCGTAAAACTGAGGGGAATCCTTTCTTTGTCAGTGAATTTTTGAAAATGCTGTATAGCGAAAATCTGCTGATATTTGATGTTGAAAACTTAAGCTGGCAGTGGAATATTGCTCAGATTCAAGCCCAAAATATTACCGATAATGTTCTGGAGTTGATGCTTCACAAGTTGAAGAAGCTACCAGAGGTTACACAGCAAATTCTCCGTTTAGCCGCTTGTGTTGGGGCGGAATTTAATTTAGATACATTGTCGATTGTTTGTGATAAAAGTCCTAAAGCGATTTTCCGGGATTTACTGGCAGCGATCCAAGCTGGGTTAATTCAACCTCTATCTGAATTAGACGAAGACTTGTTAATTCAAGAGTATAAGTTCTTGCACGATCGCGTGCAGCAAGCAGCATATATCTTAATCGATGAGTCGCAGAAACAAGTTGTTCATTTACAAATCGGTCGTAATCTCCTCGGAAAAACCTTGCCGGAGCGACTATCAGACAGGTTGTTTGAAATTGTTGATCATCTTAATCATGGGATTGAGCTTGTCACAGATCAACCCGAACGCAATGAAATTGCGAGATTAAATTTAATTGCAGGGCAGAAAGCAAAAGCTGCGATCGCCTATATTGTAGGGAAAAAATATTTAGCCACAGCAAGAGTTTGGCTGGCAGCGTGTAGCTGGCAAACAAACTATGACTTGACATTAGATTTATATTTAGAAACAACAGAATTAGCTTATTTGTGTGGCGATTTTGAACAGGTAGAATCCTGGGTAGCGATCGTTCTACAAGAAGCTAAAAATATTCTGGACATCGTAAAAGTTTACGAAGTCAAAATTCAAACTTACATCGCGCAGAACCACTTATTAAAAGCAATTAACACTGGATTGCAAGTGTTGCAGCAACTGGGGATCAGTTTTTGCGAAACACCCAGTCAGTTAGATATTCAGCTTGAACTAGACGCAATCACATCGCTCTTTAGTGAGAAACAGATTAAGGACTTGCTACATTTGCCGGAAATGACTGAGCCAGACAAGTTAGCAGCAATGCGAATCCTATCTAGAATTACGATTGCGGCATGGATTGCCGCTCCTGATTTAATGATCTTACTGGTATCTAAACAAGTCAGCTTGTCATTGGAGCATGGAAATTCGTTTGCATCTTCCTTTGCTTATGCCAACTTTGGATTAGTTCTGTGTGGAAAGGTCGAAGACATCGAGACGGGCTACGAGTTTGGACAGTTAGCTTTAAGGCAGTTGTCACAACCTAAGTCCCATTCACTCAGAGCTAGAACATCGCTCATCGTGAATACCTTCATCATTCATTGGAAAGATCATGTGAGAGACACATTACAGCCATTAGTAGAAGCCTATCAAAGTGGGCTAGAAACCGGAGATTTAGAGTTTGCTGCCTATAGCGCTCACTCTTATTGCTTTAACTCCTATGTTGTCGGAAACGAACTCGTGGAGGTTGAACGCGAGATGAGGGAATACAATGAAGCAATTCGTCAAATCAAACAGGAAACAGCACTAACCTGGAATCAAATATTTCATCAGGCGATCGCAAATTTGATGGGATACTCGGTCAATCCAACCCGTTTAATTGGCAAATTCTACAATGAGGAGAATGGATTGCCACAACACGAAGCAACAAATGATGGAACTGCAATCTTTAATGTCTATTTCAATAAACTTTTCCTGTGCTACCTATTTTCTGAGTATGCTCAGGCACTTGAAAACTCAACCATAGCAGAACGTTATTTAATCCGAATAATAGGCACACCTATTGCGCCTTTTTACTACCTATATGATGCTTTGACAAGACTCGCAATATACCCTGAAAGCAGTACTCAAGCGCAAGAGGAAATCCTCAAAAAAATTGCCGTTAGCCAGGATAAAATAAAGCAATGGGCACATTACGCGCCCATGAATCATTTGCATAAATATTATTTAGTGCAAGCAGAGACAGCACGAGTTTTGGGTCAGTTGGTTGAGGCAGAAGAATTCTACGAGCAAGTCATTCAAAGGGCTAAAGACAACGAGTATTTGCAAGAAGAAGCATTAGCATACGAATTAACTGCTAAACATTATCTGGCAAGAGGTAGAGAAAAAATCGCCCAAACTTACATGAAGGAAGCACATTACTGCTATGAACGATGGGGAGCAGCTGCGAAAGTCAAAGATTTAGAAAATCGATATCCGCAGCTATTTTCTCAGTCGTCGGGCATGGCTTACGCGCCAATCCCCAAAACTTCTACAACCACCTCTAATACCTCACACATCGCTTTCGACTTAGTAGCAGTGATGAAAGCATCACAAGCGATTTCTAGTGAAATTGAACTGGATAAGTTACTCAGTTCCTTAATGAAGATATTAATCGAAAATGCTGGCGCGCAAACAGGATTTTTGATTTTGGAAAACTCAGGAGAATGGGTGATTGAAGCTTCTTATGAACTCAACGAGGGTGAAGATTCCTGTGCTACGCGAGTGCTGCAATCCATTCCAACTGCAAATCAACTGCCTGAATCAATTATTCATTATGTGATCCGGACTCATGAATCTGTCATCTTAAATGATGCAACTCGTGAAGGTAATTTTATTAATGAGTCATATATTCAACACAATCAAACTCAATCAATCTTATGTTTACCTCTGCTGAATCAAGCTAAACTCGTGGGCGTGTTGTATCTGGAAAATCAGTTAGCGGCTGGGGCATTTACACCGGAGCGATCGCAAGTTCTGCATCTATTATCAACCCAGGCAGCTATTGCGATCGAAAATGCCAAACTCTATTCAAAGCTACGAGCTAGCGAAAGTCAGATGACTCAATTTCTAGAAGCAATTCCAATAGGAATTGGAATCATGGATGCGGTAGGTAGTCCTTACTACTTCAATCAACGGGCAATTCAGCTATTGGGCAAAGAGATTGAACCTTCTGTAACACTGGAGCAAATCTCAGAGGTTTATCAAATTTATTTAGCAGGAACGGATCAAAAATATCCAACTGAGAAACTGCCAGTAATGCGGGCGTTGAGCGGTGAACACACTAGGATCGACGATGCAGAAATTCGCCGAAATAACGCAACAATTCCAGTTGAGGCATGGGGAACTCCAGTATTTGATGAGCAGGGTAACGTGGCTTATGCGATTACAGCCGTTCAAGACATCACGGAGCAAAGACAAGCCGAGCGACTGCTAGCCGACTATAACCGCACCTTAGAACAACAGGTAGCCCAACGAACATCGGCGTTACAGAAAAGCGAAACTGCACTGCGCGAGCGAGAACAGGAATTACGACTAATCACCGACGCTCTGCCTGCTTTGATCAGCTACGTGGATGCAAATCAGCGCTATCGGTTTGTCAACCGCACTTATGAAGTCTGGTTTAACCTTAGTCGAGATGAGATTTTGGGCAAGTCTGTTCATGAACTTTTAGGTGAGACGGTTTATCAACGGGTTGAGTCGTCTATTAATCAAGTGTTTCAAGGGCAAACTGTAACCCTGGAAGCAGAAATTCCTTTTTCGCTTGGCCAAAGGTGCATCAGCGCTACCTTGCTCCCCGATTTTGATCGCGATGCTCAAGTGAGAGGCTTCTACAGTCTCATTACCGACATTAGCGAACAGCGAAACGCTGCACTGCGTGAACGCAAACGTGCCGAAGCCGCCTCAATTCTGGAAGAACGCAACCGCATGGCGCGAGAAATTCATGACACCCTAGCACAAGCCTTAACTGGTATTCTGCTAAATGTAGGAGCAGCAACACAAGTGCTAACGGATGATTTAGAAGCGACACAGGCACACCTTGAAATGGTGGAGGATTTGGCACGAGCTGGGCTTGCCGAGGCACGGCGATCAGTGGCAGCACTCCGTCCCCAGCTATTAGAAGATGGCAGCTTGCATAGCGCCTTTTATTATCTGGTGACTCAGATGAGAGTCGCTGCCGATACATCTGTGATCTACGAAATTAAAGGTACAGCCTATTCAATGCCTGCCGAGATTGAGAATAACTTACTACGGATTGGACAGGAAGCATTAACCAATGCCATAAAATACGCTGCTGCTGCTGAAGTTCGTGTTGAGTTAGTATATGAAAATACACAATGTATTTTGCGCGTTAAAGACGATGGACGGGGTTTTGGGGTTGGTAGCATCCCACCTGTTGGTGGATTTGGATTGCTGGGAATGAGCGAGCGTGCAGAACACATTGGAGCACAACTGAGTATTCTGAGCCAACCTGGGCAAGGAACAGAAATTGTTGTCATTGTCAATCGAGAGTGAGAATATAAAAAATGCACTGGTTACAAAGGCAACCTGTAGTAGCTCAATTTCTAATTCTTAATAATTATGAGCCAATCAACGACTATTCGGGTTCTGATTGTTGACGATCATTCCATTGTCAGGCAAGGATTGGCAACCATCATTAACCGTGATCCAGAGATGACGGTGATTGCTCAAGCAGAAGATGGACAACAGGCGATCGCTCTTTTTCGTGAATACCAACCAGATGTAACGCTAATGGATTTACGAATGCCGCATATGGCAGGAGTTGAAACCATTAGTGCGATTTGTGCTGAATTTAAAGCTGCTCGAATTGTTGTGCTAACTACCTACGATGGTGATGAAGATATTTATCGTGGTTTACAGGCAGGCGCTAAAGGATATTTGCTCAAGGATGCTAAACCCAACGAACTTCTGAGTGCCATTCGCACGATTCATCGCGGTCAGCAGTATATTCCACCCGAAGTAGGGGCAAAACTGGTGCAGAGGATGAGCAATCCAGAACTGAGTGAGCGAGAACTAGATGTACTCCGTTTAATGGCGCAAGGAATGAGTAATTTAGAAATTAGCAGTACTTTGAGTATCGGTGAAAGCACCGTCAAATCTCACGTTAATCGAATTTTAAGTAAATTGGGAGTGAGCGATCGCACTCAAGCCGTGATTATTGCTGTTAAACGAGGAATTGTCAATTTGTAAATAAGTTGTCCTCAAGTTGAAATTTTGATGACAACTTTAGTTGTAGCCAACCTTCCATTTTTATATGGACTGATTTATCAATCATTGTATTGTACAAAAGTTTCAACTTTTAGTGGACGACAAGTTAGAGTTAATTACATATATTTGTACAGAAAGCCTCCAAAGCTTCAACAAAAGTATGTAAATATTTAGTTGCTCACTGGCGGCGAAATCCTCTAGTTAATTGATGCCAAAGAAAATTTAGAATTGGTAAAAAAGGCGGAATACAATTATGGATGTTTGGAATTTGGCTAAAGGTTTAGGAGTCGTAATCGTTGGCGCAATAGCTTTCTCTGGAAACTCTGCTATTGCCAAAATCAATCAGGGTGTAACTCTAGAGAATAATCTGAATGCACCTACCTTAAACACAGCGATTAAAAAGCACAATACATTAGGAGACGATGCCCTGAAAATTAATTACAGCATCAAACAAACTCAATCTCAAAATAGAAATGCTGCTCTAGATAAGAAAAAAACTTTGCTAGCAGGCTGCGGGGGAGGGCACCAGTGGGGGTGTTTTTAAGCCTTAGAGAATGTTTGAAAAGTATTTTTGGTAACTTCTGAGGCTCGGAAACCTAACCCACCTAGCCCCCCTTATCTACAAGGTAATGGGGGTTTCAAAGCCTTTCTCCGCTTGCCTAACGGCAGGCTGACGCCAACGGAGAGAGGAATGGAAGTGGGGTTTTTGGTATACTTTATTACATTTCGTTAAGGCACCATCTAATTTTCTTCTGAATGACTTAGACCTTTCCAAAAACTAGATTTTAGCTCAGGTAGTACAAGGATTTTAGAAGAGATCACTGACGATGAGCATTTTCTTCTTCGGAGGTCTCAGTGAGTTTTGACCGTGACCGCAGTTCGTTATTCGTTCCACCTTCAATACAGGATCACATAAAAGGGGTGCTGAATGCCGCCGTGGTGCTGGTGATGTATGGGGACTATCAATGTCTTGAGAGTGCGGACGTTTATAGGCTGATTAAAGTCATTGGGCGACAGCTTAGTGTTTCTTTTGGAGAGGGTTACTTATGCTTTATCTTCCGTCATTTTCCACAGATAGAGATTCATTCTCATGCTCAACGTACGGCTGAAGCGGCTGAAGCGGCTGCTGTCCAAGGTCAATTTTGGCCAATGCATGAAATGCTGTTCAGCCATCAACAAGAATTGGGAAACGGCTATCTGGTGGAATATGCTAATAATCTAGGACTTGATATTTACCACTTTCTGCAAGATATATCTAAAAAAGTGTACATTGATCACATCAATGAAGATATTCAAAGTGGATTAAAAAGTGGAGTAACGGCTACCCCAGCACTGTTTATTAATGGAATTCGGTATAGCGATCGCTGGAACATTAAGCAGTTGATGGCAGCTATTGTCACTGCAAATCATTAAACACAATAAAAGTCATAAGAAAAGTAGTCACAAGTCAGAAATGAGTCAGTAAATCTCAAGCTTTAACTCAGTTAACAGTAGCGTTTGATGAATATATCAGTCTGGCGCTAGCAAGCTTTGACCTGACTCGCTGATGTGGGTGTAGGAAATATTTAACTCATAAAAAAGTGGCTTTCATTGAAAAATTAAGGTGGATTAGTCATGGCGGCAATCGATACAGCACCGTTAGAAAACAGCCTGGGATTTCTAGCTTTAGGAGCTTATATTCTCACCTTAATGCCCACCAATCTCAGAATCATTTTTCCTCAAAGTAACCGGGCGAGTCTTCCCAAATGGCTGTTAAAGTACCGACGAATCATCGGTATTCTAGCTTTCTGCTTGGCTTTGCTTCATGGGTTCCTTTTAGTGAAAAAGAGAGATATTGATTTTTTAGATCCTAATACCTATTGTATTTATATCCAAGGTATATCAACCTTCATAATTTTTACCCTATTAGCAATTACTTCTAATAACTGGAGTGTCAAAACACTGAAAAAAAATTGGAGGCGGTTACATACCCTGACTTACTTAGCCATTTTCCTACTCACTTGGCACGTTTGGGACAAAATGTCAGAGCATTGGACCTATTTAACCCCGATTGCGCTAGTAGGGATGGTCACAACAATCCTTTTATTTCTGATGCGACGCTGGATTGAACATCGGAATAAACAACAAAAAGCGAAGGAAAAAGTGTCTCCATCTCAAATCCCAGAAAAACTGTTAGTCTCCGACACCGGGGAGCAGTTGGTGCCAGTCAGATTATTCTCCCAAGCAAACAAGGAATATCCAGTTATGAGATCGAAACAAATTACCTGGAAATATTCAGCAGCATTGGGAATCAGCACCCTAATCATGTTGGTTGCTACTAAGAGTTTTGCTAGCCTATTTTCCCTCTCTCGAAACGCTAGCGTCGCTACTATCTCTGTTGCAACCACTCAACCTTTACGTACTCTCCAAGGAAATTCTACTTGGCTTTATGCGATCGCAATCAGCCCTGATGGACGCTTCCTCGCCAGTGGCAGTTACGATAAACAAATTAAAATTTGGGATCTGTCTAGTAACACCTTACTTTATACTTTAAAAGGACACGGCGATGCAATAGTCAGCCTTGCCATCAGTCCAGATAGCAAGCTCCTTGCTAGTGGCAGTTGGGATAACCGGATTAAACTCTGGAATCTAGAGACGGGGCAACTGCTTCGTACCCTAGATGCTCATACAGATGATGTAGAAGCTGTTGCCATCAGCCCCAACGGAAAGTGGTTAGCTAGTGGTAGTGCTGACAAAACCATCCGCATCTGGAACGTGCAGACTGGCGCACAAGTCCATAAGTTCTCGGATGGAGATTGGGTAAGGACTGTTGCTTTTAGTGCGGATGGGCAGACCTTAGCTAGCGGCAATGAGGGTGGCACACTCAAAATTTGGCGACTCAGGGATGGTGTTGTCCTAGAAACCCTGAATGCTCATTCACAAGCCCTACGCTCAGTGGCTTTTAGTCCTGATGGACGAGCTTTAGCGAGTGGCAGCGATGATGGGACAGTGAAACTCTGGCAAATGCCCACTGGTCAATTGTTGCACTCCCTACCTGGACATTCAGGAGTTGTGTGGTCAGTAGCTTTCAGCCCCGATGGCAAGAGGTTAGCTAGTGGTAGCTATGACAGAACCATCAAGTTGTGGGGACTGCCTGACGGCAAACTCTTGGAGAATTTGACAGGCCACGAGCAAGCCGTCCGGTCAGTAGCTTTCAGTCCGCATGGAGACATGATAGCCAGCAGCAGTGCCGACAAAACCATCCGCATCTGGTCTTTGCCTAAAGAGAGAGAACTATCTTCTCGTTTCCTGATTCTTAAACACTCAACCAAAATTACTGCTTATTACGCAAGCAATTAATCAACAGGAGCAATCTGATGGCACAATCTCTCTGGCTTTTTGGCACTCGTCTCAATATCGTTGCCGACCACACCACTACCGGAGGTCAGTACGATCTGATCGAAGGCTACTTTCCTCCCGGCACACAAACACCCCCCCATCGCCACACGCGCTATTCCGAACAACTCTATGTGCTAGAAGGGGAGTTTACAGTCTGGGCGGGTGAGAAAAAGGTTGTGCTGAGTGCTGGCGACAGCTTCCTGATTCCTGCTGGCAAACCCCATGTGGTTGCTGCGCTCAGTGATCAGCCAGCTCGCGGGTTGGTCGTTGCTGCGCCGAGTGCCTTTGCTCGGCTAATCGCAGCAGTTGGTACACTGGATGAGACAGAAGCACCGGACATGGCGCTATTTGAGCGCATTTCCACCGAGATCGGCGACGAAATGCTGGGTTTGCCCGGAGAGCTACCCTGTACATAATACCTATTTTCTACCTACCCACAATCGCGGGTGATTTTGTCAGCGCCCTCGGTTATCGGCGTAATTATCCAGCGCATTCAGGGCAAACTTCAATGCGAAATTCACACAAAGGGAGAAATTTTATGGCGGGTAAACTTACAGGTAAGATCGCACTGGTGACGGGTGGTAACAGTGGGATCGGACTCGCTACAGCCCAACGCTTCGTAAAAGAGGGGGCTTACGTCTTTATCACTGGTCGTCGTCAAAACGAACTTGATGATGCGGTGAAGAAAATTGGAGAAAATGTTACTGCTGTTCAGAGTGATGTGTCGAATCTCGCAGATATCGATCGCCTGTTCGCCACGATCAAACAAGAGCAAGGACACCTCGATGTAATCTTCGCCAATGCTGGCGGTGGAGAACTCGCCCCACTCGGCTCAATCACCGAAGAACACTTTGACAAAACGTTCAACACTAACGTCAAAGGTTTGCTGTTCACCGTGCAGAAGGCACTGCCTCTGTTGCCAGAAGGTGCTTCCATTATTCTGAACGCCTCAATCACTTCCATAAAGGGCACCCCAGCCTTCAGTGTTTATAGCGCTACCAAAGCCGCCGTGCGATCGTTTGCCCGTAATTGGACACTCGACCTCAAAGAGCGCAAGATCCGGGTTAACGCCATTAGTCCTGGCGTGATTCCTACTCCCGGTTACAATCTCTTGGGACTGAGCGATCAGCAGGTGCAGGAATTCGTGACCAGCCAAGTCAGCACCATCCCGTTGGGAAGAGTAGGCACGCCCGATGAGATTGCCAAAGCCGTTGTCTTTCTCGCTTCAGACGACAGCAGCTTTGTGAACGGTATCGAGCTGTTTGTCGATGGCGGTATGGCACAGATTTGAAGACTTAGGTAGGGATTATGTAAAAATAAGTTGTACAAAATTTATTTGGAATAGCTTGCTAAATCTAGCTTTCATATAAAAATTGTTCAGGTTATTTTTACACAAATCCTTAGATAAAATCCTCACCGAATTTACGATGTTTAAATTTTGGAAAATGGAATTGAAGATTCAAATAACCTTACAAGGAGCAAAGTAATGACCACATTTCACACAATCGAGATTGATGGTTTAAATATCTTTTATCGAGAAGCTGGTTCCCGCAGTAATCCGACAATTCTGCTGTTGCACGGCTTCCCAACCTCATCTCACATGTTCCGCAATCTGATGTCTGCGCTTGGCGATCGCTTCCATCTGGTTGCACCTGATTATCCGGGTTACGGCAACAGTTCGATGCCAACCGTGAATGAGTTTGATTACACGTTTGATCGCCTAGCCCAGATCGTGGAGAAATTTATTACCGCGATCGATCTCAAACGCTATAGCCTTTACGTCATGGATTATGGCGCTCCCATTGGTTATCGGATTGCGGCTAAATATCCAGAGCAAGTGGAAGCACTCATTGTCCAAAACGGGAATGCCTACGAGGAAGGTCTGCGCGAATTTTGGGACCCAATCAAGGCTTACTGGCAAGACCCTTCTCCTGAGAATGCTGACAAGCTCAAACACCTTGTCACCCTGGAAGCAACCAAGTGGCAATATACCAACGGCGTTCGTAATCTGGAAGCGATCAGCCCTGATACCTGGAACATGGATCAACTCTTCCTCGATCGCCCCGGCAACGATCAGATTCAGCTGGCGCTGCTCTATAGCTATGGCACCAATCCACCATTATATCCGCAATGGCAAGAATATTTCCGCAAACATCAACCACCCACCCTCATTGTTTGGGGTAAGAATGACTACATCTTTCCTGCTGAAGGCGCTGAACCCTACAAACGCGACCTGAAAGACGTTGAGTTTCATTTACTTGATACCGGACATTTTGCCTTGGAAGAGGAAGGAGATGCGATCGCAGACCATATTCATCGCTTTCTGACCACTCACGTTGTAAAGGAGGACACCATACTAACTACCAGCAGGAAATAATTTCGACTGGGAAGCGATATCGATAGAAAGTTATTGTAATCTACAATCATTGTCCATCAATTAACACTGTCAAGTTAATTAGCTTAACAGTGCCATTTCAACAGATTGTTTACTATTCATCAAAAGGAGAATGTCATGGTTGCTCAAGTAAACTCGCAAGCAGCAAAAATTTTGGAAGTCGCAGATGATCCACGTCTTTCCAGCGAAGTGAAGGCATTTTTGAAATTACTGAATTCAGGGGGTGTGGCGTTAGAGACATTAACTCCACTCGAAGCACGTCAAGTACTTGTGGATGCACAGGCTTCTGTTAAAGTCGATCTTTCAGGCATTGAGGAGTCTGAGAAGACGATTACCGCTGACGGTTATCCAATTACGCTCAACATCGTGCGACCTGAAGGGGTCAAAGGCACATTGCCTGTTTTCATCTTTATTCATGGCGGCGGTTGGGTACTGGGCGATTACCCAACGCACAAGCGCATGGTTCGCGATCTCGTTGTGCTTTCAGGTTTTGCGGCTGTCTTTGTCAACTACACTCGCACTCCAGACGCTCAGTATCCACAAGCTATTAATGAAATCTATGCCGCGACCAAATGGGTTGCCGAGCATGGTGAGGAGATTGATGTTGACGGCAAAAATCTGGCAGTTGTAGGCAACAGTGTGGGCGGTAATATGACGGCTGTAACTACTTTGACGGCAAAAGCCAAAGGAGGTCCGCACATTAAGCTGCAAATCCTCATGTGGCCTATTGTAGATGCTGATTTTGAAACGAATTCTTATCACCAATTTGGCGATCAGCGTTTTCTGACTGTACCAACGATGAAGTGGATGTATGACATGTACATCGCTGACCCAGAAAAGCGCAAAGACATTTATGCTTCTCCCCTACAGGCAACGGTTGAGCAACTCAAAGGCTTGCCTCCAGCGTTAATTGTAGTTGCAGAGAGCGATATCTTGCATGACGAGGGCACAGCCTATGGACGCAAGTTGGATCAAGCTGGGGTCGAGGTGACAACTGTGCAGTACAACGGCATGATTCATGACTTCGGACTACTGAATGGTTTAGCCGAGGTTCCGGCAGTTCGTTCTCTGTTTGTTCAAGCTGCTGCTGAATTGAAGAAACATCTGCAATAGGATGCGTAGTTTACCGCCGCAGGCATCGTTTCTTTAACCGCCAGTTGCAATAAATCCTTGTTCTTGCCAGGTTTTGGCGTTGTGGGCTTGAGATTGCTCTGACTTATTCAATCTTCGTTGGGTAAGTCAGAGTTAAGCTCCACAGTTCACATTTGAGAGTCCGGGCAAGGGGATTGAGAGAGTTCAGTGCGATCGCGCCAGAACAGAGAAAAATGTGAACATGAACACATCAAAAGACACATGAACATCAACAAAAATGACACCGCAATCGTCGTTATCGATCCGCAGAACGATGTCTTGAGTGAAACAGGAGTTTCCTGGGATTTGGTGGGTGACAGTGTTAAGGAGAACAAGACGGTGGAGAACATCGAGCGCATCTTCAAAGCCGCAAAGCAGAATGGTTTTGAGGTTTTCATCTCTCCCCACTATTACTACCCCACTGACTACAACTGGAAATTTGCCGGAACTTTGGAGCAGATGATGCTTGGGGTAAAGGAATTTGTTCGCACTGGACCCTTAAGCCTGGATGGTTTTTTCGGATCGGGTGCCGACTGGCTCGATCGCTACAAGCCTTTTATTGAGGATGGCAAAACGATCGTGGTCAGCCCCCATAAAGTCTATGGACCGCAAAGCAATGATCTCGTTTTGCAACTGCGTAAGCGCAACTTGAGCAAAGTTATTTTGCTCGGAATGTTGGCAAATCTCTGTGTTGAAGCTCACCTGCGCGATCTGATCGAACAGGGATTTGAGGTGCTTGTCGTCAAGGATGCAACGGCTGCCCCGCGCCATCCGGATCTCGGTGACGGCTACAAGGCAGCACTGATTAACTTTGGGTATGTTGCTAACGCAGTTCTGTCCACAGACGACATTGTGGCAGCAATGTTGTAGCGGTAAATCCATTCACCACATCTCATTCTCGCCAACTGATTGCGAACTGAGGGGAATATGCTCGGCGCTTGCCTTCGGCACTGCGCTTTATGCAATCGCCTCATCAATCAAGCCAAAGAGTCAACCCTATGCTCAAAGCAATTAAACATAACCGTCGCCGCTTTCTGGGAACGGCGGCAGCAAGCATTCTCACAGAAATGGCACTCATGGGTACCGCACACGCAAGCTTCGACAAGCCCAAACAATCTGAATTTAGGTTTACTCCCATCAAGCAGATCAAGGCGGGTGTCCTCGACATCGGTTACTATGAAACAGGATCGAGCGATGGATCTCCGGTGTTGCTGCTGCATGGATTCCCATATTCCATCGATAGTTACATTGACGTTGCACCAATGCTTGCTACACGTGGATGTCGGGTGATTGTTCCCTACCTCCGGGGACATGGATCAACCCGTTTTCTCGACAGCGAAACACCACGCTCCGGGCAGCAAGCCGCAATCGGTGTCGATGCGATCGCCTTGATGGATGCATTGCAGTTGAACCGTGCTGTGCTTGCTGGCTATGACTGGGGTGGACGAGCCGCTTGCGTTGTTGCGGCTCTCTGGCCGGAACGATGCACCGGTCTGGTGTCCGTCAATAGCTACCTGATCCAGGACATTGCCAAGGCAGGGCTGCCACTTTCACCCGCGATCGAATCCGGGATCTGGTACCAATACTATTTCCAGACCGAGCGCGGACGCGCCGGACTGACGGCTAACAGACGTGAGATTGCGAGGATTCTCTGGACTCGGAATTCGCCGAACTGGCGCTTTGAGGAGGCAACGCTCGATCAACACGCCAGCGCCTTCGACAACCCCGATTATGTGGAGGTCGTCATCCATTCCTACCGCCATCGCCTTGGACTTGCTGCCGGCTATCCCATGTATGAGGAGCTTGAGCAGCGGCTTGCCGCGCAACCGACCATTACGGTGCCGACGATCACGCTGGACGGGGACGCAGATGGTGTCGTGCCAGCAACCGATGGGAAATCGACGGCAGCGAAGTTTAGCGGAGATCGCCAGCATCGGGTCATTCCGAATGTCGGTCATAACCTGCCCCAGGAATATCCCACAGCATTCGCAGATGCGGTCTGGGAACTCGCATCAAAGAAACGTTGATGACTTCTCTAGAGCTATGACCACCATACACCTCTTCACATTCAAAGGGATCTTCATATCGACCACTCTCATGTATTTAATCGCCATGAACACCTACACACCGAGCGCCAGGGACATTATCGGATCATCACCGTTGATTGCAATCGAAAATGAAGCACCACCCAAGCTAATTGTCGATCCACCGCTTCCCGAACCGCTAGCACAGGGACGCGTCTTCATCCAGTACCGGACGGAGAATCTGCGCGTGTTGCCAGTGTTCGGCAAAGGCGCTCTCGAAGTATCGCCGCGTATCGGTCACATCCACATCACCGTTGACGATTTGCCGTGGCACTTTGTAGATGCCAGCGGCCAAACGATCATCCTGGTCGGGCTGGAACCTGGCCTACACAAGGTACTGATCGAACTAGCCGACCCCACGCACAAGGTAATCACCAGCGAAACGGTGATGTTCACACTGCCCAATCCTGAGCGATAAGTAGGCATCAGATTTTTTGTGATATTTTATACTAAAATATGAACAATGCCGAAAATCCTCGACTACCCCTACCGCCTTTCGATCGTGAATCCGCCATCCAAAAAGTCCGAATCGCAGAAGATGCTTGGAACACACGTAACCCTGAACTAGTATCACTCGCTTACACGTCCGATAGCATTTGGCGCAACCGCTCAGAATTTCTATCTGGTCGTGAGGCGATCGTACAGTTCTTGACATGTAAGTGGCTTAAAGAATTGGACTACCGTCTGATCAAAGAGCTTTGGGCTTTTCAAGACAACCGAATTGCTGTCCGGTTTGCTTACGAATGGCATGATGATTCCGGCAACTGGTTCCGTTCTTACGGCAATGAAAATTGGGAGTTCGACGAACACGGATTCATGCGGTGGCGTATTGCCAGCATCAACGACCTACCAATTCACCAGAGCGATCGCAAATTCCACTGGATACTGGGTCGTCGTCCCGATGATCATCCCGGATTGTCAGACCTCAATCTTTGAGAAGCCAGATCAACGACCAGATCACCTAGTTTTTATCCTGTAAAGAGTCTACTGCTATGAATGCAAACAACGGAATCATCAACCAGCTCAGCCCGTATGCAGTGACTGAAACTATTGATCGCTTTGCAGCCATCCTTCAAGCAAAAGGCATCACCATTTTTGCCCGTATTGATCAACAGGCTGAAGCCGAAAAAGTCGGACTAAGCTTGTGTCCGACGCAGTTGTTGCTGTTTGGCAGCCCGAAAGCCGGAACTCCTCTCATGGTGGCAGAACCAACAATCGGCCTGGATTTACCCCTGAAAGTACTGGCATGGGAAACTACTGATGGCAAGGTGTGGGTGAGTTACAACGATCCTAATTACTTAAAACAGCGATTTTCTCTCTCCGATGAGTTGGCGAAGAACATCGCTATCATTGCACCTTTAATTCATCAAGCACTCTTTAATTAACTTATTTGTTGATTCAATTTAGATACTTGACTATTGACCAAATTTAAAATTCTCATGAAACTGATTTCTGTAAACGTTGGACTGCCGCGTGAAGTGACCTGGAAAGGGAAAACAGTTAGTACTGGAATTTTTAAAGAACCAGTTAGGGAACGGGTGATGTTGCGATCGCTCAATTTAGACGGTGATGGGCAAGCCGATCTCACTGTTCATGGAGGAGCAGACAAAGCAGTCTATGTATATCCGTTCGAGCATTACGATTACTGGCGAGGTCAATTACCTGACACAGAGATGCCATTAGGTATCTTTGGTGAAAATTTCACGACTACTGGGCTGAGAGAAGAGGAAGTGAATATTGGCGATCGCTTCCATCTCGGCACTGTAAAACTGATGGTGACACAACCTCGTTTACCTTGCTACAAACTGGGGATTCGGTTTGGACGACCTGATATGGTTAAACGATTTCTTGCAAGTCGTCGAACTGGATTTTACTTTCGTGTTTTGCAAGAGGGCGAAGTTGGAGCCGGAGACACTTTAGAGTTGATGAGCCGGGATGACAACAATATTACTGTTGCTAATATCACTCAGCTTTATACCCGTGAGCAGAACAATCCAAAGTTACTTCACCAAGCGGCTCAACTTGAAGCCTTACCCGAAAGCTGGCGCGACTACTTCCGGGAGCAAAGTCGTCGTCAGGATGTGAAATAACAAGGTGATATTGTTGATGTTTTTGCAGTAATTCGCTTCGTTTCAGTTCAAACATTTGCGATCGCATTTAAGCAGCGATTGGAACACTTCGCTCCGGGCTTGTTTACTAGCTCAACTCAATTAGTTCAACAGAAATATAGAGGTTATAACAGTGCTAGTTTTTACATGGAAAAAAGTTCAAAGGTTTTTGCTGTTGCTACTTGCATTCAGCGTTTTGGTTAGTGTATTGATGCGTCCAGAAGTAGCCATTTCAAAAGAATTATCCCAAAGATTCAACTCTAAACCCTCAATTGTTCTTGTTCATGGTGCCTTTGCTGACGGTACATCATGGCAACACGTCATTCCACTTTTAGAACAGGATGGCTATACAGTGACTGCTGTGCAGATTCCCCTTTCCTCGCTTGCAGAGGATGTTGCAACGACTAAGCGTGTTATTGATGCTCAGAAGAGTTCCGTTGTTGTAGTTGGACATTCCTACGGTGGAAACGTGATCACGGGTGCGGCGGCTGGCAACCCGCAAGTGAAAGCTCTAGTTTATCTCAATGCTTTTGCACCGGATTCAGGCGAAAAGACTAGCGATTTGAATAGCAAATACAAAGCAGCTCCGATCAGCACGGCAATTGTGCCTGATGCGGCAAATTTCCTTTACATTGATCGTCAGAAGTTTCACGAGTTTTTTGCCCAGGACGTATCGGAGGCTGAGGCGCGGGTGATGGCAGCAACACAAAAGCCGATCGCTAGTGCAGCGTTTGAGCAATCAGTGAATGACATAGCCTGGAAGACGATTCCTTCCTGGTATCTCGTGACTCAAAACGATCGAGCCATCAACCCTGAGCTTCAGCGATTTATGGCAAAACGCATCGGTGCCAAGACCACTGAGATCAAATCCAGCCATGTGGCCTTTATTTCTCATCCAAAAGAGGTTGCCAAACTAATCGAAGCGGCTGCAACTGCCTCTGTGAAGTAGTTCTAATTTATTTGGAATACTGTTTTACGACCGATAAAAGTAGTCTCTTGGCACAGGCGAAAGACATAACAAACTGATTCACAAAAAAGGAGATTCTCAAGATTAAGTTAATCGATGTACTAGGTGAACGAGTGCAAACACTGGGACTAGTATTTTTTTAATCACCACTTTTTCAAGCTAGCAATAATGCAAGCACTCACATTAAATTAACAAAAAGGCAAATATGACTCAATATGACTACATTGTGATTGGTGCAGGTTCGGCAGGCTGCGTCGTCGCCAACCGTCTGACAGAAGACATGAAAACAACCGTGTTATTACTTGAAGCGGGCAACCCAGATACAAAACCAGAGATTCAAATCCCAGCGAAATGTATCAGCCTACTCGGAACCGAGGTGGACTGGAGCTATTTCTCTGAACCAGAAATATACCTCAATAATCGCAAAATGTTTTGTTCTCGTGGGAAAGTCTTGGGGGGCAGCAGTTCGATTAATTTCATGATGTATGTCAGAGGCAATGCTCACAATTATGACCACTGGCAAGCATTAGGGAATCCCGGTTGGAGTTACCAGGATGTATTGCCTTATTTCAAAAAATCTGAAAACCAGCAACGTGGAGCCTCCAAATACCACGGGATAAATGGGGAGTTGAGCGTCACTGATATTGTTTCAAGAGCGATCGTGTCCCAAAAATTTTTAGACGCATGTGTGGCAATGGGATATGACCACAATCCTGATTTCAACGCCATGCAACAGGAAGGTGCAGGGTACTATCAGTTGACGGTCAAGGATGGTAAACGGCATAGTGCTGCGGCTGCATTCCTTCTGCCAATTCTCCAGCGCCCCAATTTGACCACAATGACAGGTGCATTAGTAACTCGGTTACTGTTTGAGGGCACTCGCACTGTTGGGGTGGAATATCTGCATGAAGGAATGCTGCACCAAGCGAGAGTCAATTCCGAAGTGATTTTAAGTGCGGGCGCGTTTGATTCGCCCAAGCTGTTGATGCTTTCCGGCATTGGTGATGCAGAATACCTGCAAACATTGGGTATTCCTGTGGTCGTTCATTTGCCGGGTGTCGGTCAAAACCTCCAAGACCATATTCTTGTTAGTGTAGTTCACGAAACCACTCAAGATGTACACCCTGCTATTACCAGTAATGGAATCGAAGCCGGATTGTTTTTACACAGCCAGGGTAATCTTGATGTTGCACCAGATTTACAGTTCTTCTTTGGCCCTATTCTGTTCGCACCGCCTGGCTATGTTCACTCGGATTCGGGATTCACGGGTGCAGTCTCTTTAACCCGCCCCCAAAACACTGGCAGTGTCAGTTTGCGTTCGCTTGACCCTCAAGATACACCGATGTTGCGGATGAACTATCTGCAAAGTCAAGCTGATGTGCAAAAGCTGGTTGACGGAATTAAACTAATACGCCAATTGTTTCAGAACAGTGCTTTTGATGAGTTCCCTAGTCAGGAAATCGCTCCAGGTGCGGATGTTCAAAGTGATGAAGCCCTCGAAACCCACATCCGAAACGGTTGCAGCACTGTGTGGCATCCTGTCGGCACCTGTAAAATGGGCACTGATTCAATGGCAGTTGTAGATCCTGAACTGCGAGTACATGGGGTTGTGGGGTTGCGTGTTGTTGATGCCTCGATTATGCCAACCATCACCAGTGGAAATACGAATGCACCTACTATTATGATCGCCGAAAAAGCAGCCGATTTAATTAAAACCACAGGTGTCGTTTCACAGCAAATACCTTCAGCGATCGCAAGCTGAAAGCCTTGCATGCGGAACTCGTATGCAAATTATTACCTTTGAACAGAAGTGACGTATTCAATCTTACAATGGGGAGGCGATCTGCGGTTCGCTATCGCAAATACCACTGGATACTTGGTCGTCGTCCCGACGATCGTCCCGGATTGTCCAACCTCAATCTTTAAGAATTGGATATAGGACTAGTATTTGATTTCTGAAAAGATACGTAGGGTGTGTTAGCAAGGAGAGTACGGCACCAAACTCTTGATGATGGTGCGTTACGAACTGCGTTCTAACACACCCTACAATATCTAATTTTGTTCAAAAATCAAATATGATTCCTATAGCACTTCCACTTAACGCAGTAGTGATAAACTTTGGCTATATCGCCAATGTCGTTTAATTAGTTTTTCAAGAATATTGAAAACAATGAAAATACTACTCAAAATATCCGCGTTATTCCTTGCTCTGCCAATCAATGTTTTAGCTAATTGTTCCTTAAGAGCTTCTGCTGACTCTACTGCTGGCATCGTCTTGAGTACGAAATGTCAGGGTGGTTACAACATCAATATTTGGCGGAATTATACTTCCGGCGAACTGCTCTATCGCGCGACCAATCCCAACGGTAATTTAAGTTTGGGCAAAGGAACTAGCAAAGCGACAGAAGGTGTTCGAGTGTATAAGTTTCGGAATGGAATTTATGAATATTGGGTTTGGGATGGCACGTTGGATAACCCGCAATCTGGAACTTTAGAGGTTTATAAAAATAACCGTATCTTGATGCAGAAAACTTGTAGGAAAAATTGATGTACAGAATGGGCTAAACGCCCATTCTGAATTCTGACTCCTAAGTTATGACTTCTTCTTCAACAAACTCAAAGGATATGAAAGTGGACACTCAACACTATGACGACATTATTATCGGCGGCGGCAAAGCGGGTAAAACACTTGCACCAGCGCTGGTTGCTAATGGACGTAAAACTGCTCTGGTTGAACGCAGTTTAAATATGATTGGTGGTGGGTGCATCAATATCGCCTGCATTCCTACTAAAACTATGGTGGCGAGTGCGAATGTAGCAAACACAGTACGAAACAGTGCCGCTTATGGGGTTCAAAGCAACACACCCACTGTTAATTTAGCAGAGGTGATCCAACGAAAACGATCGGTTGTGCAATCTGCGCGTGAAATGAATTTGCACAATTTAGAAATGGCTCTGAATAAAAACTTGATCATCGGCGAAGCAAGGTTTGTTGCTCCCAAAACGATCGCAGTAACGATGACTGAGGGGAACAATCGCTTACTCACCGCCGAACGGTTGTTTATCAATACAGGCACACGACCGTTAATTCCATCCTTACTGGGACTCACAGAAGTTGAGTTTTTCACAAGCGAGTCGATTATGGAGCTAGAACACCTGCCTGAACACCTGATCGTTCTCGGTAGTGGTTATATTGGTTTGGAGTTTGCCCAGATGTTTCGGCGCTTTGGCTCTCGCGTCACGGTCATTGGGCAAAGTGAGCAAATCCTGTCACAGCAAGATCCAGACATGGCGATCGCAGTTCAAAGACTTTTAGAACAAGATGATATTGAATTTTTATTAAACGCGAAGGTGTTAAGGGTCGATCGCACTGGTAATGAAACCATCCTGCAAATCCAAGTTGCCGATCGCTCCCTCAGCCTCGAGGGGTCGCATTTACTCGTAGCTGTTGGTCGTGCGCCCAACACCGATAGCTTAAATTTAGCTGCTGCTGGTGTGGCAACTGATACACGGGGATTTATTCAAGTCAACGATCGCTTGGAGACAAATGTAGCGGGGATTTGGGCGTTAGGCGATATCAATGGCGGCCCGCAATACACCCATGTGTCACTCGACGATTATCGCATTATCAAAGCTAATTTAATTGATGGGGGCGATCGCAGTACAGGCGATCGCCTGGTTCCATCCTGTCTGTTTATTGATCCAGAACTGGCTCATGTAGGTTTGACCGAAACCGAAGCACAGCAACAAGGGTATGCTATCCGAGTGGCGAAGCTGGAAGCATCAGCTATTCCCAGAGCGAAAACACTCGGTCAAACCGATGGACTACTGAAGGCGATCGTGGATACCGAGACAGGTCATATTCTAGGGTGTTCGCTCTTGTGTCATGAAGCGGGTGAAGTGATTTCGACGGTGCAGATGGTGATGCAAGCTCAGATACCTTACACCGTTCTGCGCGATGGAGTTTTGACTCATCCCACGATGACCGAAGGTTTAAATATGCTGTTTTCAAAGTTGTAAGCAGGCAGCAAGTGCAGACCCCAGGACTTTCCAACTACCAATGAGGAGTTCAATTATGCAAGCTAATTCCAAAGAAAAACCTACCCGCCTGATCACAAAAGCGATCAGTCATTACTGTGAAAAAGCACAATGGGCATTAGAAAGGCTAAGTATTCCTTTAATCGAAGAGCCTCATGTGCATTTATCTACTACAAACAACGGAAAATGAGGATGTCTACTCTGGTTCAGGATTCACAAGTCTAGTCTGTTCCAACTAATGCACCAAAGGCTAAACCTCGAATAGCTTTTAATTCGAGATTTTCCAGTCAATCAGGAAGCTTTGTTTTCATAAATATGCATAAGATACAAATTTACAAATCTAATCATTGCTGCTAGATATTTGTTGATTGTTGCCATTACTCCTTAAAATTAAAAGATCGGTCAGCGTTAACCGAGATTTAATATTTTGTTACTACAAACGGGACATTTATTGAGATGATTGAAATAGATAAGATTTATTAAATTCTGGGATTTCTTAATTATGAAACCTAATTTAGAAGATATCTGTGGCAGTTCTCCCCGCCGTCAAATTATCAAAACTGCTCTCACCTTTGTGACGGGCTTAACCACGACATCATTGGTATCTTTTTTGATGCCCAAATCCACAAAACCAGCACAAGCAATTGTTGTGCAACGACCAAATCAGTTTGAACTTGAGGGCAAAGATACTCACATCAAGTATTCAATTCTCAATGGAGTTCCACAGATTGATTACAGAGATCAAAACATTTCCGAGCATTTCAGTGGCGATCAAATTCAGACATTAGCTACTAATATCGGTACACTACTGACGATAATTATTAGCAGACCACCAAACCCTAAGCTTGGAGGAAATATAGTCAAACTGAGCTTCCTCTTACCAATTATCAACCTAGTTATCGGGACTCAAGAAACTCCCATCCTTACCGAAGCGATTTTAACTACTGAAAAAACATCAGGATTTATCCGTACTCCCCTATTTGGACAATTACAGTCATATCAGACTATAGTACTCAAGGGAACTGCCAGGGTAAACGCATCTTAAGTGGATCGGAAGATGAGGTATAGTTCATAATTAACACTGCTCTAGATTTGTACCAGAGCAGCTTTATCTTGGACAGGCTCTCTAACCCCAGCTAAAAACAGTCAAATCGGTGGTTTGACTAAAAGTTTTGGGGTGGCAGTGGTTTTCCTTGGCTCCTAGGAACATTAACTACGTTTAAAGCTTTGGCAATTGCAATAACGTCATTATCTAAACGTTGAGCTTTAGCATTGCCAGGACAGCTAATGTCTGGCGATTGCTGATCAGCTAACCTAATGGTAGTAGTTGTACCAAAAGAAACAGATTTGACGCAACTTTGTTTTGGCAAGTTAGATAAAGGTTCAGCAACTTTCAGGTCGCCCAAAAACGTTTTCGTCAGTTTTTCGGACAATTTACCTTGATTAGAACCTTTGCCATCAACATAATTAACTTCTCCATTTGGTGATACGTAAATGCGGTATCCAATCGTATTTGTAGAGCCACTATTGAGGATAATCGCAACGTTATTGGGTACAAGCGCCATTACTAATTGAGAGGAACAAAGTAAAAATGATACACCTGCTAACCCCAGTAAGCTATTAGAAAAAATCTGATTCATATAATAAATTTCCTCATTTATGAGTCTTGATTGTCAAAATTTTATGACCATTATTTATCTGGATAAGTTTCTTTCATTTCCTAATTTTAAACAGGCTGTTCAGTAAAAATTTCTGGTCATACTTTTGTTATAAGTTTGTCATAAGTGCGTCAAGGAAATATGAAATGATTAGTAGTTTGGCTTTACGGATTATGTGAGTTTCCCTAGCAAGAAATAAGGGGAAACCAGATAGATACTACATACTTTAATAACTCAGTATATCGCTGGCTTTGTTCCATTAACTAGAAAAACAGCACCTAACTACAAGCGATCGCAGCCGATACTTATATCTTTTGGATAGCAAAAGATGTATCACTTGATGCAATGTCAGCATTGGTTACAAAAGCGATTGCCTGAAGTACAGTGCTTCGGGCAATCGCAATCCTTTGCGGCTTGTCGTTGACGCAGCCTCTCCAAAAGTTGAGAAGACATCGCATCAGTAATTCCACAAACAACCAACAAGAATACTCAACAGAACCTTAAGATTAGCTACTTTTTCCCTATAGTTAACAAATATCTATTGCTGAAGATTGGGTGAACTCGGACTGCTATAGTCATAATCATTGAGGCAAAATGGCATAAACCTTTATTGGTTTATCGTATTTAACGCCAATTTCTTGCATAGAGGTAAGGATCATGGCTACTCTGCACCGTTCAACGACTGATATCTGGCCGACGCTACCTGTTGCTGCATGGCAGGATACTTATAAAACGCTGCATCTATGGACTCAGATTGTTGGCAAAATTCGGTTAGCATTAGCTCCCAAAATTAATCATTGGTGGCACTCAACCTTATATGTCACGCCCCGTGGACTCACAACCTCGACAATTCCCTACCGAACCGGCAATTTTCAAATTACCTTTGATTTTCTTCTTCATCAACTCCTAATTGAGACAAGCGATGGCACGACGAGAACCATTGAATTGGCTCCCCGCTCTGTGGCTGACTTCTATCAAGCGGTGCTTAATACCTTGAAAGAAATCGGAATCGAAGTGCGGATCTGGACAATGCCGCAGGAAGTTGCTGCTCCAATTCCCTTTGAGCAAGATGAGGAACATGCTGTCTACGACTGCGAGTATGCTCAACGATTTTGGCAAATTCTGATTCAAGCCGATCGCATCTTGACCCAATTCCGCTCTCGCTATGCTGGAAAATCTAGCCCAGTACATTTTTTCTGGGGCAGCTTTGACCTAGCAGTAACTCGGTTCTCTGGGCAACGTGCTCCAGAACATCCGGGTGGTGTGCCCAATATGGCAGATTGGGTGACGAGAGAAGCCTATTCACATCAGGTCAGCAGTTGTGGTTTTTGGTTTGGAGGTGACTCGATCGAAGCCCTATTCTATGCGTATGCTTACCCGGAGCCAGAGGGATTCAAAGATTACCTAATTGAGCCGCAGTCAGCTTTCTATAGCCTAGATATGAAAGAATTCATCCTACCCTATGAAGCGGTGCGGCGGGCTAATGACCCAGATGCAATGGCGCTTGTATTTCTACAAAGTACATACGAAGCAGCCGCTAATTTAGCACAATGGGATCGTCCTGCATTGGAATACAATCCAGTGGTTAAGAGGTGACATAGTTGAGTGTTGAACATGATTAGGCAATCCTAATGAAAAGACCTGGATTTATTGAGCGTCATCATCTGTGGACAGAAATCCAAAAAGAAGCATCTGAAAAGATCAAGGCTGTTGTCAAAGAACGGGATCTATTGTTGATTCGTACCGCTTGGTCAGACCAGCATGGCATTGTTCGCAGTAAGTCGCTCTTACCCCAAGCATTTTTAAGCGCCTTAGAAAACGGTATGCAAATCAGCACAGGGACATTCCTGTTTGATACTGGTGGTGCAATAGTATTTAACCCCTTCGTTCCCGGCGGTAGCTTAGACATGCCTCTGATGACAGGTGCGCCAAATCTTGTGGCTGTTCCTGACCCTCATACCTTCAAAATTGTGCCTTGGGCAAAACGCACTGGCTTTATCCTCTGTGACGAGTACTTTCAAAATGGCCAGGTAATGCCCTTTTCCAGTCGCGGTATTTTGCGCCAATCGTTGGTAGAGTTACATCAAAGAGGGTTGGAGCATATTGTCGGCTTAGAAGTTGAGTGGTATCTGGCAAAGTTGTCAGATCCGATGTTAGCGATCGCTAATGTTGGTACTTCTGGAAAACCTGGTGAACCTGCCAAAGTTAGCGCTGTAGAGCATAGCTTTCAATACCTTTTAGAATCCCACAATCCAGAGATTCACGACTTGCTGCGCGTTTTGGCAGAAAATTTAGTTGAAATGGGATTGCCTTTAAGGAGTGTAGAAAACGAAGGAGGTGCTGGTCAATTTGAATTTACCTTTGACCCAATTCCGGCATTGCAAGCTGCGGATACAATGATGATATTCCGAATGGCGACCAAGCAAATCTGCCGTCAACAAGGTTACATGGCATCGTTTATGTGTCGTCCAGGATTACAAGGTTGTTCTTCAAATGGCTGGCATTTGCACCAATCCCTTGTAGACCGAACCACAGGCCAGAACGCTTTCATGTCTGCAAACTCCAAAAGCCTAATGTCAGATTTAGGTAAACACTTCGTTGGTGGTCTTCTGAAACATGCCAATGCTGCTTCTGTGTTCACAACCCCGACAATTAACGGCTACAAAAGATTTAGACCTTATTCCCTAGCCCCTGATCGTGCTGGGTGGGGGTTGGAAAACCGAGGAGCAATGATTAGATTACAAGGCGGTTTTGATGATCCCACCACCCACATTGAAAACCGAGTTGGAGAACCAGCAGCCAATCCCTATCTGTATATGGCATCGCAATTGATTTCTGGCTTAGATGGGGTAGATCATAAAGTTGACCCTGGCTCCCCAACAGAGGAACCTTACGCTATAGAAAGTCCGAACTTACCCAACAGTTTGCCAGAGGCGATTTCATATTTGAGTCAAAGTGAACTTTTTTCTCAAAAAATGGGGCAGGAATTCATCGACTTCATCATTAAGATGAAACAGAGTGAAATTAATCGCTTTTTAGAGTCCATCGCTTCACAGCCACCAGAAGACTATTTATTGCAGGTGACTAACTGGGAGCAAAGAGAATATTTTGAATTATTTTGAGTTGAGTTTGGTTTAAAGGACTTCCAAAAAATGAAATCACTAGTAAATCACAATCATAATCATTACTATTGCAGATTTACCATGCTGCATCACCTTTGGTTTGAGCGTAGAATAACTGGATTAAGTCATTGATGAGGATTGCGTAGGCGCAGCCCACCGTAGGTATCGCTATGACTGCAACCAAAAAAAACTTTACTAGATAAGATTCAGCAAAATTATCGCATACGTCTCGAATAAATCTGGCGGGGCGGCTCTTTTCTTATTGTCTACCCCAAACCTAAATGCAGCTTGAGAGCAGCATCAACTAATTGCATCAAATGCTGATTCAAACAACCTACCCCATCTCCTAAAATGCGCTGCTTAGAAATCGTGCGTACCTGCTGCGCTTGTACCTTAGAAGGCTTAGATAAACCACTTTCCTCTAGATTCAATAAAACCTCAAAAGGATAAAGACGACTAACGTTAGAGGTAATCGGTAAAATTGTCACTGTACTAGCAGCACTGTTATTAGCATCATTGCTCACAATTAGCACAGGTCGGCGTTTATCCATTTCTGCCCCTACTACTGGACTGAGATTAGCATAGTAAATTTCACCACGTTTCATCTGTTAACCCATCCCCGATCGTCAAATCCCAATCTGGGTCAACTTCCGCCGAAGCTTGGCTGTAAGCTTGCTCTAATTCCTGATAGCGCAGTAACTCCAGTGCTAACTCAATGACTTGGGAGCGAGATTTACACCCCTTTGTCACTTTGTAATTCTCAATAAACTCTATCAAAGATGCTGGTAAGGAAATCGATAGTTTTTCAGTTGGCATGGTATTACCAAAAGGTAATTCTATTTTTCTTACTTTATAGTAGCCAAAATAGTAGTAAATAAACTTAAATCTAGAAAATAGAAATTCCATCGCAAAAGTCAGTTAAAACGCGGTGGTTATCAAGGTGTTAGTCCGTTAAAAGTGACTTTGGCTAATATACATGGACAGATTGTACGACTTTGTAATACCTAGAATCCTTCTGAGCATCGGAATTGTCTGGAAAACAACATAAATAGTTGATTTCCTACTCAATCTTGCTTATACTTCGCAATGTAAGCTTTACTTGCTATAGTAAAAAATATTGGCATAGAGATTGGTAGGAGAGTGCAATGATAAATCATCGGGCTGTACGTGATGGCTGTTTGGTAAGTTTGCTGGCGATTCTTTGCATCGGTATTGGTAGTAATCTAGTCAAGCAAGAGCCAACTATTGGACAGTCCCCACTGAAGAAAGATGTAATAGTGGCGATGACAACGAGCATTGAGGACAGTGGGCTGCTAGATGATTTGGTTCCAGCGATTGAAAAGAAAACAGGATACACTTTAAAAAAGGTTGCAGTCGGCACAGGACAGGCTTTAGCTTTAGCTGAAAAGGGTGAAGTTGACGCACTGTTCGTCAATTCACCGAAAGCTGAACGGAAAGTTTTGGCAGGTGGTGCAGTGATTAATCGTCACTTGGTAATGCACAATGACTTTGTGATCGTCGGGCCAGATGCTGACAAGGCAAAGATCCGAGGTAAAAAGAATGCTATAGAAGCATTCTCCCTGATTGCTAAAAATCAAGCCTTGTTTATATCGCGGGGTGATGACTCAGGTACTAACAAATTAGAAAAAGATTTATGGCAACAGGCAAAAGTCACACCATCTGGCAGTTGGTATCAGCAAACAGGTTCAGGGATGGCGGAAACTTTGCAAGTTGCTAATCAAAAACTGGGATATACCTTAGTAGATCGAGCAACCTATATATTTCAAAAGAAAAACCTGTCTTTACCTGTACTGGTGCAAGGAGATAAAAAACTGTTAAATCTCTACCATGTTATGGAGGTGAATTCTCAGAAATTCCCCAGGGTGAATAGTGCAGGAGCTAAAGCGTTTATTAATTATGTCTTATCTCCTGAAGGACAGACACTGATTGCAGCCCACGGGAAAAAAGAGTTCAAACAACCGCTATTTTATGTTGATGCAGGTAGAACGGAGAAAAATTACGGCTTTTAAACAAACTTAAGTATCAGATCATCAAGGGTTGCTCTACTGCATATTTCAGTATTTTTTTCCAATTCTTTTAGAGATTTGTCAGAAACCCCACGGATAAATCCGGGGGCTTGAAAAAGCCCGAATCTGACCAGCCTAAGTTTTAATTAACTACGTTATCGGCAAGTGTTCAATAACTTACCAGGGGATGCGAAGCTAGTTCCCTGCTCTAAAACCAAATTGTTAAACATCTTTAATAGGGGTTAAGGAAGTGCAATTTGGATAGTTACCGACCGATAACATTGGCGTTCGCGCAGCGTCTCCCCTTGGGAGAAGCTAACTTTACCCGTTCGCGGAGCGTGGCGCAAGCCATAAGGAGGGGCAGAAATGTCCAAAGTATTTTTAATTGATTCAGAAAAACGTCCACTAGATCCAATTCACTCAGCGCAAGCGAGGCAATTACTGCGAAACAAAAAAGCAGCGATTTATCTTCAATTCCCTTTCACTTTGATTCTTAAAAAATCTGGCACTGATTGTTCTGTATCACAACTTAGATTAAAGGTTGATCCTGGAGCAAAAACAACAGAAATAGCCTTAGTTAACGACACTAATGGCGAAGTTGTATTTGCAGCAGAATTAAAGCATAGAAGTTTTGCAATTAGAGATGCCCTAACCTCAAGACGACAATTAAGACGGGGTAGAAGAAATCGTAAAACTAGGTATCGTCAACCCAGATTCAATAACAGAACTAGACCATTAGGTTGGTTAGCCCCAAGCTTACAGAGTCGTGTCGAGAATATCAAAACCTGGGTTAATAAGTTATGCAGGCTTGTACCAATCACCGCTATTAGTCAGGAATTAGTTCGCTTTGATATGCAACTAATGCGTAATCCTGATATTCAGGGGAAAGAATATCAACAGGGGATACTACAAGGTTTTGAGACTCGTGAATATTTGCTTGAAAAGTGGAATAGAGAGTGCGCTTACTGTGGTGCAAAAGACGTTCCATTTCAGATAGAACACATTCACCCAAGAGCCAAAGGAGGTTCTAACTCAATCACAAACCTGACACTAAGTTGCGAAAAATGTAATGTCAAAAAGGGGACTAAAGATATCAAAGAGTTTCTTAAAAAAGATCCCTCAAGGCTAGAGAAAATATTGAAACTTTGCTTACGACCATTGGCTGATGCAGCAGCAGTGAATACGACTAGATTTGCATTGCTGGAAGTATTAAAATCTTCTGGACTACCAGTAGAAACAGGTTCGGGAGGATTAACAAAGTTCAATCGCAGCCAACAAAATTTAGTTAAAACTCACTGGCTCGATGCTGCTTGTGTAGGTAAATCTACACCGATTCTAAATATCAAAAACATTACGCCACTGCTCATTACTGCTAATGGTCATGGTACACGCCAGATGTGTGGAACTGACAAGTATGGCTTTCCAACTCGCCACCGCACAAATAAGCAGATTCATTTTGGATTTAGTACTGGCGATATTATCAAAGCCGCGGTTGCTTCGGGCAAAAAAACAGGGGAATACGTTGGGCGTATTCTTTGTCGTGCAACAGGTAATTTTGATATCTCTACTAAATCAGGAAGAATTTCAGGTATTAGCCACAAATATTGTTCACCCATTCATAAAAAGGACGGATATTCGTATGGATATTAACACGGCGAATAAATTCGCCTACGCCTTACCCCCACGGATGAATCCGGGGGCTTTCACGGCGAGAGGTCTTTGGTGAATACAATTATCGAGGGAGCTTTGAAAGCTCTTGAGCTATTAACCGATGGCGATAGTGACGTTTTCCAGGTGATGACAATGACATTGTTTGTATCTGGAACAGCTACAGCCATTAGCGTTTTACTGGGACTACCATTAGGACTGTGGCTAGCATTAGTGGATTTCGCCGGCAAGCAGACTCTGAATAGTTTGATTAACTTTGGGATGGGATTGCCACCCGTCGTAATCGGCTTAGTGGTCAGTGTATTTTTGTGGCGGTCTGGGCCTTTAGGAAATCTTGATTTAATTTATACGCCCACAGCTATGATTGTCGCCCAAGCAATCATTGCTTTTCCAATTGTAGCTGGCTTCAGTTTTACAGCAATTATTAGTATTAATCCGAAACTACGCTGGCAACTTTTGTCAATGGGGGCGACACAGTGGCAAGCAAACTTGTTGCTGATTAAAGAAGCACGTTTAGGATTAATGGCTGCTGTTATCGCCGGTTTTGGTCGCGTCATCTCGGAAGTTGGTGCATCCATGATGGTGGGGGGTAATATTAAGGGGCAGACAAGAGTTTTGACAACAGCGATCGTCACGGAGGTAGGAAAAGGAAATTACGATGTTGCGATGGCGATCGCATACATTCTTCTGATCATCACATACACTGTTATCGTGTTGCTGACTATCCTACAGCATGACAGGAAAATTCTATGAGTACTAACGAGTATGTCCTTAATATGCGACAGGTGAGCGTCGATAGCAAAACACGTAAAAATATCCTGTCAATTGAAAATTTTGCAGTCCGTCCAGGAGAACTGGTTGCTGTGCTTGGCCCCAATGGCGCTGGTAAAAGCACTTTGTTAAGAACAATCAATCTTTTGCAACCTTACCGTGGTGAGATGCAATTATTTGGGCTGGATGTCCATAATACCAATAAAACATTGTTGCGTCGTCGTTCGGCTTTGGTATTTCAGGAAACCTTACTACTGGATGAAACTGTTTTTAATAATGTTGCCAAGGTATTAAAGTTTCGCGGAACACCAACACACAAGATTCCGCAAAGGGTACATACTGCACTTGCAACTTTTGGCTGCGAACACTTGGCAAAACGTTCAGCTCGTTCACTGTCTGGTGGTGAAGCAAAGCGGGTTTGTATTGCCTGCGGTTTAGTTGCTGATTCCGAATTGCTGCTTTTGGATGAGCCTTCTGCCTCTCTAGATGTGGGAATACGTCCCCAGATGATCGAGAAAATTAGACAATGGGCCCAAGCTAGGGGATCAGCAGTCATATTAGTCAGTCATAATTTTACAGATATACTGCATTTTGCCGAGAGAGCGATCGCTTTATTTGACGGTTGTATTGTACAGGATGATAACTTGGAAACCATCATCCGCCGACCAGCTAACGAGCAGTTGGCTAGACTAGTAGGGATAGATAATATTATTCCGTGTCGGGTAGAACGGAGTAGCCGTGGAAGTTTTATCAAACTTGCAAATGGGATAGAGTTTTTATATCCTGGGGAAATCACAAAGCCAATTACTGCATGTTGTTTATCTGGCGATACTTTCAATCTTTTCGATGCAAGTTCTTCAATGTTGCATAAACCTTGGTCAGTAATTATTGAAGGGCTAGTAGAACGGGTTTTAAATGGTATTGGGATTTGTAGTATTTGGGTTAAGGTGGGAGAACAAACTTTAATCGCCAGAGTGCCCCGGAGTCATATATTCGGCAATGTATATCCCCATGAAATAATTAAGCTGGCATTCAATCCTAAAGATGCACATTTTGTTTAGAAAAAATGGCGTTATATCATCTTTGCTTGATTACTTATTAAACCCGAAGAACCCCAAAGAGCCAAAGCATAGCTTTGTCTCCCTGCCCCTAATCCCTACGGTGTACACACAAGTCCTAAAAACCTAGCTTTATCAGGTTTTCCTCGTTCCCATACTCCGTATGGGAATGCATTCATTGAGTCAGAGACTCAATATTTAACTGGAGGCAGCAGCCCCTAATCAGCCATTCCCATGCTCTTCATGGGAACGAGAGACTTTGATTCGCGGATTGTATCAGTTTGAATCTACCTTTTTTGGCTGGAAACTCCCTCTAGGACTACTTGTGTCTACACCGTAGGACCCTAATCCCCAGAGAGGGCACTGAGTTCCCCGCAGGCTCTTAGGGGTTGGGGGTGGGATTCTTTTATTATGGGTAATTTGGCGGACATGATATTACTGACCAGCCACAGATAACCTCAGAATGTGTCACTCATACCTAAAGAGTGGTTGCAGAAGGAATTTAAATTTATGCAGAGTTTTCCTTTAAGCACACAACCAACCATTGCAATCCGCTCTAAACAGTCGCTACAACTTCCCCGATTTTGCTGATATCGTAACCGCCGAGAATTTCAAATTGTGAGTGAACCATCCGATGTCCCAAAGTACTAAGTAACTGCTGTACTGGTGCTTCTTCCAGATATTTCTTGAAAATCACCAAATCATATCGTGACTGATGTAAAGGGATAAATCCCAGCCCAAAAGCGGTAGCTACAGATGCCGTACTCATACCAGCATCGGCAACTCCTCCGACTATAGCTTGGGCAACATCTTGGTGACTTTTGAGTATATTGTTAAAGCCCTGAACAGCATCGAATGGTATCTGCTCTTTTTGGAGTGTTTGTTCCAAAAGCATCCGACTACCAGAACCTATTTCGCGGTTGACAATAGTCGCTCCCCCTGCAACTAAGTCAGTAACTGTTTTAATTCCCATCGGGTTGCCAGACTTCAACAAAAGTCCCTCTTCCCAAACACCAAGGGTAATCAGAACTGCTTCCCTCCCCGCCAGAACATCTCGAACAAAGGGAGTATTATACTCACCAGTTTCAGGATCATACAGATGCATCCCAGCGATGTGCGCCTCACCTCTGCATAGACTGTGCAATGCAGCCATGCTATTGGCGAAGTTATATTGAACTCGCAGTTGGGGATGCCAGCGTTCGGTGGCTCTTGCCCATAGTGAAATCACAGGGGCACAACCAGCAATCACAACTGTGTTGTGAAGTGTGTCGAGATTATCGTCTAAAAGACGGACTCTAACTTTATTTGTACCTGTTTGGCTAGTGCCTTCACCGTTCCGGTTCGACAGTTTGCTTATGCCTTTTAACCCTTTCGGCAGTTCCTCCTGGGGGAAACCCCCAAGAGAGGACTGCCTCACCACCGCAACTGCTTCACCATCAGCCGGAATCATATCTTGGCGAAAAGCATCCTTACCAATTAACGGATAAGCTATCCATTGTCCTCCCACACGAGCCATGCTAACTCGTAGTTGCTGACCATTGGGAACAGGTTTGGCAAGAACGGCTTCAATTTCAGGTAAATCCCGCTCTAACCAGAATAGATCCTCAACTTGACAGCCAAGCGCTTTGGCCAAGCGAAGTGTTATGGCAACTGAGGGAGCATATTGTCCCGACTCTACACCACTAATAGTCTGACGAGTCACATTAGCGATGTTAGCCAAATCTTGTTGGCTCATGCCTAGACGGGTTCTGATTGACTTCAAGTTATTACGTAGGTCACTATCCTGCTTCATTGGCTTTGTCTCTTAGTTTCAAAAAGCCGTAGCGGATTTAAACATTGTATCTGCCAAGGCGAAAGTCTGGTCTTTGAGTTTAGATCATTTCTCTTTGACGACATGACTGTGCTTTGGCTGTCTTGATTCCCCATATAAAAGACTATCACATCAATTGCCAGTTTGCTTGCCAAGCGCAAAAATAATTTGCGGGTGTTTACTTTTTACCTGCTATTTTGGCTCAAAATGGACTGGGGAGACGATACAGATACAACTTGCATCCATTGACATCTAAAATCCAGTACTTAATAATACCTGACTTAGCATAAGCGATCGCCCTTGGCGTTGGCGAAGCGATCGCTTTTAGTTTTCGATCTATACTTAAGACTAGAATCAGCTATTTCTATTTAGGCGAATATTGGTGAGCATAAGATTCAGGTTAATGTCCCAACATTTTATCTCGCAGATGCTTAATGCGCTCGCTTCAGCAAGTCATTAACGTTTTAATGAAGTTTACCTATACTTATTAATAGCTGTGTTAATCTGAGGTACTCAAACTAGGCTGCTGGTTTTTGTATCTAGCCAATTGTAATTATTAAACTGACATTAAATGTTAAGTGATTGAATTATGAAATCTTCTTGTATCACTTTAGTCGTTGTGATTAGCGCACTCGCTCTTCCCCAGAGTGCCTATGCTAACCAAGAGAATGTTCCCATGATAACAGGCGATGCTCTGAACGAGCCGTTTCACGATCGCAATCAGCAGGCTGGAGTTTTATTGACGGAACCAGCCACGATTAACACGACATGGAGTAATTTTATCGGACAGACTAATAATTCCAAACACACTGCTGAATCAATTTCGCTAGTGCGGGAGCAAGACTGCCAAAATATTAACCCGCTTGAGTTCATCAAGAACCCAGACGCTTTCTTTAAGCAATGTCAAAAGCCAAGAAATACCCAAAGTTCTCAAAGTACTGAGCCAATTGAGTATCTCAAGGTTCCTAAACTCGATTCTGGTATTAGTGTGACACTCACTAAGTTTTGATATCGGAACTCTTGAACCTTGTTCTTTTCATGGACGCACACCTGCATCTGCTTTAGCGATCGCTGAAGATATATGTAGGGAGCATCTCAATGAGTGGAAAAAGCCTTGTAAAACCTCACCCCAACCCTCTCCTTGGTAAGGAGAGGGAGCAAGAGTCTTGTCGGCAAGCTACGGGGGTGTTGCTGTCTTGCCAAGTATTATCGTTGGTGCTAATGTTACCACTGTTACTACTTTTAGTCCCGAAAATGCCTCTCGGAATAATTATATTGATAATACCGCATCGAATGCAGATATCTGCGTGCATTATGACACAAGTGCAATTGTCACACATACCCGCGTCTTTATCATCCTAAATCCCTAATTACAAGTATTTGACCGGACTCCTAAAGAAAGCTATTCTTGAGCAGGGGGAGCAGGAAAAGTGCTTTCTTTGATGGTTAGCGATCGCCCGCTACGTACCCAGCTTGATATGATTGGATTATTTAGCAAAAAATTAGAGGTAAAAAATTGGCATTTTATATTTAATTAATTCCATTTAATCAGAATTATATGGAAGTATAATCAGACTATTAACACTTAAAAAATCTGTGGTTTAATAATTCGGATTTATGTTGTTATTTGCTGTTAGGAATTTGTCTATTAAGTGATGAAATCGTTGCTCGGTCGATTATTAATTTTTTTCAGTAACTATATTGGATAATTAAACTAAATATAATAATTGTGTTCAAAAATATGTAAGAATCAATAATAAAGGAGTGTAATTAGTTTAAAATATCTGCTGATGATACTTTGGATAATTGATTTGTAACTGGTAATGATGTTATTATTAATGGGTGGGTTGATTTTGGGTTTATTATCTCCAACAATTGACTTTTAATGTATCATAGACCAGAATTCATCATTATTGCCAAATTGATTGATTAGCAGTGTGAAATGGCTAAGGGTCTGAATATCTAGACTTGATACCAATAAATTGATGAGGTTACAGAAGAGCAAATAACCATGAGCAACTTAACATCTCCACCTACCGAAGTTCAAAAAACGAAGAAAAAAAGTTTAGCCGCAGATAAAAAACCTCGAGGTACAGATGATATTGTGCGTAGTTATCTGCAAGAAATCGGGCGTGTAGATTTGTTGACTCGCGAACAAGAGGTTATTTTTGCTCAACAAGTGCAGCAAATGATGAATTTACTAGCTGCTAAGGAAGAATTGGCTGTAAAATTAAATGAGCAACCCACGCTGCAAGAATGGGCAGATAAAGTGGAGTTAAGTGTTGAGGTGTTAGAGCAACAGCTAAGTAAAGGACACCAAGCCAAGCAGAAAATGATTCAGGCTAATCTCCGGTTAGTGGTAGCAGTGGCGAAGAAATACCAGCACCGCAACTTGGAATTTATGGATCTAATTCAAGAAGGTACTTTGGGTTTAGAGCGAGGGGTGGATAAATTTGATCCCGCTCTTGGTTATAAGTTTTCTACCTACGCTTACTGGTGGATTCGTCAAGGAATCACACGAGCGATCGCTCAACAAGGACGGACAATTCGTTTACCGATCCACGTCTTTGAGAAACTGAACAAAATTAAACGGGTGCAGCGAGAATTATCTCAACAGTTGGGTCGCGTTCCCACTACTGCTGAAATTGCTAAGGCGTTATCTTTGACACCTACCCAAGTTCGAGAGTGTTTGTATTTGGCGCGTCAACCCTTCTCTTTAGAGGCGAGAGTTGGTGAACAACAAGATACAGAGTTGCAGGACATACTTGAGGATGATGGACCTTCTCCCGAAGACTATGCTGTTGAAGAATCTCTCCACCAAGACTTACAAGACTTGTTAGCAAAGCTGTCTCCCCAGCAGCGAGAAATATTAACCTTGCGTTTTGGTCTGACTGATGGCTATGAACTTTCTTTAGCACAGATTGGCGATCGCATGGGTATTAGTCGAGAACGGGTGCGTCAGATCGAGCAAAAAGCTCTCAGTCTCCTCCGACGGCAAAAGGAACAAGTACGTAGTTATCTAGCTAGCTAAGGTTATTTTTTCACAATGTAGGGCATTTAAACTCAGGAAGTCACCATAATGGCTGTATGTATTAAATTTGGTCATTTTGGGGGAAAATAAACCTAACTAATCTCTCTCAAAGATTTGATATGGGCAGATCAAAGACAGTGCAACAATTGCAAGCACAATGGGTGAGTTCTGAAAATTTTCGGTGTTATGGACAGGTGATTTTTGCAAGTCTTGATGGCAAAGCTTACGATGTGGATGATGCCCAGTTAAACCTGCAAAACGGGATTCCCCGATTTTATGTTATGCGGTTGGAGAAGAAGGGGCGAAAGTTTCACACAATTACTCGCCATGTGCAATGCACTCAATGTCTGGGTTCTTTGTCAGGGAAGGATTGGTTAATTGCAGTTTGTCCTCCTGATAATGATGTGAATGAACCAGCATTAAAAGAGATTGCTGCTTTCCGCATTCCGGGGAATTGTTTTATCAAACTACATGAGGGTACTTGGCACGCTGGCCCCCATTTTGACCATGAAGCTGTGGATTTTTATAATTTGGAACTAGCTGATACAAATGTGGTGGATCATTTCACTCATGATATTTTTAAGAGTCATCAATTAGAGTTTGAGATCGTTTAATAAATAAGTTCATCTTTAGATAGGGGTGATTCTCCTACACTTGCGATCGCTGTATTAGTTTCATTTATAATACAGACCTAACCCCCAGCCCTTCGCTGCTAGCGTCTACGTGTGTATACACAAGTCTGAAATAGTTTACTCACCTAGTTTTTCGCGTCAGTTTTACCCCACCCTAACCCTCCCCTTGGAAAGGGAAGGGAACTAGATTTTCCGGTTTCCCCCCTTGGAAAGGGGGGATTAAGGGGGGTAATTCAACTTGTGTATACACAGTAGCTGCTAGCGTTGGGGAGTAAGTCTTAAAGTCAGGAAGAGGGTTAACCCAAGGCGGATTTTAACTCACTTTCCGCTTGTCTCAACGCTTCTGGTAATTTACTCGCATCGCGTCCGCCGGCTTGGGCTAAGTTCGGTCTTCCACCGCCACCGCCGCCACAAATTTTAGCGATCGCACCCACAAATTTACCAGCTTGCAAACCTTTTTTGTTCACTTCTTGACTAAAAGCTGCAACTATGCTAACTTTCCCCTCTTCGGGAACAGAACCCAGCACCACCGCACCGTTACCCAGTTTTTGCAGCAAGCGTTCGGCTGCGGTTTTCAATGATTCTGGATCAACATCTTCTAATTGGGCGACGATGATTTTATAATCGCCTACAGTTTGGGCTGTTTGTAGCAAGCTGTCAGATTTTGCGATCGCTAACTGTACCTTGAAGTTTTCCAATTCCTTCTGGCTGGTTCTGAGTTCGCTTTGCAAACTTGTGATTCTGTCTGGTAATTCTTCGGGTTTAACTTTAAAGCGATCGCTCAAATCTTTAACTACTTTATCCCGAAGGTTGAGATAATCTAGTATTGCCGGTCCCGAAACAGCTTCAATGCGCCGCACCCCAGAAGCTACGCCAGCTTCGGAGATAATCTTGAACACGCCAATCTCAGCAGTATTACTGACATGAGTTCCACCGCACAGTTCCATTGATACGTTAGGAAAGTCAATTACGCGCACTTCTTCACCGTATTTTTCGCCGAACATAGCAACAGCACCCCTAGCTTTCGCCTCTGCTAAAGGTAATACTTCCACCTTTGCAGTATGTGCTTCGGCAATCCAAGTGTTTACCTGTTCCTCAATTTGTTGGACTTCCTCGGCTGTCAAAGCACGCGGACAGTTAAAGTCAAAGCGCAACCTGTCAAAGGAAACCAGGGAACCAGCTTGAGATATGCCATCATCAACAATTTTCTTTAACGCCGCTTGCAATAGGTGCGTTGCGGTATGGTTAGCTTGGGCGCGACGCCGACAAGCCGGATCAATTTGGGCTGTAACATTATCGCCTACGCGCAGTGTACCGCGTTCGATGCGTCCGAAGTGAACAAAGAAATCAGATTCTTTCTTCATGTCTTCCACCCGAACTAGGATACCATCACCAGAAATATAACCGCGATCGCCGATTTGTCCCCCAGATTCAGCATAAAATGGCGTTTTGTCAAGGACAATTTGCACCGGTGTCCCTGCTTCTGCTTCCTCTTGGGAAACACCTTCTACCAAAATCGCTTCGACTTTTGCCGTCGCCGCAGGTTGGGTATAACCTAAAAACTCGGTAACTTGGATGTGTTCTGCTAATTTGTCGAGGGAACCTTGCACAGTTAAATCGATGGTTTCATGTGCTGCTTTGGCACGTTCCACCTGCTTTTGCATTTCGGCATTGAATCCCGCTTCATCAACTGTGAGATCATTTTCCTCGGCAACTTCTTGAGTAAGTTCGAGGGGAAATCCGTAGGTGTCATAGAGGGTAAATGCGCTTTCGCCGCTAATTTGGGTTTTTCCTTGCTGTTTCACCTCTTGGATGATTTCTTCTAGGAGTTTTTCGCCTCTATCCAGAGTTCTGAGGAAATTGGATTCTTCCCGTTCGAGTTCAGCAATAATTGCTGCTTCCCGTTGGCGCACATTGGGGTAAGCTGATTCAGAAAGAGCGATCGCAGTTTCAGCAACTTGGGTGGTAAATTCGCCATCAATCCCAATTAATCGCCCATGACGCACCACCCGCCGAATTAACCGCCGCAGCACATAACCCCGTCCCACGTTAGAGGCGCGAATTTCATCAGCGATCATGTGGACAACAGAACGAATGTGATCGCCAATGACTTTTAGAGAAACTTTGGTTTTTTCATCACTTTTGTGGTAATCAATACCTGCAATTTGGGCTGCTGTTTGGATAATTGGGAAAATTAGGTCAGTTTCGTAGTTATTGGGTACTTTTTGGAGAATTTGCGCCATTCTCTCCAAACCCATGCCGGTGTCGATGTTCTTGTTTTGCAGTGGCGTTAAATTGCCTGATGCATCCCGGTTATATTGCATGAATACTAGGTTGTAAAACTCGATGAACCGGGAATCATCTTCTAAATCAATATTTTCGTCACCGCGTTCTGGGTGGAAGTCGTAATATATTTCTGAACAAGGGCCACAAGGCCCAGTCGGGCCAGATACCCAAAAGTTATCATCTTCGCCCAAGCGTTTAATTCTCGCTATCGGCACACCGATTTGATCGCGCCAAATTCCAAAGGCTTCATCATCATCTTCAAAAACGCTGACTACAAGATTTTGCGGTGAGAAGCCAAAGACTTGTGTAGAAATTTCCCAACCCCAAGCGATCGCTTGTTCTTTAAAATAATCACCAAAGCTGAAATTACCCAGCATCTCAAAAAACGTATGATGCCGTTTAGTGCGTCCGACATTTTCGATGTCGTTGGTGCGGATACACTTTTGCGAAGTCGTCGCCCGCTTAAATTCTGGTGTGCGCTGCCCCAAGAATATCGGCTTAAATGGTAACATCCCTGCGATCGTCAACAGCACGGTTGGGTCTTCTGGCACGAGGGAGGCACTTGGGAGAATTTGGTGATCCCGTTGGGCAAAGAAGTCGAGAAATATGTTGCGAATTTCGTTACCGCTTAGGTAGTGGGGATTTAAAGACATGGCTTTTTAACTTTAGACTTTAAGATTTGGGCGTAGCGGCACTAGATAGGGTATTTTCATAAATAGCTTTATATATTCTTGCATTTTGTTTCATATTACTGCTAGCAAATTGTGCCTGTCGGTGAGCTATATGCAGTGATTAGGATGCTTTTACACCATTGCCTTACTCTGGTAGGATACGCGGTCGCATTTTGATGACTAAAATTAATCCTGAAGAAATAATTGAAAATTTCCATCTTGGAGTAACAAATGGCACTAAAACTGAAAGTATCAAATATTGCTTGTGACGGATGTGCAGAAACAATTACTGAGTCTATACATGTTATGGAACCTGAAGCCAAGGTGGATGTCGATGTTAAGGCTAAAACTGTCACGGTAGAATCCGCAGCTTCTGAAGAGTCAATTAAACAGGTAATTGTTGCTGCTGGTTACACTGTTGAAGGTTATTGATCTGATTCTAACTTTTCACAAAAGTTCAGATTTTAATATTTTAGCCTACGCTAACAGAATTTTTTCGATTATTTCCGCCCGTGGAAAAAGCGGAAACTAACTAATTTACCGACATTAGGGGTAGATTTTAAGATAGAATTTTTTATTTAGCTTTGTTTTCTAAATTTATGGTTTTACCGCAATTTAAACAAAAGATGTGAATTACAGCTATTTTCAGGTAAATAGACCACGCACTAAGGGCACAGCAATGCTGTGCCCCTACGACAGATGTGGTTCAAACACTTGAATTCTGCTGTAAGTAAACAAACACTCCAAACTTCTAACTCCTGTACAGACGCGATTAATCGCGTCTCTAACTTCTAAGGAACGTGGATTAAATAAAATGCAAAACTTCATCCTGTCTCTAGCCTCCCTCTCCAATATATCGGAGAGGGATTGAGGGTGAGGTAAGCCAGAGACATAAATTGTATGTTATTTAATTCTTATTCCTAACTCCCCACTCCCAACTCAGCATGACAATCTTCTACCGAAGTGCGTTGTCGCATGGCATTAACTAAAGCCTCGTAGCTAGACCAATTTTCTTGCAGTAGAGTTTTTGCCTGGAGAGTATGAAACCGCAGTTTCTGCTGATAAACTGACTCAGAAAAACCCAAAATTGTCAAGACTCCTATCAGCTTATTTTTATCATCAGATCCACCCTCAGCATTATTAAAAACTAGGGTTTCAGCAGCAATACCCGCCATCCAAAGAGTGCAGTAGCGGTCTAGCATTTGGGCACTGATTTTACCCACTTCTAGTTGAGATGCTAATTCGCCATCATCAAAGCTAACGCCGCCTTGCCCAGGTTGCCCCTGTTTCCAGGCTTCCCAAGCGCTGAGTGTGTAGCCGGTAACGGGAATGCCCAATAGGTAAGCAACTAAGAAATGTCCTGCTTCGTGGTGGACGATGCGATCGCGGTGTTCACTTGAAAAACCAGCAATCCAATCTAAAAAGATAGTACCACCCTTGCCTTGCAAGCTGAAACTATCTAATGTAGCTATGCCTAAAATGGTGAAGGTAGCGATCGCGGGTACTGCGGGCGACAAGTGAATGAATGGCCCCAGTAGGGTGGACATGGTGATCAGAAAGATAGATATTGCAACTAAATTTAGGCTAGTTTGGCTCATTGAGAGTTTTCTGAGTGCAGCTTAATCTTTTATTATTATGAGGCAATGTCTACAACAGGCGTAGATGCAGCACAGCTTTTTTATGGAGATGTTTGTAGCGATCGCTAGCCAAAAGATCCCCTTAGCTGAAAAGTAAAATAAAATTATCCTTGCGATCGCGCCAACCGTTTAGCTAAATTAGCGTACAACCACTATATTCTCGCGCTCTTGCGATAAACCATTCTAGGAATTTGGGGAAAGTTTCAAAATTAACTACATCTTCGACATTGATTTGATAAAGCACCCCAAAACGCGAAAAGTATATACCTAAACGTTTTAACTCAATAGCATCCTCTTCGAGTTTTTGCTCAATCACCGACAAAGTATAGTAACCCATCAACTGATCAAAATTGCTGCGTTCCAGCTTAAGTTCCTTAACTGTCTTAAAATCCACCAGCAAATCATCAACAATTAAATCGCCATCGGCTCCACGCACTAAAAGGGCAGCTTCCCAACTAGGATTCATAATTATTTTTCCCCAAGACTTAAAAAGCTCAGGCTTTAATAACTGGACCAAATTTCGCAAATCCTGAATATCTTGCTCATTAATAGCTTCCCACGTTTCATGAATATAACCCACCCGCATAACTGCATCTAGGCTTCCTAGCAATAGGGCTGATTGGAGCAACTCATTTGTGAATTGTCCATTGAGCAAGAATTCTTGGTAATTGTTATGGGCTTGGTCGATAACTCTTTTCGCTTGGTTAAACAAATGAGTTTGACCCCTACGACTAAAGTGATGCAAGCTATACTCAGCAATCCATCCTCTTTCCTGAGCGTGAGGATTTTGATACTTGATATGGAAACGTAATAAATAATCAAATGCCGTTCCCACCAGACGGACATTACTACCTAAAGGTGCAGCAGCTAATAATTCTTGTTTTATATCAAGCTTTGGCTTGAGGAATTCTGCTTTAAATCTAGCTCGAACATCTGGTAGTCCAATAAAGCCAGTAAGACTCATAAATCAAATCGTGTTTTGAATAAATCAATGACAAAAGGGAGAAAATAAAAAATTAGTCTAACTCAATTAGCTAGCAAAAGATATGATGAATTATCATGCCGCATTTCCTGATACGGACTTCCAAATAAAAAAATATCCCAAAACTGACGCAAAAATCCTTTCTATTTCTCTTTTCTCTGTGTTCTCTGCGTCTCTGTGGTTCGTTTCTTTGGATAATTTATTTCTTGGAAGTCCCATATATTTATAGACCTATTTAAACATTAGAGATGAATCGAAAGATGAAACAGAGTTAGTTTCAGCTAACTAAAACAGCTACGGCAATCCTTGAAATAACTATTTTTATAAAGTCTGCCTACGCAGAATTTTTTGTGCCGCCGTGAATTACATTCCTTCGGATATAAAATTACTCAAATACAACTGTCCTATTACCATATACTAAGACACGATTTCGCAAGTGCGATCGCACTGCTCTTGCTAATACAACTCTCTCCAAATCTTTGCCCTTTCTCACCAAATCATCAACTTCATCACGGTGACTAACTCGCACTACATCCTGTTCAATAATTGGCCCTGCATCTAAATCAGCAGTAGCGTAATGAGCAGTTGCACCAATAATTTTTACTCCACGTTCAAAAGCTCGGTGATAGGGATTTCCTCCGATAAAAGCTGGTAAAAATGAATGATGTATATTGATAATTTGCGGAAATTGACTAATGAAATCTGCACTAACAATCTGCATATATTTTGCCAATACAACTAAATCTATTTTGTACTCGCGTAGTAATTCTAGTTGTTGGGCTTCCTGTTCTGATTTATTGTCTTTAGTGATGGGAACGTGCTGAAAGTCGATATTAAATTGTTCTGCAACTACCTTTAAACTAGAATGATTACTAATAATTAAAGGAATTTTAGCCACAAATTCTTTAGCGCGTTGTCGCCAAATTAAGTCAAATAGACAATGGTCTTGCCGACTTACCCAAATAGCAATGCGTGGTACTGTATCAGAAAAACGTAGTTCCCACTTAGCGCCAAGAGGTTGTGCTATGGCATTAAATGCAGGATCAATAAATTCTCGTGGTAAATTAAACCCATCTAATTGCCATTCAATGCGGGTAAGAAATAACCCAGCAGCAAAATCTGTGTGCTGATCTGCATGGATAATATTACCACCATTAGAATAGATGAAATTGGCAAATTTCGCCACCAATCCCCGTTGGTCAGGGCAGGAAATCAGCAATGTTGCTGTCGGATTTGTCATAAGAATATCGCCACAATTTTAATTAATTATTTGCTGTTTGTCGGACTCGGTTTAGGAATGGTGAGCGGAGGAAGTTTCTGACTATTATCTACAGGTTGCTTCCACTCTGATAGTTCCCGATTCACGGCATTTGCAAAATCTGTAGATACCAACAGCACATTTATATTCCCATCGGGTTTAGCAACAGGGTCAGCTTGAGCATACAAGAAATGACCGTTAAAGTTAGATTTACCCAAAATCAACTGATGGCTTTGGCGGTTTTTCAGGGTGATACTGATAGTTGCTTGGGGTTTATCTAAGGCAAATTCTCCAAGCTCTTTTGCTGGAGTTGATAAAGCAGTATCGCTTTTACCCTTGACCAACAAATCCATTAAATAAGAAACAATAGCATCATTGGCTGGTTCCGATATCGGAGATTTGATTACCCACTTAGGATTACTAGATTCAGGACTACGTTCTAAATTCAGGGTGAGTTTTTTTGTCTTGACTGTTAAAGACTGGACATCATCTGCGGCAAAAGAAAAAATTTGCTGCTTTTGCTGCTTAATTTCTTCTCGCACACTTGCACCTCTAATTTCATAGAAGTAAACAAAACCACCTAAACCCAGCGCTAGCAGTATCAAAATTAAAGTTGTTCGCGGCAATTTCATTTTTTAGTCATTTGTCATTTGTTATTTGTCATTGGTCATTGGTAAAGAGTTAATATTTATAACTCCTCACTCACTTCTTAAGTAAGTGGGTCAAATTAAATATAACCTCATCCTGCCTCCGGCTTCCCTCTCCAAAGCATCCCAGAGGGATTGAGGGTGAGGTTTGATCTTATATTTAATTACGCCTACCTTCTTACCGTCGTTTCCACCAAATAATAACTGCCGCCGCAAACCCAATTAAGGGTAAAACCAACAAAGACGACAATATTAAAAGATTGGCTTGCGTAGTAGTCAAGGTTATTCTACGGTTTTTCGCTTCTTTGGGACGAATAGAAAGAGGTTGCTTCTCCTGTTGACTCAGCCAAGTAACTGAGTTGAGAAATACATCTCCATTTAGTTGCTGTTGAAACAAGCCATCGGTGGCGAAGCTAGAATTTCCGAAAACTACTAACCGGGATTCGGTGGCTGTTTGAGATGAGGGAGTGGGAGAAGCATTGCCTTGGGTGGTTGGTGATGGTAGGGGTGAAGCTTGCGGAGTTTTGGGGGAGGGTGAAGGAGTTGGGCTAGTTTTGCTTTGGGTGGTTGGTGATGGTAGGCGTGAAGGTGTCGGTGAAGCTTGGGGAGTGGAAATAGATTTAGCCGCTTGTTTTCTGGTTAAGGCTACGCCCAAGGTCAGAGGACCTTTGAGGTCTTTATCTGCATTAAACTCTAATTTTTCGCTTTGGAGGTCGCTTTCTGCCCAGCTGTTGGGATAGGGTTTGGTTCGCAGCAGTGGAGTAGCCTCAACACCAGGTACAGAGGTAATTTGCAGTGGTCGGGTAACTGGATAAAAAGAAATGCCGTTAGCGAAATCTTTGGTAATTGGATGTTGTCCATATTCTGTCACTAAGGGCGCAGCAGGGCCAAGTCCTACGCTATCCTTTGAGACATCTACTGCTAAACGATTATCCAGACGAACACCCCATTCTTGTAGCAAGCTGTTAAGTTTGGGATCGGTATTAGGATCAATCATCAGCAGTAAGCTACCACCGCGATTAAGATACTCTTGCAAGGCTTTGACTTCACCCTCAAACAGCCCTCGCTTAGGACCAGCTACTATTACGACAGCCGCATCTTGAGGAACTTTGGAAGTTTCTGCTAGATTCAACGGTGATGTTGTATAACTTTTGTCACCTAATCCCTGAACTGCTTGTGATATTGCACCTTTACCAGCCGAAAGTTGGCGTTCGCCATGACCTTGGAGTAAGTAAACTTTGGCTGTAGTCGAATTTGTTAGTTGTTGCAGGCGACTAGTTAATCTGACTTCTGACAGGCGCTCATTTTCATTTACCGTCTGTACTAATTGCCGTTTATCTCCAGATTCTAGGTAAACTTCCCCATAATCTTTAACGCCAAACTTTTCTGCAAGTCCTGGTCTAGCTTGGGGGTCGATATACTCATATTTAAATTTTGAGCTTTGCCGTTGATAATTTTCTAGCAGTTCTCGGTCTTGGGGATTCTGGTTAATATCAAACACCCACACTTTAACTGGCTGTGGTAATACACTTACTAATTCCCGTGACTGGGGCGCAAGGGTAAACAATTGAGTTTCTGTTAAGTCTGTCCGCAAGTGATAGCGAGTTCCCAAAAAGTTAATCAATCCCAAAATTGCCAATACTGCCAGGGTTGCTACTAAGGCATTAGTCCCAGCTTGGGTAGAACGACGCTTCCACCAGTTAGTTTGGTAGCTTTGCCATATTATCCCTAACGCACTTATGATAATTCCCGTAATCAGAAATGCTAAGGGAATTAATCCCCACTGTTCAGAGACTAATCCAATTGTTAAGCCGACTGTAATTAGGAACGGGCCAAACCAAAATAGATATTTCCACAGTTTCTTTTTTGTAACTATCTTCATATTATTTGTCATTGGTCATTGGTCATTTGTCAAAAACTAGTGATATCATGTCCGCTTGATTGCTTATTAAACTCGAAGAACCCCACCCCCAACCCCCTCCCCGCTCTTCGAGAGGGGGCTATGATGTACCTTTTCTGATTTGGAAACGCTATAAATGCAATCAAAATAATCATTAACGAACTAGCACCCAAATTAAACTCCTACCTAAACTCAATTGGCAATGTACCAAATGACAAATGACCAATGATAAATGACCAATAATTACTGCCTTTGAAAGCGTAGTGCATCAATTGATTGAGCGGTGAGAAAGATGCCCAAAAAAATGTAACTGGCGAATAAAATTAAGGCGCTGGTATCAAAAATACCTTGAATTAAGGTGTTGTAATGTTTCAGTAATGACAGATAACCTAATGCTTCGCCCACGGGGCCAGGGACAATTTTGCCGATTAAATCAATCAATAACAATAATAAGATTACTGCAAATGTGAGAACGGCAGACAGAATTGTGCTGTCTGTTAATGAGGAAATAAACATTCCTACAGATAAAATTGCTGCTGCTAGCAAGATTAATCCCAAATGACCCAGCAAGGGAATTGAGAGCGCCATTGGTGGATTTGATCCGTTGATTGCGATCGCTTCCAACACTAGCATGGGTACAACCATCGTGGTAAAAAATGTTAGCACGCCTAATAATTTACCTAAAGCTACCGCCCAATTTGTAATTGGCGATGTGGCTAACAGTTCTAAAGTGCCGCGCTTACGTTCTTCGGCATAGAGTCCCATTGAGAGAATTGGCAAGATAAACAACAATAGCCATCCCATACGATCCAAAAATGCTCGGACAAATTCGTAGGGGACATCTATCGGCGGTACTGGTACTCCCTGTTGTTGTCCTTGTAAATCTAGGGCGGCTACTCCTGGTAAAATGCCATCTGGCCCTAGCAAAATCATCACCAAGAATAACCCGGCGATGAACCAAAATATACCTGCGATCGCATAAGCTAAAGGTGATACAAAATAACTCTGTAACTCTCGGCGATAAATGGCAATAATATTACTCAGCACTACACCCATTTACGCTGCCTCTCCTTCGTTGTCTGCTGCTAAGTCTACCTCAGTATCGAAATTCTTTTCTTCTGTGGTCAGTTGCAAGAATACATCTTCTAAGGTGGCGTTAACACGCCGCAGTTCATGTAAACCGAATCCTGCACGCACTAATGTTGTAGCAATATCGCGCCCTGGTTCTTTTCCCGGTTCCGATATCACCCGCAGGTAAGCGCGGTTTTCCTGGAGCTGATGACCATGCATTCCAGTTGTTGGAATTGATTCTATCAAACTCACACCCGCGACTTTTTGCAATACCTGTTTTGCTAGGGCAGCTTCTCCTTCTATTTCCAATTCATACCCTGAACCACCTGTCAACTGAGTCATCAGGTTTTCTGGTGTATTAGTTGCTACGACTTTTCCGCGATTGATGATGGCGACGCGGCTACAAGTCATGCTCACTTCTGGCAGAATGTGCGTGGAAAGAATAACTGTGTGAGTACCAGCGAGACTTTTAATTAAATTCCGCACCTCAATTATTTGTCGGGGATCGAGTCCAACGGTGGGTTCATCCAAAATGATCGCTGGTGGATCGTGGACGATCGCTTGAGCAATTCCTACCCTTTGGCGGTATCCTTTAGAGAGTTTGCGAATAATCACCCGCCGCTTATCTTCTAAGTTGCAGCGTTTGATGGCTGCTGCGACTTTATTGGGGCGATCGCCTGCTGATACTCCCTTAATTTGGGCGACAAAATGCAAAAATCCCTCCACCGTCATGTCTGGATATAACGGTGGTGTTTCCGGTAAATAACCAATTCGTTGGCGCACAGCCAGGGAATTTTCATGGACATCATAACCAGCAATCCGGGCATTTCCATTTGTTGCCGGTAAATAACCAGCCAGAATCCGCATGGTTGTGGTTTTACCAGCGCCATTGGGACCCAGAAGCCCTAAAATCTCTCCTGGCTCGACGCTAAAAGTGACATCAGTAATCGCTGGGGTGGAACCGTATATTTTACTCAGATGTTCAACTTCGATCATCGGTATAGTGGCGATCGCAATTTATAAGATACCCAACAATCTTAGATCACGATATTGGGTATGGGGGATTGGCACTAAGATTAGCCGACAATGGGTAAAGTTCCTGAAAAACCTAACACCCTTCCCAATGCGAGAAGGGGAAAATTCAAAGTCTCTCTCTTTTTAGGCTACGGTGTACACACAAGTACTTTCGTTCACAACACAAGTACTTTCGTTCACAACACAAGTACTTTCGTTCACAACACAAGTCTTTTCATTCAGAACACAAGTACTTTCATTCAGAACACAAGTCTTTTCGTTCACAACACAAGTCTTTTCGTTCAGAACACAAGTCTTTTTGTTCAGAACACAAGTCTTTTCATTCAGAATACAAGTACTTTCGTTCAGAACACAAGTCTTTTTGTTCAGAACACAAGTCTTTTTGTTCAGAATACAAGTCTTTTTTGAGCTTTTGAGGGAATGAAACAGCTTTGCTTTTCAAGAGGAGTTGGGGAATTAAAAGTCTGTGGAGCCACTCTCAAAGACTTAACCGCCGAGAACTAAAGTTCCGGGCTAATAGCTAAAGTCCGTTATAGCGGTTATCGGTTGAGTGAGGTACAAGGAACCCCACCCCCAACCCCCTCCCCGCAAGCGAGGAGGGGGCTATGATGTACCTCATCTGATTAGGAAACGCTATAAAACGCAATACGCTTGGGTTAAGGATAATTGTAGGTTGGGTTGAACGTAGTGAGACCCAACAAAGTACCGAAAATGTTGGGTTTCGTCCCTCAAACGCCACTTGCTTCAAGTCGGGAAACCGCAAGGGCGCAGTGGCTCCCCAACCTACGCTGGTTTTGGTTTTTGACTGTTAACCCAAGCGTATTGCGTTAAAACGGACTATAACCTTTTCTCAGTCGTCTTTAGACGACTTTTGCTATTAGACTCAGAATTTATTCTGAGACGGGCTAGATGAGAATGAAATAGCCCTGGTGTACACGGTAGCCTTTTAAGAGAGAGATTTTCCAGATACCGCGAAAATTCAGGTTAATAATAGCTGCCAGATTTACGATGCTCTAAAGCGGTGACACCATCATTTTCCAACACTTCACCGTGATTGATAACGGCATAAATTAACCATCTATCACCACATTCAAGCTGATTTTGTACCGTACATTCTAAATAGGCTAATGCCTCATTTAGAATCAAACAACCATTATCAGCAGTTTTTGTGGCAAGATTTGCAAAGGGATTATCGCCTAAAGTGCTATGACGAGAAAAATAGCGTCGCACATTTCTTCCTTCTTTGAGGATATTCAGCACAAATTTATCACCAGGATGATGCATTAAATCTGCATTTTGCTCGTTAGCGATCGCAATCATAATTCCTGGCGGGTTAAAAGTTGCTTGAGATATCCAAGAAGTTAAAACCCCTTTGTGAGTTTCTTCATCACGCGTTGTCACAACACACAGAGAACCAATGATCCGCCCCACCGCTTGTTCGGTACGATCTACATGGGTTTCTGTCACAACCTGCCGAGAAGTACGCAGTTTTTTGGTTTTCTTCAAGTTTTGGGCAAAGGAAGCGCCTGCTTCTTGACACTGCTGGAGAATCTCAGGAGTAGGGCTGAAAAGCACCCGAATTGTTTCAAATCCTAGTTGATAATTTGCATCTTTGAGCTTGCTTTCTATTAAATCTATTGCCTCTCCACTCCAACCGTAGGAACCAAACACCCCTGCTAACTTAGTTTTAGCCGTCGCCGAGAGGACTATTCCTAAAGCTGTTTGAATTTGAGTCGGTGCATGTCCGCCTAAAGTGGGTGAGCCGATAATCAAACCGTCGCAAGTTTCGACAATGCGGCTAATCTGGGCAGAATCTGCTAGTTCACAGTTGATTGATTCCACATTAATTCCATTTTGAATCAAACCTTGAGCGATCGCATTCGCCAGAATTGCTGTATTACCATAAGCAGAAGCATAGAGCAAAGCGACACTCAATTCTTGAGATTTTTGCCCTTGACACCATTGACGGTAATCATAAGTAAAACGACTAAGGCTGTAACGAACAACCGGGCCGTGTGCTGGGGCGTAACATCTGGCTCCCAAAACCGACAATTTATCTAAGGCTACTTCAACTTGTTTGGCTTGGGGTGCATGGAGACATTCAAAATAGTAACGACGTTCCGCATCTAATCCCTTCCAATCTTCATCAAACAAAGTATCTTCGCAAATATGAGCGCCGAAAAGTTTGTCTGTGTAGAGAATTTTTGTTGCGGGATCATAGGTACAAAGTCCATCCGCCCAACGGGGAGTTGGTACAGTGATAAATGATAGATGATGTTCTTGTCCTAAATCTAGAGTATCCCCCGATCGCATCGCTTGAATAGGTGATTCAAATTCGGGAAAGGCAGTTTTTAGAGCATTAGCGGCGGGGCGAGAACAAATGAGAGTGGCTTGAGGAACCAGAGAGAGCAATACTTGCAAGGTTGCTCTGCGGTTCGGGTTGACATGACTGAGAACAATGTAATCGAGGGAGATAAAATCTAGATGTTGTGCTAGTTGCTCAAGGTAAATTTCGGTAAAGGATTCACCAGGAGGGTCAATTAAAGCCTTTTTATCAGCTTGAATCAGATAAGAGTTCGCTGTAGTTCCCCGTTGGCGGGAATACTCAACCTCAAATTTTAGTCTGTCCCAAGTCCGCGATCGCAGAATCAGAGTATTTTTACCAATTTCAGCAACCTGCACATCTTTGCTATGGTTGGGCGTTAATGTGGCAGTAGACATAATAACCTCTCTTAATTGGGCATGGGGCATTGGGGATTGGGTAATTCAATTTTGGATTTTGGATTTTAAATTTTGGATTAAATTTCAATCTAAAATCCAAAATCTAAAATCTAAAATTCTTGCTCCCTACTCTTAATGACTATTGGTTTGTGTTAATTCAGACTTGGCTCGGCTTCTATAGCGTTTAGATGCTTCTTGTTCCGGGTCGATACCTTCAAAGGTCGGGGGTAGCCAAACTCTGAGGAACAGTAGTACTCCCAGCACTAATAAAAAGGCACAAGTTGCTAAAACTTGACTCCAATTAGTTTCTAGAACACCTTTAACAATTACTTCTCGCAAGGCGGAAACAATAGAGACTTCAACAGCTACCCCAATGGATACTCGATGTTCCTGTAGATAAATAATCAGCAGTCTGAATAGCTCAACTAAGATAAGTAAAAAGAGAATATCGGCAGTAACAGCATGAAAATCTAGAGGCGGAAGTAAGGAGAGAAACATATCTCTCACCTGAAGCACCATGAAGCTAAATAAACCGATACACAAAGAAATCACAATTATATCTTGAATAAATTCCAAGGAGCGCACGACGCGCGCCCGATTGATTTCATACATGGTAATTGGGGTATCTTCAGCAGATTTGTACATAGTTTTTTGGGAGTTGTAGAGACGCGATGAATCGCGTCTGTAGACAGCAGGAGAAGCAAGCGAGCAGGGGGCAGCGGAGCCTAATGACAAATGACAATTTAGTAATGATTGCCAATTTTGCGGTGATGGGCGGCGGTAAGTGCATTTAGTTTGGCAACTCTTCCAGTTTGGACTGTGCTATAAATTACCCAATGATCTCCACAATCCATGCGGCTAGTAATTTCACATTCCATATAAGCTAAAGCTTCAGCTAAAACGGGCGATTCATTGTTAGCTGGATATGTTTTCACTCCAGCAAAACGATCTGCACCAGGAGCAAAACGCTTCAGGAAATGTTTCATTAATCCTTGATATTTGCCTTCTTCTAAAACGTTTAGAACGAAGCGATCGCCAACGTGCATCAAGGATTCAATTGCCCGATCTTTAGATACTGCGATCGCTACTCCTAAAGGCTCAAGACTGGCTTGTGTCACCCACGAAGCAAACATTGCACTCTGAATTTCTCCTTTTTTGGCAGTGATAATATACAATCCTGTGCTAATACGCCCTAAAGCTTTTTCTAGCTCAGTATTGATAGATTTAATCTGTTTAATGGTGCGATCGCGGTTTAACCATTGACCCATATCTGTCCCTGCTTCATCACAAAGCTGTTCCGTTGCTTGGGTAGAAGTTTCCTTAACTAAGATAGGTGGAAAACCTTCAGTTAATCCTAATGCTTGAAACTTATTCCGTAAGGGGTAAACGGGTTCATCTTCTCCCCCTCCTGATTCTAATAAACCAATTGTCTGTTTCTTGTGAACAGCAGCTAAAATAGTACTTAAAGCAGCTTGAGCCACCACCGAAGATTGGGCTGGCATTCCAATTACTAAACCAGAAGATTGTGCAACTAATTCTCGAACTTCTTGAGGCTCGGCAATATTGAGAGCTACTAATTCTACTGCCACGCCTGTTTTCGCACATCCATGTGCTATGGTACGGACTAAATGCTCACTATAGCCGTAATCTTCAACATAAAATAGAGCCACTAATGTCTCTGTTTTTGCTTGTTCTAAACTCCAGTTTTGATACCGTCCGAGCCATTCGGAGATATAGTGTTTTAATAAAGGTCCATGTCCCGTGGCAACTGTTCCTATTTCTAACTTTTCAATCCGTTTTAAAGCAGCCAAAACAGACCGGGCATTGGGACCCATGAGACAATCATAGTAATATTTAAAATCCTCTTCTATTGAAGTGATATTTTCATCATAGGTATGGTCATCACAGTAGTGCATCCCAAATACATCACAGGTGTAGAGAGTGCAGGTTTTGTAGTCATAAGTGAAGATTGTGTCAGGCCAGTGTAAGTTAGGTGCAGAAACAAATTCTAATTTGTGTCCATTGCCTAAATCTAATAGCTCTCCACTTTTAACCTGCATTGATTTAAAAGGCTGGTGAACCATATTTTCTAAAAATTGAATAGCTACCCTAGCACCGACAACAGTAATAGAGGGAGCTAATTGTAAAATATTTTTCACTAAGCCACTGTGGTCGGGTTCGGTGTGGCTAATAATCAAGTAATCTATTTTAGTTGGATCAATTAATCCCACCAGTATCTCAAGATATAATTGCTCAAACTTGCGGTGAGATGTATCAACTAAGGCAACTTTTTCTCCCTGAATTAAAAAAGAATTATAGGTTGTCCCATTCCGTAAACCAAACTCGATATCAAAACGTTCTCGATCCCAGTCGAGACAACGGATAGCAGTCGTTTGAGCAGCAATTTCAACAGTTTGAATCGTCAAACGTCCTGGATTGGGAATAACTTGACTAAGCTGTGTGAGTGCAATCATTTGTTTTTTCCAAGAGAATATTATCTGGAGCGAGTGTTATGTTTGTTATATTTACCTGAAATACTCAATTAGTAAAATGCAAATTTCTAAAGCTAATCATCAGAAAGATTTATTATTCATTTTGATTGACTTAGCATTGAATTACTTAATGTTTATCATTACTTTTATCTTCAATAATGAATGTGAGAATGTTTACGCATGTCGTTAAATTTTTTTCTTCCTCTAGAACAAATCAACAGCGAAATTGCCCGCCATGCTGGTGTTGATCTGTATGTGCTGCGCCTGGATCTCATGCACCCGTGGGTTAACGGCAACAAGTGGTTCAAGCTGAAGTACAATCTTTTGGAAGCCAAGGAGAAAAATTTCACGACGCTGCTTACTTTTGGCGGCGCTTATTCCAATCACATCTATGCAACTGCGGCGGCTGGTAATCTTTTCGGTTTTCGCACCATTGGTGTAATTCGTGGGGAACAGAGGCTACCACTCAACCCGACGCTGAGTTTCGCTGTACAACAGGGTATGCAGCTAGTGTACTTGAACCGCGAGATGTATCGACAGCGCAACACATCAGCGCTACAGGAATATCTGCAACAACGTTTCGGTGAGGTGTTTATTATTCCCGAAGGTGGCTGTAATTTAAATGGTATACGCGGTTGCACAGAGATAGTTGGTGATGCGATGCCTACGGCTGGCTACGCCTACGCATTTAATCATATATGCGTAGCCTGCGGTACGGCTACCACACTGGCTGGTATTGCGCTATCGTTGGATCAAAAGCAAAGAGCGATCGCTTTTCCAGTATTTAAAAATGGGGCTTTTCTTGCAGAAGAAATTGAAAATCTGCTGACAAATTACCTCGCCTCTGGTTTACCCGCACCATATACCTCTCCGGCTGACTGGGAATTAGTGTGTGATTACCACTTTGGCGGCTATGCAAAAGTGAACGACGAGTTGCTACTGTTCAGCCAGCAGTTCACAGAGGAACATGGCATACCCCTCGATTACGTATATACCGCAAAAATGTTTTACGGAGTGATGGATTTACTCAAGCAGGGATTTTTTCGTAGAGGCGATTCATTGCTACTATTACATACAGGAGGTTTGCAGGGCAACGTTGGCATGGAAAAGCGGATCAGTAGTTAAAGCCCTACCAAAGCCAGTCTCCAAGCTTGATTGTCGTCTTTTCCTGCACACTCTTGACAAAAGCGCAATTATTTTACAGGATAATTCAAGTATTTGAACCACATCTATCGTAGGGGCACAGCATTGGTCATTGGTGTCAACTTAACGTGAAAGCCTTTCTAGAAGCAGCTTTTACATTGTCTCGTTCCCAGTCTCCGACTGGGAATGCCGTTCTAGAGGCTCCGCCTCCCTTGCTGGCGGCAGAGCCGCCAGGAGCAGCATTTCCAGCCAGAGGCTGGAAACGAGGTTTTAAAAGGGTTTGCGCTTAAGTTGACACTCATGAGCATTGGTGTGCCCTTACCGCCTGGTCTATTTACCTGAAAATAGCTGTAACCTCTCACGAATGAGTCTACTTTGTTTGTGCAACTGGCTGCACACGCAAACCCTCTGTCTCATCAACCGTGGGAGTGGCAATCAGCGATTCATTTCCTGTCAGACCTGATGTAATTTCTACTTCAGTACCATAATCTCGCCCAACGACAACTTTTTGATAATGCACTGTTTGGTTTTTGGTTAAAGTTGCGACCTGCGTACCTCCGGCGTTAACGACTAAGGCACTATCTGGCACAACAAAGGGAGGATCGTTGCGGTTAATGGCAAATGTGACATTGGCATACATCCCAGGTCGCAGCGTTCCGTTGGAATTATGCACTTCTAATTGTGCCAGCAAAGTGCGAGTATTTGGATCTATAGCGTTGCTAGTACGCACTACTTTACCCGTAAACGCTTGTTGTGGTAACTCTTTGACTGTAATTTGTGCTGTTTGATTAGTCTGAAGTGACTGTGATAAACTCTGTGGAACATTCACATTCACGTCTAGCTTGTCATAAGCAGCAATAGTATAAAGGCTGGTATTGCTAGTATTGGTGTTGCTGGTATTGGTGTTGCCATTACCTGCTGAAATTAAAACACCTGTATTGACGTTACGTGCGGTAATCACTCCTGCAAAGGGAGCAGTGACTTTGTTATAAGACTGCAATACGGTATTACGCTGGAAGTTTGCTTGACTTGCGTAGACGTTAGCTTCTGCTGCTTTGACGTTGGCAGAGTCCGAATTAATAGTGTTTTGTGCTGCCTCAACGTTGGCAAGATTAGCCTGATATGTAGCATATTTTGTATCTGTATCTTGTTGAGCTACTGCACCTTTTTTGACAAGAAATTGCCAGCGCTGCCAGCTCTGACGTGCTATCAAGAGATTAGCCTGGGCTTGCTTCAAATCAGAAATACCTTTAGCTAAACTAGCACGACTTTGAAGCACGTTAGCTTGTGCTTGTGCTAACTCTGCCTTGGCTTGCAAAACTTGCTGATCGGTGTCTGGTGAATCAATCTCTGCCAACAACTGACCAGCTCGGACGCGATCGCCAATATCTGCATACCACCGCCGCAAATACCCAGTACTGCGAGCGTAGATGGTCGTTTGGTTAAGGGCTACAACACTGCCAGGTAGTTCCAATTTGGTACTAGCAGTAGCGCGACGCGGAGTGATCACGTTGACTGAGGTTAAAGTGCTTGCTTCCTTAACTGCTGCTTGTAATTCTGACCTTTGACTTAACCGAGGCAGAATACCTATAGCTAGTAGGCTACCAAAAAAAACAGCGCCAATTACAGCCCAACCAATTCTACCGATGCCGCGCCTTTGTTTTTTAGAAGTCGTTTGTTGTTCAGAATCAGGAGATGGACGATGCTGAGAATCCATAGGTAAACTGTTCCATATTATCTAGTTTGCAGAAATTTAGCAGCTAGAGTCATTACCATCATTGGCTTTGACAATTTTGTTCTTTGTAGCCTACCCGAATGGCATAGTTTGAATTGCTCATGACTTGCCTTGAGATGATGACAACGAGTATGCTGTCTCTGGATCTGAGAAATTTAAATCGTCATCATCCTGATCAATCGGACGAGGTTGTTGACGCCGCATAATGCTGTATACAACAGGTACAAAGATGAGTGTAGCAACTGTTGCAGCTGACAAGCCGCCAATTACAGCGCGACCCAAGGGTGCATTTTGCTCACCACCTTCACCAAGACCGAGAGACATTGGCACCATCCCGATCAGCATGGCTAAGGCAGTCATCAACACAGGACGCAACCTTGTATAGCCGGCCGCTAGGGCTGCACCATAGGCTTTTTGCCCTTCCTGACGTTGCTCATTAGCAAAAGTGATCATTAAAATACTGTTTGATGTCGCCACACCTATACTCATAATTGCACCCATTAATGAAGGAACGCTGAAAGTGGTGCGGGTGACAAACAGCATCCAAACAATACCAGCTAAAGCACTCGGCAGTGCCATCATAATAATCAGGGGATCGAGCCAAGATTGGAAGTTTACCACCATTAAGCAGTAAACCAGCACAATTGCAAACACAAGTCCGAAACCAAGTCCCAAAAACGAAGAGTTCATCGTTTGCACTTGCCCACGGACATTAATCAGACTACCGGGAGGCAATTTTTTCTGATAATCAGCGATGATTCGATTTACATCGCGGGCAACTCCCCCAAGGTCACGACCAGAGGAGTTAGCGTAGATATCGAAAACTGGCTGAATGTTGTAGTGATTGACAACTTGCATCACTGTGTCGCGTTTGACACTAGCCAAATTACCTAAAAGTTGGGGTGCAGTTTGACCGTTGCCAACTGGCGTATTTTTCAGGCTGTCAATAGAGTCAATTTTATACTGGGGAACTTGTACAGCCAGGGTGTAACTCACGCCTTTTTTGGGATCGAGCCATTGGTTGATTGCGGCTTGACCGCTTGAACTTAAGGAAGTGAGGACGCTATTGGCAACATCACGCTGAGTCATACCGAATTGTTGAGCCTCGGTGCGATCTACATTAAGACGTAACTCTGGGGCATCGACAACTTGCTGGAGATGTACATCTACAGCCCCAGGAATGCGCGTCATCCGGGCTGCGATTTGTTGGGCAATTTCAAAGTTGCCCTTTGAGTTTTTCAGAGGGCCAGATATTTGCACGTCAACAGCAGCAGGCAAACCGAAATTCAGAATTTGAGTCACAATATCAGCCGGCTCAAAAAAGAAGGTGTAGTTGGGAAATGTCCCTTTCAATTTTTGGCGGAGTTGCTTGACGTAAGCAAAAGTTGAACCAGATTTTTTTAGCGACACAAGAATATCAGCATCAGCCGGCCCAATTGTAGCACCGTTGTAGCCGTATGTAAGGTTAATGCCACTGTTGGGTAAGCCGATGTTATCCAGAATTAGAGAGAGATTGTCCTTTGGTACAGTCTGGCGGATAACGCCTTCGACTTGGCTGACAATTTTTTCTGTCTCTTCCAAACGAGTCCCAGGTAAGGCTCGAACATGGAGGCTAAACTGACCACCATCGACTTCAGGGAAAAAGTCTTGACCGACGAATGGTAACAAAACTCCTGCACTGACGATAAAAGCACCAAACAGCACAAAGACTATGCGGCGGTGATTTAATGCTGAGGTCAGAACATCGTAGTACCAACTGCGAAGTTTCTCAAATTGTCGGTTAAATTTTTCGTGTAGCCGCCATATCCAATCTTTCTTAACAGATTTGGCAGTTTTCGTTTTTACCTCTTCTGTTTGGTGATGATTGTCGCTACCATTATTGTTTTGGATTGACGAATCTAGATGATGGTTATTGTTACCATTATTGTTTTGGGCTGGCGAATCTAGATGATGGTTATTGTTACCATTATTGTTTTGGGCTGGCGAATCTAGATGATGGTTGTTGTTATTGTTACTATTATGATCTTCGCTTTCTCTATGCCAGTCTACTTCCGATGGTAGGAGATAGCTTGCCATCGTCGGTACTACAGTCCGAGATAGCACATAGGAAGCAAGCATACCAAATACTACCGCCATCGCTAGCGGGACAAATAGGTACTTTGCCACTCCACTTAAAAACACGACGGGCACAAAGACAATACAAATACATAATGTTGCTACAAGTGCTGGAGTTGCGATTTGCTGCGCTCCATCTAAGATTGCTCGCTTGATTGGTTTCCCTTGTCCGAGATTTCGGTGGATATTTTCAATTTCTACTGTGGCATCATCTACAAGAATACCAACAGCTAAGGACAAACCACCCAAAGTCATAATGTTGAAAGTTTGTCCCAAACGACTCATCACAATAATCGAAACCAGCATCGACAGGGGAATCGATACGGCGACGATGACAGTGCTGCGCCAACTTCCCAGGAAAATCAAAATCATCAGCGCAGTGAGACACCCAGCAATCAATCCTTCTTTGAGAACGCCTTGAATCGAAGCTTTCACAAATATAGATTGATCGAACAAAAAGGCTAAATTCAGTTCTGGGGGCAAGGTGGATTGGATGCGAGGCAAAGCTTTTTTTACCCGCTCAATCACATCAATAGTCGAGGCGTTGCCACTTTTAAGGATACTAAGTAAGCTTGAGCGTCTCCCATTCTGACGGACAATGTTAGATTGCACACCAAAGCCATCTCTTACCTGGGCGACATCACGAATGTAGATAACAGTACCATTAACTTGTTTAATCGGTAAGTCGTTGAGGGCTGTCACCACGTCTGGACTATTATTGATTTGTACGGCGAAGTCGCGATCGCCGATCTTCATATCGCCTGCGGGTAAGACCAGATTTTGGGCACTGACAGCATTAGTCACATCTTGGGCAGAAACGCCATTAGCCAACATGGCTTGGGGATCGATATCAACCATAATTTGCCGAGGTTTACCACCATAGGGCAGAGGTATACTCGCCCCTTGCACTGTTGCTAATTGGGTGCGGACGAAGTTGGTAGCATAATCGTTGAGTGCTTGTTCCGGCAAGGTTTTGCTACTGACACTCATCTGAATAATTGGCACTGAAGAAGCGTTGTATTGAATGATGAATGGCGGTGTGATCCCAGGTGGCAAAGGGCGGAGAATTGTTTGGCTGACAGAGGTAATTTGAGCGACTGCTGAGGCTATATTCGCGTTGGGTTGGAAGAAAACCTTGACGACACTAACACCACTCAAAGATTGAGATTCAATGTGTTCGATGTCACCAACAGTTGTTGTCATGGCACGTTCGCTAATTGTCACGATTCGCTGTGCCATTTCCTCAGATGTGGTACCAGTGTAAGTCCAAACGACGCTGACAACCGGAATGTTGATTGCGGGAAAAATGTCAACTGGTGTACTGAATATCGTCACTACACCCAGGATCACAATCATTAAGGCTGCGATCGCGAATGTATACGGAAGACGTAATGCAATTTTGACGATCCACATAGTTAGTTAGGATACTTCAAAAGTTTTTTGGGTTAAAGCTATTTTGCTGAAGTTGGCGTTTAAGTTAATTGAAGTTATTCTGTTTGCAGTTGCTCAACTAGCCACTCAATCTCTGATTTGATGACTTCGACTACCCGCCTTTGCACTTTCATTTGGTATAAATCATCAGTAATTTCAAGTGCTTTTTTCTCTGCAAGGCGTAACCGACATGACATTAATCGATGTTCAATTAACTGCACTCGTTCTTCGGGTAATAAATGATCAAAGAAAAAAAATTTGATTAAGAATCGCGATCGCGCATTCACCCAACTTTCATGAGGATATGCCAGCATCTCTTGATACCAAGTTTTTTTACCGAGGAATGTAATCTCATATACCTTTCCACACTGCCCAGCTTCTTGTCCCTGTTCTCCACATAGGATCACTTCACCTTGTTCTTCCATCCGCTTCAGAAGAGGATAAATTGCACCATAGTTGACACAAATACTGCAACTCATAAACATCTCTAGTTGCTGTTTGAGCCGATAACCATTTAATGGCTCTCGCTGTAACAGACCTAATACTGCCAACTTCAGCATTTTGATATATCAGTTTGATATGTTAATCAACAATATCAAATTGAGTCTTTTTCGCCAAGTACCTAAGGCTGATTTGTCAAAATTCTTTTTTGTGATGCCGCAGGATGCTTGTTGGGGGCAAAGTTGTATAGTTAGTTACCTGTGGGCATCAGCATTAAGTTGCCGTGAGGGGTGCGATCGCAAACAACCACCAAAGAAATATTTTCCGCGATCGCGTTCAGGATGTGCGAGTGGATAGCAAACAACCTTTTCCGCGTTCCCACGGTGCTTATTGGACAAATGCTAAAACCTGGGAGGCGATTATTCAGAGGTTGCCATAATGCTTTACTTTTTACGGTATCTAGAAAACCCCGCTTCCATTCCTCTCCCCTACAAGGCACATAATTAGTTATGATTCCCACAGTCGTTGCACCCCTCCCCGCAAGCGGCTACTGTGTACACACAAGTCGGAAAAACTATCATGGCGATGCCTGCGGCGGGCTATGCCAACCCATTTGTTATTTCGGCGAACCCATTTGTTATTTCGGCGAACCCATTTGTTATTTCGGCGAACTCATTTGTTATTTCGGCGTACCCATTTGTTATTTCGGCGTACCCATTTGTTATTTCGGCGTACCCATTTGTTATTTCGGCGTACCCATTTGTTATTTCGGCGTACCCATTTGTTATTTCGGCGAACTCATTTGTTATTTCGGCGTACCCATTTGTTATTTCGGCGAACCCATTTGTTATTTCGGCGAACCCATTTGTTATTTCGGCGTACCCATTTGTTCTTATTAGGTCATTTCGCACATGAGGTGAAAATCTGGAATACTTGCGGTGGAATCGTCAGCCTTGATTTAGCAGAATGGTTGCTTTTGTCTGGCGTTGGTTTGAGTCATTTAGGTAATTTGCATCGGCTGCATTACCGGCCTGGGATTGAAATCTTAGTCTAAAAGCTTAACTCCTCTAAAGAGGACTAAGCCATTTTTTGAGATTAATTGCAGTCCACTTGAGTGGACTTAGGCTATTAGCCCAGTACTTTGAGTGCTGGGCGGGATAGGGAGCTAATTAAGATACATTAATGAGCCTTTGATGCTCTCATTCGAGTTTATCGAATAGCAAAATTACTCTGAACTAGAGCGACACTCTGGAGTTGAAAATTAAATTAAGAAAGGTAATAAAAATAACACTGACATCAGAATCTTAATTAATGGTGAACTCAATTCTTTTAAAGGCTACCATAATATATTTAAACCTTTAGTTGCTAAAATAGGTGCAACTATAAATAAGTAAGTGAGTCAAATTAAATATAAAACCTCACCCTGCCTCCGGCTTCCCTCTCTGATACTTTGGAGAGGGATTGAGGGTGAGGTTTGATCTTATATTTAATTACGCCTACCTGCCTAACAGTCAATATTAGTAATTCCACTATCACCTAGTTTGTAGAAAAATAATACCCAGCGCAAAAACAAACCAAACAACAAAGTCAATAAATTTCTACACTACTACCATCTAAACAGCAGCTGCATGAGGGTTAAAATTCACTCAACCATTGCCCAAAGGTCAAGAAGCGTTAAGCATTACCTCAAAGTACCCCAAACAGGTACGGGGTGGAAAAAATACAAAAAAATTATTAAAGAATAAACCTAAGAATAAACCTATGGCAACTGAACAGTTAACTAGAGACAGCGACAATCTAGATTTAAATCAGCTACTAAGAACGCTGAATGCTGTTAAACAAGGTGACTTCTCGGCTCGGATGCCCATAGACCATACTGGTGTGGCGGGGAAAATAGCTGATACGCTTAATGATATTATTGATCAAAATGAGCGGATGGCGGCGGAACTACAGCGAATTGGTAATGTTGTCGGCAAAGAAGGCAAAATTGCCGATCGCGCCTCTCTGGGAGATGTTCGTGGTTCTTGGTCAAATTGTGTTACTTCTGTCAATACTCTGATTACAGATTTAGTCCAACCAACAGCTGAAACTACTCGTGTAATTCGAGCGGTAGCTAATGGTGATTTATCCCAAACGATCGCTACAGAAATTGATGGCAGACCCTTGCAAGGTGAGTTTCTCCAAACTGCTAATATCGTTAACACGATGGTAGATCGGCTTGGTTCTTTTGCATCGGAAGTAACGCGGGTTGCGCGGGAGGTGGGAACTGAAGGGAAGTTGGGCGTGCAAGCCGAAGTGCAAGGTGTGGCTGGCACTTGGAAAGATTTGACTGATAACGTTAACTTGATGGCGGGTAATCTCACCGGACAAGTTCGCAACATTGCCGAAGTTGCCACTGCGATCGCAAATGGTGACTTATCCAAAAAAATCACCGTTAATGTGAAAGGCGAAATTCTGGAACTAAAGAACACCGTAAATACAATGGTGGATCAACTTAATTCCTTTGCCAGTGAAGTCACAAGAGTTGCCCGTGAAGTCGGAACTGAAGGGAAGTTGGGCGTACAAGCAGAAGTTAAAGGAGTGGCAGGAACTTGGAAGGATTTGACAGACAACGTTAATTTGATGGCAGGGAATTTGACTGCCCAAGTCCGTAACATTGCGGATGTGACAACGGCGGTAGCTAATGGCGACCTTTCTAAGAAAATCACTGTTAATGTCAAAGGCGAAATTTTAGAGTTGAAAAACACCGTCAACATCATGGTGGATCAACTTAATTCCTTTGCATCGGAAGTCACAAGAGTGGCGCGTGAGGTGGGTGCAGAAGGAAAATTGGGCGGTCAAGCAGATGTCCGGGGAGTAGCGGGAACATGGAAAGACCTCACCGATAGTGTGAATTTCATGGCGGGAAGCTTGACGGGACAGGTGCGGAATATTGCGGAAGTTACCACGGCGGTGGCGAATGGCGACTTATCCAAAAAAATCACTGTGGATGTGAAAGGCGAAATTCTGGAGTTGAAAAACACCATCAATACAATGGTGGATCAACTTAATTCTTTTGCATCGGAAGTCACAAGAGTTGCGCGGGAAGTGGGAACCGAAGGGAAGTTGGGCGTACAAGCCCAAGTGCAAGGTGTGGCGGGTACTTGGAAAGATTTAACTGACAACGTGAACTTAATGGCGGGTAATCTCACCGGACAGGTGCGAAATATTGCCGAAGTTGCCACTGCGATCGCAAATGGCGATCTATCTAAAAAAATCACCGTCGATGTCAGAGGTGAAATTCTCGAACTCAAGAATACCATCAATATAATGGTGGATCAACTCAGTTCCTTTGCTAGTGAAGTCACAAGGGTTGCTCGTGAAGTGGGAAGTGAAGGTAAACTGGGAGTGCAAGCCGATGTGCGCGGTGTCGCTGGTACTTGGAAAGATTTGACTGACAGCGTAAATTTCATGGCGGGAAGTTTAACGGCACAGGTGCGGAACATTGCCGAAGTTACAACCGCCGTTGCAACAGGAGACTTATCTAAGAAAATCACCGTCGATGTTAAAGGTGAAATTCTGGAGTTGAAGAACACAATTAACACAATGGTAGATCAACTCAGTTCCTTTGCAAGTGAAGTGACGCGGGTAGCGCGAGAAGTCGGTACAGAAGGTAAATTGGGTGTACAAGCGGAAGTAAAAGACGTTGCTGGTACTTGGAAAGATTTAACCGACAGCGTGAACTTCATGGCGGGAAGTTTAACGGCACAGGTGCGGAACATCGCCGAAGTTACAACTGCGATCGCAAATGGTGATCTTTCTAAGAAAATTACTGTTGGTGTTAAAGGCGAAATTCTCGAACTTAAGAATACCATCAATATAATGGTGGATCAACTCAATTCTTTTGCATCGGAAGTCACAAGGGTGGCGCGTGAGGTGGGAAGCGAGGGTAAACTAGGTGTGCAAGCAGATGTGCGCGGTGTGGCTGGCACTTGGAAAGATTTAACTGATAGCGTAAACTTCATGGCGGGAAGCTTAACGGCACAGGTACGGAATATTGCCGCCGTCACCACCGCCGTAGCAAATGGCGACTTATCTAAGAAAATCTCCGTTGATGTCAAAGGTGAAATTTTAGAGTTGAAAAATACCGTCAACACGATGGTAGATCAACTAAATTCCTTTGCAAGTGAAGTTACAAGAGTGGCGCGGGAAGTGGGAACTGAAGGTAAGTTGGGCGTACAAGCGGAAGTTAAAGGTGTAGCAGGTACTTGGAAAGATTTAACTGACAGTGTAAACTTCATGGCGGGAAGTTTGACGGCACAGGTGCGAAACATTGCCGAAGTTACCACGGCGGTAGCAAACGGCGACTTATCCAAAAAAATCACTGTCGATGTGAAAGGCGAAATTAAGGAACTCAAGAACACCATTAACACAATGGTGGATCAGCTTAATTCTTTTGCATCCGAAGTTACCAGGGTTGCCCGTGAGGTAGGAACGGAAGGTAAACTTGGTGTGCAAGCTTACGTCAGAGGAGTTGCAGGTACTTGGAAAGATTTGACGGACAACGTTAACTCGATGGCGGGGAACCTCACCGGACAAGTTCGCAACATCGCCGAAGTTACCAAGGCGGTAGCTAATGGCGACTTATCCAAGAAAATTACCGTCGATGCCAAAGGTGAAATTTTAGACTTGAAGAATACCACCAACACGATGGTAGATCAACTCAGTTCCTTTGCAAGTGAAGTAACGCGGGTAGCGCGGGAAGTGGGAACTGAAGGGAAGTTGGGTGGACAAGCCCAAGTTCAAGGTGTTGCAGGGACTTGGAAAGATTTAACAGATAATGTTAACTCGATGGCGGGTAACTTAACGGCACAAGTGCGCGGTATTGCCAGAGTTGTCACAGCAGTTGCTAACGGTGACTTGAAACGAAAACTGATGTTAGATGCCAAAGGAGAAATTGAAACTTTGGCAGAGACAATCAACGAAATGATTGATACTTTAGCGACATTTGCCAATCAAGTAACCACAGTGGCGCGAGAAGTGGGAATTGAAGGTAAATTGGGCGGACAAGCGAGAGTACCTGGGGCGGCTGGAACTTGGAAAGATTTGACAGATAACGTCAACGAACTCGCTGCTACACTTACTACTCAGTTGCGAGCGATCGCAGAAGTTGCTACAGCTGTAACTAAGGGCGATTTAACTCGTTCAATTGCCGTCGAAACACTAGGGGAAGTAGCGATACTTAAAGACAACATCAACCAGATGATTGCCAATCTGCGAGAGACAACGCAGAAAAACACCGAACAAGATTGGTTGAAAACTAACTTAGCCAAGTTTACCCGAATGCTCCAAGGGCAGCGAGACTTGGAAACTGTATCTAAACTAATTCTCTCAGAACTAGCACCCTTGGTAGGAGTGCAACACGGCGTATTCTTCCTGATGGAGTATGGGGAAAATACACCATATTTAAAACTAATTAGTAGCTACGCTTACCGCGAACGCAGACATTTGGCTAACCGCTTCCAATTGGGTGAAGGCTTGGTGGGACAATGCGCTTTAGAAAAAGAGCGAATTTTACTGACGGAAGTACCAAGTGATTATGTCAGAATTGCCTCTGGTTTAGGAGAAGCAACTCCACTTAATGCCGTGGTGTTACCTGTACTTTTTGAAGGACAAGTGACAGCAGTGATTGAATTAGCATCCTTCCGCCGCTTTAGCGAAATTCATCTGACATTCTTCGACCAACTAACCGAAAGTATAGCGATCGTCCTGAACACGATCGCAGCATCGATGCGAACTGAAGAATTACTCAAGCAGTCGCAATCTTTGGCTGAAGAACTCCAAACCCAGCAAAGCGAACTCCGCCAAACCAACAAGCGTTTAGAACAACAAGCGCAATCACTCAAAACTTCCGAGGACTTACTCAAAGGACAGCAAGAGGAACTGCAACAAACCAACGCCGAATTAGAAGAAAAGGCAGAGTTGTTAGCTATGCAGAAGAAAGAAGTCGAGCGCAAAAATCGGGAAATTGAACAAGCAAGACTGTCTTTAGAAGACAAGGCTGAACAACTCGCCCTTTCCTCAAAATACAAGTCAGAATTTCTCGCCAATATGTCCCATGAACTGCGGACACCGCTAAACAGCTTGTTAATTTTGGCGAAGCTGTTGACAGATAACATTGATCGCAACCTCACCGCAAAACAAGTCGAATACAGCCAGACAATTTACTCAGCCGGTACTGATTTGTTGACGTTAATCAATGACATACTGGATCTTGCTAAAATTGAATCGGGAACTATGTCAATTGAGATGACCCAAATGTCATTGACAGAGTTGGGTGAGCAGACTGAGCGCACCTTTCGAGAAATCGCTCAGAGCAAAGGACTTGCCTTCACAATTGAATTTACTCCCGAATTGCCACTCACTATATATACAGATGTCAAACGCTTACAACAGGTGTTGAAAAATCTCCTCTCCAACGCTTTTAAATTTACAGAGCAAGGGGAGGTACGCTTAAGGATTGCGATGGCGAAGCAAGGGTGGAGCAACGACCAGGAAACCTTGAATCGCGCCCAGCTTGTGATTGCCTTCTCAGTCAGCGATACAGGCATTGGTATTGCCCCCGAAAACCAGAAAGTGATTTTTGAAGCATTTCAGCAAGCCGATGGCTCTACCAGTCGCAGATATGGCGGCACCGGATTGGGTTTATCAATTAGCCGCGAAATCGCCCGTCTCTTTGGCGGCGAAATTAAATTAATCAGTCAACCTGGTCAAGGTAGCACCTTTACGTTCTACTTCCCCCAATTGAATCCTGAATCTACATCAAAACCACAGACGCGATTAATCGCGTCTCTACCAAATCTCCACTCCCCACTCCTAAATGACGATCGCACTACTATTGAAAGAGGCGATCGCGTCTTACTAATTATTGAGGATGACGTTAATTTTGCGCGTATCCTGCTAAAGATGGCGCAACAGCAAGGATTCAAGGTGATAACTGCCCAAACGGGTAGTACAGGTTTGATGCTAGCGCAGCAATTCTTGCCTTCAGCCATTTTGCTAGATATCAGGTTGCCAGAAATGGATGGTTGGACGGTATTGGATCGTCTGAAACATGACCCAAATACCCGTCACATTCCCGTACATATTATGACAGTTGAGGAAGGGAGACAACGCGGTTTACAACTAGGTGCGATCGCATATCTGCAAAAGCCCTTAACCAGCGAGACAATATCTGAGGCGTTGACCAAAATTAAAGGTTTTGTTGAGCGCCAGGTGAAAAATTTGTTAGTAGTCGAAGACGATGATACTCAACGGCTGAGTATTGTCGAGTTGATTGGCAACAGCGATGTTTTTACCACTGCTGTGGGCACGGGTACGGAAGCACTAGAAGCTATTCGCGCCCAGCATTTTGATTGCCTCGTTCTTGATTTAGGGCTACCCGATATGACTGGGTTTGAACTGATCGATCAGATAAAGCTTCTACCTCACGGCAAAACTTTACCAATTATTGTCTACACCGGTAGAGAAATTAGCAAAGCTCAAGAAACCGAACTCAGGCGGATTGCCGAAACAATCATCATTAAAGATGTGCGATCGCCCGAACGTCTTCTTGATGAAACAGCATTATTTTTACACCGAGTCCAAGCAAATTTACCAGCACCCAAACGAGAAATACTTGAACAACTGCATTCACAAGACTACTTACTCACTGGCAAAAAAGCCCTAATAGTAGACGACGATATGCGTAATATCTTCGCCCTTACCAGTATGTTGGAGTGTTATCAAATACAGGTTTTATATGCTGAAAATGGCAGAGAGGGGATTACCCTGTTGGAAACTACACCAGATATTGATGTCGTTTTGATGGACGTAATGATGCCAGAAATGGATGGTTACGAAACAACACGCTTAATCCGCCAAAACGAGCAATTTAAATCCTTGCCGATTATTGCACTGACTGCTAAAGCCATGCAAGGCGATCGCGAGAAGTGTATTGAAGCAGGCGCATCAGACTACATCACCAAACCCGTAGATACCGAACAATTGCTTTCACTCTTGCGTGTTTGGCTATATCGCTAAAGTCTGTAGAGATGTGTTAGCAGTTTTTATGAAGAAGAATTCAGAACTCAGGAGTCAGAATTCAGCATGAATTCTGTACGACTGGGTGATGAATATTGGTTTAAAACCTTGCCTATTGTAGGCGAAACAAATTTTCAACCTTATTCCTTAATTAAAACTCTATCCCTTTATGGGTAGAGTGTTCTGAATTCTGAATTCTGAATTTTGACTCCTTTTTATTTTTTCTAGTATTGTTCTTTTGCGGAGATAATAACTTTTCTCCTTTGTATTCTTGCCATCCTAGAACACGTCTAAGACCAATTTTCAGATATTCTTCTTGAGATTCTATGCTAATAGAAATCCGCCCTAAGCGTTTGGCCACAGCAGCAGATGTAAAAGTTCCTGCGAATGGATCAAGCACAATACTACCCTGATGACTACTTGCAAGAATAATTCTCTCTAGTAATGATTGGGGTTTTTGTGAGGGATGATTTTCATATTCTTCCATTTGATATCTTACACGAGGAAAGTACCATACATTCCCAGGTACTTTTTGTGTATTGTATAGGCTTGGAACGGATTTTCTGTAATCAATCAACTTCCTCTGTGCGCCTGTTTTTGCTTCTATTTTAATATCACTTGAGTTGAAAATATAATTGCTTTTGTCTTTAACACAGTGAAGTATTGGCTCATACATTGAGCCGAAGTATTTTGTTGCTTGAACTCCAGAACTATCGTAATGCCAGACAATTCGGCTAAGAATTACCATTTTCTGCCTTAAGTAAATATCAAAGTATGGCATCGCTTGAGTGCTTGTCATCACATATAAGGTTCCATTTGGCTTCAATATCCGAATACATTCATCAAGCAATTTGTATGCCCAATTCGCATACTCCTCCTCAGACTCCCATTTGTCGTAGAAATTTGAAAACCGTTTTCCTATGTTGTAGGGAGGATCGATAAAAACAATATCTACAGATTCAGAGGAAATCTCACTAGACAAAATATGTAGGGCATCGCCATGAAATATACTATGTTCCTCGTCTTCATATCGTTCAAACATGACCATTTATCTGAAAATAAGTTGTGCGGAAATAGCCTTAACATCTGAGTTAGCACCAAAAGCCTTAATCTGCGTAGGTTGGGTTGAGGAACGAAACCCAACATTTTTCGTGGTTTGTTGGGTAACACGAATGTTCAACCCAACCTACAACTATCCTTAACCCAAGCGTATTGGACTATGCATACTCTTGAATTAATTGTTTAAACCCCTGATCATCTCGAATTTGATCTAAAAAAGGACTGGACAACATATCTTGACTTACGCTTGAGGGGTCTAAACTTATAGCTTTTCGGAGATTTTCAACTGCTAAATCTGCATTTTTTAGTGTCGCGTAATGAAACGCTTTATTTGTGTAAGCCTGTGGCTTGTCAGGTGCAAGTTCTATCGCTTTATTGATAGAAGCCTTAGCTTCTTCATGCCGCCCCAGTATATCGAGTGGGAAGATTCTATTAACCCAGGGATCATAGTAATTTGGATCAATCTGAATCGATTTCTCATAACAATCTAAGGCTTCTTGATATCGTTCTAACTGATTAAGAGTATTACCCTTACCATTCCAGGCATTCGCATCGTCAGACCGAATCTCAATCGCTTTATTATAAATGTCTAGAGCCTCTTCATATTTTTTTAATTGTCTTAATGCCTTGCCTTTTCCAATCCAAGCTTCAAAATTTGAGGGCTGGATTTGAATAGCTTTATCATAGGCATCAACTGCTTCTGAATAGCCTCCTGCAAATAAAAAAGCATCACCTTGAATAACATCGCTCATACTTCATAATATATAGAATTTTTCTGAAACCGCGTCTACCTTGAAAACCAGAGTTTTTTGTGATTAAATAAAGCTTATAACTCCAGCTACGACCGAATCATAGCATTCTGCTGAAAAACTATAGGTTTCAAAATGGACAAGGTTTAGATATCGAAATTATACCAGAACTCATCGGTTATTGTACTAAATAGACGATAGACGGCTCCTATGGTCGAAGGTGTCTACCATCTAGTATGAGCGATCGCTAAGTACAGCATTTCATTAATTCGTAGCGATTATAGACAACGATCTTTCAAGGGTTTCAGCCTACTTTATTTCCTTAACCGAGCAGTATTGCCTATTCAATTACGAATTACGAATTATGATCAAACACCTTGAAGGTAGAGTGGCATTGGTAACAGGTGCTACGCGGGGAATTGGTAGAGGAATTGCTATTGGCTTGGCTGAAGCTGGTGCAACTGTATATATCACAGGCCGCAGTCTCAACAACTCTTCCAGTAATGCGGTTTCAGGGAGTCTTAGTGAAACCCAATCAGTTATAGAGGAAGTCGGTGGTATATGCATTCCCGTCCAAGTAGATCACAGCGACGATGAGCAAGTGCGTTTACTGTTTGAGCGTATTCAAGATGAGCAAGATGGACAACTCGACCTATTGGTGAATAATGCTTACTCAGGAGTTCAGGCAGTAAAAAACGCCTATGGGCAACCTTTTTGGGATTCTGAACTAAGTCTTTGGGATGCAAGCAACAACGTTGGTCTTCGTAGCCACTATATTGCGAGTGTTTTTGCTGCCCGAATGATGACCAAGCGGAACTCTGGACTAATTTGCACCATTTCCTCGTGGGGTAGTATGTCTTATATCTTTAATACAGCATACGGTGTTGGTAAAGCAGCTTGCGATCGCCTAGCTGCTGATATGGCTGTTGAACTCAAACCCCATAATGTCGCTTCTGTTTCAATTTGGCCAGGTATTGTTGGTACTGAGCTTTTTTCCCATTTTGCTGATGAGATGAATCAAACCAATGCTACCCAAAAGAATAACTCATTTCTGGGCGATCGCTACAACTGGGAAACTCCCTTATTAACTGGACGGGTGATTGCTGCACTTGCTTGTGAGCCAAATATTATGCGCCGTACAGGACGTGTGCAGATTGTTGCCGAACTAGCTAAGAAATATGGAATTGTCGATGAAAATGGCGATCGTCCCGCATCGCTACGTTCTCTGCGTTTTGTGCTGCCGACTGTATTTCCTGTACTGAGAAACTACTCATGGCTCATACCCGATATTAAAATGCCGTGGTCACTACTACTACTGAATGCCCTTAGCTCACCTAAAATTTAATCGGCATTGGGCATGGGGCATCCACCTTTAATATTCATTAACGAGTCTTTTAGCTCCATTCATCCACCTTTGATACTCATTAACGAGTCTTTGAAAACCAGTCTAGAAACAACTTCTAGAGATTATCTCGTTCCCAGTCAGAGACTGGAAATGCATATTTTGAGGCTCCGCCTCCCTTACTCGCGGCAGAGCCGCAACGAGCAGCATTTCCAGCCAGAGCCTGAAAACGAGGTTTTAAAATCACTCTGGTGTAGGTCTGACAATTCAGGTCATGTGGAAAACCCACGAAAGACCTAACCCCCTAGCCCCCTTCCCGTGTCGGGAAGGGGGAAAATTCAAAGTCTCTCTCCTTGTAGGAGAGAGAAATAGAAGTGAGGTTTTCCAGATACCGTGAAAAGTCAGAGTGTAATTTGGGTTTACTCGCGGTAGAGCCGCAACGAGCAGCATTTCCAGCCAGAGGCTGAAAACGAGGTTTTAAAATCACTCTGGTGTAGCTTGGGTTTCGTTCCTCAACCCAACATTTTCAGGACTTTCTTGGGACAGGATGAGGTTTGACTTTTGGGTAATCGGATAACTCGTGTGTACATCATAGCCCCCTATCGAAGAGCGGGGAGGGGGAGGGGGTTCTTGACCTCACAAAGGCCGAGAACCGCTATAATCAAATTCTGTCGCCCCTTCACCAAACAAGCAGTTTGAGATCAAAAAACTTTGTATGCTGAATTAATAGGTCTTAATAGTTCTTTTAAAACTGGTGCAAGAAGATTTTAGGTTAATTGTTGATTTAGTTTTAGTTCTAGGCGTTGCAGCCTGCGGCGGACTGTTGGCGGCACTTTTGCGACAACCCGTGCTGCTAGGATATCTGATTGGTGGGATGATCATTGGGCCAGCCGGACTGGGACTGATTAAAGAAATTATTCAAGTAGAGACTCTGGCACAGTTCGGGGTCGCCTTTTTGTTATTCGCATTGGGTGTAGAATTTTCCTTTGCGGAACTCAAGAAGGTAAAAGCGATCGCTCTTGGTGGAGGTGGACTTCAGATTGCTTTGACGATTTTGGTAACAGTTGTGGTATGCGGCTTAACCGGAGCCTGGGGAACTTTACCTGCTAAGGGGATGTTTTTGGGGTGTATTCTGTCCTTGTCTTCCACAGCCGTTGTCCTTAAGTGCTTGATGGAGGACAACGAAACAGAAACGCCTCACGGGCAAGTGATGCTGGGGATTTTGGTAGTACAGGACTTGGCACTGGGACTGATGTTAGCAGTCTTACCAGCCCTCAATCAACCAGCAGAAACTATTGGTATCGCTGTGCTAACAGCCCTAGCCTTGATTGGTTTATTTGCTGCTGGTGCAGTAGCTGCGGGGATTTGGCTGATACCGCCTTTGTTGCGACTGTTAGCCAGTACCGAAAGCAAAGAACTATTTTTATTAGGGGTTGTAGCTCTCTGTTTGGGCATTGCCTTGCTGACAGAGCATTTGGGACTGTCGATTGAAATGGGGGCATTTGTCGCGGGTTTGATGATTTCTGAGGTGGAATACGCCGATCAAACCCTGACTTATGTGGAACCACTGCGAGATATCTTTGCTAGTTTATTTTTTGCCGCCATTGGGATGTTAATTGACCCAGTGTTTTTGTGGAACAACTTAGAATTGATTTTAGGGCTGGTGGCACTAGTTTTCGTCGGTAAATTTTTGATTATCACCCCCCTAGTGAAACTGTTCCGTTACCCTTTGAAAACAGCCATCATCGCCGGTTTGGGACTGGCGCAAATTGGGGAATTTTCCTTTGTTCTCGCTAGTGAAGGGCAGTCTTTGGGGCTGGTGTCCCGACAAATATACTTATTAATTTTGGGAACCACCGCAGTCACACTCATGCTTACTCCTTTTGTCCTGCGGTTAGTGCCATTTTTATTTAACTTTGCCGAATCAATGCCCTGGTTGAAACCGTATTTAGAAGAACAAGAGGCGCGGGATGTATCAGAAGATTTGCCCTTCAAAGACCATGTGGTAGTTTGCGGCTATGGGCGAGTCGGCAAAAATTTGGTGAAATTGTTGCTGCAACACGACCTACCTGTGGTAGTAATCGACCAATCAGAAAGTAGAATTCAGCAGTTGCGTGAAGCTGGGGTATCTTATGTCTATGGCAATTGCGTGAGTTTACACGTTCTGGAAACCGCCGGGGTGAATCATGCCAAAGGAATGGCGATCGCACTTCCAGACCCCATGAGTACTCGTCTTTGCTTAAAACGCGCTTTGGAATTGCGCCCAGAATTAGATTTGGTTGTCCGTGCTACCCAGGATAAAAATATTGAGGTGCTGTATCAATTGGGAGCCAGAGAAGTTGTGCAACCAGAGTTTGAAGCTAGCTTAGAAATGGCAACCTATTTATTAACTGGCTTAGGCTTGTTATCGCCAGCTGACATCCAACGCGAAATGCAGCAAATCCGCAACGATCATTATTTAGAATTGCGGCCAGAGCGTTCTGCCACTGAAGTTGCTCATGATTTGCGCCAAGCAACCCGCGATTTAAATCAGCGCTGGTATCCTTTACCATCTGCTTCGCCCCTAATTGGGATGAGCATAGAAGAAGCAGATATGCGCTACTTAACAGGAGCGAGTTTGATGGCAATTCGCCGCCTTAACGGGGATGAAATCGATTATCCCAATAATCAAACCAAATTGGAAGATGGCGATCGCTTGCTGGTAGTGGGAGCAGATGAAGAACTAGCAGCTTTGGCAGAATTCGCCAAGGGACAAGCTGCTGTTCCCGGAGAAAATAGTGCTTGCCAGTGGATTACAGTTAATGCAGATGCGCCAACGCTAGGTAAAACCCTAAGAGATTTAGATATCGGCAAACAATTTGGAGTACAGGTACAGGCGATCCGGCGAGATGGTAAGTTTATCCGCTATCCTGATGGCGGCATGGACTTACGAGTTAGCGACCAAGTATTGTTATGCGGTAGCTTGACAGGTCTGAGTCAACTAGAATTCACATTCGGCACCTTCAACTGTCACACCGGAAAAAATAGTACATAATAACTATTAAACGAGTCGGCTGTTATCGGATTATTAAGATTAATAGGACTTACGCAAAATATCTCTGAAACTCTGATTTCTCCGTGTCGCGCCAGTTGCTACAACAAGGAGGCAGCGCGGGAACAGGGGGTTTCCCTCATGAGTGACTGCCGTGGGAAAATACGCAATGCATAGGCTTCTCTGCGCCTCTGCGCCTCTGCGGTTCGTTTGATCAATACAAGTGTTCTTGGCTCACTCTAATCATATCTGCGTTCGTAATTTTGATCCTCTGTTACCACCGCAGGCATCGCTGCCATCAAAAAGGAAAATATGTATTTTTATCGCTCCTGGGAGTATTTGCCTACTGCTTTCTCTATTCCTTCTCAACTAGAGAAATATGAAGATTATACAAAGAGCAGTACTTTTAGATACATTTATCAGTAAATAATGTGAAGAATATGCAAAGATGTTTCTTCAAATATAGACATCTAAGTAAATTAGGATGTAATTAATTCTTGTGGGGTTATTTAGATGTTACCTATTTTCCAGCTAAACACCCACGGGCAATAGTCCACAAGGAGGACTTAACAATTCAAAATTAAAGACATTTTCCGACGGAGCGAAAAGTTTTGAGATGAAAGTATGCCGAAAATGTTAACTTTCCCCAGGTTATTTGTGCTATAAAACAGCACTAACAGCAACTTGATGAAGTTACTGAAAAAATTGATTTAGGTAGGTAAAAGTTATGGCAAATATCGTTGGCACTAATGGTAATGATACCCTACTGGGTAGTAACGGTGCAGACAAAATCGATGGTAAGAATGGCAATGACTTGCTGCGAGGTGGTGCCGGGAATGATACTCTTATTGGTGGTACAGGCAATAATACCCTCTACGGTGGTATTGGTGACGATTACTTGAGCGCTAACAGTTCAACAGGCAAGAATCTGCTCTCTGGAGATGATGGCAATGATTCTCTCTCAGTCTCTGGCTACTACAGCTTCACATACCCAGTCGACGAATACGACTCTCGCTCGTCTGGCAATAACACCCTTAACGGTGGCGCAGGTAATGATAACTTGAGTGCTAGCGGTTCAAAAGGCAATAACCTACTCTTTGGTGGCGATGGCAATGATTATATCTCCATCTCTGGCTACTACAAAGGAAATGACTACGACTACCAGGACTCTCGCTCGTCTGGCAATAATACCCTCAACGGTGGTGCTGGTAACGATACCTTGAGTGCTGGCGGTTCAATAGGCAATAACCTGCTCAATGGTGGCGATGGCAATGATTATATCTCCATCTCTGGCTACTACAGCTACACTCCCGGAGACGAACACGACCCTCGCAACGTCTCTACCACATACGACTCCCGCTCCTCTGGCAAGAACACCCTCAACGGTGGTGCAGGTAACGATACCTTGAGTGCTAGCGGTTCAACAGGCAATAACCTACTCTTTGGTGGCGATGGCAATGATTCTCTCTTTGCCTCTGGCGCCACTGGTAATAACACCCTTGATGGTGGCAATGGCAATGATATCCTCACAGGTGGCAATGGCAATGATATCCTCATAGGTGGTCCTGGTAATGATACCCTCTATGGAGGAGCTGGGACTGATACCTTTGCTTTCAACAGTTACAATCAAGGGATTGATCGTCTTTATGACTTCAAGGCCACTAATGAATTGATTCAGGTATCGGCTGCTGGTTTTGGTGGTGGGTTATCAATAGGTTCACTTCAGAAAAGCCAGTTTACCCTCGGAACATCTGCAACAACAAGCAATCAACGATTTATTTATGACAATATTACAGGTGGACTGTACTTTGACCGAGATGGCAGTGCGTCTGGCTTTACTCAAGTAAAATTTGCACAACTATCTGCTGGATTGTCACTAACCAACAACAATTTTGTGGTTGTTTAATCTTACAGCTATTTTCAGGTAAATAGACCACGCAGTAAGGCTACAGCATTGCTGTGCCCCTACGACAGATGTGGTTCAAATACTTGAATTCTGCTGTAATTAATGTTTTTCCATCAGTAAACGGTGCATAATGCAAGGTGCTTATAAAAGCACCTTGCATTCGATTATTCAATACAATTACTAGACATTTTCATAAATTAGGTTTTCACTTAGACAGGACAAGGGTTTCAGATTCTTTTTCCGAGATGTCTATACGTAAAAGCCTAGGAATAGGATGAATCTTCGATAAATATTACTGTTACTCAAGAGTGAGGTATAAAGTATGGCAAAAAGGTCAAATTTCGGTGAATTTTTGTGTCTGAAAACAGCACTAAACTCAAGTTTGAGAACTGAGAGTTACTGAAAAAATCGATTTAGGTAGGTAGAAAATTATGGCAATTATCAATGGCACCAACGGTAATGATACCCTTAATGGAACAACCCGTGATGACCTGATTAATGGTTTAGCAGGTGACGATAAACTAGATGGTAATGGAGGCAACGATACCCTCAATGGTGGCATTGGTGACGATACCATCTTTTTTGATAATAATTATGATCAGATATTGAATGATCAGATATTGACGACTGGTGGCGGCGGCAAGGATAAATTTGTTTTCGCTATCGGCGACAATAGTTATCGTCCTATTACCATCACCGATTTCGGTGGCATTGGTAAAGGCTCAAACCCATCAGCGGCGGTGATTGCTGAATTGGATACCTTGGAATTTACAGGTTCTGAGCAATTAGCTGCGAGAAATCTGCAACTAACTCAAAATGGTAATAACACAGAAATCAGCTTTGAAGGAGTGTCTTATTCCCCAGTGGTCTTGCAGAACTTTGCCCTGGAAAACCTAGACAATTTAGCCCAGGTTGGCAATATCCTGTTTGATGGACAAACTAGGATCACCGACAGCTTTGATGTTTTCAATGCCAACTCCACCCAAAACACCATCTTCAACAAAAACACAGTCACCTTCCTTAACGACCTCTCCAACAATGTCAACGGCTTTGACAATTCAGATGATGTGATTAATGGTCAGGGGGGTAATGACATCATTGACGGCAAAAGTGGCAACGACTTGCTGCGGGGTGGTGCGGGGGATAATACTCTCATTGGTGGTGCAGGCAATGACACTCTCGAAAGTGGCACGGAAAATAACACCCTTAACGGTGGCGCTGGTGACGATTACTTAAATATTGTGTATTCAGAAGGCGATAACCTGTTCTCTGGAGGCGATGGTAATGATAGTCTCTTCGCCTATACCGGGTTTGGTAATAACATCCTCAACGGTGGCAATGGGAATGATACTTTCTATATTAATACTAATACGTATTATCTCGTTCATGATAATTCGGGGAATGATACCTTAACTGGTGGCGGCGGCAAGGATAAATTTGTTTGCGAGTGGTCTGAGGCGGACGGTGGCACCATTACAATCACCGATTTTGATGGCATTGGTCAAGGCTCAAACCCATCCGCGGCAGTAATAGCCGAAGTTGATACCTTACAATTTACAGGAGATAAGCAATTAACTGCGAGAAATCTGCAATTAACTCAAAATGGAAACAACTCAGAAATCACTTTTGAAAGGACGTATACTTTCAAAGTGGTCTTGCAGAACTTTGCCCTGGAAAATCTAGACAATTTAGCCCAGACCGGCAATATCCTGTTTGATGGGCAAACTAGCATCACCGACAGCTTTGATGTCTTCAATGCCAACTCCACTCAAAGCACTATCTTCAACTTGAATACAGTCACCTTCCTTAACGACCTGAACAATAATGTTAACGGTTTTGACAACTCAGATGATGTAATTAATGGTCAGGGGGGTAATGACATCATTGATGGCAAAAGTGGCAATGACTTGCTGCGGGGTGGTGCGGGCAATGATACTCTCATTGGTGGTATTGGTGACGATGTTCTATTGGAGAGTTCTGATTTAACAGGCGATAATTTGCTCTCTGGAGGCGATGGCAATGATACTCTCTCCACCTCTAGTACCTTTAGCAGATTCGGCGCATACGATTACTATATGTATGGCGATGTGTCTGGCAATAACACTCTCAACGGTGGTGCTGGTAACGATAATTTGGGTGCTGACATTTCAAAAGGTGATAACCTGCTCTCTGGGGGCGATGGCAATGATTTTCTCTCCGCCTCTGGCGACTATGACTATGACACGTTTTTCTTTAACGTTTCTGGCAATAATACCCTCAACGGTGGCGCTGGTAACGATACCTTGAATGTTGACTATTCAGTAGGCAATAATTTGCTCTCTGGGGACGATGGCAATGATTATCTCTCTGCCTCTAAAGGGAAGGACGACTTCGAGGGAGAAGGCTTTGCCGCCTCTGGCAATAACACCCTCGACGGTGGCGCTGGTAACGATACCTTGAATGTTGACTATTCAAAAGGCGATAACCTACTCTCTGGGGGCGATGGCAATGATTCCTTCTATGTAAGCAGCCCCACAAGCAACCCTTATATTGTTGACCCATCGGGCTTAGTGACTCAAACGGTAGATGGGGGTAAAGGTGACGATTTGTTGTCCGTCGATTACGGCGATGCTACAGGGGGGATTACAACGACATTCAATGCCACTACTAACATTGGCTCAATTACGGAAGGCACGAATCTAGTTAGTTACAAGAATATCGAACGATTAAATATCTCAGGTACACGGTTCGATGACAACATTGTGGGGAACAATGGCAACGATACGCTCTCTGGTGGCTATGGGGGAAATGACACTCTAACAGGTGGAAACGGTAATGATACCTTTGCTTTCAGGACTTATGACCAAGGCGTTGCTCGTGTTGATGACTTCAACGCGACTAATGAACTTATTCAGGTATCGGCTGCTGGTTTTGGTGGCGGGTTATTAATAGGTTCACTTCAGAAAAGCCAGTTTACCATCGGTGCATCTGCAACGACAAGCAATCAACGATTTATCTATGATTCTACTACAGGTGGACTGTACTTTGACTCAGATGGCAGTGCGGCTGCATTTACTCAAGTAAAATTTGCCCAACTATCTGCTGGATTGTCACTAACCAACAACAATTTTGTGGTTGTTTAATCTTAATTGGCGCTCTGCCATCACTTTAGACACAGAATGTGAGATGCTATTTTTAGTGCCTCACATTCGATTCATCAATGCAATTAGCTAAAGCTGATTTCGCGCTTTGAGTTGCAGATATCGCTCAACTAACTGATCGGCAATTTGGTTTGCTGGTGCATCTAGTACTAATACACCTTTTTGTTTCAGCTGGGCAAATGCTACTTGTCGTTGCATTAATAAATCGAGTGCCACTGCACGGGCATAAGCATCTGTAACATCATCTGTGAAGGTGTGTGCCAGACGATCAACTTGCGGATCTCGCAGAGTCACGCAAAATGGGAGATAGCGGGGTGCTAGCTTGGAGAGTGCGCCCAGAAGTTCAACAGAAGCAGTGACATCAACTAAGTCGGTAATCACGACTACAAGCGCCCTGCGAGTTTGTCGCTGCAAAACATTTGTCACCGCCCCCAAATAATCAGATTCAAATAACATTGGTTGAATTGGAGTTAAGCGATCAATTAGCTGATTCAAATGATGTTGACCGCGTTCTGGGGGAATCCACGTATGCATCTGGCGGTCAAATACACCAACGCCCACGCGATCGCCTCGATGTAACCCCGCCAATGCTAAGGATAAAGTTGCATTCAAACCCCAGTCAAACCTCTGCAAACTCTGCACCTTTGCTGTCATCAAGCGTCCCCGATCGAGTAAGATAAGTAATGTTTGTTCCTGTTCTGGTTCCAAAACCCTCACCAGTGGCATCGCATTACCATAAGCCCCAACCCGACGGGCGGTAGCTTTCCAATCAATAAATCGCAAATCGTCACCAGTGCGATAGTTCCGCAGTTCGGCAAACTCTGTACCAATACCAGTTTTGCGAGATTGGCGCATTGATCCTGATAATTGTAGTGTCAGACGAATTGTGAGCGATCGCAATCCCACTAAATCGGGATAAACTTTCACTGGCAGACTTTGGGGAATTTCCCAATCATCCCAAGCTAATCCCCAAATTCCCAACTGTCGGACTTGAATATTTCCCCAAGGAAACTCGCCGCGCTGTTTTGGGTTGACGGTATACGTCAATTCTTGGGTGCTGTTACTCTTAACAATAGCCCGGAGTGAGGGTGCTGATACACCAAATCCTGTTGGGTAGTAATCGCAGATTTCAATTAGGGCGTTGGCATTTTGCGATGTCACCTTCAGCACCACCGGATTATCCCGCCCAATCGATAATCGTGACGGTAATTCGCGGGTAATTTGCACGCGAGAACGCCGCACCTGCAAACCATCTACAACCATCAATCCGAGAACAATGGCATCAAATAGCAAAGTGATGGCGATCGTTGGTTTAATGTTGAGAAAAAGGCATAGGATCGGGGCGATCGCTATACCCAAAACCAACAGTAAATAAACTCGTCTGGAAGGAAGCATTTTTTAGAGTGAGAAGTTAGGAGAAGATTAGCTTAACCTACATCATCATGGGCAAAGCGGTTAAAGAAGAAGTCTAAGGCATAGTTACGTAGTTGGTAGTAGGCAAGTCGGAGTAGTTCACGTAGTATACTCGGCGTTAATTCTCACGTAGTCGTAACTCAAATCGCAACCCCAAGCTTTACCTGAACCATGACCATTGCCAATGCTGACTGCAATGATCACCGGATTATCGACTCGTTGGGCTTTAATAGTGCTTCTATCAAAGGATAAATCATTACTATTATTAGTGGCAATGAAGTCTTTGGGCAGCGAAGAATCCGCCGCTGCTTTTTTTAAATAAGTACTCGCTACTGCACGGTCAAATTGCACAGGTTGACCATTTTCTAACATTAAAAAATCCCCTAGCTTAATTTGCAGGTTTTCTTGCTCAAAGGGTACACCTGCACGTCCGGCGGCGGCGGCGATGCGTCCCCAGTTGGGATCACGTCCAAAGATTGCAGATTTAACTAGGGATGAACCAGCGATAGTTTTGGCTATTTGCCTAGCTGATAGTTCATCGTGAGCGCCTGTCACTTCCACTTCAATGAGACAGGTTGCGCCTTCACCATCACGAGCGATCGCTTTAGCTAAATGCTGGCAAACTGCTGTTAACATCGCCTCTAATTTCTCTGCTTCTGCGCCCCATTCTGTAATTGCTGGGGTGCGAGATTGACCATTTGCTAAGGCAATTAAGCTGTCGTTGGTACTGGTATCACCATCCACGGTAATGGAATTAAAGCTTCTATCTGCTGCCCTTGCTAACATTTGCTGCCAAAGGTGAGGCGAAACCACAGCATCACAAGTCACAAATGCCAGCATGGTTGCCATGTTCGGGTGAATCATGCCGGAACCTTTGGCAATGCCACCAATTCGTACTGGGCGATCGCCTATAGTTGTCTCTAGAGCAATGGATTTAGTTACCAAGTCTGTAGTGATAATCGCTCCGGCGGCGGCATCTGAGCCTGTTTCTGAGAGTGCTGCTACTACCTTGGGAATCCCGCTTCGCAAAGCATCCATCTTAATTCTTTGACCAATCACGCCTGTGGAAGCCAATAACACAGATTCAGACGAGATGTTTAGTGCTTGGGCTACTGCCAGAGCAGATTCTAAGGTATCAAGGTTGCCTTGAGTCCCTGTAGCGGCATTTGCTTGTCCAGCGTTGCAGAGGATGGCACGAGCGCTATGTTTGGCTTGCAAGCGTTGGCGACAATATTCTACACAGGCAGCTTTAACTTGGCTGGTGGTGAATACACCAGCTGCGATCGCTTCCACCTCTGAGAATATCAAAGCTAAATCTGGCAACCCCGAAGGTTTCAATCCTGCGGTAATTCCCGCCGCCTGATACCCCCTTGGTGCTGTGATGCCACCTGTTATTTTTTGCCAATCTTCTGCCATTATTCTTCCTTATAACTATCAGGTTGGATAGGTCAATTTGTGCTTTGGAAAAGTGTTGAATTAAGAGACGCGATTAATCGCGTCTGTACAAGAGTTATTATTCTTCCCCTGCTCCTCAGTCCCTTTTGTTGTGAGTTTATTTGCTGATGGTAATAATAATGCACCAGTTAGCGATTGGCATAATTGTTTTTACCTTTCTTATGACGAAAGACAAAAGCAAAAAAGCAGAACCACTTGGGTCGCTCTCCAGATCATCAGGGTGCATCTACTTAGTACACTCTATCATTTCTAATCTAAGGGTTAATACTTATTTAATGGAAATTATTCTTAATAATATTATGAAGTTAACCGTAAATACCACAAAAATCAAATAAAAAAGAGAGCCACTTCAGCAGCTCTCCAGATCATCAGGGTGCATCTACTTAACACAGCATATCATTTTTGGTATGCGGGCTATCACCATTTTTTATATGAAGATTCTGTGAAGAACACCGGGAAAATACTGACTTGGGGCATTAGGCATGGGGCATTGGTTATTCTCCTCATCCCCCTCATCTCCCCCTGCCCTTATGCCCTCCGCAGCGAGCAAAGTTGAGTTGACAGACTACTAGGCGTTCAGTTTTTTCTCCATCAATTCGTTAGTCAGCTTAGGATCAGCACGTTTGCCTGTCTTTTTTAGAACCTGTCCGACAAAGAAGCCTTTGAGGTTGGTGTTACCGTTGCGATACTTTTCTAGTTCTTTGGGATTGGCGGCTATGACTTCATCAACGATCGGTTCCAATACACTAAGATCGGTGATTAACTCTTGACCAGCAAAGGCTTTTTCAGGAGAAATACCACTAAGCAAATCTGGCAACTTTTCTTTAGCTTGAGCATTGCTAATTTTGCCCGTTTCAATGCGAGTGATAATCTCAGCTAAATTGGTGGGAGTCAGGGCGATTTCAGTAATACTGAGTTTTTGCTTATTGAGGTGTGCTGCAATATCTTGAGTAATCCAGTTTGCAGCAGCTTTGGGATTTGCTCCAGATGCGATCGCAGTTTCAAAATATTTGGCTACTGGATGATCTTCTGTCAACACTCGCGCATCATAAGCCGAAAGCCCTAAATCACTTTCATAATGATGGCGTTTTTGGGCTGGTAGTTCTGGTAATTCGCTGCGCCATTTCTCTAATTGTTCATTTGACACCTCAATTGGTGCTAAATCTGGTTCGGGGAAGTAGCGGTAATCGCTAGAACCTTCCTTAATCCGCATACTACTTGTGCGTTGAGTGCCTTCTTCCCACAGACGAGTTTCTTGAATAATGCGATCGCCTGCTTCGATTGCGGCGATTTGGCGCTCAATTTCGTAGTCAATCGCCCGTTGGATGGCGTTGAACGAGTTCATGTTTTTAATTTCTACCTTGGTGCCAAACTGCTCTCGTCCCACCGGACGCACGGAAATGTTGACATCGCAGCGCAGAGATCCTTCTTGCATATTGCCGTCACTCACACCGAGATAGCGCACAATCCGACGCAACTCTTCGGCATATTCAGCAGCTTCTAATCCCGAACGTAAATCAGGTTCCGAGACAATTTCCACTAACGGTATACCTGCGCGATTGTAGTCTACCAGAGAATAGGTAGAACCGGAGAGGCGATCGCTCCCTGCGTGTACCAATTTTCCAGCATCTTCCTCCATGTGCAGACGCGTAATGCCAATGCGTTTGCGAGTGGGATTACCTTCAGCATCTACCAACTCAATTTCTAACCAACCATGTTCTGCGATCGGTAGATCATATTGAGAAATTTGGTAATTTTTGGGTAAGTCAGGATAAAAATACTGTTTACGGTCAAATTTGCTATATTTAGCGATTTGACAATTTAGTGCCAAACCAGCCTTGACGGCGTATTCTAATACTTTTTCATTGAGTACAGGTAAGACCCCAGGTAAACCCATACAAACCGGGTCAATGTTAGTATTGGGGTCAGCACCGAATGCCGTCGAGCTATTAGAGAAAATCTTGGTGTTGGTACTCAGCTGACAATGGGTTTCTAGACCAATAATCGCTTCATACTCAGTTTTTACAGTTGTAGCAGTCGTCATAATATCAATATTTGGGCAATAATCCTTCTAGTGGTACTATTGTAGCGGCGTATTGAGTTACCCTGAAGACGGTTATTTGGGTGAGCAATGCTTACCCTCTTGAGCTTGAAAAGGGAGATGCAAACCAAAGATAAAGAAAATCTTAATCATTGGTTCTGGGGGTGCTGGTAAATCTACCCTAGCCCGCGAACTGGGAACCATCTTAGGAACGTGGATTAAATAAAATGCAAAACTTCATCCTGTCTCTAGCTTCCCTCTCCTTTATAAGGAGAGGGATTGAGGGTGAGGTAAGCTAGGGGCATAAATTGTATGTTATTTCAATACCTTCGCCAATTTTTTAGAAAGCCCGCACAATGCGGGTTTCGGGATATAGGCTTAAAGCCCAATTCAAAAGCCTGAAACCATTGTAATCCAAGGGATTGAGCCTTTTTGTCTCCCCCTAACCCTCTAATTTTGGCAGAGGTATTGTTATTTAATTCTTATTTCTTAGGCTTAGAAGTGATTCATATCATGTCCGCATAATTAGTTATGCTAACCACAGTCATTACACCCCCCTCTTAATCCCCTCCTTGCTTGCGGGGAGGGGAGACAAAGCGTAGCTTTGGCGGGGTGGGGTTCTTCGGGTTTAATAAGCAATTAAGCGGACTTGATATCACTTGGATGCTTGGTACTGGAATCCTGGCTGGGTTGAGACTCCAAAAGCTGAATGGCACAGCATATTAACAGTTGAAAATTCAAAATTAAAACATTTTAGACATTTACATAATGGGATTTAAACCCCGACAGAAACTGGGGCTACCTGTAGAGGTAGCGGTCTTAAACCCTTTAATTTACGATAAATATTGGGGGATATTTTATTTTTTGGAAGTCCCTTAATGCCTCTTGCTCTCTTCGTTTAAGGAAGATAACTTAATCCGCCGACTTTCACGCGATAGTGGTACTAAAACTGGGGCTTGACTTTGAGCATTGCTTTCTTTAAGGCTTTCCACCACCTTAGATAGTTGTGCAATTGTGGATGCTTCAAATACGCTACGCAAAGGTAACTCCACATATAAGGCGTCGCGCACTCTAGAGACAAGCTGAGTTGCCAGTAATGAATGACCACCTAATTCAAAGAAATTGTCATAAATTCCTACGCGCTTAAGTCCCAAAACCTCAGCAAAGATTTTCACTAGCACTTCTTCAATAGGAGTCTGAGGTGCGATATAATTTTCAGGCAATTGGAGCTTGATTGCATCATGGAATGCTCTTAAGGCGCGGCGATTGACTTTACCATTAGCTGTTAAAGGTAAACACTCCAATACTACAAAAGCTGATGGCATCATGTATTCAGGCAGTTTTTCTGCTATGTAAGTCTGTAACTGCGGCACTAATTTACGCGCTGCTTTGGCTTGTAAGGGATTATTGGCGTAAGATTCCCAGGGACGAGAGTGAGTCGTGCTATGTGGAAAAATAGTTCTCTTACTTACTGCATCTTGCCGAACAAAAACTACATCATAATCTCCTTCAATACTTGAATGTGACCAGGTAATATCAATCTTATAAGGTACATTCAGCGCATAGAAATCTTCTGGTTCTACTCCGAAATTTTCGATTTCTTGCAAAGCTTTACGTATTTGACCTACAGTTTTAAAAGCTTCTACGTCTGATAGCCATTCGGCTGTTTTAACTGCTGACATCACCCGCGCATTAGGTACATTGACAATGCTTAATATTTCTGGTTGATTCTCAATTAATAACTGACGCACTGCTGAGATTGTTAAATTATCTTCAGACCAGTTTCGCACTGAATAATTTTCAGTATTATTAACACTTTCACCACTAACATGAAGAATCACATTGTAACGAAAATCAGTTAGCTCATTGTGATGTTTACCCCGCATCAGTTGAATTTGTACATGATTAATCTGCGGAAAGCGTTGCTTTATTGCAGTAAAAAAATCTGGGTCAATGACTAACTCTGTTTCTTGGAAAATTTGCATTTGTACCCGTTGCTGTAACTCGGAGCGGGTAAGAGAAGGTTCAGCTTGATGCAGTTGCACTGACGCATGGAAAGCTTGCAAGAGTGGTAAACTACGCACATCTCCTATGAAGATAAAGCCACCGGGTGCAGTTGCGTCCACAGCACCTTCTAATACACGAATCAGGTAATCAATACTAGGAAAATATTGTACAACCGAGTTCAGAATTACTGCATCAAAAGCTGCTGTTTCTACTTTCTCAAAGTCAGTAGCCATTTGCTGATACAGCGTTACCTGCGGTATTTCTTGCTTTTCTAACTGCTGCTGAATGTAGTTAAGTGAAACTGAGGAAAAGTCTGTTCCCCAATATTTAGTGCAGTGAGGTGCAATCTTAAACAAAATCAAACCTGTTCCACAACCAATCTCTAAGACTCGTTTGGGTTCCCAAGCCAAAATTTGCTCGACTTGATTATTCACCCATTCATGCATCTGCTCTGCTGGAATAGGCTGATTTGTGTAACTACTATTCCAGCCGACAATATTCAATTTTGGATCTGAATCAGCAGGTTGATTATAAGTTTCGTTATAGAGCATTTGCCATTGCAAAACTTGCTCATTCTGCAATTGCATTAATTGCATACTCTCCTGCTCGCTGCTGTATTCGCTTTTTGGTGCTACATAAGCTACGAGGCGCTTTTCGCCTTTATCCTCACGAATTATTACTACAGTTTGCTGCACTGCTGGATGCTGAGTCAGTACGGCTTCAATTTCTCCCAACTCAATGCGGTAGCCGCGAATTTTTACCTGCTCGTCGAGACGACCTAAAAATTCAATGTTGCCATCTACTCGATAGCGAACTAAATCACCTGTTTTATAAAGTCTTGCTTTTAACTTATTAGTAAAAGTATGATCAATGAAGCATTCAGCAGTTAAGTCAGGACAGTTTAAATAACCTCGAGCCAATCCATCACCACTTATGTACAACTCTCCCGAAACGCCAATAGGTACTGGTTGTAAATGTTTATCTAGTATGTAAAGTTGTGTATTGGCGATCGCACGACCAATTACGGGTGCTAAATTATCTTTATTCTTAACAGAAATATGACCAGAAGTTGTCACAACCGTGTTCTCAGTTGGACCATAATTGTTAACTAACTGGAAAGGATGGTCAGCTAAAGGATATTGATTTAGTCTGTCGCCACCTGTGAGTAATATTCGTAAAGCTGCGTTATTAGCAAAATCTAATAAGATAATTTTCTCTGCTAAAGGAGTTGGTAACAAGGTAATTGTTATCGCTTTTGATATTAGCCAATCTCGGAGATGCTCAGGTATTTGCCTGATTTGATCATCTACAAAATAAATGCTTGCCCCAGCAATAAGATAAGGCCAAATTTCCCAACCGCAAGCGTCAAAGCCAACTCCGCAAATCTGCGTTGCTCGGTCAATGGGTGAAACTGTAAACGCTTTTTGATGCCAAAAAACTAAATTTAACAATCCTCTATGTTCAATTTTAACCCCTTTAGGTTTTCCAGTTGAGCCAGAGGTATAAATGACATAAGCGAGGTTATCTACTTCAACTTGGCTGGGAAGATTATCTTCAAGTTCTTGAGTAATAATTTCCCAATCATTATCTAAACAGATTACCTGTGAATTATGGTTTCCCAAACCTTTAATCCATCGCTTGTGAGTTAATAAAACTGAGACTTGAGCATCTTCAAGCATAAAGTTTAAACGTTCAGATGGGTAGCTCGGATCTAAAGGTACATAAGCTCCACCTGCTTTCAGGATGCCCAACATTCCTATTACCATATCAAAAGAGCGTTCTACACAAAGTCCTACTAAAACTTCGGCTTTAACTCCTAATTTTTTTAGATAATGTGCAAGTTTATTGCTACGTATATTTAACTCCTTGTAGCTGAGTTGTTTATCTTCGAGTACTAGCGCAGTTGCATCAGGATTCTGCTCTGCAACGTTCTCAAATAACTGATGAATACACTTATCTTGAGGATAATCTAACCGAGTATTGTTCCATCCAACTAATAATTTATCTAGCTCAGATTCGCTTAAAAGTGGTAATTGTGCAATTCGCTGTTCGGGATCTGCAACTATACCTGACAGTAATATTTGAAAGTGCCCTAGCATCCTGGTGATAGTAGCATCATCAAATAAATCAGTACTATAAATTACAAAACCACTAATTCCTTCTGAGCTATCTGCCCATAACCCATTTTGGGTATTTGGCTCCCACAAATGGAACTCCAAATCAAAGCGCGTTGTTTCCGTTTCAAATGGTAGAGGACTTAAAGTTAAACTAGGTAATTCTAAGGCAGACATAGGCGCATTCTGGAGCGCAAAAACAACTTGAAATAGCGGATTTCGATTCAAGTTACGCTCTGGGTGTAGTTCTTCTACCAGCTTTTCAAAAGGTAAATCTTGATGAGCATAAGCTCCTAAAGTTACCTCTTTGACTCGACTCAATAATTCCCGAAAAGTTGGGTTTCCACTGAGTTGAGTACGCAGTACTAAGCTATTGACAAAAAAACCAATTAATCCCTCAATTTCACTCCGGTTGCGATTGGCAATAGGTGAACCAATAGCAATATCTTCTTGTTGTGTGTAGCGGGAAAGTAAAATTTGGAATGCTGCTAGTAGGGTTATAAACAAAGTTACCCCTTCTTGCTTTCCGAGAGCTAAAAGGGCTTTGCTCAAACTTTTTGATAATTGCAGAGGTTGCCTTGCACCCTGGTAACTTTGAGCAGCTAGTCTTGGTCTGTCGGTTGGCAGATTTAGCATAGAAATGCCGTCTAATTGCTTCTGCCAATAACCAAGTTGCTTTTCTAATACTTCCCCTTGCAACCATTGGCGTTGCCAGTATGCAAAGTCTGCATATTGAATTGCAAGTTTCGGTAGAGGAGAAGGCTGATTGCTGGCAAAGGCTGTGTAAAGTGCTGCTATCTCTTGCATTAGCACCCCAATAGACCAACCATCACAGACAATGTGGTGGATAGTCAGCAGCAGGATGTATTGTGTCTCATCCAACCATAGCAGTTTTACTTGCAGCAACGAATCAGTTGATAAATTGAAAGGACGTTGAGCTTCTTGGGTAGTCAGTTGTCGTGCTTGTATTTCTCGTTCGGCTTGTGGCAGTTGTCGTAAATCTATTACTGGTAAAGTAATAGTTAACGTCGGATTAATTACCTGAACTGGTTCCCCTGACTGCATCACAACAGTGGTGCGTAAAACTTCATGTCGCCGCACGATTTCGTTAAAAGTTTGTTCTAACGCGGCTTGATTGAGCGAACCTGTTAAATGTAGTGCTAGTGGAATGTTATAGAAAGGATTATTAGGAATTAATTGGTTGAGAAACCACAGCCGTTGTTGAGCAAAGGAGAGGGGAAGATTTACTGACCGCGAAATAGGTACTAGAGGTCTAAAGCTGTGGTTATTATTACGATTAGTTGCTTTTAAAAATTCAATAATTTCTGCTTTACGTTCTTGAATCTCTGCACGTAATTCTGCTGTAAGAGTTCCTTCAGGCGCGTTACAGCGAAACTTTTCACGATCAATAAAAACTTGAATATCTAAGCTGCGAAGATAAGATAAAAACTCAACTGTATTCAAAATTAAACCCCTTCGCAACTGTTGTTACTTAGCAGTTATTAACTAACTCAGCATTTTTATCACAGTTGCAACATTGTATAAATCATTCTTGGGACTGAAACTTGGATGATTCAACTATGCTATCAAGCTAAAAGACAACGTAGTTAATAAACTATCGCAAGGTTTAGGCTCATGATATTCATGCCTCATAATTTTCTACTTATATGGCTGTTTCAACTGCTGTCGGTTGGGGTACTTGGCGGGGGAATCTACATTCTCTATGAGTGGTACGAACGAGAACTTGTAGGAACGTTCTATTTAGTAGCTGGACTAGTAATGTTTCTGTGGTCTGTTGGCGGCCGTTTTATCAGTTTGCCACTGCTGCGCCGTCCTGGAGCCGATGAACCCAAGTTTATGCGTAGCAAAACCGTGCAGCGTTTAGCACGGCCGGATGGTAGTGTGTTGCAAGTAGAGTTTTTTGGTCCTGAAGATGGTCAACCAATTATCTTGTCACACGGTTGGGGTCCAAACAGTACTGTATGGTATTATGCCAAGCGACAATTAAGCGATCGCTTCCGAGTAATTGTTTGGGATCTACCAGGGCTAGGAAAATCCTCCAAACCGAAAAACAACGATCACTCTATAGAAAAATATGCCCGTGACTTGGAAGCTGTGGTTGCGTTGGTGACAGCCACTCCCAAAGGGAGTATCGCAGGGGATAAACCTGTTATTCTGGTAGGACACAGCATGGGTGGAATGATTAACCTAACATTTTGTCGCCTGTTTCCAGAGCAATTAGGGAGCCGGGTGGCTGGCTTAATTCTTGTAGATACTACTTACACTAATCCGGTAAAAACTTGTATCTTTAGCAATCTGGTACGTAAATTGCAGAAACCGCTACTCGAACCTGTGTTGTACCTGACTATCGTGCTGTGGCCGATTTTTTGGTTGATGACTTGGCTCTCGTATTTGAACGGTTCACTGTACATCACCGTCGAACTATCTGGATTTACGGGTAGTGAAACACGGGGTCAACTAAGTTTTGCAGGTCTATTATCAGCATTGGGTTCGCCTGGGGTTCTGGCGCGTGGCACACTGGCGATGTTCAACTTTGATGAAACAGAAACACTTGCAAATATTAACGTACCTGTGTTGGTCGTTTGCGGCAATTCAGATATAGCAACTAAACCTGTTGCAAGCGATCGCATGAAAGCAGAATTGCCTTATTCTCAAAGAGTCACCCTCAAACCAGGTGGACACATGGCATTAATGGAACAAAATCAGCAGTTTGCCGAAGCAGTCAGCACGTTTTCTGCTAGCTGCTCATAACTGCCTCAATCGCACATTTAGGAACGTGAATTAAATAAAATGCAAAACTTCATTCTGTCTCTAGCTTCCCTCTCCTTTATAAGGAGAGGGATTGAGGGTGAGGTAAGCCAGGGACATAAATTATATTTTATTTAATTATTATTCCTTAACATCCATCAAAAAATATTGCTCCAGCCTTGACGTTTCCGTATTTCGCGCAGTCTGTAGCAACTTCTGCCTTCGGTGTAAGAACTTCCGCCTTCAGGTTTCGGTGTTTCGCGCAGTCTGTAGCAACTTCCGCCTTAAGAGTAAGAACTTCTGCCTTTAGGTTTCGGTATTTCGCCTAGTCTGTAGAAACTTTTGCCTTAAGAGTAAGAACTTCCGTCTTCAGGTTTCGGTGTTTCGTGCAGTCTGTAGCAACTTCCGCCTTAAGAGTAAGAACTTCTGCCTTCAGGTTTCGGTATTTCGCACAGTCTGTAGAAACTTCCGCCTTAAGAGTAAGAACTTCCACTTTTTCTTTAGCAACTTCTGCTTTAACCCTAGTTTTGCACTTTATTTAATCCGCATTTTTTAGTCCCTTTTGATTAGTTCCAAAGTAGAGGTCGCTTAATTCTTCCAAAGAAACATCGGTCTGCGATTCTGGATTACGGAAGTAGGGATGAATGGGAAGGAGTTCAGCGCGATCGCGGGTTTTGCCTGAAGACAGAATTTGCTCAAGCAAAGTCAAGTAGTTTTCAGCAGTAGATTCCCAAGTGTACGTCTTCAACACCCGTTGCTGACCAGCTTGGGCAAAATATTCCCACTCATCAGCATTGCATAGCACCCGCTCCAAGCCCCGAACAATATCAGCAGCATTTTCTGGGTCAACGAGTACGCCATATTCCTTATTTCCCTGTCGCAAGCTCTCGCTGGGACCACCGTTCTGGGTTGCTACCACTGGTAAACCTGCTACTGCCGCTTCTAAGGGAGCAAGCCCAAAGGGTTCGTAGAGTGCAGTTAGCGCGAACACCGAGCGGCGTTTAACCATAAACCGATAGGCTGCTGCCAGTGACTCTTGAGACTGATCCGACAAGCCAAATGCACTGATTTTGCTCCACAAGTCGTTTTCTTTAACGACCTCCCGAATCGGGGCTAATACCTCTTCAGTCGTGTCGTCGCTAGTTTCCTCTCGTAAAGGATCGTCCAGCCCCCCTGTAAGTAGCACCAAGTTAGCTCGTTCCTGAAGTGTTGGACTCATTGCGAAGGCTTGCACCAGCCCTAATACGTTCTTTTTAAGCTCTAATCGACTGGATGCTATAATAACGGGCAAATCTCGACGGGCTTCTGCAATGTCGCGTGCCAATCGTTCCTGAACGAGTTGGTAGGTAGCCTCCTCATTTTCCGAACGCGCCTTTGCACCGAAAATCGAGAAATTTGCTCCCGGTGGAATCACTGCAAAACAGTTGTCATTCTCCACATCCACTGCACCACCATAGACTCGATGAGAGTACTGTTCAAAGCGTTCCTGTCGTGTACTGGTGATATTAACAGCCGAGCGATTCATACTTAGGCGTTCGGCTAAGATACGATATCTGAAATTAAATTGCTCGTCTATTTCTGTGAGATTTTCTGGGGTGATTTCCAGTTTATCCATCTTTTGAGCGCCGAGAGAATGAGCAGTAAAAGTAAAAGGTATGCCTGTCTGGTCTTCAATTAGAACGCCACATAGTCCCCCATCAGCGTAGTGGGCAGTCATTGCATCAGGTAAGCTACCTTCTTGTTGATAAAATTTCAAGATGTTGGGTACCCAATCACTAACCAGATGAGGCCATAACAACTCTTTAGAGATAAATTCTTTTGACCCAGCTGGTAAGCGAATAATGCGGACGTTATCGACGCCTGGATAAGTGTCAATCGCTTGGGCAAACTCTGGCCACTCTGGGTCAATGATTTGACGGGTGAGAATATCAACTTTATGACCCATTTGAGCGATCGCTATGGCAACTTGCTTAACATAGATTAGCTGACCCCCAAAATCTGGGTGTTTCGTTATGTGACTATTGGCTGAATCAAAATTGCCTTGAGGGTTAAGAAATCCAATGTGCATCGCCCACTTCCTAATACAGGTTGATTTCTACTAGAGATTTTTGCCTGAAGACGGCAGCAGAACACCTTAGTAAGCTTGTTAAAAACTCCCAAGACTGAAAAACGCAGGCAGCGAGGCTGTACATAAATGCCATCAAAAAGCAAGTCAAAGGGCTTTTATTTATTCCCTTTAACTTAAACCCAGCCAATTCGCGCATTTTCCTAATGCTTAAGTTAATCGCTACTGCGGCTCGCGCACATATACCAGATGGCATAAATGGTATGATGATTCCCTGACTCAGAGGTTTCTCAAAATTCCACTTCTTCTCGCTGAATTCCTGTAGTTTCAGTCTTATCCACACCTTTTGTCGCCCAACACATTGTGTAAATGTACTTAGCAAGTTGTTCAATAGTTGGTGTTTCAAACAAATTGCGTACAGGTAAATCTATTTGGAAGGTATCACGGATACGGGAAGTTAGCTGAGTCGCTAGTAGAGAATGACCGCCCAATTCAAAGAAATTGTCGTGGACGCCTACTTGCTCTTTTCCCAAGACTTTAGCCCAAATTTGGGCAAGTAACTCTTCGACTTGCGATCGCGGTGCCACATAATCTTGATTATTGAAAGTAATTATATTAGGCGTGGGTAAAGCACGACGATCCACTTTGCCATTAGGTGTTAGAGGTAGATATTCCAATATCATATATGCTCTTGGCACCATGTATTCTGGTAACTTTTCTTTGAGAAATTGACGAAGTAAGGACGCAAAGCTTTGCACTTCTTGCGTCGGTATCTGTTCCTGGTTGGGAACAATATAAGCCACCAAGTACTGCTCATCAGGTACGTTCTCAGCAGCAATGACAACAGTTTCTCTGACTGCTAGATGTTGACTCAACACCGCTTCAATCTCTGATAACTCAATGCGGAAGCCGCGAATTTTTACTTGATTGTCAATGCGACCTAAAAATTCAATATTGCCATCTGATAAATAGCGACCTAAATCACCCGTTTTATAAAGACGTGTTTTGGGATTATTACTAAAAGAATGAGTAATAAAGTGTTCAGCAGTTAATTCAGGGCGATTGAGATATTCTCGCGCCAGCCCCTCCCCACCCATATATAATTCGCCAGTAACGCCAATAGGCACTAGTTGTAAATGGGTATCTAATATATAAATCTGCGTGTTTGTAATCGGGTGACCAATAGGAAAAGATGTGGCTGATTCTGGAAACTCTTCTACGTAATAATAAGAAGAAAATGTTGTATTTTCTGTAGGTCCATAAACATGAATTAAATGCTTTGGCGCACCATATTTGATAACTTTATTAACCCATCTTGTATTAACAGTCTCACCACCAAATAGTAAATATCGTAATGAAGCAAAAGCTTGCGGAACATCTCTGACAATCTGTTGAAACAAGGCGGTAGTCAAAAACAGAACGTTGATACCTTTTTCTCGTAGTTGTAAAGTAAATTCGTGAGATGAAAGGATTACATCTTTACTAATTCCCACAAGTTGAGCGCCGTTAAGTAGCGCTCCCCAAATCTCGAATGTGGCTGCATCAAAGGAAGTATTTGCAGCTTGGGCGATTTTATCAGATGATGACAATTTTATATAGTTAGTATTGCACACTAACCGATTGACAGCTTTGTGAGGTACAGCAACTCCCTTGGGTTTGCCTGTAGAACCAGAGGTGTAAATAACATAGGCTAAATTATCACTATTTAAATCCCTTTTGAGATTGTCTGCCTTTTCTTGGGTAATAATTTCCCAGTCTTTATCTATAGAAATAATTGAATTTGAGAAACCTTCAAAATGCTTGAGCAAGTTTTCTTCTGTCAGCAATACTGAAACTTGTGCATCTTCAAGGATAAAATTTAGACGCTCTTGAGGATAACTAGGGTCTAATGGAACATACGCTCCACCTGCTTTCAGAATGCCTAATAACCCGATGATCATTTCTATAGACTGTGAAATACAAATGCCGACTAAAACTTCTGAACTTACCCCTAATTTTTGTAAGTGTTGTGCGAGTTTATTACTGCGAGTATTTAACTCTTGATAAGTGAGTTGCTCGTTAGAAAAGTTTACTGCTATAGAATCAGGATACTGCTGTACCTTTTCTTCAAACAATTGATGGATACACTTATCTTGAGGATAATATGCGTTAGTATTATTCCATTCCACCAATACCTGATGTAGCTCCAATTTACTTAATAACGGTAAATTTGCAATTCGTTGTTCTGGATTTGTAACAATGCTTGACAATAGAGTTTTAAAATGTTTCAGCAGCCGGCTAATGGTGGCTTGATCAAATAAATCTGTGTTGTAAACCATTACGCCTCGCAGACCTTCAGAATACTCCCAGTTTCCACCCAGTAAGCTCCTAAAATCCTCAGAACACTTCCACAGATGCAGTTCCAAATCAAAGCGTGTTTTTTTAAAGTCAATATTCATAAAGCTAGGTACTAATCCAGGCAGTTCTAGCGCTGACATTGGCGCATTCTGGAAACCAAACACTACTTGAAATAGCGGGTGCTGGCTCAAGTTACGCTCTGGATGCAGTTCTTCAACTAACTTTTCAAACGGTAAATCTTGATGGCTGTATGCTCCTAATGTTACCTCCCGTACTCTGCCTAGTAGTTCCTGAAAAGTGGGGTTTCCAGATAAGTTGCTACGTAGCACCAAACTATTAACAAAAAACCCAATTATGCCTTCAATTTCACTGCGGTTACGGTTAGCAATTGGCGAACCTAGCGCCATATCTTCTTGATGTGTGTAGCGGTAAAGTAATGTTTGAAATGCTGCCACCAATATCATAAATAAGGTGACACCTTCTTGCTGTGACAGCTTTTCTAGTGCATCAATTAGCTTGAGCGGTAACTCTAGAAATTGTGTTGCTCCTTGATAGCTTTGTATAGCTGGTCTTGGTTTGTCAGTAGGCAGATGCAGTATGGAAATAGCCTTTAATTGCTCCCGCCAGTAAGCTAACTGGGTTTGGAGTACTTCTCCTTGCAGCCACTCGCGTTGCCAGTGAGCAAAATCGGCGTACTGAAGAGGTAGTTCTAATAGAGGTGAAGGCTGGTTTTGTGCAAAAGCTGCGTAGAGCGTTCCCAGTTCCCGAACCAGTACGCCCATAGACCAATCATCACAGATAATGTGGTGCATATTCAATAATAGAATATGTTCTGTCTCGCAAAGCACAAGCAGCGTTACTCGCAGCAATGGCCCGGAGGATAAATCGAAGGGATGTTCTATCTCTGCGTTAACAATGCACTTTGCTTTAACCTCTTGTTCATCAGCTGGTAATTGTTGGAGGTTTAATACAGAAAGAGGTATTGTTAAGCTGGGTGCAATCGCCTGTAGGGGTTGCCCATCCAACACAATAAAAGTGGTGCGTAAGGTTTCATGGCGACGCACGATTTCGTTAAAAGTCTGTTCTAGTGCGGCTAACTTCAGCGAACCTGTCAAGCGAATTATTGCCGGCACATTGTAGATAGCATTGCCAGGGATCAACTGGTCAAGGAACCATAGGCGCTGTTGAGCAAAAGATGCTGGAAAGACGAAGACTTCTTCAGAAGACATATTGATCCTTATTTTAATTTTTGTGCTTTCTCAATACAGGCTTTTAACTGTGCGCCAAGAAATTGGATATGGGGTTTTCTCAGCATAGTTAGGTGATTGCCAGGAATATGATGAATTTCCGTTCCTCCCACAATTAGCTGATCCCAACCCATACTCGGATCTTCCTTGGCAATGCTTGATTGAACCTTTGTTCTAAAAAGATTAATTCCTTTAGGGTACGCTTGGGGAACGTAGTTAAGAACTGCTTGGCTATTGGCATAGAAAACACGAAGCATTGGACGAATTGCCAACTCGCTTAAAAATCTTAACTTGGATTCTTCAGATATCAGGTTGACTGTGGCATCCTCTTTTAGGATGAGTTGAGAGAACAGATTTGTTTGGAGCGTTCGCGTTAGCGACTCCCAAAAGGAGTATCGCACAATTTTATTAAAATTAGTCAACCCAGAAGTTAAACTATTAATTCGATTTTTGGTGATAGCGATAATTAGATATAAATAATCGAGGAAAAAAGGCCATATATATCGCACCACTGTAGTAAGCATAAACTTAAAACTATTACTTAAAGAAGGTATATTGCCCGGAATTGGTGCTAAAGTGTCAAGCACAGCAAGTAGAGCCACTTCTTCCCCAGACTTTTGGAGTTGTTGAGCCATTTCAAAAGCAACCCAACCTCCAAAAGACCAACCTCCTAAAAAATAAGGGCCTTTGGGCTGCACTGTACGCAATGCTTCAATATAGTGGGTAGCCATATCCTCAATGCAAGTTAGTGGTGGAGTTTTTCCATCAAGTCCAATGGGTTGTAGCCCATAAAATGGTTGATTTTTTCCCAATTGATGAGCTAATTCGTAATAGGGAAAGACAACACCAAAAATTGGATGAACGCAGAAGAAAGCTGGATTTGAACCAGTAGGCTGAATCGTAACTAAGGGCGACCACGCGAGAGAATCTGTTTCTGAAGATAGAGAAGTTGCTAAACTTTCAATTGTGGGATTTAAAAATAAGCTAGATAGTGGTAATTCACGCTCAAACTGCTTGTGTATCTGCTTCAGTAGGCGTACAGTTAACAGCGAATCTCCTCCCAAGTCGAAGAAGTTATCGTAAATACCCACACGCTCAATATTAAGGACTTCAGCCCAAATTTTTGCCAAGGTTGACTCGGTTGGATTACGAGGAGTGATAAATGTTTTATCTATTAAGCGGCTAGCCAGACTGTCAAGTTCTGTTAGCGCCAAACGATCCACTTTGCTACTAGCTGTAAGCGGCAGAGAATCCAGCACTACAAAAGCTTTTGGGATCATGTATTCTGGTAATTTTTCTTTTAAGAATTTACGTAGTAGAGGCGCGAAATTTTGCGTCTCTAGATTGCGAACAATATAAGCCACCAAGTACTTATCGCCAGATATGTTTTCTTTAACAATGACTACTGCTTTTTGCACACTTTTATGCTGACTAAGCACTGTTTCAATTTCTGACAACTCAATGCGGAATCCCCGAATTTTTACTTGATTATCAATGCGACCTAAAAATTCCATATTTCCGTCTGGTCGATACCGAGCTAAATCACCCGTCTTGTAAAGTCGCGCTGACTTTTTATCACTAAAAGGATTAGGAATAAACTTTTCAGTAGTTAATTCTGGACGGTTAATATAGCCTTGTGCCAATCCCTCACCACCTATGTATAATTCACCAGAAACTCCAATTGGTAAAGGTTGTAAATGCTGATCTAATATATAAATTTGAGTGTTAGCAATAGGGCGACCAATGAGCGGTTTTTCACTAATCAGACTAATCTCTGCAAATGTTGACCAAACCGTAGCTTCAGTAGGCCCATAAGCATTAAAAAATCGACACTGAGAGTTCCACCAACGTTTTACAATATCATCGGTGCAGGATTCGCCTGCACTGATGATAGTTTGCAATGCCGGGAGTGATTCTGTAGGTAGGACTGCTAATACTGCTGGCGGAAGGGTGACGTGGGTAATAGCTTTTTCGCGCAATAATTGGAGCAAAGGTTGTCCGGGTAGAAGAGATTCTTTGTTTGTTAAATAAAGAGTTGCTCCGGTTTGTAGTGCCATGACAATCTCAAAAATTGAAGCATCAAAACTTAATGAGGCGAATTGCAGAATACGGTTACTCGGTTGTAAGTTGAAAACTTCAATCTGAGCTTTTGCTAAGTTAGACAATCCCCGATGCTGGAGCAAAACGCCTTTAGGTTTTCCTGTTGAGCCAGAGGTATAGATAACATAAGCTAGGTTGTCAGATGTTACGCAATTGGTTGGGTTTTCTTGGCTGTGTTGTGTAATAGTTGTCCAATCTTCATCTATACAAATAATTGGATTCGAGAAGTCCTGAAAATGCTTGAGCAACTTTTCTTGTGTCAGCAATACTAAAACTTCTGCATCTTCTAGCATGAAGTTAAGACGCTCTTGAGGTAGGCTCGGATCTAAAGCCAGGTATGCTCCACCAGCTTTGAGGATGCCTAATAGTGCGATGATCATCTCTAGCGATCGCTCTAGGCAAATGCCAACTAAAGATTCGGTTTTTACACCTATTTTTTGAAGATAATGTGCAAGTTGGTTGCTGCGAATATTTAACTCTTTGTAGCTGAGTTGTTGATCGCCAAATACTACTGCGATCGCATCGGGAGTTTTTTCCATCTGCGCTTCAAATAACTGATGAAAACACTTGTTCTCTGGGTAGTCTCTTTTTGTTTGATTCCAATCAATTAATAACTCTTGCCGTTCTCGCACAGTCAGTAAAGACAAATCTGAAAGACGCTGTTCGGGATTGGCCACAACGCTTTCTAGCAGCGTTTGAAAATGTCCCAGCATCCGGGTAATGGTCGTGTGATCAAATAAATCGGTGCTATACACCATTTGTCCTTTCAAACTATCCAAGTCCTGCCACAGATGGAACTCTAAATCAAGCTTTGCGGTTTTGCTGTCAAACTCAAATAGCGAAAGCGTTAACCCAGGTAACTCTAGCGCAACGATTGGAGTGTTTTGCAAACTAAATACAACCTGAAAAAAAGGATGATAGCTCAAATCTCGCTCTGGATGCAGTTCCTCCACTAGCTTTTCAAAGGGCAAATCCTGATGGCTGTATGCTCCTAAAGTTACCTCTCGCACTCGATTTAACAATTCTCGAAATGTCGGGTTCCCTGATAAATCTGTACGTATCACCAAACTATTGACAAAAAAACCAATTAACCCCTCTAGTTCGCTACGGTTGCGATTAGCAATAGGTGAACCAACTGTAATATCTTCTTGCTGCGTGTAGCGATAGAGCAAAGTCTGAAACGCTGCCAGCATTGTCATGAACAAGGTAACGCCTTCTTGGTAGCTCAGTGTCTCTAGCGCTTGAGTTAAAAAATGTGGTAGCTCTAAAAATTGTTTTGCACCCCTGTAGGTAGGAACTGCTGGTCTGAGTCGGTCGCTGGGGAGATTCAGTACCGAAATTCCGTCTAATTGCTTTTGCCAATAAGCTAACTGGGTTTGTAGGGGCGAGGTACCGTTTGCTCCCACTCCTTGCAGCCACTCCCGTTGCCATTGGGCGAAATCTGCATATTGAATGGGTAGTTCTGGTAGGAGGGTAGATATGGAGTCGCTTGTCGTCAGACATCGCTTACCCTCTGCAAAGGCTTTATATAATATTCCCAGTTCTCTAATTAGCACTCCAATTGACCAGCCATCGGCAACAATATGATGTAGATTTACCAGCAACACATATTCTGCTTCATCTAGTTGTAGCAGCTTCACCCGCAGCAATGGCCCGGTGGTGAGATTGAAAGGATGTTGAGCCTCTGCTGTTGCGATTTGCAGGACTTTTGTCTCACGTTCTTGGCTCTGAAAATTGCGTAAATCTATTAGGGGAAGAGGTATGGTTAACCTGGGTGCGTTAGCGCAGCTTTCCGCAGGAATCACCTGCACTGGTTGCTGCTTCACCATAACAAACGTAGTGCGTAAGGTTTCGTGGCGACGTACAATTTCGTTAAATGTCTGCTTTAAGGCGGTGAAGTTGAGGGAACCTGTCAGGCGAAGTGCTGTTGACACATTGTAAAATGGATTGCCCGGTGCTAACTGGTCCAGAAACCACAATCGCTGCTGGGCGAAAGAAGTGGGAAAAACGAAAACCTCTGCTTCTTCAGAAAAATTAAGTTCTTCATCATCTGTGAGACTACTGAGAATATACTGGCTCATAAGTGAAGCATAAGCCCGGATTTCTTATTTGTGATAAATCCGGGAGAAGTGGTACGATAATTATAAGTATTTAATCGTACAAAAACTTTGGACTTGCCGCAGCCCTACAGCTACTAAATATACAAAAACTTTCCATAACACCAAATGCAAAGTTATAAAACATACTTTAACTACTCAGCTTCTACTGATAATAATGCAATGACAGGATATTGGCTGAAGATGCTTTAAATAAATCATTAGCATTTAAAAATAGCTCAATTAGTTTCTAAGTAGTCCCGAAACTGTATGTTGCAATAATGTCAAGTTGAAGAATTGTTATTTGATGTGTGTAAGCTTTTATGGTCAAGCGATCGCTCCAAACATCACTCGCGGGGATTGAACAAGCTTTGGGAGGAGCCTTGCAAAGGAACAACTGATAAGTTATCAAAAATAATCCAAGTTCATCCTCTACCAATGGTAGATGGTAAAAAGTTTAAACCTGTAGAAAATAATAGGTAAATGTGCAAATAAACTTAGTGGCAATCTGAATTTTTATTAATTGGTTCCTTGGAATTGCAATTTCTCGATTCTAAATTTAAGCACCAATATTTTTGTGCCTACTATCAGATAAAAATATTTTAGATCCTAAGAAAATCAATGAAGGCTAAAACAATGACATATTTTACTGTTGGTGATTACCTAGTGCTTCGTCTGGTGCAGATCGGTGTTAAGCATATCTTCGGTGTTGCTGGAGACTACAATATGGAGTTCCTCGACTCTATTGTTAACCAGGATGGAATTGAGTTGATTTCAACCTGTAACGAACTTAATGCATCCTATGCTGCCGATGGCTATGGTCGGATCAATGGTGTTGCAGCGTTAGTAACTACGTTTGGTGTTGGCGAACTCAGTGCTATTAATGGTGTTGCTGGCGCCTACGCCGAACACGTTCCTGTTGTCACGATTACTGGATCTCCTGCTACCAAAATTCAAGCATCTGGTTCCCTTGTTCATCATACACTTGGTACTGGTGATTTCTCTATGTTTGCCCGAATGTATGAAAAGGTAACGGTGGCTCAAGCATATTTGACAATAGAGAATGCAACAGCAGAAATTGACAGAGTTTTAGGTATCTGTCTTCTCTATAAATTACCTGTTTACATCTCCATACCGATGGATGTTGCTAAACACAAAGTAGCTATACCGTCTGATTCATTGATACACCCTGTATTCCAAAGCGATCGCGCTACTTTAGTTGAGGCAGTTGATGCCTGTGTAACTATACTGGAGAAAGCCCAGAAACCAGTGATTATTGCTGATGTTGGTGTGGAGCGTGAGCGTCTGCATGAGGAATTGCGAGAGTTGCTGGCAGTTACCGGATACCCTTATGCCACCATGAACATGGGAAAAGGACTGCTGGAGGAAACACACCCCCAATTTATCGGTATATATAATGGTGCTGCCAGTGAGGATTATGTGCGAAAACGTATTGAGGAGGCAGATTGCGTCTTGAGTATTGGTGCTTTGATGACTGATTTCAACACCGGCAAGTTTTCTGCCAAACTTGAGCAAGGTCGAACTATTGAAGTGCATGGGCACTATCTAAAGATTAAACGTGCGCTATACAACAATGTAGCAATGCGGGATGTGTTATCTGCTTTAAGCAAACGCTTGCAGCGCCGCGATGCTCAAACGTTAGACTTCAAGTCTGCGATGGAGAATTTGGATGCTGGCTTCACGACTCCCTTCAATCCTAAAACGGATGCGGCTATTACACAAAAGCGTTTTTGGTATAGCCTAGCTCATTTCCTCAAAGAAGATGACATTATCGTTGCTGAGACTGGAACTTGTCTATTTGGAGCCTCAGTAATTCCTTTGCCAAAAAGAAGCACCTTCGTTGGGCAAGTCCTTTGGGGTTCGATTGGCTATTCAGTTGGCTCATTACTTGGCTGTTGCGTCGCAGCGCCACAACGACGAGCTATTCTGCTAGTAGGTGACGGTTCTTTTCAAATGACAGCACAAGAACTGTCAACAATATTACGTTATGACTTGAAGCCAATTATTTTTCTGATTAACAACGATGGATATACCATAGAGCGTGATATACACGGTGCAACTATGCCATATAACGACATTCAACGGTGGAATTATCACAAGCTCCATGAAATTTTTGCTAATAATGGTTGGGGCATTAAAGTAACCACTGAGTCTGAGTTAGAGTCAGCATTGCAAAAAGCCGAGCAAAATCGACACCAACTTGCTTTCATTGAGGTCGTGATGGACAAAATGGACAGCCCAGAAATTCTTTTGAAGATGTTACAAAATTAGGCTTAAGAATTTAAACAGAAAAAAATATTAGCACTCAAGACTTGTTAGTGCTAATTTCTGACTGAGGTTTTATGCCTATGATATAGACCAAAACTATACTTTTTCTAGATGCTTTAGTTACTTGTCAGGTATTATATTATAAAAAACTAAAGCTTTACTGTAAGTAATTTCAAACTGGGAGTACTAGCATGAAATACACTTTTGATATTGTAGGCGTATCTCCACTTTTACAGTTTTTTAATCATCAACAGCAAAATGGGCAAAAACCACCCCACCAAGGCGTGGAATACTTGGGAATGCATACGTGTACACTAGATACGTTTCTAAAATCGGTGGAATCAGTTCCAGCAAAGTGGGGTTGGAATCTGGATAAAGTGGTAGATACCGTGATTCAGTTTTGGTTGAACAACTCAGACAGCATTCGTTATTGGAAAGTACGTTTAAGTGATGCTGGTAAGGATAATTTATTAGTCACAAGATTGGCAGATATAACTGCCTTACAAGCTGAATTTGAATCCCTACTAGATAAGGAGTGGTGAAGAGATATAGCGTTTCCTAATAAAAATGAGGTACAGCTTAACCTCACCCCGATAAAGAATAAGCTTTATCTCCTCTCTCCTTATTAAGAAGAGGGGTTGGGCTGAAGTTTTGATATGTACTTCAACCTGGGAACCGCTATAGATAGAATTGAAAAAGAATTCAAGAGCGGAGCAGGAATTGCTCCGCCAAAGCGTCAAAATTAATGCTTTTCTCTGTGATTCTCATTTTCAAGTGCTTTGAGAACTTTGAGATATAAATTTTCTACTCTCTTGGTCTGAACTTCACCAAATGATGCATAGTGAGTTAAGCTAGGAGCGCCATTTACTTCAATGATCGTATAATCTACTATTGGTGAGGTTATATCACTAGTAAGAATATCCACACCTGCTAATCTCAATTCCATATCTTTTGTAATACTTACTGCTAATTTTTGAAAATCAGGATGAATATTTTCCGTGAAGTCTATTGCCTCGCCTCCAGTCGATAAATTTGCATTGTCTAAAAGATAGACTAGATTATTCTTGGGTATAATACTATTAAAATTTAGCTTCCGTCTTCGCAAGTTTTTTTTGATTCTGTAATCTTCAAAATCTATAATTTCTTTTCTACGATTTTTGATAAAAGTTTCCTCTTTCTGTTGCATAAGTTCCAAAACATTAGATTGGCCATCTCCGATTATAAATAGAGGAATTCTTTGATATGCCGAAACTACTTCATCATCAAGTACTACAATTCTATAGTCATTGCCACTATAGAATCGCTCAACAATAAATCCTGAGATTTTTTGCAAGATTTTCTTGGCTGCTTGATAGTATTCTTGCTTATTGTGAACCTTTGTAACAAATACTCCTTGACTGAGATTAATCGGCTTGACAATTACGGGAAATCCCAACTCTTTAGCATAATAGAATCCTGCATCTCTATTCCTGGAATTAGCTATTTCTTCGCATAATTCTTCACTAAAAAATGTTTTTCCTTCAGTAACCTTATAGCCAAATTTATTCAGAAAAAAGCTCGAAACTCCTTTGTCTTTAGCTATTGCTACTGAACCAGAAGAATTAATACTAAATCTGCTAGTACGAAAAAAGGTTTTATTGCCGTTTTTAAAGGTAATCAGTCCCATGAAGGTGCATTCTGGGTCTAATAAAACTACTGCTCCTATTTCCTCTGCTACTTTTTGAATTATTGATGTTATCAAGGGTATTTCCATCATTATAACTATAATTAATTTTATGAGAAGATATTAACTATTCTCAGGTAGTTAGTCAAGACATTTTAAATTAAACAATTGCACTATGTATTCTGCCTAAAACTATAGTAAAAATAAAAGAAAAGTGAATTTTTTAATATCTAATTTTCAGTATTCTAAACTAACGATAAAAAACGTAAATGCCCGAAAGATGGCTAAAGCGATCGCAATAGAGAAAATTAAGAGTGTGTCCGCGCCGATTAATCCTATGCACGTTATCTGAATTTTTAATGGTGAGTTTTCGGACATTGATCATCAATTCCACCACTGATACGGAATTAACTTACGTATACGGAGAAATTTATACAAATAAAATAATTATAAACTTCTGCTTGAGCATTGTTATGTCCTGGAAACAATTGCCAATTCAGGCTTTGAGATTCATAGACACCTGCAAGTTCTAACTTAGTTGGTCTAAAATATAGCGCTAAGTGTTGACAATCTAAAAATAATCGAATAACAAGGTGGCAGCAGCATAAAAAAAAGCGTTAGTGCATTCCTAGCCAGAAACTAATTAACGCCCTTCATGAAATTTCATACGGATAACATAATTATGCCAGAAAATACGGATAACAAAGCTTCCAAATCAGACAATCAGCCTATTGCCTATAAAGAACGCCTCAATTCTTGGGCGATCGCTCGTCTAGTTCCTAATACACAACGGGAGATTGTTGCTCGCTTCCGCAGCCGTTCTGATGCCGATGGCTATATGCGGCACCTTCCTCAGGAAATACCAAATGCTTCCTACATGGTTGTTTTTGATTGTCAACGCCAAGAAGCTGTGATTTAAAGTACAAGCACAGGCAGTAGACCTTCTATGAAAATAAGGACTTAGGCGAGATTTATTTAGACGTTCTCTATCAGACGCTGCGCGTAGCTTACTTCCCCGTAAGGATACGCGGACTCGCTAGCACTGCGCTATCTGCCAGTTGGACTCAAATTCATGCTGAATTCTGACGACTTGTGATCACGACATCTCAAGAGAAGGGGTGCTTAAGGATCAACTTAACTATAGGCGATCGCTTATCGCAATCTCAAGTTCAATCATTTTCACCGTTGGTCTTTGGGATTTTCAGCCAGCGATAAGGCGATCCAAGAAAACGTTTTGCATTAAGCTGTCACTTAATGGCTGGCATTTATAGTTATGACCTTGAAAATGCCAGTCAACTTTTTGACAATTTGTTCAACGAATCTAATCTACCACAAAACTTCTTTGCAAGAGGTCTACTGTTAACTTTGCCAACCCCAACTAGGGGTTGGTTTCTCATGATTACTATGCTTGCTTTTTAAGTGGTTTTCCCTGTTAATAGTTTGCAGTAGGGAAAATGCAAGAACTTATTAAGATGTTTTATGCACCATGAGCGTAATGTAGTTTTATTAATTACCCATAGTGGTGATTACTTTACAATAGATAGAGTTGCCCAAGCCCTTACAAGACGAGGCGCACAGCCATTTCGGTTGGACACCGATAAATTTCCGATGACAGTCAAACTCCAGGCTAATTTTAGCAGCTTTGGCAGCAATCATAGACTAGAATACGGCGATCGCTCCTTCAATACAGAGCAAGTACAAGCAGTATGGATGCGGCGTATTTGGCAACCTGAGTTGAGTAAAGAATTGGCTCCAAAATTTGAAGCAGCCTGCACTGGAGAATCATTGGCCGCCTTAGATGGCTTTTGGGATAGTCTCAGAGAAGCTACATGGGTGGATGATTTACAACGGATTAATGCAGCTGAAAACAAGTTACGCCAACTGCGGCTTGCATCAGAAGTTGGTCTTGTTATACCTCAGACCCTTGTCACCAACAATCCTCAAGAAGCACGAGAGTTTTTCCACCGAGTCAAGGGAAAAATGGTTGCTAAACTCCTCAGACCTCTTTCTTACAGTATGGAAGGCTCCTCTTTTTTTATGTACACTAGCGTAGTTAAAGAAGAAGATTTAGTTGATGCCGAGACACTGCGCTATTGTCCAGTTGTGTTTCAAGAACAAATCCCCAAACGGCAAGAACTACGGGTGGTGTATGTAAATGGCAAACTGTTTGTCGGAGCATTAAACGCATCAGCTTATTCAGCCTCTACTCAAGACTGGCGACGTGCGACAAAAGAGGCTTGTGCATGGCAACCTGATGAATTACCTGATGAAATAATCCGTTGTCTCCATGCCTTTATGGCAAAATTTGGGCTGGTTTTTGGAGCGTTTGACTTCATCCAAACACCATCAGGGGAATACGTTTTTTTGGAAGTTAACCCTACAGGAGAGTGGGGAATGCTGGAGAGAGATTTGGACTATCCGATTGCGGAAGCGATCGCAGATGCACTACTCTCAACAAGTGCCCAGCGATAACTTTGCCCCGGAAAAATTTAAAATTCGGCAGTTAATATGACTGTTTTAATCATTACCCACAGCGAAGACAACGAAAGTATCCCCTTGGTAATTCAGGCAATTGAGGCTCAAGGAGGGAAAACGTTTCGTTTTGACACAGATCGATTTCCTACAGAAGTGCAGCTAGATGTTCACTACGGTGCAACTGAGCAAGTAATTCTCTCAGCAGATCACCAGAAGCTAGATTTGAGTGAAGTATCCGCAGTTTGGTATCGACGCATCGCCATTGGGTCAAGGATTCCCACCACGATTGATAAGCAAATGCGACAAGCCTCCATTCAGGAATCTCGCGTTACTATTCAGGGGATGATTGCCTGTATTCAGGGGTTTCATCTCGACCCCGTGCCAAATATCCGTCGAGCCGAAAATAAGCAGCTTCAATTACAAGTAGCAAGGAAAATAGGTCTAGATACTCCACGCACCTTAACTACAAACAACCCACAGGCAGTAAAGCAATTTGCCCAAGAGTGCGAACAGGGTATGATTACCAAGATGCTTTCTTCCTTCGCCATCTACGACGAGCAAGGGCGAGAAAAGGTCGTATTTACCAATCCAGTAGCATCTGAGGATCTGGACAACCTTGATGGATTGCGTTTTTGCCCAATGACGTTTCAAGAGAAAATCCCAAAAGCTTTGGAACTGCGGACAATTATTGTAGGTAAAAATGTGTTTACAGCCGCAGTTGATTCCCAGGCTTTGGATAAAGCACGTTACGACTGGCGCAAACAGGGAGTTGCCTTACTTGACGCTTGGCAACTTTACACCTTACCCCATGATGTGGAAGATAAACTGCTCAAACTCATGGCAGAATTTGGTTTGAACTACGGAGCGATTGATATCATTTTGGCTCCTGATGGTCGTCATATATTCCTTGAGGTCAATCCAGTTGGCGAGTTCTTCTGGCTGGAACGCACTCCTGGCTTACCGATTTCTCAGGCGATCGCACAGGTTCTACAGAAATAAAAGAACCTCACCCAGGTTTTGCTATGCAAAACCTGTCCCTCTCCTTGGTAAGGAGAGGGATGTCCGTTAGGACAGAGTGAGGTTTTTGTTTACTTTCTTTGTATCCCTAAAGGAACGTGGATTAATCTCTAGCTTCCCTCTCCTTTATAAGGAGAGGGATTGAGGGTGAGGTAAGCCAGGGATATAAATTGTATGTTATTTAATTCTTATCCCTAAGTTGAATCACCAGCCAATATCCTCCAGAAGATATTAATAACAACGGTGTTAACCAATCACCCCAGCGCACATATAAAGTCTTTGTCTGTCGCCGATAAATTGTTTCAGCATGAGTTTCGTAGGTATTATATCCAGATATCCACAAGGTTCTACCGTGAGGATCTACAAAGGCTGAATATCCGGTATTAGTTGCCCGTGCTGACCATCGATCAGTTTCAATTGCCCGCATCATATCCTGTGCATGGTGCTGCAATGGCATGGATGCAGTGTAATGGGCATCGTTGGAAGAACTGAGGATAAATTGCCCACCCGCCGCAGCTTGACGGCGAAATTGTTCAGGAAAAGCAGATTCATAACATATACTAGCGATCGCTCGACCAAAAGGAGTGTCAAATAGCTGATTTGCTGAACCGGGAACTTGGTGTGCATCCAGTGGTGACAAGCGCTGAACTATTCCACCTAAAATTCCTTCAAAAGGAATATATTCTCCCAGAGGTACTAGTTTGGCTTTATCGTAGCGGCTGACAATTTCACCTTTACTGTTGAAAGTAAACAAACTAATTGTATAACTGTCTCCCCGTTCGCCAAAAGCCCCAATCCAAGCAACTACACCTTTTAGTTTCACGGCTGCGACTAAGGCAGTTCCCAACAAGTCACGCTGGAAAATAGGTAAGGCTCCTTCTGGGGTGAGGACTGCATCTACACCTTGGTCTGCTAAAGTTATATACCCACTGGTGTAATTTTCTTGAGCGCGACGAAACCCTTCGGAACTTCGTAAAAGTCGGTTCGGGATATTACCCTGAACAATCCCCACTTTCAAAGCCGCTTCTGGGGGTTGAGCAATCGGACGGCTATATAAGATAAAACCAATCAGGTGTAAGCTAATTAATAATCCTATGGCGGTAGCAAAGTATCTATTAACGAACCACAGAGGCGCAGAGAACACAGAGGAAATTCTCTCTGCGCCCTCTGTGTCTCTGCGGTTCGTCCATCCTTCAGCAATTAAACCATTAAAGGCGGCGATCGCTGCTGTCACAGTATTAGGCCCAGAGAGTTGGCCCAGATGTAAAATCACGAGATTGTGTGGACTTTGGGTGTAAGCAAGGGAACTCCACCACAGAGGACCAGCACTCCATAGACTTTCTAAGCCGCACCAGACAGCTGTACCAATTAATATACGTAGCCACGATTTTTGTCCACCCAGGCGAACCATTACAGCCGCCCAAATAGCTACGAATACCCCTCCCAATACACTGATAAATCCCCAACAAAAAAGGGTAATTGCCAAACTTGGCAACCACGGAACGCCCAACCATGTCATCGGATGAATTCCGGTAATCCAAAATAAGGCGACACCGTGATAACCGATACCCCAAGCGAAGGCATTTTGGATTTTGGATTTTGGATTTTGGATTGAGCTAGAACTAACAACCAAGATCCATAGGGGAGCTAAGGCAATCCAGGCCAAGAACCATGCACCTACTGGGGCTACGGTTAGCCCCATTAAAATGCCGCTAGCTAAGGCAATTAAGCAAGGTAGTAAAGAGATAAACCTCTCCCCCTGCCTCCCCTGCCTCCCCTGCTTCCCCTGCTCCCCCTGCTTTTTACTCTGCTTCTTCTGCATCGACAGCATCAGGTGGAACTATTGCCACTCCGGTAATCGCGTCATCTTCATCTAAACGCTGCACTCTGACTCCAGTTGCCGATCGCGATTGGATAGAAATCGCATTCAACGCTTGACGGATGATAATACCGCGATTTGTCACCATCATCATTTCATCGTCATCGTCGTTGACAATGCGTAGGGTTGCCAGCTTGTCTTTGTTTTTGCGGTTTTTGAACTTGGTTGCCATTAAACCCTGACCAGCCCGATTTTGCAGCCGGAACTGGGCAACTGGTACCCGCTTACCATATCCTGCCATTGTAATTACTAATACCCAAGGACCAATACTGCCGTTGCCAGGTACTTCTGGGGATTCTTCATTAATTTCGATAGTTTCGATAGTTTCGATAATTTCGATATCTTCTGTTTCGACTGCTTCGATAATTTCGATATCTTCAATTTCGGCTTCTATTTCTGTATCCAAAGTGGCAAGAACTGCTGCGGGGAGAATATCCATACCCACCAGTTCATCTTTATTTTTGAGTTTCATGGCTTTCACCCCACGAGTCGCCCTACTTAAAGGACGCAATTGTTCGTGGTTGCACCGGAAGTGAATCGCCATCCCGTGACGAGAACCAATGATTACGCTGTCTTCTGCTTTAGCGCGTCGCACCCAACGGAGTTGGTCGCCTTCTTCTAAGGAAATCGCAATCAAGCCATTGGCGCGAATGTGACTAAACGCTGCCAATTCGGTTTTCTTGATATTGCCGCCTTTGGTGAGCATAACCAAATATTCTTCTTTGCTAAACTCGTCAACGGGTACAATCGAGGTGATTTTCTCCTCTTTGGGAATGGGTAGCATTTGAACAATTGGTGTCCCGCGACTGGTACGCGAACTCACTGGAATTTGATACGCTCTTAGGCAGTAAACGACACCACGCTGGCTAAAGAATAAAATACTGTCGTGATCGCAGCAAGTCAAGAAATGCTCAACAGTATCATCATCTTTGACTTTAGCTGCGGCTTTACCTCTAGTAGCACGGCTTTGCGCCTCAAAGGTGTTGACTGGCATCCGTTTGATGTAACCTTGCTCTGTAACCAGAATGATCGCTTTTTCATTGGCAATTAGGTCACGGTCATCTAATTCCCCTTCCCCTGGTAAAATTACCGTGCGGCGGGGTGTGGCAAAACTAGTTTTTAGTTGCGCGACTTCGGTTTCAATGATTTCTAGCACTCTCTCCCGACGTGCCAAAATATCTTGCAAGTCGGTAATTTTGGTTTGCAAATCATCGTGTTCCAGACGAATTTTGTCTGCTTCTAAGGCAGTCAACCGCCGCAATTGCATCTGCAAAATCGCATCTGCTTGGACTTCCGAGAGTCCATAAGTTGTGATCAACTCGCCTTTGGCTGTGGGCGCATCTGGTGCATGGCGAATCAAGACAATAATCGGATCTAACTGGGAAAGCGCAATCAATAACCCTTGCAGGAGATGGTCGCGTTCCTCGGCTTTCCGCAGTTCGTAGCGGGTGCGTCTGGCAATGGATTCGATGCGGAAATCCAAGAAGACGCTTAAGAACTGCTTGAGGGTGAGTACTTGGGGTTCGCTATTCACCAACGCCAGCATATTCGCCCCAAAGTTCGCTTGCAGTGGCGTTTGCTTGTAGAGGTTGTTCAGAACGACGCGGGGATAAGCATCACGCTTGAGTTCGATCACAATTCGCATCCCGTCGCGATCGCTTTCATCTCGGATATCTGCGATGCCCTCTAGACGCTTCTCGTTCACCATTTCGGCGATTTTTTCAATTAGCGCCGCTTTGTTGGTTTGATAGGGCAATTCGGTGATGATAATTGCTTCTCTATCTGGGCGTCCCCGTTGTTCAACGGTTTCAATGTTAGCTACACCACGCATGGTAATAGAACCACGCCCAGTGGTGTAAGCTTCTCGAATGGCAGATGTCCCCAAAATTTGCGCCCCAGTCGGAAAGTCTGGGCCGTGGACATACTGCATTAATTCGAGATCGGTGATTTCTGGATTGTGGATTACAGCCACCAAAGCATCAATCAATTCGCCCAAATTGTGGGGGGGAATGTTCGTGGCCATACCCACGGCAATTCCAGAGGAACCGTTGAGCAATAACTGCGGAATCCGTGCTGGTAAGACTGTCGGTTCTTGCTGGGAACCGTCGAAGTTATCGGCAAAGTCTACAGTTTCTAATTCGATGTCGTGGAGTAGACCAGCACTAGTTAAAGCTTGCAAGCGGCATTCTGTGTATCGCATTGCGGCTGGCGGATCGTTGTCTACCGAACCAAAGTTACCATGTCCGTTAACTAAGGGCGATCGCATCGAAAAATCCTGTGCCATCCGCACCAAGGCATCATACACTGCCGTGTCGCCGTGGGGGTGATATTTACCTAATACTTCCCCCACCACACGGGCGCATTTTTTAAACGGGCGATCGTGGAGCAGACCTAGCTCGTGCATTGCGTAGAGAATGCGACGATGCACAGGTTTTAGACCATCCCTGGCATCTGGCAACGCCCGACCCACTATCACGCTCATGGCGTATTCCAGATAAGACTGCGACATTTCGGTTCGCAAGTCTATCGGGATAATCCTCTCCTGTGAGGTTGTCATAACCTAAAAATCTCCAAAAATCGTAGATTTTAGCTTTTTTACTCAACAAAGCGCAAAATTATTCTAAATTGCTCTTGAATAATTGCTATATTTTGATACAATCCTAGCATATATTGCCTTATTTTGCCTGGAGGACTAACTCAAACGTTTTGCTGGGATATGGTAAATACTCTAAGCTTTGCTCCAAGTTGTAATTTTTAATTTTGAGTTTACTCAAAAGTTTGCTGAGACTTGAGTTGAGATGCAATCAAGGGAACTTTGGGAGCGAGAAAAAATCCAACTAAACTGGCAAACAGGATCGGTGTCAAAGGACTTAAGTTAGTCAGTTTTGACAGTAGCAAAGTCGTGCTTATAGGTGTACGCGTTACGGCTGCATTGATCGCCGCCCTTGTACAAATCATGGCAAGGGTGGGATTAAGTCCTGGAATTAAGAGTGCTACTGCTTTACCAATACAAGCACCAGTGAAAAACAAGGGGATGATGAATCCACCGCGCCACCCACCTGTGACGGTAATGCTAATGGCAGCCATTTTAGCAAGAGCTAGAGTTAAGAGAAAAACAGCAGGAAAACTAGTATTTAGGACTGGCTCTAACTCTTCATGTCCAAAATAACGGGTTAGTGGTAATAAAACTGCTAAAATGCCAAGTCCTAGTCCTGCTAGGGTTGTGCGTACATAAATGGGGGCGGGAATCCGGGCAAAAAGGCGATCGCAACCGCGAAAAATGCCCATAAAAATCCATCCCGCCACCGCCCCAATGATTCCGAACATAATCGCGATCGCAAAATCATCAATTTTCTCTAAGTGGTACTGGGGAAAATGCCAAGTGGGCGCAATTCCCAAATGTGTAATTGCGGCAAATACCAGATAACTAGCGCAACTGGAAACAATGGCTGGCATCAGGGCTTCATAAAGCTAAAACCTTCAAATCGTTGCAGTTGTTGAGTTAAAAACTCTAGAACATTCCAGTACAACGCCGCAAATAGACCACCAGCAGTCCCCACAAGTGCCCAGAGGATCGCCCACTGCGAAATCATCAAGGGATTACGTTTTACCAGTCCAAAAAGTTGAGCAAATGTCCAGCGTTGAGTCTCATTGGTAGTCGGGGGCTTTTTTGGTAACACTGCTTATTTCCTAATTTTGTGAAACGTAAAATACTGAATATTTACGCTTTTTATGGTAGAGGCTATTTAGTTTACTGAATCATTTTTAGTCTACAGGAGGCGATCGTCTTTCTTACCTACCGCTATGTGAAATTAAGTCCCAAGATAGTGTGTATTCACTCTAGAAGAGCTTAAGCTTGGCGTATAAGTTTGGGGAAATAGTGATGAATAAGGAAACAGTTCCTAGTCAAGCTGAAAAGTCCAATCCAGAAGGTGATGAATCGCAATTAAGTCCAGAGGTACTGGACAAAATCAAACACCCTCGGAAAATTGACGATGTTATTCGGGAGCAATCGGTAGAAGAACGTAAAACTAACCCAGCTTTAGTACCGGAAATGATTGATGAACCAAATTAGCTAAGGTTGCTTTATCTCCCCTCTCCTTAGTAAGGAGAGGGGTTGGGGATGAGGTTTTGAGAGCTGCTTCACTCTTATTCGGAAATCCTGAATTTATTGATCTGTGCCTTGTTTTTTCCGAAAATAACTTTATAAATCTCACCTAAACCAGATGCGTATATTCCTCTTTGCCCATCTCTAACTTAGTGTGTTTTAGTATAATTATGAATATTTTGCTAGTTTTTTCAATCCAATCCCCAATTGCTGCTCTAATGTAACACCACAGAATATTTTCACGTAAAGGAGAGCAACTTTTGGCAGCAGTCCGAGTTCGCCAGCATGTTAATCCACTTGGTAAAAAGTATCAAACACCACCAAGTCCCCTTGACTGGGAAAAAATTTATGCAAAGCCAAATCAACCACTACATTTAGATATTGGCTGCGCTAAGGGACAGTTTTTGATGAATATGGCCAAGATAGAACCAAACTGGAATTATTTAGGCTTAGAAATTCGGGAACCTCTGGTGGGGGAGGCGAATAAGTTACGTTCTGAGTTGGCTTTAACAAATCTGCATTACTTATTTTGCAATGTGAATAACTCACTGCGTAGGCAAAGCCCAACCCACGCATCGCTTTTATCTTCGCTCCCTCCAGAAAGTTTACAACGCGTTACAATTCAATTCCCCGATCCTTGGTTTAAAACCCGCCACGCTAAACGTCGTGTAGTCCAACCAGAACTAGTGGCAGACTTAGCTAATTATCTTGCGGTTGGTGGAGTTGTATTTCTGCAATCAGATATGGAATTTGTTGCGGTGGAAATGCGCGATCGCTTTGCTGAAAATCCAGCTTTTCAAAGAGTTGGTACAGAAGAATGGTTAGCCGAAAATCCGTTACCAGTTCCCACAGAACGGGAAATAAGTACGCAAAAAAAGGGTGAACCTGTTTATCGGGCTTTATTTGTCAAGCAATAAGTTGTAAATAAAGGGTAGTGAGCGTATAAGCATCTAGTGCTATAAATGCCAAATTTTACTTTACATCTTGAGATTTTATAAATCATAATAATGTCTTAGAGGATGTTTGAAAAGTCGTAAAGTATACTAAAAACCCCGCTTCCATTCCTCTCCCCGAAAGGTCAATAGGCTTTGAAACCCCCATTTCCTTGTAGGGAAGGGGGGCTAGGGGGTTAGGTTTCCGAGGCTTTGGATGTTACCAATAATACTTTTCAAACATCCTCTTAGGAGTTTATCTCGAGTGTATTTTCATTAGACATTGCCTGCCAGTTGGTAATAATTTTGGGACATAATCATTATAGTTAATGGTCATAATTATCGAAATATTCAATTTTGATTAGTATGCAAGAGTATATGGCTTGATTAACTGATATATGTTCTTCCTCAAAAATCGGATATTTCAACACTTATTTTTTAGTGACATAAAAGTTTTATTTATGTCTAATTGAGAATCTTAACAATAGAGTTAGTAGCTTTCCTTTTTTATAAAATGAGGACATAGTTAGGCAATTTGATTCAGTCTTTAAGCCTAAAAATGTCAACATTTAGAGGAAAATCAACATGGAAAGGAAGTATAACGGTCAACTTGAAATTAACGATCTAATTGATGATGCCGTAAAAAATGCGGTGGAACGACGGAACCAAGGTTTAGATTCAGAAGATACTTTGTCTGATGAGGAAATGAAAAGCGTTGCAGGTGGAACAACTTCTAATGTTATTAAATTTAAAGCCCCTATTTTGATAGGAATCATAGCATATCCATATCCAGAGCAAACCGTTTTGTCATAAAGGTTCTCTTCCTTGGAGGCTCAATTGATGGAAGAATTTGCTGCTGATAAACCTACACTTTGTCCCAGTGCTAGACCCGAATCTGTGGATAGTGTTGTCTTTGGCATAGTCGGTGGGACAGTGACACAACCCCGTGTAGCTTATCTCAAAAAGCCCCAACCGATCACGGATGAACTAATAGCAAAAGCTAGTCCAATTACACCTGCCGAAATTTTTCGGACGGCAGCACCTTGCGCTACTAAGGGTTGTCAGCATTTTGATGGACAAGATTGCCGTCTAGCAATGCGAATTGTAGAAAAGTTACCTGTAGTAGCAGAAGAACTACCACCCTGTTCCATACGCCGAGATTGTCGGTGGTGGCAGCAAGAAGGCAAGGCAGCTTGTATGCGTTGTCCGCAAGTTATTACAGATAACTACAACGCATCTGAGCTAGCAGTTGAGGTGGCAATACCGATTTTTGGTTAAGCCAAGCTAGGTCTGTAGTTAAATAATTTCAGGAGAAAATCGTGTCTATAGAAAATGTTCAAGCCTTTTATACAAAGCTAGCAAATGATGAGGCTTTTCGCGCTCAAATTCAAGGAGTGACAAGTAAAGATGAATGTAGCCAAATTGTTAAAAGTGCTGGCTACAATTTCACCCAGGACGAGTTTGAAGAATATACGGCTCAATTGTTAGAGTCAACTGCTGGCGAAGATGAACTCAAGGATTTAAATGAACAAGAACTAGAAGCCGTTTTTGGTGGTGCTTCATTAATTACTGGAAAGCCTACTATACGGCCGTTTTATGGAGTTATTGTTTCGCCGCCTCATTGTCAGCATAAGCCACCTGGTTATCAGCTTGCTTATGGAGTTATTCAGCCAGATTTTCTTACTTAGATAACAGTTTAGGTCTATGGGGACGAATAGGGATATATTCGTCCTTTTCTCAAGAAATTAATTGAGGGTATTCTAATGACTTATCGCCGAATTAGTTATGCAGTTTGGGAAATTACATTAAAGTGTAATCTAGCTTGCCAGCACTGCGGTTCTCGCGCAGGACATACAAGAGCTAACGAGCTTTCTACAGCAGAAGCCCTTGATTTAGTTAGACAAATGGCGGAAGTTGGAATCACAGAAGTAACCATAATTGGTGGTGAAGCATTTTTGCGTCCTGACTGGCTAGAGATTGCCCAAGCAATTACTTCTTCTGGGATGCTTTGTGGTATGACGACTGGGGGTTATGGGATCACTTTGGAGACAGCACACCGGATGAAGGAAGCTGGAATTAGTGTGGTATCTGTCTCAGTTGATGGCTTAGAAGCAACTCACGATCGCCTCCGTGGTAGACAAGGCTCCTGGCAATGGGCGTTTCAGACTATGAGCAATCTCAAACAAGCTGGTATACCCTTCGGTTGCAATACTCAAATCAATCGTCTCTCTGCACCAGAATTTCCACGAATTTACGAGCATCTGCGCGACGCTGGCATCTTGGCTTGGCAAATTCAGTTGACTGTACCAATGGGGAATGCCGCTGATAATAGTGAAATTCTGCTGCAACCTTATGAACTACTAGATGTATATCCGATGATTGCTCGTGTTGCCCAACGCGCAAAGCGAGAAGGGGTGCAAGTACAGCCAGGAAATAATATTGGCTACTACGGGCCTTATGAACGAATGTTGCGGGGAGAAGGAGACGCTTGGACTTTTTGGCAGGGGTGCAATGCTGGATTGTCTTCTTTAGGCATCGAAGCCGATGGTGCGATCAAAGGTTGTCCCTCACTGCCTACCACGGCATACACTGGCGGCAACATCCGCGACTATTCACTGCGAACAATTATTGAAGAAACTGAAGAACTACGGTTTAATCTCGGCGCTGATACTCCTAAAGGAACATCACACTTATGGGGTTTTTGCAAGACTTGTGAATTTGCTGAACTTTGTCGAGGCGGTTGCACTTGGACTGCTCACGTTTTCTTTGATAAGAGAGGGAACAATCCTTATTGTCATCATCGCGCCCTCACTCAGGAAAAAAGCGGTATTCGAGAGCGTGTGTATCTCCAGCGTCGGGCAGATGGGAATCCCTTTGACAATGGCGAGTTTGGGCTAATTGAAGAACCAATTAATGCCCCTTGGCCGGAAAACGATCCACTTCACTTTACTAGCGATCGCATTCAATGGCCAGAAAGTTGGGAAGAAGAACCAAATCTAGTACCATCTTTAGCTGCTTCTAGTAATTAAAAACTGCAAAATCCCATTTCTATGAATAATATCTCTAGTGACTCTATCTCGTCAGAAAATACGACTATTCCTGACTCTCAAGCAACCCTATTCCCTCGTTCAGGTTGGAATAGTCAATTAGCTTATTTGAGAGTTATTTTTCGAGCAAAAAAGGCTTTAGACCGAATTGAGAAGGAAGCTGGTATTTTGAGAAGTTACAATTAATTTATGAAGACCTATGACTTTTTTATTGAATTCTCATAATGTTTTCGATTATTTAGTTGCAGATGGTTTATGTAATCAGTCTAATCAACCACCAATTAAGATAGAACAAGTTGCAGCTAAAAATTTTAATTTATTACTGAGTTGGTCAGGCGATCGCAAGCTTCTTGTTAAACAAGAACGACACAATCAGGAAGGGAAAGCGGCTGGTGAGTTTTTAAGTGAGTGGCGAATTCAAGAGTTGTTACAACGATTTCCAAACCTTGGCAACTACCGCTCATTTTTACCAGAGGCACTGCATTTTGATGCAGAGAATTCTATTATTGTCTTTAGATATCTGGATGAATATCGGGATTTAATGGATTTCTACACTAAAGAAAATAGCTTTCCTACAGAAATCGCTACGGCAATTGGTAATATTTTAGGGACTATCCATCGTGATACTTTCAACCGCCAAGAATATCAGGAATTCTTTTCTAAAAATTCAGATAATTTCATGGCTGATCAAGTATCACTTATGGTTCGGGGATTAGAACGGGTTGAACCGGAAATTTTTGGTCTAGTTCCTGCCGATGGGTTAAAGTTTTTTGCTCTATATCAACGTTATGATAGCTTGGGGAAGGCGATCGCAGAATTAGGTAATGCTGTGATTCCTTCTTGTCTAACCCACAATGACCTCAAGCTAAATAATATTCTCTTACAAAAAGATTGGCAGGTTTCCAGTAACAATATTGTCCGGCTAATTGATTGGGAACGCTCCGCTTGGGGAGATCCAGCTTTTGATTTAGGAACACTTATTGCTAGTTATGTGCAAATCTGGCTAAGTAACTTGGTTATCAGTAATTCTTTGAGTATTGAAGAGTCTCTACGCTTGGCAATAACACCTTTAGAACTACTTCAGCCTTCAATTGATACATTAACCCAAGCTTATTTAAACACTTTTCCAGAAATTCTAAAACACCGCCCTGATTTCTTGCAACGGGTGGTGCAATTTACAGGTTTTGCTTTGATTCAACAGATTCAGGCGATGATTCAATATCAAAAATCTTTTGGCAATATGGGGATTGCTATGCTTCAGGTTGCTAAGACGTTATTAAGCCGTCCTGTACAATCGATGCCAACAGTTTTTGGTGCTGCTGCTGTTGAGTTGACTAACTTGAGTAGTTCTGCTGTTTAAATCATTTTGTTATTACTAAATAAGTAGTCATGCAATTATTAAATTCTCCTCAAACTCAGCTAGAGAGTGGTTTAACTGGGCAATTACTGGATGTTCTGCAAGATATTGTTCGGAAAATTGAGATAAAATCTGATTTCTCCATCCACCATCCAGATTACAAACCTTTGGAATTACCATCTGAGGCAGCTGAACGTTTTCAGAAGATGCCAACCCAGATGCAACAGAAATATCTGAGTCTGCAATTGCGGAGTTTTCTTTACGGTATCTATTACAACGGTTCTATGCAAAGTACGTTGGCACTAGATGGGGAGGGAAATGGTTTGCCCCTAGATTTGGAGAATAATACTGTTTTAGGGGTAGATGTGGGGTTTTATAAGCGATTACATGAAAGTAATTTTGGAGATGGCTACTTTGACCCTGGTTGGTCTGTTTTGAGAGAAGAAAGCGATCGCAGTTTAGCCGTGACTAAAGGCGGTTTGAGGGTGCATATTGAACGGAATAAGCATCTTCAACCTACTGAAGTGGCAGCTGTGCTAGGTGATTCTGTCGCTATCAAGATGCCGAAGAATCTGGTGCAAAATGGCTTTTACGTGGCAGTTAGCAATGCCGCATCTGAAAGTGGTGAAAATCTGGTACGGGTGTACTTTAACTTCAGCCCTGAAGGTGCACTGGTGGTGATGGGTAGCCTGACGCGGCGACTGAATGCCATTCCCATTGTCTTCCACTTTAAGGTGCTGTATAACCCAGATGACTACAAGCGTTACGATTCAGGAGTACTGTACTTTGAAAAAGGCAACTATGAAGCTGTCCGGCAAGTTCTTGAGGCTGTTTATGCAGAAAATCAATCGCATTTTCAGCCGGAGGTGCCGCTATTTACCATGCAACTTGCACCAGGGTTAGGCTTGGCAGAAGAACCAGACCAAAAGTTTGGTGTTCAGGAAAGCTTTGGGATGAATCGCTGTCAGATTGTGGCGAATGGGTTACTGGAAGCTTGGTATCAAGGAGATGAATCAATTGAGGGGAGGATGCAGGCTATCCTTGGGCAATTTTCTCATTTGGGAATTGACTTGCAGCGCCCTTATCTCAATGCCAATTCAGAAGATATTTATTAGACATCTCCGCAAAAGAATAGACCTCTTGCATAAATCCTAAATGTGTCAATTAAGCGAAGTGAAACATATTGTGAGATTCTTCTCTACGAGACGCTGCGCGAACACTATACTCCGTTCCGTTCAGAATTACTCATCTATGTTTCATTACATATCTTGATAGGCTTTAATTTTTTCATACAAACTATCAACATTATCTTGAGCAAATAGCTTTTCTTTTAGTTGTAAATAATCACCTTCGCCTAATTTACAAGCTGCCCAAAATTTCATCACCTTGGATGGCTCTAAATGTGTGAGTAAAACTTGTATTACTTCTTGTAAGTTTTCCTGTTCGTTAATAACTTTAATTGTCATCTTCTATCTCCAAAATAAAATTAGTGGGGTTAATTGCTTTGAGTGTTAAACCTTGACAGCGATTGATTAATATTTTATCGCAAGTGATAAAATAATCACTTTTAGAAGCTTCGGCACAAGCAACGTGGAGAGCATCAATGGCTTTAATCCCTTGTTGTTCTAGTTGTTTTGCTCTCCCTCTAATATTTTCATCTAGTAATACTCTCAATGTAGCTATTTGTAAGTATCGCTCCATTGACTGTTGGTTTACAGAAAATGGGTTACGGCTATTTTCATATTCTAGAACTGAAGAACTAACTAATTCTATTAATTTGGCTTCGACCATTTGTAAAATTAAGATGACAGCTTGTGTTTCTAGAAATACTTTTGGCTGTGTTTGGTCATCAAAGGGGCGGTTATAAATACTTGTGTCTAAATAAACTCTGGTCATGTCACCGTATCTAATACTTTCTCGGCTTCTTTAACTAACATCATGATCAGCACTCTGTAACAAATTAACTAAACGTTTTGCCTGGGAGTCTTCATCAATGAGTCGTTTTAGGCTCAAGGGAGACTCCTTGTTGTTCGAGGCGGTAACGCTCCTCTTCTGCTTCCAGTTTCAGAAGTTCTTGGTGACTTTCGCAATAGCGAATAGCTTCCTCGATCGCAGCAAGGGGAAGATTCCAATTGTCTGCTGCCTCTTCTATTGACATCTGGTTAACAATCATATCCTGCCAAACAGTCGAGGCAAGTAGTTTTCGCCCTTTAATGTAAGGTTGCCGCCGCCAGGGGTGAGGGCGTTCCACCAGATATTGCCAGTCGCCTGTTGGGGAAGATTCAAGTTCTGGGATAAGTAAACGGACTTGCCCTTCTCTTGTGTGGAGAAACAGTTGAGTGCCGGGACGCATCTGGCGCTTGAGAGTAACCATTAGGTCGATGGAACGCAGGATTGTTTCTTTGGTATTAGGAGCTGCGATCGCATCACGTAGCCAGTTGAGCTTTGCTTCTTGTTCTGGAGTAATGTTAAAGTTCTGTCGCTTGGTTTCTACCGTTTCTGGATTAGATGATATCGGCGTTGTCATGTTACCTCATAACTAGGAATTAGGCGAATGAGTACAATATGAGTATATCAGACTCATTAAGTCTACACAATTGATGCGATGTCTACGACGGGCTTTGCCTACGCATTTTTGGCAATGCAACCATATTTAATATCTGTTGATCAGCCTAGAGTTTGGATGCCAACGCAGAGCGTCTGCGACTCTCAGGGATTCACGAGAGAGTAGATTTAAGAGCGGCTGTGGAAAGCGATCGCGCAGTTTGCAGCACATCTCACCTGAGTTCGAGAGATTATGGCAGATAGCATCAGGTCTGCTTCTACCATCAGAATGAAATAGCTCTAAATTTTTATCGTTCAGTCCAAGAGGATTCTTGGACTGATTTTTTATTGGTTTTTCTAATTTTGAGAAATTAAGTAAGTAGTGAAAAAACAAAAAGGTCATAAATATTTTATATATATCCCACATTCCGCACTTCATCATGTAATACACGAGGATTTCCAACATCTGGCTAATGGTGGTTAAATAAAAATCAAAAAAAAGTTAAAATTTTTCAGTATTAATACTTAATAATTAAGCATTATTAGGAAATATTCTTGAATATTTATGTGCTACATCTTGAAGTGCGGAATGTCGGATATATCATCCACAATAAGGCAATACGGTTCAGATAAGTAGGGGGAGCAGGGGAGCAGGGGGAGAAAAAAGTTGATAGATAATTAGTTCTTTGCCTCCCCTGCCTCAAGAGCCTGCCTAAACAGATAAATTTGCTTAACTGAACCGTATTGCCACAATACAGCACTTCCGCCTGCTATGAGGTACGCACACAGTCTCAAAAGTTAGGATAGGAAAGGGATGTGGGTAAAATTGTGCTTCATAATAGCCGGAAGTGCTGTAAGGTATTTTATCCAAATAAATATAGCAATCCTAAATGAGTCGTGAAAAATATAGATAAGGAAACGAACCGCCAAGAACGCCAAGGACACAAAGGGAAGAAAGAAGAAAGAGATATAGAATTTTCACAAATGATTTAGGACTGCTATATAGGATTTTTGTTTACCGAAAAATAGTGTAGTAAGTTGCGGACTAAACAAACATATAACGGCATTCTTTTTGTCCCTCTTCTAGTGATTAAAATATTTAAATAATCGATTATATAACATATTATGATAATCGTAAGAGGTAATTAAAAGTCTAATTACAACCAACACAAATTGACTTAGGAGTATATTTCAAAATGGCTAGTATTACAATCTCTGAACTACGTCCTGCTGGTATTGATCTGTTTCATGATTCTGAGAGTTTTTTCAGTGAGCTAACAGATGCTGATCTTGATTTAACTCACGGCGGCATAACTCCTGCTTTAATTCTTAGTTCAGGATATTGCGTCGGTGCAGGTATTTTTCTAGCTGGCTACATAGTTGGAAAGCTGTCCTGACTTTTCACGCTAAGTTCTCAAGCCCCGAAAAAGCGCGGCTTTTTCCACAGTCTAATTCTCAATATTTTTTAGCTAATGAAAATAGCTAACGGAAAAATCAGGGCTTGGAAAACTCTTAAAATAACCGTTTCCACATACCGTGAAAAGTCAGGAAAGCTGTCTGGGTGATAGAGGTAGATGGAAGTCAGTAAAAACAAGAATCTGGATAAAAATGGTCGAGTGAAATGAAAGGCTGAAGTTATTACATAAATAGCCAAAAATATCATGTCAAACTCAACCTGCTTTCATAATCAAATATTGTTGCTTCCTTTTTACCCTCAACCTTGCTTCGCTCTCCATTGAGCCAAGCAAGATTTCTATAACCAAATCTGGTTCTTTCACATTCGCTCTTTATATTGTCTAGTTTGACTTGCAAGGTATATGAGATGATTTGGCAGATCCTCACTAAAGTTGTGGCTGTTGGTATTCTACATTAAACTAGATAATAAATAAGAGGAGAATATAATATTTTTTCTCCTCTTTTTTTTATTAAAACTTAAGCTATAAGTAAATTTAAATCCAGCTTTTTTGCTACTTTAACTTGCTTAATTTGCTGTTTTATCCATTCAAAGAACAAAGTTAATAGAATTTGATAGCGCAGTTTTTTATCCAATTCTGGTTGAATAATTTCCTCCACTAAAATCAGATGCACCCCTTTAGAAGTTATAATGGGTTTGAGAAGCTGTGGCGGCTTAACAGCAAAAATAGCAGCAGAAATTTCTGGTTTCAAATCTTTTCGGCGTACCATTCCTTGATATCCGCCTTTTCGGCGTAATTCCGTATCCTGAATATATTTGTGAGCAACATCATAAAAACTCGTCTCGCCTTCCCGAATGGCATATAAGAGTTCTATCGCCAAGTCTTCATCATCTAGAACAACCTCATACATGAACACACCAGCATAATCTAGTTGATTTTCAAAGAAATAGGCTTCGACTTTATCTGCAAACAGATGAGTAGCTAACTTCTCATAAATGACGGTGCTGTAGACAATTTCTTCATAATCATCTATAGAAAGACTATGTTTTTCTAACCATACCCAGGTATCATCAGCACTAATAAGTTTGTTCATTAACCGCATTTGGTCTGCTGCTTTCTGAAGTTCTTCAGTCTCTACTTTGATACCTGCCTCATTTGCGGCATTTTCAATAATCTTGCGGGTAACAATTCCCTCAACCAACTCAGGCATTTTGCAAGATAGCTTGACTTGAGAAAGAATATCTTCGTTGGTAATAGTGATAGTTTGTAACATGATGTTTCTCCTAAGTAGATAGACGACATTAAATGTTTTTCGCTGAAAGAAGAGCTTTCCGCCCGCTTTCCTTACTTGCAAGGAAATTAGGGGATTAGCTGGTTAGGTTTAGGAATGTATAAGTACCGCGGCTCTACAATTTCACACCTCCTTGCTGCAACTGCTTAAATGGATCAAGCAGAAAATCAATAATCCGACGCTGGCGCACAATCACTTCAGCTGTCGCCGTATCCCCAGGATGCAAGGCAATACATTTATTAGCTGAGGGAATACAATTTTGTTTTAAGGCAATTTCCAAGTCATAAGCTGCTACCTTCCCATTAGGTGTATCCACTTCTATAGTAGTAGGAGAAATCTCTAACAATTCTCCTTCCAGCACGCCATAATCCTGAAACGGATAAGCATCAAACTTTAACTTGACTGGCAATCCTCTTCGCAAAAAACCACTCTCAGTTGTCGCCATTTGCGCCCGAATTATTAAAGGCGAACCTTGAGGTGCAATCTCCGCAATCATTGTTCCAGGCTGCACCACAGACCCAGCCCGTTGTATCGGTAATTGAAACACTCTACCATTCACGGTGGCTCTTAACTCTCGTTGTCCTAACTGAAATTTTAACGAGACAATCTGACTCTTATTTTGAGCAATTTCTGCCTGAAGCGTAGTAATTTCTGTCTCCAAATTCTTCTGTTGTTCGTCGATTTTTAGCATAGCTAGTTTGCTGGAACGAGTTAAGGTCTGATAACTCCTTTCCTGTTCTTTCAGTCGCAATAGTGCCTGCTCAATATCTGCATTTGCTTGGCGAATAGTCCGCTCATAACTACTCTGTTGTTCTACCAAACGTAATTTAGCCTGCTGAATATCTGACTTATTTTGTTCGGATAACTGTTGCTTGTCTTTAGCTATATCTTGTTTCTGGACAACATTAATTTCTGGAACAACCCCTGACTGCCAAAGACTGCGATAGCGTTCCACTTCCCGCTCGGTACTCGCCAAACTACTATTTACTAACTTATTAGCTGTTTGACTATGCTCAAAAGTTTGCCGTGCCTGATTGACTTGAGCTAATTTTTCGTCTTTTTGTAAGTCATAGGAATTCCTAAGAGCATTCATATTCTGTCGCGCTTGGTCAATTTGAGCCTGCTTTTCTAACTGTTGAGATTGGTTTTGTTGGTCTTGCGTTGTCAAAGATACAACTAACTGACTTTTAGATGAATTTAACTGAGAAAGTCGATTTAATTGTCCCTCCAATTTATCCTGCGCCTGTCGCATTTCCGCCTTAACTAATTCCGATTCCAACACCAATAAAGTCTGCCCAACTTTAACCGAATCACCCTCCTTTACCCGAATTTCGGCAACAGTACCTGCCACAGCAGCATCCAGCCTAACCGTCTTTCCCTTTGGCTCAAGTCGCCCTCTTGCCGTACCCGTTTCATCCACCTTAGATAGCATCGCCCAAGGTAAAATGATCGACACAAAGACTACCAAAAAATAAAGCAATCCTCTTGTCCAAACTTGGGGCAAGCTATCAAGTAAATCCTTCGTCGCGTCAGCCCAATCATCAGTTGCTCTAGCTGGTGTTTGCTCTCTTAAAATTTCCTCGCTCTGTTCTACTGCTGTGGATTTAACTGTTCGCACACCAGAAAGGGCTTCGATCAGATAGCTACTTTCATTAGCAACAGCATTAAATATTTCCCTAGAAATCTTTTGTAAAAAAGGTGTGGCAATCAATGCCAGCAGGAAAAAAGGCGGTACAATCACCAATACCAGCAACGCCATTTTCCAGCTGTACCAAAACATCAATCCTAAATAGATAAAGACAGTGACTAAATCTAGCAGGATGGATAACGCCTCACCAGAAAGGAAGCGTTGAATTTTGCGGTTTTCCTGTACACGAGAAATAATATCCCCTACATAACGGGACTCAAAGTAACTCAAGGGTAGCCGTAGGGTATGGCGAATAAATCCCACAATCAGGGCTAAATCGATTTTATTCGCTGTGTGATCTAATAGATATTGCCGCAACCCTGTCATCGCCACACGGAATAAACTAAAAATCAGTAACCCTAACCCCACCGCCGTTAAGGTTAGTTCAGAACGCTGCACCACCACTCGGTCTAAAATTAACTGGGTGAATAGGGGAGTAACCAGTCCAAAAATCTGGATAAATAAGGAAGCGACAAACACTTCTAGCATTACTAAAGTGTGAGGCTTCATCAACTCAAAGAATTGCCAAAAGGGAGTTGTAGCCTCTTTGGCATCCTTCAACCAGGCTGTGGGTTGCAGTAGCAATGTGTAACCAGTCCAGTTGGCTTTAAATTCGGCGTGGCTGAGGCTGCGTTGCCCAATACCAGGATCTGCCACAATTACCTGTTTTGGAGTGATTTCATAGACAACGATGTAGTGCTTCCCCTCCCAGTGAGCGATCGCCGGCAATTTTTGCTTCGCTAATTGGTCAAGACTCGCTTTCACAGGTCGCGTAGCAAACCCAATGCTTTCCGCCGCCGCCGATAACCCCCGCAGCGACGAGCCATTGCGGTCAACATTGGCGATATCCCGCAGGCGATTTACACTAAAATTTTTCCCCCAATAGCGAGACACCATCACTAAACAAGCTGCACCGCAATCCGATCCACTCTGTTGAGCAAAAAACGGATAGCGCCGAATCACACGCTGTAATAAATGTCCGACTCGCTGCGTGGAGTTGGGAAAATAGGCTTTGCTAATCTTTTTCTCGCGTTGCTCTACTGCTGGCGTTGATAAAACCTTTGTTTCATGCTGCCGTTTGGAGTCAGATGGCATTACTGGCGGGTTATCTGAGTCCACCTGTTGGGGATTACGAGATAGCGCCTTAGCCCATAAATGTTGGCGAATTTGGGGATATTTAGCCATCAATGGCCACAACACTTCACCCGGAACAAAGCCCAGTTGCAAGTTGACCGAAGCTCTGGCTGCATAAGATTTAAAGTCACCCTCCTTAAACAAAGTAAATTCCCCAAATGAGTCTCCCGCCTCCAAGGTGGCGATTAGCTCATCGGCGCTATCTAGCAACCTGACCTTACCAGCGATCGCAATATAGATTCCTGCTTGAGCATCGGTTCCTTGCCAGAATTTGCCGACTTTCGGGTTGATAAATTTAACTTGTTGAAGACAGGGTTTAAATTCCTCTATCGAGAGAGAATAACCCAGAGTATTGTTGAACTGTTGCAGAGAAAGCAACTGAGCAGATATATCTTGCACCATGAACGTCTACATCTTTTCCTAATTTTGCAAAGTTAATAAGTAACAATTCAGAATTATCGGAAATAGGTGCCGATTTAAGATCAGCAATCAAAATTTTGGAACCTTGAGCCTGTTCAGCATTACTGGGTTTTGCTAGTGTGGATAACCCCATCTGTTTGAGCAGTCGCTTGATATGGCGATCGCTCACCTCAATCCCAAATTCTTTTACCAGATGTTTCCCTAGCCAGTTTGCTGTCCAGCGCCGAAAAACATAGCCATGATCGCGGGGACTACTACTAACCAGCTCTTTCAAACGTTCTAAATACTGGTCATTTATGGCTTTAGGGCGACCAATAGGACAATCTTGCCATTGGTGCGCCATCCCAGTCCGAGCTATGTGCATCCAATGCCTTGCTGTTGCTGCACAACATCCCAAGGTTTGACAAATCGACCTTTGAGTTTTCCCCTCATCTGCCAACAACATGATTTCAATTCGTTGACGGTAAGATTCAGGTAAACTTTTGTACAAATTTTCTAGCAGTAGTTTCCGTTGAAACGGTGTTAAATATTTACCACCAGTTGCAGTTGGATATTTAGTTTCAGGTTTCCCTTGGCAGTCGGACATATACATAGGATTTACTAGTTTTGCAGACATACGAATACCTCATGCTTGAATCATAGTCAAGCACTTGCAAATGAGTTTTTCGGGTGTTTGTTTTTACCTTTTTTACTCTACAATTAGCGATCACACTATGTAGGTATACATTAACTACAAATCAAATTTGGGAATTCCGAAGAATTATCAATTAATTTTCTATGTTTAAACGCTTACTCAACAAGTCAAAATCAACTTGGATTTATCTCTGCCTAAGAGGATATTTGTCAAGTCTTAAAGTCCACTAAAAAACCCCGCTTCCATTCCTCTCCCCGTCAGGGTTGAGAGGCTTTGAAATCTCCATTAGCTTGTAGTGAAGGGCGACTAGGGGGGTTAGGTTTGGGAGCTTTTGGTATTAAGTAATAATACTTTAAAACATCCTCTAACAGCTTAAATTCTGAGCAAAGGGAGGGTGACAGTAAATGTAGTGCCCACTCCAACTTGACTATTAACTACAATTTCGCCTCCGTGTGCTTCGACAGACTTTTTGGCGATCGCTAGCCCCAAGCCGGTACCAGGAATGCTTCCAACATTGTCCGCACGTTGGAAAGGCTGAAACAGTTGCTTTTGGTCTTCTTGAGGAATGCCAATTCCCCAATCTTGAATTCGGAAAATTACTGTTTTTTCCTCACCAATTAGTTCAAAGCGCACTATTCCGTCCGGTAGTGAATATTTAATAGCATTGGTAAGTAAATTGCTCAAAATGTGCCGCAGCAAGCTTTTATCCCATAATCCTTCGCCTAATTGCCCAAAACTGGCAAACACTAAAGTCAGATGTTTCTCGCTTGCCATTAATCGAACTTCTTCGACCAGTTGGCGGCAAAAAGCTTCTAAATCTAAGCGGATCGGATGAGTTCGCAATCTACCAGAATCAGCTTTACCGATAAATGAAACTTCATCTAATAGCTGACCCATATTTTTGATCGCCGAGCGAATCATTTGCAAATGATTCAGTTTTTTCTCTTTGGTCAAATTTTCGTCATAGTTTTGTAGCAATCCAGCAGCCAAGAGAATAGTATTTAGGGGATTGCGGATGTCATGGGAGAACATTGAGACAAATTCAGATTTGAACTGGTTGAGTTCATTGGCTTTCACCAGTTCAGCAGTTCGTTCTTCAACCCGGCTCTGTAACGCTTCATTGACTGTGCGTAATGATTCTAAAAGCTGCTTGCGCTCGATCGCATAACGCAAGGAGCGAACCAATACATCTGGATTTACCTGGCGCTTGACTAGATAATCTTGTGCCCCCTGTCGCACTGCCTCAATTGCCAGTTCTTCGTCATTTAGATTAGTTAGGACAACAATTGCTATACCTGGGGCTTGATCAATCACAGGAGGCAGAGATGACAATCCTTCGCTGTCAGGTAGATTTAAATCTAACAAAATAACATCATAATTACACTGAGTTAGTTCCTGAAGTGCTTCCCCCAATCGATTCACATGAACCAAAGTAAACCCTTGGGAGTGGGTTTGCATCAAAAATTCTTCTAACAACCTAGCATAAGCTAGGTTATCCTCAATTAACAAGATTTTTACTGAGTAGCTTACAACCATAATCTTCGGGTTTCACCCCTGGAAATTTTTGAGTGCTGAGTTATGTCATGTCCGCTTAATTACTTATTAAACCTCACCCTACCTCCGGCTTCCCTCTCCTTACTAAAAAGAGGGATTGAGGGTGAGGTTTGATCTTATATTTAATTACGCCTACCTACTTACATCTAGTTGACATATCTAAATTTATATCTAAATTTAATTAAAGTCTTGTGGGGTGGGCAGCGCTCAGTCGAACGCTGCCCACCCCACAAGATGCATAATTTATTTCTTGGAAATCCCTTATAAACCAATACGCTTGGTTTAAGGATAATTGTAGGTTGGTTTGAACGAAGTGAAACCCAACATTAAACATGATTTCTTCGCTAAGGAATGCGGTTTATACAGAAAAGCCTGTGCATAGTTTTATACTATTGTACAGGCTTGTCTATTATTTGACAGCAGATTGCAACAAGCGCCTCTGTACAGATTATTGTAAAGGCACAACAATAGACCTCTTGCATAAATCAATAAATTTGAACCCCACCCCGCCAAAGCTACGCTTGTCTCCCCTCCTGCTTGCGGGGCTACAGTGTACGTACAAGTGCTTTCTGAACGGCAATTTTCGGGTTAAGTCTCATAGCCCCTGAGATACCTCACCCTGGTTTTACGTAGTAAAACCTGTCCCTCTCCTTATTAACGAGAGGGATTAAAGATAGGACTCTTTGAGGTTTTAGAGGACTTTTGGGTAATCGGATAACTGGCTGGGCGTGGGGTGTTAGGGACTTTTGCAAGAGGTCTAATGTTGTGCCCCTACCTCTGTACCTCATTTACCTGAAAAACGCTGTATATGCTTAGGACAAGCTCACTTCGATGGTAGCGTCACAGTCGAGAGCCAAAAATCTTCAATACTCTTGACGATTTGGAATAGCTGATTAAGATTGCGGGATTTAGTGATATAGCAATTTACATGCAAGTTGTAGCTTTCAAAAATATCATCCTCATTTTTTGAGGTTGTTAAGACAACGACTGGAATACGTTTTAGTGCTGGGTCAGTTTTAATTTCCGCCAGCACTTCTCTACCATCTTTCTTGGGCAAATTCAAATCCAGGAGGATGAGATCAGGGCGCGGTGCATTAATATATTCGCCTTCTTGGCGTAAATAAGCCATAGCATCTATGCCATCCTTAACCGTTACTACCTCGTGTGGCACTAAGCTATTTTTCAAGGCTTCTTGAATTAAGCGAATGTCAGCTTTATTGTCCTCGACCAAAAAGATAGTTTTGTGTTTTTCTCCTGTTTCTGTGCTCAAGTTCACGTCCTCCAACTGGAATTGTAAAGTAGAAGGTTGCGCCTTCACCTAGTTTTGATTCTACCCAGATCCGTCCCCGGTGGCATTCGACAATCTTTTTACATATTGCTAAACCGATACCTGTACCGATATACTCATCCCGTGTATGTAGGCGCTGAAAGATCACGAAAATGCGATCGCTAAATTGTGGGTCAATGCCAATCCCATTATCACGAACTGAGAACAGCCATGCATCTTCTATCCTTTGTGCCCCCACATGGATTTGTAGCGGCTGGTGACTGTGGAACTTAATGGCGTTACCGATCAGATTTTGGAATAGCTGCATCAGTTGGGTGCTGTCAGCCATCACGGTTGGTAAGGCATCGTGGGTGATCGTCGCCCCAATTTCATTAATCCGTTGACGCAAATTGCCCAGCGCCTGATTTAAGGCTGTCTCTACTTCGGTCATTTGAAATGCGATCGCTTGCATATCCACTTTTGAGTATGCCAGCACGTCATCAATTAATGTCTGCATTAGGGTAACTCCCTCCACAGCATAGCTGATAAATTCCTGAGCATCTTTGTCGAGTTTTTCACGATAGCGCATCTCCAATAGTTGCACGTAATTCACAACTTGATTAAGAGGTTCTTGCAAGTCATGGGAGGCGACGTAGGCAAACTTTTTCAGGTCGGCGTTAGAACGTTCTAAATCCTGGGCTAACTGGGCAAGTTCATCAGCTTGACGCAGCACAATATTCACAATTACTTTCCGCAATTCCAGTGCTGCTTTTACTTCTATATCTTTCCAAGGTAAAGACGTTAAGCGGACGGTTTCTTTCCACAGTTCAAATGATTTGCGTGGACATAAACGGACATTTCCTTGGGACTGCCTAACTTCAAACGCCTGGTTAGGATCGCCACCCCAATTTACAGTTTGAATTACTTCCGGTCGGAACCACAAAATATAATTCCGTTTGGCGATGGGAATAGCTAATAAACCGCTAGCAACGTTTTTAAACCTTTCGGCATCTGGGTAAATCTGCGGCAAAGAATCTGTATGGAATACTTCTTCCTCAACGTTATTCTTCAGCCATTGGACTAAAAAATTCAGGTCTTCTTCTTTAGGCGTTTCACCAACTATCCGATAATTCCCCCCAAAATACACGGCTGCGCCTTGAGCGTTAGCCAAATCTAGAAAATGCTGCGGGTTTTTAACTAAACCATTAATAAAGTTTTCATCTTGAGACATATCTTCTATCAAGAGTGATTGAAGATATATCATATTTATCCGGCGATCGTGGTCTTCTGTCTCTTCTCTAGCTGAGATTTCAGCAAATATCAATCGCCCCAAAAATTCGCAAGCTTTACGCAATTCGTAGGAAATATATTTAGGGGACTGATGATGAAAAGCAATTAGCCCCCAGAGTTTTTGGTCTTTAATTAAAGAGATAGTAAGCGTTGCACCAACACCCATATTATGCAAGTACTCCATATGACAAGGAGCAGCATTTCTGAGAATAGAGTTGCTTAAATCAATCGGGCGATCGTTAATTGGATTATTGACAGGAAAAACTTTTACTGGCTCAGAAGAAGAATCCGGTATGATTCTGATCGAATTGGTAACAAATAAATTTCTCGCTAGTTTGGGAATATCTGATTCTGGGTAATGCAGTCCTAAGTATGGTTCTAGGCTTTCTAGTTTTTCTTCAGCGACAACGGAACCATGTCCATCATCATCAAATTTATATAGCATTACCCTATCAAATTCCGTTATTTTCCGAACTTCTTGAACGATAACTTGACAAAACTCATGAAGATTTGATGTTTTTTCTAGTTTATTTATGGAGGCTCTAGCTAGATGATAAAAGTTTAAAAATGGAATATTTCCCTCAGTAATAGCAGGTTCTAATTCCATAATTAAAAATCCCTCTTGATTGCGGTGAAATACTGCATCAAATACTATGTAGTTATCACCTTCTTTTCGCACCCAAACTTTGGTGGAATTGATGAAATCAATATTTAACCCGGATAGCCCTGCTTTAATTCTATCTATTTGGAATGGGTCGAGTAAATCTTCTAGTTTTGTTTGCACCATATTTTCGTGAGCAATTCCGAAAATATTTAATGTATTAGTGCTAACTTGTAATATTTTTAGCTCAGGCTCCTCTAAGACTAACAGGACACCATGAGGCTGAATTTGACTAGAAAGATGAATCGATGCCTCTTTCAAGCTAATTAAATTAATATCTGGCAATTTTAAGTTCATTTTGATGATCACCCTCCTCTATTGTTTGGGAGCATCAAAACTAGATTATCTATAAGAACGGAGAATGATAAATGTAAAAATTTTATAATTTCTCATTCATTATTTTTACTTAATATCTAATTCACCATGCCCTGGTGTTGCTTTTTGCAGCTTTATTTTCATCTGCTTCCGCTTTTAAGAGTTTAACAGTAAATAACGCACATACTAATAAGAAATGTGAAAGCCATGTACTTAGACAAATCTATATTATATGTAGTTATGTTAAGTTAATAAATAAGTTAGGAGAGACGCGATTAATCGCGTCTGTACAAGAGTTTGGAGTTATTAGACCTGTCCACAAATAAAGCTCTCATTTTCGGGTGAATCTATTATTCTTCCCATGCCCCATGCCCAATGCCTTATCATTTAATCAAATCCAAGAGTTGAACCACATTCGCAGCTTATAACCGTTAGGGGAGAGGGGTAAACCCAAATAAATGGGCATCCAGAAAATAAAAGCAACCAGAATGATAAAAGTAATAGTGACACCTACCGCCCGGAGTTGTTGATGATAACTGCGAAGACACTGATCAACAAACCAAGCGATCGCTAAAAATACAAACACCACTGCACACATATAATGGTAGATAAAAGCGCACCTCGTCACTTCCACCCAAGGTAATAAGTTAGCAAGATAATTAATCACTAAATACAAGGCAATCCAAGTATCAACAGTAAGAGTTGCAGGTACAGAAAAACGCTTTTTCTTCACATAAGAAATTACTAATTGTGACACCAGCATCCCAACTAAAAACAACATGGCAGCAATACCAAACCACCACAGAAATGGATTGCCCATTGCATGGACATCATAAACAACTTGCCCAGCACCAGCAGGCAAAGGTGGCCCCATCACAGGTAACGGTTCGGTGATACTTTCAGCCGTTTGATAATAATATGCCATTGGCCGAGTCATCAAAGGCCATTTGTACCAAGCAGCACAGTAAGGATGCACATTAGGACTATTGCCACCTAAACTTAAGTGAAACTTCAAAATCTCTTGATGTACTGCAATAAATCCATACCTTTTATCTAGCTGAAGATGAGGAATCCAAATAATGCTGTAGATAAAAGCTGGGATAATTCCTAGATAAAACAGCATCTGAAAAATGTTTAGCTGAGTCAAGTTTTGTAGTGGCGTCTGAGATGAGGAATATGAGGGAGAATAAGTATTAACTCCTGTCTCCTGACTTCTGCCTTCTGACTCCTGACTTCTGCCTTCTGACTCCTTCAATGAGGGGGATGTAAAAAAGAGTTTTGGGTTAGGAAAAGAATGTATCAAATGAATTACCCAAGCTGCTATCCAAATCAGATAGGCACCTGACAGAAACCATAAACCATTCCATTTAGTACCGACTGACGCACCAAAAGTAATGCCAGCAAAAATTAAATAAAAAGAACGTCTCCGATTTTGATTATCTAATGCTAATAATAAAAACCAATGTCCTAACAAACCAAAAATGACGATATAAACATTACTTAAAGCATAGCGAGACTCAACTAGAAAGATGCCATCACAAGCTGTGAACAAACCTGCAAGTATTGCAAAGCTACGGCGATAACTCAATTGATAAGCGATCGCAGCTACAACTAAGGGAATAAATGAGCCTGTGAGGGCATTTAACCAACGATAAGTCCAAGGCGATCGCAATGAACCTGTCAGCCCATTTACCGTATCATGCCAAAAAGGAATGTGACTACCAATCCAAATGCCGATACCAATTATATATTGACTTAGCGGTGGATGAGCATTAAAAAATGGCGTATGCGTGAGATAATTATTACCGAATTTAGCAAAGTAAACTTCATCAAATACCAGAGTGTTGAATCGCTCCAATCCCCAAAACCGTAAGGCAAGTGAGAGAAGAAATACACACACCATCCCAATTTGAAACCACTTTTTAGTCATTTGTCATTTGTCATTTGTCATTTGTCATTGGGCATTGGGCATTGGGCATTGGGCATTGATTAATAATGGGAGCATCTCAATGAGTGTAAAAAGCCTTGTAAAACCTCACCCCAACCCTCTCCTTAGTAAGGAGAGGGAGCAAGAATCTAGTTTCTCTTCTGGTATATTTGCAAAACTGAGATACTTCCTTAATAATTCTTCTTCCCCTACTCCCTACTCCCTACTCCCCACTCCCCATTCTCTACTATGCGATCGCAAATTCTGAATTTTTCCGCAGTTCTTCAGACCGAAATCCCAATACAATCCGATCCTTCGGCACACCTGCCCTCACTAGTTCCGTTGCTAGCCCCTCTTCAGTGCCATCACGTTGAATCCAAATTTTGCCATCAATAATATCAATGTGAATCAAACAGCCGTGAACGCGACGCGTTGCAGTTGGAGAGAGTTCTAGCACTGGTTCTCGACCAAGAATCATTACCAAATATCGATCCTGTTCTTTATCAAAGATAGTTTCATGCTGAATATTGCCATAAGAGTAAGGAATCTTTGTGTGTTCAGTAAGAATGCTGCAAATTAGCTGCCTGTATTGCTCCAAATTACCCATCGGACAATAACCTCTTGCTTTGGATTAAAAACAATCAGAGGAATTTTGTAGTCTTCCAATATAAGTTTACCAAGCGGCTCTTCCTCAAAAATATCAGTAAAAACATCCTCATGAACAGCAATATACAAAATCCTATCTGGATAATTGCGGGACATTACAGCAAGGTAAGTAAAGTACTGACCAATTGCCTGTTCGAGGTCTGCTACTTCCGAGTCACCACTGAAGGTCTTGATTTCAACAGCAATCTTCTGTGTTCCTTTTTCTGCTATGAGCAACTTTTCGGCTGCCAAATCAACGTACAGATCCTTTTTTCCCCACTTTAGATGAAAGGGATCGTCGGTAATCGTCCAGCCATCTTTAATTAAGGCATTCTTCAAGTTTTCGTGGTAACGGTCTTTAGCTGGCATAAATTACTCGAATTACGAATTACGAATTACGAATTACCCTCAACTTTTGCGACTTCTAGCATCGTCTTTAAAACCGAATCTGGATTCAGACTAATGGAGTCAATTCCTTGTTCAACTAAAAACTGGGCAAATTCTGGGTAATCGCTAGGTGCTTGTCCACAAATGCCGATTTTGCGATCGCATTTTTTCGCCGCTTCTATGGCCATTTTCACCATTCGCTTCACAGCTGGACTGCGTTCATCAAATAACCGCGCTACCAATGCCGAATCCCTATCTATCCCTAGTGTCAGCTGAGTTAGATCATTGGAACCAATGGAGAAGCCATCAAATACCTCAGCAAATTCCTCAGCCAAAATAACATTACTGGGCAACTCACACATCACATAAACCTGCAAGTCGTTAACAGCTTGCTTTAAACCATTTTTTGCCATCTCTGCCAAAACTAAACGCCCTTCATCGGGAGTGCGACAAAAAGGAATCATCGCAATCACATTCATCAAACCCATTTCTTCCCGTACCCGTTTGATGGCATGACACTCTAAGGCAAAAGCTTCTCTGTAACCTTCATCATAGTAACGCGCCGCTCCTCGCCAACCCAGCATTGGGTTTTCTTCATGGGGTTCAAACTGTCGCCCACCTAGCAAATTGGCATATTCATTACTTTTGAAATCTGACATTCTTACAATTACTGGTTTGGGATAAAAAGCCGCCGCAATTCTACCTATGCCTTGAGCTAATTTATCTACAAAATACTGGGGTTTATCGTCGTAAAGTCCAGTAATCTCAGCAATTTTAGCTTTCACAAATTCATCTTTTAACAAGTGATAGTGAATCAACGCCATTGGATGAATTTGGATTTGATTAGCGATGATAAATTCTGTCCGTGCTAAACCTACGCCATCGTTGGGAATTGCCGATAAACTTAATGCTTCTTGGGGATTACCCACATTCATTAAAATTTGAGTGCGGGTGCGGGGTAAGTTCTCTAAAGGAACTTCTTGAACCTCAAAAGGTAATAAGCCTGCATAAACTTTTCCTTCTTCCCCTTCAGCGCAAGAAATTGTTACCTCTTGACCAGGTTTCAAAATTTCTGTAGCATTGCCACATCCCACGATCGCAGGTACACCCAATTCTCGCGCAATAATTGCTGCATGACAATTACAGACAATCACTGGTGTATATTTGCTGGTAAATACAACATAGTTATGATGTTCGGCAACTGTAATATTGAACACATCATCATGAGTCTCTTCATCCACTCCAACCACCCGATGCATCCGAATATCACCTGCAAGTAGGTGATTAAATTTGCCAATTTTATATAGTTGTTTGTCAGAAATCAGGAAATTATTATCTCTTCTGAGTTTTATCTGTCCTGTGGCATTTTCATCAAATAGTTGTTTGGTAGCAAAGAAGCGTGTTTGTATTACTCTATCGCTAACTTTACCTTTAACTCTATTGGTAAACTGCAATATTTCTACTAATTTCTCAACCAACTGTACATTGTGTATTCCTCTATTTTTCGTCACTTGAGGAACAGTACCTATTTTTAAACAAGCTACAATTACAGCTTGTAATAAAAGTTCTTCTGACACATATATATGAATACGATTATTAAAGTAACAGCCATCTCCATCAATTACACCTGCTAGGAAATTATAAGCAACTTCCAAAGAGTTGTTGAGCAATATACTAACAATATTTTGCTCTTTGTCGTACAAATCGTAGGCTATTTGTTTAGAGTAGAGTCTGTAAGCTGTTGCTTGACCTACTACTAATTGACCTCTTATATACCCAGAAGACGGATTTTTTGGATATGCGACAAATGGTTTATTGTAAAGTGTAGACACGCATTCGTGCATAGCAGCGATAAATTCCTGCTTTGGCAAAGTATCCTTTTGGATAAACTGTACCTCTCCATGAGTACGGCGTTTGTAAATTGACCCATCTGTGAGAATACCCCCTAAGAAGTAAGCCATCTTGATGTTTTCTTTTTGAGGGACATCTAACTGCGGGATATTTTCTGCTATCACCACCATTTCTTGGGCTGCAAGCATATCTTGAATTTCAGTTTTTAGATATTCGCCATCTCTAATATTAATCATTTTGTGATCTGGAGTCAGGCGCAAGCAGTTGTCAGTAACTCTGCCTGTTTGAGAGACACTAACATTAATCATTTTTGATTGTCTTTTCATCGAATCAAGAATTGGTTGCCACTCTATTTTATTCGTCTGGGTATTTAATGATAGAGTTAGCAAACCTTGATAACCTTGCTCATAAATCTCACGCAAGGTCATAAAACCTTTATTGGTTAAAACCTTTGTTTTTCCATCAAAGCAGGTGCGCCCCCCTGAGTTGGTGACAATTGCACTGGCGCGTTTCATAATTGGTTCCCAATCGGGATCAGTTCTTTCTGTCACCAAAACTTCCCCGGCTTTAAACTGTCCAAGTTTCTGAACATCTAAAATTAGGCGTGCTTTTCCTTGACTAATAGCTTCTCCAATCGCCCGCCCAGTAATTAGAGGTGTTGGGGATTGGGAAGATTTTTCCCCAGTCCCTAGTCCCCAGTTTCCAGTTTCCAATAACAACCGATAACTCCGCAATATATTTCCCGTCTTCTGCGACTGCACGGTTTCGGGACGCGCTTGCACAATAAAAAGTTGGTTAGTAATTCCATCTTTTGCCCACTCAATATCCATTGGAGTGGAAATGCCGTGGACTTGGGAATAATGGTCTTCAATTAAACACGCCCAAGTTGCTAGTTGTAAAATCTCTTGATCGCTCAGGGCGAATTTGCCTCTTTCACTGGCCGGAACAGCCACATTTTTCGTAAATTTGGAGCCGTCATCATAAATCATTTTTAGTTCTTTACTGCCCAATTTTTTATCGATAATTGGGCGGAAACCTGCTTTTAAAGTCGGTTTAAAAACATAGTATTCATCGGGATTTACAGACCCCTGGACAACGTTTTCACCTAAACCGTAAGCGGCTGTAATCAGTGCCGCATCCTTAAATCCGGTTTCTGTGTCAATGGAGAACATCACCCCAGAGGTTGCTAAGTCAGAGCGCACCATTTTTTGCACGCCCACAGCTAAAGCAATGCTAAAATGGTCAAATCCCTTGGTGTGGCGATAAGAAATGGCGCGATCGGTAAATAGGGAAGCAAAGCATTTATGACAAGCTGCTAAAACTCCTTCGGCACCGACAACGTTGAGGTAAGTTTCCTGCTGTCCGGCAAAACTCGCATCGGGTAAGTCTTCGGCGGTGGCACTAGAACGGACTGCCACATCTGTCTCTGCGTTGTATCGTTCACAAAGACTATGGTAAGCTGTAGCGATCGCCTCTCGCAATTCTACAGAAAATGGGGTGTGGATTAATAGCGATCGCGCTTTTTTGCCTCGTTCTCGTAAATTTTTGACATCTTCAACATCCAAGTCTGCAAAGAGTGCGCGTAGCTTTGCTTCTAACCCTGCTGATTGGATGAAATAACGATAAGCGTAAGCAGTGGTAGCAAATCCGCCGGGAACATTAATGCCTTTGGGCGTTAGCTGTTGAATCATTTCCCCTAGTGAGGCATTTTTACCACCAACTACAGGGATATCAGCAATACCAACTTCATCAAACCAGAGAATGAGCGATCGCTCTTTGGAAAATTGAGATAAAGTGCTTGTTGATACTGTCGCCATAAATATTACCTTTTAAGTTTATACTGAATTTGTCAGTGTATAACTGTCAGTATATTTTGCCCATATTCGATTTTAGATTTTTAATCTTGTCGCATGATTTTATATTTGGCGATAAAATGCAAAGCTATGTGAATAACAATTAACAATTATTCACGTTAACGGAGAGGAACGGCTTTTGCATAGCATAAATCTTTCTTGAGGTATTTTAGGGGCTGCGCGATCGCTCCTAGCATTTACTGAGAACAACTTACTAATCACCAGTTGTCACCACTTCAGGAGGCGTCACCCTGAATGCAGAAGCTGTCTTAACGAACATCACGATATTTCTAAGGAACATCACGATATCTCTAATGAACATCACGATATTCCTAATGAACATCACGATATCTCTAATGAACATCACGATATTTCTAAGGAACATCACGATATCTCTAATGAACATCACGATATCTCTAATGAACATCACGATATCTCTAATGAACATCACGATATCTCTAATGAACATCACGATATCTCTAATGAACATCCAGTACCCTGGTTTACCTCACCCTCAATCCCTCTCCTTATAAACGAGAGGGAAGCTAGAGACAGGATGAAGTTTTGGATTTTATTTACAGCAGTTTTCAAGTATTTGAACCACATCTTTCGTAGCGGCACAGCAATGATCATACGTGTCAACTTAACGTAAAAGCCAGTCTATAACTAGCTTTTAGATTGTCTCGTTCCCAGTCTCCGACTGGGAATGCCGTTCTAGAGGCTCCGCTTCCCTTGCTGACGGTAGAGCCGCAATTGAAACGATCCCATTTAATTTGTCACTGTACACCAGGTGCGAGATATCAGTTATCTACTTACTTGCTTTATGGTAGGCTATCAGCAATTATGGCTTTTTTCGCAAAAGTATAACAGAGCCATAACAGATTGTCTTTAGTACTAGTAGTGGAACTTGCTAATGGTGACTAAAAGTTATTCGTTTTGCCTTCGAGCAGTTGGAGTTGTTACAATGGCATTGATACTGGTCGTGCCAACGATTGTTAGTCGTGCTAATGATAGGCAGTGGAAGTGGAATGGCGAGTGGAAGTGGGATGGCGAGTGGAAGTTGGGTGGTCAGAACTTAAAGAATACCCGCAATCAAGCGACTGAGAGATATCTCAAACCAGAGAACGTAGCTTCCTTGTCCCCCAAATGGGTTTTTACTACAGGTGGTGAGATATCAGCGACACCGGCGGTTGTAGATGGAGCTATATACCTGCCTGACTGGGCTGGAAACTTGTTCAAGATCGATGCACAGACGGGTGCCCAGATTTGGTCAAATACTATCGCCAACTACATCAGTGACCCAAGTATCCTAAAAGCGAGTTCGGGCACACCTTACTCAATTATCCCAACAGCGATGTCGCGCACAAGTCCAGCCGTCAAGGGGAACAAAGTGATTATCGGCAGCCAGGGTGGTGCCTACCTGATGGCAATTAACAAAGATACGGGCAAGCTAATCTGGAAGACAAAACTTGACTCTCATCCAAGCGCCGTCATCACTCAGTCGCCAGCGATTTATAGGAACCGTGTATACGTTGGGGTTGCCTCACTGGAGGAGGGAAACCCTTTCGGAAATCCAAATTACCAATGCTGCACCTTCCGTGGCAGCATGGCATCAGTCGATTTGACCACCGGAAAGATATTGTGGAAGACCTACACCGTACCGGATAACGGTGGCCAACCGGGTGGCTACTCAGGCGTAGGAGTGTGGGGCAGTACACCAGCAATCGACCCCAAGCGAAAGTCAGTATATATTGCAACAGGTAATAACTACGAGGTGCCCCAGACGGCAAAAGATTGCATCGCCAAGCTCTCTTCGCCAACGCCGAGCGATCAGTCGCAATGCCTCGCTCCCAACAATTATATTGACGCGATCGTGGCACTTGATCTCGATACCGGCGCGATTAAGTGGTCGAATAAGCTGGAGGGGTACGATACGTGGAATATTACCTGCCAGTTTGGCCTTGCGCGCAATTGCCCTGACCCCAAAGGAGAGGATTATGATTTCGCCCAGGGGCCGATGCTCTTTACCGTTAAAAATGCTGGACAACCGCGCGACTTAATCGGCGCTGGGCAGAAGAGCGGCGTTTTTTGGGCGCTTGACCGGGATAACGGTCAAGTCGTCTGGAGCCAAATCGTTGGTCCTGGTGGCACAACAGGTGGAATCCAGTGGGGTTCAGCCACAGATGGTCAACAAATTTATGTCGCCATCTCAAACTCTCAATCCAAGGAGTATAAGCTACAACCATCGGGTAAGACTACCAAAGGTGGGTCATGGAGTGCGCTCGACGCAGCGACTGGCAAGATTATCTGGCAAATTGCGGACCCAGCAGGTGCGAAGGATCAGGCTCCAATGACGGTAGCGAATGGAGTAGTGTATGCTGGATCCCTGGCATCAGGGCAAAACTCAAATAATATGTATGCATTGGATGCAAAGACTGGTAAAATTCTCTGGGATTTTAACAGCGGGGGGTCAGTGGTTGCAGGTGCCGCGGTGGTTAATGGTACGGTGTATTGGGGCTCCGGCTACAGCCACTACGGACTAGGCGTGTTTAATAATAAACTATACGCATTCACAGTCTCCAAATAGAGATGCGTTATTACTAAACAAGTAATTAGGACTTACGCATTGACAGAGAAGCCAAAGTAACAGGTATAGTTTTCAAGGCTTATAGCTAGATTTTTCAATGATACAGCAGAATTCAGGAGCAAAGCCGGAGACGCTTTGCCGAGGCGTCAGAATTCAGAATTATAATAGGCTCTGTGCCTAGCTTTGAGGCTTAGATGGTGTACTTCACTAACTTGAAATCTGCTGTATTTTAGCGATCGCAACCAATCAAAAATGATTAATAAAAGCCTGAAACAACGTATTTACGTTTATCCATAAGATGGTTATTTTGTATACTGCGTAAGACCTAATTAGATCATGTCCGCTAGATTACCCCTAATAAAAGAACCCCACCTCGGCAAAGCTACAGTTTGTCTCCCCTCCCGAAGAGCGGGGAGGGGCTGGGGGTGGGGTGCAATGACTGTGGGAATCATAACAAAATTACTCAAGTATCTAACTACTACACTATGGCGCACACTGCGGTAGAATACGCTTCTTTATGTATTTTTTGTTACTTATTATTTATAAATAATGAAGAGTGAAGAATCAAAATTTTAATTCTTCACTCTTCATAAGCTGTTCCACATTTAAATTGCATATTCTGGGCGGGCAAGATGCCCACCCCACAAGAGTTATTTTTAATTTAGTTATGCAAGTTAGATGTTTTTTAGCTTACATCATTCTATATTTCTACGATTCTCTTCCCGACGCCCAGCTGTCACGCCATTTGACGGTACCTTCTTTCGCAATCACCCAACGGCGATTTACGAGATTTTCGCGCAAAGGCGATCGCCCTTCCCGCCACATGGCATATTTAAAAGTAATCAGCTTACCAGCACTCTCATCAAAGGGAATCTCGGCAGACCAAGTATTTGAGTTGATGTACTCTAAAGGATATGCTTTGCTGATATCCCAGTTACCCAACTCTGGGCAATCTCCTGTCACCACAATGATTTCACCGGGTTGGGTATCCACGCCATTGAGTTGCACGCGCACAATTGTTTGTGCTTTTATGCGTTCGCCAACGTGGCTGAAAACAAATACTCCCCGTTCTTGTAGTACAAAGTCATAAATTTTGCCGTCTTTCACCTCATACTTATTGCGAGTCACCACGCAAGTATGTTCGCCATCGGGTAATTCTGTTTCCACTTCTGGGAGAGTAACTTCTCCTCCCCGGTTTAAAGCGACAAAACACACGGAATCACGATAGCGCCGCACATAACAGTAAACGTCGGCTGTTAAGTATTTTTGCCAGTGGCTACCCATTGACACGGCGGGATTCAGTCGCCGTAAACCAGATAACAGTCTAATGCAACGATAAATCTCGCTCTCAGTATCCCAATTTTCCATCATTGGGCGGTTATATGGGTCATTACCGCCATCGGTGTCGTCATGCAGATACTGTTCTGTACCGTAGTAAATGCAGGGAATGCCGCGACATGTCATAATTAAGGCGATCGCAACCTTCAACATTGCTGGATCAGGATTCAGCGATTGGAAGCGGGACATATCATGATTATCGATGAAGGTGACTAACTCAGCCGCCCCGTTGTAGCGATAATCCTGATCAAAAATGTATTGAATTGTTTGGAATCCATTTTCTGAACCTTGCGCTAGTGCGGCTCGAATTGCCACACACAAGCCAAAGTCTAAAAGTGTCATCCCTGAGTGGTTAACAAATTCCACGGAGCGATCGTCACTAGGATTACTATAAATCCATTCACCGAAAATAAATACATCTGGTTTGTGATTGGTGATCTCGCCATTGAATTCTTGCCAAAACCAGATAGGCATGTGCTTGACAGTATCCACCCGCAGTGCATCTACACCCCGGTCTAGCCATTGTTTGATTGCTGACTTGATATACTGACGATATTCAGTATTGTTTTCATTAAAGGTTGCTAAACCAGATAGTTCACAATTTTGTACTTGCCAATCGTCTTCCCAGTTTTGCACCTCGCCATAGTGGTGATACCAATTATTAACATCATCATTGAAGTCAGCAATTTTCACGCCATCATCAAACAATTCGCCTTTACTACCACTAGTATCAGGGCTGCTATGGTTGCAAACAATATCTAGCACCAGCTTCATATTCCGCTTGTGCAGTTCTGTAATTAACCGATCAAAGGTGGTATTTTTTTCTTCTTGGGTAGCGTTTAAAGAAGGATTCTCTCCCTCAGCAATGTAGCGAGGATTAATTCGCTTAAAGTCTTTTGTCCAATAGCCATGTAGCGCTGCATTGCCAACAAATAATTCTTCAACCTGCTCAAACAGTGGAGTTAGCCAAAGGGCAGTCACTCCCATATTTTTGAGATAATCTAATTTATCAATCACCCCTTGCAAGTCGCCACCCCAGTACTTACCCCACTCTTGTCTAGTTGGATCGTACAATTCTGAGTTTGCACCTTCGCTATTATCTGGATCGCCATCATAAAAGCGATCGACCACAGCAAAGTAAATAGTTTCTTGACGAAATTCAATATCTCTGGTATAAAGAAACTCTAGATCAATCTCAGTTTCTGATGGTGGGCTTTCTATAAGAACTTCTATTTCTTCTTGTGGCGAATCAACTTTGTATTGATCTGGTGAGAACTGAGATGCAGGGCTTTTTACCATAAAAAGACTCAAAGTTTCATGTAATTGACACTTGTAGAACCAACAGTACAACCTTTCGAGTATTGTGTGTCACTACAAACTTCGCTATTGTGACATCTGTCTCACGGTGTAGGTATCTATCGCTAGCTAGTTTATAATTCCATCGATAGATATAATTCCTCTGCAAGAGAATAAAAACAAAGGACTATAGCAGTTATTAACGCTAATAGCTTCAGGGAATCCCAAAAAATAAATTCTCCAATAGTTAGTAAGTAGGTAGTGGCTTACCTCACCGTCAGTCCCTCTCCTTATAAAGGAGAGGGATCATGAGATAGGATGAAGTTTTGCATTTTATTTAATCCACGTTCTTCAGAAAGTAACGCAGTTTTGCAAATATACTAGGTGAGAAACAAGATTCTTGCTCCCTCTCCAAAGCATCCCAGAGGGTTGGGGTGAGGTTTGACAAGGCTTTTTAGACTCATTGAGATGCTCCCGTAATACACCCGACTAAATGGAGATTTTTTTAATTGCAAGTCCCTGATCACAAAAATTTACAATATCTAGTTAAAGTGACTTGCTGTAAATATTGAGCCTAGCTAATGTTTAGGTGTATATTTGACAACAGATTTTACGACAGTCAACAAGGTTTCGTTACACCTGAGCAATACTGAGTAAACCATGTATTAGCCAACTTTTTCTCTAGAAGATTCGCTGCATTGGTAAACTGACCATTGTCACTTTCAATCTGTTATTACTATTAACCGATTAATTCAGGTAGCAATTATGACCAAATATGACAAGGTTTTTAACTCACCAAAGACATCAGAGGAATCACTAAGTCCAGAGGAAGCAGTGGCGGCGATCGCAACTGTCACTGCGATCGCTGATTCATCAATTGAAGATGTAGATGCAGAAAGTTTAGCGGGTATCCTCTGGGAATTTGAGGTCTTTGACGAATACTCAGAAGATCAAATTACAGAAATAGTTGATAGACTCATAGAGATTGTAGAAGAAGAGGGAATTGGTCCCTTGTTTAATGTTGCTAAAGTATCTCTCTCAGATGAATTAGTGCTGGATGGTTTTGCAGCTGGGGTGATAGTGCTTTTAGACGATGATCTCGCCATCCCGAAATCGAAACAATCCTACCTCAAAAGGCTACAAGCAGCTTTGGAACTTGAGGATGAAGAAGCAGAAGAAATCATCAAAGAAGTAATTGCAGCCTTTAAAGAAGCAGAAGAGGAAGAGGAAGAGGAAGAATATGCAGATGATGACGAAGATGAAACAGTAGTCATCGAAGATTTTAATGAACAGACATATCAATCACTTTTAGGTAATTTTACGGTGCCGATTCCGGTTGATCCGCAGCAGGGCGGTAGAATTCAAAGCCAGGAAGGAGTAGTTGGCTTTTCCGATGACATCGGTACTTTGCTGAGAATCGATTATTATCCTTTTCCCCTAGAACAGTTAGAGGAATTGGAGGCTATTGGACAAGAAGAATATTTACAAACAATCTTAGTAGATAAGTATGTACCCCAAGCGATTTTTGCCAATGTACCAGATGCTTCTGTGGAATATACTGAATATTTGTCAGACACTTTGCGAGGCGCTTACTACGTTTTAATTGATATGCCCAAAGGTTCGACAATTTCTAAGCAAGAAAATAATGGAACTGCGATCAGATTAGATGCTTACCGGGGGCTGCTGACTTTTATCAGGGGTGAGTTTTTGTATATAGTTAGTAATCAGCACAGCTTTATTAACGGGGAAATTCCCGATTCCGTTGAAGAAGAAGCCGAAGACATCAAGGAGAGTATTTTAGAGTTTATTGAGACTATAGAGTTTGCTTAGGAACGTGGATTAAATAAAATGCAAAGCTTCATCCTATCTCTAGCTTCCCTCTCCTTTATAAGGAGAGGGATTGAGGGTGAGGTGTATTAAATAAGCTCTCTATCCAAAAAAGCGATCGGGGCTACGGTGTACACACAAGTGTCTCTTGAGGCAATTTACAGTTTATCGCTTAAAGAAACCTCACCCTGGTTATGCTACGCAAAACCTGTCCCTCTCCTTATTAAGGAGAGGGATTAAAGTCAGTACAGGGTGAGGTTTTTCGGTAATATCATGTCCGCTTGATTGCTTATTAAACCCGAACAACCCCAAAGAGCCAAAGCTATGCTTTGTCTCCCCTCCCGAAGAGCTCTTAGGGGTTGGGGGTGGGGTTCTTTTATTATGGGTAATCTGGCGGACATGATATTACAGCACAATTCAAGTATTTGAACCACATCTGTCGTAGGGGCACAGCATTGCTATGCCCTTAGTGGTTTATTAAGCTAAACGCTCAACAAACTCTGTGTGTTCTATTGAATTTAACCCTTGTTGTAGCACTGCTAAAACTTTTGTCATGTCTCCAGTAATTAGTGAGGTGACAGCTAACCACAAACCTGGAAATACCCTACTTTTAATCACCCCATCTGCATTTGCTATGAGTGGCAAATATTCACCATTTTGCAAACAAAACCAGTCGAGTTTATTATCCAAAGTCTGCCAAACGATATATTCCTGTACTCCGTTGCGACGATAAGCGCGTTTTTTGTCGTACAAATCAATAGATGCACTACTGGCTGCTACTTCTGCGACTAATTCCGGTGCGCCTTCTATGTAGTCATCTTCACTGATTTGTGCCTGTCCCTTAGCTGGTTTATCTATCAACAGCAAAACATCAGGTTGTGGTTCATTGTCTAAATCCAAGCGCACAGTAGCATTGTCGCCTAGTTCTACGCCTGGGGTGGAAACTTTGTAATTTCCTAACCAGATAATTAAGTTTCCATGAGGTAAACCATGACTTCTAAAACGCAGGGGTGATGCGACGTAGACGACTCCTTCAATTAATTCTGCTTTTTTATCAGGCATTGCTGTATAACGACGCTCAAATTCGTGGCGGGTTAAGCGATCGCCACTTTCTAAGGGAGGAATAAAAGCGCTATTATTTAAGCCATGTTCCACAGAAGCCGCCATTACGTGATTCCTCATCCGCAGGAGTTATATTGAATTTAACATAGTGGGATTGCTGGGAAGGCAAAGATTGTCAGGAGCGATCGCACATGAACCATTACAGCTATTTTCAGGTAATATTTGGAACCCCACCCCGCCAAAGCTACACTTTAGCTCCCCTCCCCGCTTGCGGGGAGGGGTTCTTTATTATGGGTAATTTGGCGCAAATAATATCATATAACTTGAGTTTCTCCACCTTGTGGTTTTGATAATGCTTGTAATTCTTGCCAAGAATAGTGAGGGAGTAGTTCAATTGGTTTGTGATTGGCTCCTAATCCCAATCCAATTGTCGGCTGGAGTTCTTCAATGAATTCTCCCGCGTATCCTACCAACTTATTGGCTGCAACGCTACCAGTAATTGCCCCTGCAACCACGCCAATTGCAGCACCGATTTTACCACTAATGGAGTGACCCAGTGCGGCTCCGGCAAGGCCACCTCCAACGGCACCTAGACTTGTAGCCAGGGGATGAGGAGAATCTGTCACTTCTAAATCGTCCGGTTGAGATGGAATCTGTGGTTGCTGTTGTGGTGTAATTTGCCGTTCATCATTTGTCATAACGTTTGCCCTTTTTGATTTTACTAATGACTCTTTCAGCTATGCGTTAGCGTTCGCGGAGCGTGTGTTTGCACTCAACGCTGCTGCAAGCAGGTCGCCAACACGTAACGCATTTGCCATAATCGTTAATGTCGGGTTAGCACCGGAATTTGACGGGAAAAAACTACTATCTATCACATAGAGATTATCCACATCATGGGTACGACAATTAGGGTCAAGGACTGAAGTTTTAGGATCTCTACCAAATCGACAACTACCACATTGATGAGCAACTGCTTGTTCAGGTAGTTGAGTGCGAGGATAAAGGCTAAATGGTAGGACGCTTTTAGCGGAGTTAGAGATGGACTTGAGTACAGATGTCCAACGATGGATTAAGCGATCGCTTGCTTCGGTATTATTCAGTGTATAGTCAACGTGAATCTTGTCACCCACCACCCGAACCCGATTATTCGGATCTGGTAAATCTTCTGTCTGCAACCACCAACCAACCGATCGCTCGGCCAGCAAATGGCGCTCAAAATTGGGAATCAGCTTGACAAATGGTGCCATTAGTGGTGGAGCTTCACCGGGAATCATATCGGCTAGCACATTACCTGTATTTTGTACCATGCCCATCGGATAAGGAAAATCTGGCTCTCCCCAATAAAAATCGTTAACAGCGATGGTTTTTTGAAAGTTGGCGTGATTCACCTCTAAGTGTATGGAAACTATGGCTGTTTCCAGTTGCTTCATGAAATTCCGCCCCACCTGATCGGAACTGTTTGCTAATCCGTTGGGATGCTTGTCATTAGCCGAGCGTAACAGCAAAGCAGCTGAGTTGACAGAACCACAGGCAACAACCACAATATCGCCTGTAAACCAATGTTTTTCCCCAGCAATTTCAGTTTCTACTTTTGTAACCTCTCGCCCCGACTCATTGGTATGCAGCCGCAAGACTTTGGTATTAGTTAAAAGGGTGAAATTGGCATACATTTCCCAGCTAGGACGAATGGCGTTAACATCGGCATCGGCTTTTGCATCTACAAGACAGGGGTATCCATCAAAAGTATCGCAGCGAATGCAAGGACTTTTGGTGCGCTCGCTTTCATTCAGCTTTAATCCTAGTGGTAGGTGAAATGGGTAGTAACCCAGTTCACGAATGCAATCAGCAAGAGACTGCATATCTGGCTCATGACTGACTGGCGGATAGGGGTATGGCTCACTGCGAGGTGGTTCTGTGGGGTCTTCCCCTTCCTGACCATGCACGTCATACAGCTTTTCTGCTTGCGTGTAGTATGGCTCAAAGTCTTGATATTTCAAAGGCCATTCTGGAGAAATTCCTCCCTTGTGAATTACCCTTTCAAAATCTCGCTCCCGCAATCGAATTAAGGCTGCACCATAGAGTTTAGTATTGCCGCCAACCCAGTAACCTGTTTGAGGCTTAAAGGCTTTTCCTTCTTTGTTATACCATTGCTCATCTGTATGGTAGCGATGTTTTTGATAAACTTCCTCTGGATTCCAGTTAGCTTTTTCTCTCGGCAAAAAGTCGCCTCGTTCCAGCACGAGAATTTTTTTACCTGTGGGTGCGAGACGATGAGCCAGTGTACCTCCACCGGCTCCCGTACCAATAATGATGATGTCGTAACGCTCAGTGATGTTGGTCATATATGCAGGAGGTGGCAAATTACTCTTGTCTCAAACCTATTGCTTGTTATATTATGTCCGGTTGATTGCTTATTAAACCCGAAGAACCCCAAAGAGCCAAAGCTATGCTTTGTCTCCCCTCCCCGCTTGCAGGGAGAGGGGTTGGGGGTGGGGTTCTTTTATTATGGGTAATCTGGCGGACATGATATTATTACAGCAGAATTCAAGTATTTGAACCACATCTGTCGTAGGGGCACAGCAATGCTGTACCCTTGCTGCGTGGTCTATTTACTGTTTTTGAATCAAATCAACTGTACCACGGCGTAATTCTTCAACAGTTAGCATCTGGTTCAAGCGCATCAATTCTGAGATAGCTGCTGTTTCTGTATCCCGATGGCTGGTTGCAACTGCCAAAACTTGATTGTTTTTGGTGTAAAAAGCAATGAATTCTTGTTTTTGCAAATCCCCATCTACAATTATTTCATCCCAACTTTGGGCATGTCCAAGGTAGCGCAACGGAAAGTTGAATTGCATTGTCCAGAACAAAGGAAGCCCTCTAAATTTGACTGCTTTCCCTGCCATATTATTAGCTGCAATTCGCCCCTGCTGCGCTGCGACTCGCCAATGTTCAACGCGAATCGATTCGTTTGTCCGCCAATCGGGATAACGGGCAATATCGCCTGCGGCGTAGATGCCATCACCTGCACACAAGTATTCATCAACAACAACACTGCCATCTTTGGGATGCAAATCCACACCTTTAAGAAAGTCTGTTGCCGGTTGTACGCCAACTCCGATAATTACGATATCTGCTTGCAAGCGATCGCCATTATCTAAAATTACAGCTTCTACCTTGTCACTACCCTCAAACTGTACCGCTTTTCTACCCAACTTAAAGGAAACACCGTTTTCCTCATGGACTTGTTGAAAGATTTTGCCGATTTCCTCGCCCAGAGTTTTCTTAAAAGGTACAGAATCTGGTGAAACAACGGTTACTTGTAAGCCGTGCTGACTTAGCCCAGATGCAGTTTCCATACCGATAAAACTGGAGCCAATGACTACCGCTTGTCCTTTTTGCTTGCTCGCTGTCAAAATGCGATCGGCATCATCAAAACTGCGTAATGTCAAAATGTTTTGCAAGTCCGTACCTGGAATATCTAGCTGGCGTGGTTTTCCTCCCGTTGCTACCAGCAGGGCATCATAGGTTAAGGAATCACCATCGCTAAAGGTGATCGCTTTTGCCGTTGTTTGCACCTGTTCAACTCGCTTATTCAACAGTACTTCAATGGCGTGTTCTTTGAAGAAATCGGGCGATCGCAGGAGCATTTCCTCGGAGGATGTTTTACCAATGAAGTAGTCTTTACTCAGCTTGGTGCGATCGTAAGGCAGCTTGTTATCCTGAGTAATCATGACGATTCGCCCTTGATATCCAGCTACTCGCAAAGTTTCTGCGGCATGGACACCCGCCGCTCCTGCACCTAAGATCACAAATGTGCGTCCATCAGCATTGGGGTTAAATTGCGCCATTGCGGGTGATCGCAATCCTGTTGTTTCCTTAGGTACGCTGAGAATAACGTTTTCACCTTGAATGCGTACTTTATAGCAAGCTAAAGCATCCAAACCAGGTGGCTCTAGTTGGTCGCCAGTCGTCACGTCAAAATAGGCATTGTGCCAAGGGCAAACAACATTATGTCCACTCAGCACCCCGTCAGCCAGTGGTGCTTTATAATGAGAGCAGTGTGCGCCGACGGCATAAAACTTTCCATCTATACGACTGAGTAAAATCTCTGTCTCGCCGACAGAAACCTGTCGCATTTCCCCATCATTTAGATCGTTGATATTGGCAACAACTGCTTCTATCTGTTTCATAATCAACTCTAAAATTAAGAATAAGAGTTATACCAATTCTTTAAAATCCGGCAACAGATTCAAACCCGAAAAACCAGATGCAATCTGAGTCCGAGCGCAAGCCCTTAAGTAGGTAGGCGTAATTAAATATAAGATCAAACCTCACCCTTAATCCCTCTCCTTACTAAGGAGAGGGAAGCCGGAGGCATTTGATATTTAATTTGATCCACTTACTTACACCTATTGATTACGAATTACGAATTGATATAAAACAAAAAATTTGCATACTGTGTTTGTGGCTAGTTTCCTCTACAGTTTTTGCTTGCACGCTTTACTTTATGTCACAAACTCGGAATTTTTCAACTCATAAATGGTATATCTATCAAATCATAAATTCAGCCTTTGGATAGATAGCAATTCTCTTGGAGTTATGGGGTAAGTTTCATTTATGCCTAAAGTAAGGCTAATATTTCATTTTAATTTCATTGATGTTTATGTATTATGTAAATCAGGCATATTTGATATTTATAAAAACTAAGTTTGTATTAACTTGAAGCTGCCATTTATCGCCAGTAACTAAGTTAAATAACAGGAGATTCCTATGGCTGAAGCCATTGAGATTTATGACGATCGCCTACTTACTATTGTCCGCCCCGGTGCTTCACTCCAGGAGCTAGCCAACGGTGCCGTTCATAGTGAGGGACCTGTTTACTTCCACGAAGACGATCGCCTTGTGTGGAGTGACGCTCACGGCAACCGTCTGTTATGCTGGAATTCTACCGATGGTGTAAGCGTCCTGCGAGATCCATCTGATTACCAAAGCGGTAATTACCGCGATTTAGAAGGTCGTCTAGTTGCGTGTTCCTCCGGTCTGCGTGCTATCATCCGACGCGAACATGATGATGAATGGAAGATTTTAGTTGATCGCTACCAGGGCAAACGTCTTAACAGTCCAAATGATTTGGTAGTCAAAAGTGACAACACAATTTGGTTCACCGATCCGCCCTATGGCATCACCGAGCCGAACCAAGGTTACGGCGGCGAACAGGAACAACCTGGAAGTTACGTATATCGCTTCGATCCGGCAACGGGTGAAATTTATCCTGTAGTAACAGATATGGTGCGCCCGAATGGGCTAGCTTTCAGTCCAGATGAAAGCCTTTTGTATGTCTCGGATACAGCTGCGTTTAATATTCCTGGCGGGCCTCATCATATTCGCGTCTATGAGATTGTGGACAATCGCCATGTAAAGAATGGCCGTGTGTTCTGTGTCATCGATCCAGGACAACCTGATGGATTTCGGGTTGACGAACATGGCAACATTTTTACTAGTTCTCAAGACAGCGTACAAGTATACGCGTCCGATGGGACTCAGTTGGGAAAAATTCTTATACCGCAGACAAGCACTAATCTAACTTTTGGTGGTAAAGAACGCGATCGGTTATTTATCACAGCCGGTCATTCCTTATATGCTATTGACCTTAATACCCGTGGTGTACAACTATGATTTATCAATTTGGGCTGGGTGTAGCGATCGCATTTTTCCTAGCTGCATTTAATTATCCACAGCTAAGTCCACACTTGTTAAGTTCACTCTCTCCTGTTTATCCTGACGGACTCCCAGGATTAGCACTTTTACTACTAAGATTTAGCCTTGGCGGGTTGTTTCTACTACACGGCTATCCAAAGTTAACGCATCTTCGACAGTGGGCTGAGTCTCTAAAAATGCCTGTCTCTCTTTGCTTGTTATCAGCAGCGTCTATGTTAGGTGGTGGAATTTTTCTAATTATTGGATTCCTGACACTCTTAGCGACATTGCCCATTCTCGGCTCAATGATTTATGCGATATATTTAGATGTCTCTGGACGTAAACCTTTTGTAGCCCAAGATCCATACTTAATTCCAGAAGACCAGTATAAAGGTCCTTTAGGAACAGGTGAACCACCAAGTTGGGAAAAAGCGTTTATGTATTGCGTTATGCTGATTGCGATCGCGGTTTTAGGCCCTGGTACTTATTCCCTAGATGCTTTAATTTTTGGACGTTGAATCATCGTTAATACTGGCAAGAATGGGATAATTGGCAAATCAGCAATCTTTATTCCATGTGCCAACGTAATCGCTAAAACCTTTAACCGACTAAAGCGCAAAGCGTCCTCCAAATTAGTAGGAACTATTAACTTTCCTAAAGACTGTTTAATCGAAATTTCCCAAGCGCTAATAGCACTGACAAAAATTAAATTTTCCACGAGGTATTAATAGTTTCAGCCCCCAATTTCACTTTTAGGGGTATTATGTTCAAATGAATTATAACTTTGACAAAATCATTTTACGTTCCAACACTCGTTCTCTCAAATATGATACCCGGGAACGATACCTTAAGCCTAAAGATACTATACCCATGTGGGTTGCGGACATGGATTTTGAGGCTCCCCCTGAGGTTTGCGAAGCCATCCGACAACGCGCAGAACATGGAATTTTTGGCTACAGCGTCACAAGTGACGATTACTACGATGCTGTGATCAACTGGATGCGGCGGCGGTTTGCTTGGGAGGTTAAACAGAGTTGGATTACCTTCATTCCTGGGGTTGTTGCGGCATTAAACTTCGCGGTCAAGGCTTTCACAAATCCTGGGGATAAGGTGATTATTCAACCCCCAGTGTATTACCCCTTTATGAATGCGGTGATCAACAACGGTCGGCAACTAGTAACTAACCAATTGATTCAACATGAAAACGGCACATATGCCATCGATTTCGATAATTTGGAACGTTCTATCGACGACCAGACGCGATTGATCATCTTTTGCAGTCCTCACAATCCAGTGGGGAGAGTCTGGCGTCTCGAAGAACTAAATCGTTTTGCAAAAATTTGTCTGAAATATGACCTTGTGGTTGTTTCTGATGAGATACACGCAGACCTGATCATGCCGGGGTATAAACACACCGTACTTGAGACGCTTTCCGATGAAATTGCCACCCGCGTTGTGACCTGCACAGGCCCAAGTAAAACATTTAATCTCGCTGGACTGGGACTTGCCAACATAATCATCTCTAACGCATCGCTGCGTAACAGGTTTAAAGCTGAGCTGTCCAAAGCAGGATTAATCATGACAAATACCTTTGGCATTGAAGCTACCATTGCGGCTTATCGGTATGGTGAACCCTGGCTCGAAGCGTTGAACTCCTACCTTCATCAGAATTTTAAATTTTTAGCGTCCTTTGTTCGTGACCATCTCCCCCAGGTAAAAGCTATCCCTTTAGAGGGGACTTATCTGGTCTGGTTGGATTTCAGGGGTATGGGACGCAGCGACGATGAGATCAAGGAGACCTTGCTTAATCAAGCAAAAGTATGGTTAAGCGATGGTTCAACCTTTGGTAAAGGCGGCGAAGGATTTCAGAGGATCAATATTGCAACTCCACGGGATGTCTTAGAAAGTGGGTTAAAACAAATTGCAAAAGCCTTTGCCGATAACTGATCAAAATAAAGTTTAAAATTCAATGTATAGAAAGGCTTCTGATACAGTCAAATCACTTCACAGCAGGATTAGAGGGTGTTTGAAAAGTATTATTGCTAACATCAATATCTCAGAAACCTAACCCCCCTAGCCCCCCTTCCCTACAAGGGAATGGGGGTTTCAAAGCCTCTCGACCCTTGCCTAACGGCAGGCTGACGCCAACGGGGAGAGGAATGGAAGCGGGGTTTTTGGTATACTTTAGGACTTTTAAAACATCCTCTTACAGTGATTTGGAGAAAATAGCAATTATTGGTTATGGTTATGTGGGAACTGCTTTAGACAAAAAGTGGCCATAAAAAAACATTAGGATTCCGCAATTAGCAATATTGTGTGTCCATCAGGGTCTTTAACTAAACACCCCTGGCGATAAGGACTTGCACTATCAGTAAACTGTATAATCCCCGATGACACAAATTGAACCCCATTCTGCCGCAACATCTCTACTGCCTGCTCAATGTTATTGACAACAAGTTCAATTTGCATCTTCGCAATATCACAACTTTTCCAGTCACTCGGTATAGGACGGCCTTTTCCAGGCAAAATGTAATCTAACAGTTCAATTCCCACACCATCTTCAACAGGTCGCAGTCCTGTAATTTGGACTTTCGCTCCTGGTAAATTATCCAAGCGAGTTTGGGTTGACTCCCAGTTAAGACTACGGCTATCAATTTGCATTCCCAGGAGGTCGCAATAAAAGTGTAGACTTTGCTCGGTATTAGAAACTGCGATCGCACTATGATCAATTCCCAGAAATAACCGATTGCTGTTTTGATGCCATTTATCTTTTCCTTTATCAGGCGGAAACCAAATTAACTCTAAATTATGACCATCAGGGTCTTTAAACTTGAAGGCACGGACACCAGCAGATGCTTCATTACTAGGTGGCATTGTCTGGGGAGAAACTGAAATTGGTTCAATGGGAAATGAACGCAAGTGAGCATAGGCGCGATCCATATCACTCACCACAATTGCCAGATGTTGAAACCACAGGTCATTACTTTGTGAATCGCTGGGAATGGGTTTACCCTGAATGTTGAGATATTCCATCAACTCGATAAGTTCATCACCTAGTCGTAAGGTAACAATGCGAATTTTTGCCTCAGTCACATCTTCTAGGTCGCTGTAATTCTGTCCTTCAACAGTGATGTCGGAAACTAGTTCAAAACCAAGCGCTTCTTTATAGAAATTTAAAGAGCGATTGCAGTTTGTCACTGTTAATCCAATAGCTCGAATTCTTTGTCCTTGTACATAGGTTTGACTAGGCATATTCGACGGCCTCTGTACTTACAATTAATGTTTTCTTAAGTAGGTAGGCGTAATTAAATATATAGCTTTTCATAATCAAATGAGGTACATCATAGCCCCCTCCTCGCTTGCGGGGAGGGGGTTGGGGGTGGGGTTCGTGTAGTTTTACGTAAGTCCTATTTGAGTAGAAAATTTGGGTCTTTACCTTCTTGGAGTAACTTCGCAGCAGTAACGTGAATTCCAAAGTCCTCGCCCAATTGCGCTCCCAAAGTTCCGTGAATGTAGAATATTGCCAGGATCGCCATACCTGCTAATAAATAACTCCACTGCACCTGCACCGAAGCATCCTTGCGCCAGCGATAGCGTTGCAAACCTCTCCATACAGTCATGGCTGCGATCGCCCCCAACAGCAAAACGCCACCCAAACCATGCAAAAGCATCGTCCAACCAGTAGTTAACCCCCAAACGCTCTTTTGATCAACTGGTGGATTTGCTAGCAGTAGCTCGAAAAAACCAGCTGCAACGGTGAAAAAGGTGATAAAAGCTGCTCCGATGAGGTTATACCAGCCGACATCAAAGAAACCAGAACGCAGGGCAGGCAGACCTAAAAATTTGAATATTGGTTTTTCTAAAGCAAAAAGCGTTCCTGCTATATCAAAAATGATCGCAATAATGAACAAACCCAATGTTAGATGCACCAGTTGCGGATGTATTGGAATCTCATAAGGCAATCCGTTAGCATTCAGCCTCAATCTCAACTGTTCAATCAGTTGCAAGTTCATGGCGAAACTCCCTGCTTCATTGCTTGCACAACTGGCTCAATGTGTAACCCGTACACCCAAACTAGCTTACTGCCTAGATAGACTTGCAAGCACACCAAGCAGACTAAAAACGTTGCAGCACCCAAATAAGCAGGCGGTATTTTCCGGGGAGTGCGATCGCGAATCACGAAACGCCAAGCTGTAATGGCGACGACAATAACCGCCAGCGACCAACCCATCACCGTATGAAAATTCAGTGTTGGTTGGACTGCTGGGTAGATGTTCGCCAGACCCGCTTCAAACTGACCAAAAATCACCGCTAAAAAGATGGTTACTGAGGCAACAAACATATTCCAGAAACTCACCTCAAACAAACGCACGTTGCGGGTAAAATAGCCCAGCACATCGCATAGGAAAGAAAAAAGCACCATCGCAATTACGAAGTGGACGATGATGGGGTGTAGAGGGTCAGGGTATGGTAAATTTTGGTTATTCAAAGACAGAGCATAAAAAACGTTTTCCATATTTACTGTTTTTTAGTACTTATTTTTTCAAATGCCAATACTAATTAAATTAACCACGATTTTAGTTTAAATAATATCCCAGCTGGTATTTATGAAAACTAGAAAATGATTATTTTTGATTACTTTAGATTGGTTCTTTGACAATATAAGACTCCTATTTGATTGTTGAACAAAATTAGGTATGTAGGGTGTGTTAGAACGAAGTTCGTAACGCACCATTATCAAGGATTTGATGCCGTACTCTCCTTGCTAACACAACGCCAGTTGCTACAACGGAGGGAACCTCCCTTCGGGTTCGGGGGTTCGCAATCGACGCCAAGCGCCAAGACTGCGACCCCCTCACCGCAACGCACTGGCTCCCCTACGTATCTTTTCAGAAATCAAACCGGATTCCTATAGCTAATCTAATCAGATACTCAGGAGTGATAAAAACAATAGCCTAAACCATGATTCTTAAGGTAGGGGCAATTCATGAATTGCCTTACCTGAATATCTGACATTGTTCTCTCATTTAGATTGATTAACTAAATATTTTACCTGAATTCATCACCGACATTGCTCTGAATATACCATAAATCTTTCTTGAGATTGATCTGATCTTTAAAATTACAATCCTCCAAATAAAGCAAATAAAGACATCCTGTTGTCATAGGAATGACAACTAATTGAAATATTGCTTAGTAAAACAATATACTGTTTATCTTTCTCTAGATAGATTAGAAAAATACTGGGGATTTCTTAAAATAATAAAAAGTTTTGCTTCTTTAAGTAAGTGGGTCAAATTAAATATAAAGCCTCACCCCTGCCTCCGGCTTCCCTCTCCGAACTCACGGAGAGGGATTGAGGGTGAGGTTTGATCTTATATTTTATTACGCCTACCTACTTAATCTATAATTTACCGATTTTACGAGCTAAATCGCCAAGGCAATACTACGCCCAGCAAAAATATCATGCAAGTCTTCAGCTACTTACAACAAACACAAGTTTTAAAAGTATCGAAAGCATTATGAGTTCTTCTCCTTATCTGCTTAAAGGTCAAAAAGCACTTGTGACGGGTGCTAGTTCTGGCATTGGTGAAGCGATCGCTCGCTATTTAGCTTTATCAGGTGCAGCAGTAGCTGTCAACTATCATTCTGAAGCCGAAGCAGCCCAAAAACTTGTCGATGAGATCAAGGCGGCTAATGGTGAAGCATTTGCCATTCAAGCTGATGTCAGCAAAGAAGACCAAATAAAGGCGATGTTTAGCCAGACGATCCAGCAATTCGGCACTATTGACATTTTGATAAATAACGCGGGTCTTCAAAAAGATTCACCGTTTGTAGATATGACCCTTGACCAATGGAATACAGTCATTGGGGTAAACCTAACAGGACAATTCTTGTGTGCTAGAGAAGCAGCAAAGGAATTCTTGCGCCGGGGTGTACAGCCCAATATTTCATCTGCCGCAGGTAAGATTATTTGTATTAGTTCAGTGCATCAGGTAATTCCTTGGGCAGGTCATGTTAATTATGCCGCAAGTAAGGGCGGTATAAATATGATGATGCAAAGTATTGCCCAAGAACTTGCACCTCACAAAATTCGCGTCAATAGTATTGCCCCTGGTGCAATCAAAACTCCAATTAATAAATCAGCTTGGGATACTCCAGAAGCAGAAGCAAAGTTACTAAAACTAATTCCAGCCAAACGTGTGGGAGATGTAGAAGATATCGCCAAAGCAGCAGTTTGGTTGGCTTCTGATGACTCTGATTATGTTAATGGTATAACACTGTTTGTAGACGGTGGGATGACCTTATATCCAGGTTTTACAGAGAATGGTTAATTGACAATGCCGACAAAAGTTACTGTCAATCCTGATTTGATAACCATCAACGATGGTTCCTCTTTTCTCGTAACAGCTAGTGATGGTTCCATCGACGAAAATTTACCTCAAGGTTTTTTTGTTTGGGACACACGCCTAATTTCTTACTACGAAATTTCTCTGAATCGCTACCGACTTTCGCTGCTAGCATCTAGCAATATCACCCATCATAATGCGCTTTACCAATTCACCAACCCGCAACTTCCTACTATCAACAGTTCTTTACCTCCGGGTAGTTTGCTTGTAACTGTTCGGCGCGACATTGTGGAAGGGATGCATGAAGATATTGATATAACTAACTATCATAATGAAGTTGTTAAATTTCAATTAATGCTAGCTGTGCGCTCGGATTTTGCGGATATTTTTGATGTCAAATCACAGCAAATTTTGACGCGGGGTGAAACAGAAACCAAATGGGAAAATGGTGTACTCACGACTGAATATCGGAACGGCTCTTTTTTCCGAGGTATTGTGATTGAACCAGTTTCTGCTAGTTCTCAGCCACGCTATGCCAATGGTCGTTTAATGTTTGATGTGGCGATCGCTCCTGGCAAAACATGGCACACTTGTATCAACTTTACAGCCTTAGCTGATGGAAATGTTTTCAAACCTCAAGACACCTGCGCTGTGCCTCACAATACAAAAGCCGGAAAGGTCAGGGATGAGTTTCTGACTAATGCGACAAAGTTGCGCTCGTCTAATGCTGAAATAGCGGAATACTATCAGCAAGCGATCGTGGATATGGGAGCGCTGCGGATTGAGGTATATGACAATGGGCATCAATTTTGGATGCCTGCTGCTGGTATTCCCTGGTTTGTCGCCGTTTTTGGGCGCGACTCAATAATTGCTAGCTTGCAAGCGATCGCAGTCTATCATGAATTTGCCCGTGGCACATTACTGAAACTGGCTCAACTCCAGGCAACTGAGTTGGATGATTGGCAGGATGCCCAACCGGGCAAAATACTACATGAACTACGGCGCGATGAGTTAACTACACTAAATCTACTTCCATACAAACCCTACTACGGAACAGTAGATACTACCATCCTTTGGATTGTGACTCTAGCTGAAGCCTATAACTGGAACGCCGATCTCAGTATGCTTGATGAGTGTCGAGCGCCACTGGAAAAGGCGCTAAGTTGGATTGACAAATACGGCGACTTTGACGGGGATGGCTTTGTTGAGTATTTAACTCGTTCGTCAAAAGGATTACGGAATCAAGCTTGGAAAGATTCGGGTGATTCAATAGTTTACCCGGATGGCAAATTAGTTGAGCCGCCAATCGCTTTGTGTGAAGTGCAAGGCTACGTTTATGATGCTTGGCTAAGGGCAGCTTTAATTTATGAAGTCTGGGGCGAAAAAGAACAAGCGAAAAAGCTGCGTCAAAAAGCAGAATCACTTTATCAACGATTTAATGATCGCTTTTGGATGGAATCTGAAGGCTTTTACTGTTTAGGATTAGATGATAAAAAGCAGCAAATTCAATCAATTACCTCAAATCCTGGGCATCTGCTGTGGTCTGGTATCGTCCCACAGGAACGAGCAAAAAAGGTTGTTAACCGACTTTTTCAACCAGATATGTGGTGTGGTTGGGGTGTGCGGACTCTTTCATCTCAAAATCCAGCTTATAACCCGATTAGTTATCAACGGGGTAGTGTTTGGCCTCATGATAACTCCATCATCGCGGCTGGATTAAAAAAGTATGGCTATCACGAAGAAGCTAACCGCATCGCTGAGGGTATTTTTGCTGCTGCTAATTATTTTCAATCTGGGCGAATGCCAGAATTGTTTGCCGGAATTGAACGCCAAGATGATAACTTTCCAGTACCTTATCCAGATGCCAATATTCCCCAGGCTTGGGCTGCTGGCTCAATTTTCTTACTCATTCGTACCATTTTAGGACTTGAAGCTGATGCACCACAGCGAAAGTTAAAGGTACAACCTTCACTACCAAAGTGGTTGCCAGATTTAGAACTCACAAATTTATCCGTGGGAGACGCTACGGTTGGATTACGCTTTTGGCGCGATCGCGAACAAACCCAATGGGAAGTTATCCATATAGATGGTGAATTAGAAGTTTCTGCATAATTATTATTTACTATCATGGCATCTGATTCATCTAATAAAACTATATTTGCGGCAATGGGGGCTAACTTAGCGATCGCTATTACTAAATTTATGGCCGCCTCCATTACTGGCAGTTCCGCCATGATATCTGAAGGGATTCATTCAGTTGTAGATACTGCCGATCAACTGGTACTTTTGCTGGGAATTCGCCGGAGCCAAAAGCCAGCAGATGATAGCCATCCCTTTGGTTACGGTCAAGAACTTTATTTCTGGACTTTCATCGTTGCTATCCTCATCTTTGCCATTGGCGGCGGCATGTCAATTTATGAAGGAATCACTCATTTAATTAATCCCAGCCCTTTAGAAGACCCAAAATGGAATTATATTGTGTTAGGTATGGCAATATTATTGGAGGGTTTTTCTTGGACTGTAGCTTTAAAAGAGTTTTTGCCGACCAAGGGTAAGCAAAATTTTTGGCAAGCAATCAAAACCAGTAAAGATCCTACAGTATTTACAATACTATGTGAGGATTCTGCGGCAATTTTAGGTTTACTTGTTGCCTTAATCGGAATATTTTTAGGGCATTTATTTAATAATGTTTATTTTGATGGTATCGCCTCAATTATTATTGGCATTATCTTGGCTATAGTAGCAGTGATATTAGCGAGAGAAAGTAAAGGATTATTACTTGGTGAAAGTGCCGATCCTCAAACCATAGCTAATATCCGTTCTTTGTCAAAAACAGAACCAGGAGTCAAAGAAGTTATCCGGGTGCTAACAATGCAGCTTGCTCCACAGGAAGTATTACTCAACTTAGAAATTCAATTTTCTCAAAATCTTACAGGTGAGGAAATAGCTTTAACTGTAGAAAGTTTAGAAGTAAAAATTAGCCAAAAACATCCGGAAATAAAACAAATTTTTATTGAAGCAAAATCCTTAACTGCCGCTCGCAAATCTTCTCAAGCTTCGCAATAAATTTTTAATCAGATAAATATCAACTACAGCATTTCCAAATAGTACTTAAAGCTGATCAACACAATAAATTATGGTAGAAATTATTGGTCAAAGACAGGCTTTTGGCGCACCGGGTATCGAACCTCGATGGACTCATGCGAATAAAGATGGAGTCGGAACAGCTTACTCTACCTCCAGTCGCGTTTGGTTTACTATCTGGAACGGTATTGTCACTGAAATCTACCATCCCACAGTAGATAAACCCCAAGTTCGGGATTTACAGTATCTAATTTCTGATGGAAAAAGCTTTTTTCACGAAGAGAAACGCCATCTCGAATCAAAAATTGAACCGATGTGGACTTACGGTTTGGGATACCGCATTACTAATTCCGATCCCCAAGGGCGCTATACAATCATCAAGGAAGTTATTGCTGACCCGCATTTCTCCTGTATCTTACAGCACACAAAAATCACAGGAGAGCGCGATTTTATCTCCCAACTCCAGCTATATGCTTTATGTGCGCCGCATCTGGAAGTTGGAGGCAGAGGTAACAATGGTTACGTCATAGAAGTTGCTGGGCATCACATTCTAACGGCCGAGAAAGATGGAAGATGGCTAGCGCTGGGTGCAACAGTTCCCTTTACCCGTCTTTCCTGTGGCTACGTCGGTGAAAGTGATGGCTGGACAGATTTGGCTGATAATTTCCAGATGGATTGGGAATTTGGTCAGGCTGTGAATGGCAATATTAGTCTGACAGGAGAAATAAATTTGAATGGTGGTGACGAGTTTACTTTAGGACTGGCATTTGGCAGCAATCTGCACAATGCGGTTTCTACACTATTTCAGTCGCTGAATATTCCTTTTGAACAGCAAAAGCAACAATACAACGAACAGTGGAAGCGATCGCGCCGCAATATCCGACCCCTAGAAGATGTTTCGGATGACGAAGGTAATTTGTATCACAGCAGCATTAGTTTGCTTTTGGCACATGAAGACAAAGCCTATCCAGGTGCTTTAATTGCATCCCTTGCTATCCCTTGGGGCGAAGCCAAAGACGACCAAGATCAAGGAGGATATCATCTAGTCTGGACGCGAGATATGGTCAGCAGTGTAGCAGGTTTGGTGGCTGCTGGTGAAACAGCTACAGCAGTGCGATCGCTCATTTATCTCGCCACTAGTCAGCAGGAAGACGGGGGTTTTGCCCAAAATTTCTGGGTTGATGGTAAACCTTACTGGAAAGGTATCCAGCTTGATGAGGTGGCATTTCCCATTCTGTTAGCATGGCTACTGCATCAGCAGAATACTTGCTTAAACTTCGATATCTATCCGATGGTTCTGGGGGCGGCGGGTTATTTAATTCGTCGCGGTCCGGCTACCCAACAAGAACGCTGGGAAGAAAATAGTGGTTATTCACCATCAACACTAGCATCGAATATTGCCGCCTTAATCTGTGCTGCTCAATTTGCTCGTGAACGTGGGGATGAAGCAACAGCAAAATTCATCGAAGAATACGCAGATTTTTTAGAATCTCACGTCGAAGCTTGGACAGTTACTACTGAAGGAACTTTAGTTCCTGGCATCAAACGGCATTATATCCGGATTACTCCTTCAGATATTAATAATCCTCAACCCAACGAAAATCCAAACCAAGGAACTCTTTTTATCAGCAGTCAACCTCCTGGTGAACCAGCAGAATTTCCGGCGAAGGAAATTGTTGATGGCGGGTTTCTACAATTGGTGCGCTATGGAATTCGTAAACCTGATGACCCGATTATTGTTGATTCTGTCAAAGTAATTGATGCAGTCTTGAAAGTAGATACACCCGTTGGGCCTTGTTGGCATCGTTACAACCACGACGGCTATGGACAGCAGGAAAATGGCAATGCGTACACAGCTTGGGGTAAAGGACGTGCTTGGCCTCTCTTAACAGGAGAACGAGGACATTATGAATTAGCTGTTGGTGGTGATGTCAAAACATATATTAAGGCGATGGAAGGATTTGCTTCAAACACTTGTTTGCTACCAGAACAGGTTTGGGATGAAGCAGATACACCTGAAAACCACATGTGTTTAGGAAAACCAACAGGTTCTGCTATGCCTTTAATGTGGGCACACTCGGAATATATTAAGCTGCTACGGTCAAATCATGACGGTCAGGTGTTTGATTTGATTCCAGAGGTGGCGAATCGATATCTGGGCGAAAGACAAGAGTGTAAATCATTAGAAATTTGGAAGTTTAACCGTCAAGTAGACAAAGTTAAAAAAGGTTATACACTGCGAATTCATGCTTTAGCATCTTTTCAGTTGCACTGGTCACAGGATAATTGGCAAACCGTACAAGATACGCCTGCTACTTCCACCAAGTTAGGAGTCAATTTTGTAGATATTTCTGTTTCTGATCACCAGCAACAGCCAATCAGCTTTACCTTTTTCTGGATTGAAAGCAGTAAATGGGAAGGGCGCAATTATAAGGTTGCGGTTTCATAATTTGTAATGAAGTTAGACCAGTCCAAGCAGACATTATAAATTCAAAATTCAAAAATAGCAGCGCAGGCCTAGCCCGTCGTAAACATTGCTTTACTAGCTCTATGATGAGCGAATAAATGAAACCAAAGTAAAATAACCCCACAATTAAAGAGAGCCATTTTTATGCAGAATAATTCATCACCCAAACCAACAATTGACTACTGGCACGTCTGGACTGACGGCGACGGTATAAGTCACCAGTCCCGTTGTCAAATTGAGGATTTCATCGAAAAAGGCATAGCCCCAGATACCTCGCCGCAGTGGCTTTCTAATTTGAAGCAGTCTGGTGCTACAATCACCTTTACTGTGCTACCTGTAGGTTGGGTTGGCAACTGGCATGAGAACCCCAAGCCCCAGTGGATCATCCCACTGTCGGGACGCTGGTTCGTGGAGACTATGGACGGCCAGCGAGTCGAGATGGGTGCTGGCGAAATTTCATTTGGAGAAGATCAAGGCACAAAAGCAGACGCCCAAGGTCATAAGGGTCACTTATCTGGAACAGTAGGCGATGCGCCAGCTGTTCTGATAATAGTCCAACTTGAAGAGACTCCGACTATAGAGCAATCTTGTCGCTTTAAGTAAGGCTTTCTCAAAACGACCGGGGTCAGGGCTATTTCATTCTCATCTAGCCCGCCTCAGAATGAATTCTGAGTCTAATAGCGAAAGTCGTCTAAAGATGACTGAGACAAAGTTATAGTCCGTTTTAACGGACTTTAGCTATGAGCCTCGGAACTTTAGTTCTGGGCGGTTTATGTTTAGAACGAAATAGCCCTGCGACCAAGATTGATTGTAAATTAATACAAAGCTGACCACTTTACTCAACTTCCTCACAGCGAATTAAGAGTGTTTCCATCGCCTCTGCTAAAGAAATCAACTCTGTCCAAGAGGAGCCAGTAACTAAATTTTGGGCATGAGCTAATCGGTTTCGCAACTGTTCAGCAGACTTGAGGAAGCGTTCACCAAACCGCTTAGACTTGAGTCCCAATTGCTGAAGAAGTTCTGGTTGATTTAAAATCAACTCTCGCTTATCACAGAATTGCAGATAATCTAACAAATCGGTAGCTTCGTTTCTTTCTTGGCTTTCTCGCCATAGCCGTTGAGCAACTTCTAAGCGCTCAATTCTGAGGACTTTTTGCCAAGAATCTTGGGGATAGTAAATCCGCACCAGCCGCAGCAAATTCATTTCTAGCAGCGTTACCAAGCCAAACAGTAACATTCGCACAGGTGCTTTCTGCAAGTCACCACAGGTAACAATACCACTTACCTGATTGCAGTCCAGAACAAACAATCGCGGAGTTTGTTGCAAAATGGGTAGCAACTTCATCAGTGGGGTAGAAATGGCTATTAGTTCTTTTGGATGAAACACTCGTTGATATTCGCTACATTTGCCTTCTTTGCCTTGAATCAAACTAGAGCGTTCTACATAACCGCTAATAATATCTTCTGTCTCAATGCCGATAACATCAAAATTTTGTGCTTGCATCCAATGCAGCACTTCTATCACGGGAGCATCAGCTGGCATAGCTTTGAGAGGTTCTGCCACGTATTCAATGGTGATATTGTTCTCAAATAAACTCCGGAGGTCTTGAGAACGCGATTTTAGGTGTTTCATCCCCCTGCTGTGAACTCACGTTAAATAATCCTATGGCACTGACGCGATCGCAAAATATTTTCTCAAGCTATCACTGGTTTTTTCAAAGGTGCTAATATTTTTTGTCTGCCTACTTTTAGTTTTCGCCAGCTACAGGTAGACGTATAGTGAATGTACTACCCTGCCCTGGTTCAGATGTCACATCGATTGTGCCTTGATGTGCTTCGATAATGCAACGAGATAGATATAGTCCCAAACCACTACCAGAACGCTGGTGTTTACCTTGGCGAAATCGCTTGAATAATATCGCCTGATCTGGTTTAGAAATTCCTGGGCCTGTATCTTGGATATCAATAGTTACAGCTACCGGAGTCAGATAGCAGTGAATATCTACAGAACCTTTGTCTGTAAATTTGATGGCATTGCCGATGATATTTGTCAAAACTCGCCGCAGTTCTACGCGATCGCCCATGATCGTACTTGCAGTTTCACCTCGATCTATATTTACAGCTAATCCTTTTTCTTCAGCTAAGGGCGTTAATTCTTGGGAAACTTCACTAACTAATTCCTGAATATTGCAGGGAGAAATTTTTAAGATTTTACAGCCCGCTTCATGACGATAAACTTCTAGCAAGGTATTTACCATTTCCAGCAGGTCTTGATTACTGCCAATCATGGTATCAATTATTTCTTGCAATTGTGGCGAAACTTCGCAAAACCTGCCTTCCAGCAATAATTTTAATACGCGGTTGGAAGCTACTAGCGGTATGCGTAAATCGTGAGTAAAACGCGAGACAAAATCTGCCCGGAGATTAGCCATCTGATCTCGTTCGTCGATACTATGTTTGAGCCGCAGGAGCGATCGCACTCGTGCCTCTAGTTCATCAGGATCGAATGGTTTACGAATAAAGTCATCTGCACCAGCATCGAGTCCTTCAACAACGCTAGACTCATAGTGAGCCGTGAGCAGCAGAATCGGAATAAATGGCAACGCCGGATTCTGTCGGATGCGTCGAGTAAATTCATAGCCATCTATCTCCGGCATCATCACATCTAAGAGAATTATATCTGGTGGTGACTCCTCAACCATAGCCAGAGCAATTTTGCTATCTTCCACCAAGCTAATTTCATAGTTCTTATCTTCTAGGACTGCTTCCAATACCAGTAAATTGTCAAAAACATCATCGACAACGAGAATTTTATCTTTTTTGACACTTTTAGTTAAAGACATGGCTGAATAAAAAAAAGAAGTGCTTGGCTATCCGTTACATAAAAACTACCCAAACAGTAAGATATAGGTAGCCTTGTCTAGAAATTAAGTTACTGTTTGAATCCCTAGCAAATGTAGCAATAGCTTACTTTACCAGCGCTGAGATTATTAAGGATTCACATTTTCCTTTAAAGTTTCTTGAAGTGAACTACCCACACTGACTTGCAGTACCAAGTGCAGTTTGGGCTTCTGCAATCACGGGGGAATGCCCAAACTTAGACTTTCGCCCAAGTTTAGGACTTACCTCCCCTCCTACAGCAGAGACGGCTGAACCTTCCGTCTTTATCATTCTGATACCCTCTGCTCTAATGTTTATTGCGGCGTTACCGTCACGATCATGATGAGTATTACAATGAGGACAAGTCCATTCACGGACATCCAACGGCATCTCATCTATTTGATAGAAACAATTAGAACAGAGTTTGGAACTGGGGAACCACCTATCAATCTCAACTAACTTTCCACCTCTGCGTTCTAGCTTATAGGCTAAAAAGTTTGTGAATGTTCCCCACCCTGCATCAGATATTGATTTTGCCAATTTGTGATTACGAACCATGCCTTTGACATTAAGGTTTTCTACTATGACAGCTTGGCTATCGCTGACCAACTTATAACTAAGTTTATGTAGAAAATCCTGCCTTGAGTTACTAACTCGTTCGTACACTTTGGCAACAACTTTTCTATATGTATTCCTTGAATTACTTCCCTTTTGCTTATGAGCTAATTTCTTTTGCTTCCGCTTGAGGTTTTTCTCGTGCTTGGTAATGTGTTTAGGATTACCATATTTAGAAATCTTTTCGCCATCGGTTACAACGGCGAAATGTTTCAAACCTAAATCAATCCCGTAAATTTTACCTTCTGAAATAACTGGATTTTCGCCCTCTGTCTCAGTCAAGATAGAGGCAAGGTATTTACCAGAAGGCGTTTTACTCACAGTAACAGTTTTAATTTTTCCCTCAATCAGCCTATGTATTTTGGCTTTGACTATCCCGATATTGCCAGGAAGTTTGACATTACCATCTACAATTTTGACATTTTGAGGGTACTGGACAGACTGTTTATCATGCCTGGATTTGAGCTTAGGAAAACCAGCACGTTTATCAAAAAAGTTTTTGTACGCCGTGGTTAGATTGAGTGTTGTAGCTTGTAAAACTTGGCTGTAACAATCAGCTAACCAAATCGTATCAACAGATTTTTTGAGTGCTGGAAGAAGTGCGTTGAGCGCTGCACGAGTAAGTCCAAACCCTGTTTCTTTGTAAGTCTCAATTGACTTATTTAGGGCATAATTCCACCACCAACGAGCGCAACCAAAAGCTTGAGCTAATTGGATTTGCTGCTCTTGCGACGGATATAAACGGACTTGTACAACCCTTCGACATCGCTCAGGGCAAGCCTTGTGTAACACTCAACATCACCTCATTGATATGCTGATCTTAACATGATATGTATTTTCTGGTAAGCGGGTAAAAGAAAATAATTGTTGATTCGTCATACATCTAATATTTGTCTTTGCTGTGCAAAAAATTAATATTAGATGCAATCCTTATCAACCACCTTATATCCCGCCACTGATTCCGAGTACAGAATTCAGTGGGGGACTTACGGCGTAATAGTTAAATATCTTACCTCTATACGTAATTACACTAAAATTTTATTTATATACGTATAATTAATCAGATAAGATTACTTTTTTACCGAAGAAGAATTCACTCCGTCAGGAGCCAGAATGGGCTAAACCTTAGCTATCCGCTAACAGAATTGAATTCCGAACTAAAAAGTGGATAGCGAAGCGGTAGCGAGTCTGCGAGCGTCTGAATCATGGTTTAGAGCAAGCGATTTTAATCGTGGAGATCAAGAAAAATTTTCTTTGCTTGAAACGCCTGACTTAACTGCTGGGCTATTCTGACAGGAAACGTCTCCGGCTTTGCTTCTGACTTCTAACTTCTGACTTCTAACTTCTGACTTCTAACTTCTGACTTCTAACTTCTGACTTCTAACTTCTGACTTCTAACTTCTGACTTCTAACTTCTGACTTCTGACTTCTGACTCCTGACTTCTAACTCCTGACTTCTGACTTCTGACTCCTGACTCCTGACTTCTGACTCCTGACTTCTGACTCCTTTTCATAAGTATCTTAACCGTCTGATTATCCAAGCAATATCTGTGTCTGGATCTTAGGGAGAGGTAGTTTAGTCCTTTTTATGTACATCATCCTAGCCATTGCAAGGGCAACTATTTAAATTCTCAGGTTAATGTATAAAAATGTTTTTTGATTGAATTATTTATATTGTTATATCGAAACTCTTGCTTTAGAAAAACTTCCGAGATCAGATTATTTATGTCTAATGGTAGATGAAGTTCAGGAAATAATACCAAACGCATTGCTTTTTGTATAAGATACCGAATAGAAGAACGAGATTATTTTAATCTGTACTTTAGATAAATAACAGTAAAGTTAAGCAACTATGAGTGAAATCAAGATCCTTGTGATTGAAGATCACAACCTGACGAGAATCGGCTTACGGGCTGCCTTACAAACCCAGCCAGAGTTAAACATTGTTGGTGAAGCAGCAAATGCAACCGAGGGTATCAAGCTTCTGAAAACTCTCAAACCGGATGTTGCTACTATTGACATCGGTTTGCCTGACATGGATGGTATTGAGCTAACACGCACATTTAGGCAATATCAAGCAGAGAATGAAGATTATACAACAAAACTGCTAATTTTAACGATGCAGAATAGCGAACAGGCAGTTTTAGCAGCTTTTGCAGCAGGTGCGGATTCTTATTGTATGAAGGATATCGAAACTGAGAAACTAGTTGAGGCTGTGCGAACGACCTATGCAGGTAGCTCATGGATCGATCCAGCGATCGCAGACCTTGTATTACAACAAATACGTCAAGATTTCCCCGATGGCAGCAGAGGCGCAGCTGGAAAAAGAGTCTTGATTGAAGGTATTGACCCAGATGTTGAGAAAAGTATAGTCGGCTATCCTTTAACTAATAGAGAGATGGATGTTTTAGAGTTGATTGTCGCTGGGTGTGACAATGCAGAAATTGCTAAAAGGCTCTATCTAACAGTCGGTACTGTAAAAACTCATGTTCGAGGTATTCTCAATAAACTCTGTGTAGCTGACCGTACACAAGCTGCTGTTCGGGCTTTGCGGGCTGGATTAGTACCGTAAATATGCTTATTAAGAATTGTTTTTCGGTCAAAGCGATTACCTGGGACAAAGATTTATGAAGAAATTGTTACACAGTTTAGTAAAATGACATAATTGACGAACAAATAAATATTTTTTCTCGTATACATGATATCGGATCAATTTCCCTGGCTTACCGCGATTGTCTTGCTGCCACTCATTGCTGCCTTGCTCATCCCTGTGCTGCCTGATAAAGATGGCAAGCGCGTGCGGTGGTATGCACTGGGTGTAGGTATCGCAGACTTTGCTTTGATGTGCTACGCCTTTTGGAAACATTACGATGCCAGCAGTGCTAGTTTTCAACTTGTAGAGAATTATGCCTGGGTGCCTCAGTTAGGTTTGAACTGGGCGGTATCAGTTGATGGACTTTCAGCACCACTTGTGCTTCTAGCAGGATTTGTCACCACACTATCGATTTTTTCAGCTTGGCAAGTTGATCACCGACCTCGCCTCTTCTATTTTTTGATGCTGGTGCTGTATTCCGCACAGATAGGGGTATTCGTTGCCAAAGACTTGCTGCTATTTTTCATTATGTGGGAAGTGGAGCTGATTCCCGTCTACCTACTAGTCTGCATTTGGGGTGGGCAAAGGCGACGTTATGCGGCTACAAAATTTTTGTTATACACAGCAGCCGCTTCTATATTTATTTTGGTGGCAGCCCTGGCAATGGGGTTATACGGTGGCGGTAATATGACATTTGACATCACCGCCCTCGCCAAGAAGGAATATCCCCTTGGTCTACAACTGCTACTTTATGCAGGGTTGTTGATTGCATTTGGTGTCAAGCTTGCTGTTTTCCCAATGCATACTTGGTTGCCTGATGCTCACGGTGAAGCATCTTCTCCTGTGTCGATGATTTTGGCTGGTGTATTGCTGAAGATGGGCGGATACGGGCTGATTCGGCTGAATCTTGAACTACTCCCCGATGCACACATTTACTTTGCGCCAGTTCTAGCGATTCTGGGTGTTGTCAATATTATTTATGGTGCATTGAACTCCTTTGCTCAGACAAATATGAAGCGGCGTTTGGCTTATTCGTCGATTTCTCACATGGGGTTTGTACTGCTTGGGATTGCCTCCTTCACTGATTTGGGAATCAACGGCGCGATGTTGCAAATGATTTCACATGGTTTGATTGCATCGGTGCTGTTCTTCTTAGCAGGCGTTACTTACGATCGCACCCACACAATGGTAATGAAAGATATGGGCGGTATTGGTCAAGCCATGCCCAAAGTCTTTGCCCTATTCACAATCGCAGCAATGGCATCTCTGGCACTTCCCGGTATGAGCGGCTTTCCTGGCGAACTCTCGGTATTCGTTGGTCTGATAAGCAGTGATGTTTACAGTTCGACCTTCAGCACCGTCACGGTTTTTCTCGCCGCAGTTGGAGTCATCCTCACACCTATTTATCTACTTTCCATGCTGCGAGAAGTATTTTATGGTGACGGTGCAGCACTCATCTGCGACATTAATAATGCAGGCTCAGAAAATCAAGAAGATGACGGAACAGTTTGTTTTGGTACAGACTGCTTCGTGCCAGAAGATGCAGTTTACGACGATGCTAGACCGCGTGAGGTGTTTATCGCTGTCTGTTTTCTGCTGATGATTATTGGTATTGGTTTATATCCGAAGATGGGGATGCAGATGTATGACGTGAAGACTGTCGCAGTCAATGCTAATCTTCGCCAGTCTTATGCCATAGTCTCGCAAACAAATCCCCAGATTTATGCTAATCGATTATTGGTTCCGCAAATTTCAGAGGTTGAGGTAGCGCCCGTTTTAGGAACTTTGAAGTAAGCTTTTTGACTAATAGACTTGTGGAAAAGGGTATTGTCTAAGCTTCTATAGCCCAACTAACTGTTAACAGCTTGGGTTGTTTGGGAGAAAAACTTCGCGCTCATTATTCCAGAATTTTTCTCCCACCAGTCCAATGTTCTTTGTTACCTCTAGCACCCGATTTCAATTACTTTACCGTATATACTGACCTTTCTCTTGAATCCTTTGTGAGCAAGCTTTTTGAGACTTAACGGAAAAAGTCAGATTTATCACAGGTAACAGCATTATATAAAGCTTACATAAACTTGATTATTGCTTGACAATAAATGTCTTCAGCTTACATATAAAATTAAATTATGTAGTTTTCAGCACAATCATATATCATAAAATTATTTCTGTTACAAGAAGAAATTCCGTTTTTGTCAAGAACAAAATAAAATTTCATAACATATCGACTTTTAAATAAGCGAACACAATACATTTGTGCAAAGGATAAAATTTCGCTTATAAGCATTTGAAAATGTATTAGATTTTACATAAGTTTACATCTTAAAGATTGGGTAAAGAAGTTTACTTGGACTGGAAATAGTGATAAATATACAGCTGTGTTGACTAAGCAAAATAAAGCACTCAAAAAAACCATTTAAATAAGCTATTTTGCTAGATTTAGGGAAATTATTACTGAACAAAATTCATAGCTAGCTTTTGAAAAACTAATGAAACAGTCGCATAAGTTTTTCATCGTGATTCCAAGTGAGCGCCTGCTTTTGATTAATAAGTTGTTCCACATTTAACTTGTATAATTAGAGCGCTCATGTTGCCCACCCCACAAGAATTATATTTAATTCTGTTATGCAAATTAGATGTTTTTTAGCTTAATACCTTCGCTTTCTTTAGGAGTATTGCCTATTGCGCGTCATTGATAGCCCCTATTTACATAAAATATTGATGTTTTGTCGTTTATCGTAACGATAGTAGCGATCGCATTGTTACCATTTTACCCTATAGTCATCAAATTTGTAAAAAGTGGATTAAAGCTCACGAGAGACATTAGCTTAAAGCCTAATTACTTACTTTGTGAAAACCTTCAGTAAGCTGAGATTTTTAACTAAAAGTACGGTCAAGTAATAGCGAATTCTTTTTAGTAGTAGCGGAGGATATTAATGACTGTGATTAAAACTTATTCATCCTTTAAACAAGCGCTTGCAATTGTTACAGTGACATTAGTCTTTGTCATGCCAACAATTAGCAGTAGTGCTAAAGAAAGTCCGTCTAGATCGGATAATCAGTGGAGATTGGGTGGTCAGAACTTAAACAATACTCGCTCTCAAGCAGGTGAGAAATACCTCAATCCAAACAACGTAACACACTTGTCTCCCAAATGGGTTTTTAGTGCAGGTGGTGAACTCTCTGCAACACCAGCAGTTGTAGATAAAACTGTATATATGCCAGACTGGGGCGGTAATTTTTTTAAGATTGATGCACAGACGGGTACACAGATTTGGGCAAATAGCATTGCCAGCTATATAAATGATCCAAGTATCCCAAAAGCTGTCTCGCGCACAAGTCCAGCAGTTAACGGGAATAAAGTGATTATTGGTAGCCAGGAAGGTGCTTTCCTGATAGCAATTAACAAAGATACTGGGAAGCTAATCTGGAAAACAAAACTTGACAAGCACCCGTATGCTATTATTACCCAATCACCGACCATTTATGGCAATCGTGTGTATGTTGGAGTTGCCTCTTCTGAGGAAACAGCGGCTAACAATCCGAAATACCCATGCTGCACATTCCGTGGAAGCATGACGGCGGTAGATTTGAATACTGGAAAGCTTCTGTGGAAAACTTACATTGTACCGGAAAATTATGGTCAATCGGATGGCTACTCAGGTGGAGCAGTATGGGGTAGCACACCAGCAATCGATCCAAAGCGAAATTTGGTATATATAGGAACAGGCAATAACTACAATGTGCCTCGAACGGTAAGAAATTGTATTGCAAAACTCTCTTCACAGACAGTTCCTGATGAGTCGCAATGCCTCGATCCCAAGAATTATATTGACGCAATCATCGCACTTGATCTCGACACTGGCACGATTAAGTGGGCAAATAAACTACAGGGATACGATACCTGGACTGTTGCCTGCGTCTATGGCGGTATCTCCAATTGCCCTGACCCCAAAGGACCAGATTATGATTTCGGTCAGGCACCCATGCTTTTCACTGTTAAAGATGCTGGAAAATCGCGCGATCTACTTGGTGCTGGTCAGAAGAGTGGTGTCTTTTGGGCGCTTGACCGGGATACTGGAAAAGTCGTCTGGAGCCGAATTCTTGGTCCTGGTGGTCCTGTTGGTGGAATAATGTGGGGTTCAGCTACGGATGATCAACAAATTTATGCCGCGATTTCAAACTACGGATTTGAGAAGTACACATTAGATCCTTCAGGTGAGATTATTAACGGTGGGTCATGGAGTGCGCTTGATGCAGCTACTGGCAAAATTATCTGGCAGACAGCAGATCCAGCAGGTGAAAGAGATATGGCTCCAATGACAGTAGCGAATGGAGTGGTGTATGCTGGCTCGATGGCATCAGGAGCCGATAAGAATAACATGTATGCATTAGATGCAAAGACTGGTAAGATTCTGTGGAATTTTAACAGTGGGGGATCAGTAGTTGCAGGTGCAGCAGTGGTTGATGGTACAGTGTACTGGGGTTCTGGCTACAGCCGCATCCCAGGCGGGTTTAAGTCTAATAATAAGTTTTACGCATTCACAGTCTCAAAGCATCGATAACATTTAAGATCATAAACAATTTGTCAATAAGTAATAGTGCTTAAAATTCTCTCGAAAACGGGGGCGAAAAACACAATTTTTCAGCTAGCGATAGTGCTGGATTAAAGAACATCAAAAACTAGCCCCAAAGTGCTACTAATACATGGGATGCTAGTTGATGATTAGTGAGTTTTGCCAATGTCTGTTGTTTCTACCATCACTGTTACGGTTCCCGCCACAACTGCTAATTTGGGGCCTGGTTTTGATTGCATCGGTGCAGCATTAAAGCTGTACAACGAATTCAAATTCACTCGCATGGAAGAGGGTGGGCTAACCATTCATGTCACTGGTACCGAAGCTGAACGAGTCCAAACTGATGATAGTAATCTCCTTTACCAGGCGTTTGTCAAGTTTTATCAACATATAGAGCAGACACCGCCGACTGTGAAAATAGAGATTAAGTTAGGCGTACCGTTGGCGAGGGGTTTGGGTAGTTCGGCGACAGCAATTGTTGGTGGCTTGGTTGCTGCTAATCAACTTGAGGGTGCAACTCTGTCTCAGTCGCAGGTAATGGAGTTAGCGATCGCAATGGAAGGACATCCTGATAATGTAGTTCCAGCTTTGTTGGGAGGATGTCGTCTCGCTGCTACCAGTGGTGCAGCTTGGGAAATTTGTGATGTTCCCTGGCATCAAGATGTTGTACCAGTTGTGGCTATTCCTGATTTTGAACTTTCCACTTCAGAGGCGCGGGGCGTTCTCCCAACCCAAGTAAGTCGCGCCGATGCGATTTTCAATACAGCACATTTGGGGTTATTGTTGCGCGGCTTAGAAACTGGTAACGGACAATGGTTAAAGACAGCTTTGCAAGATAGATTGCATCAGCCCTATCGCAAAGCTTTAATCCCTGGTTATGATGTTGTCAACATCGCAGCTGTTAATGCTGGTGCTTATGGTATGGTGATTAGTGGTGCAGGTCCGACACTGTTAGCTTTGGCAGATAAATTACACTCAGAGGCAGTGGAGGCGGCGATGTTAGCTGCTTGGCAACAAGAAGGAATTACAGCCGAGGTGCGATCGCTTTCTCTCGATACTCAAGGCGCAAAAAGCTAGAAGATAAGGGAGATGAGGAGCAGCAGAAGAATTTTTAACTCCCCACTCCTGTACAGACGCGATTAATCGCGTCTCTACTCCCCACTTAACTACAGCAAATGGTTGCATAATTCCTACTTTTTAATACTTGCTAAAAAATCATCTGTGGATGAATTAACTGGTATCCAGCCTCTTTAAGCTTTTCATTCGACACCCAAGCATTATATGGGCGGGTACTCTTGATAGAAGTATCCCATTTAACTTTGGGTAAATTATGTTTTTCAAATAGGCTATCTAGCAAGTCTCGGCTGGTGAGATGTGCATCATCTACCAGATTGTAAATCCCTTGCAAACGACGATCGCGGGCAAATTCTATCGCACCAACAATATCATCCAAATGAATCCAATTTGTGATATCCTCGCCATTGCCAGGACGGGTTGCACCAGAATATCTGCTAAATATTTTCAACAGTTCCCTACCAGTCCCATAAATCCCTCCTAAACGGAAGATACAAACACGGAGATTTTCGCTAGATGCTGATAGCAAGACATCCTCTGTTTTTCGGAGAATTTGTGCATTTAAATTAGCGGGTGCAAGCGGTGTTTCTTCATCTACCCATACACCATTTCTATCACCATACACTGCATAACTCCCTGTGTATATTAATTGTTTCACACTCTTAATCTGCTGCAAGGATGAAACTAAACTTTGGGCAGTTTGTAGATAAGTTTCTTCATAAACTTCCCCACCTTTTGCACCAACACTCAAAAGTACAACATCTTGATTGTCCAAAACTGATTTTAGACTATCGAGGTCATTCCCACGGGTAACTACAACTCTTTGGGATACTGATTCTAGTGCCGGGACACGCTCAGGGGAAGTTGTGGTTACACTGACAACAAAACCCATTTTTTGCTGCCAATATTGAGCAAGTTTATAACCAACATAACCACAACCAATGATTGCAACGTTCATGACAAATTAGACACAAGTAAATTAAACTACTCATCGAGACTATATTCTCAATTAAGGGAATATTGCCAAGTCTCCCATATTACAGGTACTCTAAACCCGGTTTCTTTAAGGAAATTAGGTTTGTTAGCCTTGTTAACCCTATTTTCGGCTAAATATTCTGGGTATGTTTTTAGCGATGTCTACGACGGGCTATTCGGCGTCACATTCAAATAATGAACCTACATATCAGCATCTATTAGCTTTCGTTTATCAAGTGCAGCAACTCTTGTGTCGATATCTTGCCACTTAAATCCAATACAGTTCAGTTAAGGATAATTGTAGGTTGGGTTGAGCGAAGTGAAACCCAACAAATGCCTGAAAATGTTGGGTTTCGTTCCTCAAACGCCACTTGCTTCTCCCTAGGGGAGACGCAGCGCGAACAAGTCGGGAAACCGCAAGGGCGCAGTGGCTCCCCAACCTACGCAATATATTTTTTGGGCTTAACCCAAGCGTATTACACTTAAATCAGCACCTTCAACCAGGCTCGAAGCCAAGTCTCCCTTGTGGTAATGTAACTCTACGAATAGTAACTGGGCTGACAATTCAGGTCATGTGGAAAAGCTCACGAAAAACCTAACCCCCTTCCCGATGCGGGAAGGGGGGAAAACTCAAAGTTTGATAACCTGTCCCTGAACCGTTGAAGCAGAAGGAACGCCCAGTAAATTATTGATAGTTGGAGCCACATCAATATTATGAATCGTGCCGATACTGCCACGACGACTGATATCGGGGCCACCCGCATAGAAAATGGCACTCAGTTTGGATATATTCGGGTCATAGCCATGCGCTCCGTAGAAATTAGGTACTGAAAACACTAAATTGTTGTCATCCCCCAAACGAGTCACCACAGGACTTTGAATTCCGTCAAAGTTATAACCATCGCTCATAATTGCGAAGACATCACCACTATCCTGACCAACAAATTCGCTAGTATCGAGTCCAAATCTCGGCTCGTTTAAATTCGCTGGCAATGGACGAGTATAAATCTTATCAAAAATGGCTTGACGTTTTGACGGTACATAGTTGGAATTCGTGTCTACCAATTCCTTGAGAGCGGCGACAATTTGTTTTTGGATAGTCACATATTCAGAGCGACTGACGATGCCGTTGGGTTCTCGTCCCTGAAGATTAATATAAATGTTAGTTGCTGGCCCCGATGTTACACTTCGGACTTTATTTGAGTCAAAACCTTTACTCTTGAGGAAGTTATTCAGGTTAACCGTGGTGTGAAAGGTAGAAAAACCATGATCCGATACTACAATAATGTTACTATTTGGTCTTCCCTGACTATCCGTACCTACTGCATTAATGATCCGTTGTACAGCATCATTAGCTGCCCGATAAGCAGTCTGTACATAAGACTTATATCGAGCGACTTTTGCTTTGTCTTGCGCTGCACCAATTGTATTGGGATTGCTCGGATTAGTTGCTTGACGTAAATCAGTTAAGAGAAACTGATGTTCAGAGCCATCTGGCTGCTCAATATAAACCATCACCAATGAAGCATTGGGATTTTGCTTGATTGCTCTCAAAGCAATTCGCGTCTGATAATCTACAAAACCTCGAACTTGGTCTTCATAGATAGCTTCTAGTTCCGTGTCGGGGAAAGTGTTAAATCCCGGACTCAATCGTTCTATAATTCGGTAATCAGACTGAGGCGACCAAAAACCAACGTTATTATTAATGTCATCAACTGTAGTTTGGACTGCGGGGTTATTAGGAATAGCGTTAGCACCGTAACGCGCAATCCTCACACTACTCAAGTCAGGAGCAAGATTACTAACATAAAAAGCAGTTCCGGCTTTGTTAGAACTACCTTCTAAATAAAATAAACTGGATCTTTTATCCCGCGCTCTTACGTATGCTGGCCCAGTTGAAGGTAAATTCAAAGGTTGATGTTGAATCCCAATACTGGAATCAAAAAATACTAGGGTGTCATAGTCCTTTTGATGATTATTGCTGGTATCAAGTGCAGCAACTTGGATATTATAGTTGACACCACCAACAAGAAATTGATCGCCAAGAGTTGCTTGTGCAATTGGGCTGTAATAAACTTTTTTTGCTGTTTTGAGTTGAGTGACAGTTTGACTGGATGCCAAGCTGAAGTTAGCTGCCATCAAACTGAAACCTTTAGCACTTGCACCAGCAAAAGCTCCAAAAGGGACTGTATAAGATACGGTTCTCTTACTAGCGGGTTGAATAATTGGGCTGTTAGTTAAACCTGGTACTGGAACATCAACTCCATCTGCTCCGGGAAAAGTTGCAGTCACAACTTTCTTCCCCTTTTGCTGGAGTCCAATCCATAGTGGTTCAGCAGTTGGGTACAAACTTGCAGCAGGACCAGTAGTCAAATATCCGCCGATTGGAGCCGCAAAACCACTTATGTTAGAAGTGAATGGGCTGGCTACTAGGTGAAATGTGTTGGCATTAATATCATTGCGTGCAGCCGTAGAACCTGTACTGATTGCAATATGGCAAGCAGCAGTCAGAGATGCGCTACAGGTTATGTTCCGCTCTGCATAAACTCCCTTGTTTCTAATCAGTCCTAATCCTTGCTTTGGACTCAGGACACCACTCTTGAGATACTGTTCGACAAAATCTGGAGTGGCACCATCTAGAGAAATCAAAATCACTTTAGGTTGTGATTTGCTTACTCCTGGTTGAACTGCTAAAGAATGCACACTTATAGTTAACAAACAAGCCACAAGTAAAACAACAGTTAAACGCAGAAGCCATTTATGCCTTGACCATCGAAATATTTTATCTAACTCAAAACCTCTACTTTTTTTAAATGAATAAAATTTTCTCACATTTCCTCCCTAAGCATAGTGTTATATTTTTAACTTGATTACTCATTTTTAATTTACTAAAAGTATGTTAAGTAAAAACTATGAAACTCTTAAGTAGAGCGATTTTTACATTCAAGTACCAGATATATTAATCCCTCTGCGTTCCTGTACGTCGCTTTGCGTTAAAAAAAGGATATAAGCTATGACGACAATATTAGATGCCCTGATTAATTCTCTAAAAGGCATAGAAACTATCACCGACTCCGCCCAAGTCGCAAAATTATCCCAGGATTATCACACCTTTAGCCCCGTACTAGTACCCAAACTAGAAGGAAAAGTTGGGGATATAGTAGTGCGTCCCGCCAATGAAGCAGAGGTTATAAAAGTTGCAGCCGCCTGTGCAAAATACCGTGTACCCGTAACAGTGCGGGGTGCGGGAACTGGGAATTATGGGCAATGCGTACCGTTGCACGGTGGCGTAATTTTAGACATGACGCGGATGCAAGAGATTCCTTGGGTAAAACCGGGGGTAGCGCGGGTAGAAGCTGGGGTGAAGTTGGCGGCTTTGGATAAAAAAGCCAGAGAAATCGGCTGGGAAATCCGCATGGCACCCTCGACTTACCGCACAGCTACAATTGGTGGATTTATTGCTGGGGGAAGTGGGGGCATTGGCTCGATAGAATATGGGTTACTAAGCGATCGCGGTAATATCCTAGCACTGAGAGTGGTAACTGTAGAAGATGAACCCCGTGCGATCGAATTACGTGGCGACGATGTGCAAAAGGTGAATCATGCTTGGGGAATTAACGGCATCATCACCGAAATAGAAATCCCCTTAGCACCAGCTTATCCTTGGGCAGAAGTCATTGTCACATTTGACGAGTTTATGACAGCAGCAAAGTTTGGTCAGGCTCTTGGCAATGCTGATGGGATGATTAAGAAGTTGATTTCTGTCTTTGCATCCCAAATTCCCCAATATTTCCACGCCCTACAACAATACATTCCTGAAGGAACTCACCCAGTATTTTTGATAGTTGCTGAGTCGAGTTTGGAATTCTTACCGGGTTTGGTGCAGCAATACAACGGCCAGATTACCTATGAAAAACCAGCCGAAGAAGCAGCCAAAGGTATACATTTAGCAGAATTTTGCTGGAACCACACCACCTTACACGCCCGGAGTGTAGATACTGCAATTACTTATTTACAAAGTATGTTTCCTAGCGATGCCTGCGTTGGGCTGCGCCTACGCAGTTTGCAACTAGTAGAGCATATGTATCATCACTTCGGCGATGAGGTAATGATGCATTTGGAATTTTTTCGGGTGAACGGTGCGGTAGTTCCTGGTGCTTTGCAACTTGTGCGCTACACCACAGAAGAACGCCTCAACGAGATTATCCGCTATCACGAAGAACAGGGTGTGAGTATTGCCAATCCTCACACGTATATTATTGAAGACGGCGGTAGAAAAGTTATTGATCCTGAGCAGTTAAAATTTAAAGAAATAGTTGACCCCTATGGGTTGATGAATCCCGGTAAAAGCAAGGTTCTTCAATTCCAAATTCCAAATTAGCAAACTACAGAAACACATATCAGAACTTTCTCTGTATATTTGTGTAACCTCCCTCCAAAAAGCTAGCTACTAGGCGCCTATAATTTGTGTTTTGATTTTAAAATCCGTGGGGATAACCCAAAATCCAACATCCCAAAATCGCCCATGATTGAAATTGACGGTTCCTACGGAGAGGGAGGCGGACAAGTTCTTCGCACTTCCTTAAGTCTAGCTGCCATCACTGGCGAACCCATACGAATTTCAGGCATTCGCGCTGGACGCAAAAAGCCAGGATTAGCAGCACAACACTTAACAGCAGTTCGGGCTGCGGGTAGAATTTGTAATGCCCAACTCCGGGGTGATGCTTTGGGTTCAATGCTGCTGGAATTCATCCCAGGTAGTGCTGTGCAAGCTGGAATTTATACCTTTGATGTTAGTAAAGCACAAGTTGGTGGTTCTGCGGGTGCGATCGCACTAGTTTTACAGACAATTCTCTTACCTCTGTCACTAGCATCCGGCAATTCTCAAGTAACACTAAAGGGTGGAACTCATGTGAACTTTAGCCCGACAGTGACGTACATTGAGCAAGTTTATCTGCCGATATTGCAACGCATGGGTGTAGAAGCCCAAGTCAAGTTAGGCGCTTGGGGCTGGTTTCCCCAAGGTGGGGGAGAGGTAGAGTTACAGGTGAGTGGCGATGGTAAAATCGGCGGGATTAACTTGGTGCAACGGGGAGAGTTACAACAGGTGCGAGGACTAGCAGTGGTAACGGAATTGCCTTCAAATATTCCGCAACGGATGGCGAATCGTGCCGAGAATTTGTTACGATCAGCCCATTTGAAAGTTAGTGTACAGGCTTTACGAGAAAGAGGTGTGGCACCTGGGGCGGGTATTTTCCTAACTGCTGAGTATCAGAACAGCTTGACTGGCTTTGGTGGATTCGGGCGTTTGCGGTTGTCGGCGGAAACAGTTGCAGAGATTGCTTGTCAGCAACTACTTAAGTTTCATCAAACTGGTGCAGCAGTGGATGAACATTTAGCAGATCAGTTATTATTGCCAGCTGCTTTAGCTTCACAGCAAAGTCAGTACCGCGTGGCTGAGGTGAGTAGACATTTGACGACAAATGCAGCAGTAATTGAACAGTTTGGGCTAGCGCAAATAACAGTAGATGAAGCTGAGAAAATAGTCTCGGTGATTCCTGTAATTGTAAGATCAAACCTCACCCTCAATCCCTCTCCTTAGTAAGGAGAGGGAAGCCGGAGGCAGGGTGAGGTTTTATATGTAATTTAGAATGTAATTTAGATCCACTTACTTATTGGTTGGTTTACCCTCCTAGCAAGGCTTTGAAGAGTGTGTGCTACAATTAGACAACCACGCAGCAAAGCTGTTACTCTTTAACTTGGCACACCATCACCAGCCAGAATGCTTACTATAATTTAGTTTTTTAATTTTGAATTGCTTATTATATCGTGCTTTGTATGAAAAAAGTCGTCGTTGGTCTTTCTGGTGGTGTTGACAGTTCCACCGCCGCAGCTATCCTGCACCATCAGGGCTATGAAGTGATTGGTTTGACTCTTTGGCTAATGAAAGGCAAAGGCCAATGTTGCTCTGAAGGTATGATTGACGCGGCTGAACTCTGTGAACAACTGGGCGTTCCCCATCAGGTTGTGGATATTCGGGATCTCTTTCAGACGCATATTGTCGATTACTTGGTGACTGGTTACAGTGCTGGGATCACACCTTTGCCTTGCTCCCAGTGCAATAAGACGGTGAAGTTTGGGCCAATGGTACAGTATGCCCATGAAGAATTGGGATGCGATCGCATTGCCACTGGTCATTATGCCCGAATTAGCCATGACGAAGCAACTGGACGTTACCAATTATTAAGGGCTGTTGATCGCAACAAAGACCAGTCATACTTCCTCTATGATTTGTCTCAAGATTTACTTGCAGCAACGATATTTCCTCTAGGCGAACTAGAAAAAACTGACACGCGCCGCATCGCTACTGAATACGGACTAAAAACTGCTGATAAGCCAGAAAGTCAAGACTTATGTTTAGTAGAAAGTAATGGTTCCATGCGGGCATTTTTAGATAAATATTTAGCTCCCAAAATGGGGGATATTGTGGATGTCACAGGGAAAGTTTTAGGACAGCATGATGGTGTCCATCACTATACCATTGGACAGCGCAAAGGTTTGGGAATTGCTGCTGCCGAACCGTTGTATGTGATTGAATTAGATGCGGAAAATAATAAAGTAGTAGTAGGCGATCGCACTAAGGTAACTCAGCCGGAATGCACTATAAATCGGGTAAACTGGGTTTCTATTGCTGAACCATCCACGCCAATTCATGCCGAAGTGCAAATTCGCTATCGTTCAACGGCTACACCAGTGACAGTGATTCCGTTGGAAAACTCCCGTGTGCGTTTGGTGTTTGATGAACCCCAAATCAGCATCACTCCCGGACAAGCTGCGGTGTGGTACGACGGGGAAAAAGTGTTAGGTGGCGGAATTATTGAGCAATTTCTTTGAATCTCACATTGGTTTTGGTAGAAGCCAAAACTCAGGGCTATTTCGTTCTAGACAGAAACCGCCCCGAACTGAAGTTCGGGGCTAATAGCTAAAGTCCGTTAAAACGGACTATAACCTTTTTAGGACTTACGCAAAACTACACGCTGTAGGGGCAATACCCTGCGGGAAGCTAAAGCTACATGAATTGCCCCTACGGAAAATCAGGGCTTTCACTGCCTTTTTGCGTAATTCCTGCTTTTATTAGTCGTCTTTAGACGACTTTCGCTATTAGACTCAGAATTCATTCTGAGGCGGACTAGATGAGAATGAAATAGTCCTCAATTGCCAGACCTGACCAATATGGTATCGAAAAGATAGTTACTTATGAAGTCAATGATGACTAAAGCAATTTTAAATGAGCAAGAATTGACCAAGAGAAATATTGTTCAATTGTTAGCACAGTTGACTAACGCATATCAAAGTACTCATTTGCAGTTTCAGAGGGACTAAAATCATTACTGATTAACCTTGGTTTGACCCTTTATGCTTGGCGATTCTTTGCCGCACAGCTTGGCGGATGTCTTCCCAATCGTCAGGATTCATCTCAGAAGGCGATCGCCCTTTGAATTGTCGATGATACCCTATTTATCAACAAAAGCATGGGTTTCATCAACAAAATCGTTCTGTTCATCAACAAAGGCATGATTTTCATCAACAAAGGCATGATTTTCGTAACGACAGCTTTTGAGGGAATTGCCAAACCCTCAACGCAGAACTCTAAAATTGTCCTACACCAGGTTTAATTTTTAATTTGAGTCAAGCAACTGTTGACTTTTTACTAGTTGACAAGGTAATATATTCATAATGAAAAAGGTGCGCTCAGGTATACCACCTTGTACAAAGATATTCGTTACTAATTTTCGACTTAGCGACGCACCAGTAGAAAAGCAATTAAACCAACAAGAAAACAAAATGCGAATTTTACCCAACGCTGCTGGATAAATTGGATGAACCTCTCTTTTATTCCCCCTGTTGGTGTACCTGTAGAGTTGATTTCGGCTATGCGACTTTGGACGTATTCTTGGAATGGTGCATAGTTAATGGTAGTGGCGAGTTCAGCCGCATGAGTTAAGGAATTAATTGCAGCGTCTGAGTCTCCCATGTTTAACTGTGCATCAGCGAGAAATAGCAGATTACGACTTTGGCTGTAGATATTGCCAATTTGGATGTATAGGTTTTGTGCTTGCTGAAGATATTCTAGTGCTTGCTGGGGATTTTCTTGCAACTTACCGAATTCTTGCAGGATGTTTGCTTCCCCCAAGCGATCGCCGATGTCGCGGAAAAATGACAAAGCGGTTTCGTAGCGTTGTAATGCTTCATCACTGCGTTTGAGGAACTGCAAAACATCGCCGATCGCAATTAATGTATTAGCTTCCCCCAAGCGTGCGCCGATGTCGCGGAAAAATGACAAAGCGGTTTCGTAGTGTTGTAATGCTTCATCACGTCGGTCAAGGAACTGCAAAACATCGCCGATCGCTCTTAATGTATTTGCTTCCCCCAAGCGATCGCCGATGTCGCGGTAAAATGACAAAGCGGTTTCGTAGCGTTGTAATGCTTCATCACTGCGTTTGAGGAACTGCAAAACATCGCCGATCGCAATTAATGTATTTGCTTCC
>NZ_JBALCT010000072.1:0-51747 GCF_036917675.1 Nostoc sp. | reverse complement strand
CCGACTCATCTTGTGCAATGCCTGTGAGTTCAACGGTCCAGAGAGAAAAACTTTTCTCTCTCGACAATTAATCCACCCTGCCTCCCCGCAAGCGAGGAGGGGGCTATGATGCAACTCATTTGATTAGGAAACGCTATATCACTTTGCCAGATGAGACAATTGAACTAATTGATTGAGTCATTGAAAAAGGGGATTCTCCAGAGGAGAGGCTAGGCGATCGCAGTGGATTCATCAATGAAGCCGTACAATATTATATTGTTCACAAAGCCTTGGTCAATCTCAGAGAACAGTTAAAAGAGGGAGCCATCCAACGGGCGGAACGCGATTTTGGGTTGGTGAAGTTTTGAGGCGATGTCTAGCGACAAGCCGAAGAAGCATCTACGCACTTTCTAGAATTATCTCAGGCGATGCCTACGGCGGAAAACTACGCACATTTTTAACTTTTGCAAAAGCGGTGCGTTAGCTTTTGGCGTAACGCACCCAACAAAGTTAAACAGTAGAGAAATTAGCCATTAAAAACGCGACTGCGCCACTTATTCAACCGGGCTTCTCCAATTGTGGCAGACCGCCGCGAATCAGCAACTTGCTCTTGCAAACCTGCAATCTGTTTTGCTTGCGCGTCAGCTTGCTGTTGCAAAGATGTATATTCGCCTGTGCTGGTCACGTAACTGGAAGTCTGCCAACTACTACTAAATTTTGTTGTCCCGATGCTGGCAAATGGTCGTAAGTCTGCTAGCTGTTGTTGCAAAGTTGCAATCTGGCTTTCTTGCTCTTGAATCTTTTGCTGTAAGCTTTCTTCAGCTGCTGTGCGAGCTGCAATAAACTGATTGACTGGAGCAGCAGTTTCTGGCCTGGGCTTGAATACTTCAGCAAGTATTGCACTAACATCCGTGAGTTTAACTTTACCGTAAGGAGTGTTGGTAATTAGCGATCGCACCAGTTGAGGTTTATTATTCGTTGTGAGGTTCTGATCGCTGCTAGAATTGCTTTGCAGCAGTTGTAGCATATTGGTAAATTCCAATATCTTTTTGCCCGTTTGAGTTTTATAACCCCGATAATATGGTACTATATTATCTCCAAAAGCATCTAAATACTCGTCGCTATCAAGATAAGAATCAATATCCGCCTCAAAACCCTTCTCATCTAAAATGTTGCTGTGATAAATTGTCTCGGAGTAGTCATCCGGAGCGCGACCCAGCAGGTGCTTGAAGTTCAACTCAATAGCACGATAGCGGTAAACGTTATCAAAAAATCTGGAGCGATACAATTCTGATTTGGCAACCTGACGCACAAACTCACGAACATCGATTATGCCTTGCTTGAGTTGCGATTCTGGAACAATCAGCCGCTCGCTTTCCATAATATAGGCATTACCTAACACTTGCCGATAAACTGCCCGAATTACAATTTCAATCTCATCATCTGAAGCAATAGTCCACAGCTCGATGGGTTCTGTTTGAGGAAATGCTTGATATTGGCGTCGTCTGGTTTCGTCGTCTATGAAGGTCTGCATACTTGGGTTAGTGTGGGTAGGAGTGCCTAATTTGTAAAGTAAATAGGGCTTACGCAATAACTCTCTAAAACTCTTGTTTGTTTGTGTCCCAAAGGACACAAGAAGTCAGAAGGGTTTAGCGCCGCCTCACAAAGAAATCGTATTAAGATTTACTAATTACTGGGTCTTGATATAATTTATCAAGTTTTGGGGAGTTTTTTAGTTACATTTTCTTACAAAATTAGACGGCTAACTGTTAATAACTAACAGCTAATCATGATAATAATTAGCAATTAGACATTAACAATTAGCCGTCAACCCCCTTAGGGAGTATTTCAAATTCAAAATTTAATTGTCAGAAGAATTTCCGCAGGATAGTAACTCTCAAACACGCTCATCAAATCTTGTGTAGAAACCACCGTATTTTATCCAGTATTGTTTCAAAGTATGATGAGGCGTATGTAAACTAGCTTTCGCCTGATATAAAATAACTTGGCGATGATCGCCCATCCAAATTTTATTAACAGGATCAACAGATATTACTGTTCCTCCTAAAGAAGCAACACATCCAGAGAATCTCTCAATCGTCGTATATTCTAATGTCTCGAATATAAAAAAGTTACCCGAACAAATCAAGTGACGACTGCGAATCCAGCAGCGCATTTTTTTTTCAGCCGGTGGAGGTAACATTTTGGTTTTAACACATTCAAGCTGAATCAACATAATGCGCTCACTGCACGTAATTCATCAGCAAAACTTGCCCGTTTTTCAAACCGCAATGGGCCAGCAGTTGATCCCCATCTTTGCTCGTGGGTTTCAATATCCATACCTTGATCTAGACTTATCCAAGTACGCTCGGTTACTTCTACTTCGCTAATCAGATATGTCTGGCATCCATTGCGCTTAATCAGACATTGATTGCCCGGTTCCACACTGCCTCGAAACATTTCACCTTCTCGCTGGAAAACCATTGAACAGTGATAACGCCGTTCGATGCTTTCTGGGGTGATGGTTTTGAGGATATCTAATTCACGAGCAGCACCTGCATAAAGCATAGGGTCTTTCAAGCTGTAATTTTCGATGTAAATGCGATCGCCCCAATCGACGAGTCTATGTACTCCCTGGCGATAGGGTGTCCATAAATCGTGGTCATACGCTTGTTCAGAATAAAAACCGATGGCAGAAAAAAATTCAACTGGTAAAGGACGAAAATAAATGTGAATGTGGGCGTAAAGGTGCGGATTTGCAAAAGATTGCTTGTAGTTGCTAAAATCTCCTGCCATCCAAGAGGCTAAGGTGAGCAAATCGCTAGCGTTGGTGCTAGATTCATTGGGCGCTATCGTCACGTCGCTTCGCTCCAAATTCAAAATTTAAAATTCAAAATTTAAAATTAACAATCCCCTGATGTTTTAACGTGATATTGCTAACTGGTTGAACTTGACAAAGAGCGAATCTCTGAAGAAAAGGAAGCTGTTGTCACACCTTTACCATCACTGGTTTTAATCATCGCTACCCGAAATCGCAGATTTGGGTTAGCAAACCAAATTCGCTCCTCAGCAGCAGCGAGTTCATACTCTGTTAGCAGGGTAAAAATACCATCGTCACTCAGATGATATTTAGCCACTGCTGGAATTGTTTCGGCGTATCCCAAGTCACGCAGGAGTTTGCCTCTAGAAGGATTTTCGATATCGGGAATTGGCACCAGCACAGTACTACCAGAGATTGGTTTATCGTCCCAGTCTGACTCACCTTCCCAAGTCATCCGAAAAGGGTGGGTGATACTGGCGAGGTCAGTGTCATACAATTGACAGATTGCTAGTATTGCCGGATCATCGGTGGATAGAGATTCAATGTCAATGTTAGTCAGTACTTGTTCAAAGTGCGCGAATGCTAAATGATGACCGCTACGCTGCGATCGCCATCGTCCAATTGAAAGTTCAAAGAATTCAGTAATTTCCATTAGAAAAGTGATCTTAAAAAGTAGCTTATAAACCAAGCTATATCTTGGCTAAAGTGCTGAGTGCTGAGTTAGGAGTAGAGACGCGATTAATCGCGTCTGTACAAGAGTTAGGAGTTTTTATTCTCCCCCCACTCCCCACTCCCCATTACCCCTTATCCTTGTTCGTTGTAGATGCGGACGTGTTCGGAAATTTCTGCCTGATCAGCAGGAGGACGTCCTAGCAGATGTTTGAAGTTCAGTTCAATGAACCGATACTGGGAAGAAGAGTTGAAAAATAGGGATTGATAAAGTTCTGATTTCGCAACGGTGTTGACGAATTCACGGACACTGATTTTGCGATCGCGCAATTGTGATTCCGCAGTGGCTAGTCGCTCACTTTCCAACAAGTGAGCATTGCCTAAAATCTGTTTGTAAACTGCCCGAATCAGTGTTTGTAATTCACTTTCGCTGGTATTCGGACGCAGTTCAACATTAGGTGAATCAATAGCCCAAAGTGACATTTAAGTATCTCCTGAAAAAGACTAATTAAATGAAATTTCCGAGCATCCTAGCCTTTATAAAGGTAGAATTTCCCATCAGTTGTCAGTTGTTTTTGCTCCTGACTAGCTTTTGTAAAACTTTAGTTTGTGAAAGTGCGTTAAATATCTTTCATATATAACAACTGACGGCGAAATTGATCAAACCCCAGGCTAACTTTTGATAAATGCACAAACTCACGAACCCTAATTTTACCCCGTTTGAGTTGGGATTCAGGAACGGAAAGCCGCTCACTCTCCATCACATAAGCATTGCCTAGAACTTGCTTGTAGACAGTTCTAATTACGGTTTCAACTTCCTCATTAGAGCGACTTGGCCACAGATATATAGGATCGGTATCTTCAAACAGACCGATCCCTAATCGTGATGCTAGTCCAAAAGCCATTCAAACTATCTCCCAGTTAACTATTAAATTTTATGAGAAGGATATTCTGCAGATGTTAACAAACTTTAGATCATCTAATAAAGAAGAGGCCATAGAGACTTTAAGTTCTTATTAGTCCTGATGATTTTAAGTTTTTGCATCATTATAATATCTATTACATATTCTGATACGATGCCGAAACCATATATATTAAAATTTATTAAGTTAAATAATACTTTCAAAAAACTTCAGCTTTTTTTTAGTATCGGATTGGTGATTGGGATACAGGCGATGGTATGGTGATATTCGCTTGACCAAGAGTATTAATCGTGCTGAGTCCTGAGTGGGTAATCTGATGTTTTACTCAGCACTCGTTCTTGGGTACTAGCGAATTTGGAAAGTAGCCAGTTGGCTGATTAAATGATCAAAATAGGGAGCAAGAGTTTCCTGCTGATTAGCTTGGCAGCGTTTCAAACTAGCAGCCTTGATGCTTTTTAAGCCTAAGACCATTGCATCCAATGGAACTTGTAACTCCTGATAAAGCAAGTTCATATAGTGCAGTCCTGTGGGATCCGTATACTCAGTATGTCCACTTGCTATGCCATAAGTAATACAACGGAGAAAATGCCAAAAATCTCGCCAGCAAGCTTCAGCGCGTTCAGGTGGATAAAGACCGCCTCCAGGCTGGATAATTTCAGGATAAGTCACTAAAACCTGCTCTCTAGCTTCATCAACAATTTCGGCGGCGCGATCGCGTAACAACACAGCAACAGGAATTAAGGCGCAATTCTCAGGTGACAAGGTTATAAGCTGCAATAAATCTTCGTCGCTCAGATACCGAATATCATTGTCCGCAGCTTGGAATATGGCGATCGCTGCTTTTGGATGGGACTGTTCCCATTCAGCAAAGCTGACAATTCTAGCTTTGGCTATTAATTCTTTAACGGTTTCGCTTAATTCAATCACGTCACTTCGCTCCAAATTCAAAATTCACGCATTCAAAATTAAAGAACTCCTCTCCTGTCTACTGCCTCCTTTTTCCCAATGCCCATACCCGTGATTCAATCTTCTTAGAATGCGATCGCCATTTGGTGACATCTGTAAAATAAAGTAAAGAATAGCTGTACCAAATGCACCTATGGAAATTCATAAAATCCAAGCTGAACTGAAGAATCCAGATTTTCATTATCGTTTGAAGGCGATCGCTGCCCTCAATAATTATGAATCAGAAGTTGCAGTTCCTCTGCTGAGGAGTAAACTTCATGACTCAGAATTTTTGGTGCGTTCTTTTGTGGCCAGGGGTTTGGGTAATCAACAATCCGCAGAATCCTTTGCTGCTTTGATGCAAATTATGAAATTCGACGATACCCCCAACGTGCGAGCTGAGGCAGCAAATTCTTTATCGCTATTTGGCAGAATCGCAGTTTCTCATCTAGTTCTGGCATTTTATCAGGATGATCACTGGCTAGTGCGGCGGAGTATTTTGGCCGCGATCGCCGAAATGGATTGCCCTGAAGAACTATTTGATATCTGCGTTCAGGGTTTAAAAGATGAAGATTTCACAGTTCAGGAATCCTCTGTTGATGCACTCGGCTTACTAGCTGATTCTAGCCAACATCGTGCGGCATTATCCCAAATACTAACGTTGGTGAATGTTGAATCTTGGCGGATGCGTGTGCGAGTTGGCTATGCCCTGAAACGATTTGACGAGCCGGAAGCCAAAGCAGCCCTAAACCAACTCAGACAGGATAAGGATCACCGAGTTGTCGGAGCTGCTTTAGAAGACTTGTTGCCACAATAGCGGTGTGGATTTGTTCTGAATATTGTGAGAAAACACATTTGACCAATAGCCGACAGATGATTATACCTTAAATTTGACAAAAATATCCGGTTAGATCATGTCCGCTTCATTACTTATTAAACCCAAAGAACCCCACTCCGCCAAAGCTGCGTTTTGTCTCCCTGCCCCTAATGCCCAGAGCAGGGTTGTTTCATTCTCGACAGAGAAAAAATATAATCCTTGGTTAAGAGCAAACAACAAACTATCTATGCAAATCCGTTGGAATTACAAACTACAACCGAATAAGGCACAACAAGCACTTATGGGTGAGTGGCTTGTAACACTTCGGAAACATAGAAACTATTGTCTAGCAGAACGCAAAGTTGGCTTTGAGTCTAATAACCAAGATTCAGTGAAGCCCGTGATGTATGGCTATGCTGCTTACTGCGATATTGAAACTGGTGCTGAGTACGGCGCTTCATGCCCGTTAACGTGTCCAGTCGTCAAGCATGGTGTAATGTCTGCTGGGTTAACGAAAAGCAGTAAAGGGATTTTGAAATGGGGTAGCGCCTCCGATGTTCAGAGTAAAAGAACTACTGAGTTACGGTGTGAAAATCCCTACTATGCCCGAATTAACTCAGATGTTTTACAAGGCAATTTAGCCAAGTTAGATACGGCATACAACGGATTTTTTCAGCACAGACGTGGTTTTCCTGCTTTCAGAAAAGTCTCTAATTTTAATAGTTTTCAGTACAAGCCAGGGCAATCTCAGTTCAATGTCAAGCGGGATGGTAAGACTGATAGAAATGGGAAACGCAAAGATTGTTACTCTCATATCTACTTGCCGGGAATTGGGGATATGCGATATTTAGATAGCCGCGCTATCCCAATTGATGCCGCTTTCCGTTCCGTTACCGTAATGAAACAAGCGGATGGGTGGTACATTAGCGTACTACTTAATCTAGTAGATGATCTACCAATTATTCCTCTTATTGAAACTGTTAAATCAGCTGTCGGAATTGACGTTGGAATTAACAAATTGATTTCATTGTCAGATGGATCTTTTGTTGAAAACCCCAAATTCTCAACTAATAAAAAGACCCGTAGACAGCTAAGAATTAGACAACGCCGGGTTAATCGTAAGGTCAAAGGCTCTAAGAATCGCAGCAAGGCGGGACGGGAAGTAGCAAAGCTCCATAAAAAGATTACGGACAAACGGAATGATTACCAATGGAAAGCAGCTAGGAAGGTTATTGATACGGGTGCGGCGATTGTTCAAGAGGATTTAAATGTCAAAGCTATGAAGTCTCGCTGTAAACCCAAAAGGGAGAAAGGGCGATTCATGGCTAATGGACAATCTGCAAAACGTGGATTGAACCGATCTATATCTGATGCTTGTTGGGGTGAACTGTTTTCTAAAATTGCTTGGTTAGCAATGAAATCTGGTAAGCCAGTATTGTCTGTTAACCCTAAGTTCACATCTCAGGAATGTTCAGATTGTCATCATATTAGTAAAGCTAATAGAGATGGCGAGAAATTTATTTGTGAAAACTGTGGTCATATTGACCATGCCGATACGCAAGCTTCTCGAACAATTCTGCGTAGAGGCAATCTAATATTCGTCACTATAAGACGTAAAAAGCTACCGGGGGACTCTCGGAAAGTCACGCTTGTCAGTTATGATTCTGCCAGCAATGGCGAACGGAATCAGGGCAATAACCGTACATCTAAGGTAATACCTGAAAAGCGGATATTATTTGAACAGTTAAGTTTGTTCAATTAAGAATCCCCGTGTCTTTAGACCGGGGAGTGTCAAGTTCCTTAGCGGCGGGAGATGTCATACATTCTCATCTAGGATTGTTCCTTCTATATTGGCTCCATCCAAATTTGCTCCGTTCAAATTTGTCTGGTTCAAATCTGCTTGAGTGAGATTTGCTTGGGACAAGTCGGCTACAGTTAAGTCTGCACCAGTCAAATCGGCTCCATCTAGATTCGCCGCTATCAAGCTGGCCTTGTGCAAATCCGCGTCACTCAAATTAGTTTGAATCAGTTTCGCAACCGTCAAATCAGCGTGATTCAAATTAGCTCCTTCCATTGCTGCTCCATCCAAGATCGCTCCATCCAAAATAGCGCCACTTAAGTTGCTACCAGTGAGGTTAGCATTGCTCAAATCTGCTCCATTTAAGTCTGTCTCAATCAAACTGGCTTGGGCTAAATTAGCGTGACTCAGATTAGCTCCATCTAAGATTGCTCTATCTAAAATTACGCCACTGAGATTGGCTTCCCTTAAGTTTGCCTCGCTCAAGTTGACACCAGTAAAATCTCTGACACCTGCGGCATAGTTTTTCAGAAGTTGATCTGCTTTCATATGTGTCGCTGCGCTAAGGAACGTTTAATTGAGGCTATCCATACAGGCATTAAATCCCCAGCACGCCCTACGGGGGATTGATGTAGTGAATCAAACTAGAGTGAACATCTAATCAGATTTATCTACATTAACTATCCTTAACTAATGGCGCTACTACCTAGAGTTGTGAGTTACTTTCATACTTGAGAGGGATGTTGAGGAATTTAAAAACTTCAGCATTAGTGCAAAGCGATCGCTATACTCAATAATGGTGTTCGTCTGGCAGAGGTTATGGCAAAACCAATTCGTATTCTTTTGCAGACTACGATTCCTACGACTGAAAATGACTGGAGCATTTTTCGTTTCTCGATGTTACAAGATTACTTAGCATCGATTAAAGACGAAGCAGGAAACTCCTTATTTGAAGCTACGGGACACGATTACGAATCAGATGCAGTTGGTGGCGACTCAGTTTTAAGTAGTCTCGACAAATCAGATTTTGATCAACTTTGGCTATTTGGCTTAGAGGTAAATAACGGTTTAACCGAAAAAGACATTGCTGGAATTAATGCTTTTCGGCAACGCGGCGGCGGTATTCTGACAACACGCGATCATCAGGATATGGGCTGTTCGATGTGTGGTTTAGTTGACATTGGTGATCTCCACTATTTCAACACCAAAAATCCCGATCCCGATGAATCTCGCTGGAGCCGAGATGACTCATACACAACTTATATTTCCTGGCCTAACTATCATTCTGGAGCTAACGGAGATTATCAAAAAATTACCATTGTTGAACCCATTCACGAACTTTTCAAAAATCCCAATTCACCTTCGGGAAGTATCGAATTTTTCCCAGCACATCCGCACGAAGGCGGTATTGGCGTGCCTCCGGGCAATGCAAACACGCGGGTAATTGCTCTGGGTAAAAGTCTAGTTACAGGCCGTAACTTCAATTTGGTTGTAGCGATCGAGCATCATCAAGATAAACAGGGAAATATACTAGGACGAGCAGTAGCTAACTCTAGCTTCCATCATTTAGTAGATTACAACTGGGATATTAACAAAGGCTGTCCCACTTTTGTGGATGAGCCACCAGGAGATGGCATGAAAAAACAGCCACGCGCCTTAGAAGATATCAAAATCTATGTGCGTAACGTCGCTTTCTGGCTAGCAAATTGATTTTTTTACTAATTGCCGTAAGGGATTTTCAAGAAATTAATTATCCAATCTTGTGGGGTAGGCATCTTGCCCGCCTTTGCTTACTGAGCAGGCGAGACACCATTGGTGTCAAGTTAAGCGAAACCCCTTTAAAACCTCGTTTCCAGCCAGAGGCTGGAAATGCGCTTCATTGCGGCTCTGCCGCTAGTCTTGAGGCTCCGCCTCATATTAGGCATTCCCAGTCGGAGACTGGGAACGAGGGAATCTATCAAAGCTTTGTCTAGATAGGTTTTCACGCTAAGTTGACACCAATGGCGAGACGCCCACCCCACAATAAATAATTGGATATTTTTTTATTTGTCAGTCCCTAAGTCCGCCGCTATACCTAAAATACTGGGTATAGCGGCGGATAGTTCACGTTTCCCCACCAACCACTACATCTCGAATTCGCAGACTAGGGCCACCACAACCCACTGACAAGCCGTTTTGCCCTCCCTTACCACAACCGCCGGATTCATCCCAGTAAAAATCATCACCAAGCGCCTCAATATCCGCTAAAGTTTGGAATACATTTCCCGAAAGCGTTACATCCCGCACAGGTTCAGCAATTTTGCCGTTCCTAATCATCCACGCTTCCCCAGCACTAAAGGTGAACATTTCCCCATTTGTCATCCCACCCAACCAATTACGGGCATAAACTCCTTCTTTGATATCGGTGAATAAGTCTTCGACTGGTGTTTTACCCCGTTCAATCCAGGTATTTGTCATCCGTACAATCGGAGTAAAATGATAGTTGAGACAGCGTGCGTTACCTGTAGGCGCTTCCTCCAATTTGCCAGCCGTTTCACGAGAATGTAAACGTCCAACTAAAACTCCATCTTTAATTAGTTGAGTAGTAGTGGCAGGCGTGCCTTCATCGTCGTAAAAATAGCTGCCGCGATGTCCCTGTGGGGCTGCACCATCAAAAATTTGCAGTTCTTCTGGGCCAAACCGCCGGCCAATGGTCATGACTTCCAGCAGATCGGGGTTTTCATAAGCCATATCGGCCTCAGAAAGATGTCCGAAGGCTTCGTGAACAAATAAACCCGTCAAAATTGGGTCAATGACTACGGTGTAAGTATTGCCTTTGACCGATGGCAGAGATAAAGCGGCGATCGCTCTTTGGGCTGCACCTTTAACCTGTTCATCCAAATCAGTTAAATCTTCGTAACCTTTGCGAGAGCCAGTAGTTTCCCGTCCCGTTTGTACGGTTTCGCCATTTCTGGCGGTGGCGGCAAAGCGCATTTCCATATCCACCCAAGATTGCTCGATCAAAGTCCCTTCTGAGGTAGCGATGATCACTTTTTGGGCGCTGTCACCGTAACGCACCGAGGTAGTGGTAATCCGGTGATCAACGCTTTTGAGCAATTGGGCATAGCGATCGCACAATTGTTTTTTCTTCGAGAGCGCGATTTTTCGGGGATCAGTGCCTTTTAGGGGTAGAATGCATACTGCTTGCACCGGGTCAATGGGTGCAAGTAAAGTTTCTTCATCACCAACCATCCGCGCCGCAGCGATCGCTTCTTCTATCCGATCTTTGATTGTCGCCAGTTGATTAAAGCAGCTCAACCCCCATCCACCTTTATAACAAGCGCGAATATGTCCACCAATGGAGATGCCTTCACTCAGGGTTTCTACCTTGTCGCCACGCAACAAGATATCAGTCCCTTCTGCCTCTTCAAGGCGAATCATCAAATAATCTACACGCTCACAGTAGCGGGCAATCAAATCAGAAAGTAAATTTTGGGCGTCAGCAAGTGTAGTCGGCATTTTCAAGTAATAACAATGACGAACTCCATTTATTTTGCAATTATTTGGGGAATTTATGCTACTCCAATCACGAGTTCACCCATGAGGGAGATGAGGAGACAAAGGGACAAGGGGAGCAGGGGAAGAAAAAATAAATTCCCAATGCCCAATGCCCCATGCCCCATGCCCAATACCCAATCTTGTGCGTAGCACTCTAACTGTTAGTACTTCCTTTTTTACGGTGGGTAAGAACTGAATGATGTGCTAAGGTAATTAGGTGAGAATAAAATTCGGTTACAGTGTTTGTTTTTAGTATTGACAGGCTTTTCCCTTTTGGTCTTAACAAGCTTGTCTCCGAAATCTAAATCTCTACACACCTATGATTTTGGAGATAATGCATGTCAATTTATGTAGGTAATCTATCCTACGAGGTCACACAAGAAGACCTCACTTCTGTTTTTGCCGAACATGGTTCTGTAAAACGTGTTCAGTTGCCTACTGACCGTGAAACCGGACGTCCACGCGGCTTTGCTTTTGTAGAGATGGGAACAGAAGCCGAAGAAACAGCTGCCATTGAAGCTCTTGATGGTGCTGAGTGGATGGGACGCGATCTCAAAGTCAATAAGGCTAAACCGAAGGAAGATAGAGGTGGTTCCTTTGGTGGAGACCGTCGCGGCAACAGTGGTGGTGGTGGTGGTGGATACTCCCGAGGACGCTACTAAGCTTTATTAAGCTTTAAGATAAAAAATTCAGTTTTAACGTCTTAAGGGCAGAATCATTATCTGCCCTTTTTGCACTCCGGTATACTGGATGGCCTAAAATTGCCCAGTACCAATTAAGTAGGAGATGAAAATGACCCAAGTATTTGTGGGCGAAAATGAAGGAATTGAGTCAGCCTTACGTCGGTTTAAGAGGGAAGTTTCCAAAGCAGGTATTTTTCCAGACATGAGAAAGCATCGTCACTTTGAAACGCCTTTGGAAAAACACAAGCGCAAAGAAGTAGCAAGGCACAAGCAACGTAAGAGAAATTTCCGTCGTAATTGACAACAAGCGATACCTACGGTAAGCCACGCGATCGCACTCTCTCATTAAATTCTTAGCCGTGTCAAAGAGGCGATCGCTATACTCCTGCATCTGAATCTAAAGGGTAGGTTTTGGCAAAGCCATTACTAATTATAAGATAGGCAATTTAAATAACGGTGTGTCCCCCAACTGACAAAAAACTTGTTATCGTTACTTCTGGGGTGGCGATCGCTAGGCTGAATTTACTACATTTGGCTGAGTCACAAAGCGATACGCTGTGCGATCGCAAGACCATTTGCAATTTGATTTATACCCAGTAAAGCATAAGCGCTTTTTGCTTGAGGATAATTTCCCCTTAGGTAATCTATATAATTATTTATGCTTAATTCCGAAGATACAGAAGTTTACAACCAATTACCTACTAAAACAAATGGTGCCCAGTAGTAAGGATAACGATAATTTGGCGATCGCAACAGGGACAACTGAGCTTGGCGAAGTGCCTCAGCTTTAGTTACTCCAGGTTGCTTCAATTCTGAATAGAACTTGTTCATCAGCTCAACTGTAGATTCATCTGCTACTGACCAAAGGGTTCCTAATGTACTACGTGCCCCTGAACGCACCGCCATCCCTGCTAGTCCCAGAACCGCTCGATTATCACCTGCGGCAGTTTCGCAAGCACTCAAAATTAACAATTCTAAAGGACTTCGACCTGGGCGATCGCGTGCTTGCAATAATTGGTCTAATTCTTTAACATTAATCCGACCATCCCAAGTCAACAAAAAGGTATTTTCAGCCTGGGAAGAAAACTGACCGTGGGTTGCTAAGTGAACAATGGGGAAAGGTAGATTGTTGATTTCAACTTTCAGGCGAGAGCGGGTAAATTCTTTGTTTAAGAGAACTTCTGTGGGAACTATCTTGGCAATCTCCCGAACTTCTTCTTCCACTCCCGGAAGTTTGGAAAACCCTTGTCTAGCATCAGCCAAACCTCCCACTAAAGTTTGCAATTTGTTTGGGGAAAGGGAAGGTGAATACAACAGCTGCAACCCCGGACTCAAAGCCAGGTTATATTTTTCAATTAGATACTTCTGCTTCTGAGTATCATAAAGTGCTGACATCGGCACTCCGCGTAAAACTCCATCTAATACAAACACCAAAGTTTTGATGTCATCCTTTTCCAGTTCTGCCTCAACTGGACGGATTAACCAGTCATAAAAAATTTTTTGTGGACGAAGTGAATCTAAGTTAGAACTCTGGATGTAACGGCTGAAGCCAGTTAATATATCATTGTAAACACGCTCCACTTCCCCAACTTCTTCTGGCTGGGAATTAGGCTTCAGAGGTGTTGCATAGTATTTTAAGGGCTTTTGAGGTCGAGACAAGATCACAGCAAGGCGATCGGGCAAAATAATCGAATAGATGACCGCAGCATTTGGATCTAACTGGTCGATTGGTTGGGGTTGGCTGGTTACACAAGCTTCTCGAAAAAAGTTGGTCAGTTCTGCTAGTTGGAGTGCTTCGATAACATCACGAGCTTGCTTGAGATTCTCCTGATTAATCTTCGTTTGCTTTATCTGTTGAAAACCAAGGGGTTGCAAGAGCAAATAGACCAACTCTCGATAAACTGGTTCTACACTATCACGAAAAGTAAATTGAATTTCTGGGTTAATACCAACCAAGTCTTTACGCAAAGACTGAAGAGTTTCATAAGCTAAGGTGTAGGCTTTGAGTGCGCTTTTTTGGTCTTGTTGAGTTTGGTAAATCCGTCCTAGCTGCCATTGCCAAATATAGGTAATACTAGAATCATTAAAACTAGATTTCTGCTGTAAAGCTTGTTCAGTTAATTGTCGTGCCTCTGCCAATTTTCCCATTTGCTGGTAAACTCCTCCTAGATAACCACGCACATCGGCTTCGGCTTGCTTGTCTCCCAATTGTTGAGCTTGGTTGAGGGCGGTTTGTAAAATTTGCCCAATTTCTGGCCATGAGGAAATTTTTGAGGATTCAAGAGTTTTAAGACCAATGCTCGGAGGTGGATTTTTGACGAAGCTACATAGTTGCAGAACCGGGGATAAAGCATTTGAGGAGTTTTTACTCATTCTTGATTGCAGACACATCAAACTTTGAGCAAATTTTATCTGAGCATAAATAGTCGGATGACTAACTGATAAATCATTGAGACTGGATTTAATTTCGGATAGCAGTGTTGGCAGTTCAGACCATTGTTGAGTTTGTACCAAGAGGCTGAATCTATTCAATTGAGCTTGTCTTTTGATGTCTGATGAAGTAGATAATTCCGCTTGCCGATAGCAAGTAGCCGCCTGTTGATACAATTGGGCAGCATTGGCTGTACTAGCTGTTTGGATGCAGTCTAGAGACTGTGTGAGTACTATCGGTTCTTCCTTTGGTGTTTCTAACTGTATTTTTCTATTGCCCAAAGACCGGGCTGTATTGCCTAAACTCAGGTAAGTAGCAGCGAAATTTTGCGAATCTGCTGATTCTTCAGCCAATTGCCCAGCTGCGAACAAGACCATTTGCGATTGTTCAAGTTGACTAACAACTCGCAAAACATTGCCGAGACTACGCAAAGCCAGAATATTTAAAGAAGAGGAATTTCCCTTGTTGACAAATCGTTTTTTCCAGGTTTGCAGTTCTTCTTTTGTGATCTGGCATTTTTGATGATCAAGCTCTAAAGTTTTTAGTAAGGTCTTGCAAGCCATTGGGTAAAGACCCAAATCTTGCATAGCTTGAGTTTGGTTAATCTGGTTTTTAGTTGCAGCATTTTGATTGCCAAGATTTTGATAAATTTCAGCCGCTTGTTGCCAAGTTGCTAGGGCTGCTTCTGATTCTCCCACTGCTAGTTGCAACTGTCCTTGGATGTCCAATGTGGAGCCGAGGATTTGCGATCGCTCCAGTGTTTTGGGCTGTGTTTGGAGGATATTTAAACTAGTAGCGATCGCTTTTTTAGCTTGCTCCCACCTACCGAGTTGTTGGGCTGTCAGAGCAAGATTGCTCAACGCCATTGCCTGATTCAGTTTATCCTCTCGCGCCGCAAAAGCCGCAGCAGCCTGTTCCCAAACGGTTAGGGCTTGTGCAAATTGTCTGTTTTGGTAAAGCAATTTGCCTTGTTCTACCAACTGTAAAGGCTCTTGTTGAGTTTGGACGATCGCAGTTGATGCCCAAACCTGGGTAGTAACTAGCACTCCTCCCACAGACAAGAAAAATAACAGAACTGCTAAAATTAGACTACTATCGAGTCTCTTGACGATGAAATCACTCTGTTTATAACGGCTAATTTGTGAGAAAAACCTTCCTTTGAGTGTAGGCGTAGCCCATCGTAGACATCGCCATCTCTGCTTTTTTTTATTCATATCTTATTTATCCTGTCAAGCAATTCCCAAAAATACTTTTTTCCCTGCGTCTCATCGTGCAGGACAACTACCTAACTTCTTAGGTAGGCGATGAGTTCCAGTGACGTTGGGATTGTAGGCGGTAAGAACTACTTCACCTTTATTATTGAATACCCATCCTTGAGCCGGTACAATCCGGCTGGGGATTTGGGATTTTGAATTATCGCTAGAGGAGGTTTTGGACGCTGGTTTGAGATTACTGACGGTTGAGACTGGTTCAACTAAACCAACCTGAGTAGCTTCTTGGCTTAAGTCTTCGTTGGGACTAGGAGGCAGCCCACCACGTCCTGTGATCGTGAATTCACTACCAACACCTTTACTACAGGGATTTTGGGCGATTTGATCTTTGGGATCGACAACATTTGCAGGTAATTTCACTAAATTCAGGCTAGGATCAACCTGTTGATTGATGTTCACCACTCCTGGATGGCGACCAAACTCTGAACTAGCGGTGATATCATTTAGCAAATCTCTGGGTTTGTCCCGAAATTCAATCCCAAAGATACCACTAGCTGTGATATCAACATGACCACCGTCACCATAAGTTGCATTGGCGGTTATATCACTACCCTTTGGTTTTGAGGGTGATGCAATTAGAAATTGGGTGTCTATCCTAATGTCCCCACCCTTGCCAGTTGCCCCTGGTTGGCTTTCAATGCCTGCACTGGTACTAATTTTACTGTCGCCTTGCATCAGCAATAAATCTGCTACGTCTAGCTTGATATTGCCGCCTGTTTCTTTGGCGGTTTCGGCTGAGATGGTTCCTTGATCCAAAGTTAGAGAATTGGCTTGCACAGATATATCACCTCCAACTCCACTTCCCTGACTATTGACAGAGAGTTTGGCGCTATTTTGAATCAGGACATTTTTGGGGGAGCCAATCACGAAGATATTACCGCCAGCACTGGTAGAAGTCTTTTTAGTCTCAGCTGAGACTGCGGTTCCAAAGTCAGACAGAGTAAGGCTGTTTGGTACATTCAGTGTGATATTGCCTGCTTGTGAACTAGCTGAAGTGTTAGTACGAATTTGTCCGCCACTGGAAAGTTTAATAGTGTCAGATGTGATATCAATATTACCAGCATTACCAGATCCATCAGTATTAGCACTGACAAAAGCTGCATTACTGATTTGCAAGCGAGGAGCCTTGATTATAATCCCTTCGGAGGCTCCGGTGGCGCCAGTCCCAACTTCACTGGCGATCGCAGACTCATACCTATAGCGATCGCGAGATGTACCATCAACAACTACGCTATCAGTAGCTGTGACTCGAATCGAGCCGGAATTGCCCTTCCCTAAAGTATTAGTATTTAGTTGTGCCCCATTGGTAACTCTCACGATCGGAGCATAGATTTCAATCCCTGCTGAATTGCCCGTAGCAGTCTCTGTGACTTGGCTAGTTGCAGCACTGAGATAACCTGTTCTCGATTTGCCATCAAAGATTACCTTATCAGTGGCAGTAATGCTGATCGCGCCTGCATCACCTAAACTTTTGGTACTAGCATCTAGTAAAGCGCCATTCGTCACCTCTAAAATTGGGGTGTTAATCGCGATCCCGCCAGATTGACCTTTTGCTCCTTCATAAACTTGACTCAATGCAGCACTGCGATCGCCTTTGTTAGATTCGCCATCAAAGATTACCTTGTCAGTGGCAGTAATGCTGATCGCGCCTGCATCACCTGAGCCTTTGGTACTGGCATCTAGTAAAGCGCCATTCGTCACCTCTAAGATCGGGGTGTTAATCACGATTCCGCCAGATTTACCAACTGCTCCATCAACAACTTGACTTAATGCAGCAGTGCGATCGCCTTTGCTAGACACTCCATCAAAGATTACCTTGTCAGTGGCAGTAATGCTGATCGCGCCTGCATCACCTAAGCCTTTTTTGGTACTAGCATCTAGTAAAGCGCCATTCGTCACCTCTAAGATCGGCGTATTAATCACGATCCCGCCAGATTTACCAACTACTCCGTCAACAACTTGACTCAATGCAGCAGTGCGATCGCCTTTGCTAGACACTCCATCAAAGAGTACCTTGTCAGTGGCAGTAATCCGGATCGCCCCTGGATCACCTGAGCCTTTTTTGGTACTGGCATCTAGCAAAGCGCCATTCGTCACCTCTAAGATCGGGGTGTTAATCACGATCCCGCCAGATTTACCAACTGCTCCGTCAACAACTTGACTCAATGCAGCAGTGCGCTCCTTTTTGGTAGACTCTCCATCAAAGAGTACCTTGTCAGTGGCAGTAATGCTGATCGTGCCTGCATCACCTGAACTTTTGCTACTGGCACTGAGTTGAGCACCGTTAGTGATGGCAACACTAGCCGCATTAATCTCAATCCCCTTGGAATTGCCTACGGCACCTTCTTCCACTTGGCTTAGTACTCCACTGCCATTTACCAATACCTGATCGCGGGCAGTAATACTGATTTTGCCTGGATCTCCGTGTCCTGAATTACTTGCAATGAGTTTAGCACCATCACTCATCTCAATAGAACCAGCTTTAATGTTGATATCACCAGAGTTACCTTGCCCTCCAGTCCCCACTTGATTGAATGCTCCACTGTTGTCCCCACTAAAAACTACCTGATCAGTGGCATTAATTTGAATATTTCCCGCCTGAGTTCCAGGTAAACCCAAATTTTGACCTATTCCAGCTTGCAGCTGACTTCCTGCCAAAAAATTCACGTTACGACCGTTAATCGCAATACTACCGCCACCCGTAGCCGCAACATTCACCACTGCTTTGTTAGACAGGGATACATCAGCTCGTTCAACACCATTGGGAAAACTTAGAGAAGCTACTCTTGGTATTCCTTGGGACTCTTGGATATTTAGACCAACTATTCCCGCACCAGTCAATCCTCCTAACTCAATCCGACCCCCAGGTACTCCCAAGCTCCCACCATCAAGGATGACATTTCCACCTACCAGCGCCAAGGTGTTTGTTGACGGTAAGTAAAGAACAGCAGATGATTGATTGACAATGCTTGCTGAATTCTCTCTCAAGCGCAATCCTACAGGAATATTCACTGTCAGCAGTGGCGGGGAAAGCGGGTTTGTGGCGCTAAACTCTAACCCATTATCAAACACCAAGCTATCTGCGGTAGAAGCTACAAAGGAACCTCCCATATCCAAATGGGCATTGGGGCCAAAGACAATTCCATTAGGATTAATGAAAAACAGGTTAGCTGGTCCCAAAACCCCCAGAGTTCCCAAAATATTCGAGGGATTACCTCCTGTCACCCTAGTCAAAATATTCGTAATTTCTCCTGGATTTGTAAAATAGGCTTTTGCTCCTTCACCAACATTAAATTCTTTGAAACTATGGAATAGGTTGCTTCCTTGAATTGCTCCCCCATTAATCCGCTCAATAGGACTGCCGTTAAGAGTGTCTGGTACTACAACTGAACTTTTATCGCCTAAAGTTCCATCAGGTGTGATTTGTGCTTTTGCTGGAAAGGGAGCGATACAAGAGAACAAAGCCAACACAAAATTCACCCCTAAAAATAGAGGTAAAGTATTAAACAGGAGCGATCGCTTGGGATGTTGCATAACTTTTGACTTCTAGACCTTTGCTAATCAGAGATTTTTTGAGAAAAAATTTTTAGAAAGGACTCGCTACTATTGAGAAATAAATACCGTCTTCCTGTAAAGTCCTGCCTCTGTATTGAATATCTGTCAATGGAATCCCATAATCAAGGCGAGCATTGAGGCGATCGCCCATTTGCCACTGTAAACCCAATCCCAACCCCAGCAAAGTATTCGGATTTGGGTCTGCATTCCCGGAACTATTCCAACCCACACCAAAATCAATAAACGGCACTACTTGCAAAACTCCTCCGACCTTTTTTACCCGCAGTACTGGTAATTGCACTTCTGCTGATGCAAAAAAGCCGTTATCTGTCAAGAGAATATCTTGTGGATAACCCCGAACACTACGCAGACCGCCTAGCCCAAATTGCTCTAAAGGCACAAGGGCACGGGTTGAGAATTGTAGGTCAGAACGGATCACAAATAAAGTCTGCGGTGCTAAAAGTCGCACGTATTGTGCTTGCCCCCGCCAAGAAAAAAACCGAGTATCAGGAGGCTCATTGTTGACGGTAGCATTGAAGATATCTAAACCCAGGTTAAATTGAGAGCGCAGGGCTAAGGCTTGTTGAGAATCCCTCTGTTGATATTCTTGGAAGAATTGCAAGGCAAAAACGCGGGTTTCTCCCCGTTCATTAGCACCGGCTGAGAGGGGAAAACCACTACCTAGCAGTTCAGATTTACTTTCTTGTCGCAACCCGGATAGACCCACAGCAAATTCTCTGTTGGGAGATAAAATTAAAGGCTGACGAAAACCTAACTCGAAGTAATTGGAATTACCAATGATATCTAGGCGGTCAAAGGGTGGTTTGACAATTTCAGTACTCGTCAAACCACCTCTGAGGGTAATTGCGCCATTACGAGGATTAACAGGTATGTTGTAGCGCAAGTCAAAGGAGTTGCTACCATCAGTATTGATATATTCCAGATTGAAGGCATCGCCAAAACCGAGTAAATTTCCTTCGTTAATGCGGACACCGCGTCGTAAGCTGCCAACACTAGGCGCACGAGCATTATCTAGAAAAAATTCTGTATGAAAGGAGTCGGCTTCTACTACCTTGACTGTCAGTAAACTTAATTCCGGACGCGACCCAGCAGACAATTCGGCTGATATATTCTGAATTAGGGGGTCAAGTTGCAATAGTTGCAAAGCTGACAGCAAGCGCTTTTGATTTAGGGGTTTAGTGGTGGCAATGGCTAATCTGCTGCGGATGTAGTTCGAGTTCAACCGTCGTGTACCTGTCACCGCAATTTCTTCTAGCCCTCCTTCAATAATCTGGATTTTGACGACTGATCCCTGTTGAGATAAGGTTTGACCAGCCGGAATCACAGCATCACAATTAAGATACCCCGCATCGGTATAGAGTTTGGTGACAGTAGCCTCAACTTCTAGTAATTCTATAAAGGTTAGCGATCGCTTGGTGAATTGGGCAGTAACTTTAGTTAACTTTTCGTTGCTAAATACCGTGTTGCCATCAAACTCAAATTTGCTAACAATGATACTTTTAGGAAGCTCTAAACGTTCTTCAGAGGAAGGAAATGTTTGATGAGGAAGTTCGAGGGCAGGTTCTGGCTGTGGGATTGGGATTGGCTGTTTTGGCTCCGAGTCGAGAACCTGAGACAAAATTGGGTCTAATCTTGGTTGCTTCAACTTTGATAAGTCTGTTGTCAGTACTGACTTCTGACGCAATTGATCGTGGCTTGTCAACAGACGAGTTCCTGAAAAAGCTAAATTTTCAATTTCTTTAACAGACTCTCTCTGGCTCTTAATGTTGAAATTTAAACTTGAACTACTAACACTTTCCGCAGCATCAGGCAAGACATCAGCAAAGGCACTACCCTCGTAAAAAGTAAGTAACACTCCTAAAATTCTGGCAAATTTTAGAGCTAGTCTTAAATACCAGAACCATACACAGCATATTTTCCCCATTTTTATGAAAAAGCTAACTATTTTTTAAATCGATCTGCCACCACCATAGTGAGACAAGCAAATAACTCTAATTCACAGCAAAACCTCACCTTTTTAAGTACTACATAAAATGGTTTGATCAATCGTATTACCTACTATTTGTATAAACCTAGAAAGGCACAAAAACGGATTTCAGAGAATCTTACCACTTCAGCTAGATATTTGCTGGTTTTTTTATACTCTTTAAAAATAAAAACAAGCTTCTATTGTGAATAACTTTTCAATAGAAGATTTTGAGTTGGAGCTAAACATCAACTTTATTTCTTCAATAAAAAATATAGGAGCAGCCCTTTTAAAGCGAACTTTTGTACTATTAAGTCACTCATATTTTAGCCGAATTTTGGTATTTTGGCTCAGGCGTAGGCGTAGCCCAACCTAGGCATCGCTTAATTTACAGTCCAAAAATTTGGAGTTTAATCGATAAATTCTTTGTTCAGTTCTAGCCGATGCCTGAAATGCCGTAAAAACTTTGATAGTACGTATATATGTTCACCTTGAAAGGGTTAAAATGGCTGATTAGAGGCTCTGCCTTCAGTCAGACATTGAGCCAGAGACTCAATGAATGCTCCCATACGGAGTACGGGAACGAGGGAACGAGGGAACGAGGGAAGCCTTATCAAGTTAGGCTTAGTTTTTAGGACTTGTCTATACAGCGTAGATCAGAGACTGCGAGCGAGACAATCTGTAAAAGCTTTTTCTAGACTGGCTTTTATCTAAAGTTGCATGCATCAGCAATGCGCTTTACCCCGACAGCGTGGATCTATTTACCATGAAAAATGATTAATCAAAGCCGGAAACGACGAATCTTTACTGTTCAATGATTTAAATGGAAATTTTACAGTATATTTTTGGTAAGTACGTCACTTTTAAGTGCGTACTTTTCAATTTATATGTATATGTTTTATTATTTAAATAGTTCAAAAGTAATTCGGAATTAAATACTTAATTTTTTGACACTCAAAACTAATTAACAGCGAGGTAAACTTATGTCTCAAAATACAATTAGCCACCTCATTCACGATCGCAATGCACGCGGTCACGCTAAAACAGGCTGGCTCGATAGTTATCATACATTTTCATTCGGTAGTTTTTACGATCCCAACCGTATGGGATTTCGCTCTCTGCGAGTGATCAACGATGACCGCATCGCCCCTGGTGCTGGATTTCCTACGCACAGTCATCGTGACATGGAAATCCTCACCTATGTCTTAGAAGGTGCCGTAGAGCATAAAGACAGCTTAGGTACGGGGTCGGTAATTCGCCCTGGTGATGCACAGATCATGAGTGCTGGAACTGGGATCAGCCACAGCGAATTTAATCCTTCACCAACTGAACCACTGCACTTATTACAAATCTGGATTCTTCCTGACGAAGATGAGTTGACACCAAGGTATGAACAAAAAACTTTTCCTCTCGAAGAAAAGCAAGGCAAACTCCGCTTAATTGCTGCTAAAGATGGGCGCGATGGTGCTGTAATAATTCACCAAGATGTTGATTTATACGTATCTGTTTTAGAGGATGGTGATGTTGTGAATTATCAAGTCAAACCTGATCGTTATGCCTGGTTACAAATAGCGCGAGGTATAGTTAACTTGAATGGTGAGGAACTTAGAGCAGGTGATGGAGTGCAAATTAATGGCGAAGAACAGTTAGAAATTAGCACTAAGATCGACGCAGAAATCTTGCTTTTCGATTTAGGCTAATCTTAGGGACTGACAAGAAATAAATTATCCATCTTGTGGGGTGGGCATCCTGCCCGCCCTGAATATAGGACGGGTGAGGACACCCATCCCACAATAAAATTTGCGATATTTTTTTATTTGTCAGTCTCTTAAGTCAACTTAGAGCCAGATTGGTGAAACAGCCGAATATGGATACCATAATTACACCCGAAAGAATCGAGTTGCCACCTGGCGCGGTGTTGAAACTTTTAGGAGACTGGCAAGACTATCAAGTATTAAATCAGCAACTAAGCGATCGCTCCTTACCTCGGATTAAGTATAGAAGAGGTGAAATTTTATTAATGGCACCGCTACCAGAGCATGGAAGACATGCGAGCTTAGTGGCAGATATTGCTAAAGTTTTGCTGGATCGTTTAGAGCAAATATACGACTCATTTACGCCCATCACCATGAGCTTGCCAGAGATTAGTGGTATTGAACCAGTCCAGCAATGTCTGCAAATTACAAATGAGCAAACAACAAGTGAAGCGATTAGGTGGTTAAGGAGCTTTTTGGGTGAACAACATTAGACAGGCAGTAATGGTTATTCGATCAAAATAATAGATCCCAAAGACGCGATAAATCACCGTCAGGACGAAGGACTGATTATTGTAAAGACGGCGATTTATCGCGTCTCTTGCCTTAACCGAACAGTATTGCGATCCGCATCTTCCCTATCCTTGATATCAACCTAATCCCTTCGATTTCCGAAACTCCTGGACAACATCTTTAATATCACGTAATTCACCCTCAACCAAATAGTTTAGTTGTCGCATTTCATCTGCTGAAATCTTTCCGCTAAGTTGAGCGATCGCTTTCCTTAATTGGGGATATTTTTTTAAAGTTTCTTGTCGGACAATTGGCACAGTTTCGTAAGGCGGAAAATAATGTTTATCATCCTTCAGCACAATTAAACCCAAGCGAGAAATCTGCCCGTCAGTGGAATTACCCGCTACCATATCAACCTGTTTTTGAATCAAAGCACGATATATTAAACCTAAGTCCATGATTTGGGGTGCTTTAGCAAAACGTAAATTGTAAGTTTTAGCTAATCCTGGAAAACCATCTTCCCGTTCTAAAAATTCGTAGCCGAAACCACCTCGCCATTGTGGTGTATATTCAGTAGCTTCGGAGAGAGTTTGAATATTGTAGCGTCTGGCATCTTCACCCCTGACAATCATCGCAAAAGTATTTTCAAAACCCAAGCTTGGCATCACTTCCAGATTGAATTGCTGGGAGTATGCTTGTTTTAATTTCTCATAAACTTCTTTAGGATCATTAACTGCTTTTTGCTTTAAAATTCCAGTAAAAGCTGTGCCTGTATACTCAATATATGCGTCAATTTTGCCAGCAGTAATAGCGCTATGACAAACAAAAGAACCACCCAAACGGGGGCGAAGATCGACTTTTAAATTAGTTGTCGCCTCTATTTGCTGTGCTAACAGTTCCCCTAAAATATCTTGTTCAGTAAAATCTTTGGAAGCAACAATAATATTGCCATTGCTGCTACTATTTAAATTTGGCGTGCAGCTAGTGATTAGCAGTAATAAGGCAAAAGTTAAAAAGCAAAGTGTTAAAAATCTTTTCATTAATTTTTAATTTTTAATTTATTCTCTAACCAGCCAATTGCAAAGTCAGCCAGTAATGCAATTACCGCCGCCGGAACTGCACCAGCTAAAATTAACTGATCATTCACTACTGATATCCCACGAAAAATAAATACTCCCAAACCACCAGCACCAATCGCTGCTGCAATGGTTGCAATACCAATGGCAATTACTGTTGCTACTCGCACTCCTGCTAAAATTACTCCCATTGCCAAAGGAATCTCAACTTGTAATAACAATTGTTTATCTGTCATCCCCATTCCTTTTCCAGCTTCCCGAATCGCTGGATCTACGCCAGTAATACCTGTGTAAGTGTTACGAATTATCGGCAGCAAGGAATATACAATCAGGGCAAAAATTGCTGGTACTGCACCAATTCCGCCAATTATGGGAACAGGAATGAGTAAGCCAAATAGTGCCAAACTAGGAATAGTCTGGAGAATATTCGCTATGCCGAGAATTGGTTGACGGAGATAAGTTTTACGTGTAATTAAAATACCTAATGGAATGCCTATAAGTATGGCAATTCCAATTGCAATGCCTACCAAAAATAGATGTTCTAGAGTATGCTGAAGAATTTCTGGGGCATACTTAACGAGGAAGAAATTTTTCATAAAGTATCTTACAAAGAACGCAGACATTGAAGAAAGGCGAGGCTTTCTGGGTGTTGCGATCGCATAAATTCATCTGTTGTCCCCAATACTACCAATTCTTTGCCACACATTAAACCAATTCTCGATGCCAAAATAAAGGCTTCTTGAATATTGTGGGTGACAAAAACGACTGTTCTGTTTTGCCTAATTCTCGCTCCCGTCACGATGCAGACCGCTCCCGTCACGAGGTAGACTGCTCCCGGCACGAGGTAGACCGCTCCCGTCACGAGGTAGACCGCTCCCGGCACAAGGTAGACCGCTCCCGGCACGAGGTAGACCGCTCCCGGCACGAGGTAGACTGCTCCCGTCACGAGGTAGACCGCTCCCGGCACGAGGTAGACCGCTCCCGTCACGAGGTAGACCGCTCCCGTCACAAGGTAGACCGCTCCCGTCACGAGGTAGACCGCTCCCGTTTGTTGGGCACGTAGACGCAAAGCGATTTATTGGTAGATTTGAAAAGACTTTTAGCTTAAGTTGACACCAATGAGCAATGCTGTACCCTTACTGCGTGGTCTATTTACCTGAAAATAGCTGTAAGAATCTCCGTGGCGTAGCAAACGAGAGTGTTAAGTTAAGAATAATCGTAGAGTAGTGTATGCCATCCACACGAAAACTGCTGTATGAGTCGTCCCCGAATCATTCAACCTGGTCAAAGCTATACATTCAGCAAATATTTTGAACTTCCGTTTTCCCCAGAAGATATTCTTGCTGAACTTGGCTGTTCTTATAAACGCGAACGGTTGCAATTACCAAAAACAGAATTTCCTCCTGAGATAATTACAGAATTACACCGAGTGATTGAGCGAAACCTCCGACGTGTCAAGCTACTTAGTGAAGATGCACGCAAGCAAGCAATTATTGCACCGATATTACTAGAAGTTTGCGAAATTGCCCAAACGGAATTGAATATTGAGTATCCTATTAATGTAAGTGACCAACTAAAAGGTAGCTTAGATTACTACATTAATAAAGGTAAGGGATTGTTAGTAATTGAAGCTAAACAAGCAGATTTAAGTAGAGGATTTACACAATTAGCAGTTGAGTTGATTGCACTTGATCAATGGATAGATTCAGAATTGCAACTTCTTTATGGGTCTGTAACTACTGGTGAAGATTGGCGATTTGCAATATACAACCGTCAGGAAAAACAGATAACGGAAGACCTCAAATTATATCGTGTTCCTGAAGAATTAACTGAATTAACTCATATTTTAGTTGGCATATTGAGCAATTAGATTTCACATCTTGTATATACAGCGTTTTTCAGGTAAATGAAGTACACAGGTAGGGGCACAGCACTGCTGTGCCCTTAAAATCAATCTTTACCTCACCAAAAAGTATCTTACAAAGAACGCAGACATTGAAGAAAGGCGAGGCTTTCTGGGTGTTGCGATCGCATAAATTCATCTGTTGTCCCCAATACTACCAATTCTCCACCACACATTAGACCAATTCTCGATGCCAAAATAAAGGCTTCTTGAATATCGTGGGTGACAAAAACAACTGTTTTGCCTAATTCTTGCTGCAAATGCCGAAACTCTTGTTGAAGTTCTAAGCGCGTAATCGGATCGAGTGCGCCAAAGGGTTCATCCATCAACAATACTGGCGGATCTGCTGCTAAAGCCCTGGCTACACCGACTCTTTGCCTTTGTCCTCCCGAAAGTTCATGTGGGTAACGCCCTGCAAATTGTGCTGGTTCTAAACCCACCAATTGCAACAATTCATAAACCCGCATTTTTATTTGTTTAGATTGCCAACCTTCCAAAGCCGGAACTAAACCTACATTACGTTCCACAGTGAAATGAGGAAATAAACCAATTTCTTGAATTACATAACCAATCTTTCGCCGCAGTTTAATTTCATCCCATTCAGTTGTCGGAATCCCATCAAATAAAACTTCGCCTTCTGTAGGTGTAAATAAGCGATTAATTAACTTCATTGTGGTAGTTTTGCCGCTACCACTGCGCCCAAGCAATACCAGTGCTTCCCCTTGACGGATGGTGAAATTGAGATTTGACACCAATGGGCGATGATTGCGGCTAAAAGTGACATCGCGGAATTCGACGGCAGTTTGGTTATTTTGCGGCATAAGGAATTTGTTGAATATCAAAAAGATATTTGGATTGAGTTAAGGAATGTGAATCAAATAACATACAATTTATGTCGCTGGCTTACCTTCACCCTCAATCCCTCTCCGATATATTGGAGAGGGATCGTGAGATAGGATGAAGTTTTGCATTTTATTATAATCCACGTTCCTAACCTCACCCCGCCTTTTACTTTCGTCAAAGTCTCCCCTCTCCTTACTAAGGAGAGGGGTTGGGGGTGAGGTTTTGTATTTTATCAGTTTTAATACCGCTATATTAAGATAGTGCGTTACGGCTAAAGCTGTAACGCACCATACTACTACTAAATCTAGTGTTTCTCAAAAGTGCTTATCTTACAGCAGCAGCTATCTTTTGAGTTTTAGTAGTATCTGTTTTGCCATTCTCTGCATTAATTTCTGCTACTTGCAAATGAGCTTCTAAGAACCAGAGTCGTTTGTCAATGGTGCGAGAAATTTCGGTGTAAAGATCGGCGGTATCGAGGTCGTCTAATTCATCAGTTTTAGCGATCGCTTCTCTAAGATGTTTAGCATAAAGTGCAAAGCGATCTGCTAAGGCTGTCACATGGTCTTTACCATCCAAAATATCTAAGGGATATTCTGGCAGAATTGAATTACTAGCTGCGGCGCGGGCTGTTCCGAAAGCGTATCCGCCTAAAGCTGTAACGCGTTCAGCTACCATATCGATGTACTGTTCCAATTCACCAGCCAATTCATCAAATAATAGGTGTAGCTGGTAGAAGTCAGTTCCTTTAACATTCCAGTGCGCTTGCTTTGCTTGGGTTTTTAGATCCGAAGTAGCTGCCAAGGTTTGGTTAAGAAGCACCACGATTTGCACTCGCGCTTCTGCGGGAATGTCAATGCGGGTGGGGAACAGACGTGATGAAATGGTGTTGTCGCTCATGATTCTTAACGTTAATGCCTTTTATACCTAACTTTAGAGAAAGTGGCTGGCTATGCGAAACTCTCTGACGACAGATTATATTAACGGCTGAATGTGTTACTGTTTATGACTATTGGTCAGATGTGGTGGTTTTCTATGGTATCGAATGTGCGACCGAAAAGGCGATCGCGAGTTCCATCATTCTGCAAAAAGTCATGGGGAAAACCAAGTTCAATTTGACTCACTTCATCTAACCGTTGCAAATTTTCTGGCGATAGGCTGACTTCTATTGAAGCTAAGTTATCTTGAAACTGCGTTAATTTACGTGCGCCAATGATCGGAATAATCACACCACTTTGAGCGCGTAACCAAGCTAATGCTACCTGTGAGGGTGTGTGGTCAATTTCTGCTGCAACTTGGCTGACAACTTGAGCGATCGCTAAATTCTTCTCAGAAATCCCTCCCCCCAAAGTTTCGAGTCGCCCTTGTTCACCTCCTGTTTGAGCAGGCTGATTATACTTGCCTGTCAGTACACCACCACCCAAGGGCGACCACGGTGTTACTGCTAAATCAAAGGCTTTGGCCATTGGTAGCAAATCTCGTTCTGGTGTCCGTTGAATTAAACTATACTCAATTTGCAGGGCGACAAACTGCGTCCATCCTTGGTAATGGGCGATGGTATTTGCTTGGGAAACGATCCAAGCAGGGGTATCAGAAATACCGATGTAAAGTACTTTACCTTGACGGACTACATCATCAAGCGATCGCAAGACTTCTTCAATCGGTGTTGTGAAATCCCAAGCGTGTAACCAGAATAAATCAATGTAATCGGTATTCAGCCGTTTCAGGCTACCTTCTAAAGACTGAATTAAGTTCTTGCGATGGTTTCCACTACCGTTAGGGTCGCCCTTCTTCTCAATCATCATCTGCAAGGGAAAGGAATATTTTGTCGCAACGACAAAACGTTCTCGTTCTTTAGCGATCAACTCACCGACAATTTTTTCACTGCTACCATCGGTGTAACCGTTGGCGGTGTCAATAAAATTACCACCTGCTTCTACATAGCTATCAAAGATTTTCCGACTTTCGTCAACAGATGCACCCCAACCCCAATCTTCACCAAAGGTCATGGTTCCCAAGGAGAGTTCAGAGACTCTTAACCCACTTTTGCCCAAGAGTTTGTATCTCATGAATATTTTCTCATTAATGAAAAAAACTATCTGAATACCATCCTAAAGGCATGATAATTGGAAACCGGGGGCAATGTTTGAAGACAAGCCCTTATTTGTATTGTCGTACTATCTAAGAGGATGTTGGACTCTAGGAATTTCAAAGGCACCTTCGTGGGTATTGTCTGTATAGCCGCGAATTCTATGAGACTGTTGGCTAATTGATAAGGGGTCTAACCCATCAGCCCCAATCCATCCTAACTTTTTTTAATTTCAGTGCGTTTCAACGCACTTTAGCTATTAGCCCGCAATTTATTTCAGGGCGGGAAAGCAACGTCAAACCGAGGTTTTAGGGGTGGGGGGTTTAACAAGAGAGTGAATTGAGCAACAGTCTCATTCTATTTGCCCAATACTTTTAAATGACCCTTTTAAGCCCCTTGATTAAAGCTAGGCAAACTTCCGCCGTGTCATACTAGTTTATCTATGGGTTAATTTTCTTGACATTCTCTTTTGCCAAAAAATAATTCCTAGCCAAAAATCTTGGTGCAATCATGCCTGAAATTTTTGATTGCGATCGCTAACTCCCAGTCTAGTACTGGAAAATTTCCCCTCACGGACACTATCTAAAGAGTGAAAGTTTTTTCTCGAAATCCAGCCCTTAGTTAGTTGTATAATTTTTATCAAAGAGGGAGAATATACATAGTTACCAAGACACATTTTCTTTCTTAAATTTTGCTAAAGATTATGATACATTGAGCTTGACGGCATTAACCTTGCTCGGCAATTATAAAGAGACGGCTATTAAAAGCCAATAATTCCACTGCTTGACGGCGATTTTATCAGTTATAAAATTGCCTACTTGCACTAACATATCTTTATTGTTGCAACATAGCAGATTACCACAGTATCCCTGCTTATCGTTATTAGTGTCATCTGCGGTTCTTTAAAAATCAAATAGGAATCCTAGACTATGTGTGGTGAACATTTGGATAAATCTTATGAGATATCAGAGCAGCTACTCATAATGTCCAAGATTTTACTTTTCCAGAGTTAACGGTTGTATTTGTGGTTTCCATATCGAGGCAAACTAAAGAATCGTCTCGATATTTCTATTCACTTAACCTTGCATCCAGTATTTTCCAATAGTCAATCCAAGAATTTAAAAAGAGGATATTTCCATGTCTAGTTACTTTCGTAGATCATCAGCAAGGGTTGCTTTAGTAGTTCTGGGAATGACAGCTGCGACAATAACTCCCATCTTAATTTCTACCCCAGCTTCATCTCAAAGTACTGTTCCATCTACGACACCATCGCCTAGTAGTGTTCCATCTGCGACACCATCGCCGACTTCAACAGTTAACTTGTCTGATGTTTCCTCAGATTATTGGGCGCGTCCCTTCATTCAAGCCCTAGCAGACAATAACGTAATTGCTGGCTTTCCTGATGGCACCTTTAGACCGAATCAAGCTGTGACTCGTGCTGAATTTGCTGCCCTAATTCAAAAAGCTTTCGGGAACCAAAACCGAGTTAGGCAATTAACCGCAGGTGGATTTAGTGATGTTCCTGCTGGCTATTGGGCGGCTTCTGCAATTCAAAGCGCCTACGAAACTGGATTTTTGGCGGGCTATCCTGGGAACGTATTTTTGCCAAATCAACAAATACCCAGAGTACAGGGGATCGTTTCTTTAGCAAATGGTTTGGGTTTGACTAGTAGCACTACTGGAGCAAGTAGTGACCTCAGCACATACTACAATGACGCCTCAAGTATCCCGAACTACGCTGTTAGTAGTGTGACAGCAGCAACACAATCTAATATTGTTGTTAATTATCCAGATATAAAACAACTCAATCCGCAACAGCCCCTGACTCGTGCAGAAGCGGCAGCACTTTTATATCAAGCTTTGGCTAAACAGGGACGGCTGCAACCGATTGCTAGCAATCTTCCAGCTACTCAGTATATTGTCGGTGGAACTCAAACCGGTAGCGATATTGTTTCTCTTGCTGCATCCAGTAGTTCTCTGACAACTCTGACTTCTTTATTAAAAACAGCTGGTTTAGCAGATATTCTTCAACAGCCAGGCCCTTATACAGTTTTCGCTCCCACCGATGAAGCATTTGCTGCTTTGCCTGCTGCTACCCTACAGCAGTTACAGCAACCAGAGAACAGAGAAGCATTGATTAAGATTTTGAGATATCATGTGGTTCCTGGTGCATTAACTGCTAGTCAACTGACGAATGGGGAACTGAAAACCTATGAAGATAGACCTGTAAATATTCAAATCGATCGCGCTAACAATCAAGTTGAGGTGAATAATGCCAGAGTTATCCAGGGGGACATCAAAGCTAGCAATGGTGTTATCCATGCAATTAACCAAGTCTTGATCCCGCCTGATATTAACATCAGTAAGTTAAATCAGCCACCAACAGCAAACACGCCTGATGTTGAGCCAGGTAGAGCGACTCGTGGTGGCAGAAGCTACATCGGGATTGGTGGTAACATTGGTTTGAACGGCAACGATGGAGCTCTGAGCGATGGTAACTTTACAGTAATCAGCAAACTTGGTCTGACAAACTTTATATCAGTGCGACCATCGGTGATCTTTGGGGACCATACAGAGTATCTGATTCCCTTGACTTTGGATTTTTCGCCCCACACAGCAGGTTCAGTGGGTGAAAGAACCTTTACTATATCTCCTTACATAGGTGCTGGTGTAGCCATTGAAGCTAATAACAATACTGATATTGGATTACTGCTAACTGGTGGTGTAGACGTTCCTCTCGGTTCTAAACTGACGCTAACAGGTGGTGTAAATGCTGCTTTTCTGGATGATACTGATGTAGGGCTACAATTAGGAGTTGGCTATAACTTCTAAGTCTTACCTGAAACCCTTGTAGAGACGTTATAGCGTTTCTCAGTTGGGTGAGGTACAAGAACCCCACCCCCAACCCCCTCCCCGCAAGCGATGAGGGGGCTATGATGTAACTCATTTGATTAGTAAAAGCTATATATGTAACGTCTCTACATTCATTTTTATTATCAATAAAGGCAGAGGGCAGGAAGCAGTATTCCTTCTGCCTCCTTCAATTTTAAGGTCGTTTGATTGCTAAAGTAAGTCCATCGGCGATGGGGACAAGAGAAAGGCTAACTCGTTCGTCATGATGTAACTTTTGGTTAAGCGCCCGGATTGCTTGGGTGCTTTGATCTTGATTTTGCTCCTGGGCAACTCGTCCTGACCATAAAACATTATCAATAGCAATTAATCCACCTGGACGTAGCAATTGTAGCGATCGCTCATAATATCCATCATAATTTTCTTTATCAGCATCAATAAAGGCAAAATCAAATGTCTCGGCTTGGCCAGTTGCCAACAGCTGATCTAAAGTTTCCAAAGCTGGTGCTAATCGTAGATCGATTTTATCAGCAACCCCGGCTTCTTGCCAATATCGGCGAGCGATCGCAGTAAATTCTTCACTCACATCAGCAGCGATAATTTTCCCATCAGCAGGTAGTGCCAAAGCTACAGAAAGTGAGCTATAACCCGTAAACACTCCAACTTCCAGGGTTTTCTTGGCTCCCATGATCTGTACTAGTAGTCTCATAAACTGCCCTTGTTCTGGTGAAATCTGCATTCCACTTCCGGGATGGCTAGCGGTTTCTTGGCGCAACTTCAAAAGAATCTCCGGTTCCCGCAGCGAAACGGATAAAAGGTAATTATAGAGTTGGTTATCAAGACCTATAGACTGTTTTGGCATGGTAGATCAGAAAATTAAAATAATCTACAATTATACTATCGCCTAAAAATGGTTTATCAAAGGTAAGTATAATTCAATTAAGTTTTTTCTTCCTCTTTCATAGCGACGGCGAATAGTATTTTCTGAGATGTTGTTACCGCCACTTTCTACACGTCTGTGTACCAGTGCGATCGCTAATTCGGGACTTTCTAAGCAATTAAGAAATTTAAAAACCTGCCAAAATGGCAACCAGATTCTGATTAACCAAGTTAAATTGTAAAAGATAAACGACTTCAAGGGTTTTGTTATCAGGGACTACCAAGAAAGCAAATTCCTTTTGTAAAATACTATCTACTAAGTGATTTACAAAAATTACAAACTATCTCTATAGGACTAGTATTTGATTTCTGAAAAGATACGTAGGGGAGCCAGTGCGTTGCGGAGGTTCCCTCCGTTGTAGCAACTGGCGTTGTGTTAGCAAGGAGAGTACTGCACCATCATCAAGGGTTTGGTGCGTTACGAACTGCGTTCTAACACACCCTACAATACCTAATTTTGTTCAAAAATCAAATATGATTCCTATATCAATTATTTGCAGAGTATTTTTCTCAGTAGATAAATATCAATAATTAGGTTTGGCATTTGCTGCAACAGGAATATTAAATGCTTACGGGCGTTGTTGTCGAAGTTCGGATTAGCCCCCAAATAACGCGCAACGTCTGTATACATTCCTGTTCACTTCAGTGGCAAATAGCAGAGTGGGAGTTTGAAAGCTGACTGATATGCTTCCTCCCACTCTCTTTTTATTTAGAAGTCAGTCAGTTTCCCGTAAAAACTCAAGAATCGCTGTATTCAACTCCTCAAAAGCACCAGTTGAGGCATCATGATAGCAGTTAGACAAAATTTGTAATTTAGAATTGGGGATATGCTGATGCAATTTTTCACCATGAATAACAGGAAACCAACTATCTTGATCACCCCACAAAACTAGTGTAGGACACTTAATAGCACTCAGATTATTTTGAATTTTGGTGAGCATATTTGGCTTATTTGTTTGCCAATTCTCAATTTCTCGCGCTGCTATTTGTAACTCTTCGGCGACTTTCGCAACTGTACCAGGCAATTCAATAAAGGGGTAAGTTATCCAATAGACATCTTCCTGTGTCAAAATTGACGGATCAAATAACACCCCACGTCTTTCTATTGCCATAATTTCTCTAAATAGAGGTGCAAACAAGTATGCCAGACGTAAGGAATCAATTGTTTGCATTATTTCCAGGGGCGTTTGGCCAAGTAACCACATAGCCCAATGAGGAAGATTTTTGGTAAAAACTGGTACGTTTACTACTACAAGCCGTGCGATTAATTGCGGATTTTCTTGAGCAAGAGCAAGAGCAACTAATCCCCCTAGAGATTCAGCCACAATCACTGCGGGTTGATCACATAATGCCTGAATAATTCTTTGAAACTCAATAACTTGATGACCATTGTCTTCTCTACGAGACAATGGTTTTTCGGAAAAACCAAAACCTTTGGCATCAAAACAAATTACCCGATAATATTTAGATAATGGTTCGATGCTGTGCCGCCAATTATAGCTCCAACTACCCATGCCATGTAATAAAATTAGCGGTTTACCTCTACCTTTTTCGCCATAAGCAATTTGTACAGGATACCCTTTAGCATCAGTAATAATTAGACTTTGCCGCCCTTGAGGAAAAGTAGCTTGCCACCAATCTTTCATTCAATTATCAATTAATAATTTAACCGCCAGTTAAGGCGTTCCATAGTATTCTAATCAGAATGACGGGTAATGCTACTAAAACAATGGAGATTAGCAACAATCCAGCCAAAACGGCAAAGATAAACCACCTGTCTGCACTCCTTTGCTGGCTGGGAAACTTTAAGTACTCTTCTAATAACTTGATATTATAACTGTTAGCTGTCCAGGCAAAATCAAACAAGTCTCCCAAAATTGGCACAGCGCCTACCAAGCCATCAATGATCACATTCAAAACCATTTTGCCTAAAGTGGCTCTAGATACACCCAGCCGCGCGGCTTCTAGGATGATGTAGCTAGAAAACATGACTCCCAAAAAATCACCACCAATAGGTATCAGTCCTAAAATTGGATCTAGACCAAAACCAATCTTCGTACCAGGAATGGTAATAACATTATCCAGCAGCCGACTTAACTGACGCAGGCGCTTCAAGGTGGGTGCTTTGGCATCAGGTTCAATCATCGAAGACCGAAGAGGAGAATCAGGCATAAAGGCGATCGCTTATTTGTATTGAATCGTTAGACATTCTACTCCCCTACTGAGATTTGTTAAAAGTTTTCTCAGGGATTTACTAATTAATATTTTTCGGGAGATTCTGACTGTGCTTTTGGGCGCATATCTTCGCCCACAGTCACATTCAACTGATCGCCGATTAACAAAACAGCAGCGCTCATCGACAGCCAGAGCATTAAAACTATCACAGCCCCTACAGCACCATAGACTTTATTATAGTTGCCAAAATTCGCCACATAAAGCCGAAATAGGGCAGACAATATTGCCCAGAAAACAGCTGCTAAAATTGCTCCAGGCATCATTGGCGTGCCTGAGTTCCACTGGCTTGGTCCATAGCGATAAACAAAGCCAAAGGCGACAGCAACAATAGTTAAAGCTAAAGGCCAGCGTAACAACTGCCAAAGATGCACCAAGAAGATCAAAGAACCATTTTCGCGCACTACCATTCCCAACAGCCAGTCGCTAGTAAACACTAAAAAAGAAGCGAACACTAAAAGCAACATAGTACCGACTGTTAATCCCAGAGAGACGAGCTTGGCTTTCCAAAAGGGGCGCATCTTTTCTGGGGGAATTTTATGGATTTGGTCAAGGGCTGTCATCGCGGTATTCACCGCCCCAGAAGCAGCCCAAATTGCTAATATAAAGCTCAGAGAAAACAAACCACTGTTTTTGGAGTTGGTAATTTCTGTAGTGGCAAAATCACGAATCAGATCCAGAGCTTGTTCAGGTAGAACTTGACTTAGTTGAACCGCCAGTTTATTAAAGGTGGCTTGCAAAGATTCTGCTAATAAGCCAATGGCTGTGATGAAAGCAAGAATTGCTGGAAACAGCGATAGCATGGCATTGAAGGCGATTTCAGAGGCAAGTCCCAAAAGTCGTCTTTCGATTGTCCTGGTAAAAGTTTTTTTGAGGGTGCGCCAATTGAGGTGGCGAAAAAAGCGCAAAAAACGAGGCTTTGGCATGATTAAGATAATGGCGAGTGGGGAGTGGGGAGTGGGGAGTTAGGAGTGGGGAGTGGGGAGTGGGGAGTTAGGAGTTATAAGAATTCTTTCCACAATGCCCAATGCCCAATGCCCAATGCCCAATGCCCAATGACAAATGACTAATGACTAATAACTATTTATTTATGAATCAAGATTTAACACAACAGTGGTTGGCAGAAATCCAGGTACTCAAAGAGCAGATGGCGGGACTTCAACACGATCGCGATGCTGCTTGGGAAAGTGCCCAAAAATGGCGTCAGCTTTACAACACAGAAGCAGAACAACGCCGCACAGATGTGCAACTATCCCAACAGGCGATCGCATCCCTGAAGGCAGACCTGCATAAACTCCACGGTCTTGAAATTGAGACACTGGCTGCTGAGACACCAGTCACAGCAATCCAACCAGAAATAGAACAACTAAAATCTTTGGACGACTTGCAAGCTAAACTGATCACCGTGATCAAAGAACGCGATCGCCTTTTGCAAGCTTTGAAAACTGAACAGGATAACCACGCCCAGACCCGCAATAGTCTAACTACTGCCTTAGGTGATGCTATTGATAGCTTGACACACGAACGAGCCGGACGAGAAAAAGAGGAAAAGGGGCAGGGAGCAGGGAGCAGGGGGCAGGGGGCAGGGGGCAGGGAGTAGGGGGCAGGGGGCAGGGAGTAGGGGGCAAAGGGCAGGGAGTAGGGGGCAGGGAGCAGGGAGTAGGGGGCAGGGAGCAGGGAGCAGGGGGCAGGGGGGATTAGAAATTAGAAATTAGCGTTTTATGAGCCAAGGAGATGGATTGTTGATTATAGTTACTAGAATCCCTAAAACTCGGTTGTAAACTCCATAAAGTTCTCTGCCTGTATCAACGTCTAAATAACCACATTTCACAGCAAATTTAAGCCAAGTCTGAGTTTCTGCTGCAACAGAGCTTCTGAATCATTCAATTTTGCAATAAAAGCGGCTTCATAACGACGCTTTCTCCAAGATCCAGCAAGATTTGCACAAACAGAGCGTGATGATCTACGAATTTGGTCAGTCAACGAATATCTTTCCTCTATAGGAAACTTCTTAGATAATTCAAAAATTTTCATGGCTACATCAAATGCCATTTTATATACTTCCAAGTCTTCATGACTTTTAATTGGTTCTTTTTCCATTCCCCCTGCCCCCTGCCCCCTGCCCCCTGCCTCTTCGCGCCACTATCCTTGTCTCAGATGAGCGCCAGATGCCATTAATCTCTCTATCAACTTGCTATCTAGGGGTTTGCAGAAAAAATATCCCTGTGCGTACTTGCATTTCATGGCTCTAAGTTGTGCTAGCTGTTCCGCCGTTTCTATGCCCTCCGCTATTACATCTTTATTTAAATTTTGGGCTAGGGTGATGATTGCCTGAATAATCTCTAGATTTTCTCCATTAGTACCAATCTTGGCAATAAAAGAACGATCAATCTTCAAGGCACTACTTGAAAAACGTTGCAGGTAACTCAAGGATGAATAGCCTGTGCCAAAATCATCTAAGTGTAATTCAATATTCATCTCTTGCAGTTGCAAAAGTATAAAAGGTAATGATTGAATATTTTCCATAAGTACGCTTTCGGTAATCTCCAGTTTTAAATTGCTCCCTTCCAGTCCAGTCTCTTGGATAATTTGCTTAATTTGTTCAATCAGCCCAGGTTGTGAAAACTGTTTAGTTGAAATATTTACACTGATTGTCAAGGGTGGGTCAGCAGGAAATTGTATTTGCCAAGCGCGCATCTGACGACAAGCCTCGCCCAGTACCCAATAACCAATCGGGATAATCAGCCCAGTTTCTTCTGCCAGTGGAATAAAGTTGTCTGGAAAAACTAATCCGTGTTCCGGGTGCTGCCAACGAACGAGAGCCTCGAAGCCAACAATCTTGTAAGTTTCTAACAAAACAATTGGCTGGTAGTGAATCAGAAACTCTTGGCGTTCAACTGCCCGTCGTAGAGCCGTTTCTAACTCTAATAGTTTCGTTACTTGGCTGTACATGGTTGAGTCAAATATCTGATGGCGTGCCTTACCCAATGCCTTAGCGTGATACATTGCAATGTCAGCATCGCGGAGAAGTTCCTCCGGTAGGTTGTAACTAGGATTGCTCAGGGCGATACCAATGCTGACGGTGGTAAATACCTCATTGCCGCTGAGTTTAAACGCAGATGTCAGAGCTTGGTGTATCCGCTCTACTACCCTTATTACGTCATCAATGTTGCTGAGATTATCAAGCAAAATTGTAAACTCATCTCCCCCTAGACGGGCAACTGTGTCTCCAACACGCAGGCAATTTTCCAATATGCGAGCAAGCGCAGTTAGTAATTGATCACCAATCATGTGACCGAGACTATCGTTGACTACTTTGAAGCGATCTAGGTCTAGAAAGAGAACAGCAAATATATAGTCCACGCGTCGTTTTGCCGACATTAGCGCACGTTTTACCCGTTCCATGAATAAGGCGCGGTTTGGCAGACCGGTTAGTACATCGTGAAAAGCATCATGAACTAATTGCGCTTCGGCAGCTTTTAGAGCAGTAATGTTGTGAGCGATACTCATCACAAAATATACTGAACCATCGCTAGCCAATTCTGGCACGAGACGGGTATGGTAATGTTTTGTTTCCAAAGCGATCGCTAAACTGCATTCAAACTCAGTTTCTTGCTTAGTTTGGAAAACTTGCTGGAGCTTATGATCGCACATCCCGCAAAATTCTGACGGCAGATTTAACTCTGCGTTTGTTTTACCAATAAATGTTTCGGGTGATATTCCTGTAACCTTTTTAATAGCTGGATTAACGTAAACGTAGCGCAATTGAGTGTTAAATCTGGAAATAATATCAGGTGTCTTTTCAACTAGTGCTTTGAATTCTTGCTGGTGACGCGCTAGTGTCTCCAATACCTGCTTACGCTCGGTTATATCCTGAAAGACCAAAACTGCACCTGTGATCTTACCATCGTCATCTTTAATCGGTGCAATACTATCATTAATTAGTATTTCTGCACCGTTTCTAGCAATAAGCATCGTCTGTTCTGGTAAATGGACAGTAAGCCCAGACTCAAGGACTTGTCTGATAGGACTTTCAATTTTTGTCCGAGTCTTTTCATCAGCAATATTGAATACTTCTGTTACTTTTTTACCAAAGGCATCTGCATATTTCCAACCCGTCATTATCTCCGCAGCCGGATTTATAAAAGTCACCGCTTCTAATGCGTCGCTAGTAATCACCCCATCCCCAATACTTTTAAGTATAGTATTCAACCATTGTTCACTCTGCTTTAATTTAGTTTGAATCCGATGTTTGGATAGACTAATTTCAATATTAAACTTTAATTCTTTTTCTTTAAAAGGTTTGATGATGTAGCCAAATGGATCTGTTAATTTTGCTCGTTCTAATGTTTTTTCATCTGCATCAACAGTGAGATAAATTACTGGAATATTAAACTTATTATGAATTATCTGGGCGGATTCCACACCGTCCATCTTTCCCTTTAGGGTAATATCCATTAAAACCAAATCTAGAGAATCATCTGCTGCTTTTTCAATTGCTTTTTCTCCAGTATCGACAATACCCAAAACAGTGTATCCAGATTTTTGTAGCCGCTTTTGTATATCCATTCCCACGATGAAGTCATCTTCAACAATTAATATATTTATTTTGCTCATAATTTTGGTTGATTTATGAAATTATAAATTTTTGGTCGAAAACATAATTTTAAACTCTACTCCGTTATTATTGCTAAAATGGATATTCCCTTTTAGCTGATTTGTGAGACCCTTTACCAATTCCAGACCTAATGATTGTGTAGTTTCAAAGTCAAAATCTTTGGCAAAACCAATGCCATTATCACTGATAGTAAGTGTAAAAACATTTGCTTCTAGGGAGCAAAAATCAATACAAATTTCTCCTGATTCTCTTTGGTGAAAGGCATGTTTTAGAGAATTTGAAATAAGTTCATTGATAATCAAACCACAAGGAATAGCCGCATCACTGACTAATAAAACATCCTCAACGTTGATTTTCAAGGTAATAGCACTGGAATTAAGATTGTATAAATACAACAAATTAGTTACTAAGTCTTGGATATAGTCAGGAAAATTAATCCTTGCCAGGTCTTGAGATTGATATAGTTTTTCGTGGATTAGAGCCATTGATTGAATCCGCATCTGGCTATCTTTTAATACCTCAATGGCTTGATTGTCCTTGAGATACTCTGCTTCCAGGTTGAGCAGACTAGAAATGATCTGCAAATTATTTTTTAGCCGATGATGAATCTCTTTTAATAGGATTTCTTTTTCTTCAAGCAATGCTTTAATCTGCTCCTCTGATTCTTTACGCGCTAAACCGACGATAACAGAAGCTATAATTCTGCCGAAAATAGTCAGCAAACTTGTTTGATAATCGTTGGAGTTCGCCTCTATTAACAGACGTTTAAACAACTCATTCTCTTCGTTCTCCGTAGCTGTAGTGAGCATTCGGATATCTTCCATTATCTCTTGACCCTGAACTATTTTAATTATACTATTTTGCGTTAAATAACATCTCGTAGAGAAGGAAAAGGGTAACTAGCAGCCCCAGTCGGAGTGGCTATATCTTCGTTCCGGCAAATAGCATCCATGAAAAAACTGGCTTGGTGAATAATAAGTATAAAAATGATTTTATTTGATGTCAAAATCCATGTAGAGACACGATATATCGCGTCTCTACATCTGGATTCATACTCTAAATCAGCAATGCCAAAGATTTTTACGGTACTACTCCTCATAGTCTTGGGAACTGATACCAATTTTCTTAACTTCGAGAGCAAATTAGCTCTAAAAGGATGTTTTAAAAGAGTGTTTTGCCCTCGTGGTGAGTACGGGTAAGCATCTCAGTACATGGCTGAAAGCCTATTTTGTCGTTGCAGTTGACCTAAGTCAGAACGGCAAAGTTATACCTTCCGCGGCTTTTAAAACAACCTTTAGTAAAGGATATCTATATTAATTAATTATTGGCAGCGTATATTTTCTGAGTCATGAGAAGGTAAATAAGAAATCTTGGGGAATTATTCAGTATATTTACGCAGCTATATTCCATATATTTTCACTTGTATAAGTTGTGTTAATGTGGTATGCAATGTCAACTCATGCAACTAACCCAAGGCAAAGTAAAGTACCCATGCTCAGACGCTTGATTGTGATTGTTACTGCCGCTATACTCTTTAGCAGTTCCTTGACCCTGGCAGAGAGTAAAAAGCCCAAACCAGTGGATGAATTTCCTCCTAGTCCCCTAGAAATTACCACACCCGATCCACTGCTACCACATTTGCCCAAGGATAAACAGCCCTTAACTCTCGAAGAACGGCAAAACTTAGAACCAGCCCTGGATGCCTTAAACCAAGAAGCAGCAGCGAAACTGCAAGCAGGGGATCAGGTGGCGGCGTTTGAAATTTGGAACCGGGAACTGCGCTTGCGACGCTTTTTAGGTTCATTAGCAGAGGTGCAAGCATTATCACGAGTCGCTGCGATCGCTTGGAATCAAAACGACAGCCCAGAAGTACAATATATTACGCAGCGATTGCAAGCAATTCAAAAGCAGGCACAATCTCAGAAAACAACTGCCCAAATTGATCTAGAATTGTGGCGATCGCTAGGACAAGCTTACCAAAATGTGCGAGCGGTTAAACTAGCTGTGGAAGCTTACGACCAAGTTTTGCTAGTGGTGCGACAGCAAAAAAATCCAACAGCAGTAGTAGAAATCCTTAAGACAATTGGGGAACTGCATTTGAGTTGGTTTGATTATCGCAAAGCCGCCCCAATCTACGAGGAATTATTGGGTTTAGCGACTTCCCAAGGCGAACGTGTAAACGAGGTAACATATCTGCAACGACTAGCTTATATTTACGAGCAGACAAACCAACCGCAGCAGTCATTGAATGTACTTAATAAACTAGCAGAAATTTCCGTCAATGAAAATAATCTAACTGAAATACCAGAATTAAAGCTAGCGATCGCTTCAGATTATGAATCTCTAGCAAAAAAAGATCCTAACTTACTGCTAGAAGCTTTTAAAAATTATCAAGAAGCTTATACCACTGCTTGGCAATTAAAAGAATACGTTCGTGCTGCTGATGCTTTGCAGAAGTTAATTGCGCTGTACCGTTCTCAAGGACAAACAGACGAGGCTTTGCAGGCTAGCGAGATTCTTGTGCAAATACAGGCGCAAGCCGCTAACTTTTACGGGATGATGCAAGCTTATGACCAAATTGGGCAATTGTATTTAGAACGAAAAGAGTTTCCTCAAGCATTAACAGCTTTTCAAAAAGGCTTAGAATTAGCAAAACAACTCAAACATGAGGAAGCATACTTTACTGGGCAAATTGAAAAAGTCTCGAAAGCAAATTTATAGTCAATACTAGCTTGTTGAATGGAAATTGAAGAACTTGATTAGCTATAACTCTCAAATATGTTAGAAACAAAAGAATTGCCAGACGAGACAAACAGTTCAGTTAAAAATATCTTGCTGATGGGCACAACCGGCTATATTGGTGGAGCTTTGTGCCGCAAGCTTTCTCAAACACAAGATTTTGCCGTGTTAGCCCTTGTGCGTCCAAACCGTGACATTGAGGCTATCAAACCATTCTGTAAAGAAATAATTTACTCCCAAGAAGAACAATTTTCTCAACAGGATGTTGAAGAAGTAATTTGCAAGCATGATGTTAAAACGGTAATTAATTTGGCATGGCACATGCCTCCAGAATCAACCCAAGAAGCTCAATTTGCGAAAGATCGTATAGCATTAGAAGCCGCTTTACACGCTGCTAGTGAGGTTTCACCAGATATTCATGTCATTGCCACCAGTGGCAATTTTTCTTTAGTGACTGCTGATGGAGGAAGAATAACAGAAACACCTCCTCACACAGGTTCCAGAAAGCTGGAATATCTAGCATGGATTGAGTTATTAGTAAATGTAAATTTGATGAAGGATGAACTAATAGAAGAATATATTAGCAAAGGAGGTAATGCCTCCATCGTCTATCCTTCATCAGTGTATGGTTCATCGCCTACCCGTGGCAGTATCTGGGATTTTGCAATTCAGCAGTTCATCACCGGGAAACCGCACCAGGGTTATCAGCCATTTCCACCAGACTTTATGACTGCGTGGATTCACGTTGAAGATTTAGCAGACTGCTACATCGCCGCAGCCCGAAAAGGTTCCAAAGGAGAACACTACCTTGCAGCGGCTGAAAATCTGAGTATTAGCCAAATGGCAACTTTGTTTGCGGAGGCTGCTCAAGTAAAACTCCAAGCACCAATATTTGAAAATAAAGACAACGTGGTGTTTGATGATTCTTACACCAGAGAAGTACTTCAACTTCAATGGAAATATAAAGCGGCTGATGAAGTTAAGGCTTGGGTAGAGCGAATCAAAGAGTTGGGAACTTATTTCTTAGAGGATGTTTGAAGTCGAATGATTAGGATACTAATAATACATCTTCATATATAGCTGCGATCGCACAACGAAAATCAACGCTAGCTAAATGCACTTCTTGTTCTTTTTCATAAGCATAAAGTACCCACTGTCCTTGTTCATTGCGGCGGAAGCATTCTACACTCATTTGATCTGGTGAAATTAGCACATATTCTTGTAGTGATTCTAAGTGTCGGTAACTAGCAAATTTCTTCCCTCTGTCATAGCCCTCAGTTGACTCAGAAAGCACTTCGATAATTAAGGAGGGATAAGATTTAAAATATTCAGATTCTCTATCTCGTGTATCGCAAGTTACCATAACATCGGGATAAAAATAGCGATTTATGACATCAATTTGTGCTTTCATGTCTAACATGTAAACACGGCAACCACTACCCCGGAGATGGTTTCGCAGCAGCATAGATACATTCATGCTAACTGTGACATGAGCATCACTTGCCCCTGCCATTGCGTAGACTTGCCCATCAATATACTCGTGTTTGATTTCACTAAATTTCTCGCCTTCTAGATATTCTTCTGGGGAGATATAGTACTCACTTTGACTAATGACCATTTTAGTACCTTAGTAGTTTTATCAAACATTTTAACCCATAGAACAAATTTAATGACCGACAGCGCCAGCAGTTGGTTTAACCTTTTTTAAGAATAAAATTGCAATCCCACTGAGTAACAATGCAATGCCAATAAAGTAGAAACAATCGTTAAAAGCCATTACAAACGCTTCCCGGCGGACAATGTTAGATATAGATGCGATCGCTTGATTTTGTGCTGTACTCAAATCTGATCCATGACTGATAAAATACTGTGTCATTTGGTCAATTCGCTGCTGAGTTTCTGGGTTATATAAAGATACTCCATCACCCAATATATTCGAGTGAAATTGCTCTCTGTTACTTAATAAAGTTGCTAAAGATGCAATTCCTAGAGAACCGCCTAGATTACGCATCATATTAAATAAACCACTTCCTGAACCTGCTTCTTGCTGACTCAATCCAGCAGTGGCGATAGAACTAAGCGGCACCATAATTAAAGGTTGTCCCATTGCACGCACAAATTGCGACCAACGTAACTGATCTAATCCAGTTTCATTAGTCATTCCAGAGTTCATAAATGCACTGATGGAAAACAAAGTCACACCCACAGCCACCATTAACCGCACATCAATACGTTGCATCAATTTGGGTATGAGCGGAATAATAAACAGTTGCGGAATACCAGCCCAAATTAATACTTCACCAATTTGCAACGCATTGTATTGTTGAATTTGGGCAAGATACAGAGGTAAAATATAAATTGAACCATACAATCCTATTCCCAGCGATACATTGACAATACTCGCTAAACCAAAGTTCCGTCGAAACACAAGCCGTAAATTAATAAATGGTTGTTTACGAGTTAATTCAATATAGAAAAATATCGCCAAAAAAATTGCCGCGACCACACTTAAGCGCACAATCAACGCTGAACCAAACCAATCTTTGCGACTACCTTCTTCTAAAACAACTTGTAGGGAACCTAATCCAATAGCCATTGCAATAATTCCCCACCAGTCACCTTGTTTGAGTAAATTAATTTGGGGTCGTTCTTGCTTAATTCCATACCAAACGCCAGCTAGCATTAATGCCCCTGGAATTACATTTATATAAAAGTTGTATTGCCAACCAAAATTTTCTGTTAACCAACCTCCTAATGTCGGACCAATTGAGGGTGCAAAAACTGCACTAAACCCAAATGCAGCCAGCCCAATTGATTGCTTAGATTGAGGTAAAGTCGTTAATACAACTGTCATAGCGGTGGGAATTAATACTCCTCCACTAAAACCTTGTAAGACCCGAAAGAAAATCATGGAAGTGAGATCCCACGACCAACCACAGCATATAGAAAAGAAAATAAATAATGCAGTATTGACTAACAGATAACGTCGCAGAGAAAACACCCGTGATAGCCATCCTGTTAGAGGAATTACCACGATTTCTGCTACGAGATACGCCGTAGAAATCCAAGAACCTTCTTCTAGAGTTGCTCCTAAACTTGCTTGAATATCTTGCAGCGAAGCATTAGTTATTTGAATATCTAATACTGCCATAAATGCACCAAGCATACTGGCTAATACACCAATCCAAGTTCTTAGCGATACACGTTCTGGGGGTGCTTGCTGACGAATTACACCTGTATTAGCCATAGTGTTTTTCCTGTTTCAAAATTAAGTAACAAAATTATGATTAAATCTTATACCATCTCTTTGCAGTTTTTATCTTAAGCTTTATTGCTTAGTATAATGCCCTTTTGCTCATAGATTGGACGCATTATTAGCCTTAAAGCAGGTAACTGTCTGCTAAAAATAATCGACCCAATAATACAAGCTATCCCATCAATCATTAAAGTGTTAGAAGCACCAATATAATTTGCTAATAAACCTCCTAATAAATTACCCACGGGAATCATCCCCAAAAATGACATTGTGTATAAGCTCATCAATCGCCCACGTTTGTCGTCCTCAACAATTGTTTGTAAAAATGTGTTGCTAGCAGCAATCTGAAGAATTGTTCCCAAGCCAACAAATAACATTGTAAATAAAGAAAGTGGTAAAAATCGAGAAAAAGAAAAGCCAATTAGGCCAATTCCTAAAATTGCCGGGGCTAAGGCAATCAATTTCCCAATTCCTAAGATTGTTTGGCGCGTCGCTAGATAAATACCACCAGTTAAGGCTCCAACTCCTGATGCCGCCATCAAAAATCCCAAAGTTTCTGCACTACCTTTGAGAACTTGTTGTGCAATAACTGGTACAAGAATAGTGTTTTGCAGTCCCATAAGGCTGACTAAAGCTGATAGCAATAAGATGGATCGAATGGGTGGGAAGCTAAAGGCATATACAAATCCTTCTTTGACTTTCTGCAAGGGATTACCGTCAAGCACCACATTTTTCCAAGGTTTAACTTGCATCGCCAATAAAGCGGCGATTACAGCAATGTAGCTCAAACCATCAATTAAAAAACAATAGCCAGTTCCAACGCGAGCAATTAATAAACCGCCGATCGCAGGGCCAATTAATCGCGCACCGTTGATCATTGTAGAGTTAATGGCGATCGCATTCGCTAAATCTTCTCTGTGTTCAACCAATTCTGGCACAAATGCTTGGCGGGCTGGCGCATCTAAGGCGTTAATGAATCCTTGAAACAAACTCAAGGCGATAATGTGCCATACCTGAATCACACCAGTTAACGTCAGCACTGCTAATGTTAACGATTGAATCATCGCCAAGACTTGCGTACTAATTAAGGTACGATACCGAGAAAAGCGATCTACAAATACTCCGCCAAAGGGAGCTAAAAAAAAGCTAGGAATTTGACTCGAAAATCCCACAACTCCTAGCATTAATGGGGAGTTTGTTAAGTTATAAACTAGCCAAATCGTCGCCAGTTGTGTCATCCACGTCCCAATCAGTGAAATGCCTTGTCCGGCAAAAAACAGCTGGTAGTTTTTTGACCTCAATGCAGGTAGTAGTGGTTTTTTCATCTAAGGTTTGTTTTATACCAATCTGCTTTCATAAATATCATCTCACCTCATCTCTATACGCCTCTCAATAGATGTAGGAAGATGTCATAGCAAGAAGGAGGTTTTTCATCTCTTTGCAAGCAATTTGGTATTACTTGACTTCCACCGCAACTTCCGCAGACATCCCTGGAGTAATGCGCGATTCATACCCTTGAATGCTCTTTTGGTCGAAAACTATTTTGACTGGGATGCGTTGGACAACTTTAGTAAAGTTACCTGTAGCGTTATCCGGTGGCAATAAGGCAAACTGAGCGCCGGAAGCTGGCGAAATACTGTCAATACGACCAACAAAAGTGTGATGAGGGAAACTATCCAGCTTGATTTCTACTGCTTCTCCTGGGCGCATCTTTTCTAATTGAGTTTCTTTGAAGTTCGCAACTACCCAATAGTTGTTATCCACGATCGCCATTAATGGTGTTCCCGATTGGACTCGGTTGCCAATTTCCACGTTTTTCCTCCCTATCCGTCCGGCACTGGGGGCGGTAACGTTGGCGTAAGATAGTTGCAATTGTGCATCTTTCAGCGATGCTTCTGATTGGGCGATCGCAGCTTTTGCCGCTTCGTATTGGCTACGTTTTACTGTTGTATCTTGTCCACCGGCTGTAGCTTGTTGCAATCCTCCCTTAGATGCTGCCAATTTAGCTTGGGCGTTGATCACATTTTCTTGCGCTTGTGCTAATTGAGACTGGGCTTGGGTGACACCAACTTTGGCGGAGGCTAACTTGGCTTGGGCTTGTTCTACTCCCTGAATAGCGGCGTTTTTTTGTGCTGTAGCCACATCATAAGTTGCCTTGGCTGCGTCTAGTTGCTGACGAGCGATCGCACCTGATTTATACAATTCGTTATAACGATTGTAATCTGTTTGAGCTTTTTCCAAATTCGCATTTGCTTGCGCTACCTGCGCTTGGGCGGCGGGAATCCCCGCTTGGGCTAATCTGACTTGGGCTTGTGCTGCTGGTATCCCAGCTTGGGCTTCTTGTACTGCTGCTTGGGCTGTGGAAATTGCTGCTACCGCACCACTAACATCTCCCTGCGCTTGAGTTGTCTTACCAGTAGTGGTTTGTGAAGTTAAAGCAATATTTGCTTGGGCGGCTTGCGCCTGACCACGGGCATTTTCTAGGGACGCTTGTGCTTGTTGTACCTTACTTTGATAGTCCCGTGGATCTAACTTGACTAACAATTGTCCCGGTTGCACCAATTGGTTATCATTCACAAGCACTTCACTTACAGTTCCGGGAATGCGGCTACTAATTTGGTGAATGTTTCCTGCAACAGTGGCATTGTCTGTTTCCTGGTGGGTGGAGCCGTATTGCCAGTAGTGATAACCAAAAGTACCTGCCACGATCGCACCCATACCTAATGTTGCCAAAATTAAACCAGTCGGTTTTTTGGGCTTCGCTGGAACTTCTTTCTCGATCTCAGGAATTACAACAGGTGCTTCTGCTGTTGCGGATGTCTCTGCTGTCACAACTTCTAAAGTCTCTGAATCAGGAATCACTTCTTTTTCTAAAATTGGGGTCTTGTGTCCGTTGCGTCCGTTCAAAGTATTAGCTTTCATGATTGTTAACTTCCTTGTTCTTTCAATAATTTGATTGATAGTCGTTTATTTAGAATGCGTAGTATTTTCTGAAAAAAATCCTTATTTCCTTAGTATGCGTAATATTATCTCAAAATAAATCTTTACAGTGCCTCACCCGGTCGGGTGATTGTGAGATCATCTTTAGGAGAGGTTAGCGATCGCGCGATTCAAGATTTGGGAAAACAGTTCTCGGTCAGCAAAAGAAATACCGTCCATTGCTTCATCACGTACAGCTGCGGCGATTGGGGGTAAGACAGCTTCTAGTTCCTTACCTGCATCCGTTAGCCAGATCCGCCAGATGCGGCGATCGTGGGTGTCGCGTTCTCGACGCACCAAGCCGCGTTCTTCCATCCTATCTAGTACGCCTGTTAAAGTCCCTCCCACTTGTTTGAGTTTGTCCCCAATACTAGAAGTAGGTAAACCATCCTCTCGCCACAAACAGCACAACACCAGCCAGTGAAATGGCGTAAGTCCAAATGGTTCTAGCCTCTCAGTAAACTTGCGACTGAGCAGTTGTGAGACTAATTTGATTCTGTAGCCTAAATTGTATGGTGCCAGATTTTGCTGCCACGACTCTAAAGCTGGGGAGTGATTAGATGTAGAAATCATTTGATAATACTTAGTATGCGTAATATTATCTTACCTGGACTAATTATATTTAGCAACAGTGACTTTCCATCTCTGTTAGGCAAGAACTTGAATCAACTGGTATTCTTTGACTGTACTTTTTTCAAATCTGGTGAGAAATCCGGGATAGGCATAGCCCGAACTTCGACCTTTCTCTAGGAGACGCTGCGCGTAGCTTGCTTCCCCGTAGGGGTACGGCAAAGATCAATGACCGTCGTAGCGATCGCTTATTCATACCAATACTACAAATACTTCTGCAACAATAACCCTAATTTTTCCTTCGTCGCCGTTGGTGCTTTATCTAACTGAGTCAAAATCGCATATTGCAACGCCGAATGTGCCTCACTCGGTGGGGGATTTTCACTCAACCGGCGCACAGTTTCTTGAATCACCTTTTGAGCATTCACAGCATTCCGCAGCAAATTGCCAATCACCATTTCCACCGTCACACTGTCATGGTCTGGATGCCAACAATCGTAATCTGTCACCAGCGCTAAAGTTGCATAAGCAATTTCGGCTTCCCTTGCCAACTTCGCCTCTGGTAAATTCGTCATGCCAATGATTGTTGCACCCCAACTGCGGTAAAGATTCGATTCTGCCTTAGTGGAAAAAGCCGGTCCTTCCATGCACACATAAGTACCGCCGCGATGGAGAGTAACTTCAGGTAAATTCAGAGATGCGATCGCATCTGCCAACACAACAGCTAAATTTTTACAAATCGGATCACCAAAGGCAATGTGAGCAACAATTCCCTCACCAAAAAACGTTGAAATCCGATTTTTTGTCCGATCAATAAACTGATCTGGCACCACCATATCCAGTGGTTTCGCCTCTGCTTTCAAGGAACCCACAGCACTAGCTGAGATTAAATACTTCACACCCAATTGCTTCATCGCATAGATATTAGCGCGAAACGGTAACTCAGAGGGTAAAAGCGTGTGATTGCGACCATGACGCGCCAAAAAAGCTACCCGTGTAGTATCCAAAGTCCCCAGAATCAAAGCATCAGATGGTGAACCAAAGGGGGTCTGGACTTGCACCTCTTCGACATCTTGGAGCGCGTCCATTTTATACAGACCGCTACCACCAATAATCCCAACACTAGCTTGAGCCATGATTCCAAACCTGTTCCTTGCTGATCTGCTAAGTTATTTTATCGAAAAGGGGACTATCAGAAAAGGCAGAAAATAAACTCACCCAGTTATTCTAGCGATAATTTTTAGCAATCAAATTTCTGATTACCCAAAGCCCAATCTTTGAATTGTTCAGTATCCTGCTTGCTTGTCTACGACATTCCGCAAGGGCTGACCGGTTTGGTAGCGTTTGAGATTGTCGATAAACAGTTGTGCTATGCGCTCTCTCAGACGTGGCGAAAGGGCTGAACAATGGGGTGTGATTAAGGCATTCGGTAGCGACCATAAGGGGCTTTCCGGCGGCAGAGGTTCGGTTGCAACCGTGTCTAATCCTCCGCCCGCAATCCATCCCTCAGGTAGAGCGGTGAGCAATGCGGCTTCATCTACTATTGCACCACGATCAATATTAATTAGGTAAGCAGATTGACGCATAGAGCGCAATGCAGCTTCATCGATTAAGCCTTTAGTCTCTGGAGTCAGAGGTGTAGCAATAACAACATAGTCTACTGCGGGGAGGAGCGATCGCCATTCATCAGCACCCACAATCTTGTCAAAATTCGGTAGGGGTTCGGGATGGCGACGACTACCCCAAACTCGAACTCCAAAGGCTTTGGCACGAGATGCGATCGCTTTACCTATATTTCCTGTGCCAAGAATTAATAAAGTCGCGTCTGCCAACTCTTCGAGAAACACTCCTCTTACCCAAGTGTGTTCAGTCTGCAAATCTTAGAGGGTGTTTGAAAAGTCGGACAGATTGTAAAAAAGCTCTCTCGGTATACGCTGTGAATAGATAGTAGACAGCACCGAGAGAGCAACATG
>NZ_JBALCT010000071.1:0-303610 GCF_036917675.1 Nostoc sp. | reverse complement strand
ATCAACCGTGTTCGTGTAATAAAAAAAGCGGATGGGTATCATGTGCAATTCTGCTTTGATGCCGAACGTAAGGAAGAGGGGGTATATACAGGCAATGTTGTTGGGTTGGATTTGGGATTAAAATATTTCACCAAAGACCAAAATAATAATGCTGTCATTTATCCTCAATTTTTCAGAAAGTCAGAACGCAAGCTCAAAAAAGCTCAGAAGCGATTAAGCAAAAAGTTTGTCAAAGGTAAAAAGCCTCAGTCAATTAATTATCACTCTTGCAGGAAGCGATTAGGTAGAGTTCATCTAAAAATTACTAGGCAGCGTAAAGATTGGGCGATAAAGCAAGCCCGATGCGTAGTGGCATCTAACGATGTCGTAGTCTATGAGGATTTGAAGATTGCGAACATGGTCAAGAACCACCACTTAGCTAAGTCGATTTCTGACGCTAGTTGGTATCAGTTCACTCAATGGTTAGAATACTACGGGAAAATCTGGGATAAAGCAGTTGTGGCAGTAACTCCGGCTTATACTTCTCAGGATTGCAGCAATTGTGGACATAGAGTAAAAAAGTCACTCAGCACCCGAACTCATTCATGTTCTAGCTGCGGAATTGAAATTTGTCGTGATACAAACGCCGCAATTAATATTCTCAAGAAAGGAATGAAAATATTAGGAGTTGAGTGGCAAAACAACAGTACCCAAGGGCATTGGGAATCTGCATCGAAAGATGGAAAGCATGGGGAGAAGACCACCAATACTATTGATGGGAAACCTGATATAGCAAGCGGATTTCTGTGAACCATGAATTAGAATCCCCGTGCGTTTTACGCCGGGGAGCATGTCAAGTCTCTAGAGTGGTTTTCATCGCCATTCACAATCAATTTCATACCGCAATCAGCAGTGCCAAAAAACTGCCACTCATGACTAAATCAACATTTGTACCTTTGCCATGCAGACTCAAGTATTTCAGCAATGATTTCTGTGTATGTCACACCACCCAAACGTCCCATAATTACCAGGTCTGAGCGGATATAATCTAACCCTGGCAGTGGGTTAACCTCCATAAACTGCAACACACCGCTAGCATCACAACGCAGATCCACGCGGGCAGCGTCACGGCAACCAAGAGTATGGTAAATATCAAGCGCCAGATGCCTTGCCTGTGCTGCCAGTGGCTCAGGATCTATGAGCAAACGATAAGATACCCGTTCCAGATACTCATCTTTATTAAGGGTGGTATAGGCGAAAGCTTCCGCTTGTCCTGTAAAAATTACTTCCATCACACCTACTACCCGTGAGTTGCTGCCGTTGCCAATAATGCCTATTGTTACTTCTCGACCGGGAAGAAAGGTTTCTACGAGTACGGACTGCTGAAATAGTTGGCGTAACAATTGATAAGTATTTACTAGCTCCTCACGTTCTTTGACAAGGGAATGCCCAGTTATCCCTTTAGAACTGCCTTCCGCCACAGGCTTGAGGAAAACTGGCATTGGCAGCGACACGGCTGTTGCTTCTGCGGTAGTACTCACCACCTCAAAGGGGGCTGTCAGGAAACCGCGATCGCGCACTACCATCTTAGTAAGCGCCTTGTCTAGCGTTAAGGCGCAGGTGAGCGGATCGGAAAAGGTATAGGGTTGAGCGAATAATTCACAGACTGCCGGGACTTGGGCTTCACGAGAGCGACCCTTCAAACCCTCAGCAATATTGAAAACCAGATCCCAGCGATCGCCCTTAGCCAAGCGCAGAGCGAGTTCTCTACCATTGCCGACACGTTCAACCTGATGACCTAACTGAAATAGTGCAGCTTCTAGCCCGATGATAGTATCTTCATTGTCGAACTCCATCACCTCAGAGGCACTGCAACCAGCCTTAAGGTTGTCTGCCTTCAGGTCATAACACAGACCAATTAATAATCCCATAGTCCTATAATCCCTGGTGAGAAAGCTTTCGCTGTTAGCTGTAATATACAACTCAGATTAATTGCAGAAATTTTGATTACTAAGTCTTCAATGGAGTCGGAGCTATTCATCAACGACATCGAACCATATAGGAGATAGATCGTCAGGTGAACCGTTAAAGTTAGCAGTAATTTCTTCTCCCACTTCTATATCCCGGTAGGCAATATACTCCACCTCCCCTTCGGCGAATTTTTTCACATAGTAAGTATTGGGATGGTAAGAATGGTTGAACAGGGACACTAAACCAAGAGCGATCGCCGCAGCTTTATCTTCCCAATTATAGTAATAGTTACTTAAAACTGTTTGATCAATTAATTCAACCTGTTCTGCGGGTATGACAACAACTGGCGTTGTCTCAATGATCTCTCCTTTCAAAAAGCGCTTCTGTGCGAAGATACCTCGACCTTTTAAGTTTGTATTGCCCACAATCAACATTCCAACTTCTCCTGCGATTACTTTGTTTTTTGGTTTGCATCATCCAACAAAACCATCCCAACTGGCTCTTTAAGATGATGGCGATCAACTCACATATAGATGGCATCAGCCCTACTCCACTGGATCTACATAGGTGTATGTATTACCTGCCCAGTTTCGCAGTGTAGCAGTGCCCTTCTCATAGGCAAGTAGAGTCTCGGCTTGAATTGGGACTTTACCACCGCCGCCAGGGGCATCAATTACATAGGTTGGTACAGCGTAGCCAGTGGTATAACCACGTAATTTAGAAATTAGATCAAGCCCAGTTTGAACACTCGTTCGCAGATGTGCTGTACCAACAACTGGATCGCATTGATAAAGGTAATAGGGTCGTACACGCAACTTCAAAAGACCGTGAAATAAGTTCTTCAGCGCTTTTTCAGAATCATTCACACCTTTTAACAGCACAGTTTGACTACCTAAAGGAATGCCGCCATCAGCTAGGCGATCGCAAGCTTGTGCCACTTCCGGGGTAAGTTCCCGCACATGACAAAAGTGCAAAGACAGCCACACGCGATGTTTACGAAGCAAAACAACCAGTTCCGGTGTAATTCGCTGCGGTAAGAAACTCGGCACGCGGGAACCAATTCGGATAAATTCAATATGCCCAATGGCACGCAACCGCCCAAGCAAGTTGTCTAAAGGTTGATCAGACATCAACAGAGGATCACCACCGGAAACTAGCACATCACGGATCTCGGTGTGTTCCTCTAGGTAAGCAATGATTGCATCCAAGCGCCGCGTTATTGGGTACATCTCACCTTGGCTCACCAAACGAGAGCGGGTGCAGTAACGACAATAAGCAGCGCAAGTGTCTAAGGCAATCAGCAACACCCGATCAGGGTAGCGGTGTACAAGTCCTGGCACTGGAGTGTCATTATCTTCACCGCATGGATCTACCATCTCTGCTGTACTAACTATGAGTTCTTCTTCTCGTGGTATCACTTGTAACCGTAGTGGGCAAAGCGGATCTTCTGGATCAAGCAGTGATGCAAAGTATGGGGTTACGGCTACAGCAAATTTCTCTGGTGCGATTAAAAGTCCCTGTTCTTCGGTAGCACTAAGCCTTAATAACCTCTGAAAATGTTCCAGCTTAGTCAACCGATGCCGCATTTGCCAGTGCCAATCGTTCCAGCGTTCCTGGTTGTAAGTCTCTCCCAAAATCTGACAAATTTCTTCACACCGAACATCGGTTACTAGAGGATCTAGAATAGTGTTTTTGATCATGCTGGGACTTACGCACTGTACAAACCAACTCTAATGTGTATTACGCAAAATGTCCGTTTCAGACGGTGATCTGGTCGTATACTTACTACGTCGGGTGTTAGATATAGCTCAAAAACACACCCGTCAGCGTCACAAATTCCATAAATTCACTACAAATAAGCTGATAAGCGATCGCGCGTATAACTACTTTTTATGGTCTGGAATCTTTGTTGCAAAGAGAACACTCTGGAAAATTAAAGACGCGACAGCTTAGTGTCAAAATGTTATGTGTATAGTTTATTAACAAAGTCATTTATGTCGAAAGCAATTTGGAATGGAGCAGTTTTAGCCGAGAGTGATAATACTGTAGTTGTGGAAGGCAACCATTATTTCCCTGCTGACACCATTAACAAGCAGTACTTCACAGAAAGTAACACCCACACCACTTGTCCTTGGAAAGGTGTCGCCAGCTATTACAGCATTGACGTTGATGGGAAAATCAATAAAGATGCCGCTTGGTACTATCCCAGCGCCAAGGAGAAGGCTAAGAATATTGAGGGTTATGTTGCCTTCTGGAACGGTGTAAAAGTTGAGGCTTAATAAAGGTTCCTGGAAGTATTTTAGTTTCAGGGACATTAATATTATGTCCGGCTAATTCCCTATAAAATAGACATTTGGTGAAAAAGAATGTAGAGACGTAGCACTGCTACGTCTCTACAAGGGTTCTGGATAACGCATATTTCATTTCGCCAGATGTCTAATAATTAGCCCGCGCAGAGAGAACTCTGAGCGGGCTTCGTATTTTAAGTATTTGCAAATTTATTCTAAGAGGTAATTATACTTTTGCCTTGCTAAATGCTGCTTGCTTTTTCTTCGCCAGCCAAGCCAGACTAACAGCAAGTATACTACCAGCGATCGCACTTGGTTCGGGTACTGTTGTCATGAAAACAACGTCACTGGCTGTAAGAGTTATACTGCCTGCTGTAACAGTTATACTGCCTGCTGCTCCTGAATTAATGTTACCACCAGCGATCGCGCTTGGTTTGGGTACTCTTCTGAGTAAAAGGTCAGGGCTTGTAAGAGTTATGTTACCTCCTAGACCAGCGCTGATTTGCCCAGAATTGCTGCTGGTGCTATTGGGAATTATTAGCGTAGGAATAGAGATAGTTAAATCGCCGCTATTGGTGGTCTTACTTAGATTCCCTATCTGACTACCATCGGTCAGGCTCAATGCATTAGTAGTGATATTCACACTATTGTTACCCCTGATGGTGCTATTGATAAACGTTAGGTTATCACCATTAATATCTATCTTCAAATTGTCGCCGCTGATGGTGCTATTGGTAAACTTTAGGTTACTAAAATTGTAAGCATTGAAATTACCAGCGATCGCTAGTCCAGAAAGTGTAACATTAGCGGCGCTAATGTCAAACACCGGGAATTGATTATTGCCACTGATGGTAAGTAAGTTAGCACCTGGCCCATTGATAGTAAGATTTTTAGCGATCGCAATTGCCCCACTCGTCAAGGCAATTGTACTAGGATGACTTCCCAATAAGAAGTCTACCACGTCATTGCTAGTTGCCATGTTGATAGTGTCTCGCAACGAGCCAACACCACTGTCATTAAGATTGTTAACCGTCAAAGTCGCAGCTTGGGCTGATTCCACTTGCATTATCACCAAACCCAGAGCAATGGCTGTGGAAATAGCTTCAGCAACAGCCTTTTTTCTATTGTTTTTTGCCACCTAAAACTCCTCTGATTAATTTGTCAAAAAATAAAAAAATTCACTTGTACAGTTGATAAATACCAGGACTTACGCAAAAGGTAGTGAAAGCCTTGATTTACCGTAGGGGCAATTCATGAATTGCCTCTACATTTCGTACTTGATAGCGTAATATGATGTCCGCTTGATTACTTATTAAACCCCAAGAACCCTACCGCGTGGTCTATTTACCTGAAAATAGCTGTAACATGGTGCGTGATAGCAAAGCCGTAACACACCCTACTGCTACAGGTTTTTAATCACACCAAAAACTTTCATTTAATAATGTTTCTACATCATTAGGAAAAGGACAATCATTAGGAAATTTTGTTTCATATTCCTTACTCATATTTTTATGTGCATTTTGATAACATTCATCACATATAGTTAAAAAATAGTTACGCAGACTAGGGGAATCTCGGAGAATACGACTTAATTCTTGTTGTGTGCGGCTAATTGTTGCTTCCCAACCGCCATAGCATTCTGGTAAATTTACATAATTCCGTTTTAAGGCGTGTTCAAATAAAGTTGTCAAACGACTTTCTAATTCCCGTCTATCTCTCTTCCCCAATCCTTCTATCTCCTCAATTAAGTTTTGCCAGTCTACATTGCTATAATCTTGGGATTGTAAGCTATTGACAGTTTGCTCAATCCACAATCCAAAGTCTGTTTCATAGAGAGTTTTTATTGGTGATTGAGTCATAATGAATTAAAAATTTTAGAGTGCTTTAGCAATAGTTTAACCCAAGGGTTTAACAAAATATAATTGAAGAATTGGGACAAGGCTGTGAAATCTTGCTTGTCTGTTAGATTTAGACCGATTTTTAGAACTTTCTTTTGTAAGCGATGACTACAAGTACACACTTTAACGCTAAAGTCAACAACGGCACAATCGAAGTTCACGCACAAGTAAGCATCAAAACAAGAATAGCTATATTTTGTCGTTGATTGATAAGTTTTGCTTAAGCTATGGTAACGATCGCATAAGTTTTGTCACAAATAGATCAGCATTCTGAACCAAACAAGTTGTGTTGTTAACCAACGGACAAGTTTTCTGAACCAAACAAGTTGTGTTGTTAACCAACAGACAAGTTTTCTGAACCAAACAAGTTGTGTTGTTAACCAACGGACAAGTTTTCTGAACCAAACAAGTTGTGTTGTTAACGAACGGACAAGCTGTGGTAACGACAATAACTTTATTCTTAACGTCCGCTTCTGTTTTGGTAACAAATGGACAAACTGTTGTTACTAATACCGTTTTTTTGTGAAGCTGCATATATTTACCCCCCGGCTATGCCGTCCCCCCTTGCCAAGGGGGGACTACAGGGGGGTGTGTTATGTGCATATTCATACAGAATTGGTATAAAGTGCAAGCATTTATAACAAATGAGTACCTCAAAACGATAAAGGAGTACCTCAAAACGATAAAGGAGTACCTCAAAACGATAAAGGAGTACCTCAAAACGATATAGAAGTACCCCATTACAATAAAGAAGTACCTCAAAACGATATAGAAGTACCCCATTACGATAAAGGAGTACCTCAAAACGATATAGGAGTACCTTAATACGATATAGAAGTACTTCAATACGATAAAGGAGTACCTCAAAACGATATAGGAGTACCTTAATACGATATTGGAGTACTTCAATACGATAAAGAAGTACCCATTTATAATTAATGCTTAATTTGTTACCTTAAATTTTAAGAATTTGTTATGATGATTACGCGATCGCAGCGATCGCTACAAATGAGTAGCCATTTATAATTAATGGTTAATTTGTTAGCTTAAATTTTGAGCATTACTTATGAATGAGACAGCGATCGCTACAAATGAGTACGCGATCGCAGCAAATGAGTATTGATTTATAATTAATGCTTAAGCTGTTGTTGCTAACAGACAAACATTCGTAACGTCCGCGTCTGTCTTTGTAATGAGTGACAAGCTATTGTGATCACGGGAACTTTATTTGTAACGTTGCTGCTGCAAAAGTACTCAAATTATTCTTGTGAAGAGGATTTTTGCAAAGCTTCGCATTATACGAGTAGCAACATTATGCTGATGCCAAGCTTGATAGAAATCGGGATAAGGCATATTCTGGGCGCATTTCCAGACTAAATCGTAGTACTGATAATTCAATTGCCAATAACCACTTAAAGTTTTGACTACTTCAAAGCGATGGTTATTGTCTTGTATGATTTTCTCTAAACTTGATGCTGCCTGCCTACGGGCGTCGTCATCCACAGTTGTTGATTGCAACAGTTGCACTAAGGCAGTGATCGCAATTTCATTGCCTGGATAGATTTTCTCTAAACTTGATGCTGCCTGCCTACGGGTGGAGTCATCTACAGTAGTTGATTGCAACAGTTGCACCAAGGCAGCGATCGCAATTTCATTGCCTGGATAGATTTTCTCTAAACTTGATGCTGCCTGCCTACGGGTGAAGTCATCCACAGTCGCAGTTTCATTGCCAATGCCGATTTGCCTTAAGCTTGATGCTGCCTGCCAACGGGTGAAGTCATCCACAGTTGTTGATTGCAGCAGTTCCACCAAGGCAGCGATCGCAGTTTCATTGCCAGTGCCGATTTTCCCTAAGCTTGATGCTGCCTGCCTACGGGTGAAGTCATCCACAGTTGTTGATTGCAGCAGTTCCACCAAAGCAGCGATCGCAGTTTCATTGCCAGTGCCGATTTTCCCTAAGCTTTCTGCTGCCTGCCTACGGGTGTAGCGATCCACAGTTGTTGATTGCAGCAGTTCCACCAAGGCGGCGATCGCAGTTTCATTGCCAGTGCCGATTTGCCCTAAGCTATATGCTGCCTGCCAACCGGTGTAGTCATCTACAGATGTTGATTGCAGCGGTTGTACCAAGGTAGCAATTGCAATTTTATTGCCTGGGTCGATTTTCCCTAAGCTAGATGCTGTCTGCATACGGGTGTCATTATCCACATTAGTTGATTGCAGCAGTTGCACCAAGGTTGTGATCGCAATTTCATTGCCTGGGTTGATTTTCCCTAAGCTTTCTGCCGCCTCCCTATAGGTGTTGTCATACGCATTTTTTAATTGCAGCAGTTGCACCAAGGTAGCGATCGCAATTTCATTGCCTGGGTCGATTTTCTCTAAGCTTTCTTCTGCCTGCCTATGGGTGTCGTCATACACACCTTTTGATTGCAGCAGTTGCACCAAGGTAGCGATCGCAATTTTATTGCCTGTGCCAATTTCCCCTAAGCTAGATGCTGCCTGTGAACGGGTGTAGTTATCCACATTAGTTGATTGCAGCAGTTGCACCAAGGCCGCGATCGCTTTTTTACGGTGTGTCTGTTGCAGTATTGACTTAATTTCGTCTGTAAATCTATAGGAGAGTTGTTGTATCCACTCTTGTTGTATAGTATCAAAATAACCAAACCCCCACTTAACAATTTGCTTAACTATTTCATCTGCTTTAGAACAATCATTAAACTCAGCAATTCCCACAGATGCTAAAGAATAAGCGTGATATTCATAAAATCCTTTATCTGAAGCGTGATATTCATAAAATCCTACATCTTTCCTATTCCACTGACTACATCCATCTTTAAAATTAACTAAAGCATCAATAAACTCTTGCTTTTGCTGCTTGAGGTTTTCTTCTTCTCGCCCTAACCAAAGTAATATTGTTTGCCTCCATTGCGGTTCAAAGATGCGATAAGTTCCTTGACTGGGTTTTTTGGGAACGTGATTGAGAAAGAAATGCCAGTGATTAATTGCTTTAGCAGCAAAATACTCTTGAAATGAGGCATGAAAAAAAGCGTAAACAGGTTTTCTATCTGTATCTATGCCTACACAGTTTAGCCAGCCGCGATTTAATGCCAATTTCAGCAGCGAATTTTCATCATCAGCATCTCCCAAGAACTGACTAACAAAATCCTGCCGCAAGCGAAAACGGGTTGCTTCTTTGTCTATTGCTGCTTTCGCTAATTCCCCCAATTTGACATTGAGTTGCTGACGCTGGTCAGAGTTTATAGCAAATTCCTCTTTTTTCCACTTGTAGAAGTCATCAACAAATTGCTGATAGAGTCCCGCTTGAGTATGGGGTAATTTGCCATCTCCTGATTGCCAATTTAAGCACAGCAGCGTCAACCGCAGAGGATTTTTCACTAAATCCTGAATCCGTTCTTTACCTGATTCTTTCAAGGCAGTACATAACTGCTTCCCAGTTTCGGGAATAGCAGTGAACCATTTGTCAATAAATCTCTCTACCTGTTGTGGATAAGAAAAATCTAAACTGCGATAGGTATCAAAATCATCAAGTGCATTAATGCTGCCATCCCACAGATTAACCCGACAGGTCAGCACAATTCGCGCTTGATAAATAAACCCTGCTTCACGGAATTGTCGGGCAATTTCTGTTAAAGGATTCGATGCGGACATTTCATCTAACCCATCTAGCAGCAACCACACATTATTTTCATTAAACAGAGTAACCAAATCATCCTTTAGTTGCTTAGTGGCTTCAGCTTTACCTGTTTTCTCAGCAACCTGAGTCAACCAAATGTCAAACAGATAAGATTTTAGTTCCTTATCTCGCAAATCTGCTAAAGATGCCCAAATCACAATGGACTGGTGAATCTCACGAGATACCCAATCAGCAATCTGCTGTAAAAGTGTTGTTTTTCCTGCACCTGGTTCGCCAATAATTGCAATTCGCTTACCTTTACTTTTAGGCGTGTTCTTCTGTTTGAGAACTTGTTCAAGAAAAGCATCATGCTCAAACGTTTTGGTGATTTCTGTCTCCTTGTACAGTTCTGACCCCTGTTCTGGAGAAATATCACCTTGAGGCTTGGATTGTTTTTTGCGCTCAACTAATCCCAGTGGTACATAAACATCATCAACTTGTAGGGAGACTCCCTCAGATGATGTCAAAGGATTTGTAGTCAGCGATCGCCGTTCTACCAGTATTTCACGGCAGACTTCACGCCAGCGATCGGGAGTTAACTTTGTCCCATCCTCCCTTGGGGACGACGGTAGTCAAAACGTCAAGTTATTAGTTTGGTTAGTTATCTGTCCTTGATTTACAACCCCAATTTTTTCTGCTAGCTGCGTCAGATTTTGAATAGTTGGCTGTTGAGACTTGAGAGTATTTTCTATTTCTTGAATTTTTTGAGTGAGTTTTGGTTCTGCTTTTGCTGCTGCTTCCACTTCCACAACAGCTTGAGCAATTTCTGGATCTGCGTCTGCTGCTGCTTTCAGCTCCAGCACTGCTTGACCATAATCTAAACGCTGCGGTTCATTTCCCTCAACAGCACTGGTGAGTAATGGCGATTTATTCTTCTGGCGGAGTAATCCGATTAATTTACCACCTAGCGTCCATGTAGCATCACCAATATTTGCGCCGATTTTCTCCTGCGCTTTAGTCCAAAGTGTAGTTGCGATCGCAGTAGCAACAGCCGTCAGCGTTACAGTTACCATAAATTCACTACAAATTGAGTTTATGTAGAAATTGTTTCAATTGACACAAATAGTATCACGAAAAAGCTAGGCGATTATTAGTGATATAAATCAACACAGTTTAGATAAGACCAAAACACTTGTAGAGACGGCGATTTATCGCGTCTCAAAAAACCAAATTTTTGCCATTAGCCTTTAACTTAACCGTATTGTGATATAAATCCGCACAGGCGGGTTTTGTCTGTGTAGCCGCGACTTCTAGTCGCCAGGATACTAATACCAATTCAATTAATGATTGCAACACGTCCTTGGGTAAAGACGCGATGAATCGCGTCTCTACAAATGGTCTGTTTGTCGCATTCTTTTTTAAAATTGTTATAAACTGGTGCGTTAGCCTTTGGCGTAACCCACCCTACGAAAATATCTGAAACATGATTATGAGTTATTAATTAGACGCGCCCTTTCCTGCTACAGGATGAATTATTTCCTCCAGCGTTTGGAGTAACTCTTGCTCGTTATAAGGTTTAGAAAAGTAAGCCCTAGCACCCAATTGCATAGCCAATTGCCGATGTTTATTACTGCTACGAGAAGTCAGCATCGCAACTGGAATATTTTTTGTATCCACATCTGAATTTACCTTACCTAAAAAGCCATAACCATCTAGGCGAGGCATTTCAATATCGCAAATTACCGCCTCAACTCTCAATCCACTATGGAGTTTTTCTAAAGCATCTTGACCATCTTTAGCTTGTTCTACTTGATACCCTCCTTTTTCAAGAGTCAGAGCTAAAAAGCGACGAACATTAATCGAGTCATCTACGATCAAAATTGTGCCTTTCTGCTTAACAGACGCGGCTGATATTTTGTCTTCATCAAATATGAGGAACGGTGTCTTTAACCTTGCTGATGGTAATTGAGTGCCTTTGGGACTTTGCCGATTCGTAGCAATCCAATACAGCAACTCATTGAGATTAACTAGTGGCACTACTCGACCATCACCGAGAATTGTGCAGTTACTGAAGCCTTCAGGTAGAGGTATATTTCCCTCGACTTGGCGAATAGCAACTTCCTGTTCACCCCAGCAACGGTCTATTGGGATTGCTACTGGCTGACTATTACCTTTGACTACTAACACGCTGCTAGTATTAATTGCTGGCGATGTTTCCAATTCTGGGTTATCGTAGCGCAGGCAATTAAACTCTAAATAACGATTCAGGCGAATCAGTGGCAGCATCGTTCCTTGCCAATTTAGAACTTCACTACCTGCCATTTGGAAAACTTGATCGTTTTGGAGTAAAGATATTTCTGAAATGACATCTGTGGGAAATGCCAATACCATTTTGTTAATTTCTACTAGCAGAACTCGGGCAACAGAAAGTGTAAATGGTACTGATAGGGTGAAGGTAGTACCAACTCCTGGTTCTGTATCAACTTTCACATCACCTCGAATCAGTTTCAGATTGTTGCGAACTACATCCATACCGACACCACGACCAGATAATGCTGTCACTTGCTCGGAGGTGGTAAAACCTGGTTCAAAAATTAGTGATAAGAGTTCTTCATCACTAGCATTAGCAAGTAGAGAAGCATCCAATCCCATAGCTAGGGCACGGATGCGAATTTTCTCCAGAGAAATGCCCCAACCATCATCACGTATGGTAATCAGGGTGCGATTACTGCGGTGAATAGCTTTAATTTCAATTAATCCTTGTTCTGGTTTACCCAAAAGACGGCGGGTGGCTGAATCTTCGATACCATGATCGAAGGCATTCCTTAACAGGTGCATTAAAGGTTCGTTTAATGCTTCTAAAATGCTGCGTTCAATTAAAGTGTTACCACCTTCAATTTTTAACTGGACATTTTTCCCATACTCTACATTTAAATCACGCAAAGCTCTAGGAAAACGTTCGATTAAATCGGACAGAGGCCGCATCCGAATATGATTTAATTTGGTCTGTAACTGTTTCGATGTTTTGTTTAGTTTCCGAGCAATTTGGTCTGTATCATCTACACTGAGTTGCACATCAGTTGTGACTTCCTGTACCTGAACAATGGTTTCCATAACTTCCTGCGATCGCAGGTTTAATTCGTGATAGCGATCCATCTCTAAAGCATCAAATTTGCTATCTGTACCTTGTGTTTGGTGGCCATTTTCAGTTTGCAAATGCACCCCAGCAGACAAGGCAGCTTGAGGAGAAATTTTCTTGCAGGCTGTACGTAGTTCCTGGTTTTCTCGGTCGAGAACTTGGACTCGCTGGTTGAGGTTACGAACGAGTTTGCGTAATTTTTCTAGTTGCGAGTTTAAACCATTCCTCTGAACAATCAGCTCGCCAAATAAATCATTAATTTGCTCTAATTGTTTGCTAGGAACTCGGACACTATTTTCATGAATATCCCGCTCTTTGCCAACGCTAACTGGCTCGACTTTGCTTTCGCTAAATCTGGCATCTGGAGGATTATTTTCTCTAGCAAATATTGTATTTTGCTCGGTGACATTGATAGCATTTACGTCATTTGTAACTTCTGCATCCACAAATGTAAAATTAGCTGCGATACCTGCGGTGGGCTGCGCCAACGCTTCCTCTTTAGTCCAAGTTTCTGGAGTTATTTTTGGTTGCCAAACAGATGTTGACTCTACTTCTATATCAGCTGTATCTGTGGCGATAAATTGTGGTATTACTTCTGCTTGTAATAGTGGCTGTGATTGCGTATAACTACCCAAGTCGAGTTCTGTAGGCAAATTATCTAGTTGATTTGTCAGTATCAAAGCTTGCGATCGCCGCCATGCTTGCAATGCTAACTCGGCAATTTCGGGAATGCGATCGTTGCTAACAATTTCCAATTGCTGCGTTACTGACTCACAAAGCTTGGTAAAAGCTGCCAACTGGAGCATTTCCCCTAAACCGCCCAATTCCGATGCCATCATCACAACTTCTTCATGTAATCCGGGCTGTTCGCTATCTGCCAATATAGATTCTAGACGCTGCAAACACTCTTCTACTTCTGTTCCAAATAGCAAGGGGATAACGTTTTGTCCATCTTCTGGGGATAGCATGGTTGAGGCATCCTCCGGGTTGGGGTCGCCCAAGCGATCGTGCAACTCATCAAAAATGGGATAACAAAAGGTTTCTAACCACTGATCTTCAACAACATTTCCTTCTGCAAGCAATTCGACAATCTGACGCAGCCAGTCAACTCCAGATAGCAATAAACTTTGCAACTGAGTATCAATTTCAAGAGAATTTTTTTTAGTTTTTAAAACTTTAAAAGAATCTTCCAGACGGTGAGCTAAATCACTTAGCGATCTAAATCCCATCATCCCCGCGCCACCTTTGATAGAATGAGTCGCCCGGAGTGCAGCATTAATTTTATCTAAATCGATGCGGTTAGTAGTATCGATTTCCAGCAATACCCCTTCTAGAGTATTTAAGTAATCAGTTGCTTCTTCCAGAAACTGCATCTGGATTTCTAATTCTTTGTCTTCTAACATAGTTTTTTCCTTAGTTATTGGTTATTGGTTATTGGTTATAGCGGTTCTCGGTTGAATGAGGTACTGAACCCCACCCCCAACCCCCTCCCCGCAAGCGAGGAGGGGGCTATGATATACCTTATGTGATTAGGAAACGCTATATTGGTCATTGGTCATTAATAAAAGGACAAAGGACAAATGACAACGGACAAATAACAAATGACAAACTTAACTAACCTTAAAAGTCTCCACAGTTTCTTGCAACTGCTGGGAAATCTCCACAGTTTGTTGCAGAGATTCAGAAACTTGGCGAGAAGAATCGCTGGTACGCTTTGATACAGCAGCAATATCTTTCATCAATTGGCTAACACTTTGCGATGTTTCTACCTGAGATGCAGTTGCACTGGAAATCGACTGTACTAAGGAGTCAATTTGACGGGATACATCCAAAATTTCACTCAGACTTTGTTTAGCTTCCTCCACAATCTGAGTACCTTCTAGTACTTGGGTGGTGCCTATTTCCATCGCCTGCACCACTTCACTGGTTTCTCGTTGGATATTTTCAACAATTTGTTCAATTTCTTGGGTTGCTGCGGCACTGCGTACTGCTAATTCACCGACTTCTTCAGCAACTACGGCAAAACCTTGACCTTCTTCACCTGCACGCGCTGCTTCAATGCCAGCGTTGATGGCGAGTAAGTTGGTTTGGATGGCAATTTGGTTAATCAAGGAAACCACGCGAGAAATTTGTTGAGAAGACTCTCCTAAACGTTTCACTTTTTTAGCAGTTTCACCAACGGTTTCCCGCAAAGACAGGATATTTTGGACTGTCAAATCCATCGCGTGTCCACTCTTGGTAGCGGTGTGAGTAGCATGGTTGGCAATGAAGGCAGCTTTTTCGGCACTTTGGGCTACAGCTTGCATGGATTGGGTCATTTGGTCAACAGCATCAAGGGTGCGGTTGATTTCGGCAGCTTGTGTGAGTGCTTCTTCTGCTAAGTCACGGATGGCTCCTTCGTTAGAGCCAATGGCAGTATTCACCTGGATAGCAGCTTTTTTAACTTGGGTAACAATATCTCGCAGACTTTCCACAATGGAGTTGAAAAAGTCGGCAACAGTGCCTATTTCCCCAGGAGTCACGTCTGCACGCACTGTCAAGTCGCCTCTGGCTGCACCTTCGACATCACTGAGCAGTTCTAAAAGTTGCTGTTGCAGTGTTTCTTTTTGTTGCCGTTCTTCGTCTGACCCGATTATGCCAACATTTCTAGATTTTTCGATCTCTTCTAATAACTTGGCTTGTTCTAAGGCATAACCGATTTGAGTTGCTATCTGTTGAAACAAGTCAATTTCTGGCTGTTGCCAAACACGAGGAGCTTCGCAATGATGAGCAATTAATAAGCCTAAAAGTTGTTCTTGGGCAAAAATCGGTACGATCAAACTAGCTTTGACAGCAAATTTTTCTAAAAGTTGGATGTAACTGTCGGCATTTTTCAGGCTTTGGTCTTGATAAATATTGGCGATGCCTTCGGCAAGGACTCCGCCGATCGCTTGCACCTGTCCATCGTGATAAGTTTCTATATAGCGTTCCCGAAAATAGCGATCGTCAATTTGCACACCGAGCATTTTCGGCCAATTATCAGTTACCGATTCCGCAACGACAACGCCATCCCAAGTCTTTGGATTCAGATTATAAATGATTACCCGGTCTGTTTTTAGCGATCGCTCAACTTCTTTCACTGCTGCGTGATAGATATCTTCAGTTTTGAGAATTCGCCGAATTCGTAGGGTAATATCTGCCAGTAATTTTACCCCTTCAACATCGAGTTCTTGTTCCTTAACTAAGACCTGCAATTGTTCGGCCATCTGGTTGATATTTGCACTCAATAACCCTAATTCGTCTTCTGTTTCGATTTCCAGACGGATATTAAATTTACCTTGACCTAGCTTTGCTAATGCCGCACTTGCATTCAGAATTGGCTGTGTAGTCAGTTTAGCTAACCGAGATGCGATCGCACCCACAATAAATGCTGTCAGTGCTGTGCCGATGGCTATAGTCCACAATAATTGTCTTTGCGGCTCAAATACAATTGCGGTATCTGTAGATAAAAGTACCTGCCAGTTTAAATCAGGCAAGCCATCTAACTTACTAGATGGTACGTAGCTAACTAATTCTTGTTTTTTGTCAGTTTTGGGTACTTCTATAAAACTATCTACCTTCTTGGCTGCTAGCAGTTTAGGTAAACTAGAATACTCTTCCTTTGCCTGTTTCCCCAAAAATTCCTTTTGTGAACTCAAGAAAACTGTTCCCGAAGCATCGAGCAAATAATATTGTTGCCCATTGGCTACGTAGTTTTTGATTACTTCCTCTAAAGATTTTACGGGCATACGTGCTTGTACCACGCCAATAGTTTGCCCTGTCCTTATCTCTTTCACGGGTGCAGCTATATAAATACTCATTACACCAGTATTTTTTGCTGCTTCTGGTTTACTGATGATCGGCGCATCTTTTTGTAAAGCATCTTGAAAATAGGTACGGTCTTTTTGATTGTTCAGGGGTTCGCCTCTAGATTGCACAATCAAGTTACCTTGGCGATTAAAAACAGCAACGCTGTCATAAGCTTTATAAGCTTCAACAACACGATTTAGGACTGCTTGCTTTTCTTGAGTAGTCGTACTGACACTAGCTTGGGGACTTGTCAAAAATGGCAAACTTGATATTACCTGAATATCGCCGTAGCGTTCCAACATGAAACGGTTAACTTTATCACTTAAACCACTAGCTTCGGCTTGTTGAGATTGAGTAATTTGCTTAGTAATTGATTTGTTGGCAAAGCTAAAAGCGATCGCGCCGATGACCAATACTGGTATTGTACCGATTGCGATCGCTAAAATAGTCGCTTTCTTAACCAATCCCAGCCTTGTAAAATAGGCAATACCCTGATTCAAAGAAGAATTCTTACCAGTTCCAGTAGTCAGCTTACTTGGTGGCTTTACTACAGTCCCAATGCCTTTTTGAGATGAAATCAATGAGGCTCGATTTTGAGCGCTATTACCTTGATTCGTGTTGGTTTTATTAAACATAAAAGTAGTTCTCCTAACTATGTGAATAAGAACACTAAAAATCTTTTTTTTAGTAGTAGACCCTAATCACTGCGGAGAATAGAAGACTGGACAATTGCCTCTGCATCTAATATCAGTAATATTTCTTGCTGTTGCACAACGCACCCACATAAATAAGGAACTAAACTTGATGCTACTTGTCCGATAGGAGAATGAATAGCATCAGCTATAAACTTGGTTGTACCTTTTATTTCTTGCACAACTAAGCCCAACACCAATGATTCCACTCGGATAACGATCGTATTGTACTGTCGCACTCGATAATCTAGAGATTCTAAATTGAGCATTCTTGGTAAATCAACTACCCAAATTATCCGACTCCGCCAATTCATTAAACCTAATATGCAGGGAGGCATATTGGGCATTGAGGTGATAGATTCAACAGGCACAATAATTGCTTCTTGGGTATGCATCATTGATAAAACAGCAGTAGTTTGTTGATTTAGCTGAAACTTCAGATAACCATCTGCTAAGTTATTTTGGGTTGCTTTTGAAGAAAGAGTAATGTTTGTACTAGTCATTGATTCAAATTACCACTGATTTAATAGTACGTAGGAGATGTTCGCGGGTGTAAGGTTTAGTTATATAAGCATCTGCACCTTGTCTCATCGCCCACAAACGGTCAATTTCTTGATTTTTGGAACTACAAATCACAATCGGTACTTTTGCAGTAATCGGATTTCTTCTCAGAGAGCGACACAATTCAAATCCACTCATTTCTGGCATCACTACATCAGTAACGATCGCATCTGGTTTTTCTAACACAGCTTTTTCTAAAGCTTCTTTTCCACCAGAAGTTTTAATTACCTTGTAACCACTCTCTTTAAGATAATGGCTCATTAATTCCAATTCACTGGGAGAATCTTCTACAATCATAATTGTGCCAAGCAAAGTCAGGCTCACTATTAAATCTCCTAAAAAAATAAATTAAACATATTTTGTTATAAGAATTCAGGAGTCAGGAATCAGAATTCAGAATGGACTTAGCATAGCTTGTTAGTAGCTTACTAACTTCCTCAAGTTGAAGTGTTAATCCTGAAGTATCACCATATTCTAAGTCATTTGAAAGAATGAGATAATAACGACATTCTTCCAAAGAACCTTGTGCAATGTTAAAAAAACGTACTTTATCTGCTAATCCTTTTTTCTTAAATCCTTCCGCTATATTTGCTGCTATAGAAATTCCTGCCCGTCTAAATTGAGAGGTAAGCCCATATATTTCTGATTTAGGAAAGTGAGCAGTAAATGGGTACACTAATAAAATAAATTGATGTGCTTTCTGCCAAACTATCAAATCTTGAAATGTCTTCGCTGGCTGTCTCATTTATTCTGACTCCTGAATTCTAACTCCTGAATTCTAACTCCTGAATTCTAACTCCTGAATTCTGACTCCTGAATTCTGAATTAACCAAGATGCTTATAAACCATTTTTAGCAATTCTGATTGTGTAAAAGGCTTGGTCAAATATCCTGATGATCTGACGATCTTAGCCCTTGCCCTGTCGATAAATCCTGTTCTACCTGTTACCATAATAATAGGTGTATTTTTAAAAGCTGAATGTTTTCGCAATAAAGAACATAACTCGTAGCCATCTAAACTTGGCATTTCAACATCTAGCAAAATCAGATCGGGCTTACTCCGAAGAATTTGCATTAAAGCTTTTACCGGATCGTTGATCATCACAACTGAAAATGTATTTTCATCCAAAAAGTGTTTAATGGAATTCAAAACTGTTTGGCTATCATCAATGCAGGCAATTGTATATAGTTTTTTGCCCACAATTGGCTGAGTAGTTTTATTATTATCAGGAATATCAAGATTGATTGTTCTCAGCAATTTTTGCCCAAGTTTTATTTGCAGCTGTGGCTGAACTTGAGACGGTTGTGTTGTAGACAAAACTTGGGAACCCCCACCAGCCGGAATTGATGACTGGATATTTTGCCGATTTCGTAACTGCTTTTGACAATGTTCAACAAGTAACCGCAAATCCAGGCGACAGAATTTTGGTAGTTCATCCAAAGAGCTTTCTAGACTGAATTCATAGCTACCTTCTTTTAAACACAGAAACGATTCCAGCACTTCTTTTGCCAATTCGTCTATCAGGCTTGCTGCTTGCACAGAGGTGATATAGTCCTGATTTACTAACCAACAAATAGCTTGGTAATCCGCATTTGGTATTGATTGATGTTCATTCTTCGTCTCAAACATCAGCCGCATCTGCATACGAGTGGCGCTGTTGAGAGCAGGAATTTGCTGATTCAAGCGTCGCAAGTGACTGTCAAGGCGCTCAAATAGTTTATCTGAATAGGAGGCATAAGTAAGTTTACCGTCCTCTAGATAGATTGACCAAGAAACTATCCCAGTAAATACCCTTAAGCAACCTGTAGCATGGCGGCTAGTTAATTGTGCCAACAGAGATAGCGGATGTAGTTTCTGGAACAACCTGTAGCTACCTATAGGAGTTGTGCTCATTTTGCTTTTACTTCAGCTAAATTCAATACGTGTAACCTAAATTCGTGCAGAGTTATTCCACAATTGAAATCAAGTAAAAGGCATCAAGGGTTTGTATTTTAAAGTACATCAGTTTTCATCTAGCTTTGTGGTGAAATTCAACGACAGTATGCGTTATTTTTAGACGAGCAAATCTTAGTAAATTCGTAAATTGTGATTAATTTATTTACTCTTACTAAGATTTATAAACATCTTTCGAGAATAAGACATAAAAATGCCAAGAGTAGATGAAGCCACTTTCCATTGAGTAACCCCGATCTGACCACAGGAATAATACTGATTTTGTAGAGCTTAATATATTTTAACTTCTGTATTTACACTTAAGAAAAGTCTAGTCCTTACTTGCTTAAAGACTATCTGAAGCCACTTTGCATCGATTAACTTCAAATTGACCACAGGAATAATACTGATTTATTGACAAAAATAAATTTATTTTTTAATATTCACACTTAAAAGCGTAGTTTATACAGAATGTAAACTTATCTTTTGTAGGATGTTTTTTTACCACCGACAGTACGCGACCAAAAGCACTCGGAATGCTGCGTTAGGGACGTAACACACCCTACCTACGGGAATTTTAGATTATTAAATCCACGTTTTTTAGAGGATGTTTGTAGCAGATTGCAACAAGCTCCTCTGTACAGATTATTGTAAGGGCACAACATTGTTCATTGGTGTCAACTTAACGTAAAAACCACTCTATAACTAGCTTTTAGAGATTGTCTCGTCAAGAGTCTCTGACTGGGAATGCCTAACATGGGGGCTGCCGCCTCAAGACTTGCGGCATTTTACTTAGACAATACTAGGACTTACGCACAAGTTACGGAATAACGAACCACAGAGGCGCAGAGGACACAGAGAAATCAGAGTTTGAGAGATATTTTGCGTAAGTCCTAAATACTTAAATAGGCTGGTACTATCCCTGAAGTTTTAACTCAAGTGTCAGTATCAGCCTAGATAAGGCAATTCAATTTTGTGAACTACTCAGACTTGCCCAAGGATGAAGTCGTAGCTCTCCCAATTCATCGGGAATAGCCATCAATTACTCCGTAGTTTTTTTGGTCTGACATTCCCTCCTCTTGTCAGGAGTCCTGGTTGCCAAGACCCAAATCTTTCTCTTGCGACATGTACCTAAAAGCTCGTGGTTTTCGCTTGTGGCATTGATGGTCAAGACTTAACTCTATTACCAGAAAATCCTGGGAATTTGTCATACATCTAGAATTGATTTTAAACGAAGAGTAAAAATCAATTCTAGATGCAATCCTCATTGCCCGCTCACAATCCCCATATTAGGAGTATCTTGAAGATGGGGACTTCCGCGATACGTTAAAAGTGCGGATAAAAGGACTTGAACCTTCACTCCTTTCGGAACTAGAACCTAAATCTAGCGCGTCTGCCAATTTCGCCATATCCGCATCAGTTTACTATCATACCATAAGAAATTATTTATGGAAAGGGAAATGGGGAATAGGGAATGGAGAATATGGGAGAAGTTGTAGCAAGTCTTTCCTCTTTGCCCAATGCCCAATGCCCCTGCCCAATTACATGACTGCAACACGAGGCAGACGATGCTTGAACCCGCAGAGGATTTCCCAAGAAATAGTGTTTAGTTGTTCTGCCCAATCGTCTGCTGAAATTTGTTCTTTTCCCTGTTCCCCTAGTAAGGTGACTACTTCTCCTTCTTGGATATTAGGTATAGCACTCACATCCAGCATCAATTGATCCATTGTAATTGTCCCGATTTGCGACACTCGCCGACCGCGAATTAACGCCTGCATTTTGTTGGAAAGACTGCGAGGAACACCGTCAGCATAGCCAATTCCCACCACGGCGAGGCGAAGTTCACGCGGGGCAATAAATTGATGTCCGTAACTAACAGCTGTTCCTGGGGCAATAGTTTTAACTTGGGTGACTCGTGCTTTAAGTTGCAAAACGGGCTTGAGATCGATCGCATTTTGTAAATGGGTTGCTGGGTAAAGTCCGTAAACGGCTAAACCGACTCGCACAATATCGTAGTGCAATGCCCGATCTGTGAGTGCAGCTGCTGAGTTTGCCAAGTGCAAGCAGGGCGGTTGAATTCCCATTGCTTTGATTTGGGCGATCGCTTCCTCAAATCGTTTATGCTGTTCTTCCATTACCGTAGTATCAGGATCATCTGCTGTTGCCAAATGGGAATAAATACTGGCTATCTCAAGATGTGGTAAGCGTTGCACTAATTGCACAAATTCCCCAGCTTGCTGCCAATTAGTCCCCAACCTGGACATTCCCGTGTCTAATTTGATGTGTACGGGTATAGAAGAACCATAGTTCATCGCTTCTAAGGTGTCGGAAAATACCAGAGCTTGTTTAGGGCTACAGAGTGTGGGCTGAAGTTTCCAGTGTGCGATCGCATGAATTTGCTCTGCTGTATGAGTTGCCCCTAAAATCAAAATGGGGGCTTGAATCCCGCCTTCTCGCAATTGAATCGCTTCTGGAACTGTAGCGACTCCCAGCCAACTAGCTCCCGATTGGATGACAGTTTGGGCGACTGTTACCGCTCCATGTCCATAAGCATCAGCTTTTACTACTGCCATCAACTGGGTACGCGGCGATAAAAACTGCACCAGTTGCTGTACATTGTACGACAACGCCCCTAAATCAATTTCTACCCAGGCTCGTTGCGAGAACCAAGCGTAGGTATCACACTCCTGACTATCAGCAAAACTTGGGGTTTGTTTATGACTTAACATTTGTACTGACTCCTATCCCACCTGGCTAAACTTCCAAATTATCTATCTATACACGCTCCTAAAAGCGAGATCAGATTAAATAGGAAGTTTAATTTTCATATTGCAATTGATACAACAGCATCAGTTACTAAAGAAAAAGTTAAGAGTTTTGTTTGAAAGGGAGCAGGGAACAGAGAAAATAACTTCTAACTCTCAACTCATAACTTAATTTCTAACTTATCCCGAAAGTATAATTTATTCTCATCTCCCTAGCAGGGTGTATTTGTGTTAACATACTTTAAAACTCATACCCTGAGCGTAGATAATGGGGAAAGTTTTAGTCTTAAACGCCTCTTACGAACCTCTCAATATAACGAGCTGGCGTCGCGCTGTGGTTCTTTTAATCAAGGGCAAAGCAGAACGCGTGGAACACAACGGCAAATTCCTTTATTCGGATTTTCCGTTGCCGACCGTGATCCGGTTGCGTCATTATGTACGTGTTCCTTATAAAGAAATTCCTCTGACTCGCCGAAACATATTGCACCGTGATGGTCATGCCTGTCAATACTGTGGTTACACAGGGGATGAGTTGACCCTAGACCATGTAATACCGCGATCGCGCGGCGGCGGCGATACCTGGGAGAACATTGTTACCGCTTGTGTCCGTTGCAATGTCAAAAAAGGCAGTCGCACTCCCCATGAAGCTCATATGCCTTTGCGTCATCCCCCCCGCCAACCTTATAGCAGCCTCTATTTTGAGGTCAGTAAACATCTTAAGAGTGGACTGCACACAGAGTGGCAAAAGTATGTTATAGGTCTTTGACATAACTTAACCTAATCCTAAAATCATCAAGAAATAGTCACAGGTTGGCGTTTGTGCTTAGTTTTAGAGTCTCGCTAAAGCTGTGTTGGACACATTTGCGTTCACAAATTGTCTGTTGGATCAGGTTTGTTCAGACATTGTGATGCACATTTTTCGGCAGAAACCAACACAGTAGTCTGCATAAATCCAGGCAAATGTCAGTTCCACCAACCTCTAAGAGCCTTGAACTAAAGTTTAAGTCTTGTTACAAACTCCAGAGGTGCTGTTAGTCGTGTGTCAACACCCATCTAGTGTGTCTATAAAGGTTATAAGTCCAGTGTAATGGCATCATAATGCCGTTATTGGTCTACTGTAGTGCCACTATATTGCTGTTATAAGTCCACACCAATGCCCAATGCCCGAATACAGTTGTTACTAATCACCACTTTGTGACTCTGAGGATTGTACCAATTGACACGAAATAATGGGGCTAATGAATGCCAAGATCAAAAAAAGATGCCCCAAGGATATTAAAAGTACTATGCCAGAATTACACGAATCAATTGCCCAGCATTATCACGAACGGACTAAATACAACCCTGAGACTCTCGCCTCCAAAAATCAAGGGTTAGACTGGGCTAAACAGCCAGTGCCCTTCAAAGAGTACAAAATTGGCTCTACTTTTGATCTCAAACCCTATATCCAAGAAAAACCAGAGACATTTGCTAATAACCCAGATGCTCAATGGTGGCAAAGACTTTCAAGGCTGCTGTTTCGCAGCTATGGATTGACGGCGAAAATGCCTTCTATGGGTAGCGCGGTGTATTTACGGGCTGCTCCCAGTGCCGGGGGACTATACCCTGCCGAGGTGTATGTGGTTTCCCGTGGCACGTCGTTATTGCCGCCCGGACTCTATAACTACCAGTGTCGGACTCATTCCCTGATGCATTATTGGGAAAATGATGTTTGGCAAACTCTCCAAGCAGCTTGTTTCTGGCATCCTGCTTTAGAAAATACCCAACTAGCAATTATTGTCACTGGGGTTTTCTATCGTTCTGCTTGGCGCTATGAAGATCGGGCTTACCGCCGGATTTTTCTAGATACGGGACACCTGTTGGGCAATATCGAATTGGCTGCTGCGATTACTGACTATCGCCCCCATTTAATTGGCGGTTTTGTGGATGAATCGGTGAACGATTTGCTTTATATCGATCCGCAACAAGAAGGTGCGATCGCTATCTTACCTCTGGCAGACTTGTTAGATGTCAATCAAAATTTGCCATTGGGATGTACTGCTTTACCTTCCGCCACCGAAACCAGTTATCCTCAAATCCCCGATGGGGAATTGCTGGCATATTTCCATCGACACACCCAGATCCAATTAGGTATAACTGGCAATCTCAATCTACCAACTATCAAACAAGAAAAATCTTTGGAGGATAAATACAATTTTCCATTCTGTTTAAAAATTCCTACCACCACTACGCCTATAGACTGGGGAAAAAATCTGTCAGAACTGGAAATCACTATGTACAAGCGACGATCTACCCGCGCTTACAATGGTGAGGATTTAACTTTCGATGAGTTGAAAAGTTTACTCGATTTCACTTACCAACCGCAAAATTACATCGACCAAAATTTAGATATTTCTCCAGACTACTTTGATCTAAATTTAATCGAAACATTCATTGCTGTTTGCGGAGTTGAAGGATTAGAAGCGGGTTGTTACTATTACGCACCCAAAGCCCAAGAATTACGCCAAATTCGGTTTAAAAACTTTCGGCGAGAGTTGCATTTTCTCTGTTTAGGACAAGAATTAGGACGGGATGCAGCAGCAGTGTTATTTCATACAGCCGATCTGAAAGCTGCGATCGCACAGTATGGCGATCGCGTTTACCGTTACTTACATCTGGATGCCGGTCATTTGGGACAACGCCTGAATTTAGCGGCAGTCCACCTGAATGTCGGCGTCAGTGGAATCGCTGGATTCTTTGATGACCAAGTGAATGAAGTTTTGGGTATCCCTGCTGATGAAGCTGTTCTATATATCACTACATTGGGACGCTCAAGATAAAAAGAATCTCAGAGGGGCTATTTCGTTCTAAACATAAACCGCCCAGAACTAAAGTTCACAGACTTTTAGCTAAAGTACGTTTTAACGGACTATAACCTTTTCTCAGTCGTCTTGAGACGACTTTCGCTATAAGAAAAGGTGAATTTATTCTGAGGCGGGTTAGATGAGAATGAAATAGCCCTAGATGCGTTCCGCTTATTTCAGATTATTAACTTGGGTTTGGTAGTGGCGCCATTTTTGCTGCTGACGCGCTCTTTTCTCCTCAGTCAGGCTATCAAAACAGTAGGGACAGGAGATACCTTGCTCATACTTACCAGCCACCTTATCTTCTTCACAAATCGGACGTCCACAACAGAAGCACCGCTCACAACTCCCTTCCTCCAACCCATGACTGACAGTTACCCGCTCATCAAAGACAAAACATTCGCCTTCCCATAAACTTTCGTGTGCTGGAACTTCCTGCAAATACTTGAGAATGCCACCTTTGAGATGATAAACTTCAGTAAAGCCTTGGGCAAGCATGAAGGATGAGGCTTTTTCACAGCGAATACCGCCTGTACAAAACAGAGCAATCTTTTTGTGTTTAGTTGGGTCGAGGTGGTGTAGCACATAATCAGGAAATTCCCGGAATGAGCTAGTTTGGGGATTTTCTGCTCCTTGGAAAGTACCGATATTTACCTCATAATCATTGCGGGTGTCAATCAAAGTTACCTCTGGATCACAAATCAAATCATTCCATTCCTGGGGATTGACATAAGTGCCAACTTGCTCACTTGGGTCTATTTCGGGCAACCCTAAAGTAACAATTTCTGGCTTCAACCGCACCTTCATCCGCTCAAAGGGCGGGGTTTCGGTATAGGATTCTTTGGATTCTAGGTCTGCTAAACGGGGATCATAACGCAGAAAGCAGAGAACAGAGTCAATCGCCTGACGCGAACCCGCAATTGTACCGTTAATACCTTCTTGTGCCAGCAAAATTGTCCCCTTGACATCTTGCGCTTGGCAGTAAGACAGTAGAGGATCTAGTTTCTCGGCAAAATCTGGCAGCTTCACAAATTTATACAATGCTGCGACAACTTGGATATTTTCTGGTTTCATCCTTTTGGTAATGGAACAGTATAACGTACAATCACAACGGCAACCAAAGTTACCTACTATTTTAATTTTATGGGGGTTTAGCTCAGTTGGTAGAGCGCCTGCTTTGCAAGCAGGATGTCAGCGGTTCGAGTCCGCTAACCTCCATTTACACAGGGTTTCATTTATTTTAACCACATCTGTTGTAGGAAAAAGTGGAAAGATCGGGCGAGCAAGAATTGCTAGAATAAGCGTCTTAGTTGGCATCATCCAGAGCCAGTTACTCAAAGTTGGACTTATATATACTTAAGGGGGTTGTTTGAAAAAACGTCCATTGGGATTAGTGGTAATTGTTCTCTACAAAACATTTACCGCCTTGCTGCTTATGGCTACTGCGATCGCGTTATTATTGACATTAAAAAATTATCAAAATCTAGAGGCTTTTTCAGATGATTATGTTTTAGAAGGTAAATCGATAATTATTGATTGGCTTTTAAATAAAGTTCTCAACTTAAATCCCCGAACCTTGGCATTTAGCGGCATTGGAGCAGGAGTCTATGCTATTGTTACTAGTATTGAAGCCATTGGTTTATGGTACGAAAAGCGTTGGGCACATGTCTTGGTGTTGGGACTTGTGGGTATCAGTATTCCGCCAGAAATTTATGAATTGATTCGAGGCTTCTCTGCAATAAAAATATTGATTCTTGTATTGAATTTAGCAGTGTTTGGCTATTTATTGCGAAATTTTCCTAAACATCGAAAGTAATACCAATTCAAAATTCAAAATTCAAAATTAATAAAGCCTGATTTACAGCAGTTTTAAGTATTTGAACCACATCTGTTGTAGGGGCACAGCAATGCTGTACCCTTACTGCGTGGTCTATTTACCTGAAAATAGCTGTAATCTCGGTTTCCAGGTTTGTATTTATCACCGAAACAGTCCCGTAGCTATGGTTTAGCCCGTGCTGAGTAACCAGTGCTGAGTAACCAAGAGGGCGAAACGTGGAGATTGAAATGTTTGACGGCAGGAGGCTGCGGTTTAGGCAAAACCAAGACCCCACGTTGTACAATCGCTAGAAATACAATCTGGAGAGCGACTTGCCTAGATCGATTCAGTCTACTCAACCACCACTGAAATTTATTACTCAACAGTTTAACCGCCTGATACTCCAGATTGTTCGGTGGTTACTACCGATCGCACTACGGTTTCGCACTCGACCTTGGCTGAGTGCTGGTATTGTCAAAATTGAAGCCAAAAATGTTGAGGTATTAGCTGAACTTTATCAACAATTTCAGGCTGGAAAAATTCGCTTTTTGTTGGCATTTCGCCACCCAGAGGTAGAAGATCCTTTATGTATGCTGTATTTGCTTTCCCGTATTGTGCCACAGGTTGCTCGTCAGGAAGGTATCATACTGCAATCTCTTGTTCACAGCTATTTTCTTTATGACAGGGGTATGACGGTTTGGGCTGGAGACTGGCTGGGTTGGTTGTTCTCTAGAATCGGAGGTGTACCGGTTCATCGCGGTAGGCGACTAGATCGCCAAGCGATTCAAGCTGCACGGGAGTTGTTTGCTAATGGCGAACTACCGATCGCAGTGGCACCAGAAGGAGGTACTAATGGTCATAGTGGCATTGTTAGCCCACTAGAACCCGGTGTTGCTCAAATGGGGTTCTGGTGTGTAGAAGACTTGCAAAAAGCTAACCGGACTGAGACTGTGATCATTGTGCCGATCGCTATCCAGTATCGCTACGTTGAGCCACCTTGGTCTAAACTGGATTGGTTACTAAGTAAGTTGGAAGCTGATAGTGGCTTGCCAGTAATAGAAATTAATCAGGGCGATGGCGAAGAGATTTACTATCAACGTATCTATCGGTTGGCTGAATATCTGATTACGGAGATGGAAGAATTTTATCGTCGCTTCTATCATCAAGACATTCCAAAAACCATCTCAACAGATGAATTTGCTAATCCTAATCAGGTGTTAATTGCCCGACTTCATCGCTTACTGGATAAAGCTTTACAAGTTGCCGAACAGTATTTTGGAGTTCAAGCCCAGGGTAATTTCATTGATCGATGTCGCCGTTTAGAAGAGGCTGGCTGGAATTACATTTATCGGGAAGATTTGCCAGATATCAATGCTTTACCACCCTTTAAACGCGGTTTAGCAGACTGGGTTGCAAAGGAAGCAGACTTACAAATGCGACATATGCGGATAGTGGAAAGTTTTGTTGCCGTCACAGCTACTTATATTCAGGAACAACCGACGGCGGAACGGTTTGCGGAAACAGCTTTGCTTATATTCGATATGCTTTCTAGGATTCAGGATACAACACTTCCGGGACGACCTCGGTTAGGTTTGCGACAAGCAGAAATCACCGTGGGAGAGCCAATTTCAGTTACGGAACGCTCTGATAATTGTCAGGGCGATCGCCAGGCGTCTAGACAAGCTGTGAGCGATTTGACAAAAGATTTGCAGGTTGCTTTAGAGAAGATGATTGCTTGATTATCTCACTCAGGCATCATGTAAAAATAAGTTTTACAAAATTTATTTGAAATAGCTTGCTAAATCTAGCTTTCACATAAAAATTGTTCAGGTTATTTTTACATAAATCCTCAGAGAGGTTATCTGGTTCCCATGCAGAGCATGGGAACGGCTGATTAAAGGCTCTGCCTCCAGTGAAACTTTTCTTCAGGCTTCCCGGAGGGTAGTGAAACTCAATAAAGTCTTATTTCATGTTAGGTTTCGTTCCTCAAACGCTACTTGGTTCAAGTCGGGAAACCCGCCCAAGACAGTGGCTTCCCAACCTACGCCAGTTTTAATTTTTAGCCTTACCTACATGCCGCCAGGAGCTCCCGGTGCGACTGCACTGAATATGGTTCCTCCCGTGAGAGCTGCATTCTTAAGAACTACTTGATTTCCTTGCAGACGAAAACTTACTGTGTCTGTTGGATTGAGTGCCTGTGATAATGTTGGTTGAAATTGGGTTGTTGAAGAATTATATAAAATATATTCTCCATTATAAGTAGCGCTTTGTCCCGGTTGTAAAACTTCGGCTTGTGGCGATACTAATGCTCCAAAATTATAAAAACCTTTCGTAGCTCCTGAATCATTGATAACTGTAAAACCTCCAATAATTTCAGAGGCTTCATTGCAGCTTAATTCAGATAAACAATTCTCATCAAGGTCATCAAACCTAATAGAAAAAGAATCTTTTCCTGTTTTAGAAGTTGTTTTCAGCATGAGGGCTTTCCAAAAAAAATATTATATTAAGATTGAGCCAAATTAGTAAGACTTTTGTCAAGCATTTTCATAGTTTTTTATAACTCTAAAAAGAGAATAATCGAGGCGACTGGAATTCGCGCGCCAGTTGCTCATGGGGTGCCAGTGAGTTGGGCGGCTCTACCGACTTGTCCCTTGCGCGTCTCCCCTTCTCCCAAAGCGAGAGGCTAATTTAAAATCTAAAATTTGCTGAGGCAGATCATCAATATTTTTCACAACCCTCGAATTGCAATTTCCAACCCTTCACATACACCGCTAAGAAAATCTAAATCTAAAGTAGCGATCGCATCACTACGTTTGTGATAATGTGGATTTCGCAAGAATGCTGTATCTGTAACCATCATTGCCGGATAACCCAAATCCCAAAAAGGTGCATGATCACTAAGTCTGGTTTGGGGAACTATTAAACCTCGATTCGGCACGGGTAGCCATTGACTAGATACGCCAGCTTTGCGAATATTACGGCTCATGCCAATTAAGTCAGGCAATGTCCGCAAATTGCCAATTAAAGCAATAAAATCACCTCTATCTGGATAGAAGCGTTCCAGAGGAGCGGGATAACTTTGAGAACCGGGTGTAGAATCCTTGTAACCCAGCATTTCTAGGGAGATCATTAAACGTAGCTGTTGCTTTTGTTGGTGCAACAAGGCTGCATAGTCAGCACTACCCAATAAGCCATATTCTTCCATATCGAAAGCAACTAGCCTTAAAGGATATCTGACAGCTTGGGCAGCAAACTTTCTGGCTAATTCCAGCAACACCGCCACACCTGTAGCATTATCATCAGCCGCAGGTGTTCCCGGAACGCCATCATAATGAGCGCCAATTAAAATCGGTGGCAAATCCTTTTTTTGCCCTCTAGTTTGGGAGGGTAAATTTAAAATCAAGTTATCACAAGCTTTACCTCTGACTTCAAAGGTGTGGATTTCCACACTCCCCCATTGGGAAAATTCCTGGCGGATGTATTCTTGGACAAAAAAATGTCCAGCCGTTGCCATGTAAGGATCGCGTTCTCGCGCGATCGCACTCAGGGAAGTTTGTAATCGCTCTGTTAAATTCAAATTTTTAAAATAGTCGCAATATTAAGGTTTTCAGGCAATCAAAGAAGCAGAGCAAGTATTCTTAAGGTCTATTTACCAACTTGCAGATCCCGTAAAGAGAAGGCGGCGGATAACAAGAATTAAGGCTGCTTAGGCACACCAACCATGTCAATGCTATCCTAGTCTTGCAACTATCTCCTCTAGCTGCACATCTTAGCTCACTGCCTGAATGATCACTATTATACCATTGGGGTGTTTTTATCCTGTGGCACAAAGCTAGAGGTAGTTCCGCCCAATCATAATAAATATATAAGACACTTTAGGAGAAGAGTAACGCATGGGCAAGGTAGTCGGCATCGACTTGGGTACAACCAACTCAGTAGTCGCCGTTATGGAGGGTGGCAAGCCGGTGGTGATTGCCAATGCAGAAGGAATGCGAACAACCCCCTCCGTAGTTGGCTTTAGCAAAGATGGTGAAAAGGTGGTTGGGCAAATGGCACGGCGACAAACGGTACTCAATCCCCAAAATACCTTTTTTGCAGTGAAACGCTTCATTGGGCGCAAGTATGGCGAACTTAACCCAGATTCCAAGCGTGTACCGTACACCATCCGCAAAGACGAAGTAGGTAATATTAAAATTGCCTGTCCCCGTCTTAATAAAGATTTCGCCCCAGAAGAAATTTCAGCAATGGTGCTGAAGAAATTGGCAGACGATGCTAGTCGCTATTTAGGTGAACCAGTTACTGGGGCAGTGATTACAGTACCGGCTTATTTTAACGATTCTCAACGGCAGGCAACCCGCGATGCTGGCAGAATTGCTGGTTTAGAGGTGCTGCGGATTCTGAATGAACCAACTGCTGCATCTTTGGCTTATGGATTAGATCGGGGTGACACGGAAACTATCTTAGTATTTGACTTGGGTGGTGGCACTTTTGACGTGTCGATTTTAGACGTTGGTGATGGGATATTTGAAGTCAAAGCTACCAGTGGAGATACGCAACTTGGTGGTAATGACTTTGACAAAAAAATTGTAGATTGGTTAGCAGAGCAATTTCTAGAGACAGAAGAGGTAGACTTAAGACGCGATCGCCAAGCTTTGCAACGTCTGATGGAAGCGGCGGAAAAAGCCAAAATTGAGCTTTCTGCTGTCAGCATCACCGATATTAACTTACCCTTCATCACCGCTACTGAAGATGGCCCCAAACATCTGGAAACTCGTTTAACTCGTTCCCAGTTTGAAGATTTGTGTGGCGATTTGGTGGGGCGCTTGCGGATACCAGTGAAACGTGCCCTCAAAGATGCCGGACTCTCACCTAGAGATATTGAAGAAGTAGTGTTAGTTGGCGGTTCTACACGGATGCCAATAGTGAAGCAGCTTGTGCGGGACTTGATTGGCACAGAACCCAACGAAAACGTCAACCCCGATGAAGTCGTGGGAGTGGGTGCAGCAATTCAAGCCGGAATTCTCGCCGGCGAACTCAAAGATGTACTGCTTTTGGATGTTACACCCCTTTCTATGGGATTGGAAACCATCGGCGGCGTGATGAAAAAACTCATTCCCCGCAACACCACCATTCCAGTCCGCCGTTCTGACATTTTTTCCACGTCCGAAAATAACCAAAATACTGTGGAAATTCACGTAGTCCAGGGCGAACGGGAAATGGCAGCAAACAACAAGTCTTTAGGACGTTTCAAGCTGTATGGCATCCCGCCAGCACCACGAGGAATTCCCCAAGTTCAGGTGTCATTTGATATTGATGCTAACGGTATTTTACAGGTGACAGCTTTAGATAGAACCACTGGGCGAGAGCAGAGTATCACCATTCAGGGCGCTTCTACCTTGAACGAGTCAGAAGTGAATCGGATGATTCAGGATGCTCAGAAATACGCCGATGTCGATCGCGAACGTAAAGAAAGAATAGAAAAGCGGACTCGTTCTGAGGCGTTGATTATCCAAGCAGAAAGGCAACTTAGAGAAGTAGCACTGGAATTTGGTATGCAGTTTGCCCGCAGCCGCCGCCAAAGAATTGATAATATTTGCCGACAACTAAAAGAGAGTCTCAAGGAAAATAGCGATCGCGGTATTGATCAATCTTATGCCGACTTGCAAGATGCTCTCTATGAGCTAAACCGGGAAGTCCGCCAGACTTATGCTGAAGACGAAGACGATGACTTATTTGGTACTATCCGGGACATCTTTACTGGCGGTGATAAAGATAAAGAACGCGAACCTGTGCGAGAGACATATCGAGAACGCGACTCCTATGGTAAGGACTATGGCAGAGATTACAGTAAAGACTATGACACAGACTATAACCGAGACAGTCGTTCTCCTTCCTATGAAAGCCGTCCTCCACGCAAATCCCGCCCCACCTACCAAGATAACTGGGATGATGAAGAAGACAATGATTGGTTGTAGTACTTTTAATAAAAGTCAGAAGTGAGAAGTCAAAAGTTAGGAGTGAGAAGTTAAAAATTAAATCTTTCAACTCCTAACTCCTGTACAGATGCAATTAATCGCGTCTCTACTCATAAGTAATCTAAAATCTAAAATTTAAATAACTGAACTATGCAAAATTTGCCGAACTTCCGCGATTACTACGAGATTTTGGGAGTATCTAAAGACGCTTCTGGTGAGGAAATTAAAAAGGTTTATCGGCGGTTAGCAAGACAATATCACCCCGATCTGAATCCGGGTAACAAAGAATCCGAGGAAAAATTTAAGGATATCGGCGAGGCTTATGAAGTTCTTTCAGACTTAGCCAAGCGATCGCAGTACGATCAGTTTAGCCGCTACTGGAAGCAAAAAGGCTTTGCAGGCAACAAACAAACGCCAAAGACTAAAACTTGGCAGAGTAGTCAAGCCGATCGCAACAGTAATCAGGATGTAGATCCAAGCCAATTTTCCGACTTTGAAAGCTTTATTAATCAAGTTATCGGCGTCAAAAATAAGAGTGGGACAAGTAACTCCAGCAATGGTAATACTAGCGATCCGTTTCGTTCCCCCAGAACAAAAGTTGCGTATACCGTTAATACCCCACCTCGCACCACCCGTCGGGATATAGAAGCCAGATTAACGCTGCCACTAGAAAAAGCTTATCAAGGTGGCAATGAACGTATTCGTTTGGAAGATGGGCGATCGCTAGAAGTTACTATGCCTCCAGGTATGGTAACAGGTCAAACCATCCGTTTGCGGAACCAAGGCGTTGGTGGTGGCGACCTCTACTTAAAAATTACCGTTGAGCCTCATCCATTATTTAAGCTCGAAGGTTTAAATATAGTTTGCCAGATTCCCGTTACTCCCACTGAGGCAGTTTTAGGAGGACAGGTAGAAGCACCAACTTTGGACGGCCCAGTGAAAATGACAATTCCCACAGGAGTTAGGTCTGGTCAAAAATTCCGACTAGGAAATAAAGGCTACCCCAGCGATGATGGTAAACGTGGCGATCAATTGGTGGAAATTCAGATAGTTACCCCGAAAAATATTACTCCAGAAGAACGCGAACTTTACGAAAAGTTGCGTCAAATTGAAACTTTTAAACCCCGCGCTGATTTATTGGGTTAGAGATGAAATATCAATCAATCAAATAAAGCTATTCAAAACCTCACCCCCAACCGCTCTCCTTACTAAGGAGAGCGGAGTTAACAATTCACGCATTCAAACATTTTAGACAATTTCAGGCGGAGATTTAAACCCCGACTGAAACTGGGGCTACCTTTATGGTTGGGGTCTTAAACCCTTGAATTTACGATAAATTGCCGTCAGGACGAAGGACTGATTATTGTAAAGACGGCGATTTATCGCGTCTGGTGCCTTAACCGAACAGTATTACGAGTGGTGAGGCGGAGCTTTCCTGGCTTTGCTCCTAAATTCTGACTTCTAAATTCTTCATCATCATTAGACAGAACTTATTCTGGTAAAAAATCCGCCTCCAGGTGCTAGCAACAAGTCTGGTAGACCAACCATTATGCTATCTGGCGTGTTTGTAAACATTGTGCAATCAATGACATTTACAGTCATGCCACAATTCGGCACAACATAGAATCTGATGGGAGGATACTGCGTGAGAATTGGTGCTAACTACTTGGGTAACGGAGAGTGTGAATTTACAGTTTGGTCGCCGCTATTACATAGCGTGACGGTACAAATTTTAAAGCCAGAACAGCAGTTAATTCCCCTCAAGCCTCAGTCTGAGGGATACTGGCACACGAAAGTCAACGATGTGTATCCAGGTGCGCTTTATCGGTATGTCTTGAATGGCCAAGACACTTTTCCTGATCCGGCGTCGCAGTATCAACCTGAAGGGGTGCATGGGGCTTCTCAAGTTGTCGATCAACAGTTTGAGTGGACTGATGAAGGATGGGCTGGCATTCCTGTGGAGTCGATGATTTTCTATGAACTTCACGTTGGCACATTCACGCCCGAAGGAACTTTCACCGCGATCATTTCCCGCCTACCTGAACTGAGGGAACTGGGAATTAACGCCATTGAAATCATGCCCATCGCTCAGTTTCCGGGAGACACCCATATTGAGGCTTCTCTGACATACCGCAACTGGGGTTATGACGGCGTTTACCCTTTTGCTGTCCAAAATTCCTACGGTAGCCCAGCCGAACTGAAGCAACTGGTAAATGCTTGTCACCAACATAATATCGCCGTAGTGTTGGATGTGGTGTATAACCACTTTGGGCCAGAAGGTAATTATATGGGGCAGTTCGCGCCCTACTTTACTAAAACCTATAAAACGCCGTGGGGCGATGCGCTGAATTTCGATGATGCCCATAGTCAGGGTGTGCGAAACTATTTCATCCAAAATGCGCTTTATTGGTTGGGTGAATTTCACATTGATGCATTGCGACTTGATGCGATTCAAGCAATTTACGACTTGGGAGCCAAGCATTTTTTATGGGAATTGGCGGAAGCGGTTCATCATTTTTCACAACAAGGGCAAAAATGGAAACGCCATTTAATCGCCGAAAGTGATTTAAATAATCCGCAAATAATTCGTCCGCCGGAATTGGGTGGATACGGAATCGATGCTCAATGGAGTGATGATTTTCACCATGCATTGCATACACTCTTGACAGGCGATCGCCAAGGGTATTATCAAGATTTTGGGCGATGTGCTGATCTGGCAAAAGCTTATGAAGATAGTTTTGTCTATGATTGGAAATACTCGCCCGATCGCAAACGATTTCATGGCATATCGTGCCGCGATCGCTCTTTATCACAGTTTACAGTCTGCATCCAGAATCACGATCAAATCGGCAATCAAATGAAAGGAGAACGCCTCACCCAGAGGATCTCTTTTGAAGGATTAAAGTTAGCTGCTGGCGCTGTGTTGCTGTCGCCCTACTTACCTCTGTTATTCATGGGAGAAGAATACGCTGAAACAGCACCCTTCATTTACTTTGTCAGTCACTCCGATCCAGATTTAATTGAAGCAGTTCGAGCCGGACGTAAAGAAGAATTTGAAGCATTTCATTACGCAGATGATCCCCCAGATCCCGAATCGCCAGAAACTTTCCTAAAGTCTAAACTCAATTGGGAATTACGCAATAATGGTAAGCACAAAGTTCTCTGGAATTGGTATCGCCAGTTAATTAATTTACGCAAAACGCATCCAGCACTTTTAAATCAAGACCGCAATTTTATCCAAGCGACTAGCGATGGAGACAAGGAGGTGGTCATTGTACGTCGTTGGTGCGAATCAAGTGAACTAATATTTGTGATGAATTTCAATTCGTCTCCAGTGACAGTCGCTCTGCCAATTGGGCATAATGCTGAGAAACTATTAGACTCTGCTGATACCTCATGGTCTGGGACTGGTTCTGAAGCTACTGAACATCTGTCTGTAGGCCAACAAGTAAAATTGCAAGCTACTAGTTTAGTACTCTATGAAAAAGCATGAGGAGGAGGGTTAGAACTTAAAGTTTCAGCCTCATAACCTCGACGTTCATGTAAAAAGGCTCGACGTTCATGTAAAAAGGCTCAACGTTCATGTAAAAAGGCTCGACGTTCATGTAAAAAGGCTCGACGTTCATGTAAAAAGGCTCGACGTTCGAGTTAAAAGGCTCAACGTTCGAGTTAAAAGGCTCAACGTTCATGTAAAAAGGTTCAACGTTGAAGCTAAAAGGCTCAACGTTCGAGTAAAAAGGCTCAACGTTCGAGTAAAAAGGCTCAACGTTCATGTAAAAAGGCTCAAATTCTCCAAGTAATATAGTGTCCGCTAAATTACCCATAATAAAAGAACCCCACCCCCAACCCCTCCCCGCAAGCGAGGAGGGGAGACAAAGCACAGTTTTGGCATCATTTTTGATTGCCAGTACTTGAATTTCTGCCTCCCTGCAAGCAGGGAGGGGAGACAAAGCACAGTTTTGGCGGGGTGGGGTTTTTCGGGTTTAATGAGCAATCAAACGGACATAATATAAGTCCCTCGTCCGCCTCACTACCTACTCCCCCATTTATCATTAGAACAAACTCATGCGAATTCCTACCGCAACTTATCGAATTCAGTTTACACCTCAGTTTGGCTTTGATAACGCTAAAGCGATCGCAGCTTATCTAGCAGATTTAGGTATTTCCGATTTATATGCTTCTCCCATTTTCAAGGCAAGATCCGGGAGTACACACGGCTACGATATCGTAGATGCCACTCAACTAAACCCAGAATTAGGAACGAATGAGTCCTTTGATGCGTTAGTTGGCGAAGTTCAATCCCTTGGTATGGGCTGGTTACAAGATATTGTGCCCAACCACATGGCCTATACCAGCGAAAACCTTTACTTGATGGATGTATTGGAACACGGCCCAGATTCCAGTTATACCGACTACTTCGACCTTTCTTGGAATGCTCCCTTTGGCGATCGCCAACAGCGAATCCTAGCGCCGCTACTGGGAGATTTCTATGGTGCATCCCTAGAAAACGGACACATTCAACTACAATATGAACAAAACGGTTTAACTGTAAACTATTACAGCTTAAAACTGCCACTGCGGTTAGAATCTTACACAAAATTTATCACCCATAATTTGGGCAAACTCACGCGCACACTCGGACGCAATCACCCCGATTTTATTAAACTATTGGGGATTCTGTATATTCTCAAAAATGTCCCCTCAGAAGTTGCGGGAAAACAGCGACAAGACCAAATTGCCTTTATTAAAGGATTGGTTTGGGAACTCTATACCACAAACGATGCCATCCGCGAGTTCATTGACGAAAATATCCAAACCTTCAACGGAGAACCAGGAAATTCAGATAGCTTTAACCTCCTAGATGAATTACTGAATGACCAGTTTTACCGTCTCGCCTTCTGGAAAGTGGGGGCAGAGGAAATGAACTACCGCCGTTTCTTTACAGTCAATGAACTGATTTCCGTTAAAGTTGAAGAACTGCGGGTTTTTAATAATACCCACAGCCTAATTCAAAAGCTGGTTGACGAGGGTATATTTACAGGTTTACGCATTGACCACATTGATGGACTCTATAACCCAATCCAATATCTAGAAAGGCTGCGAGAAAAGACAGGAGATGTTTATATCACCGTTGAGAAGATTTTAGAAGTTACTGAAGATTTACCGGAAAACTGGGGAATTGAAGGAACATCGGGATATGACTTTTTGAATTATGTAAATGGTGTATTTTGTCAAACTGAAAATGAATCATCCTTCGATAAAATCTATCATAACTTTATCGGCTCAAGAGTAAATTATGCATCGGTGGTGAAGGATAAAAAGCACCTGATTTTGGAAAAGAATTTAGCAGGTGATATTGACAATCTGGCTCTTTTGTTAAAGAACATTTCCAGCAAATATCGCTATGGCAATGACTTTACACTGAATGGACTAAAAAGAGCGATCGCGGAAGTTTTGACACTGTTCCCGATTTACCGCACCTATATTACGCCAGATGGAATTGGGGATAGCGATCGCGCTACCATTGAAAAAGTAATTTACCAAGCCAAAGAACAAGCGCCCCTGTTGCAGCACGAATTGACCTTTATTGAAAAGTTAATGCTGCTAGAATTTGATAACTCTCTGACTCAAACAGAACGCGAGCAGTGGATATTTTTTGTCTTACGAATGCAGCAATATAGCGGGCCGCTAATGGCGAAAGGCGTAGAAGACACCACATTATATGTTTACAATCGGTTGCTGTCGCTGAATGAAGTGGGGGGTAATCCGGGTCATTTTGGAATTTCAGTAACCAAATTTCATGCCTTTAACCAACAGCACCAGACAACCTGGCCTCACACAATGAACACCACAGCCACCCATGACACCAAACGCGGTGAAGATGTGCGGGCTAGGTTGAATGTCCTTTCAGAAATCCCCGATGAGTGGGAACAGCAGGTAAATACTTGGAGCGCCATTAATCGCGGAAATCGTAGCGATCGCCACGGGTTTGCTATGCCCGATCGCAACGATGAGTATTTTCTCTATCAAACCCTGGTGGGGGCGTTTCCTTTTGGGGAACATGAACAGGCATCCTTTGTAGAACGGGTGAAAGACTATATAATTAAGGCAATTCGAGAAGCGAAAGTGCATACAGCATGGTTGCGACCCGATAGCGAATACGAAGAGGCTTGTACCTCCTTTATTGAGAAAGTACTTGATCCTGCCATCTCCGGGGAATTTCTAGAAGTTTTTCGCCCCTTTCAACAGCGAATTGCAGCTTATGGTATATTCAATTCCCTTTCCCAAACTCTCCTAAAGATTACCGCACCCGGCGTACCCGACTTTTACCAGGGAACAGAACTTTGGGAACTAAGTCTAGTCGATCCAGACAATCGCCGTCCCGTGGATTTTGAACAACGACGCACCTACTTAAGTGCGATCCGCGAACAGGTGAAAACCGACATTCTGGGTTTAATTCAAGAGTTGCTGAGTGATAAAACAGACGGTAGAATCAAATTATTTTTAACGGCTCAATTACTCCAAGCCAGAACAAACTACGTGTCATTATTCCAGGACGGCGACTATTTACCCTTAGAAGTTCAAGGAACCTACGCCAATCACATCATCGCCTTTGCACGGCGGGAGGGGAATCAAACAGCGATCGCGATCGCGCCTCGTTTTCTAACAAGCCTCATCCAGCCTAGAGACAACCCCTTAGGCGAGTCAATTTGGCAAGATACGCACCTACAATTACCCCCTGGAACTTCCCTTACCTGGAAAAACGTCATAACTCAGCAACCCTTACAAACTACAGAAACCCTATCGATCGCAACCGCCCTCGCCCATTTTCCAGTTGCCCTATTGATTAGTAGTGCCGAGTAAAAAATAAACCTGCCTCACCCAGAAACGCAGAGAAAACCCCCTAAAACCTCTGCGTACCTCTGCGGTTCCCTCCGCGTCCCTTTGCGTTAAAAAAATAATTCCATATGACCACTCCTCCAACACCCACCACGGCGCAAATTGACACCCTGCGCCTCCATATCAAAAAAACGTGGAAAACCTTAACACGATCGCACGAACACTTATTACAATCTGCAAAAGATACCAAGCTAGACCACAAAACAGACACTCCTTGGATTGTCTACATTTCACCCTTAGAAGATTGTCCTAATATTCAGGCTGTGTTGGAGCGATCGCTATCTCCAAAGGATATGCAAAGAATTGAAATTCGCACTTTGCCACCTGAAGTGGAGGCGATTAAAGAGCATGGGTTACTATACTTACCAGGGCCTTATGTGGTACCAGGTGGGCGCTTTAACGAAATGTATGGCTGGGACAGCTACTTTATATTACTGGGACTTTTGCACGATGGGGAATTAGAGCTAGCGCAAAGCCAAGTAGACCAAATGCTGTACCAGGTGCAGAATTACGGCATCATCCTCAATTCCAACCGGACTTATATGTTGTCGCGATCGCAGCCTCCTGTACTCAGCATGATGGTTTTGGCATTATTCCAGCATACCCAGAATGAAGAGTGGTTAAGGTCAACCGTACCGCTACTAGAGCAATTTTACTATTACTGGGTAGTACCGCCCCACCTCAATCCTGGAACAGGCTTATCTAGATTCTATGCTCTTGGGGAAGGCCCCGCGCCAGAAGTTTTGTTCTCCGAGCGGGATGAGGAGGGAAAAAGCCACTACGATCGCGTCAAGGAATATTACCAAACCTTTGAAGTTGAGGATTATGATGTCAATCTTTACTACGATCGCGAAAATGACAAACTGACCAATTTATTTTACAAGGGCGATCGCACCATGCGCGAGTCCGGTTTTGATATCACCAACCGATTTGGCCCTTTCAGTGCTGATATCCTCCACTACGCTCCTGTGTGCCTCAACAGTTTGCTGTATCAGGTAGAACAAGACATGGCGCAAATTAACGATATTCTGGGGAACGAACAACTGGAACAAAAATGGAGCAATCGCGCAGATATCCGCCGCGATCGCATCGATCTGCGTCTCTGGGATGACCAACAGGGACTTTATCTGGACTATCACTTGCAGAGTGGAAAACGCCGCCGTTATGAATTTGCTACCACGTTCTATCCCCTGTGGCTGGGAATTGCTTCGCCAACCCAAGCCAAACGCGTTGTGGAAAATCTCTCTTTGTTTGAAGCCCCAGGAGGAATTTTGACCAGTACTCGCGTCACCGGAAACCAGTGGGATGCGCCTTTTGGTTGGGCGCCACTGACATTAATTGCCGTCCAGGGACTTCACCGCTATGGGTATCATTCAGAAGGCGATCGCATTGCCAACAAATTCCTGGCTATGGTAATTAAAGAATTCGGGCGTCACAATACCATAGTTGAGAAATATGATGTTGAACGCTGTTCTGCCAACGTTTCCGACGAAATCTCCTTTGGATACAGTTCTAACGAAGTTGGTTTCGGCTGGACAAATGGAGTCGTTCTGGAACTCTTAGCAGCCCGTGGGAAAAAAGTTTAAGCAAAAAGAAAAGCGTGAGTTTTTCCCTCACGTCTTCATCTTATTTATTACACTTGACTCTATATGAATTATGTATAGTTGAATGAAATTTGAATGGGACAAAAATAAAAACCAACAAAATATCCAGAAACATGGCATTAGTTTTGAAGAAGCTACAGAAATATTTGACGGTATTGTTTTCACCTCAATTGATGAACGGTACGACTATGAAGAAATTCGATAAATTAGTATTGGCTCAATCCAAGGCGTTGTAATTATTACCGCCGCCCATACAGACAGAAACGGCAAAATTCGATTAATCTCTGCCCGAAAAGCCACCCCCAAAGAAAGGAGAACCTACTATGAGTATCTCGCCCAATCGACTTAAAGAACTCCAAAATATCGCTGATACAGCGATTGATACTTCAGATATTCCGGAATTAGATCAGCAATTCTGGGAAACAGCCAAAATGGTAAAACCTCTTAGCCAAGAGACCACATTAATTCAACTAGATCAAGATATTCTGGATTGGTTTAAAAGCAAAGGAAAAGGCTACCAATCTCTAATTAACTCCGCTCTCCGCTCTTATATTGAGCATAATTCATCGCTATAACGCCTTATCTTATTGGCTCGTACCAAATCATGAGGAATAATCACAATGATTCAATCAGCCCCAAAAATTATAACCGTTGGGGATCTGTCATTGAGTGAAATAGTATAAAATGCGGTCAGATTTTATAATATAACGATACGGATGACACCAGAAGACGCACGACAATATGCACCAGCAACCCAGCGCAATAGCGAACCAATTATAGAAGTACTTTTACAGGTGTTGCCAAAGAGTGGCACGATATTGGAAATAGCAAGTGGTACTGGCGAACATGCAGTATTTTTTGCCCCCAAGCTCAGTCCTCGTTCGTGGTTGCCAACAGATGCAAATCCACAATTACGAGCCAGCATTACTGCATGGGCTGAACACTTTGGCTGTTATAATCTTTATCCACCACTTGAGCTTGATGTCAGAGAACCAGTTTGGGCAGTGGAGAATCCGGCATTTGATTGGCTTAATAATCAGCCAATTGTGGCGATCGTCAACATCAATATGATTCACATTTCACCGTGGTCAGCCTGTCTAGGACTAATGGCAGGGGCAGGTCGGATCTTACCAGCAGGAGGTATCCTCTATTTATATGGGCCTTTTAAACAAGGTGGAGAACATACAGCAGCGAGTAATGCAGCTTTTGACGAATCTTTACGCGCCCAAAACCCAGAGTGGGGTGTACGTAACTTGGATGATGTTGTAGCAGTAGCTAACGCCCAAAACCTGATCTTGAAACAGACTTACCAAATGCCAGCAAATAATCTTTCAGTAGTGTTTGAACATTCTGCTAGTCAATAACCCCACCCTGTAGAGGGATGGGGCTTGTAATGAACAAAGATTACGTGTTTGACTTGACAATAATCTGTACAGAGGCGCTTGTTGCAATTTGTTGTATATATTACAATACAGTTCAGTTAAGGATAATTGTAGGTTGGGTTGAACATTCGTGTTACCCAACAAACCCTGCGTAGGTTGGGTTTCGTTCCTCAAACGCCACTTGCTTCTCCCAAGGGGAGACGCTGCGCGAACAAGTCGGGAAACCCGCCCAACACAGTGGCTCCCCAACCTACGCTGGTTTTGGTTTTTGGCTCTAACCCAAGCGTATTGGTATATATTATGTTGAAAAAAATCAAGCAAGTCGCATCAGAGGCTTTGATTTTTCCTCCCCAACCCTACAAGGGTTGGGGTTGGGGGTTAGGTTTGAGAGAAAGTTGCAGATGGCGTTAAGTAACTATTCACGCCATCAATTTTATCTTGACAGATGTTACTCCGCTTGTTTTAAACGGCTCTAGCTGCTTAAAACAAACCTTTAATTATTCAAGCCCACTTACTTAGGACTCCAGTTTGATTAATGAAAACTTTTTCAGATAAAAGCCTTGCCTGACATAGATTTCAGTCTCACTGTGCTTATAATTATTCAAGTTGGATTCTTATATTCAGCACCTAATCATTATCATCTTTACGCTTATCATAAGGCTCACCTTTAAAAGGTTGTACGCCAATATTAGGATAAGCATCATCATTAGGCCCAAAAATCCGCATTGCAGCTTCAGAAATATACTTGGTTATGTTCGCAATGATTTTGGAAATAGCCATAATATTGGACTCCTTATTTTCGAGTCGCTTTAATTGTGATATCTATAACTTTAATGCTGATATTCTTGACTGGCTCTAATTCTCAACAGATTGAAATTATACGCAATGTTTATTCAGATAACTTCGCAATACTTTAGTTTGTCAAAAAGCCAAACTTTCCTCACTATTTCTAATCCTAACATAGTTATTTCTCCAACCCCAGTTTGGCAAAGAGGCTGGTAAACAAACTTTCTCTGACAGGATATTGTTTGCTTTCATTAGCCGCCTTGTGAAATTAACATTATTGCTAACTATTACTATTAAAAAATATTAAGTATTTTATGAAGTTAGTATTAATTTGCCTATAAATCTACTGTTCTACGGCAATCTCTGAAATATATTCGCCGGGAGTTGACATTATTTATGGTAGATATTACCATAAATAGCAGAAGCGTCTTGTAAGGAAGCTCTAGGATGACAACTCTTTTGCCAGATTTGGACTATGTATATAAACAGCAAAGCCAGCAGAACCAGGAACTAAACCTCTCTGCGGATGACTACAGCTTGCTGACCGACCTTTACCAGTTGACGATGGCAGCTTGTTACACAGGTGAAGGTATAGAAGAACGACGGGCAAGCTTTGAATTGTCCGTCAGGCGATTGCCAGAGGGTTTTGGTTATTTAATTGCAATGGGGCTGACGCAGGCATTGGAATATTTAGCCAAATTCCGCTTTAGTTCCTCGCAAATTGCCGCATTACAGGCAACGGGAATTTTTGCTCACGCAAGCGATCGCTTTTGGTCACTACTAGCTGAGGGAAAGTTTACGGGTGATGTTTGGGCAGTACCGGAAGGGACAGCCGTCTTTGCCAATCAACCACTGTTACGGGTGGAAGCACCTCTTTGGCAAGCGCAACTTGTGGAAACTTACCTGCTGAATACGATTAATTACCAGACTTTGATTGCCACAAAAGCAGCACGGTTGCGGGATGTAGCGGGGGAAAAAGCAACACTTTTAGAATTTGGGACAAGACGAGCATTTAGTCCCCAGGCTGCTTTGTGGGCAGCGCGGGCGGCATTGGCAGGTGGGTTAGATTCCACTTCCAATGTGTTAGCAGCGCTACAACTGGGACAAAAGCCAAGTGGTACGATGGCACACGCACTGGTGATGGCGTTGTCAGCAATAGAAGGCACTGAAGAACAAGCTTTTAGTGCATTTCATCGATATTTTCCGGGTGCGCCATTGTTGATTGATACTTACGATACCGTTGCTGCTGCCCAGCGCTTGTCCGAAAAAGTAAATTCCGGGGAAATGCAATTAACAGGAGTGAGATTGGACTCAGGAGATTTAGTTACCTTATCAAAACAGGTGCGATCGCTCCTTCCCGGTGTGCCAATTTTTGCCAGTGGCGACTTGGACGAGTGGGAAATTGCCAGATTAAAAGCTGCTGGGGCTGAAATTGATGGTTACGGACTGGGAACCCGACTAGTTACAGGTTCGCCCGTAAATGGAGTTTATAAACTTGTAGACATTGATGGCATCCCAGTGATGAAACAGTCAAGTGGTAAGGTTACTTATCCAGGGCGCAAGCAGATTTTTCGCTCGTTTACCGGAGGTAAGGTAAAAGCAGACAGGTTGGGACTTTTAGATGAAATTCCTCTGGAAGAAGAACCTTTGTTGCAATTGGTAATGGAGGAAGGTGAACGGGTGCAACCACTGGAGTCTTTGGCAACAATTCGTCAGCGTACCGCCGCCTCAGTTGCCAGTTTGCCAGAACAGACAAGGCGATTGGATCATCCTGTAGTTGTAGAAGTGGAGATTTCTGCTGCACTGCAAGAGTTGACAGAGGAAACGAAGAAACGAAACGCAAAGGACGCAAAGTAAGATGATGAAAATTGCTTTGTTTGGTACTAGTGCCGATCCACCAACTGCTGGACATCAGGCGATTCTGAGTTGGTTGTCTGAGCGTTATGATTGGGTAGCGGTTTGGGCAGCAGATAATCCATTTAAGTCTCATCAAACACCCTTAGAGCATCGAGCGGCAATGCTGCAACTGTTGATTGCGGATATAGACGCGCCACGGCATAATATTGCTTTGGAACAAGAATTGAGTAGCTTTAGAACACTGGAAACAGTAGAAAAAGCGAGGCTTATTTGGGGTGAGGACGCTGAATTGACGTTGATCATTGGTTCAGATTTACTGAGTCAGCTACCACGTTGGTATCACATTGAAGATTTGTTACAGGAAGTGCAACTACTGATCGTGCCGCGACCGGGATATGCAATAGATGAGTCTAGTTCAGAGGTAGTACAAAAGCTGGGAGGGAAGATTGCGATCGCCTCTTTTACTGGTTTAGATGTTTCCTCAACAGCGTACCGCGAACATGGAGATTCTGAAGCCCTCACAGCCACTGTAGTTGCCTATATTAATCGAGAGCATTTGTACAAATGCCAGGACATTCCCAAAAAAAGATACCAACTCCGCTAAACCAACAACTTTTGGCCGATTTCAAGGTTGGTGTTGATAATGTAATTTTTTCTGTAGATACTGCCCAAAATCGGCTGTTAGTTCTATTAGTAATGCGACAGCAAGAACCATTTTTAAATCATTGGAGTCTTCCCGGTACTTTGGTGCGTCCAGGTGAGTCTTTAGAGGATGCTGCCTATCGCATTATGGCAGAGAAAATTAAGGTCAACAATCTCTATTTAGAACAACTGTATACATTTGGTGGGCCGAATCGCGATCCACGGGAAGCAACCGATAGTTATGGTGTGCGTTATCTATCAGTTAGTTACTTTGCCCTAGTACGATTTGAGGAAGCCGAATTGATTGCCGATCGCATGACTGGTATAGCTTGGTATCCAGTAAAAGAAGTGCCGCAATTAGCTTTTGACCATAATCAAATTCTCGCCTATGGACACAGGCGGTTGCGAAATAAATTAGAATATAGTCCGGTGGCTTTTGAAGTCTTGCCAGAAATGTTCACCTTGAATGATTTATATCAGTTATACGCCACAGTTTTAGGTGACAATTTTTCCGATTATTCTAATTTTCGGGCGCGTCTACTCAAGTTAGGTTTTTTATGCGATACCGGAATTAAGGTATCGCGGGGTGCGGGTCGTCCGGCTAGCTTGTATAAGTTTGATGCCGAAGCTTTTGCTCCCTTAAAAGACAAACCTTTGGTGTTTATTTAACCAATCACTTGAACGTAAGTTCGATGAACCTCTCCCTCCCAGCCTCCCTCTCCGAAACGGAAAGGGAGGAGCAACGAAAAATTAATTCAGCTTTTTGCTCCCCTCTCCGCGTCGGAGAGGGGCTGGGGGAGAGGTCAAATAAGACTTGTCGAACTCACATTACTTTGTAGAGTCCAAAGTCCTGAGTAACTTATTTTGACTCTTGACAAATGACCAATGCCCAATGACTAATGACTAAATACAATGAAGATTGCGATCGCTCAAATTAATCCGACAATTGGTGATTTGCTTTTGAATGCCCAAAAAATCCTGGAGGCGGCACAACAAGCAGCATCTAGCGGTGTGCGTTTGTTGTTGACACCAGAACTTTCTTTGTGTGGCTATCCACCAAGAGATTTATTACTAAATCCTAGTTTTGTGGAAGCAATGGGCATGACTTTACAAAATTTAGCGCGGGATTTACCGCCAAATTTAGCTGTGTTGGTAGGAACTGTTGAACAGAACCTGAAAGCGTCTATTAGTGGCGGTAAAACTTTATTTAATAGTATAGCTTTATTAGAGAATGGTAAGGTCAAGCAACTTTTTCACAAGCGACTTTTGCCTACTTACGATGTATTCGATGAACGCCGCTATTTTGAACCAGGATTGCAGGCGAATTATTTCACTCTAGATAATATCCATATTGGCGTAACTATTTGCGAAGATTTATGGAACGATGAAGAATTTTGGGGCAAACGTAGTTATGCAGTGAATCCGATTGCTGACTTAGCAATTCTCGGTGTAGATTTGATTGTAAATTTGTCTGCTTCCCCCTACACGGTCGGGAAACACCAGTTTCGAGAAACAATACTCAGGCATAGTGCAGTACGTTTTCAACAACCGATTATTTACGCTAATCAGGTTGGGGGAAATGATGACCTAATTTTTGATGGGCGGAGTTTTGCCTTGAATCGTCAAGGTGAAATTATGTGTCGCGCCCGTGGTTTTGACACCGATTTAGTGGTGGTCGAATTTGACGAGGTGCAACGGGATTTGCAGTTGGGTTATGTAGCGCCTGTGGATGAATCGGAAGATGAAGAAATTTGGCAAGCTTTGGTTTTGGGAGTGCGAGATTATGCTCGCAAGTGTCGCTTTTCTAAAGTAGTGTTGGGTTTAAGTGGCGGGATTGACTCTGCAATAGTAGCTGCGATCGCAACTGCTGCACTTGGTAAAGAAAATGTCCTCGGTGTTCTCATGCCTTCCCCTTATAGTTCCGAGCATTCTATTAGGGATGCTATGGCATTAGCCGAAAATCTGGGGATTAAGACTAATCTTTTACCGATTGGCGAGTTAATGCAAGGCTTTGATCAAACTTTAGGTGATTTGTTTGCGGGTACTGAGTTTGGACTAGCAGAAGAAAATATCCAATCCCGAATTCGGGGTAATTTATTAATGGCGATCGCTAATAAGTTTGGCTATCTCCTCTTATCTACTGGTAACAAATCAGAAATGGCAGTTGGTTACTGTACCCTCTACGGCGATATGAATGGCGGGTTAGCGGTGATTGCAGATGTTCCTAAAACCTGTGTTTATTCACTTTGTCACTGGTTAAATCGCGATGTCTACGACGGGCTACGCCTACGTGAAATTATCCCGCAAAACATCTTGATTAAACCACCCAGCGCCGAACTCAAACCAGGTCAAGTGGATCAAGACTCTCTACCGCCCTACGAAATTTTGGACGATATTTTGCAACGCCTGATTCACAACCACCAATCAGCAACGCAAATTGTTGCAGCCGGTCACGATCCAGTGATTGTAGACCGAGTAATCCAAATGGTGGCGCGGGCTGAATTTAAACGGCGACAAGCACCCCCAGGCTTGAAAATCACCGATCGCGCCTTCGGAACTGGTTGGCGAATGCCAATTGCTAGTAACTGGATTGGTGTCAAAAACGCTTACCAGACTAAAACCATAGCTACACCTACTTTAGTCTGTTGGGATGGACAAAATGCCCATCCGCAAATTAAGTAATTAGTTATGCTAACCACAGTTGAATTAGTTGGGGATTTATACACCAACTAATTCAATTACAAATTATTTAAATCCCCATCCCTAAAACCTCAGTGAGAGCATTGCTTTCCCGCCCTGCAATAAATTGCGGGCTAATAGCTAAAGTGCGTTAAAACGCACTGAAATTAAAGAAAATATATTTTAATTACTGAGAAAAGGATTTAGCGATGGCTGCGCCCGCCGTTCGCGAAGCGTCTCGAAGAGAAGGCATCGCACCTTTTTTCCCAAACCTCACAAAATCGCATTGCTCCCGAAGAATTATTGTAGGTTGCGGTAACTTGTATACGCCCTGTATATAAGCGTCTTAGCGAAACAGGAATTATTAACTCTGCACCACCTGAGATTATTTTTCACTTCTCAACACTTATTTACGAATTAAATATGCAACAAATAGCCGTGCGATCGCAGTTCCCCACAACTAAAGCACTCTATACCTCAAAACAACTCATTCAACAGGAAAAATACTATTTTTGGCAATAGGATGAAGGCGGTTTGTTAAAGCTTCTAACTCACCACCAGCAAGCAGCAATTCAATAACTTCACGGCCATACAAAATAAATCTGTCAACTTGCTGTTCAAACGTTATAGTACCTCGGAAGACCTCAACTAGAGGTTTTCTTAAATGAAGAGGATGCCAAGGGTTTGGTCTGGCTACGTCAAATTTGTGATCGTGAAAATCCCATGTCCTTGAATTCTCTTTTAATCTTGAGCGCAATTTAGTATATTCATCAGAATAAAAAAAATCGCCTTCAAATGACTTCCATTTCTTTATATTAAAACCTAAAATTAAACAAAAATCTGGGCCGAGATGTAAATTTGAAGGTTGCACTTTAAAATCGGAGCCATCTAGAAGAGTACCAACGAATATACTCGGAAAGTTAGCATCTAAAATTTCTAGCCCTAATCGCCCAAACAGAGATTGATATTTCGCTGGCATAGAGGGAATAGGTGCATCTTTGTTAAATCCAATTCTTTCTAACACCCAACGCCAATCTGCTAAAGCAGCACGTTCTGTTATCTTCTTCAGGTTACGCTGTAGTGATTGAGCAGGTAAATAAGAAACTATACTTTCATAAGAAACTGGTGCTGCTGGTCCTAAATTTTCCTCAGCAAGCATATCTATAAAATCACGAACCAGACTATCATCTGATTTTGTTTCTAACCAATGCTTCAAAAATTTATATATATCACTCCAAGTCAGAGCTAAGTCAGGATTTTGTTCATGTTGTCGAGTTAATCCAGTAATAAGAATTAATTTATATCCTTGTGACCACTTTAAGTTTGCATAGTTACGATATCTATCTAGTTGCCCTGGACTAAGATTTGACCATACCTTGTGTTCAAATATCAAGGCAAATTGTCCCCAATCTGCCAACATATCTATTTGTCCACCAGGGAAGGTGTATTGTGTTTTCCACTCTGGTAGTTTATGAGTTAAAGGAAGAGGTTCTGGTAATTTTAAACTGAGATAATCTACAAATTCACGAGCAAGCATCTCTTTATTTCTCAGCAACCAAGCAAAACCTTCAGTCAGAAAATTCTCAATTGGATCAAGCTCTTGGCTTTTGGGATATTTACGTAGTGCGCTAAACAAGCTATCTGACAAGCGTATATTCTCCATAGTTTTTAAAGCCTTCAACATAGCATATAGACAAATGTATTGTCCTTATGCGATCGCGCTACACTCAACAATTTTGATTGCCTTGATTAGTGGGACTTAGACAAAAAACAGCGATAAAATGACCTTAAATGTATATACAGAGAGACTTTGACATCGTTTTGCTTGATTTCTTGATATAGGTTTGGGTCATTTCCTGAGCATTTAGTGTATTTCCCTTACACTGCATGGGTTTTAGCCTTGTTTCCCACTCAAAAATGTTTAAGTCCCGTTAACTTCTTTCTTTGTGACGGCAGTCACTACAACGGGGGGAATCCCCGCAACGCGTTGCCTCTCCTTTGCGTCCTTTGCGGTTCATTTTTCTTTTTTGCACTTAAATATGGTTTAGCGCATCTTCATACAGAATTGGTATCAGCAATATTTCAGCCATTACCATTGTGAAAAAGGGTGTTTTACTAAATTGCTGTTGAAATATCTGGAGTCATCAGAAACTTCTTCTCCAATCCAGGTTGGTAATTCAATTTGTTGGTTTTCATCACTGAGTTCAACTTCTGCTAATATTAGTCCTTTATTAACACCATCAAACTCATCTATTTCCCAAATCAAACCACCCGACTCTATTTTATATCTGATTTTTTCTATAAAGGGACGTTCACACAATGTCTCAAGTATTTCTTGAGCATCTTCAACAGGAATCGCATACTCAAACTCTAATCTTGAATATTTGATATTCGGGCCTTTAATGGTTAAATAACTTTTTTCCCCGACTATACGTATACGTACAGTCGCTTTGTCTTGTGTGGCAATGTATCCTTGACGATATACACTACCTTCAGCTAATCCTCTCCAGCTATCTCCTCTGACTAAATATTTCCGCTCTATTTCTTTCGCCATTCTATTTATTTGCTTTGATGTAATAATTTACACTTTCAAGTGACTGTAGTTTATCAGATGAGATGCGATCGCGCCCCATCAAATGGGAACCATATTATATAATTGCGTTCCTCACCACCATGAAATTATTGAAATTCCTCAAATCCAAACCAGCGATTACAGCCTTAGCGATCGCAGTAACCATTATTGTCATTGATGTACATTCTTCCAGTTCAAATCCTCGCATTGGTAGGAGTACAATTACTCAGTCGCAATCACATATTCAACTTGTTCACACACTGACAGCGCATAAAAAAGTAACTTTTGGTGTTCCAGCAGTTGTGATTAGCCCGGATGGGAAAACCCTGATTAGTGGAGGTAGAGATGATACAATTAAAATCTGGAATCTACGTACTGGAAAATTGTTGCGTAGTTTAGATGCTCACTCAGATGGTGTGACTTCAATTGCGATTAGTCCAGATGGCAAGCGGATTGTAAGTGGTGGGATAACCACTCCAACAATGAAGGTTTGGGATTTACGCACTCAATTAATGCTTATGCAAAACATCGAAAGTGGACATACCCAGCCAGTAGAAACCGTTGCTATTAGTTCAGATGGTAGATTGATTGCTAGTGGTAGTGACGATCGCACAATCAAGCTTTGGGATTTACATAGGCTTAAGTTGCTTGATACCATTACTGCACATTCAGAATATGTAAGTAAGGTTGCATTTAGCCCTGATATGCAAACCCTTGTGAGTGCTGGGGGTGGCGATGACAATACAATTAAGCTGATTGATCTGCAAACTAAAAAAATACGCCATATTCTCAAAGGGCACAAAACCCCAGTTGATGCTATTGGCATTACTCCAGATAGCAAAAAGCTCGTCACTGGCAGTTTTGGTCAGCTAGTTTCTGGAAATCGGGCAATTAGCACCCTGAAGTTATGGAATCTCCAAACTGGAAAACTGCTGCATGAGTTTCCTGAAAATTTTAGTTCAGTTGAATCTCTTGTGATCAGCTCCGATGGAAAAATTCTGATCTGCGGCAATTTTGATGGCACTATTAAACTGTGGAGCTTAGAGACTTTGAAGCTGTTGCAGACCTTTGAAGATGGTTCCAGTTCTGTTTTAGGGCTTGCTCTTAGCCCAGATGGTAAAACTCTTGCTAGTAGCAATGAGGATAGCATTATACATATTTGGCAAATTAACTAAGTAAGTGGGTCAAATTAAATATAAAACCTCACCCTACCTCCGGCTTCCCTCTCCTTAATAAGGAGAGGGATTGAGGGTGAGGTTTGATCTTATATTTAATTACGCCTACCTACTTAACTGCATTAGCTATTACCTACAGATGGAAATTTAAACGCCAAAAAAAACAGATTTTACAATCACCTGGAAAGGTATATTTCCGTATTTAGGGATTGGCTCATGACGACGTTGATTAAGCTGTCTACCAGGCGATCGCGTGATAAAAACATGAGTTCTTTACCATACAAAATGTCTTGTAAAATCACGTAGGATACCAGCGAACCAAAAAAAATCTGAGCCATTGCTTCTGGGTCGGTGATTCCTAATTCTGGATGAGATGCGAAATACTGACTCAGCATTTGCCGACCACGCTGCACAACAGTTTGGGTATAAAGTTTTGCTAGTTCCGGAAAGTTTTGTGACTCAGTGATCATCAAACGCAACAAGGCCAAATAATCGGGATTATCAGCGACTTTGGTTAAATAAATTTCCGCAAGTTGACGCAACAAAATTTCTGGTTCGCCCTGCAATTTTTCTGTGCAAAAAATGCTTTGAAAACAAGCCAACGTCAACCGTTCTATCAACGCTTTAAACAGCCCTTCTTTATCTTGAAAGTGACTGTATATCGTTTGCTTCGACACTCCAGCTGACGCGCTGACACGATCCATACTTGTTCTAGCGTAACCCTCCTTCAAAAATACCCGTATAGCTCCTTGTAAGATTTGCTCCTGCTTGGGATTGATCGCAGGTAAAGGATTTTCTATTTCGCAAGTAGGATTTTTGCACATGAACAGTAAATTTTTTGACGTATCTCTTGTGTCATAATACTATACAGTCTAGTATGATAACAAAGAATTTCCGTCTACAAAATATTTTTCCCAATCCAGGGTGCTACCATGACTCAGACTATCCCGACATCCCCGGAAAATCTTAAAGATGCTCCAGTATCAAAGCAGCAGCGCCGCCAGAAACCGATTCCTTTACTGATCGGGGTGCTGTTGGTGGTGGTTGGCATTGGCTACGCTGTGTGGCGCAGTCAACGGCAAGGAGCAGTGAATGTACTGCAAGTTAGCGGACGCATTGAGGGTTATGAAACCGAGATTGGGATCAAGCGTTCTGGAAGAATTGTGTCAATTGGCGTGCGGGAAGGGGCAGCAGTAAAAAAGGGGCAACAGTTAATTAAGTTAGACGACACAGAAGATCAATTGCTGCAAGGACAACTGCTTGGTACTCAAGCGAGAGTAACATCTGCAAAGTATGATGAACAGCAGGCAATTTCAGATGTCGAGCAAGTTGCCAGAGAAATTCAAGAAATTAACAGCCAAATTAACGAAGGCAAACTGAATTTGCGGCAGTCTCAAGGGGATACCAAAGGTAGAATTGAGCAGGCACGAGCAAATGTAGCAGCAGCCAGAGCCACATTAGTACAAGCACAAGCGCAAGTTAAGCAGACAGCAGCAGAAGTTAATTTAGCAAAAATCAACCGCGATCGCTATGCCCAATTAGTCAAAGAAGGGGCAATCAATCAACAACAATTCGATCAAGCACAAACCACTCTTGATACTGCGATCGCAACCCTAGAAGCACGAGTTGCAGCAGTTAATGCCGAACGCCAACAGTTAAGCGCGACATCAGGGGCGTTAACTCAAGTTCAAACTACAGGTTTCAATCCTGACATTCGCAACGCCCAGTTAACAGCATTAGTCAGAAAGCAGCAGCAAAGTGATGCTCAACTTAAATCTGCACAGGCAAAAGTCAACTCTGCCCGTGCCAAAGTGAAAGATGCCCAAGCATCAAATCAGCAAATCCTCACCCAGATTGCAGACTCCAAAAAAGATTTAAATGTAGTTAGTCCCTTAGATGGAGTGGTAACAGCCCGTAGTGTCGAACCAGGTGCAGTAGTTAGCAGTCAGACTAATATTTTGACAATTGTTGATCCCAAGACACTGTATTTTAGAGGTTTTATTCCCGAAGGCGATATTGGCAGAGTCCGTCTAGGACAAACAACGAAAATCTTGATTGATTCTGCGCCAGATAAACCACTAGAAGGTAAAGTAATTGCGATCGATCCGCAAGCTTCATTTACACCAGAGAATATTTACTTTCAAAAAGATCGAGTCAGACAAGTAGTAGGAATTCGGATTAAAATTCAAAACCCTGATAACTGCTTTAACCCCGAAAATCCTTATACCAAATCAGATTTACCCTGTGCCAAAATGGGGATGCCAGCAGATGCCGAAATCAAGCTGAAGACAGAAGCCAGTTAAAAAAACCAGAGAGCAAATATTTACTTACTACAACATTTCATTAATTCATAACCAATTCTCTGCGTACCTTTGCGCTTCCCTTCGCGCCCCTTTGCGTTTAAAATTCCCCCCTCAATTCTTCCCCCCTCAATTCTCCCCCTCAATTTTCCCCCTCAATTCTCTTTTCCCAGCTAGGAGGCTAAATGATGCAACAGCAAAGAACAGTTCTTACTCCAAACTTACCGCAATCATCTAGTCTTCCCACCACAGCAATTAAAGTTCATGGCTTGCACAAACATTATGGAAACTTAGCTGCTGTACAAGGAATAGATTTCAGTGTCAACAAAGGCGAAATGTTTGGATTAATTGGCCCTGATGGTGCGGGAAAAACTAGCACCTTTCACATTTTGGGCGGTGTGATGGAAGCAACGGCGGGAGACGTACAAATATTTAATCAACCTGCACGAGATGCCCGATTAATCACAGGTTATCTCACCCAACAGTTTTCGCTGTATTTGGATTTGAGCATTGATGAAAACTTGCGTTATGCAGCAGGGTTGCGGCAAGTAGCAGACGATTTATTACAAAAACGCCGCAAGAAATATTTAAAATTAATGAATTTGGAGCGATTTAGCGATCGCTTAGTGGGACAACTTTCTGGTGGGATGAAACAAAAGCTGGCGCTGTGTTGTGCTTTGGTTTCTCAACCAGAAGTTTTATTATTAGATGAACCTACCACAGGTGTTGATCCAGTTTCCCGGCGAGAATTTTGGGATGTGCTAGCCCAGTTATCAGCCGAGGGGATGACAATTGTAGTCGCTACACCATACTTAGACGAAGCTGAACGCTGTCACCGCGTAGGTTTGATGTACGGTGGGCAAATTCATGAAATTGGCACACCCGCAGAATTACGTGCTAACTTAGGTTTGCATCGCTTAGAAGTGCGAACAGCAAATCTGCAAGCCACAGAAGAAATACTCTCCCAGAATATTGAGACAAATATAATAGATGTGCAAAGTTTTGGCGATCGCTTGGATGTCCTCGTCAAAGATATAAATTCCGGCGAAATCCAAGTGCGCGAACTACTGCAACAACATCAGTTACCTTCCCCCAATATCGAGCATGGCGAACCCACATTAGAAAACGTCTTTGTCACGCGCCTGCGACAACAAGGTTCCGTACCGCAATTTTTCCCATTTCCTCGTTTTCGCAAAAGAGGACAGGGGGAGACTAAAGGAGTAGCCATCTACGCCCATAACCTCAGTCGGATCTTTGGTAAATTCCAAGCCGTTAAAGATGTCAACGTCGAAATCCGCTACGGCGAAATATTTGGGTTGTTAGGTGCTAACGGTGCTGGCAAAACTACCACAATTAAAATGCTGTGTGGATTATTAGAAGCCAGTGGCGGTGAAATTTCCTTGGGTGGTGAAACAGGAAATCTGCGGAGTGCAGACTTACGGCGACGCATTGGTTATATGAGTCAAAAATTCACCCTTTACGACGATTTAACTATTCTGCAAAATCTAGAATTTTATAGCGGAGTTTACGGTGTACCTCGCAAACTCCGGCGGGAAAAAATTGACTGGGTAATTGCTACCTGTGGCTTAGAAGGGCAAACAAATATGATTACTGGACAGCTACCGGGAGGTTGGAAACAGCGAGTCGCTTTTGGTGCTTGCGTGATGCACGAACCAGATATTTTATTTTTAGACGAACCAACATCGGGAGTAGATCCGTTAGCGCGTCGCCAGTTTTGGAAGCTGATTAATGACTTTGCCCACAATGGTACAGCTATTTTAGTGACAACGCACTATCTAGAAGAAGCTGAACAGTGCAACCGCATGAGTTTTATGGTTGCAGGAGAAACCGTCATCGAAGGTTCGCCAAGTTCTGTCAAAGCCTCGCAACCGGGACAACTAATAGAAGTTATTGTCAATCAAAACCAAGCTGCTTCCCAGATACTCAAACAACACTTTGAGTCTTGGCGCGTCTCGATTTTTGCTGATAGTTTACACGTTGTCCTTGATCATCCCGAACAGGAAATAAATCAACTAACTCAACTTTTAGAAGCTAATCAAATTACCATCAATTCTTTGCGTCCCATTCCTTTTTCTTTAGAAGATGCTTTTATCGGTATTGTCCAGCGATCGCAAAAATAGGAATTGAGTAGGGAGAAACTTTACTTAGTATATATATGAAAAGAATTTTTGCTCAATGTGTAAAAGAAATAGCCCAATTTCGCCGCGATCGCTTAACATTAGCATTAGCATTTTTATTGCCATTCATCGCCCTAGTAATTTTTGGCTTTGCGATTAGATTAGAAAGTAAAAATATTCCCTTAATTGTGCAAGATTTTAACCGCACAAACCTAAGTAGCAGCTATATTGAACGATTGTATGCCACTAATCAATTTGTGCCTAAACAATGGTCTGGTGGCAATCCTACACGCGATGCAATAGATAAAGGAATCGCCAAAGCTGCTGTAATTATTCCGCCGGAATTTAGCCGCGATATTCAAGCAGGAAGAAGTACAAACGTGCAAGTATTAATCGATGCAACTGATGTTAATAATGCGCGTGTAATTAAAAATAGTATTCAGAGAGTCACAAACTTTTTCATGCAAGAGCATGGACTGATACCTGCTACTAATAGTATTACAGCACGAATGCGTCTATGGTTTAATCCTGGGAGATTAGAATCGTTGTATATTGTACCAGGAACTTACGGCGTTGTACTGTGGATTTTTCCTTCATTGCTGTCTGCGATCGCAATGGTACGCGAAAAAGAAAAAGGGACAATTTTACAAGTTTACGCTTCCAGTATTAGTGCCACCGAACTATTACTTGGTAAAGGATTAGCATACTTATTAATTGCCATCGCCGAGGCATTAATAGTTATGATATTAGGCTCAATTATTTTCCATCTTGGCATAGTTGGCAACCCGATAACATTACTACTTGGCACATTACTATTTCTAACAGATAGCGTTCTTTTTGGGTTACTTTTAGGAGTCCGTAGCAGTAACCAAAATGCTGCTGTACAAGGCGTTTCCCTCCTAGGCTTTATCACATCCTTATTACTCTCAGGTTTTATTTATCCCCTCAACAATATTCCTTTTCCCTTATCACTACTACCTAACGTAATTCCGGCGCGTTATTACATTAATATCACTCGTGATGCCTTCGTGCGCGGTACAGGATTTGCCGGAGTTTGGTTTGATTTACTCATGCTTGCAGCTTTGGGATTAGTGTTTTTCAACGTATCGCGTCGAGCTTTAAGTCGAATGCAATTACCAAATTAATCTCTCTGTGTTCTCTGCGTCTCTGCGGTTCGATAAAAATTAATTTTATGAAACTTATTCAGCGTCTATTTGATAGTCCATTTTGGGCACTAGTGCGGAAAGAAATTAATCAAATTCTCCGCAATAAACAATTAATTGTTTTGTTAGTTGTCCCCCCGACAGTCCAATTATTACTGTATGGCTTTATCCTCAATCCCGACGTTCATAACTTACGATTAGGTGTCATCGACTATGCCAACGTCAGCGCCAGTCGAGAGTTAGTTTCAGCCATGACATCAAATCAAATTTTCACTTTAGAATCTGTACCAAACAGTGAAAAAGTATTGAGTCGTCAGGTAGAAGAAGGAAAGCTAGATGTCGGAGTAATAATTCCTCCTGATTTTCCGCGTCAACTGGCACAAAAATCCGCAGAAATTCAAGTATTTATCGATGCAGTAAATGCCAATACAGCCGGGATTGCGGGAAATTATATGAATCAAATTATCCAGCAATATAATCTGCAATTAACCCAAGGTAAAGCAACTCCCCCAATCTCACCTCAAGTTGTATTTCTTTACAACCCCGGACTTACGAGTAGTTGGTTTTTTGTACCAGGAGTTATGGGTTTAGTTTTAACATTAATTGGCACATTAGTATCAGCAATTACTGTTGTTCGGGAAAAAGATACGGGAACTTTAGAACAATTATTAATGACTCCGGCTGCTAACTGGCAAATATTACTATCGAAAATAGTCCCTTTAGCATTTTTATTAATGGGAGATGTCTTATTAGCTATCACATTAGCAATAGTAATATTTCATGTCCCATTTCGAGGTAATTTTCTGCTATTTTTCGCCCTATCAGGTATGTATGTATTTGTCGGAATTAGCCTGGGTATTATGTTGGCGACTGTGAGTAATTCCCAACAACAGGTAGTCCTGACAGCTTTCTTTATTAATTTACCAATGGTACAAACTTCTGGCGCGATCGCACCGATTGAAGCTATGCCACCTTTCTTTCAAGTCCTATCCTTACTGAATCCCCTGCGCCATTACATTGCGATCGTTCGAGGTATTTTGCTCAAAGGCGTTGGCTTAGATGTATTGTGGATGAATGTTTTGGTTTTAGTCGCCTTTGCTGTTGTGTTATTAACTATTAGTATTAGTAAGTTTCGTAGTCAGTTAAGCTAAAGGATATATTCAGATTGATTCTTGTAATACCTGCAATCCCCATTTGTAGAGCGATAGCACTAGCAATTTATCTAAGTTTGGCGAAGTGCTAACTTCTTTAAGCAGTTCTAACATCAAATCATTTACAACTGCTGAATCTTCTGAGATTTTTACTGAAAATAAATTACCATCATTCCAAAGAGAGCGGATTTGACTCAGTGTCACTGATTTACCTGAATGAATTACTTGATTGCGTTTTTTCCGAATGCGATCTAATAATTTATACCATTTATTATCTTGATTGAAACTCCGAGATTTACACCAACCTTGAATTAAATCGACCATTCGTGGTTCATAGGTTATTCCATGTGCTTGGTCTGGTGTTATGGTCAAAAATCCTTTAGCCAGCCAATTTTTTTCTTGGGATTGAATATACAGCAATCGTTCTAAAATCTGGGCAAATTGAATAAATGCTATAGTGTAATTTTGGCGGTAAAGCGGTAGTTGAATTAACAAAGTAGACTCCCAAGCTTTGGTCATGTCGTCGGCTTTGATTTGATTTAATTGTTCTTTCCAAGCTTGAATTTGTTCGCTCTTTACTGCTTTAGCGACATCATTAGAATCTAGCCAATCACCAATAAGTTTTATAAAACTATCTATTTCCCAGTTCGTATAGCTTACCAAAATTCCTGCCAATTTATAGAGAATTTTGTGACGAATTTGATGTACTTTTAACCAAAGTTGTGCTTCGGAAAAATCGCCCCTTTCCCATGCGGAAACTACCCGCAAGCGTTCTAAAGACCAGAAATACTCTCCCATCGGGATAAGTTTAAAAGTTTGGGAATGAGCAGCAGTTCTAGCACCATTTTGCAGCGTGGGGAAGAATTCTTCTGGTTCATCGGGACTGGCGTTAAAGACTTGACATTGACGCACCAAAGCTGCTGCACAAATTTCTACACAGGATGCGATCGCAGGCGTACATCCTTTATTTTGTATCCATAAGACAAATTCTTCCTCGCCAGAGGGAGAAAAATAATCTCGTGCTTCTTGCAATACTAAAATTTCTAGTTCTTCACGAGTAGCATTAGTGTCATTTGCATTAATTAGTGGTGCGTGAATATCTACCCTGACATCAGGAAAAATACTTTTAATTTTTCCTGACATTAATTTTGCTAACCAAAGAGTATCAAGCCGACGAAAAAACCAAGAAACTGTTTCTGGTTGGTCAGTTCCCCACAAGATAATATGCTTAAGACCCTGCTTAATCCCAGTTTCAATAATTTTCTGGTCTAAAAGCAGTTCAACTTGGCTAAAGTCACCACCAAGCCATTCTACACAGTATTCATAATATCGCTTACCTAAATCTCTAGCACTCCAGGGAGAGGTTTTCTCCTTTTCTTCATGAGTACCACGTTCAATTCCTAATTCGTGAAAAAGTTCGTTAACATGACATGGATAGCTAGAACTCATAATACCATCAGCACCAAAAGAACGAATTACTCCATCTTTACAACGCCAACCAACTTGGCGAGTACCCACGGTGATAATTAACGTATCTACGCGATTAGATTCAGTTGATATAATTGTCATAAGGGGAAGATTTGGATAGAATTATCTAATATTTCTAAATACTTTTTGCGTGGGTCTACGTTAGCACCAAATACCGTTACTACTTGGTATTCCTGTAAATCTGCAATCCATATAGGGGAAGGTTTCACTTCTCTACCTACTTTTCCGCAAAGATTACCGTCATAATTACCATTAAATTTCAAGTCTTGACTATGCAGAACTACTAATGCATAGGGTTTATCAAAATCTTCTTTTGCAGAACAGACAATTATTCGACAATTAGCATCAATAGCTTCTGTCCATTGGTTATTTCTGGCTGTACCACAATTTTTTAGTTGAAGATAATTGAAATTAGCACCTAACGCTTGTAATGCTTGATAAAAAGCTTCTAGTTTTTGTCTAAATAATTGCTGAAATTCTTTAGGAGTTTTTGGTAATCTCCAAAATGAGTCTATACTGTCAGGTATTATAGTAGAACCACGCCACCAAGGAGCATATTCACGATTTTGCCGAGAATAACAAGGTCTTCTTGCACCTTGACCAATACCACCTAAATTAAACATTAACCAAGTAAGATTTTGAGCTAATTTTTGCAGATTAGCTTGTTTCTCTTTTGGGATTTCTGGTGAGTAATTTAATGTTAAAATTCCTTTTTGTTCACCACATTTATCATCACGACTCTGAGGTTCTTTTTGGGTAATTCTTCCTTCTAAAACTCTGATCATTAACCAACCATATTCTTTACTAGGATTAATCCCTCCAAATATTTTATTTTCCCATGCTTGAACTTGTGTTGGTTCTAGAATTCCTAATGCAAAAGTTCTAAACCAATAACGTAGCATAGATTTAAAAGCAACAGGTCGGACTTCTGCATGATTGATTGTATCTGATCTTAAATTTCCATTTGTATGTCTTCTATAAGGTTGATTAATATTTCTAAACTTCTGCTGCCCATGAATTAACTGACCTTCTAATATAAATTCAACGCGGAAGAATTCACTTTGATAAGTAACTTTACCTGCGGGATTTAATTGACCATAACCAGTATTAACTTGAGAACCTACGCCAGCTTGTAATCCAGTAATTAGCCAATATTTAACTTTTTCTAATATTTGATTATCTTGACAACCACTTGCTAAACATAAGCCAATAACAAAGATGGGTTTTTCTAAGCTTAAAAATGGGTTAGGATTGGGACTATATTTTGGTGAATTATTCTCCCATTGCCAAATATTATTAGCCATGTCTACAGCTAATATATTTTGATTGGGTAGAGGGTAAGCATCTAAAAATACTACTTTACCTGAGCGATCGCTTTTATTTTTCGCGTCTAATGAACCAAACCAAGGTGCAATTTGTTTTTCTGCTTGTTTCCAATCTATTTGCTGTTGAGTGATGATTTCCCGTATAGCTTGGGTTCTAGCGATACCTCGCAAGGTACTAGAGGGAATATAAGGCATACCTAAAGCATCAAAAGCAGGTAATAAAATACTCTCTGGTCCTCGGTGTCCCCCGACTCGAATTCTCCAAGGACATTGAACTTTAAAACTATTTTTAGCTATTAATTCTGTACGTTTGGTGAGGTGTTCTAATCGCTTTGAGTAGTTTGCCCCCTCTTGGGCCATTTGCAATATTTGTACTTTGGTGGGGTCTTTGTATTCAGCATCAGGCGATCGCATCCAACGCAGATATTCTACAAAACTCGCCTCTGGATGTGGTTGAGGTGGATTTTCTGGGTTTAACCAAGGAGAGGGTATAGGAGGCTGACCGCCACTATGACCGCCACTATGACCACCACTATGACCACCAACACCAACAGTAATTACTCTTCTGGGATTCATATCTGAATTGGCGGTTGCAGGTGGTTGTCGTCTTCTAGGTTGATTAGGTTGAGGTCTATCAAATACCATTAGTTTGAGTCTCCCTGAATATCTGAATAAATAGCAGTAGCCCAAAAACTAAACTCTTGTGCTAAAGCTAGTCCCAATCCTGTTAAACCTAAATATTCATCTGTATCAAGATTTTTTAAAGTTACTAAACCTTGTTCATTAGCTAAATTTGCTATTCCTGATAGTTCTTGTAAGCATTCAAAAAACTTTTTTACCACCTGCTTTTTACCTTTCATGTTCTCAGCTAAGGCTGTTTCTTCAGCTTTTAGTCGCATCATTCCCCAAGTAGAAAGATAAGTGTAAAGTTCAACTGATTGTCCTTTTTGTTGCTTCAAACGAGTGTCATCTTGATTGGGTAGGGTACGCAATTCATTTAAAGCTTCATAAATTGGTGTTGCAATTGTTCTAGGGTCAAATGTCATATTAATTAATTCCTTTACTAATGCGATGTGCGACTTATTCTTAAAACCCCGCTTCCATTTCTCTCCCCGTTGGCGTCAGCCTACCGTTAGGTAAGTGGAGAGAGGCTTTAAGTCTTGCTCCCCTTCCCTCGTAGGGAAGGGGCTGGGGGTTAGGTTTGAGAGAAAGTTGCACATCGCGTTTTACTACTAAATGTTTACATCCATTGTTGGACAAATCCGCGTCCTAAACTTTCTTGTCCACCAATTTGTAAGATTTCATTAGCGGCTAATAAATCCTTAAAATCTTGAGATGATTTTTGGGCTGTGCCATTAGCTTGAGATGTAATTCCCCAAGGTAAATACATTAATGTATCTGGAGGAATTGCTTCTTCATAACGAAAACCACCGTCTACTGATTTATGTTCATCGAGTTTAATTTTTACTTGTCGCCATAAACTCATTTGAATTAATGTAGCGCAGTGTTTATCTGGTAAAACTAATAAACGATTTAGAGAACTTGTTGCTGATGATTTTGGGACAAATTCCTTCGATTTATCCCAAGGCTGTAATTTATCAGCTTTGATAATCGCATCTTTGAGGTAAACAGCAGATTTACCATTAGTAAAGTTATAACTATATTCGGGAGGTATAGGTAAATTACTACCTTGTAAACGTTGCCAACGTTGTAGTAACATAGGACAACTAATCCAAACTACACTATGACTTAAAGAAGGTACAGGTAGCCAAAGTATAGAAGCATCACCAATCCAAATATTACCTTGTTCTAATTGTTTACCATCTTTTAATTCATTGCCAAATAGTTGATATTGTCTATCTTTATCTGTGACAGTTGACCGAACTTTACCACGAATTGTACTAGAAGGAATATAAGGTAAATTAGTATGAGATTCACGCGCAATTCCTAGTAAATTACCTTCTTGAGTTGTACCGCCAGTGTGTAATGGAGCTAGAAGATATAGGTAAATAGAATTAATCATGATTATTACCTTCTTGTTTGTAGTTAATCCACAATAATTCTGAATAACCAAGTTTTCTCCAAGTGTTTACCTTGGTTTATTCATTATCTTGAAATAAAAGTTGCGGTTGATTGAGGTAATACAAAGTACCAGGAGGTGTAGCAAAAACTTGCGGCGCCGGAATACTTTTACTCGCTTCTGCTTTTTCTCGAAAACGGCAACTAATAGGTACTAATTTCTCTGTTGCTACACTGACTAAATATCCTCGTGTTTGATTGCCGTTAATAGTCGGGGCTAATTTCCATTCCCAAGGATAAGCACGGCAAATCGCCCTTTCTCTCCCTTGGGATTTATCTTTGCGTTCAAAAGTACCTGGTGTCACCAAGTAAGCGATCGCTTTACCTCCACGCGCAAAGTTAGCTTGTGATTGTTGTTGCAAACTTGCCCACTGTTCGCCTAATTCATCACAACGTTGCAAAATTGTCCGATGTCCTTCTCCTCCTAATCGTAAGCTGCTTGGAGTATCGATATTTTCGTCTATGCCAACTGCTAAACTCCACCCATGATGAAGGCGAATTCCATTTTCGACAAAATAACCATCGGCATCTTTAACTTGTCTTGTTCCTTGTTCAATAGTATTGTGCGATCGCGTCTCTATTGTCCAAGGTTGATCTTCATGACTCCCAGAAATTACTTGCCAATCGTCTTTTTCGATCTTTCCGGTTTGGAGATATGTTTTGACAACTGAGTATGGAAGATATTGTCTAAATTTCGCTTCTGAATCGTCGCCTTTTACAAAATCATCTTCCTCATCTTCTGTTAGTAGGTTGACAGGTTTAACTAAAGGACAAGGTTGAGTCTGATCACGCAAAACAACATTATGTAAATGAGATGCAGTTTCCCATACTAAAGGAACAAGAGGTGTGGATTTCACAAATCCTAATGGACGCGGAAGATATAAGCTATTTCCTTTGTTTTCATAACAGAGGAACGGACCAACAATATTAAAGTCTTTCTTCTCTCCTAATATTCCCCGCAATGCCGCTGCGATCGCATGACCATTGGGAGGAAATATACTACCCGCCCAAGCCCTTTCTTGTGGTGAAAATGGTTTGGCATCTCTTAACATTAATATATCTAATGGTGTGAGTTTATACCAATACATTAAATATCACTTCCTAGTTTGATGTCACGGTTGCGTTTGACAAAAGCTGCAAGTTTTAACCAGTTTTGGATTTCATCGTCTAAGTCTTTTTCTTTGGTAGTCACAAATAAGGCTTGGAGAAAATCAGCTAAATTTCTCTGAAATTGCTGTTTGGCTTGTTGTTTGGCTGTGTCATCACCTTGGAATTGGTCACGGCGATCGCAAAATGCTTTTGTCCAAGGTAAAATTGCCTCTCGACTCGGTACTGGGTGTTGACTCCACAAACTCGCGGCTTGTTCAAATATCGCACTGTCTAATTCTTTGTCTGTAATTAATTTCTGCCACTCACGGAAAACATCAAATTTAGCAGTGGATTTTAAGGTGTTGCCGTTGCCGTATAATACTCGTACTTGTACAGCATCTTTTTGGTCTTTTTTACCTTCCTTTAGATAAAAATGTTCTTTGGCTTTTGCTTCTGCTGACCAAAGACTTTCTAAAGCGATCGCAAGTGGTACTGAATGATGGACAATAACGATACCAAAGCTAATAGTTGCATTCTTCCCCATCGTGAATAATGGTCTTTTGGCTATTTTTGGGTGTGTCTCCAAAGCAGTCCAATAATCGCCTTTGCTGTCAAATTCATCTTGAGGGTCTTTATTTCCTTGAAAACATTCGCGGATATCCCATAACCAGTTATCCCATTCCCAGAGATTGCTATAGGCTAAAACATCATCTCCACCTGCATAAATCAAGCGTCCAGCATAACGCTGTTCTGTCAAATAAGGTACTAATTGATTAGAAAAATCTAACAAAGCACGACTCAGGGCATTATGTGTTGATGGCCCCATGCGTTTTTTGACTTCTAAAAACTTCTGAAAGCTTTCTAAAGATACTGATTTATCTTCTTTATCTTTTAATTTTGAAGGAATATAATCTCGATATTCTTTTAGTTTTTCACCCTGCAACCATTTACTCATATCATCGCCGTCACCTGCCGCTAATACATACCAATCAGCAGGATTATTGCTGGGATAAGATTTATGAATAATTTTCGCAATATCTTGGCGATAATCATTGATTAAGTTTGCTGATATTTCTAAATCTTCAACTACCCACCCTAGATTTAGTAATCGAGGATGAAATTGTTTAAATTGAGTATTTTCATGTTGATCAATCCAAGGTATACCCCATTTTTCATGAATTACATCTAGTTTTTGTCCTCGGTCATCCACCCAATTTTTCACTGCTGCACAAGTTCGATTAAATATTTTTAATTCTTCAGAATCAGCATTTTTTAAATAACCTGCGACTCCTGATGTCAAATCTGGATAAGAAACAGCAATTTTATCTTTTGAGATATTCAGTAATGTCGGGAGGATTTTATGCAAACATCGTTTCACTGTCTCTGTAGCATTTAGTTGTTCACTGCCATCAAACAAACCTACGCGTTGTTGCCAATATTTTTTAGTTTCACCTTCAGTTATCCAATCCTCACCAGGATGCACCACTGGGCCAATACCAGAAATCGTAGAACGCGGGCCAAAAGCTGTAGGTAGTTCCCAATTCCGAGCATTTTTTACTGCTGCTAAAGCATATCGATTAGCGTCAAAAATCGGTGCCCACCAAGAACCAACATTTACGCTGAATTTTCGTTTTTGTTTTTCCCAACGTTGTTGATATGCTTGCCGCAGAAAATTTATTTCATTATCTTGAAATAGGTTTTTCTTTTGGTTAGTTATATAAGCTTGATTTTGAGCGTTTAGCCAATCTAAAAATTCTGTCTCTCGTTCTTTAGGAATAGCGGCATTTTTGAGAAGTTTTCCTTCAGCGCCTATGGGTAAAGCTGTCCAATAAAATTGCCATTGAGATTGTAACCAACCTTTCCAAGTGCTGCTGTTTGCTTGTAAATCTGGCATCCAATGACGCTGAGTTTGTAATTCGTCAAAAACCAAATCACCAATTTTTGCCCATTCTTGTAAAAGTGTTTGTTTGGCCAATTGCATAGCAGCTTGCACTTTATCTTTTGGCAGCACTAACACTAACACGTTCGGAAATCCTGCCGTTAAAAGTGAATTAGCTTCAGGTTCTTCTATCCATATATTAAACTCAGGAAATTCTTTTAATAGCCAATGGTCAATTAATGGTTGTTGGTAGAGGCTGGGATAAAGAAAGCAATCAGGGCCGTATTTTAGGGCAAGTTGCCAACATACTTTGGCTGAGAGATAGTGCAATAGCCAAGAACCTGCCCAAAAGTCTCGCATTTTGCGGCTGGCTTTGATGAGTTCTTGGACGGGGGTAAAGGTGAAGCTAGCTAAATAAGGATGAGAGAAAGTTTTGTTGGTTGGCCAGTGTTCAATCTCTGCGGTTGTCAGATCATATCCTGCTAAAGCGCCAGCCAAGGCTGCTGTGATACTACCATGACTCCAAATAGAACTATCTGGTAGGCGCGTTTCAGCTGGCATCAGCATCAAAGATTCATCATCAAATTCTCCACAAGTAGCTGCTGGTAAACAACGCCACAGCCACCAAAACAAACCCTTAATTTTTTCGGGATTTGTTCTCAACTCTTTTGGTATGGCTTCTAGTAACTTTTGTTCTTTTGAAGTTAAATAATCTTTGCGCTTTGTCGCCAGCATTTCTGAATGCTGCTTTATTTTAAAATGACGTTTTTCCCCAGATAGCAAATGAGATATTTCTAGACCTTGTTCTCTGTTATTAGTCGGAGCATAATTGATACTTGCGGTCACGCTACCAATAGCACCCCGATCGCTGGCTGAGGCAATATAATCAGCTTGGTGAATGTGTTCTAGAATTTTGCGTCCAGATGTCTCTGGGTTCCAGTTATTCTCACGCCAGTTCTGCATTACTTCTAGTTGTTGCCAGAAGCTATTTTCACCACGTCCACTATTATTGTGTAGCGCTTTTAGCACAGGGTCATGAAGTAATCCCCAGATTTTTGCTTGCCAGTATGCTTCCGACACAGGTTTGCTTTCTTTGATAGTGCCCGCTATTGTATAAATCTAAATTAGCGATCGTCCAGTAAAAATTAATCTTAATTATTATCAACATTTTTTCGCTTAATCCTCTCCTGGTAAGGCTTTGAGGAAGTTAGGTTGCAGTTATTTAAATATTTTTTTATTTATTTATTGACAATTTGAATTATTTCTACTTAAACCTTATCTCAGAGGATGAATGAACAAGTATTTTTGGTAACATCAAAGCATTAAGAACCTAACCCCCCTAGCCCCCCTTCCCTACGTTAGCGTAGCGGCACGAAGTGCGGGAATGGGGGTTTCAAAGCCTCTCAGGAGTGGGGGAGAGGAATGGAAGCGGGGTTTCTAGTATACTTTACGACTTTTCAAACATCCTCTCAGAGGATGAATGAACAAGTATTTTTGGTAACATCAAAGCATTAAGAACCTAACCCCCCTAGCCCCCCTTCCCTACGAGGGAATGGGGGTTTCAAAGCCTCTCAGGAGTGGGGGAGAGGAATGGAAGCGGGGTTTCTAGTATGCTTTACAAAACTGTACTTCCAACTTCCGACTTCTTTAACTTAGAATGATTTAAGAGGGTGTTTGAAAAGTATTATTGCTAACATCAATATCTCAGAAACCTAACCCCCCTAGCCCCCCTTCCCTACAAGGGAATGGGGGTTTCAAAGCCTCTCTCCGCTTCGGGGAGAGGAATGGAAGCGGGGTTTTTGGTATACTTTAGGACTTTTAAAACATCCTCTAAAGGTCGGCTGTTTTTGCAAGGGAGCCAAAATGGCATATAACGAATTTACACTTGGCAAGGTAAAGACTGCTTTTGGCATTTCTACTCGTGAGGGCGATCGTTTTTTACCACAGATAGAGCCAATTAGCCCTAGTTCTAACTTACAAGAATCACTCAATGAAAACCTCCCTTTGGCAGTAGCAACAGGCAATGAAAAAGCCCGTTCTGAGTTAATAATTAGCCCTGTGCTGGTAGAAGTTCGTCGCATATTAGAACGCAAAATCAGTTTTTTCTCTGGTCAAGATTTTACAGTAGATGCAACAGTTGGATTAAATGGCCGATGCGATTTTTTAATTAGCCGTTCTCCTGAATTACTAGAAATTGAAGCGCCTACGGTAGTAATTGTAGAGGCGAAAAGAGGTGATTTAAATGCTGGAATAGGTCAATGTATTGCTGAAATGGTGGCCGCCCAGCGATTTAATGAATTCAAGGGAAATCCCACATCAGCCATGTATGGGAGCATCACAAACGGAACCCAGTGTCGATTCCTCAAGCTAGTAGAACAAATAGTAGAAATCGACTTGACAGATTACCCACTACCTCCAATAGATCAAATACTAGGTTTTTTAGTATGGATGGTGCAGAATGCTTAAGTTTCCATCCAATTAGTTTCTCCAGCGAGTGGAGACATTTAATGGAATGCTCGCTGATATCAAAGCAAAGAAAAGTTTCCATTCAATTAGTTTCTCCAGCGAGTGGAGACATGATAGAGATGAATTTAAAATTTTTAAGAAGTAGTATTGTTTCCATTCAATTAGTTTCTCCAGCGAGTGGAGACACCGTACCTTGATTCACCCAATATTAAAATATGCGTTTCCATTCAATTAGTTTCTCCAGCGAGTGGAGACACCAAGAAAGATGTTGTCAATGTGGCTCTTTTCTCGGTTTCCATTCAATTAGTTTCTCCAGCGAGTGGAGACATATCTGGAACCCAAGAAGACTTGAGTGACTTGGCAAGACAATGTTTCCATTCAATTAGTTTCTCCAGCGAGTGGAGACATTCATACAGCAACATCTAGATCAGGAGTGTGAGAAGAAGTTTCCATTCAATTAGTTTCTCCAGCGAGTGGAGACATAATCTCTAATGCAATTGATTGGGATAATGAATTGTCGTTTCCATTCAATTAGTTTCTCCAGCGAGTGGAGACCCCTCGATTTTAAACCCTTATCCAGCCAAGAGTCCAGAGGCAGTTTGCGAGGGGGTCAGAATTTGAGACAGCAAAATCAAAAACATCGGTAAAAAAAATCCTTGAAACCCTTACAAGACAAGGCGGCGAGGGGGTAAGCGACACAATCAGCATTTCAGCGATTTCCAGACGCCCTCGCAACCAAACTAAATAATTAGCGAACCTGGAAGTTCTGTAACAGGTGGACCCACACCCCAACATTCCACCTGTTCTAAAGTATGACGTGACAGAGGGTAAAACCGCAGACTATCTTCAGCCAACTTAACTATTTTCTGGAGTCGGCGACGCAGTTCCTTATATTTATCAGCAGACAATCGACATTCAAACACCGAATATTGAACACGTTGACCATAGCCCTCTAATAAATCTGATACTTTTTTGCGGCGTTTGTCACAAGGAATATCATAAACCACCACATACAAAAACATATAAACTAACGAATCTGATAAGGCTGATAAAGTGAGCTAGGCTTATAGACAAACTGCTTATACGCCTTAACCTGCTGCGTTAACAAATCCCATTTCGGTTGTTTCTCCCCAGAGTCAGTTTGAATTTCTTCTTCCATCCTTTGTAAAAAAGCTTGAAGATACTTCCGCCGTCCAGAATCATTTAAATAACATCCTCCATCATGATAATCAAAATCTTTTTGGGCATTCACCACCTTACTATTAACTAACCACAACACCAAAGAATCGACAATTGGGGCGCGAAATTCTTCAATTAAATCAGAAGCTAGCGCTGGATGACCATCATGTGCTTGGTGCAAACAAGCATAATAAGGATCAAGTCCTTGAATTTCAATCAATGCTAATAAATGGTTCCAAAGAACCTGATAGCCAAAACTCAACATTGCATTCACAGGATTTCCCGGAGGACGACGGCTACGCGCAGTAAATACAAAATCTGTATTAGTCAAACACTCAGCAAAAGCAGAAAAATATTGTGCAGCAGCAGCACCTTCAAACCCCATCAATCTCTCAACTGAATCAGCCTCCGCCGCTTGATTAGCCAAATAATCAAGACTTTGCAGCACATTTTCTAGAATCTGAGACTCTAGTCTTTTTCGCTGTCGTCGCATCAACACCCGACTATTTTTTAACTTTGCCTGCACAATCGCACGGGCAGAGATTAACTTTTCCACTGGTGACAATTGCTGCTGATAGCGGGATAATTGGCGATATCCCCTAGCAATCGGTAAAATCCTGCCATAGCAGAAACCCATACGCGATAAATAGGTAATCGGAATATCTCGCCATAAACAAGCGCGAATTGCTTGGGTGCTAACTTGCGACTTACCAAAAATCAGAACTTGTTCCAATAAAGGTAATTGCACCTCACCGCAAATAGTCTCTCCTTGCTTAACAAGCAAAGTCTCCTGGTGCAAACACACATAACAATTTTGCTGAGAAACGTAGAGAGTTCGCATAGAATTATGAATTACAAATTATGAATTATGAATTTTTTGTTACCCTGACTTTTCGCGTTGTCTGGAAAATCTCTCTCCTAAAAGCTACGGCGTACACACAAGTTATCCGATTACCCAAAAGTCCTTTAAAACCTCACCCTGTCCTATCGGACATCCCTCTCCTTAGTAAGGAGAGGGACAGGACAATGATTCAGAGGAAATGAGCGTCAAAGACCTAATCGGACATCCCTCTCCTTTATAAGGAGAGGGACAGGTTTTGCGTAGCAGAACCAGGGTGAGGTTATGAGACTTAACCATCAATTGCGTTGAGAAAAACTTGTGTGTACACCGTAGCCTAAAAGGAGAGAAACTTTGAATTTTCCCCCTTCCCGCGTCGGCAAGAGGGTTAGGTTTTTCGTGAGCTTTTCCACATGAAAAGTCAGGTTGTTACCGCCACCATCGCTGGAGATAAGATTGCCGTGAATTACGATTTCTAGGCTGAGATGAAGCCGTTAACTCTGCATTCTGTCCTGGTTCTAGCCCAGCAATAACTTTATCTGCCACGTTGGAAACAACATAAGTAGCGAAAGTCACTAAGAGAGTATTGATAATTACTGCCATTAAACCCAAAGGAGCAATCAGCAAAATCACCAGAGTCACACTTCCATTGAAAAACGATACCAAAGTATTACGTAGTTTAGCACCGCGATGAGAAATATACATAGTTATAAATATGACTTATTTAAAGGTGAATATCCCGTACCATTACTAACTACGATATCCCCGAACTCACCAAGAAGCCAGTAAAAGAAAATAATTGATGCTGCCACTATAACCAAGCTATAACTATTGTGTATAAAGAATTGACGCTACATTATTACTCGCAGTAGTAATATTTTTTAATTCCTAATTCCTCATGCCCAAAAAATCGACATCTCACCCCTACGCGGAACGCCTATCCTTTGAACGCCTGATGTTGCTAATTGCAACTTTGCTGAAGAATCCAGGTATAGGTTGTCCCGATTTAATCAACACCAATTATGACAAACAACACGATGCACTTACTCAAGTACGAACATCCCTACAGCAATTAGCAGTCGAGTGTAGAATCAGATTACCAGAAGATTATCCGGCGATCGCTACTCTGCGAAAAGACTTAGAAACCTTGCGCCGCTATGGCATCCTAGAACGCCGAATGTATCGTTGGGGATATTATCTGGGTACTGGTGCCATGTCTCAGGCAGAATTAAAAGTAGCTTTTAATGCTTTGGCATCCCAAGCCTATCTTTTTAGGTAACAATTAAATATGATTGTTTTAAGTAAATTAACTGGAGCGAGATGGGCTGATAGGTGCATGTTCCAGCTGACAATAGGGGCGACTATAGCTTAGTGGTAACTCTAAAGCGTGCCCAAGCAAAAACTCTGGATTGCTCATTACCTTCTCAGTTTTGCCATCATAGACGATCTGACCTTGACTCAGAACAACTGTGCGATCGCACAAATCTAAAGCTAAGTCTAAATCGTGGGTTGCAATCAGTTGCGTCAGAGGTAAGCTTTGCAGCAGTTCAATAAATTGACGACGCGAACGCGGATCTAATTGAGCCGAAGGTTCATCAAATACTAGTATCTGTGGGTTCATTGCCAAAACTCCAGCGATCGCAATCCGTTTTTTCTCACCTCCAGATAAATTACCGATATAGCGTTGCCCATACCATTGGGGATCAATATCAACTGCTGCCATCGCTTGCAAAACTCGCTGTATTAATTCCTCGCCTTGCAAACCCAGATTCATCGGGCCAAAAGCAACATCTTCCCAAACGGTTGGCATGAACAACTGATTATCTGGATTCTGGAATACCAACCCGACAAAATCCCGAATTTTTCGCAAATTCTCAACAGTTAAAGGACATTCTCCAATCGTCACCTGTCCCGACTGAGGCATGAGAATTCCATTGAGATGTAACAGCAACGTAGATTTTCCTGAACCATTGGCTCCGATTAATGCCACTCGCTCAGTTGCTTTGATAGACAAATTAATGTCCCTCAAAGCTTGAGTTCCGTCAGGGTAAGTATAGCTAAGATTTTGAATTGATATGGGATTATGATGCATTAATACAACGTGAACAAATGTTATTTCCGCCAGTAAATAGCCTGACCCAACAGTGCCAAAATTATAGTTAAACTCAAAGCCACAACGTCAGATCGTCCGCCTGACGAAGCTTTTTCCATCATTGGTGGTACTCCTTGATAACCCCGTGATAGCATCGCCTGATAAACCAAATTTCCCCGGTCATAAGTGCGGATAAACAGCGCTCCAATCATATTGCCAAAAATTAACCGGATTGAGCGGTTGTTGTTCATCAGGTTTCGGGACTCGGCTGCTCGACGCATCGCGTTAAACTCGCCGATTAATACGCTGATATAGCGATACATAGATGCCAAAATTGCTACTAAGAGTGGTGGAGTTCTCAGTTCTAGCAGAGCGTGAAGCAGTGCCGTTACCGAAGTTGTTAAAGTCAGTAAGTTAAGTATCAACAGTGATAGCAATGCCTTAAACGTCACACTCCCCAAGATAGTTAACCCGACTGTCGTAATCTGTAATGGCCCCCAAGACCATAACACTTCGCCCCCACCCCGAAACAACGTACCCAGGAGAACAACACCAATAAATGTTAGCTCAACTACCAATCGTTTTAGTAGTACTAATAGGGTAATTCGACTCAGTAATAATAGACTCAAGAGAGCTAATCCATAAATAGCCCAAGTCCACCAATGCCCATCTGGTGTTAGGACAATGGCAAACACAAACAACAATGTACAGAGTATGCGGGTACGGGGAGCAAGTTTGTGCCAGGGAGTAGTTTGTTTGCTATCGATATCCAGCAGAAAAGCCCCAACGTGTAGCAGCATGATGTTAAGTTCGTATCTGTATTTAACAAGAAGAATTCAGGAGTCAGAATTCAGCATAAATTCTGTAGGAGTTGTGTTAGCGAAGCGGTAGCGAGTTTTGTCTACGATACACTAGGCAAACGAGCGTCAGTAGAACGGTTTTGTCCCTTGGCGCTAGCCTCTCTTTTTGGGAAAACTACAGTGTACACACAACTCTCTTGACCTGCAATGCCATTGCATTGACTGAGAATGCCATTGCATTGAGTAAGAATGCCATTGCATTGACTGAGAATGCCATTGCATTGAGTAAGAATGCCATTGCATTGACTAAGAATGCCATTGCATTGACTGAGAATGCTTTGCATGAGAATGAGGAAAGCTTTATCAAGCTAAGTTTTTAGGACTTGTGTACACCGTAGCTTTGGAAAAAGGGAGCTACCACGTTGCGTATTTTCTCCCCATGAGCGACTGCACCAACCCGTACCCCTACTCAAAAGCCAAGCTACGCGCAGCGTCTTTGACAGGAGAAGCGCGGATGAATAAATAGGTTTAAATCCCGACTGATTGCATTCTAAGTTCTGAATTCTAAGTTCTGAATTCTTTTTCACTCTGGCGTATCTGAGTCTGAATAAGCATCATCTTCTGTGGAAGGTAAACCAGAACCACGCACAACTAACTTGCCAATACCCCAAGCTAAACCAAAAGTTACTAACGTTCCCACTAAACCTGCCAATGGTGTGGCGATCGCAGATGGTACACCTCTAACAGCATACTCATTAAATATGCTATAAAATGGTAATTTCTGAGCAGGTTTCTGTTCTAGTTCTTTGCTGTCAAACTTCAGGTCTTTGGAGACTCTATCTAGCCCATCGGGATTTTTGCTAGCCAATGGCGAAAGGAAAATTGCAATCAGCAGAGCAATACCTAAGCCAGCGATCACAAAAGCCCGGTTGCGCGAGTGCGAGAGGTTGCTACTCATAAGCATTCATTCCTGATTCCGTAAATACCTTTTAATACCGAGAAATGGGACCAGAGACAGATGATTTTGTCTGACGGGGCGGATCGTAAAATAAGTCTGGTCGAGTCCGCCAAATAAAACTGAGTGCTGCTACAGTAATCAGCGCCTCGCCAATGCCAATTAGGACGTGCCAAGAAGCCATCGCTGTCAAAGCCACCGCTAGAGGAATCGTTCCCGACAAAGCAAGTTCCAAGGCACACACAACTGAAGCAACCACCACACTTGTCCAAGCTGCGATCGCTGCGCCAATTACCACTCCTCGCAAGGTATCGCGCCCTGTAGCAAATCTAACTGTGCGATAGAGATAATAACCACCAAATGTACCGATCAATCCCATGTTAAAGATGTTAGCCCCTAATACCGTCAGTCCTCCATCCTGAAACAGAACACCCTGCACGATGAATACTGTTACCATCACTAGTGACCCAGCCCACGGCCCTAATAAGGCTCCTGCTAGTGTTCCGCCCAAAAGGTGTCCAGAAGTGCCGCCAGGAATCGGAAAATTAATCATTTGGGCTGCAAAGATAAATGCTGCACAAACCCCCATTAAAGGTACAGCTCGTTCTTGGTATTCTGCTTGCGATCGCTTAATCGCTAGTGCAATTAGACCAATAGCAATTATCCAAGTGACAAGGATAACGGGTAAGTTCAAGAAGCCATCTGGAATATGCATAGCTAAGTGAGGCTGTATTATCCAGTACGACCAGCCCCAGGACGAAATACCCGTGAACGCTACTGTGTTCATATTTAAGAAGTGTCCTTTGCAACCAGATTATTTAAGGGTCTAGTTTCTCAGTAGACCATGTATTCTCTAAAAATTTCAATGCGGTAGGGGGGCATAAAAAGTGTAAAAAGAAAGGCAAGGGGCAGGGGGCAGAATTCAGAATTGGTGAATACTATACCGATAAAGAGATCGAGTTAAAAGTAGCTGTTAGGGGTGCGGTGCATCATGGAGTTCAGTGTGAGTTGCAAACAAAGAAAGCGAAATGGACTGTAACAGCAGTTTGGAGAAAGTAAGCTACAGTTGATGTTTAAATTGCCGTCTAAAACTGTTTTTATTAATGTCTCGTTCTGGCTACACACTCCCAGTATTTGCGTGCGCTGCATCTGTTGCAGCTTTACATTGGTTACGCGATCGCCAACCATTAAGCATAGCCTCTATAGATTTGATTGAACCAAGCCAAATCGCAGAAATTGCAATTGAACAGGTAGCAGGACTATCTGAGAGTATGGCTTTAGCGATCGCCCGTAGTGACCCTGGTGATAATCTTGATTTGACTAAAGATACACCGATTTGGGCATTGGTGGAATGGCGAGAAGAAGGTGAAGAGGTTGTAATTATTAAAGGAGGGGAAGGAATTGGCAGACAGGTGAATGCTGATAACAAGCCGGCTATTTATACCTATGCTCATAGGCTGTTGCAAGAGAATTTGCAACGGATGTTAGCACCGGGGGAAAAAATCACGGTGACGATTATTTTACCTGAAGGGCGATCGCTTGCTGTTCGGACTTCAAATTCGGCTTTTGGTGTGGTTGAAGGACTTTCCCTTTTAGGCACAACTGGTATTTCTCAACCTTTGAGTACACCAGATCAGCTTGCAGTTTTTCGGGCCGAATTACAAAATAAAGCCAGTCGTTTTGAGAGTTTGGTATTCTGTATCGGGGAGAATGGCCTAGATTTGGCGTCCAAACTAGGGATTAATCCTGAGCAATTGGTCAAAACTGCTAACTGGCTCGGTCCAATGTTAGTAGAAGCTGATGTGCTGGGCGTGAAAGAAATCTTATTATTTGGCTATCACGGTAAGCTGATGAAACTCGCTGGGGGAATTTTTCACACCCATCACTACTTGGCTGATGGACGGCGGGAAATTTTAGCAGCGCACTGTGCGATCGCTGGTTTAAAATTACCTGATATCCAAGCTGTGTTTAATAGTGCTACCGCCGAAGCCGCCCTGACATATCTCCGATCGCTAGATGCTGCAACTGGTAGTGATTGGGTAAATCAAGTTTACACTGCGATCGCCGAAACCATCGATGTTCGTTCTCAAGAATACATCCAAAGCCATAGCGAACGTGGCGCGGGAGTTACAGTCTGTGGCTCTATCCTCTTTGATCGCGATCGCAAAATTATTGTGAAGAGTAAAACTGCGACTCTGTTGATCGGAAAATTATGTTAATTTATTATGAATAATCGTAAACAATCCAAATAAATAGTCTTTTAAGTAACCACTCTCGGATCAGTTTATCGTTTTAATACCATCTCCGACTCAGGGACTAGACAAACGCACATAAACTCGCGTTTGTAAAGGCTCTCTATACCATTATCAGCCTATCCTGGCTGAATAATAGCATCACCATAGACCACAAAGCATCTATCCTTAACAGACATAACTCTCCCGTCATGAATACAGTGGTGACTCTACCAATAGAACAAGCGCCCCAAACATTGGAACATTTTGGGCGTCTTGATCGGCAATTGATTGTAATTCTGGACTTTGGCTCTCAATATTCGGAGCTAATTGCCCGTCGCATCCGCGAAACTCAAGTATACTCAGAAGTTTTGTCCTATCGCACTACTTTTGAACATTTGCGCCAACTCAATCCTAAGGGAATCATCCTCTCTGGTGGCCCAAGTTCGGTTTATGGTGATCACGCTCCCCATTGTGACGCAGAAATCTGGAATTTGGGAATACCCATCTTGGGTGTTTGCTATGGGATGCAGCTGATGGTGAACCAACTCGGTGGCGAAGTGGCAAAGGCCGAGCGAGGTGAATACGGCAAAGCATCATTATATATTGATGATCCCACAGATTTGCTCACTAATGTCGAAGATGGCACTACTATGTGGATGAGTCATGGAGACTCAGTTACCCAAATGCCATCAGGGTTTGAATTGCTTGCACATACAGAAAATACTCCCTGTGCTGCCATTGCCGACCATGAAAGGAAACTTTATGGCGTTCAGTTCCATCCAGAGGTGGTACATTCTGTTGGCGGAATAGCATTAATCCGTAATTTTGTCTATCATATCTGCGATTGCGAACCTACTTGGACAACATCGGCTTTTGTCGAAGAGGCAATTCGAGAAATTCGCGCCAGAGTCGGTGAAAAGCGGGTGCTGTTGGCACTGTCTGGGGGAGTGGATTCTTCTACCCTGGCCTTCTTGCTATATAAGGCGATTGGCGACCAACTGACTTGCGTGTTTATCGATCAAGGCTTTATGCGAAAGTATGAGCCAGAGCGATTGGTAAAGCTGTTCCAAGAGCAGTTTCACATTCCTGTAGAGTATGTTAATGCCCGCGATCGCTTTTTAGCTAGGATTACTGATATCACAGATCCTGAAGAAAAACGCCGCCGTATTGGACACGAATTTATCAGTGTATTTGAGGAAACATCAAAGCGCCTCGGTCAGTTTGACTATCTGGCTCAAGGGACTCTTTATCCAGATGTGATCGAATCTGCTGACACCAACGTTGACTCCCAAACTGGTGAGCGGGTAGCGGTGAAAATTAAGAGTCATCATAATGTTGGCGGTTTGCCCAAAGACCTAAGATTTAAATTGGTGGAACCACTGCGGAAACTATTTAAAGATGAAGTCCGCAAAGTTGGGCGTTCCATTGGTTTACCAGAAGAAATTGTCCAACGACAACCTTTTCCTGGGCCTGGTTTGGCAATTCGCATCCTGGGGGAAGTCACATCTGAGCGGTTAAACATTTTGCGCGATGCCGATTTGATTGTACGGCAAGAAATTAACCAACGCGGTATGTATCATGATTTCTGGCAAGCTTTTGCTGTATTGCTGCCAATTCGGACTGTTGGCGTTATGGGGGATCAACGTACTTACGCTTACCCCATTGTTTTGCGGATTGTTACCAGTGAAGATGGCATGACTGCTGATTGGGCTAGAGTCCCTTACGATGTCCTGGAAGTCATTTCCACCCGGATTGTGAATGAGGTGAAAGGGGTGAATCGGGTGGTTTATGACATCACCTCTAAGCCGCCTGGAACGATTGAATGGGAGTAATCAAGTTTTGAGTTTACTTAACTAAAAGCTGATCACCGAATTTTGAATTTTGGATTTTGGATTGAAAGATTCAAAATTCAGAATTTTTTATTTTTTAAAGATAAAACCTCACCCTGCCTCCGGCTTCCCTCTCCGAACTCAGGGAGAGGGATTGAGGGTGAGGTTTTATCTTATATTTAATTACGCCTACCTACTTAATAAAGCAATCAGTAATTAGCAAGATTATTCTGGAATTTCAACTATTCGTTAAAGTTAATTTTTTAAATGTAAAGTAATTTCAACACTAACATAATGTTATCCAGTCAATAATTATAAATGCCAGGAAATAATTAACCATCAATTGGATAGTGGTTGGACGAATTGAGTTATTGTCTAGGAAAATAGGCGCGATCGCAGTAAAATTATAAATGGTGTGGTTATAGAGAAAAAACAAGCAGATCATTAGAAATAACTTTCATTTAATCAACATTAATGGAGATGTTATGCAACCTGCTCTTCCCCTTGCTGGCTTAAACATCCTCGTAGTTGATGATGATGACGATAGCCGTTTTTACATTACTACCGTGTTGGAAGCTGATGGAGCCAGCGTTATAGCAGTTACATCGGCAAGGGTAGCATTGAAAGTACTACCTGAGTTGCAACCAGATGTCTTGATTTGTGATATTGCTATGCCTGATGAAGATGGCTATACCTTCATCCGCAAGATCCGGGCGCTGAAGCCTGATATTTGGGGAAAACTTCCCGCTATTGCCTTAACTGCCTATGGCGATAGCGAGTATCGTAGCCTGTCCCTGGATGCAGGTTTTCAGACTCATGTAGCTAAACCAGTTGATCCAGGAGAACTAGTTGCGATCGTCGCAAATTTGATGCTCAACATGAAAGTGGTGAATCTAAATCTCCCATTATCGGACTCCTGTCTGATTTCTGAATAAGATTTCAAATGAAATCCTGTTAACAATTCAAAAATCAAATCGGAGTCCTATATTCTGAACAGGGCGTGATTTGGAATTGCTGAGACTATTTTGCTCCACTTTCAAAGCTAATTTGCTCAGACTTATATCCTGGTGGCTCGACGTGAATTAAAATCCTCACTGGACGGAACCTTTCTTCTAATCGGCTTTCTACTTCTTCGGTGATGTGGTGGGCGGTTTCTACGTCTGGTGCATCTACTATTAAATGCATTTCAATGAACACTTGACGACCAAGAACACCGCGAGAGGCAATATCATGACAGTTAATTACACCTGGAACAGGAGTAGCGATCGCATGAATTACTTCTGGTGCGATCGCCATTTGATCCACAAGCCAAGGCAAATTCTCTTTTAAAACTGACCAACCACTCCAAAATACCAACAAAGCGACAGGAAAAGATAACACCAAATCCATCCATTGATAACCTAGCCAAACTCCTATCAAACCGCCAATTACAGAGATTGTCACCCAAATATCGCTCATGGTATGTGTAGCGTCAGCTATGAGAATTGAGCTACCTACCCGCCTACCCACAGCACGTTCGTAAAACGCCACAAAAATATTCACGCCCAGCACAATTAGTAATAACCACAACTCAGGTGGCGATATTCTCACAGGTTCACCACCACCTTTGACAATTCGTTCGATTGCTCCTTGCAGAATTTCAAAACAGGCGATTCCTAAAAATGAGGCAATTCCTAAAGCTCCCACAGCTTCAAATTTGTGGTGTCCGTAGGGATGCTCGCGATCGGGTTGTGGAGAAGAAAATTTACTTGCAATTAATCCTAAAACGTTGTTGGCGCTATCTGTCACACTATGCAAGGCATCAGCTAGCAAACTCAAAGAACCTGTCCAATAGCCCACAAGTGCTTTCAATCCTAGTACAAACAGGTTGAGCAGTAGGGTAATAATTAAAACCTTTCGCACTTTTGCGCGGTTATCGTAAGTCATAGATAATTTATTACATCAAGTTCTATGACTTCTAATGTAAAACTTAAAACATAAATCAACACTAATAAACTGCATCAAAGTCTTACGCAGTAACAGTTAAGTCTCTCTATAGTCTCTATATTTTATCGCAATTTATTGAGATTCTTTTTAACTAACAGTAGCTACAAGTTAGATAGGCATTAGTAATGGCTTTACACATAACAGCATATTTTTAGCATTAATTCCAGGAATATTTTAATTAATTTTGTTATTCATACGTCCACTTAGTTCAGAACAGATTGTATTAAAAATACATACGATAAATTCCATCAGTGGTCTTTGAAGAAGACGCGGAAAACTTTCAGAGTGGGATTCAGACCCCTCCTTCGGGTAATATTAGTACTTATCAAGAAGTTTTAATCAAAAACATATGGCTTCAACACCTTTAACATTGAACCTAATTGAAGGTTCTGTGTCTTTCAGTTTTTCACCCCAAGCAGCACGAGAATTAAAGACAGCGACGGATAAACTGATGGAGCGCCTGAAAGCTGTCGCCGCTAAACCCACCCCTGGCGGCGGTAAACTAACTCCCCAACCTCCCCTGGAATATCGTCATACAGGTGAAGTATTTTTAGAAATTTTCTGTAATCCTAATATCTGGCCGACGCCCTTCGCAGCCAAAGTTTTGCTAACTGTCCGCAACCTCAACATCCGCTTGACTACTGAAGCTGAACTTACCCGCATCATTGAAGACATTAATCAGTATTTAGAGCAAGTAGGTTGACACTCCCCGTCACTTTAGTGACGGGGATTCTTGGTTCCCTGACTCGCGGTAAGAGGGAACTTTTCAACACGAATTTTCGCTTTGAACACCAAGCAGACTATCGCTTCCGATGCAATGAATTGCAAGTCAAAAACGAGGTTCCTACACTTACCCAATAGGTAAATGTAGGAACCTCATAGAATCTACATACTAGACTCAAGCTGTAGCACCAGATATACAAAATAAATGGTTCTGATGCCTTCTTTAACTTGAAAAGCTGTATAAATTCAGACTGAAATACTTCTGTGTAATGAAAAACGCAAGATTCTCTATCGGGCAATGCTCATCAAAAACCAGAGATTATCCCCCAGATTGGGCGGCGAATCGTTGATTGTGACATCCACACATCAAAAATAAACTCGCAATCCCAAATCCGAAATCAAACATTGATTAGTCGTTGTCCCACTGTTCACGACCAATTAGGTCGCCAATGCGATCGCGTAACAAAAAGTCACATTTTTCTAATTCACATTCAACGCAAACCCACTCTCTCGCTGGAATGTATTGGCAGAGGGTATATATTGGCTGTTGTCTGCTAATCATTCCCTTTTGCACCAGTCGGCGTGCTTCGTCTTGAATCACATCTAGAGAGTAGTAATTGATAGAAGGCACCGTATTCACACTCATGGTTTTTACTCACAAATTAACACTTACGATAGTATTCCCGTTAATAGTTAGGAACAAACATGACAGAAATTAGACTTGTGGCTAGAATTTTGTAGTTTGCTATACGGAACTATTTTTATTTTGACCCCACATATCCTGAAATTATCTCAAGAAATGTTAAGAAAGTCAACAAATCCTGACATTTTGACAAAATCCGCTTTACAAAAAAAATTCCAAGTAGTTAACTTAACATGCTTCTTTAGCTGTATGACTTTTATTCAACAAGTCTGAAAGTCTTGCCATTACTGTGTTTAGGCAAGATTTGGCGGTTAGGAAGAATTGAGGGCGCGTAGGTGTAGCCCGCCGCAGGCATCGCTTACATATCAAATAATCACCTTAAAACCAGATATAGAACTGCTGGTATTTATCTAAGGGTAAACAACACAAGAATATTTGTCAGACATTAGGGTATAAAATATTGCAAAACATAACGGCCAAAATATACGACGAAAGCTTTAAGACTAGGATCTGCTAACATTTTCTTAAGGAAATCCGTAATTACTTAGGTTAATTTCAGCACTCATATTAAACAGTTTTCCTGAGATAAATATCTGTAAGAGGGAGGAGTAAAGGACTTCCAAATAAAAAATATGCGGCAGAGGGAAAGGGAAAATACTAGAGTAGAGGCGAAAGCCAAGACAAATAGAAAGCGTATATATGCAACTACTGAATCGCTGAATTAGGTTATGGTTATATTAAAACAGACGTGACCAGATCACGTCTGTAAACTGTTTGGCGGATTTGCTGAGATTAATTGTTCTGAAGTTACATTGTTGTTTTAGTTACTTATTCGGAGAATTCCTGATCATTTTGAGCAGTGCTGTCTTCTACTGATACCAGACTTTCTGGGGGACGCTCATGGTTAAGTTGGTCTAGTAGTGCTAGTACCTTATTACCGCGTTCTATGGAGCGATCTTCGAGAAAAATGACTTCTGGTGTACGACGTAGCCGTATCCGCGCCCCAAGTTCGCTGCGGACGTAACCCGTGGCCGACTTTAAGCCTGCCATTGTTTCTACCTTAGCTTCATCTGTACCATAAATACTGACGTAGACTTTGGCGTGTTGGAGATCGCCAGAAACATCAACATCAGTAACACTAACCATTCCTGTACCCACACGGTCATCCTTAATGCCGTTGAGCAGCATTTGGCTAACTTCCCGTTTGATCAGTTCAGCAACGCGGGAAACCCGGCGATTTGTAGCCATAAAAATTTTGCCTCCTCACAGAGGTTGTACGACAAAAATAGATGCAAGTTGGGTAGACAGTACTTAGCGGGAGCAACGCCAAGAGCAACCGTCTGTGGGGCATAGCCCCGATATAGCGCTAGTCTAGATTGTACTCAAGCCCAACATTGCCCGTAGGGTAAGAGTCAGGAAGACTAGGCTGCTCACAAATAAACCCAAGATGGCGATTAAGGTGACTGGGCGCTTCAACAGTGGCACTAATGGCGCAAAGGTGTTCAGAAACAGTCCTAAGACGATACTAATTAAGTACCGGGGGTAGCGAAAGACGTTATCCCAAAATCCGTCAAACATCTGAATGTAAACTGCCTTGTTATATACTTACGTTTGTTTTGATCTGCTTTATATACTCAATTGTAATCTATGCAGCCGGAAAATTAGCCAGTTAAGATAAAATATGGCTCGTCGGTTATATTGGCTTTATTTAGTCACGATTATTTTCAGTTAAATCGTAGGTAAATGGTAATTCAAATCCCTAAAGAAACTAGCCCGCGTCCATTTTTGAAGTGGGCAGGGGGTAAAAGTAGGTTGATACAGCAATACATTCCTTATTTTCCTAAGAGTTATATAAATTACTATGAGCCATTCTTAGGTGGTGGTGCTGTTTTTTTCTATCTCCAACCAAGTGCAGCCATTTTAACTGATATCAATGGCGAATTAATTAATACTTATTGTTGTGTTAGAGATCATGTTGACGAATTAATTTATATATTGAAAGAGCATAAAATCCGACATAATAAAGATTATTACTATAGTGTCAGAAATAACTCTGGGGGTACTAATTTAGAAAAAGCTGCTCGGATAATTTATCTTAATAAGACTTGTTTTAATGGTCTTTATCGTGTCAACTCACAGGGTAAATTCAATGTGCCTTTAGGCAGATATGAAAATCCTAATATTTGTTCTGAGGTTTTACTGCGGGCAGCGTCAGAAGCACTTTCTCCATCTAAAATTAAACAAATAGATTTTGTTGACGTGCTAAATTATGCCACAAATAGTGATGATTTTATTTATTTTGATCCACCATACTATCCTGTAAGTGAAACTAGCTATTTTACAGGTTACAGTAGCTATCGCTTTGCTGAAGATCAGCAAGTTAAACTCAAAGATGTATTTGAAAAATTAGCTAAACGTGGAGTCAAAGTCATGCTATCTAATTCAGATTGTGAATTTACTCGCAACCTTTACAGCAGTTTCAATATCCAGACTATATCAGCATCTAGGGCAATTAATTCCAATGCTAAAAAGCGTGGAAAAATTACAGAGTTACTAGTAACTTCGTATTAAAGATTATTGTTAGACCAGGCAATGAATGAACTTAAATTATGAACAGAAAGAAGATTTTTATTGAAACCAACTTGTTTACCTAACCAGGATACAGCTTGCGGTTTCATACCTCCACCATCAATTAATACAACTGCTTGTGCAGGATAGCAATTTTGAATATTCAAGTTAAGGTAAGGAAGTTTTTCATCAACTGAACCGCTAGTTTGCTGCCATTTACACTCAATAATCAGCCCGGAAGAAACGGATGCAGCACCAATAATGTAAAAGTCTACATAAATATAGCTCCCATAAATTCCTGCTCCGATATAAACCTGCCTTGCATATCGTTTTGGTATAGTGTTCGAGCTTAAAAGACATCCAAGGCGCTGTTTTTTTGGTAAATCAAAGCCCACTTGGACATATCCATGACCCAGTAAAGTCCCTTCTACAGTTTTTTCCAAGACATTGCCAGAAGTAACTGCTCTTGCACCTTGAGTCATCTTTATCCTGATTATCTTCAAAAGGTTTCCTAATTTTAGGATTCCCTGAAAGCAACAGTAAATGCTAGGTTATATAAATTTTTGATTTTGGATGGATAAGACTACATTTATTAGGTGTGGAGTAGGAAAATATTGGTATTTTTGTACTAAATACAAATGTATTAATAATTTGATAAGGAAGGAGTTACTAATTTAGATAATAGTTATTTGCGTAAGATCGTGGTGAATTGAGGGGTGAAATTTAAACGCAAAGGGGCGCAGAGGTAAGCCCAGGGGGACGCAGAGAATTTACTACTAATTAATGAAATGTTGTACTTAGTATCTAAGCTAAATTAGCGCCTTTCGTACCAGTCAAAAGCTTCGATAATATCTAGTTCTGCGGCTGTAAGGATAGTTAATTTTCTAGCCATGTCGTTGAGAGATTCTGGCTTTTACATCTTCCCAACTGCTGCCAATGGCTGGGTTTTGTAGATATTCGGCTTTGCGACGGGCTAGCTCTTGTTTATGCCAATCTAAAACTGGGAGTGCTGCTGGTGTAGGGGTAATCTTATCCCATAAATCTTCTACCAGTTGGAGTTTTTCCGCTCTCGAAAGGCTAGAGAGTTGGGGAAATACTGGGTTCATGGTTTTGTGTATATTTTATTCACCTTCATTTTAGCCCGTCTGGGCTTCAGTATGACCGTTGCGGATAGACCATGCGATTTCTAAAAGTTGAGTCCAGCGCTTTTGTAACTGTTTGGGGGTGCATTTGATCTCTTTGGCGATCGCAACGTCGTTTTCCCGTGCAGTTTTTAACTGTAATATCTGGTGTTGTTGTTCTGTGAGTTGATTCACAAAGATTTCCCACTGCTGAGAAGATAAACCCAACTTTTGCTCTAAACCCGCACCTAACCATTGATGTACCAATTGCCAATGGTGTTGTTTGGCAAACTTTTCCACATGGTATTTAAAGCGTTGTTGGAGATAATCGCGCTGACGGCTAGTTAAACCGAGAATTTGGTCAATTTCTGGGGCTGAGAGGTCTTGGAGTTTCAAGCTGAGGTAGTTCATACAGTCAGATTGACCTTGAGACTCTAGGTATTTCATCAATTCAGTGATGACGCGATCGCGTTCTGACTCTTCTGATGGATCGAAATTAGTTTGGGCAATCATCTGCGATCGCAGCTGTTGCACCGCCGAGTTACGCTGGTAAGATTCTGCTTCTTCACCCTTGGCAGACTCTACCGCCATTTCAATATCCACGGTAGTTTCTTGGGGCTGACGACGAGCAAAACCTTGGGCCCGTAAGATAATCAACTGCTGATTTGCACCACCAGGTAAATTGATCCGGCGTTTGGCATACTGCTCCGTAAAGGACATATATTCAGCTAATTGCAGCTGAGTACGCGGCGTGTGATCGTTTGGTAGTTCGTTTTCTCGGCGGAAAGCTTTGATAGCTTCGATATAAAATGCTTGTAAAAAATCTTCAATCAGGCTGTAACGAGCCTCAAAACCCAACTCCGAGCCGGACATAGTTATATGGCGGTAAACCATAGCACCCAAATTGCTATGTAATTCCACCCGCCCTTGTTTGGAACCTAATTGGTAGTAACGTAAGCACTTTTGCATCCGATGCCTTCCCAACGTCATCTGCCAGGATTTGATTTCCCCAGATGTTTGAATACGGGAGCTTTTGTCGCAAATGCGTTCTACTTCTACGGCTATGCGCTTTGCTAAAGCTTCTACGCATTTGGGTGCTGCTTTCACTTGCCCTTGCATTTCCTCACACAGCAATTCAATCAAGGTATTGCTGCTGCTGTCTGAAAAATCTTCAGTCGAAAGGTGGTTCTCAAAAATGGGTCTAGAGTTTGGTAGATTGACGACGTTAGCTTTCATGACTTTTCCAGGTAGTAGTATTGCACCGTAATTACAACGCAGACACAGCAATCAAGACCGTCCAAGGCTTGTGAATCTTTAGGCATTCATCCATCAAAACTTGCTCTATGTAATGCTCATATCTAAAGGTCATATATAAAACTGTAGGAAATACGAAAGAGTTATAGTTATGGCAATGTGTCGGTTTTTGTCACAAGCCACTATTATTAACGCTGGCACACGAGTACCCACCATTTTCTCAAAGTTGTCAAATACCTTGCTGTGCCAACTGTTGCCACCATCCTGTTATATCCACTGCGTCACTAAACAGCCCGTCGTAGACATGTCCTTTGAATATGACAATTTCAAAAGTGGAGTTGTTTTTATCACAATTTCCGAAACCCAGAGGTGCGCCTGTGAAGTGGAATTCTTATACCCATGCTGCTGCTGCTTCCCAACCTAAACCCCTCCGGATCATTACTGGTTCGTCTTCCGTTAAATCCAAGATGGTAGATACTTCATATGTAGGTTCCTGTCCAGTGTCTATAATTATGTCTACCAACTTATCCAAACGGTCAAATAGCTCTACCCGCGACTGAACTGTTTCTTTTTCTATCCGGATCATCCCATTATCTTCTTCATCTGGTGGCAGATGTGCTGAAGTTGAAATAATCGGATTACCCAACGCTGCCAGCAACTCCAAACACACAGTATGGTTTGGTACTCTAATTCCAGTAGTTTTCCGCTTGGGGCTTTGCACCAATCGCGGTACTAACTTAGTCGCTGGGAGCAAAAACGTGTATGGCCCTGGAATCAGGCGCTTCATAATCCGATAGCCTGTGTCACTTACGAAGGCATAAGTTGCCACATTTGAAAGCGAGGGACATAAAAATGTTAGTGGTTTATCATTTGCTAGCTGTTTAATTTGCCGCACTCGTTCTACCGCCGACTTGGCATTCAAATCACAACCGATCGCATAAACTGTATCAGTAGGGTAAAGCATAACTGCGCCACTAAAGAGCGCCGACTTTATTTCCTCTATTCGGCGAACTTGGGGATTATCCGGATGAACTGGGAAAATTTTTGCCATATGGGAGAATGGGGAGTGGGGAGTGGGAGAATGGCGAAGCAGGGGGAGAATGGGGAAGCAGGGGGAGCAGGGGGAGCAGGGGAGAAAAAATTAATAACCAATAACCAATACCCAATGCCCAATGCCCAATGCCCAATGCCCAATGCCCAATGCCCAATAACTAATTTATTATGAATAAAATCGCTTATCTTCAATGTCCGACAGGAATTTCTGGTGATATGTGCCTGGGTGCTTTGGTAAGTTTGGGTGTTCCTCTGGAGTATTTAATTGAAAAACTCAATGGGTTGGGTATTGGACACGAATATCAGTTAAGAGCGGAATTTGTCCAACGTAATGGTCAGCAGGCGACTAAAGTCCATGTGGATTTAGTAGACGATCATCATCACCATCACCACGATCGCGAACACAGTCACGATCGCACACGCCACTTGCCAGAAATAGAGCAAATGATTCTCAAAGCAGGGTTGCCATCACGGGCAGAAGCTTGGAGTTTGGCGGTATTCCGACAGCTAGCAGTGGCAGAAGGATCTGTACATGGTATTTCCCCTGAAAAAGTTCATTTTCATGAAGTAGGTGCTGTAGATGCGATCGTAGATATTGTGGGTACTTGCTTAGGGTTGGATTGGTTGGGGATTGAGAGCAATAAGCAAGGATTACCCTTACTTTATTGCTCGGCGTTCCCGACTGGTGGCGGCACTGTTCGGGCTGCACATGGTCAGATGGCGGTACCAGTACCAGCAGTATTAAAATTGTGGGAAATGCGGAGTTGTCCAGTTTATAGCAATGGAATTGATAGAGAACTGGTGACACCAACAGGAGCTGCGATCGCTACTACTTTGGCAAGAGATTTTGGTTCACCACCTGCGATCGCTATCAAGCAGATAGGACTGGGAGCAGGAACTATCAATTTACCCATTCCCAATATTCTACGCCTCTGGCTAGGCGAAAGCGCAAGTTTAGAGTCTAATTTCAGCCATTCTGAAGATAATAGCCCAAATTTAGAAACGATATCGGTACTAGAAACCCAAATTGATGATTTAAATCCGCAAGCGATCGGCTATGTGTTTGAGACATTGTTTGCGGCTGGTGCGCTGGATGTTTTTACCCAGGCGATCGGCATGAAAAAGTCCCGTCCAGGGATTTTGCTGACTGTGATTTGTCATCCAGAAAATTTGCTCAGTTGTGAAGCCGTTATATTCCGCGAAACCACAACTTTGGGCATTCGGCGAACAACTCAGCAACGCGCCATTTTACAACGGGAAATTCAACAAGTGGAAACGGAATATGGCAAAGTGCGTGTCAAACTAGCATGGAATGGACAATCACCAGAAAAAGTTATTGCTAATGTGCAGCCAGAATATGAAGATTGTGCAGAGTTAGCCCGAAAACATAATATTCCCTGGCGCGAAATTCAACGTTTGGCGTTACAGCGTTGGTATTTAGTCAATGGCTAAATCTCCTCGTTCCCAGTCTCAGACTGGGAATGCCATCCTAAAGGCTCTGCCTTCCCTCACATATCAATCAACTCTACCTGTAATAAACCTAGTTCCCCGATGTAATTACGGTAACTAGAATACCGCCAATGTGCCGGATCATCCACATAACCACGCCTGACAGGATTGTTGTGAATATAATCTAATTTTTGTCTCAACATTTCCTCATCCAGAATTGCCTGCGGATGGAAACCTTCTTGCCAAAGTTGATATTCTTGTCTTGTCTTAATGTTTTAATTTATAAAGCTGAAGCTGGTTAAGTATGTAGTTGGAATTGTTGTTCTCAAGTAAGTCAATAATACAGCGAGCTGTGAATGATTTAAAGTTTCCTATTTCTTTAGATAAACTGGCGGCAGAGGCGATTATATGGAGATGATTTTCCATAATTACGTAACCGTACAAGGTTAAACGCTGCTGACGTTGCAGAAAATTGAGGGAATCTAAAATAATTTGTGTAAATTCAACTTTGCCGAATAGTGGTATCCAATTTATAACTGTGCAGGTGAGGAAGTGTGGCTGGGTTCCTAGTACGTGGTAGCGGCTGCGTCCCATAATTTATATTTAAATTAGAGGCGGAGCCTCTAGGATGGCATTCCCAGTCTCCGACTGGGAACGAGGCAATTGACTAAGTTAGAGCTTTGATCAAATATTGTGTCAATGTAAACGCATCTACACCTAATTCGGTACGCTCTTGGGCGGCTATTATACCAGCTTGCGAATGCCACCAAGCGGCAGTTGCCACAATATCTTCTACAGGAATCTGTTTAGTTGTCGCTTGCGCCAACAATCCACCCAGTAGCCCAGTTAACACGTCACCGCTACCGCCACGCGCTAAGGCGGGTGTGCTTTCAGGAATGATCCAAACGGCACCTTCAGGGTTTGCGATCGCAGTTCTTGCCCCTTTTAACAACACTACCGCCCCACTTTGTCCGGCTGCTGACTGTACTGCTTTTACTCTGTCATGTTTGGCATCGGGGACATCAGGAAATAATCGTTCAAATTCGCCAGTGTGGGGTGTGAGTACGGTTACTCCTTGACGTTTTTTTAATGTGGCGATCGCTCCCATTTGTGCGAGGATATTTAAACCATCGGCATCGAGAAGCAAAGGGCGATCGCTATTGATCACTTCTTGCACAATGGGAGTTGCATCTCGTGTTAAACCGGGGCCACAAGCGATCGCATTAAAGGAACTCAGCTCGGTTTTTTCTGGTAATTGTAATTGAGCGATCGCTCCGGTTTCCGTCTCTGGACAACCGACAATTAGCGCTTCTGGCAAATGCGACACCAAAAGAGGTTTTAGAGATTCGGGTACAGCGATCGAAAGCATCCCCACACCACTAGCCCTCGCACCCAAACCAGTTAAAATTGCTCCACCTGCATAGCGCCGCGAACCGCAAATCAACAGTAAATGTCCTTGCTTATATTTGTGGGTGACAGGTGGACGGGGTAAAGGTAGAGTAGCAAGTGCCGTTGCTGGTGTAATACGTTTAATTCTGGGTATATCTTTTAGAACAGCTTCTACATCAGCTAAAGGAATATCAAAATCGATTAACTCAGCTTTGCCGAGATATTCCAGCGCCTGATCTTGGAAGAAAGCTAGTTTCCATAAACCTAAACAAAATGTGTGAGTGGCGCGAATGGCAGTTCCTAAAACTTCGCCTGTGTCGGTGTGTAAACCTGAAGGTAAATCGATGCTATAAATTGGCACAGACAATTCATTTAGCTGATTAATTGCAGAGGCGATGGGATCAGTAAGGTTTCTTTCTAAACCAAACCCAAACAAGCCATCAATCAACAAATCAGAATTTGGCAGTTGCTCAATTGTTTGATAAATTGGAATGCCCAAACTCTGAGCATACTGCAAGTGTTGCGAAGTTAATTCCTTAAGCTTAGAGAAAGGGGAATAAATCCAAACCTCATAGCCACGAAAGTGTAATTCACGGGCTACTACTAAAGCATCCCCGCCATTATGACCGGGACCGACAAGAATTCCGACACGGGGATTTAAGGAGTGGGAGAGTAATTTTGAATTGTTTCTCGTTTGTCCAAGGTTCGGGTAAATATCTTGAATGCGACGGGCAATTAATCCCGCAACCTTTTCCATCAAAGCTACTACAGGCATTCCCGCCGCAAAGATCCGTTCTTCAATATCGCGCATCTGCCCAGCAGTCACTATCACTTGCGAAATTTTTTCTTGCCTGTTCTGCATCAGTCCTAAGTGCTGAGTTATGAGTTTTAGCGTAACTACGTAACTATGGTATACTTAAATAGTACCTAGAAGACTTGGTGTTTATTAATGAAGCCAGAGTTAAGATGGTCTTAAATCGTTAGATAATTCTACAATACCCCTAGACCCATCAATCCTAACTCGTTGACCATCTTGCAACAGCCATGTAGCACCTCGAACATCCATCACAGCCGGAATCCCATATTCACGAGCCACGATCGCACCGTGAGAAAGCCGTCCACCAGCTTCAGCAATTAATCCTCCAGCCCTTAATAACAATGGTGCCCAGCCGGAATCTGTGTAAGGTACTACCAGAATTGTATCTCGGTCAATTTCTGGCAAGTCTTGTAAATTTCGCACCACCTTCACCGTGCCTTCGGCTTGTCCATGACTGGCTCCAATGCCTTGTAAGATTTGGTCAGAGTAGAGCACAGAGGGAGCTAAGGGATGAGGGGGTGTATTGCCGTAAACTAAAAAGGGTACTTGAATGATCTGGCTATCTTGCAAGAATTGCGATCGCCTCAATTCCACTAACTCATCCAACTGCTCAATTAACCTGGAATCTCCACCCACAACTAGATGCCGCACTTGATCAAAGTCGAGAAAAAAGATATCTCCTGTTTTCTTGAGTAAACCGGACTTTAGCCAAATCTTCTCTAAAGCGACAAAACTCCAACGTAATTCAGCCAAAAGCCGGGAATAAACTTCGGTAACTCGTCCTTTGATATCCACACGCCGTTGCACAAAAGAGCGTTTGGGCTTACCAGCAAAGATGCTATTAATCGCGTCTTTAGCGCCTGATTGTGGTTCGTTCCCCTGCATTAACTGCACAAACATCTGCTTAATCATCTGGGGATTCTCCCGCCAAGTGGGAACGGAGATATCAGTTCCGACTTCACTTAAATAGCCGTAATCCTGAAGCAATTCGTTAAATTCTTGTAGGATCTTCTCTCCCTCTGGGGTTTGCTTTAATTGCTCAAATACCTGCTGTGGCTCAAACTCAAGCAATACCTCCTTGGCATCTGTAGCGATTGCACTCAGCGATCGCAATGCCGCGATTTCTGGGGTAACGCTGTGATCAATTTGGTCATCCTTCACCCGAAAAATCCCCTGGCGAAGGGCAACGCTCAAGGGAGCTAAAATGCTGTAATAGGTCCCATGACGCAGCAACTCCAAAATAAAGTCAATTCTTGTCAACAGCTTGGATGGTTCCAAGTTATCTATATTTGACTGCGCCAACTGCGACAACCCAGGAATGAACCGTTGATGATAATCCCGCTTAAAGTCTTTTTCTAAACTTAATTCCCGCCTCAGCAACTTCCCTAGTCCTGGCAAATTTTCCCAAGTTGACTCCCAAGACGGCTTAGTTAATTTAGCTCCTCTAGTTAAAAATTCTAAACTTGACGACGGCAGTCCCATACGGAGAAAAATATCTCCTAATAGGGAGGCATTAAAATAAGCTCTGGAATAATGTAGAGTTGCTGTTTCGGCGAAATCTAACCCCAAAGCGCGTTCGCCCAAAACTAAAGTAAAAAGTTCTCCCCAAGCTCCACAAGTTAAGGGACGATTAATCGACCATGTTAAGGGGTGAATGACTCCGGGAATGACTTCGGCGGCGATTTTGCGTGTCCACATGGGCAGCAGAGTGGTAATCGGTCGAGCTTGCAATACCCAGAGTGTTTGACCGTCATAACTCCACTCTATATCTTGAGGAGTGCCATGATAGCGTTTTTCGATTCGGTAGGCTAAGTATGCAACTTGCTTGATTAATGCTTGTGGGACTCGTCCTTCACCCTCTAATTGCACAGAGGAAGAATTTTCTGTTTCAACGACAAAAGCGCGATATTGTTCTGGTGTAACTTTTCCTGAAACGACTTGCGTCGGGCTGCCTGGAAGGGCTTCAATGATGATTGCATCACCTTGCTGGGTAATGGGATCACGGCTGAAAGCTACACCAGAATATACACTCTGAACTTGTTGTTGAATTAACACAGCCATTGCTGTATCATTTGAGCCGCGATCGCGCCGATATTGCACGGCAGATGGATGATTGTACGAGGCTTGAACTTGAGCGATCGCTGACTGTAATCCCTCTGGGGTGGTAACATTTAAAACTGTTTCATACTGCCCAGCAGCAGAAGCCTGTTCTGAGTCTTCTCCAATAGCAGAAGAACGCACCACTAAGGGAGATAATTCTGATGGCTGGAGAAATTCTGTTAATAGTTCAGGATCATCAATTGGGGCCAGTACCCACCCCTTCGGGACTGGATAGCCCCAGCGCTTAATTTGAGATAATGTCGCCGCTTTTTCTCCGACTATGGCAGCATCCAACTCTTCATCTAGAGAAACCATAGCGCGTTGGCGTAGCCCCTCGTAGACATCGCCGCGTAAAAATTCCAACATCGCTTGGGATTCTGTTTGTGCCTCTTGGGTTGGCAGGTTCATGTCATCAGGAATTTTTGTATAAATCCAGCCCATTAAACCAGCTAAGGCAACAGCAGCAAGCATTCTGGGGATATCGCCAATGTGCAGAAGTGCCACAAACAGAGGAAAGAGAAACAAAACCCCAAATTTGACTACCTGTTTCGAGTGCAGAATTGTAAAGCTAATACCTGCAAAGAAAGATACAAGTATTGCCACCAGTGGATCATGTACGACAAATCCCCAAACAACATTTGTCGTACCTGCCCCTCTGCCTATCCAATATCTACCGATTACCAGGGCGATGAGAGCAATCAATTCCCAAGAAGATTCATCTGGGAAGAAAGCGCGGGTGAGGAAGACTGCTGCAACTCCTTTAAAAGCTTCTGACAAGACTGCCAGAATTCCGACAAACCTACCGCCGTGATAAAAGGCAGCTGATACACTAATGTTTCCTGTACCAACTTGTGATAATTGCTTGCCCGTAAGCGCGTAAGTAATCCAGGCAATCAGGGGTAATCCGCCCAAGAGGGGGCAGACAATTAAAATAACTAAGACACCCCAAGGTTCAAACATTCTGGATTTTGGATTTTAGATTTAAATTTTCCATCTAAAACCTTAAATCTAAAATCTAAAGTTTTTCTGAAATTTTTGATGGTTAATAGGGGGTTTTTATTTATTAGTTGCTGAATGGACACTTGGCTACGACGGAAACCGTTTTTGCCAGTGTCCTTTTAGGGTACTAATGGTTTTAGTTTAGCGCATAGGCAGCTTGCAGCGCCCAGATGATTAGAGCCGCGATCGATCCCAGAAGCAACACGGTAGAGATGGTGACTACTTTTGGGGAATCTGCACCCTCAAATTTCATAATTCCTCGATTTAAGTCGGACATAGCTTTGTAATCCTCTGTTGTTGGAGCATGAAACATTTGTCCGTTTTGATTGTAGTCCTTCTATTTACGGATGATGTTAAATTCCTAATATTATTTTATTTAAGCTTGGCAATTTTTACATCACCAGAACTACTTACTTCTTCACAGGTAAGTAGGTAGGTGTAATTAAATATAAGATAACCTCACCCTCAATCCCTCTGGGATGCTTTGGAGAGGGAAGCCGGAGGCAGGGTGAGGTTTTATATTTAAACTGCTTATTTTTATAATGATGGGGAGTGGGGAGAAATAACCAATGCCCAATGCCCAATGCCCAATGCCCCATACCCAATCTTGGTCAATATGTACTAAAATCAATGACTTGAGTCACAAAGAGAGCAATCATGGCATCCATCCGCGAGTTGCACCAACAACTGGTTAAAAAAGAACGTTCTGCCGTTGAAATTACCCAAGAAGCTTTAGAGCGCATTCAAGCATTAGAGCCAAAATTGCACAGCTTTTTATGTGTTACCACAGAACGGGCATTAGAGCAGGCGGGTGCTGTGGATGCCAAAATTGCTGCGGGAGAAGAAATTGGGCTGCTAGCAGGGATTCCTGTGGGGATTAAGGACAATTTATGTACTAAGGGAATTCCTACCACCTGCGCCTCCCGGATTTTGGAAAATTTCGTGCCGCCTTATGAATCAACGGCGACGCAAAAACTGGCAGATGTTGGGGCGGTAATGGTAGGCAAAACCAACTTGGATGAGTTTGCAATGGGTAGTTCCACAGAAAATTCTGCCTATCAAGTCACGGCTAATCCTTGGGATTTGTCACGAGTTCCGGGTGGTTCTTCGGGGGGTTCGGCTGCTGCGGTGTCGTCCCAAGAATGTGTGGTTGCTCTCGGTTCTGATACTGGCGGTTCGATTCGCCAACCGGCATCTTTTTGCGGTGTGGTAGGGATGAAACCGACTTATGGTTTAGTTTCCCGTTATGGTTTGGTGGCTTACGCTTCGTCTTTGGATCAAATTGGGCCATTTGCAAATACAGTAGAAGATGCCGCAATATTATTAAGTGCGATCGCGGGTCACGATCCCAAAGACTCTACCAGCCTGAAAGTTGCCATTCCCAACTATGCCGCCAGCTTAAAACCAGACTTCAAACCCAGAGGTCAGCTAAAAATTGGGATCATTAAAGAAACTTTTGGTGAAGGTTTGGACTCTGTAGTGGAACAAGCTGTTACTAAAGCAGTAGAGCAACTACAAAGTTTGGGAGCAGAGATTCAGATAGTATCCTGTCCCCGCTTTCGCTATGGTTTACCCACCTACTACATCATCGCCCCCTCAGAAGCCTCAGCAAACCTGGCTCGTTACGATGGCGTTAAATATGGGTATCGCGCTCCTGATGCGGATAATCTGCTATCGATGTACACTCGTACCCGTGCCACAGGTTTTGGTACAGAAGTCAAACGCCGGATTATGATCGGTACTTACGCACTTTCGGCTGGCTATTATGACGCCTACTATCTGAAAGCTCAAAAAGTCCGCACCCTGATTAAACAAGACTTTGAAAAGGCTTTTGGCGTGGTTGATATCTTAGTTTGTCCCACATCTCCCACTACAGCATTCAAAGCAGGGGAAAAAACTACTGACCCCTTGAGTATGTATTTAACTGACTTGATGACTATTCCTGTGAATCTTGCTGGTTTACCTAGTTTAAGTTTGCCATGTGGTTTTGATGATCAAGGGCTACCCATAGGATTACAACTAATTGCCAATGTGTTGCGGGAAGACCAACTGTTTCAGGTAGCTTACGCTTATGAGCAATCCACTACTTGGCATTTGCGTAAACCGCAAATATTTTGAAAATTGTCATTTGTCATTAGTCATTTCTTCCCCTGCTTCCCCACTCCCCACTCCCCACTCCCTTTCACTTATTAGGAACCATTGACTGTTGACTATTGACTTCTGGAGTCAGGGATTCAGATGTAATTCGTGGTGGATTAAGTGTATAAAAAAGACCAGCAGATGCAGCTACTAATAATAGAATGTAGGTTACAACAAGAGGTATATATGCCTTTGGTTTGTTGTCTAAATTCTGATGATAATTATTGTGGTTTTGGCAGACAACATTGCTTATAAGAGTATGTGATAAAGCATTTCCATCCAGTCCTAAAGCATCTCCATAGCGACGGATGAATCCTTGAACAAAAATAGGCTCAGGCAATTCTTCAAATCGTTCTTCTTCTAAAGCTTGCAAAACACCTGCTCGAATCAGTGTTTTAGCGGCTATTTCTTCTATGCAGATGGATTTTTCTTGTCTTACTTGTCGCAACTGTGTAGTTATTTCCTTTAGCTGCTCTACTTGAGCTTGGTTTAAGAGCGTCACAGTCTTCTCCTGTATGGGCTAATTCTACTATTCATATAGTGAGAAGACTTAAATGTGCATACGTATTTTTACTGAATAATTGATTTTAGGGAAATTTTTTTGATAATAGTTTAAGCCTAGACATGAAAATGCTAAAGCTGCTAATTCTAAGTATTATATTTGTTAAAACCAATACTTTACGATTAAAAAGATAGGGCATAAAAGTTAATAAGCTGCAATTTATAATACAAGTATTTTCCTAACTGCTACTCTGGGCTGGGATAATTGCAGCGATCGCTGTTACCAAAAGAGGGAGTACGCAAGGAGCAGGGGAAGAAGAACTATTGATTATTAACCAATGCCCAATGCCCAATGCCCAGTATCTCAATGTGCTATTTGTACTATTTGTTATGATCTTCTCCCAGCGTTAGAATGCGCTTGCCGTCGGGCGGACAATCACTTCATTGATATCGACATCATCTGGTTGGGATATGGCATATAAGACGGCTCTAGCGATCGCATCTGAGGTCAGTGCGATTTTGCGGAATTCTTTCAAAGCGCCTTTTGCTGACTCCTCCGTGATATCAGAGCCGAGTTCAGTCTCAACCACACCAGGGGATATTGTTGTCACGCGGATATTTTTCGATTCCTGACGCAATCCTTCGGATATAGCCCAAACGGCATATTTTGTCGCGCAGTACACGGCGCCAGTAGGCACGACCACATGCGCTCCGATGGACGCGGTATTGATAAATTGGCCGCCGCCTTGTGCTTCCATGATGGGTAGACCAGCAGCAATGCCGTTCAGTACGCCGTGGATGTTCACGTTAATCATCTTATCCCACTCCTCGACTTTCAGGGCATTCATCGGGGACAGAGGCATAACGCCTGCGTTGTTATAGATGACATCGACGCGGCTAAACTTGTCTTTGGCAAAGTGAATGAAGGCTTTCATATCCTCACGATTGGCGACATCTACGGCTTTAAATTCTGCTGTGCCGCCTTGCTTGCGGATATCTTCAACAATCTTTTCTAGTTTTTCTGTGCGCCGTGCGCCCAAAACAACTTTTGCGCCATTTTTGGACAGCAGTTTAGCGGTGGCTTCACCGATTCCGCTACTGGCTCCAGTGATCACAATGACTTTGTTTTCTACGTTTAACATGGTTATTTTCCTTTCTATTTAAGTTGGTTTGAATTAAAGAAACATACCGCCGGAGACTTCAATTCTCTGTGCATTCACCCATCTGTTTTCTTCGGAGAGCATCTGCTTGATCGCGTTACCAATGCGATTTTTATCTGTCTTTCGTCATTGCCTTATCCTTTCACTGTTTCTTCTGTATGTGTTCATAATATGGGTTAAAAGCGGAGTTGAAAATGCACAAAGATCGCACATTATTGCCTAATCCTCCGAAAGAAGTTTTTGTGAAGGGAAAAATATTCTCTATAATGAGCGAATAAAAATGATTAAATCAGTTAGGAAGCCAGCATGGCGATTGAAATACTAAAGCACGGTGCGGCCGTCAATGAGTGTAAAGAACTGGCGGCATTACTAACCCAGCACACCGACGGCAAAGGGAACGGTGTTCATAAAACAGATATAAATCATCTGGAATTTATGCGGGAATCTTCTGCTTCCACGTCAATATGCGGTGTTTATGAACCGATTGTTGGCATTGTCGTTCAGGGCAAAAAAGAAGCTTTGTTGGGTGAGGAAACCTATCGTTATGGTGCGGCTCAATATCTTATTGTCTCGGTTGATTTGCCGCTTAGTGCATTTGTTGTAGAGGCAACGCCAGACAAGCCGTATTTAGGATTTAAGCTGAATTTAGACCTAGTTCAACTCTGTGATATTATTGCCCAAACCAGACCAAGCACGGGTAAGAAAAAAAACTCTGTTAGAGGCTTATTCGTCAGCAACGCCGAGGCATCCTTACTCGATTGCGCCATCAGACTTACACGGCTTTTGGATACGCCGCAGGATATCCCTATCCTAGCGCCGATGATTATCCGCGAAATCTATTATCGCCTTTTAATGGGTGAACAGGGCGAAGCTGTCCGCCAGATTGCGACATCAGGCAGCAACATGCAGCGGATTGCAGAAGTGATAAAACTCATCAAGGCTGATTTTACAAAGCCGATGCGGGTTGAGGAGCTAGCTAGACAGGCAAGTATGTCTCCTTCATCTTTCCATCACCATTTCAAGGAAGTGACATCGATGAGTCCGCTTCAATATCAAAAGCAATTAAGACTATTGGAAGCACGTCGCGTGATGCTTGCCGAAAATTCCGATGCGGCTAATGCTGCCTATCAGGTGGGTTATGAAAGCCCCTCACAGTTCAGCCGCGAATATTCCCGCATGTTCGGTGCGCCGCCCTTCAGGGATATTGAACGTTTACGCACAGCCTGAGCCTAGACTGTCTAAGCCTTCATCAACTTCGGCTAGCTTTGCGTTGGCACAGTTGCTTACTTCAAAAATCTTCATCAAAATTCTATTCCGATATATCGCAATATATCACGATATATCGTATAGTAGAGAAAGTTGATTTGAGATTGATTTATGTTTAGACATTTTCGTTCACGGTTTGGAACACCTGCATTGGCAGGAGTTAGCGAAGAGGATTCATTGCTTGTTAGGTCTTGGTTTGGGCATGGCAGAGATCATGGTAGAGATCATGGCAAACACTTCGGCAATGAAATGTTTAGTCGTGGTTGGGGAGATGAACGTCGGACTCGTCGGGGTGACATCAAGTTCATCCTGCTGGAATTGTTATCGGAGCATCCTAGTCATGGTTACGACCTAATTAAAGAGATGGAAACTCGTTATGGTGGTTTCCGTCGCCTCAGTCCTGGCTCAGTGTATCCAACACTGCAATTACTAGAGGAAGGTGGTTATCTCAAGAGCGCCCAGGAAGGTGGCAAGCGGATTTACACGATTACGGATGAGGGTAGACAGTTATTAGCAGAACGTTCCCAACAGGAAACTTCAGACACTCCTTGGGATACCTTCAAAAGTTTCGTGACAGGTAAGCCCCAAGAGTTTATTGAGTTGCGAAATGCCGCAACAGAATTAGCTGCTGTAGTGGTGCAGGTTGCTCGCAGTGGCAATATGGAGCGAATAAATCGGGTGCGTGAGCTTTTAGAGCAAGTTAAACGGGAAATTTACGCGATTTTGGCTGAAAAGTAAGTGGCACGCAGATTTAGGGACGTATAGCTAGCTGTACGCTCCATATGATGTCTAGGTATTTCACGCGGTGTGCAACTTTCTCTCAAACCTAACCCCCAACCCAACTCTTACGTTCGCGCCGCGTGCCGAAGGGAAGGGTTGGGGAGTAAGACTTAAAGCCTCTCTCCGCTTTGGAGCTACCGTGTACACACAAGTCTTTCTTGAAGCAATTTATGCTTTATCGAATACTCTAAAGAAACCTCACCCTGGTTTTGCTTGTGCAAAACCTGTCCCTCTCCTTAGTAAGGAGAGGGATTAAAGATAGGACAGGGTGAGGTTTTTATTTTGTTTTGGGTAATTCGATGACTTGTGTGTACACCATAGGCATCACGATTCGTAATATGGTATTAGAAGCGATCGCACTCAAATTCTAGGATGGACGTAAAATATATCTTTTTGACACGGCTGGTAAAGCAACAGAAATATATAATTGTTGTTTACACATCACAAGCATGGCAGTGTTGATCGGACGAGATTTATTAAGTTTGGCGGACATCAGTCCAACGGAACTTCAAGAACTCCTGCAATTGGCAACTCAACTTAAATCACAACAGTTGAAGTTGCAGTGTAATAAAGTTTTGGGGTTGTTGTTCTCCAAAGCTTCAACTCGCACGCGGGTAAGTTTTACTGTGGCGATGTATCAACTGGGTGGACAGGTAATCGATCTCAACCCCAATGTCACTCAAGTTAGTCGCGGGGAACCTTTGCAAGATACCGCACGGGTATTAGATCGATATCTGGATGTTTTGGCAATTCGCACTTTTGCACAGCAGGATTTGGAAACTTTTGCTCACTATGCCAAGATTCCGGTAATTAATGCGCTGACTGATGCAGAACACCCCTGTCAGGTTTTGGCTGATTTATTGACGATTCAAGAAGGCTTTGGTACTCTTGCTGGATTAACTTTAACCTACGTCGGTGATGGGAATAATGTGGCTAATTCTCTGATGTTGGGCTGTGCTTTGGTGGGGATGAATGTGAGAATTGCCACCCCTAGCGGATATGAGCCAGATTCTCAGATTGTAGAACAAGCAAGAGCGATCGCTAACAACAAAACTGAAGTCCTCCTCACTGATGATCCAGAATCAGCAGCTAAGGGCGCTGCTGTACTTTATACTGATGTTTGGGCGAGTATGGGGCAAGAAGCAGAAGCAGATAACCGAATGCCAATTTTCCAGCCTTACCAAATTTCAGAGCAGCTATTGAGCCTTGCTGATCCAGAGGCAATTGTTTTACACTGTTTACCAGCCCATCGTGGTGAAGAAATTACCGAGGCAGTTATTGAAGGTTCTCAATCACGAGTTTGGGAACAGGCAGAGAATCGCTTGCACGCTCAAAAAGCCTTACTTGCGAGTATTTTAGGGGCAAAATGAAAGGAGTTCAAAGACGCGATTAATCGCGTTTATACAAAAGACGTGATTAATCGCGTCTGTACAGGAGTCAGAATGGCGAGTGTGGGGCTGGCTCTTGACTACTTACATTTATAAAAATCAAGAATAAATAGGTAAAAGAAAAGAGAATATTTTTACTTTTGCCTTTTATATTTTTACTTTTCTCTTGTTATGGGGAGTTTTTTGTAGTACTAATGTTCTAGAGACATTAATAATTACTTCCCGCAAATTTATGGAACGTCTAACGGAAGCTCAACAAGAACTTTACGAATGGATGACAGAATACATTCGATCGCACCAGCATTCGCCTTCAATTCGGCAAATGATGCAAGCGATGAATTTGAAGTCACCAGCACCAATTCAAAGTCGTTTGGAACATTTACGAACTAAAGGATATATAGAATGGACTGAAGGCCAAGCGCGAACGATTCGGGTTTTGCATACTGTTAAGCAAGGTGTACCAATTTTGGGGACGATCGCTGCTGGTGGTTTAATAGAACCGTTTACTGATGCTATAGATCATTTAGACTTTTCTAATTTTGAGTTACCTCCCCAAACTTATGCTTTGCGGGTGGCTGGCGATAGCATGATTGAAGATTTAATTGCTGATGGCGATGTGGTATTCTTGCGTCCAGTAGCAGAACCAAATCATTTAAAAAATGGTACGATCATCGCCGCCAGAGTTGATGGATTTGGTACGACATTAAAACGTTTTTATCGTCAAGGCGATCGCGTCACCCTTAAACCAGCAAATCCTAAGTACAATCCCATTGAAGTCAGCGCCATGCAAGTACAAGTGCAAGGTTCCCTGATTGGTGTTTGGCGCGGTTACAACTGAATAAATGGGGAATGGGGAATGGGGCATAGGGCATGGGAAATAGGGCATGGGAAATAGGGAGTGTGGGGGAGAAATAACCAATTGCCAATTCTCAATGCCCAATTCTCAATGCCCAATTCTCAATGCCCAATTCTCAATGCCCAATTCCCAATGCCCAATTCCCAATTCTCAATGCCCTTAACATAATGTACCTGACGAAAAATCCAGTGCAGCAACTGCCCACTTTCCGGTTGAAATTACCAATTGCAAGGGAAAGTAAGGGCAGTTATTACACTCCGCAACCATTACCAGGATGCCCAAGAATGGCTCCATCTCTGCAATTGCGGCAATATCAGCGACAAGCGATCGCTAGCTGGTTTACCAACAATGGCAGAGGGACGCTGAAAATGGCTACTGGTAGTGGTAAAACGATTACCGCATTAGCGATCGCTTGTGAATTATATCAGCAGATTAATTTACAAGTTCTGTTGGTGGTGTGTCCCTACCGCCATCTTGTCACCCAATGGGCGCGAGAATGCGAAAAATTTAATTTGCAACCGATTTTAGCTTTCGAGAATTTACGCACTTGGCAAAGTCAACTATCTACGCAAATTTATAATCTGCGTTCTGGTTCTCAACGGTTTGTCACGGTGATTACTACGAATTCCACTTTAATTGGAGATGGGTTTCAGTCTCAACTCAAATATTTTCCCGCCAAAACTTTAATTATTGGGGATGAGGCGCATAATTTAGGCGCACCCAAGTTAGAAGAAAGTTTGCCGCGTAGTGTTGGGTTGAGACTAGCTTTATCTGCCACACCGGAGAGGTATTTTGATGATTTTGGTACGCAATCTCTATTTGATTATTTTGGCCCAGTTCTCCAACCAGAGTTTACTTTGAGGGATGCGATCGCTCAAGGTGCTTTGGTACATTATCTATATTATCCGGTGTTGGTAGAGTTAACTGAAGCTGAAAGTATTGCCTATTTAAAGCTAACTAAAAGAATTGGGCGATCGCTACTTTATCGAGATCGAGAAAATGGCGGAAATTTTGAAGACAATGAAGATTTAAAGCCATTGTTGATGCAAAGAGCAAGATTAATTGGTGCGGCGGAAAATAAATTAACTGCTTTGCGGGATTTAATGGCAACTCGCCGCGAAACTACTCATACTCTTTTTTATTGCAGTGATGGTTCACAAGATGCGGGACAACGTTCATCCCTACGCCAACTTAAAGCTGTTGCTAAAATTTTGGGAGTAGATTTAGGGTATAAGGTAAGCACCTATACAGCCCAAACATCTTTACAAGAAAGGGAAATTTTGCGCTGTCAATTTGAAAGTGGTGAATTGCAGGGTTTAGTGGCAATTCGTTGTTTAGATGAAGGTGTTGATATTCCAGCAATTCAAACTGCGGTGATTTTATCAAGTTCTGGTAATCCCCGCCAGTTTATCCAGCGACGTGGGCGAGTTTTACGTCCTCATCCGGGTAAGGAACGCGCGACAATATTTGACATGATTGTTTTACCACCCGATTTAGATAGAGAAACTATCGAAGTTGAGCGTAATTTGTTGAAAAAGGAATTGCGGCGCTTTGTAGAGTTTGCTGATTTGGCTGATAACGCAGGTGTTGCCAGAATGAAGTTACTGGATTTACAAAAGCGATATGGGTTATTAGATATTTGATGATGAATCAGAGAATAGTTGTATTTTTTTGTAAAATTTTTCGAGTTTTGAAAAAAGGTGCATTAAATATGAAATAATAAGATTATGAGTTTGCTTATAATGGGATGTAACTAACTTTAAAAATTTTACTTACATCCCATTATGATCTAGATTAGCTAAAATAAATAATAACAGAAAACAATTAAACAATAAAGTGTTTTTCAAAAAAAAATTAGGATTTTAAAGATAACGCAAACAGTGGGTTTACGGAGGCTATTCTAGCACTAGATAAAGTTAAAATATAAAAAAAGTATATTTCAAAACCGAATATGTCACAAGAGGCGAATATCGATGATGTGCAGGAGCCAATAACCAGCGCACCGCCGGAAGTACGGCAAATTATTGAGCGGGTATGGAAGCTGGAAAAAGGCAGGCTAGATAAGAAGATTAACAGCCATATAAATGATAATATTTTGGACATTATTAAGGAAGAGGTGCGATGAAGCTAACTTCAATAAAGCTCTGCAACTTTCGCTCCTTTTATGGTACGACACCAGAGATGATCCTGGCTGGGGGAGATGCTCAGAACACGACAATTATTCATGGCAATAATGGCTCTGGTAAAACTAGCTTGCTGAATGCCTTTACGTGGGTATTGTATGATAAATTTAGTGCAGCATTTGCATCGATAGAGCAGTTAGTGAATAAGCGTGCGATCGCAGAAACTCAAAAAGGTCAAGCTGTAGAATGTTGGGTAGAGATTGGCTGGGAACATGAAGGTAAACGCTATCGAGTCAAACGCGCCTGTCGGGGTTATAAAAACGAAAGTGATTTTGACGCTGGCAAAACTCAATTAACTATGTGGGTTGGTGCGGATGATGGAAAATGGAATATACCAATTCAGCAACCAGACGATATAATTAATCAAATTTTACCGGCTACTTTACATCAATATTTTTTCTTTGACGGCGAAAGAATTGAAGAAATAGTCCGTTCTGACAAAAAAGCTGAAATTGCTGAAGCTACAAAAATTTTCTTGGGTGTGGAAGTAATCAACCGTTCTATCAGACATTTGGGAGATGCTAAAAAAGCTCTAGAAAATGAGTTAAAAGCTATTGGTGATTCTGAAACTAAACAACTGTTACGACAGCAAGAAAAGATAGAAAAAGAACGTGAACGCATTACCAAACGGCAAACTGAAATTAAAGAAGAGTTAGAATATCAACAAACTTTCAAAAAAGAGACAAGTAATCGGTTGCGAGAACTGAGTGCTGCTAAGGAATTGCAAGAAAGATGGCAGGATTTAGAATCACAGAAGACGGCGAATCAAGAAGAATATAAAAAAACGAAGGAAGCGCTGAAAAAAGTTATTTCTGCGCGGGGTTATACCGTTTTACTATCAGAAACCACAGCCCAGTTTCGCGGAATTATCAATGATTTGAAGCAGCGAGGCGAGTTAACATCAGGAATATCGCGGGAATTTGTGAATGATTTACTGAATTCTCAACGCTGTATTTGTGGCGCAGAATTACACGAGGGTAATCATTCTCATACTCATGTGAGTAGCTGGTTAAATAAAGCAGGTTCTTCAGCGGTAGAAGAAACTGCAATTCGGATGATAGCTCAAGTAGATGAAATTGATAAGCAAGCTATAGGATTTTGGGAAGAAGTTGATAGAGAACAAACTAGGATTAATCAGTTAAGGCAAAGCATATCTCAAATTGAAGGCGATTTAGACAATATTCAAGAACGGTTGCGAAAAGATGCTAATGAAGAAATTAGCAGTTTGCAAAAACGTTTAGATGAAATTGAAAGTAAAATTGATGAATTAAATCGAGAACAGGGTGCAAATCAGCAGCAAATTGCTCAACTGACAACTGAAATTGAAGGTTTAAATAAACAAATCGCCAAACAAAAGCTGAATGAAGATAAGCAGACTTTAGCACAGCGACGAATTAACGCTACTCAAGATGCAATCGAACGGTTAACGGAAGTCAGAAATCGTCAAGAACAACAATTTCGCCTGCAACTAGAAAAACGAGTACAAGAGATATTCACAGAAATTTCTGTGACTCCATACATTCCTAAAATTAGCGATAAATATGAACTGACATTAGTAGAAAATACTACGGGTATAGAAGCACCAGTTGCAGCTTCCACCGGGGAGAATCAAATTCTCAGTTTATCTTTTATAGCCAGCATCATTGACAAAGTACGGGAATGGAGTGAGAAGCGAAAAATGATGATGATTCCTGATAGTAGCACTTTCCCAATTGTCATGGATTCGCCCTTCGGTAGTTTGGATGAGAATTCGCGGCGACACATTGCGAAGACAATTCCCCAATTAGCGAATCAGTTGATAGTTTTAGTTACTAAGACTCAGTGGCGGGGTGAAGTAGAAGCAGAAATGACAGACAGAATCGGGAGAGAATATGTGCTTACCTATTATTCATCTAAGCCGGATTGTGAACAAGATTATATTGAGTTGGCTGGGGAAAAATATCCTTTGGTGAAACAAAGTCCGAATGAGTTTGAATATACGGAAATTATGGAAGTCGAACGGGATAAGTAATTACAGCAGTTTTGATGTCTTTGAACCACATCTGTCGTAAGGAACGTAGGCGCAAAGATTTTTTACAGGACTGACCGCAAAATACCTCTCAAACTCTTATTCATCCGTGTTTCCTGTGCCTCTGTGGTTTGATTTTCCGTTACCTGTGCGTAAGTCTGATTTTAGTTACAGTTGAGAAAAGTGGCTTTTGAGAAGGAATAAGGTTATGGTTGCGAGTCCAGACAGAAACTATATGTCCCCCCAGGAATATCTGGAATGGGAAGAACGCCAAGAAATTAAATATGAATATATTGATGGTGAAGTTTTCGCCATGACTGGGGGTACTCTTCCCCATACAACTATTGCTTTAAACTTAGCTTCAGCGTTAAAAAGTCATCTCAGGGGGAGTGGGTGTCTTCCTTTCATGGCGGATGCGAAAGTAGGTGTATCGGAGAAGGGGCCTTTTCATTATCCCGATGTTGTGGTGAGTTGCGATGAACGGGATAAACAAGCTATTCAATTTCTCCAATATCCTTGTTTAATTGTTGAAGTTTTTTCCCCAAGCACGGAAGCTTACGACAGAGGTAAAAAATTTACGCGGTATCGTCGTATTCAGACTTTGCAAGAATACATCCTCATCGATGCTGAAAAAATTGCTTTAGATTGTTTTCGGTTAAATGATAGAGGACTTTGGGAGTTACATCCTTATGAGGAAAAGGATGAGGTTCATTTAACTAGTGTTGATTTTCACTTTCCGATTTCTTTGGTTTATGAAGATGTTCAGTTTGCAATATAAGTTTTGGAGAAACGAACCGCAGAGGCGCAGAGAACGCGGAGGGAAGAGAAGATGGTGAAATTGAGATTATCGCTAACTAATTAGAAGATTATAACCTCACCCCCAACCCCTCTCCTTAGTAAGGAGAGGGGAGATAAAGCTTAAGCTGTACCTCACTAGATTAGGAAAGGCTATATGAGTATTAAAACCGAAGCAACTATTGAAGATTTGTACCAATTACCCGACAATTGTAAAGCAGAGATTGTCAATGGAAAATTGGTGCTGATGTCTCCAACTGGATTTTTACCAGGACGTGCAGGTGGTGAAATTTATGCTAATTTGCGTGATTATGAAAGACTAACAAAAAGCGGTTATGCTTTACCTGATAATGTTGGTTTTATTGTCAATCTCCCTCATCGTCGTTCTTTAAGTCCTGATGCCGCATTTTATACTGGCAAACCTACAGGTGGGAAGTTCCTTAATGGTGCGCCTGTGTTTGCTGCTGAGGTGAGAAGTGAAAATGATTACGGTGATAAGGCTGAGAAAGATATGGAAAGTAAACGCCGTGATTATTTTGCGGCGGGTACTTTGGTAGTTTGGGATGTGGATGTACTCAAAGAGGAAGTTATCAGAGTATATCGTGCTGGTAATCCTGAAGAACCCCAAATTTATCGCCGTGGTGAGGTGGCGGAAGCTGAACCTGCGTTACCAGGATGGACTATGTTGGTGGATAATTTGTTTGTTTAGTGTTTGTTTAGCGATCGCCTGCATCCTATCATAAAATAATACCTTGGCAAGTGCGTAAATGTAGCGATCGCTTTTCGCTGTCGGTTAAGATGGCAACAATGTAGATATTAATATCATGGCGGAAACTGGCAGAATCAGGGTTGCTAAAGATAAAGCTGAGTTGGTGAAGGATTTAACATCTTCAGATGGTGGAACAGGGCCTTTTAATACTTTTGCTGATGTGATTGTGTTTGCAGCAGCTTTGGGTGCAAAGCATAAAAAACGCGTGCCTTTAGGGGAAATTTCTAAAAGGGAACCATCGCCAATACCCCAAGAACAGTTTATAGTTAGGGGATATAATACGGTAATAAATTTAATAGCAATTGCTGAAATTCAAGATATAAAAGTTTTATCTCTCCAAGAAGGAAACAATAACGAAAAACGTAACTATATCTTTGAAGAATATGCCAATGGTGGACTTGAAATCTTACAATCAGAAATTCGGGGTGCAGTAGATTATTCTGAAAGAATTTTATTGATACTCAGTTCTGAAAGGTTTCAAGATCACTCCGAAGAAGAGGATTTCGATTTAAGCAAATTTCTTTCATAAATCACCATCAATCCACCCTTAATAATTAACAACAGACTGAGAAAATACTTGTTATGTATATAAAGATGAAACAATGAGTAAAGCACAACAGCCAGCAGATGAGCGAAGTTTAGTTTATTATTGTGAATGTTTCTCTAATATTAAGGTATATAAAACTCAGAAAAAGGGTGATGCTCTTAATAAACCCATATTACTTTTATCTATAATTGACCTAATTACACAAGATTTAATCACAGATAATCGTATCACCATATCAGATGAATTGATTGATACCTTCAAAAAGTATTGGGAAGTACTTGCTTCTAGTACTTTTAAGGGAAGTGATTTTGCGCTTCCTTTTTTTCATCTAAAAAATGATAATGGTAAATTTTGGCATCTCAAGTATAGTTCTGGATATGATGGTGGTCGTCCGCAAACAATTCCCAAACTCAAGGAAGATGTTGACTATGCACATTTGGATGATGAACTATTTAATTTAATTCAAGATGAAATTTCTAGGCAAATATTAATTGATGCACTTGTTTCAGCTTGGCTGCCATCTGAAGATAATACGATAGAAAATTTTTTAACCATTAATCAGAATTTTCAAGATGTCCCCTTAAAAATAGATAAAACTATTGAGTCTAGTAATTTAGATACTAATCCTAGATGGAGCTTAAGAAAAGCAGTAATTAGAAATGCTTTTTTCAGAAAAGCAATTGTAAGTATTTATGATTACAAATGCGCTTTTTGTGGGATAAAAGTAACTAAATCTGTAAGTCAAAACATCGTTGATGGCGCACATATTAAGCCATTTTCACAATTCTATGATAGTAGAATTCATAATGGAATAGCACTTTGCAAAAATCATCATTGGGCATTTGATAGAGGTTGGTTTGCTGTAGATGAGCAATACAAAATCATAGTTAGCAATGATTTAGAAGAAGCATCTCCCCATGCTAAACCTATGAAAGATTTTCATGGTGAAACAATACTTCTACCAAATATAGAGCAACACTTTCCCGAACTGGAAGCCCTGCAATGGCATCGCCAAAATATATTTCAAGCATAATTACAGGATAGGTGGAAGTCCTACCGCTTTCGGTTCAACAAGCTTGCCATCAAAACCTATTGTTTTATTTTCAACAGTCCTAGCATCCGCCAAAGACTTGCGAAGTTCAGCACGTTCCATCTGTTCCTGAATTCCACCCAGGATATAAACCAATAACTTCGTCGCCAAATCTCGTCCAGAAACCTGCACCCGCTTTTTATTTGGGTCATACAAAACCCCATACCAAATAGATTGCGGATATTCCATACCACTAAAACCACCTTGCTGGTCAAACTTCCGCAGCTTCTTAAAAATATCTGCTAAAGAAAAACCTTTTTTAAATACCAAAATTCCCAAAGCTTGCGCTAATGCAACTTGAGCAACCGGACGGAAAAGCATATTTCCTTCACCTCCATCTTTCTCAAAGCTGAAACGCCGCAAAGCTGGTGTATCCTCGTGTTCTAAAATTTTATAACTGGAAAGACTAGCCAAATTATCAAATAGCTTTCTAAATTCCTGAATCCCCTGCTCAAGTTCTTCATCCTCTGGACGCATGGGAATTAGACCTTTCTCCAAGGGTTTCCAGTGGGGGAACTTTTGAGCCAAATATCGCTCAGACATATCTTGCAGAGCTTGCAACGTCGTCAAAACTGTAGAATTGGAAGCCACTGTTGCACTATTCCAATTAACACGAGGATTGCGCTCTTGTCGTTGTTCTAATAGTGGATGTGTAACTGCAATTTTTCTAGCAACGATCGCAAAACCATCATCTTCATTCAACTGTGTTAGTTGCCCTTTAGTCAAGGGTGCAGCCATCAAGTTGACATGAACAAAAATCGATCTTACCCTCCGCCTCGCCTGGGTGCGAGTTTCCCCAGCCGCTACCGCACAGATGAACTCAATACCAATTTTTTCCTTGGGTAAATTTTGCAAGTAAGTAAGGTCTACTTGGTACTTTTCTATCAAATCATTTACTGTAATAAAACTGTCATCAACACCTTTATCTTTTTTATAGCGCTGGAGTTTCCGAGTTTTAATTAACTCCATCAACCCCTGAACCCCCATTAATCGGTGTTGACCATCTAGTGCATAAATGGTGACATCATCCTCAGAAATATTTAGCAGACCTACCTTACCGTCTTTATCTAGGGGTATAAAATCAGTCGTAGACTTTGTGGCGCGTCCTTCGTTATCCCATTCAGCAGCTTTGGGATTATCCACCCACGGTTGATTAATTACTACTAGCACCGGTGGAAACTTATGATTATGTCTAGCTGCTAAATACTGGACTAGTGGTGCTTGACGTGACCAATCAAGGGGACGTTGCTGAATTTCATCAATACTATCCGCATCAATTTCGACATTATCAGTTTCAGGATTGTACTTTTTCTGAAACAGAGGTAAACCAGAGGCGAAGTGAACCCGACCTGCAAACCATTCCAATGTAACAGAGCTAACATAAGCCTCAGTACCACCCATCTCGGTTTTTTGGACGAGAATCTGATCTTTTCTCCCTAAAAAGTTCTCCAGGAGTAAAGCTAGTACCTGTTTTTCCTTGTTTTCTCGTTCCAGGTACTCTCTAGCGATGTCAGCAGTTGGGTCAGATGTACTATCTTTCATGTTAAATTTTAAAAACAGAATAAGATTATGTCGTTTAATTATCCAAAAAATTGGATATTAGTAGTAAAGTTTTTAAAAACTGTTTTTTCAACCCAGGTCGCTGGGTTTTGTTTGTGTAGACGCGAATTCTATTCGCCCTATTCGCCTAGATATTATGCCAGTGTTTCCAGAGAGAAGGAGAAATGACTACAGCACAACAACCAGAAAAGACAGTTCAACAAACACGTACTGTAGCAGAGTTAGTGGACTACATCCAAGCTCTCACCATTGAAATTCAAGAATTGTATTGTTTAGATGAGATTCCTTGGGTGGTGGGCTATTCCGGTGGTAAAGATAGTACTGCTACTTTACAGCTTATCTGGAATGCGATCGCAGCACTCCCCCAGGAAAAGAGAACTAAAACAATCCATGTTATTACAACTGATACGCTGGTAGAAAATCCTGTGGTCTCTGTTTGGGTACGTAACTCTTTAGCACAGATGAAAGTTGCTGCTAAAGAACAAGAAATGCCAATTGAACCCCATTTGCTTTATCCTGCAATTAAGGATACCTTTTGGGTAAGCTTAATTGGGAAAGGCTACCCAGCGCCGCGAAACAGATTTAGATGGTGTACTGAACGCCTTAAAATTCAACCATCCGACAGCTTTATCCGTGCAGTTATTAGGTCTAATGGTGAAGTAATTCTTGTCTTAGGTACACGCAAGGCTGAAAGTACTAAACGTGCTGCTACGATGGCTAAACATAGAGAATCGCGGGTACGTGATCACATAAATACTAATCCTAACCGACCTAACTCATTGATTTATCTTCCTATCGAAGATTGGCGTACTGATGAAGTTTGGATTTACCTAAATCAGTGGCAAAACCCTTGGAAATATAGCAACAAAGACTTGTTCACTATGTATCGAGGTGCAACAGCAGATAATGAATGTCCATTAGTTGTTGATACTTCTACTCCTAGCTGTGGTGATTCCCGATTTGGCTGTTGGGTTTGCACAATCGTTAGTAAGGATAAATCGATGGAGGCAATGATTCAAAATGATGAAGAGAAAGAATGGATGCAGCCTCTATTAGATATCCGTAACGAACTAGATATTAAAGATGACTGGGACAAGAGAGATTTCCGTCGCATTTGGGGAGACGTCCAACTATTTGAACGCAATAAAAATGGGGAAATTTCTGTTGAACCAATACCTGGACCCTATACCAAATATTGGCGGGAACATTGGCTTAGACGATTATTAGAAGCGCAAACAAAAACCCGTAGTACAGCGCCAGAAAATATGCGCGACATCACCCTAATTACTCTCGAAGAAATGAGCGAAATTCGCCGCATTTGGCTAGAAGACAAACACGAATTTGATGATAGCTTACCCCGAATTTATCAAGAAGTGACTGGCGAAGAATTTCAAGATCCCCGTCCTGGCGCTGACTATAGCTTACTAGGTCGTGATGAGTGGATAGTATTAGAAGAAATCTGTGAAGGTGACGCGATGCACTTGGAACTCATGGCGAAATTGTTAGACACAGAACGTCAGTATCGCAAAAAGAGTCGTCGCGTGGGAATATACGAAACCCTAGAAAAATGTTTTAATACGAGTTCCCGTTCCCCAGAAGATGCGATTAAGAATGCTCGTTTGAAACGCGAATTAAGCGAAGCAGTTAGTCAAGGTGATGTTGCAAAAGTCAAGCAGATGACTTTGGGCGATGTTGCAGCAATCGATGAAGTAGATGAAGGTGAAAGTGATGAACAGGTAACTTGGGCAAGTATGAAATTTAAAAAGGAAAATTTAGAAGAATAGAAAACAGCAGTCAACAAACTACTAGTCTGTCAAATTCATTTTGACGAGTTGGTAGTATGAGCGTCTCGCTCACGACGCGAGCAAGATGCTCGCACTACCCATCAATTTAACCTTGACAGACTACTACTTAAAGAACACTTGACAAAGTTTGATTATCTTAAGACAAGCGAGGTTCTATGATTCAAGCCATACACAAATTAGTAACTTTTGAAGATTTTGCAGCTTGGCGGCCTGAGGGTGGGAGATACGAATTACATGATGGCGTGATTGTTGAAATGGCACAACCAGTGGGAGATCATGAGGATGTCGTTGGTTTTTTGGCGCTAAATATATCTATCGAAATTGGGCGACAAAAACTTCCCTACTTCATTCCAAAAAGTGTATTAGTCAAACCACTTGAAAGTGAATCAGCTTATTCACCAGACATATTAATAATCAATCGACCAAATTTAGTGAATGAGCCTTTATGGAAAAAAGAATCAACTGTATCTCAAGCTACATCTATTCCATTAGTTATTGAAGTTGTTAGTACTAATTGGCGAGATGATTACTACAAAAAATTAGCTGATTATGAAGCTATAGGTATTCCCGAATATTGGATTATAGATTACGCGGCTATAGGTGCTAGGAAGTTTATTGGCAATCCTAAACTGCCTACTATATCCATTTATCAATTAATTGATGGTGAGTACCAAGTTACTCAATTTAGAGCCGATAGCCATATTGTATCTCCTACTTTCCCAGAATTGAATTTAACCGCCGAACAGATTTTTCAAGCTGGAGGTGTACAAATCTAGCCACGCTTACCAACACCGACACAGATGCGATCGCATTTCTTAGAAGTTAGTGATGGTATTATCTATATTTAATAGATAATATTTTCTCTCAATGCGTCAGACAAAATCATCTAATTAATTTTATCTGATTCCTTTTATCACAAACTTTCTGCTTCTGCGATCGCCATCGAACTCATGTTAATCTTAAAAACTAATGATATTCCTTGAACTCGTTCTACAAAACTTTGGCCCCTACAGTGGGAAACAAGTAATTAATCTTAACCCAAAAATTGATCAGGAAACCTCACGTCCAATTATCCTTTTAGGTGGGATGAATGGTGGTGGAAAAACTACCCTTATGGATGCCATTCGTCTCGCCCTTTACGGCCCCCGTGCCCAATGTTCTACCCGTGGTAATTTAAGTTATAGCGATTTTCTCAACCAATGTGTTAACAGCAAAACAGATCCAGTTTTAGATACCCGAATTGAATTACTTTTTGAACATATTGAAAACGATAAACCAATAAAATACCGTGTTGTCCGTAGTTGGACAAAAAACCCTAAAGACGGTAAAGATACATTAGGTATTTTAGGTGATAGTGATACATGGCCTGATGCTTTAGTTAATATCTGGGATGAATATATTGAAAATCTTCTGCCGTTAGGCATTTCTAACTTATTTCTCTTTGATGGTGAACAGGTTAAAGAACTCGCAGAACAGGAAACACCACCACCAGTTGTAGTAGATGCAATTCGCGGACTTTTAGGACTAGAATTGGCAGATCGTTTAGCAGTTGATTTAGATATTTTAGTTAACCGGAAACTTAAAGAAGTTGGTAATACTAAAGATTTAGAAAACCTAGAGGAAATTGAAACTAGGTTAACCCAACAGCAAGAAGATTATCAAACAACAGGAGAAAAGTTAGAAACTCTCAAAAATCAGGTAGAAGAATTAGAACAAAAGCAGCAAGAAGCCTTTGATAAATTTATTTCTGAAGGCGGGAAGATTGCAGCAGAACGCAATCAGCTAGAATTACAACAAGATACAAAAACTGCGGAAATTGAACAAGTACGTCAGTCAATGTGTGAATTGGCGGCTGATGTTTTACCTTTAGCATTAATTCCCAATTTGCTTACTCAAGTACAAACACAGGGAGAAAAAGAATTTCGCCATCAACAGGTACAAATTTCTAAAGATTTGTTAATTGAGCGAGATCAGCGCTTACTCACTTGGCTAAATCAAGCGGAAATTTCCCCGCTACAAGTTGAACAAATTCAATTATTTCTAGTCCAAGATGTAGATAGCTTATATGCAAAGACTATCCAGATAGAAGCACCTTGGTTATTAGCTGATGATGAGACTTTAAGTCAGCTAGATAATCTCATATATCACTTAGAAAATTCTCAACTTTCTGCAAAAGATAAATTAGCTATTCTCAAAAATAAAGAAGAAGAAATTCACACTCTAGAAAGACAAGTGCAAACAGCAGCAGCACCAGAAGATTATACAAAGCTGCGTCAAGCACTAGAAGCCGCACAAAATCAAGTTGTTGAAACTAAAGCAAATTATGAAACAATCCGTCGCCGTTTAGCTGAATTAGAAAGTATTATTGCTAAGTCAAAGAGAGAATTAAGCGATTATACTGTAGAAAACATTAAACATAAAAATAGCGAACATATTATTACCTCAGCAGCTAAAGTTCAAAATACACTTAAGATATTCCGTGAAAAATTAACTCTGCGAAAACTCAATAAATTAGAGGAAGAAGTTAAAAATTGCTTCCTTTATCTTCTCCATAAATCAGATTTAGTGCATCGCATTACTATTGATACCAATACTTTTAGCCTTTTGCTTTACGATTTAAATGGTAAACCCGTCCCGAAACATCGCCTCTCTGCTGGCGAAAAACAACTACTGGCGATCGCATTCCTCTGGGGTTTAGCCAAAGTCTCTGGACACCGCCTACCAGTAGCAATCGATACGCCACTAGGTAGGCTAGACTCCTCTCACCGTAGCAACTTAGTTGAACGTTACTTTCCATCCGCTAGCCATCAAGTAATTTTGTTATCTACGGATACTGAGATTGGAAAGAAAGAAGTCGAAACACTGCGGGAAAACGAAGCGATCGCCCGTGAATATCTACTCAAATACGACTCCACAACCCGCCAAACTACCATACAACCAGGATATTTTTGGTAGTAGATATTGACTGTTGCTTTGCTTCTACATGAATTTCTCTACCAAGCTGCCTAAATTCATCATCGAGATAATATAGTGAATTTCGGATAGCTTGGCGCAGTTTACAAGCAGGTTTTAGGCAATCATCCTCGTAGTCCATTAATGTTAATTCTAAATGGGGATAGAGAATTTTCAGAAAACCTGATGCTGATTTGAGGATGGCATTCTGGTCACGAATCGTAACATTTTTTTCAAAGTGAGTATGCTGCTGTACATAGGATATGAAGCGATTATCTTGGCGTAGAGATAGCAAGGCTTCACCAAAGAAATCCATTTTTAAACCAACTTGAGAAGCTACCATTTCTCTTTGAAACTTGGGAATTTTCCAACCAGGGATAATCCCAGATAATCGGTCTAATAATGCAGTCTCAGTAAAAAACTTTGGTAGGTTAGCCATTAAATTATCTTCATTGCGTGGTTGTAATTGCTCATCTAATTCGATATTTGCCAGCATCACTAATCCACAATCACTAGAAATATCTGCAAAACCAGAGCAATTATAACGACCGCTAGCCAGATAATTTTTCAGTGGACCAATCACCTCTTCAGGATTATCGAATGTTAAACTTTGAACTTCATCTAGAACCACAACTTCATGACGACCGAGTAAACCAACTTCTTTAGTTCTACCATTAATAAACAATTGGGCTGGAGTAACTTTACCACCACTAATTAAGCTAACTTTGCTACTGATATTTTCAAAAAAGAAGCTTTTACCAGTGCCTTTAGGAGCTAGTTCCATTACATGATAATTAGGTTCTACTAATTGTCATACGCCTTCTCTAGCAGTGCCAAGGGTTCATCCCAGCGCGGAATCACTTGAAAAGGAGGTACTGCACGTCGCTGTTCGATGATGCCGTAAGCTTCTAATGCATTTAGCTGTTCTTGTAAAGTCTCTGCTTTTACCCCCAGTACGGCAGCAAGTCCCATTTTCTGGTTGAAGATAGACTCAGTGAGAACGGAACCTTCGCCCTTAAAGTCACGTTCCCACAGCTTTGCCAAAAAGTATCCTAATAGATAAGAGTTAGGTAAATGGGCATATCCACTAATATATTTATCCTTTTCTTGGGTGACAAACTTGCAGGATGCTAAAGCAGTGAACTCAGTGTATGCTCGTAAGATAAATTTAATTCTGTCAGCAATCACTTTACTTTCTTCTTCAAATATTGACGCACTGTGATAGAGCAATTCTTCACTCGTAAATTTACTATAACGAGGTAAAAATGTATATATAAAGTAAGACCATCCACCCCAATCAGCAGGATTCTCTGGTGTTGGTTTTAGACCGCGATCGCCAAAACTTAAATAAAAGTGCATCAACCAATCTGTAATATTTGACTCCAAACTAGGATCTAGTCGCAAAACAATTTCCCCTTCTGGACTGGGACGATTATTCTTAATTAACCCTGCACGTACTGCCCAACTTTTTACTCGTCCTACTTTGCCATTACCTAAACTTGTTTTCTCCATCAAATTGGGCAAGCTATCATTTAAGCCTTTATCTTGGGCAGCAGCATGAATAATTCTACTTATTTCGTCTTTTTTTAGCGCAAAAGAACCATTAAAATGTAATTGCAGTTTAGCCATAATATCCTTTAAAAGTTCATGCAGAAGAATTCAGAACTCAGGAGTCAGAATTCAGTAGGAATTTTGTACGTTTGGGTGATGAATATATGCGTAAACGCACATTATACTAAATTAATAACAAGCTGTTAACTATTGTTAATTATCTGAAAGCATAATGTAGAGTATTCCTTTAACCTTTAATCATGGAATCGCCAATCGAAAGAATAAAACTCTCTCAAACAGCTAAAGACCAACTTACCAAACTCAGACGCAGCACCAAAATAGACCAATGGAATATCCTATGTCGTTGGGCATTTTGTCGTTCCCTCGCAGAAGCAACCACACCCTCCCCCGTCCCAATTCCGCAAGATAGCAACGTCGAAATGACTTGGCGCGTCTTTGGCGGCGAAATGTCCGATATACTCCTCCTCGCCCTTAAGCAACGTTGTCACAATGACGGTTATCCCACCGACAAAGAAACCCTCGCCACCCAATTTCGCTTACATTTGCATCGCGGTATTGGTTACTTAGCAGGCGATCCAAATATCAAGAAAATTGAAGATTTAATTGAACTGGCGGTCAAAGATTGACAAAATAATTCGTAACTAATACTCTGCAATTCGTAATTTAAATTCTTAATTACGAATTACGAATTACGAATTACGAATTAGTATTATGCCTGAAGCGCTAGAAATTGAGCGTCATAGAGCTGCGATCGCTCGCACTGACCTATCTCGCCCTGTACGATTGGCAATAGAATGGGCAATCCTCAATCCAGACACCACTTTTTTTGATTACGGTTGCGGTTACGGTGGTGATGTCCAGCGAGTAAAAAACTTAGGTTACACCAGCGCTGGCTGGGACCCTTACTACCATCCTGATGTACCACGCACCGCCGCCGATGTGGTCAACTTGGGCTATATCCTCAATGTCATTGAAGACGCAGAAGAACGCCGTCAAAGCCTAATCCAAGCTTGGGAACTCACCCACAAAGTTTTAATTGTCGCGGCTCAAATACTGATTAACGCTCCCAGCAAAACCCAACTTGCTTACAATGATGGCATTGTGACGCGCCGCAATACTTTTCAGAAATATTACGAACAAGAAGAACTCAAAACTTATATTGATGAAGTCCTAAATGTAGATGCAATACCGATCGCACTAGGCGTATACTTTGTTTTTCGAGATGAAGCCGAAAAGGAAAGTTACAAAGCTATCCGCTTCTTTTCTACCACCTCTACACCACGAGTCCGCATCCCCACTAAGCGGTTTGAAGACTATCAAGAACAGCTGCAACCACTCATGGCTTTTTTTACCAAGCGCGGTAGACTACCTGTAAAAGGTGAATTGGAAAATGAACAGGAATTACTGAGCGAATTTGGTAACTTTCGCCGCGCCTTCGGTGTAGTTTTACAAGCTACTGATGAGGCTGAATGGGATGCGATCGCTTATCGTCGTTCTCTAGATATCCAAGTTTATCTCGCCCTTACCCACTTTGATCGACGCCCTGCATGGCAAAAGCTAGCAGCAGAAATGCGTCACGATATCAAAGCCTTTTTTAGTAGCTATGAAGAAGCTTGTCAAGTAGCCGACCAAAAGCTTTTCAGTTTAGGTAAAGCTGGGGTGATTCAAACTGCTTGCGAAAAAAGCAAAATTGGTAAACATACGCGCGGTGCCCTTTACGTCCATGTTTCGGCACTTGCTGCACTTGATCCCATACTACGAATTTGTGAAGGTTGCGCTAGTCGCACCATTGGGCGTGTAGATGAAGCCACATTAATTAAATATCACACTGATAAGCCGCAAATATCCTATCTGTCTTACCCCGAATTCGACACCGATCCCCATCCGGCGTTAAAAGCCAGCATCGGTATTGATTTAAAAACCCTCTTCGTCACTCACCGAGATTACGAAACTAGGGCGAATCCGCCAATTTTGCATCGTAAGGAAACATTTGTTACCAGCAACTACCCACGCTACGAAGAATTTGCTAAACTCACGCAACAAGAAGAGGAATTAGGGCTGCTTAACCAAAAAAGCAACATTGGTACGCGTGAAGGTTGGGAAAAATGCCTTACTGCACACAGAGTAGAAATCAGGGGGCATCAGGTTTATTCAATTCAAGAAAGTTAAGAAAACCTGACGCTATAGGGTTATCCTGAATTTGTATTTAACCCAAGTAAATCTTGGTAGTTTGTCATGTTTGGGAGAAATCACACAGCAGCTATGGTAAGTTTCAATCTCTGATCGGGATTAATAGGGAACTGTTGCTGCTTCCATAATTCAAACCTTTATAGGTACTAGTTACATGATATACTTTTGCATTTCCTCGTTGGATTTTATTGATATTTTCTCAAAAGAGGCAAAAAGTTGAAACTATGAGGAAAATTAAATCGCTACTGGGAGTTTTCGGTAGTCGGAAAATGGCGGCTTTATTATTTTTAGGTTTTTCGTCAGGTTTACCGTTATTGTTAATCGGTAATACCTTAAAGGCTTGGATGACCGTAGAGAAGGTAGATTTAGCCGCAATTGGTTGGTTTAGCCTCGCTAGTTTGCCTTATTCCTTAAAGTTTTTGTGGTCGCCGTTGGTGGACAGGTTCACTCTGCCAGTTTTGGGACGACGACGGGGTTGGTTAATTTTGACGCAGATTGCTTTAATCATAGCGATCGCAGTTATGGCTTTTCAACAACCCAAACAAGCATTACAGCTACTAGCCATCAACGCTATAGTCATCGCCTTTATCAGTGCAACTCAAGATATCGCCGTTGATGCCTACCGCACCGACGTTTTAGAAAAACTAGAAATGGGGGCTGGTGCAGCAGTTTTTATCTTAGGTTATCGAATAGCCCTATTAGTTGCAGGTGCTTTAGCCTTGATACTTGCTGACAAACTGCCTTGGTCATCAGTTTACTTATTTATGGCAGGAACGATGGTAATAGGTATTCTTGCCACGTTGTTCGCACCAGAACCCAAGGAAATTAGCCCTCCAGCTTCTCTCACTGATGCTGTAGTCTTGCCTTTTAGGGAATTTTTTCAGCGTCAAAGTATTATCCAAGGTATTCTAATGCTTGCATTCATTACCCTATATAAACTAGGTGATGCTTTGTTGAGCAATATGAGCACGCCTTTTTTGCTGCAAACCGGTTTTACCAAAACGGATATTGGAACAATTCAGGTAGGAATGGGGTTAATTGCTACGATTGTCGGTGCCTTAGTAGGTGGTTCAATTTTGAGTGCTATTGGCATCAATCGATCGCTTTGGGTTTTTGGTATTCTACAAGCAGTAAGTAATTTAGCTTACTTTTTTCTAGCATACATCGGTAAAAACTACCAAGCTATGGTACTTGCCATCAATATAGAACAATTTTGTGGTGGATTGGGGACAGCAGCCTTTGTTGCCTTTTTGATGAGTCTTTGTAACCAGCGATTTTCCGCAACCCAATATGCTTTGCTCTCCAGCTTAATGGCTGTCAGCCGCGATATTCTGGCAGCCCCTGGTGGCGCGATCGCCCAAAGCACGGGTTGGCCGATATTTTTCTTAATTACCATCGCCGCCGCTATCCCAGGACTACTCCTATTGCCATTATTTGCCCCCTGGAACCCTCAGCCAGTGGCAGTATCCAGACCCGGACTTGAGGACGAAGAAGAGGATATATGGGGAATCAAGTAGTCATCGCTGTCGGCACATTCATCCTCTTACTAACAGGTTTATTACTTGGCTATGTTCTCTCGCAGTTAGTTTTGGGATTTCTAGCATTTAACTTACTAACTTTTTTCGGAACACTCAGCCTAATTTTAATTTTTGGTACACTTTATTACGTTTTATTTTGGCAGTTGCGGAGAGAACAATCCCGACCATCAACTATAAATGAAGGGATACCAAACCAGGTAGAAGAGGATCTATCTGATAGCTATCTCAAAAACAGGCTAATCGCTAAATTATCCGGTGACGCTGCAGCGGCCGAACGGTTAATTGAACAGGCAAAGGAAACTTATCCTGGGATGCCGGAGAATTGGTATTGCGAGAGAGTGCTTGATGACTTAGAGCGCGATCGCCCATAAGCAAAAGTGGGGGGTAAGAATTTTAGATTTTAGATTTTGGATTTTAGATTTAAATTTAATCTAAAATTGTCAATCCAAAATCCCAAATTGAATTGCCCCATTCCCCATGCTTAGAAAATCGCTAAAATCAATTAAGAATACTTCACAAATCTTCAGCTAGATTTTCATAAAAGTTCCTAGATATTTGCAATCTAAATATGGCTATATTTCGTCAGTACATCGCCCCCTTGCTTGCGGTATTGGTATTTCTCTTTGCCCTAGTGGCAGTCAGCGCCCGCATCTTTTTACCCTCCGATATGGCAGCACCCGCACCAATTGAACAGGTAGGAGTAAGTTCTGATCCCACTCCTACTGATTTCCCACCAGCAGCATATAACTTAGCAATATATGAGTCAATAAACATCAGAAGTGTCTGAGCAACTACTACCTGGGTATATTATTCGCCGTGGCTCCGCTTTGGATCGATCGCTGCTGCTTAAATTCATGCAGCGAACTTACCAGGATCTTTTTCCCAATGAGGATTTTTCTCACCTAGAACAAACAGTTAAGCAATACTTCTCTAGCGATACACCCTTGTGGTGGGTCGATTTTTTGGGTGAGGGAGATCAGGGGAGAAATAACCAATACCCCATTGCCTGCCTCTGGGTGGGCAATGCCATAGATCAAGTACATGGGAACCGTCATGCTCACATCTTTATCCTCTACGTTGTACCAGAACATCGGCGACGCGGTATTGGTAGAGCATTGATGCGATATGTGGAAAATTGGGCTATTCAAAGAGGCGATCGCCAGATTGGATTACAAGTGTTTCAATCAAACAAACCCGCATTAAATCTTTACAATCAGTTAGGTTATCAAACCCAATCTCTGTGGATGGTAAAATTCCTGAGTGCAGAACAATAAACTAAAAGATAGCGATAACATAGTGTAGGGTCTGAGTTATAGCGGTTCTCGTTTAGATAAAACTCAACGAGGGAGAACGGAAAGTGTATAATAACGCAACTAATATATATAAAGCTTTAACTTATTGGCACATCGCATTATGTGTTAATCCCTTTTCGGGATTGAAATGAAATTATGTATGACGAAAACGATCTAAGCCTACTTGATATTGAGGAGGAGCTAGAAAGCCCCTTAGATAAAATAGAGCCGCTAACTGCTGAATCAGTTGTGGCAAAGCCTGATCCAGAAGTGATGCTAGCCTTGCTGGAAAATCCCCAGCCCCAGCAAAGAATGTTAGCGGCGCGTGCTTTTTGTGATCTAGAAGATGCGCGTGCTACCCCCCATCTGATTCGCCTGTTAACTGATACCTGTCCCTTAGTGCGGGTGAGTGCAGCCTATGGCATCGGACGTAATCCCAGTTCAGAAGCAGTGAGTCCATTAATTGCTCAACTAAAGAGTGATTGGAATGGCTATGTGCGTAAAGGTGTTGTTTGGGCTTTAGGAAACTGTCGCGATCGCCGTTGTTTACCACCCTTAGCAGATGCCTTAAGAACCGACATTTCCGCAGTGCGTTTGTGGGCTGCTAGCGCTTTAGCACAGATGGGAGAAGTGAGTTACGAAGCAGTTATCGGGGCAATACCACCATTAATTGAAGCCTTAGTCCAAGATCCCGTGGCAGCAGTGCGGAGTAACAGTGCTTGGGCAATTGGTCAACTGTGCCGCGAACTACCTTCTAATGTAGTTTATGCTACAGCGATCGACGCCCTAATTCAAGCCTTTGCCGAAGACCAAGATTTAGGAGTACGGGAAGACGCCAAAGCCTCACTTTTAGGAGTGGGTGATCCCCGTGGCTTACAGCTGATTGAAACCCTGGAACAAGAGGGATGGTTTTAATTAGGCATTGGGCAATTCAATTTTGGATTTTGGATTGACAATTTTGGATTAAATTTCAATCTAAAATCCCAAATCTAAAATCTAAAATTCTTACTGTCCTTCAGCTACAGGTTTGACCAAATTTAAGTCATAAGGACGCTCAGTATCATCCTCACCTAAATATTCACCATTTTGAATTTCCAGAATAACTAGCGGAATATGTCCAGGATTTTCTACCTTATGTAGGGTTGCTGAGGGAACATAAGTTGATTCGTTTCGATTCAGTAATATTTCCGTATCGCCACAAGTCACCTTCGCCACACCGGAAACTACAACCCAATGTTCATTGCGGTGATAATGGATTTGTGGTTTAATGCCGTGCCTGGGTTTGATTTCAACACGACTAATTCTATAGGTTTCTCCCTCCTCGATCACCTCCACCTCACCCCAATATCGTGTACCTGCATGTGGAGACAATTCGTTGATATTTGACTGAGTATTATTGTCATTCTGAGTCATAACTAATTTTTCAACCAAATGATTATCAGTATTTTTAATTAATCTAGCGTAAAGGCAATAAACCTGGGAAGGGAAATGGTAACAGCATCTCTATTAGTACAACTGCTCTAAGTAGGTAGGCGTAATTAAATATAAGATCAAACCTCACCCTCAATCCCTCTGGGATGCTTTGGAGAGGGAAGCTGGAGGCAGGGTGAGGTTTTATATTTAATTTGACCCACTTACTTAACTTGACCCCAGGTAAAATGAATTCTATCTCTGAATTTCTTAATTTTGAATTTTGAATGCGTGAATTTTGAATTGCCTAACCCCCCTTATACTGAATCCGATAAATCCGATTATTGGCTTCTTCTGTTAGTAGTAGACTGCCATCTGGCAACACAAGTAAACCAACAGGCCGTCCCCAAGTGCTTGGTACGGAAGGATTTAGCAAAAAGCCTGTGAGAAAATCTTCGTAGTAGCCAAGCGATCGCCCTTTAGCATCGAAGGGAACAAATACAATTTTATAACCAGTGCCGCGATCGCGGTTCCAAGAACCACGAAAAGCCGCAAAAGCACCGTTACGGTATCTTTCTGGAAACGTTTTACCATCATAAAACTGCAAACCCAATGCTGCTGAGTGCGCCTGGAACAGCACATCAGGCGTTTGGGTACGGGCTACTAGGTCGGGGCGTTTACTTTTGTCATCCGTCTTTTGGCGGGGATCGAGGTTGTTTGGTGTCAGATAAGCATAAGGCCAGCCGTAAAACGCCCCCTGTTTAACGCGTGTCAGATAGTCTGGAACCAAGTCATCACCGATTCCATCGCGTTCGTTAACAGTGGCGTAAAGTTCCTTAGTTACAGGATGAAAATCTAAACCAACAGGGTTACGCAAGCCGGAAGCAAAAGTTTGCTGCTGGGAACCATCTAAATTCATCACCTGTATGGAAGCCCGTGGTAGGGGTTCTTCATCCACATTGCTTCCTGAGCCAACTGAAACATATAATTTATTGCGATCGGGTGATACCACCACGTTACGCGTCCAGTGCTGGTTATAGCCACCACCAGGAAGGTCAGCAATTTTTTCACCGATGCCAGTTAGTCGCTGTTGACCTTTGGTGTAAGGAAACCGTAAAACCGCATTAGTATTACCCAAGAAAAAAGAATTGCCTGCAAACGCCATCCCAAAAGGAATATTAAGTCCGTTGTCGCCACTTGCAAAGGTTTCTCGAACGTCGGCTACACCGTCAGCATTGCTGTCACGCAACAGACGAATCCGGTTTTCCCTAGTTTCAGTCACCAGGACATCACCACTGGGGGTTAAAGCTAGCCAGCGTGGGGCATCTAAACCTTCGGCAAAGACGTTAACTGTAAAGCCTGGTGGTACGCGCAGCACCGGATTTTGCGGAATGGCCACAACCTTTGGTTGCTTGGAGGCACTTTTTGTGGCGAAGGGTGCTGGTAAATTCTTCAGATTTATTCGGATGCGTGTCGGTGAAAGTGCTTCAGTACGGACAATATTTTTTGGCTGTGTAAGATTCTGTGTATGTTGGGCAGAAGATACAGATGTTTGTGGTGTGGGATTATCTGAGGAAGCGCGAATCTGGTTACACGCTACTGCCAAGGTTAGTAAAAAAACTGGCAACAAGAAACGCGCAGCGACTTTCATGGCGGTAGACACTATACACAATTTTTCTACTCTAGACTTGAGACTTAATAATTGTCGCCAGTCTAAAGTTTGATTTTTTTTATTTAGTCAACCTATTAGGGACTTCCAAATAAAAAATCTCCAACTATTTATTATGGAACGGGATAATTTATTTCTTGGAAATCCCTTAAGGTACTGGGAAAATAATTTACTTCCCAATGCCCAATGCCCAATATTTAAACATATAAGCATTTGTTAGTTAAAAAAAATTTTTCAAATTCTGCTGCTGGCAATGGACGACTAAATAGAAAGCCTTGGATAGAATTACAGTTTTGTTGCCGCAAAAAAGCCAGTTCGGCTTCCGTTTCTACACCTTCAGCAACTACATCTAGATTTAGATTATGAGCCATTTCAATTAATGCTTTAGTAATCGCTGATTTCTGTAGATCGTTAGCAACATTATGAATAAAATAACGGTCTATTTTTAATGTGTTAATTGGTAAGTTTTTCAGATAAATTAAAGAAGAGTAGCCCGAACCAAAGTCATCGATCGCAATTTTTATACCCAAGGATTGCAATTTGTTCATAGTAGCGATCGCACTATTTATATCTTGCATAATCATACTTTCAGTGAGTTCTAGCTCTAAGTAATGTGGTTCCAAATCATTCATAGCTATTAAATTGACTATTTTCTGAATCAAATCTGGTTGATTAAATTCCATTACTGACAGATTGACAGCAACAATCATAGAATAAATTCCGGCATCGCGCCAGCTTTTTATCTGTTGGCACACTGTTTTTAATACCCATTTACCAAGTGGAACTATTAAACCTGTAGACTCTGCTAACGGAATAAATTCTGTTGGATAAATCATCCCCATTTCCGTACTTTTCCAGCGCAATAAACTTTCAACAGCTACTATTTTCCCCGAATCAATATCAACTATTGGTTGATAATAAATTTCAAATTGTTGAAAATTATCTTGTTTTATAGCCCGATGTAAGCTAATTTCTAATAGATGCATTTTCGGAGACAAATTATTAATTATAGTCTGAGGAGATAAATATCTTTTTAAAGTAGCGTACTTTTCCAACCTATTCATGATGGCACTTAATAACTCAGCCCGAGTGAATGGCTTAGTTATATAGTCATCGGCACCCATATCCATACCTTGACGGAAGTCAGATTTGGCAGATTTTGCAGTGAGAAAAATGAAGGGGATTATTGCCGTTGACTGATCTTCGCGTAACGCTCTTAGCACACCATAACCGTCCATTTCTGGCATCATCAGATCACAGAGAATTAAATCGGGAGCTTCGGAGATAGCCAAATATAGTCCGATTTTGCCATTAGCCGCAGCAAGAGTTTCAAAACCCTCAGCTTCTAGTAAGTCTAAAATGTTTTCACGAACTGCTTCTTCATCTTCTATTATTAAAATTTTGGGCATAATTTACCTCAATTTATGTTTCATTATTTAATGACAAAATGACAATAAAGTTTGTCTGAAGTCCCAACACAGTTGTGACAAATGTTTCACGTTAGTAGATATCTATACACTTTTTTCAAATGTACTATTCACACAAACTCCAATCAGCCAACCTGGTTTGTCATGTCTGTCAGTACCAGATGACAAGACCAATAACTTGATCTTGGTTATCTACAACTGGCAGTAGATGGAACTGCTGCTGGTGCAACAGTGATAACACTGAGGCTAGCTTTGGAAATTATGACACGTTGAATGTCATGACCGAGGTATGCATAACTTCAGAAATACTAGCTGTTTGCAAGCTAGATCCTGAAGCTATAAGCAGTACCATATCATACTTACTAAAGTACCCCACTACCTGCAAAGAGCAAGAAGCTAAGATACTCTTGCCCCCTGCTGCCATCAGTGTGACACTGAGTAGCCCATCGTACAGATCGCATCTAATAGTAGTGTTTCCGGCACAACCATCCGTAGCGAACGGTCAATTATTCACTCTCAGCTTTGTGGCTTAGAAGTTGAGGTAAGGGTTGCATAGATTTTTCTGATCGCTATTATTAAAAAATACTTATTTAAAGCTTATTGCTTAAGTATTTTTGCGTATTCTAACCCGAAATAAGTAGTAATATTTGGGTTATAAAAAATTTTAAAAAAGTGTGTTAAGAATTACAAACTGGCTTATATCCAGCTAGTTGGGCATTGGGCAAAACAGTTCCCTGTTCCGTTAGCGGATAGCTACAACACTTGCGTCTGTTATGAGCTAAACTATACCAATTATAAATCACTTCTGAGACATAAAATCGCTGAAAAGCTTTAAAATCCGTACTTTTAATCTCAGTATTTTCTCAAGTTTCAATTCGGATTGCGATAATTCTGCGATCGCTGTTATTCCCAACGAAAACCTCAATACAGGGAAAAGGCGATAAAATATTAGTCGCAATCTTGTGGAGATGATTGGCAATGAAAATTAAAGCAGTTATCTGGCAAGAAGACGGTGTGTGGTGTGGTTGTGTAGCTGCTCTACCAGGATGTCACCTTGGGGAAACAGCTACGAACATTTGTTAGAGATGCTGCAAGATGCAATTCAAGGTTGGTTGGAAGTTAGACTTACCGAAGAAGATTTGGACTAAAAGCGATCGCTCATCACTGTAAATTGAGTTGACGTGAGAAAATCTAACAATTTATGCATAGACGCTTTTTAGGGGCTTGCCGTAGGTATAAGTTGAGCAATTTTTCATGAACTACTGCTAATTTCTACAATTGCTTCTCCTTGCCGTAGTCGTTCTATTGCATCAGGTAAAGCGATGTCTACGACGGGCTACGCCTACGCAAGTAGTCGCTGCAAATTCCGATTTGTCACGTTACCACAGGTCAGCCAGAGAATTTGAGGTGGTGTTCCTAACCGACATGCCAAGTCAACAAAGTCGCTGTCTTTTGTCATCATTACCGCGTTAGTGACTCGTGCTGCCTCAAAAATATCTACATCTTTAGCATCTCGTAATCCAAGCTCTCGTAGTGCAGTAGCCTCAACATCAAAAGTCTCAGTCAGCCAAAGTGCTAATGTAGGAGGTAAGTGAGCATCAATCCAAATTTTCATGCTGTCAATCGAGGAAAGTCAGTTTGCCGTGCTGCAAACAATAGACAGGCTTGGATATCTTCGAGTTCAAGATCGGGAAAATCCTCTAAAATCTCAGAAAAACTGACATTCTCAGCCAACATTTCTAAAATGTCACTCACACGAATCCTCATGCCTCGAATACAAGGACGACCACCACACTGACCAGGAGTTTGAGTAATACGAGTCAACAAATCAGCCCTTAAGTTCATGCAAGTATTTTAATAAGCTGTCGCGCATTTAAATTGTATAATTTTGGGTCTAAAACCCTTATATAGCCCAGAGTGAGCTAAAAAACTAGATGCGTGGCAGCTTATCTGGTAGTTTTATCTAACTATAATTCTGCGATCGCAATTATCCCAGCCTAACATCTAAGTGCAACTGACAAGCGATGTCTATGACGGTCACTGAGCTTTGTCGAAGTGCGGGCTGTTCGGCGAGGCGATCGCAGTTATCGCACGCTAACCCAACAGCAGCTAAGTTGGGCAGGTTTAGGTTAGTTGTAACTTCAGGTAATCAATAAAGTCTAGAATTTCTGTATCAGTGAATTGTAAGCGCGACGCCGAATAGCCCGTCGTAGACATCACTTGCCATTGCAAAATTTGGTGAATCTATGACAAAGTTTCTGGCTCAACACCAAGCCCCTTCAACCTTTCCACTAACATTTTCACCTGTTGTTCTGCTTCCACACGTCGCTGTTCTTCAAAAGTTGTGCGTTCTTCTGCTTCCCTGATGCGTTCTTCTGGTGTCAGCAATCTTTGCCCTTCCTCGTCATACCAGTACAGCCATTCCCGCACGATACCTTGATAAATTCCCCGTTCCCCCCCAATTCCTAAACCAATCTCTGGTAGCCAAACGGGATTTCCTGACATTAAAATATATTCCCCATCAACTAGGTGATACACCTCCAAAGGTGGATTTTTACGACGAAGAGGACTATATACAACGTAGTACAAAATTCCTAATTCTTTGGCATAAAATTCTTTCTTGGTGCTGTATTCTTCCCGATATATTTGAGAAATAACTTCTAGTGCTAAAATTGGCAGTTTATTTTCTTCCCACAGCACATAACTCAGGCGCAAGTCCTCATCAATAAAGCGTTTAACTCCTAAGCTGAGAAACCCATCAGGGACAATTGCTGGTTTATCTGGGTGATAATAAATACCCATGTCAACACCAAAGAACCAATCCCAGCGATCGCACCATACCAAAGCTAGTGTCGTTTTCAGCAAGCCGGGAATTAAATTTTGGAGTTCATTATCCACAGCAGTATCATCTGAGTCGGGTAGTTCTTCGGAAGATGGCAAACAATGCAACGGATTGTAGTTTAACATGAGCGGTTTTGCCAAATCTGATTGTACCTTGATTGTAGGAAATGTATCGATAATTAAATAGGTATACCAAGGTAAAATGATTGTGGATTCCAGTATCCACATCAATTTGACGAAAATCAGCCTTTTGGATAAATATGACCAATATTAGCGATGTCTACGACGGGCTATTCGGCGTCGCGCTGATTTTGATAGCCCTTGGAAAGAAATTCTAGAAGCTTATTTTCCCCAAGCAATGCATTTCTTTTTTCCAGAAACTTCTGCATTAGTTGATTGGGAACGTCCCTACGAATTTCTAGATAAAGAATTTAAACAAATAGCTCGTGAAGCCGAACAGGGTAAACGATATGCTGATCAATTAGTCAAAGTTTGGCAAACCCAAGGCGAAGAACTTTGGTTATTAGTCCATGTTGAAATTCAGGCACAAAAAGAAGATAACTTTCCCAAGCGGATATTTACCTACAACTTTCGCATATTTGACCGCTTTGATCAACCAGCAACGAGCCTTGCAATTCTCTGTGATCCAAACCGCGAATGGCGACCAAGCAATTACAGTTACAATTATCCCAATACTAGGTTAAATTTTGAATTTGGCAGTATTAAACTTTTGGATTACGAAAATCGCTTTCAGGAGTTAGAAAATAGCGATAATCCATTTGCAACTGTCGTCATGGCGCATTTGAAAACGCAGCAGACACGCTCATCACCCGAACAACGCAAAGTATGGAAATTTAGCTTAATTCGCAGGCTATATGATTTGGGCTTAGAAGAACAGGATATTCGTAATCTGTATCGATTTATAGATTGGGTTATGATATTACCAAAAGCATTGGAAAATCAGTTTTGGGAAGAGTTTAAACAATTTGAGCAGGAGCGGACTATGAGATATGTAACTACAGGTGAGCGCATCGGCTACGAGCGCGGCAAACAAAAAGGTCAACAACGGCTTATTTTAAGGTTACTACAAAAAGGAGTGGGAGAATTATCACCAGAATTGCAAGAGCGTATCCAATCTCTTTCTTTAAATCAAGTAGAAACTCTTGGTGAAGCTTTGTTAGATTTTACTGCTATGGAAGATTTACTTCACTGGTTGCAAACAAATCAATTAGCTTAAAATATATTTTTATAAAAATTGTAAAAAATACATCTACTCACTTACCACATACAGGATTTTTTGGACTCAGTTCGATGATTTGTTTTTACTTTAACGAATCAAAAGTTACGAGTGAGTAACAAAAAGGGCAGGTACAAAACCCGCCCTTAAACTAAAAAATATTTAAACTAAACTAGCGATCGCAACTTAATTAGCGATTTGGGGCGCACTCAAAGAAACCTTTAGTGTTTCGTCTTTTTGCTGTGCTAATGTCGGCACAGAATCACGCAATCTTGCCGTCAATTGTACAGTTGTCGCGTCATACATCTGAGTCAGCAATTTTGGATAGAAACCAATACCAATAATTGGTACTAACAAACAAGCAATAATAAATACTTCGCGGGGTTCAGCATCTATCAAAGCTTGGTGAGAAACTAATTCCTTGTTCTCTTCTCCGTAGAAAATTTCTCGCAACATCGACAGCAGATAAATCGGAGTTAAAATCACTCCCACTGCCATCAAGAAGACCACAATGACTTTGAAGGTAGAGCTATAAGCATCGCTAGTAGCAAACCCCACAAATACCATTAATTCTGCCACGAAACCGCTCATCCCTGGCAATGCCAAAGAAGCCATTGAACAGGTGGTGAACATGGCGAAAATCTTCGGCATTCTCTTAGCGACACCACCCATTTCATCCAACATTAAGGTGTGTGTCCGGTCATAAGTTGCGCCGACAAGGAAGAACAAACTCGCTCCAATTAACCCGTGGGAAACCATTTGTAATACTGCCCCACTCAATCCCAAATCGGTGAAGGAGGCAATACCAATCATGACAAAGCCCATGTGGGAAATTGAGGAGTAGGCAATTTTTCGCTTCAGGTTGCGCTGGGCAAAGGATGTCAGGGCAGCATAGATGATATTAACTACCCCCAAAACCACTAATACTGGTGCAAAATAAGCGTGAGCATCGGGGAGCATTTGGGCATTCATCCGAATTAAGGCGTAACCGCCCATTTTCAGCAGAATCCCTGCTAGCAACATATGCACGGGGGCTGTAGCTTCACCGTGGGCATCAGGTAGCCAAGTGTGCAAAGGAATAATCGGCAACTTGACGGCGTAGGCAATTAGGAAGCCAGCATAGAGGGCAAGTTGGAAATTGAGGGCGATGTCTTTTAAGGCGAGCGATCGCATGTCGAACGTCACCGTATCGCCGTAAAATCCCATTGTCAGGGCAGACAGCAAAATAAACAACGACCCGCCGGCGGTGTATAAAATAAATTTAGTCGCTGCATATTGCCGCCTTTTGCCTCCCCAAATCGACAGCAGAAAGTATATCGGTACTAGTTCCAGTTCCCACACCAGGAAAAATAACAGCATATCCTGGACGGCGAACACGGCAATTTGACCGCCATACATCGCCAAAATCAAGAAGTAAAATAGCTTGGGCTTGAAGGTAACTGGCCAAGCTGCTAAAATCGCCAGCGTGGTAATGAATCCAGTCAAAATAATTAGCGGCATGGACAAGCCATCTGCCCCTACTGACCAATTCAAATCCAGTTGGGGTACCCAGGGGTAACTCTCCACCAACTGCAAATCTGGATTGGAGAAATCATACCCAGTAGAAAAAGCATAAACAATCAGTGCAAAATCGATCAGCCCTACGATGAGGGAGTACCAGCGCACTGTTTTGCCTTCTTTATCCGGGATGATGGGAAGAAGTAGCGACGCCGCTATCGGAAACAGAATAATCGTCGTCAGCCACGGAAAATTAGCTGTATTCATCACAATTCGTCTGCTATCAAAATCATGTTTGGCAAAAAGTCACTAGTTATTAAGTAACAGCTTTTTGGGGATTTCGTCTTCCTCGTTAGGTTGATTTAATTAAATTGGCAATCCCCTATTTTTTCTCTTGGGAATCTTTTTTGACACTTGGGGGTGCGGAATGTGGGTTGTGATACTCTCAGTCAAGTGAAAAATTTACCGTAAAAAAGCCGCTAAACTAGGATTATAGTGGTGCGATCGCGTAATCCAACCCATCTCTAAAAATACACGATGCTGCTTGGTGGTTGTTGAAAAAAGCGATTTGGTGCAAAAAAGCATAACAGGATAGATAAGCCTATGATAATCGCACAAATTCAAAGTTATTCATGATTGGTAGTAGAGGCGCAAATAAGAACACTAAGCTGCATATCTAATAATCTCCAATTCTGCTCCATTATTAATAGCTGACTCTGCTTTTTCTAAAATCTGTTCGGTAACTGCATCACTTAAATAATATTCACCGCAGTTATCACAAATTTCTGCCGGAACTTTTTTTAATACAATAATACATTCGTCTCTTTCTAATGTCACAGTTACTAAACCTGGTTGAGTTTCTCCATGCTGGTAAATTACGCATTTCATCATTTTCGTCTCCCAGTTGTAAAACCATCTAACCAAATATTAATATTATGCAAAATTGGATCATGCAGATGTCAGTTTAGAAGAGATTGAAGATGCAATTAAAAAGACATAGCCATATTGCCGAAATTGCGTAGGCGTAACCCAACCCAGGCATCGCACAAAAATCGCTTTTTAATAGAGAAGGCGCGATCGCTCGCAATAGCATATCATTTGTTTACTGTGTAACCTGTCTTCCATAGCAATAACTTCATGCCTTTCTCCGATTTCACAAATCCTTACCAAAATCCAGCTAACATACCACAGAAGTATCGCCAGCATATAAATCTACAGAAGTTATTTAAAGCTGATGGTTCTTATGTGCGTCCAGCAGAAGACCCTGTGACGATGTGGGCGCTTCAGATTTTAGTAGAAGAGTACGGTGTTCCACTAGAAGCAATGCAACTGGAACTAAATGCAGATTTTGCCGAGGGAACTTATCAAGGCGGACGACGCTATCAAGGACGTGCAGACGTTGTAGTTTATCGCACAGACGTTGTAGTATATAATGACCGTTATGCTGATTCTGTAGGTGATTTGGATGTAGCCTTCATTATGGTAGAGGCTATGGAACCAAGTAAAAAAGTTGGCGGCACTGAGGCAGAAGGTTGGGTTGATCATCTTAACCGACTCAATGCTTACATAAGCGCTTCACCATCTGCCCGTTATGCAATTTTAACCAATGGCCACCACACAGATATCTATCGTCGTGACCTTGACTATCCAAGAAAGTTAGAAATAATTGGTGATTTACCCAAGTATGAAAGTGCGCGTGAGGCAGCAGAACACAGCCCTTATAAAGTTGTCTTAGATGCAAATAAGCCGGATGGGATTCAAACTGGACTCATACCATTAACCCGTGATAAGTTTCGTGAGGTTTTGGGAGATACGCGTTCTGGTTGTCACTCTATTCTGAGAGATAACGAAGGTTTGCAGCCACAAGAAGCTGTTGATGCAATGGTTAAATTCTTGTTTGCTAAGTGGTATGACGAACAGGCAACAATTGACTTGGTAAAGCAAACAGGAGAATCACGGGCTTATGTGTTTAGTGTTAGTAATGAAACTGACCCAGAACGTTTATTAGTTCAAGTAAGAGACACTTTTGAAAAAGCGAAGCAGTGGGAAAGAGAAACATTAGCGAAAAAATTTGGTGCTGATTTGAATGCGCGTTTCGCTTTTAATGAGGCTGATGTGTTGCAATTCAAGCCTCATACCACAATGGAAATCGTTAAGCGTTTACAGCCTTGGAGTTTGCGAAAATCTTCAGCAGATGTGAAAGGTGGGGTGTTTGAGGATTTTTTAAGCAAGACTTTCCGCGATCATTTGGGGCAATATTCCACACCTACACCAGTAATTAATTTAATGGTGGGGATTTTACAACCAACAGTAAATGATTATGTTGGTGATCCTGCTTGCGGTTTAGCGTGGATGTTGACGCACGTTTTGGATTATGTGCGTAAGCAGGAGTATGCAAAAGCGATCGCAAATAATGGTGGTAGTGGTGAAGGGATTAATCCTGAAGAACCAACGCAAGAGTTTATTAAGTTTCGAGATAATCATTTATTTGGGGCTGAATATTCTCTAAATGTGATGCGTGTAGCGCGAGTTAATACTTTAATGAATGGCGCACAATATGCCGATTTAAAGGTAATGGATTCGCTGGAGCGATTGGGTAACATTACAGGAGGAATTACGGAGGGGCTTCCAGAACATCCTGGTTTTTATCTAGGAGGGTTGACAATGATTTTAACTAATCCTCCATTTGGTTCTAAATTGACAAATGAAAGTGTTTTAAAAGACTTTGCTGAACGGGATGGGGTTACAAAGAAAAATGGCAAAGTTTTTAAAAGTATTCCTCAAGAAATTGCTTTTTTAAATCGTTGTTTGGAATATCTTGCTCCAAAAGGTAAATTAGCAATTTTATTACCTGATGGAATATTGGCAAATAGTTCAATGCAAGATGTACGTGACTGGATTTTACGATGGACAAGACTGAGAGCAGTAATTAGTTTGCCTCAAGAGACATTCATGCCATACGGTGCTGGTGTGAAGACTAGTGTAATTCTTTTAGAAAAGCGAGAATTTGAGCAAGTAAATACTAAAAATGATCAGGATTATGACATTTACATGGCAAGAATTGATGATATTGGTTATGACAAATCTGGTCGTATTACAAGTAATCAAAATCAAAGATTAATTTCTGTTGAAATACAAGAAGCAATTGATGATTTATATAGCTCATGCGGTCGTTCTCGTAATTTAGCTAGTTTTCCATTCTTCCTTGACTTAGAAAATGTTATTAGGGAATTAATTATTAAAGTAATGATTTCTCAGTATGGTACTCAGTGGTGGGATAATGCTGGTATTGATACTAATCTAGTAAGAAAAGCTAATAATTACAAAGCAAATGAAACTACAAATTCGTTACATGATAATTTTGAATTACATCCAATTTTTTATTTAGATTTTAAAGACTTGAAAAAAGTTATAGAGGATGAAGACGCAAGACATACAATAAATAAACCATTTCAAGATATTTTTGATAATTATGACAATGTAAACGTCATAGGTAAAATTGGGGAGGCTCGCGACTTACGTAACCGTGTAATGCATGGCAAGTATTTAACAGAAGAAAATTTACGAACTATTCGAGTTATTTGTAGTCAATTGCATAGATTTCTTGTAAACCGAGGTCATGTAGGGGATTTTCAGGATAGAAAACTAATCTCTAGATAATTTTTAAGTAATATTTGATAGAGACAGTTTTTGAAAAAATGATCAAAAGTCTAGACAAAATGAGGTCAGGAGGAAAACAAATCACATGAAGGAGGGTAGTATAGCAACGGACATGGAGCTTAGGACAGCAATAAAATCACAAAATACGCTATTGAAGGCGCGTTTCCCGCGAACTGTCCTAACGGCTTTGGCGACTGCTATAAATACCAGCCACTCCTAGAGTTTTTGCGTGGCAGTGAGCAAAATTAAATAACCCTTTCTTTTACTGAAATTGAGACTTTAATAAGGGACACTTTGCCCAACTCAGCAAAAAGTAAATGGGCGTGGTGGAGTAATCGCAGCAAAGGCGCATTTATCCCGATAACCTAATTTGCACTAACATCATCCCCGCAGAACTCGACGGCAAACCCTGCCCCCATTCCCAAGCAGGGCGCTTTCCTGGCATCAAACCCCTAAATCCTGAAGACTCAAACTACACCATAGACAAAGGAAAACCAGGCGACCTCTGCCCAACCTGCGCCAAACAACAACTTTCCAACCTTGGACACTGGCAAAGTAACAGAAATCAAAAATTCCCTGAAGAACTTCTATCATTGCGGTTATTCAAATGCCGAATGTGGTTATGGCTAGTTGTCCCAGGACTTCATGACCATGATGCAACCCAGCTTTTACCCCAAAAGCTATGAGATGAGAGTGTTTAGAAGCGATGAAAACACACTCAAACTTACAACAACCCTGCAACAAAATTACAAATCTTGTCAGAAGCCAGCAAATAAGTTTCCGAGGCTTCCTGCTGGCTCTTGGCTCCCTAACAAAAGGAGACATTCACCATGATAAAACCAGTTATTGCCCAAAATCATCCTTGGGTGATAGTAAAAACTGTAGTGATTACCCAATCTCACACCGTCGCCCGTTTTGCTAACCGCCAAGATGCAGACGACCATTTAAGATTTTTGCGTCGAACTATTCCCAACGGAGGTTTTGAGATTATGTTTGAACCGCCAGATGATGTAAAAGAAGATTTTAATATTTAACAAAATTTAGGGGGTCTAAATCCCCTACTAATTGATCCTGAATTCTATTCTCGACCAATCCAGTACAGAGGCTGACGTTTGTGATGTGCTATGGCTAGAATCCGAATTAAATCATCATTAACAACACGGTATAGGAGTGAATAAGGAAATTTAGGCAGAATCAGCCGACGAACAAATCCTCGAACCACTACACCCGCAGCCGGGTAACACATAAGGAGATTGACTGCACCTTCTACTTCTGTTAAGTAATCTAGCCCAAGCCCCTGATTTTTTTCCTCATAATAACTTGTGGCATCAACCAGTTCTTGCTCTGCCGATGGATGAAATACAATTCTTGTCATTGTAAAGATGCACGAACTCGTCGAAACACTTCTTCAGCAGGAATACCAGTAATTTGATTGGTGTTCATAGCTTCATCACGCTTCTCAGCCTCTTCAGCCCAACTAGCTGCAATTTCTTGATCTATTTCACTTTCTTGACCCAATCGTTCAAGTAATCGTGCCAATAAAATCACTTGAGAATCTTTTGGAAGTGCAAGAACTTCAGCTTCAAGCTGTTCAAGGGTCATAGTTATTTTCTCATACAGTACTTCTTATTTTACTGGAAGTACAGGTGACAGGTCACAGGGCAGAGGAAACAAGAGTGTTTCTTCCACTTGTTAATTCACTGTAAATAAACTATCAGCCAAAAAAAAAGGAGTCTAATTTAGACTCTTTAAATTGAAAAACTTAGGGACGGACAACTGCCCACCCCTATGAAAATCAGGTGACACCAAAGACAATCACTAAACCCAAAACCGCCCCAAACACAATCAAGGCATAGAATTGAGCGCGACCGTTTTCTAGGTACTTCAGACCTTCACCACTAACAAGGGTGAAAAAGCCTGTGAGGTTAACAGCACCATCGACAACGCGGAAGTCAACTTCCATAACTTGTCTAGCTAGGCGACGCAAGCCGACAACAAAAACCCGATGGTAAATGTCATCAAAGTACCACTTGTTGAGAGATAACTCGTAAAGTGGTTTGATTTTAGCAGCGATCGCAGCCGGGTCAATCTTCCCTCGCAAATACATCAGCGAAGCCAAAGTAATCGCAATCAAAGAAATTCCCACTGAGGCACCCGCCATAATGTAGAATTCCGTCGGATTGAACTCGGCAGCCTTTTCTATAACTTCGGAGAGAGTTTCGCTAGGAGGAAAGATAAACTCTTCAAAATAATTGGCGTAGGGAGTTCCCACCAAACCAATCAAAATCGAAGGCACTGCCAACAGTGCCAAGGGCAGAGTCATTGTCCACGGCGACTCATGAGGAGAATCGCTATGATGCCCGTGGGAGTCATGGGAATCATGGTGTTCACCAGTTGCCGCCAATTCTCCTTTTTTCATCGCCCCAGGCCCAAAATTCGGGACTGGTTCTTCTGACTCTAATTCCAGGACGATTGTCGCCGCCGCCTTCTTGAGTTTTTGCTTGATTTTCTCGTCATTACCCCGGAATTCGCCTTCAAATGTCGAGAAATACATTCTAAACATATAGAAAGCGGTAATCCCGGCAGTTAGCCAGCCAATCAACCAGAGGAGTGGGTTAGCCTCAAAAGCCTTTCCCAGAATTTCATCTTTTGACCAGAAGCCAGCAAAGGGCGGAATACCAGAAATTGCCAAGCAACCAATCAAAAAGGTAATTGCCGTCACGGGCATATACTTGCGTAGACTCCCCATCAAGCGCATATCTTGCGCTAAGGCGGGATCGTGACCAACAACACCTTCCATGCCGTGAATTACTGAACCTGATCCCAAGAACAGCATCGCCTTGAAATAGGCGTGGGTCATCAGGTGGAATAGTCCAGCACTGTAAGCACCGATTCCCATTGCCATCACCATGTAACCAAGTTGGGAAATGGTGGAGTAAGCCAAGCCCTTCTTAATATCGTTTTGGGTAATGGCAATGCTAGCCCCCAAAAACGCCGTAAACGCCCCAGTAAAAGCAATCACGCTCATTGCTGCTGGAACGTGTTCAAATACTGGGTACATCCGGGCAATCAGGAAAACACCTGCTGCCACCATTGTTGCTGCATGGATTAAGGCAGAAATTGGGGTGGGGCCTTCCATTGCATCTGGTAGCCAGACGTGGAGGGGGAATTGGGCTGATTTAGCAACTGGCCCTAAGAAAACTAAAATTGCCAACAGGACAGCGAGAAAATTGCTGATAGAACCTGATTGTACTAATTGGGACAGGCGATCGCCGATGACATCAAATTCAAAGCTTCCTGTTGCCCAGAACAGCCCCAAAATGCCGAGTAATAGACCAAAGTCACCCACGCGGTTGGTCACAAATGCTTTTTGAGCGGCATCGGCTGCTGACTTGCGATCGTACCAAAAGCCGACCAGCAAGTAAGAACACATTCCCACCAGTTCCCAGAAGATATAAATCTGTACTAGGTTGGGGCTGAGTACCAGACCTAACATTGAAGAACCAAACAAACTGAGATAAGCATAAAACCGCACGTAACCGGGATCGTGAGCCATGTAGCCATCGGTGTAAACCATGACTAAGAAGGCCACTGTTGTCACAATCACCAGCATTAGGGCTGTCAGGTGGTCAATAGTGTAGCCCATGTTCAGGTGAAAATTACCTGCTGCGGCCCACTCCAAGGTGCGGATATAAGTCGCGTGTCCTTGAATTTGACTCCATAGCAAGGCAAGCGACAACCCCATAGCTGCTCCCATTAGGGAGATAATCACCACAGCATTAAGCTGCCGGAGGCGGTTTGTCACCTGATTCAACGAGATTAACCCTAGACCGACCAGCATTGCCCCAAAAAGAGGTAATACCGGAATCAGCCAGGCATACTGATAGATTACTTCCATCACTGACGCCTACTTTTAGAATTCTTAACTAGCGTGTCGGAACTGTTAATAATTGTGACACACACCCTTTAGGATAAAATAACCCACCCAATGACCTTTGGGTGGGGTGTTAAGCATGGTTTTAGATTTGGTCATTTGTGATTGGTCATTAGTCATTGGTCATTTGCCCTTGATCCGAAGCCCAATGCCAATATCCATCAGGCTGACCGATACTCTAAGCCCACTGTTTTTGAACTTTTGTAGATTTTGGGGTAACTGCTGTAGCTGGCTTTAATCTCTTCTAAAGCTAGACGTAAATCTTCTCTGCCGCGAAAGCTTTCCAAGCGATGACGAATAGTGCCATTTTCAATCAATAGTAAAGTGGGTAGTGATTTGAGCCTATAAGTAGTAGACAATTTAAAATTTTGATCGGCGTTAACCCCAACTAATTTAATTTCCTGCCCGCATTCGGCTTGGAATTCCAACAACAGTGGGTGGATAATTCGACACAAGCCACACCAAGGTGCTTCAAAGTTAACTAAAACAGGAATAGGAGATTCTAAAACTTCTTGAGTAAATGTCCGTTCACTAACCGACAACACCATGACACCTCTTGGATTATAAGGTTTTTATATCAAATTACCTATCGGCACCCAATTCAGTAGTGCTGATTTCCGAGTCCTGTTAGCCGATAGCTAGGGTTTAGCCCGTGCTGAGTAGAAATCCATAACTAAAGTTAGGAGATTGAATGAGGAACTCGTTTCTTTTTCTTTAAGAGTCAAGTGGGGGCGCTTTCAGGAACAGAATCTCAGGACACAGAATAATTAATTAGGGAAAAATTGAGCGCGTTGATGTGTCTCTGATAAAAAAGCCAGCGCGACTTTCACGGTGGCTTTTTTGGAAGTTAAACTCCTGATTGCCGTCTATAGCTGGGAATTCGACTGAATCTGCCACTTACTCCCAAGGAAAAGCAACTGACCAACAACTACCAATGTAAAATCTTAAGCTGACTGAACAGACCTCCACTGATAGATGTTTGAACTTATCCTACATTGATTTGGGGGCAATTGATAAGCTAAAATTCTCATTTATTTAGGATTTTCTGCTGACACTGGGGATCACCTAAATTTACCATCCTATACTACTAGTTGCTTCCAGTAACAGAGGGTGCGACCACCAAAGCAAAGCGATAAAAATCGCAACTCCCAAATAGGCAGGGCGGAGAAATTCCTGCCATTTGATAGATTGACGTCCGTCGATAATTGCTTTGAAGGGAATAATTGAAGTTCGTTGTTTGGCAATTTCAAAGGCTTCTCCATAGCGATGCAAGAGGCGGCGATCGCTGTGCCAAACCCCAAACAAGTGATGCAACACCAACCCAATGGAAGTCACAAGGGTAAAGCTAGTACCTAGCCACAGAGTATGGGCAACACACCAAATTATTTGTCCCACCATCTGGGGATGACGGGTAATCCGAATAATTCCTGTTTCGTAAAGATGAACTTGGGGCTTTTGAATGGCAGCAATTTCTAGTAGATTGAAGGTAGCAGGATATAAGAACAAAAAAGAGATCGCTGACAGCAGCCAAACAAATTCTCGCACTCCTACCACCCCTTGTACCTGCCAAAGTTGCAAACCATCATAACGGTGTCCAAAAAAGTAAATAATTAATATCACAGCCAACGGGAGGCTAACTAATGCAAAGAGAATACGATAAAGCCTTGGTCCAATATATTTTTCTGCCCAAGGACGCAAAGCAGCGCCTCCACTGTGAGCGATCGCAAAAGCTATTTGTAACCCTAGTATGACAAAATGACTAGGTGTCAACCAAGAAATCAGCAGCATATACACAGGTGAAATAATTTAAAGAAAATGGAACTCAGTACAACCAATACCACAAAGTATTCAAAAGGAGACTTTAGTCGAAATGTTGTGCTAATGTCTTTTTCGAGTCAAGCCTTCAAGTTTAATATGCAACAAATCATGACGGGCTGATTGCTGCCAAAGCTGATTTTTTGCGTGCATCCGCTCCTTTTAAAGTTTGTGGTTTGAGCCTTATGTCTGACCTTCCTTTCACTTTAGATCAGTTACGTATTTTAAAAGCGATCGCTCAAGAAGGAAGCTTCAAGCGGGCCGCTGATAGTCTTTACGTCTCCCAACCTGCCGTGAGCTTGCAAGTGCAAAATCTCGAACGGCAGCTAGATGTCCCCTTATTCGACCGTGGAGGACGACGCGCCCAATTAACCGAAGCAGGGCATCTACTCCTCAGCTACGGTGAAAAAATCCTCAGTCTGTGTCAGGAAACCTGCCGCGCGATCGAGGATTTACAAAATCTCCAAGGCGGTACTTTGATTGTCGGTGCTTCTCAAACTACCGGCACTTATCTTTTGCCCAGAATGATCGGGATGTTCCGACAAAAATATCCAGATGTGGCAGTGCAATTACACGTCCACTCCACCAGGCGAACTGCTTGGAGTGTCGCTAACGGACAAGTTGATCTGGCGATTATCGGTGGTGAAATTCCTGGTGAACTATCTGAATCTTTAGAAGTTATTCCTTACGCTGAAGACGAACTAGCGCTGATTCTACCTGTCTTTCATCCCTTTGCCAAACTTGAAAAAATCCACAAAGAAGACCTATATAAATTACAATTCATTGCCCTAGATTCCCAATCGACTATCCGCAAAGTAATTGACCAAGTGCTATCACGCTGTGAGATTGATACCAGGCGTTTTAAGGTTGAAATGGAATTGAATTCCATTGAAGCAATTAAAAATGCTGTGCAATCTGGTTTGGGGGCTGCCTTTGTCTCAACTAGTGCGATCGCTAAAGAATTACAAATGGGCGTTCTCCACTGTGCCAACATTGAAGGCGTCGTCGTCAAACGGACACTGTGGCTGATTTTTAATCCTAATCGTTATAGATCCAAGGCCGCAGAAGCTTTTAGTCGGGAAATTTTACCCCAGTTTGCTAACCCTGGATGGAATCAAGATGTGTTAATATTGGCACAAAAAAACATAGTGGTAACTAGCTTGGATGGAGCAACGGCCATCTCATCCGGCGAAGGCTAAAATCAGGTAACAAATAATTCATGAAAAGGAGTCAGAAGTCAGAATTCAGGAGCGGAGCAAGGAAAGCTCCGCCGAGGTGTCAGAATACCCCAGCAGTCAAGTCAGGGGTTTCAAGCTCTTTAATTCTTTTCTTCTCCTGGACGACTTAAGTCGCTTGCTCGTTTACCACGATTCATCCACTTTTTCGTTCAGAATTCAATTCTGAATTCTGGCGACTGGCGTCTTTATTCTTCTTCGGTAATTCGTAATTCGTAATTATTAAGCTATCGGTGTTTGTGCAGAGTGTCGTAGGCAAGCCGGCGGTTTGACACCAGGAAAAACTGTCCTATTCTTCATAAATAAATTTAGTTGGTCTGTAACCTGAACTAATTACGAATTACGTTAGCGAATTGTCTCCTCTTGGGAGACGCCAAAGGCGAACGAGCGTCATTATCAATTAGGAATTATTTTGAGTAGTGACTAATCACGAAAATGGAAGTTTACTGCACTCGTCCACGTTGTCCACGCCCACAAAACTATTTCCCCGATTTAGATGATATTACGACGCTGAGAACAATGCAGCAGAAGTACTGTACTACCTGCGGTATGCCACTGATGCTAGATGGTCGATACGTGACAACGAAGCTGCTGGGAAGGGGTGGGTTTGGAGCAGCCTTTTTGGCACGCGATCGCCGAATACCTGGAATGCGTCAATGCGTGGTTAAGCAGTTTCAACCAGCAGGGAATTTAAGCTCAACTCAATTGCAACAAGCGCAGTTAATGTTTGAGAGGGAGGCAGAAGTTTTAGCACAACTTGGTAATGATCACGAGCAAATTCCTGACTTGTTTGCCTTTTTTCCAGTGGTAGTTAATAGCTTGCAACCAGGACAGCAAGACCAATTTTTTTACTTGGCACAAGAATACATTGATGGGCAAAACTTAGAGGAAGAATTAATTCAAAATGGCAAATTCTCTGAACAGCAAGTTTTGGAGGTGCTGCAAGAAATTCTGAAGGTACTGGAGTTTGTCCATCACAGAGGCATTATCCACAGAGACATCAAACCTTCTAATATCATGCGTCGTCGAGATGGTAAACTTTTCTTACTAGACTTTGGCGCAGTCAAGCAAGTAACAAACGCTGCACTTGGTTCTGCGGCATCTTCCACAGGAATTTATTCTATGGGATTTGCACCGCCGGAACAGATGGCTGGTGGTCAAGTATTCCCATCTACAGACTTATACGCGTTGGCTATAACTCTTATTACTTTGTTAACAAATCAGGAAGCAATTCAACTATTTGATGCCTATAGTAACCAGTGGAAATGGCGATCACAAGTGACTGTTAAGCCTCGCCTTGCTGACATTTTAGACAAGATGCTACTTCCTGCTCCCAATCAGCGCTTCCAGTCAGCCCAGGAGGTTCTAGATGCACTTAATTCACAGGCGGCTCAAGCCCCTACACAACTCAATTCGCCTTCTGTAACACTTCCGCCACAACCACCCAAAGGCTCTAGTCCCGTCGTCCCCCGCCGTCCACCAACTCAACCAGCGTTTTCTACACTGGAATTATTAGGTGGGGCGGCATTTAGTGGGTTTGAGGGTGCATTGATTGCGATCGCTCTTTTGAGTCTAATAAAATCACCAATACCTACTTTCATTGTTGCATCTGTAATTTTGGGGATACTAATATTTGTCCAAACCAGGCGGTGGATTGAAAAGTTCGATTTATTAATTATTCCGACAATTACTTTTGCAATTATTTTTTTTCTCCCCTTTTTACAAGGGGGTCGTGGCATTCAGACAGTAATTATTTTAGCAGTTGCAGCAGGCTTAGTAGCTATTTCAGTGGCAGCCATATTTCGACTTATCTATAAATTATTATCTCGATTACTTTAAAAAACTCTTGCTGCTAACAGCCACCTATGTCTCAGAAAAACGAAACACTTACCCTTTTCTTAGCCTCTGTCATCACCATTGGTTTAATCTTTAGTGGCTTATGGTTTTTTATGGAACGGTGGGCGCAATTAAATAAACCTGTTGCTAATCAGGCGGTAAATACCAATCCCAGCGATCGCATTCCTGTTGGGAATCAGTCGGTAAATGCCAATCCCAGCGATCGCATTCCTATTAATAGCAAATGTGATGTTGTACCAAATCTCCCAGAGGGGACATTTAACTATGGTGGTAGCACAACCTGGGCACCCATCCGTAAAGAGGCAGACTCTGTACTCCAAAAACTCTGCCCTCGCTTTATTTTGCGCTATACTCAACCTCCATCAGGTGATCCAGGATCTGGAACTGGGATTCGGATGTTGATAGATAATCAACTAGCTCTTTCTCAATCTTCTCGCTCAGTTAAAGCTGAAGAAAATGCAGAAGCTAAACAAAAAGAATTTAGTTTAAAAGAAATTCCGGTGGCAATTGATGGTATTGCGATCGCAGTTAACCAGAGTCTGAATATCCCTGGTTTAACTGTCGCCCAACTTAAAGGCATCTACACAGGCAAGATTACTAATTGGCAACAGGTGGGTGGGCCAAATTTACCAATTACAGTCTACTCTCGCAGCAAAGAAGCTGGGGGTACAGCAGAGTTTTTTGTCGAAAATGTTTTAAATAAAGAGAGTTTTGGTACCAACGTTAGTTATATTAACACCACCACTGAAGCCGTCCGAAAAGTAGCTGCAAGTCCTGGCGGAATTTATTATGCTTCTGCCCCAGAGATTGTGCCTCAGTGTACGATTAAGTCTATACCACTAGGGCGTACAAGGGGTCAATTTGTGCCTCCCTACCAAGAACCATTTATACCTCCATCTGAATGTCCCAATAAACGTAATCAGTTGAATAGTCAAGCATTTCGGAGTGGAGACTATGCAATTACGCGCAATTTATTTGTTATCGTTAAACAAAATGGTCAAACAGATCAGCAAGCAGGCGTTGCTTATGCAAATTGGCTGCTGACACCTCAAGGTCAAGAACTGATCGAAAAGGCTGGATTTGTCAGACTTAAATGATCAAAGTGGTTAGATTTAGCAAAATAATCAAATTAGGACTTACGCAAAAACTCTCTTAAACTCTTATTTCTCAGTGTTCTCTGCCTCTGGAGGAGTTCGTTTTTTATCTCAACACCTAAGTTCTATAGCAGTCTGCTTTGATTTCTGAAATTATTTGCGTAGACAGGGAGTAGGCTTGCCGTGAGCGTAGCCGAATGGGAGTGGGGAGTGGCGAAGAAACCTTTTTGGGGTGTACTGATTTTTTTCAAAAATCAAATACGAGTCCTATACAAATAATAAACATTTTTACTTTATTCAAATTTGTTCATGTCCCAAAAGAATGAAACCACAATTTTAGCCTTGGCTCTGTTGCTGACAGTTGGAATAATTGGCGGTGGTTTTTGGTGGTTTACTAACAACTCTGGTTTCAAATTTGGTAATACTCCAAATCAGGAAACAGACAGCAATCTATCCTTACAAGACCGCATTAGTTTTGGGGAAAAATCCTTGACTCCGGGTGAAATTTCTCCAGTTAAAAAAGCGGGAGTACAGGCGATCGCTGCTAAAAGTTATGATCAGGCGATCGCCAATTTCACAGCTGCCCTAGAACTCAACCGTAACGATCCAGAAGCGTTGATCTTTCTTAACAATGCCCGAATCAAATCTTCAAAGAGCTACACTATTGTGGCTTCTGTACCAATAGGCACTGACCCCAATACTTCTTTAGAAGTTTTACGTGGTATCGCCCAAGCCCAAAATGAAATTAATACCTCTGGAGGAATCAAAGGAGTGCCGTTGAGGGTAGGGATAGCTAACGACAACGACAAGCCAGAAATAGCCAAGCAAATCGCTTCCAGCCTAATCAGCAATTCAGAAGTATTAGGTGTAGTTGGTCCGATTACTAGCGATTCTACCTTAGCCGCAGGTACTATTTATAACTATGGAAAACTTGTAGCAATTTCCCCTACCAGTACATCTGTAAAAATTTCTAACTTTAGCCGCTACGTTTTTCGCACGGTTCCCAGTGATTTTATCGCTGCTAGAAGTTTGGCCAACTATATGGTGAAAACCTTGCAGAAAAAAAATGCAGCAGTTTTCTTTAATTCTCAGAGTAACTATAGCCAGTCTTTAAAGTCTGAGTTTGTTTCATCTGTTTTGCTGGAGGGTGGACAGGTATCCAGTGAATTTGACTTATCCAATGCGGATTTTAGTGCAGCTAAAAGTGTCGAACAAGCAACTAAACAAGGTGCAGAAGTGTTGATGTTAGCTGCTAACACTGAAACTTTGGATAAAGCGCTGCAAGTACTTCAGATTAACCAGAAACGGTTAATTCTGCTTTCTGGAGATGATGTTTACACCACCAAAACTTTAGAAATTGGCAGACAGCAAGCTGTGGGGATGATAGTAGCAGTTCCCTGGCATATTGATGGCGATCGCAAGTCAGATTTTCCCCAAAAATCTCGGCAGTTATGGGGCGCTGATGTGAGTTGGCGAAGCGCCCTCAGCGATGATGCCACTGTAGCTTTGATTGCGGCATTAGAACGCAATCCCACGCGATCTGGAGTCCAAGAAGCACTAACTTCCTCTGACTTTTCTGCCACTGGCGCTTCTGGTACAATTCGGTTTTTAGCATCAGGCGATCGCAATGCGCCAGTCCAACTTGTAAAAATCGTTCCTGGTTCTCGCGCCGGTACTGATTATGACTTTGAACCAGTGCGATCATCAGCAATAAAAAATTAAAAATTAACCAATAGTTAACCTGGAAAAACTCTCAACATGGGAAATTCAGCTTTATAGGCAATACTTTCGCTTTGTTTACGAGTATTGGCATAGAGTAAACCTAAGATTTTACACGCTTGTTTTTGCCATCAGGCAAAAAACTGAGCCAATAAAATTTTGTATGGTTAGTGATAAATCTGGGTAATATAGCAATCCGATTTGATTTCTGAAATTATTTGCGTAGGCTGGGAGTGGGGAGTAGGCAAGAAGCCTCTTTGAGTTGTACTGAGTTTTTTCAAAAATCAAATATGAGTCCTATACTGCCCTGACTATTTAATAAACTTTGCCTTTCCTTAACTTGTTATTAATTTTTAGGTAACAAAATACAGAAGTGGGGATTATTAGCAGCTGGTGAGGTAGTGCAATCTTGAGGTTTTTCCAAGTGAGTAACTGCCGAACGCAGACGGCTAATGGACAAGTGGTTTAATATCTTGTCTCTTATGGGGAAAATCAAGAATTAAGAGCAAAATTATGCTAAATGCAACACCTTTAAAAAGGTTATCGCAAGTAACTGCCACCACAGTACTTGGTTTCACTATGCTTGCAGTTATTGGCACAGATCCTGCTCAGGCTGTCAATTTGAAAACATTTAATATTTCCGGAAATTTTGCTCCTGCGGCTCTTGATAGTTCAGTAGGGCTACCTGTTAATTTAGCAAATGCTTCTTTTAATGGAACTTACACAGTGGATGTGGATCAATTACCCGCTTCTAATTCTTTTGTAGATTTGACAAGTTGGACTATCAACTTAGTCAATGACAATACTGTTTTGCGAACATTATCCAACAGTTTGGCTGGCAATACAGCTTACATTCAAGAGAACATACTTGCTTTTGCAGACGGCGGCTTATTGGCAGAGCAAAACAATAATTTGCAGAGTTTGGAACTATATTTTGACAGCAATTTCACAGGTACGAGTAGTACCAATGATGGAAAATTTTTGGACAACAGCGACCTTGGAAGTGTCCAAATTTCGGGCATTACTGCCGTTACTTTCGCTAAAAGTGAGCCTGTTCCTGAACCTCAAAATTTTGGTGGTATAGCAGTTGTTGCTACTATCGGGTTGTGGTTGAAAAGAAAGCAAAAAGCTTAAATAGCGGCATAATTTTGCTTCTGCTCAACGGTATTAAGTTTTTGTCAATTTCGGAACCAATAAAGCACAGCGTAACCAAAATAATTATTTTAAATCAATCAAACGCTTGCTGTATATGAATTAGGAATTTTTAATTTTGCATAGTGATATTACCTGGATAAAAATTACCAAGGAGATGTGCTTTGAAACGATTTACAAAGTTATGTTTTGCTCTAACATTCTTGCTACTACCGTCGATGTTTCTCGGCTCGGCGATCGCAGAGGATTCCTCTGCACACGAAGGATTACCAGCAAACTCAACCGTCACAACTCAGCCAGATGCAACGCCAGACGTGACGCGATACTTAAATGATCCGCACAAGGAACCCAATCTGCCGCCGAAGTTGCTCGCCAAACTGGTTCACGAGCGGATCAAGTATGTCTTCGTAATCTTTAACGAGAACCACTCCTTCGACAACGAGTATGGCACCTTGCCCGGTGTTAACGGACTCTACTCAGATGGACAAAAGCCTCGTGACTCAAAGAAAACGCCGGGCTTCACCCAGACCTATACGGATGCTAAAGGCGAGACTGTCACGGTTCAGCCATTCCGGATCGGGTCTGAACAGAACGCCAGCGCCGTTGACAGTGTTGACCACTCGCATACCGGACTGGCAACCAAGCTCCATGTTGTGGACGGCAAGCCACAGATGGATCAGTTCGTCAACGACGAGTACACACGCTTCGCATCGAAGGGTGGAGCAGCCAACATTGCTGAGGGCAAGCAGTTTGCCCGCCTTGTGATGTCGCACATCGACTGCGACACCATTCCCTTCTTCTGGAAGTGGGCTAGTCGCTTCACGGTCTTCGACAACATCTTTGCAACCGAAGACACGCCCTCAACCCCGAATGCGGTGGCGATGATCGCGGGGCAGTCGGGTGAAACACAGTGGGTGAAGCACGGTGCGAGCGGCAAATCTTACACCGTGGGCAGCCACACTGGCACGACGCAGGGAGTACCCCTGGTCAACGACCCACAGCCATTCTATGGCTCCCAGTTCGACACAACGACGAACAACAAGCAACCTGCTGGTCCGAAAGAGAGCTACGCCGATAACAACATTTCCTCAAACCTGACCTTCGCCAGTCTACCGCTCACCTTCCAGGGGCGCAATATTCGGTCGGTTTTAGCTGGCAACAGAAATCATTCATTCGATCTAGCCGATATCCAGCAGGATATCCCCTATATCCAGAAACTCCGAACTGAGCCTGTGAATTGGCACTGGTATCAAGAAGGCTACAATCTTGAGCCGACCGATACCAACGGCATCGCTTCCCACAATGCCTATGTCACCCATCACAACGGGGCACAGTATTTCGGCTATATCGCCAACACGCCGGAGGTGAGCAAAAACCTCCGGGGGCTTGGTGACTTCTTCACCGACATCGCCAAAGATACCCTGCCCAAAGGCGGCGTGTTCTACGTCCGTGGCGGCTACACGAACCAGCAGGGCTTGAAGCCGCCGATCACTAACCCGAACACGCCGGAGGATGAGATCGCCGCGATTAATGCAGCGAAGTCGGGCGATGACGACCATCCGGGCTACAGCGATCGCCAGCTCAGTGAGGGGATGGCGGCCAGGGTGATCAACGCGATCGCCTCAAATCCAAAGCTTTGGCAGCAGAGTGCTATCATCATTACCTACGACGAGTCCGATGGCTTCTACGACCATGTGCCACCAAGGATCTTATCCTATGGCCCTGACGGGCTACCGCTCTCCCGTGGTGTCCGTGTGCCGTTGATCCTAATCTCACCCTACGCGCGGACGCACGCCGTCTCCCACGCTGAGGGCGATCACAACTCGGTGATCGAAACTATCAACACGATCTTTGGTTTGCCCGCCCTCGCCAGCCTGCCTGATGAGGCACAGGCACTCGCTGCTGGCAACTCCCCAGAGTTCAACAAGTTCGGTCCACCAGGATTTGAGCAGAAGTACCTCGGCCCACGGGACATCAATTCGCCAATCACCGACAGCCTGTTGTCGGGCTTCGATCCGAAGAGACTGCTTGGCATCTCGCCGCCACTGCCAGCCTCATTTGCGAAGATTCCAGACAGCGTTGTGAACACACTACCGCACTACGGTGGGCAAGGCTGCCGGGCGATCGGAATCACGCCGGAGGACAAGCGCCAGGGGATAGTCAACAAAATTCCCAAGGGCTTTAACCCACTACCAAGTACGTATCCAGTGGCTAACCCTTAAAGTGCTGAGTGCTGAGTAAAGAAGTGAGATTCCCCACTTTTTTACTCAGTAATCTTCAAATATCCCCATTTTTCGACATTCCCTGAGGAGAATTCATGCGCTTTGTCTTAGTCTTGCTGACTCTACTTGGTGTCTGCGGCTCGATTTCCACCGCTCAGGCGGGTTCGGTGATCAAACGTGTGAAGGAACACAATGTGGTTCGCTGTGGCAGCGTCGAGCGGACAGGTCTGGCAACTGAAGCCGAGCCAGGAAGCTGGAGTGGTCTCAACGTTGACGTCTGTCGGGCGATCGCCGCCGCCGTACTGGGATCTGCTGACCGCATCGAATATCATCAGTACGAAACGCCGAAGGACTTCGACGCTGTGCGTAACCAGCAGGACGACGTATACTTTCTCACAGGTTCGGAGATTGACGAGCAGAAGCTGGCCGGTAAACTGCTGCCTGGCCCGACTATCTTCGTAGAATCCAATGCGGTGATGGTGGCATCCACCTCGGCTGCACACCACGTCAGCGACCTGGCCAAAGAAAGCATCTGCTTCATGATTGGCAGTTCGGTCGAGCGGAGCCTCACAGCTTACTTCGGTGCGCTCCACAAGAACTGGTTCCGTCGGCCATTCTCTGAGGACGGGGAAATGATCGATACATACAACGTGCAAAATTGCCATGCGATCGCCGGTGAAATTACGACTCTTGCAAAGATCCGCCTCGACCCTGGAGTAAACCGATTATCGAGCCGCATCCTCCCGGAGCCACTGACGACCTTTCCGGTGATCGCTGCAACCGGAACCGAGGACGCTCAGTGGTCTGCGATCGTCGCGTGGACAGTGCATACATTAATCAACGCAGAAAGACCGGAAATACCCTGGTATGCAGGCGGTGCTGGGGCGATGCCGATTTCCGCACCAGAACTCGATCTCGATCAGGAGTGGCAACGCCGCGTTCTCACATCTGTAGGTAACTATGGCGACATCTTTGATCGCCATCTGGGAAAAGGCTCCCTACTCCGGCTCAATCGCGGATTAAATGCGAACCATCTCCGAGGCGGACTTCTTTTAAGCCCGTTCCTTGAGTAATTTCAACTAACCATAAAGGTGTCAGATAAAGTTTTTGGCGAAGGTATTGATGAGGAAAATTATTATACCTTGACTTCTAAAGTAGTCAGAAGTGGGGATTTATCAGGATTCGTTAATAAAACACCCGTTCTCCAAATACAATCTCAAGTAGTAAGCACCTATCAAGTTAAGCACTTGTATTGAATGGACGCGCGGGTAATTTACTATGTCCCAAAAAAACGAAATACCTATTCTTGTCTTATCCATCCTAATCACGGTCGGGCTAGTAGCTGGCGGTTTTTGGTGGTTCAGCAGAAAGTCTGGTCTTGAGCTAAATACAATTAATTCTCCTAGCACCAAAACGCCCCAAACTGGATCAGAACAACCTAGTGGCAAGACTTTCACCTCAGTACAGGATGTTCCTACAGGATTATTCAATTACGGAGGCAGTACATCTTGGGCACCGATTCGACTAGTTGTTGATCCAGCAATTCAAGCGGCGCAACCAGGGTTTCGACTGCGTTATGTAGAACCCAGCAATGCATCTCCTGGTTCTGGTACTGGTATCCAGTCGCTGATAGACGGTCAATTAGCTCTTGCCCAGTCTTCCCGTCCAGTTCTAGATCAGGAATTAAGCCGTGCCCAGCAGCGTGGGTTTAGTTTGAAACAAATTCCTGTAGCAATTGATGGTTTGGCAGTCGCAGTTAACCCCAGTCTCAACATCCCAGGAATAACGATAGACCAGTTAAAGTCAATTTACACAGGCAAAATCAATAATTGGAGCCAGGTGGGTGGCCCCAATATTCCGATTAAGCCCTATTCCCGCCGTATTGCTGATGGCGGTACGGTTGAGCTTTTTGTGCAAGACATCTTGGGTGGCCAAGCTTTCAGCTCCAATGTGGAATTTATCTCCACAACCACCCAAGCTTTGCAAAAATTGGCTGGTAGTCCTGGTAGCATCTATTACGCTTCTGCCCCAGAGGTGATTCCTCAATGCTCAATCAAAGCCTTGCCGTTGGGGCGAACGCAAGGGACATACATTGCTCCTTACCAAGAACCTTCTGTCCTCCCGTCGGAATGTCCTGGGAAACGAAACAAGTTGAACATTGAGGCTTTCCAATCAGGAAAATACCCGATTACCCGGAATCTGTTTGTGGTGGTCAAACAAAATGGTCAGACTGAGCAGCAAGCAGGTGTCGCTTACGCCAACTTACTGCTGAGTGAACAGGGACAGGAACTGATTAGCCAAGCTGGGTTTGTCAAAATTCGCTGACAGGAGCGATCGCCGACCGAGGGGCGTAGACCATCGCACTCAGACAGAGTGGCGGAAAGCGCCGCTCTGAACTGTGCTTTAACCAGCTCTATTAATTGACTCTGCTGGCAAGCAAATGAGATTATCGCCTTGAGTCAGGATTAAGCCACGTTGACGCAGCTTGCCCATCAAACGGGTGACGGTTACACGAGTGGAACCAATCGCGCTACCAATTTGGGCATGGGTGAGGGGAAAAGGCAGACAATAACCGCGAATCACATCAGGATCAGTGTCGCTCATTGCTGGCTCTCCATATTCCTCAATCAACAATGTGAGAAATCCTAAGAGTCGGTCAATTGTGCGCCGTTGTCCCAAGGCACTCAGCCACAGCAGCTTACGCTGGTGCTGATACCTAAAGGCATCCATGACTTCACGACGGAAGTGAGGCCAATTGTCTAGGTCGTGCCAATACATCCACAGCACCGCAGTTTGGTCAACATGGGCGTAAGCCTGAAGTGTGAATGGTGATTGGGCAACAATTTCAAATGGCTGTCCCGCTCCCACAAAACCCAAGAACGCTTCTTCTGGGGTTCTGTTGATTCGTCGAGACGTTAGCTGACTAGCAGTCGCACTAACTTGTGCGGTTCCCACCATGCGGATCGCACCCCTTTGCACTAAATATAGCAATCCAGGTCGAGCTGGAATGCGCTCATCTTTGCTAAAGGTGCGGCAGCGGTAGTGTTCTTGAGCCCAGTCAAGAATGCGTTGCCAAGTCAAAAAAGGCCGTGATGCCTCAGAAAAGGAGGATTGAGATTGCATAGGTAACAAAGAGCGTTCGGCTGAAAACAAAGACGTGTAAATAAAAAGGTGCAAGGAGTGTCTTTGTGTTGGCGAGGCAGGCTTAACGCCTAACAGCGCCAGCCAATCCAAAGAATAGAAAGCAAATTACTCTCTACTCTTTTGTTATACTTCCTACTGTACAATGATGGTAGTAAAATTTACTTACTATTCATCGATTATTCATTAAATTTTATCCTCCTCTCATTTTTCTTCATAAAGATTAGATTTATGCCCCAAGATAGATGACAGAAAATTAAAAAATATATTTTACATGATTATTTCAATAAAATTACGTGCATGATAAATTACTAGTCAGCAAATATACGCCAATAAAACAGCTAGTATATAGCTATTTAATAAAATCACTAAGTATTAGTACTTATAAGGTAAAAATTAGAAGCATAAAAGATGAGAAAAGTCATCTATATAAAGATAGAGATTATAGTAAAATTTTGTATATCTCAGGTGTAGCCCTGCGACTTTCAAAATCTCAGAATCGAAAAGCTATGGAGTTTGCTAGTGCGATCGCCTCAGATATATCAGGGATCTGTGGTGGCGTTTTTAGCATCCAAATAGTTCCCCCTGGTTGGATATATTTTGAATTGACTCACTCGACGTTAGCGACTTGGTTACAAAGTGTGGCAGTCGGGAGTTCAGAGGCAGCAGGGGGCAGGGAGCAGGGAGCAAGGGGAGATGAGGGGACAATTGATGCCCAATGCCCAATGCCCAATGCCCAATGCCCAATGCCCAATTCGCTGTTTGCTGTTCAATATGCTCATGCACGCTGCTGTTCGCTAGTGTTGCTGGCTCACCGAGAGGGATTGATTAAACTTAGAGAACCAGTTCCAAATAGTAGTCCAGCTTTTTGGAGTGTTATCGCCCCCAACCCCATACCTTGGCTCAACAGTGATGGAACATTGCGACTAAATCACCCAGATGAGCGTCGTCTAATTGCCGAGTTAGTAGAAGTCATAGACAACATAGAGTGCCCTGATGTTAGCGGTTCTGTGAAATGGGAAAAAGTAGCGCTGAATTTGAGCCAAGCTTTTGAAAAGTTCTGGTCTAATTGCCGGATTTGGGGTGATGTGAAAATTACCTCACCAGAGGTAGCTCAAGCCAGACTTGGATTGCTCATGGCTACTCAGTCAGTATTAAAATATGTGCTAGAGGAAAATTTGGGGGTTTTTGCGCCCTTGGAGTTATAAGTCAGTAATGTTGCTTAGTACACGTCACCGTAAAAGGGGTTTGGAAATATTGAGACTTGATGTTGGGTTTCACTTCCCTACGGGACGCTACGCGAACGTTCTACCCAACCTACGAATGATTAAATTCCATACCCTTTTTATGGTGTTCTGTACTTAGTACAGCATTTCCGAAATTCGTAGCTTTTTTAAACGCAGAGGGACGCTGAGTCCATACGTGTCAACTTAAGGTAAAACTCCTTTATAACCCTCGTTTCCTAGCTTCTGGCTGGAAATGCTGCCGCCAGCGAGGAAGGCGGAGCCTCTAGAACGGCATTCCCAGTCGGAGACTCTTAACGAGATAATCTAAAAGCTGCTTCTAGGCAGGTTTTCACGTTAAGTTGACACCAATGCGCTGAGGGAAGCGCAGAGGGACGCTGAATTTTGCCAATTTTAATTCGCTATGAAATTCTCTACTTAATCAGAAAATAAAAACTTTTATCACAACTATTGACTCAATGCACCACCTCGGCTACATTAGCAAGTGTGTGAGGAGCGAACCAGCTAGGGCACCGAGACGAAACACGGCCAGTCGTCGGTGTCCTTTCTGATTTATATGGGTTAGGTTTGAAAAAGTACCTTCACTACAGCAAAAACTTTTCTATTGCTACTGCTGCTCCGTCTTGCTCTACACTAGGAGCTACCCACTGCGCGATCGCTTGTACTTCCGGTGGTGCGTTGCCCATAGCTACACCAAGTCCAACATATTCCAGCATTTCTACATCATTGAAGTTATCGCCAATCGCCATAACGTTGGCTATCTGTAATCCTAGTAATTCTTCGGCTAGATAACGTACACCAGTTCCCTTATTCACAGAGGCGTTAGTTGCTTCAAAAAAGGTAGCAACAGATTTTGTCAAATAAAGTTCAGCAGGTGTGTATTGACGGCGCAAATTCCCCAATAGATTGTCGATCACATCAGTGTCATCACACAAAGCGAGAATTTTTGTCGGTTCATTCGTTAAGGTTTGGCGCAAATCACCCACGGGAATCGGGATAACACCAGAACGTTCTGCATAAATTTGGGTTTCTCTAGTTAACTCACGGACGTATAGCTGATCATTGATGTAAAAGTGAACAGATAAAAGCGATCGCAACTCCGGTTGTTCAAAATAGTCGATTAGCTGGTGGGCGATTTCCCTGGAAACAGCCCAATGACGATGAATTTTTTGGGTGATCGGGTCTTGAATCCAGGCTCCTTGATAAGCCATTAATGGTAAAATAGAGCCGATTTCTTGGTGAAAGCGTAAGGCGGAACGATACATTCGACCTGTAGCGATCGCCACTTGAATTCCTCGTGCTTGGGCTGCAATAATAGCTTGCTTTACACCTGTACTGACGGTGTTAGACTCTCCGGCGATCGTGCCATCTATATCCAAAACTAATAGTTTAATGTCTTTTGCAGCAGCTTGATGATCAGTAGATGCCAAATGTGTAGCAGATGCTTTCTGCATAATTTCCTAGATTTTAAGTTTCAATAAGAGGTTAACAGGCTCTAGCAAGCAGTGGGGAGTAGTAGAAAAAATTCAGTTCTCTAGTCACTTACGTACTTATACATACCTGCGAAAAGTTGGTTCTCCTGGGCTTCCGTACTAAAGCTGTAAATACGTAGACATCACTTTGTCTAAAATTATGTGCAGGAGAAATTGGTATGCAAAAACGGCGCTATTGTCGCCAAAGCCAAGCTGAACAAGCATCTGAAATTGCTAAAATAGGGCTATGTCTGAAACTTTCACTTCTGCAACCGCAACACGCCCCACGTTCATCCTCGTTGATGGACACTCCCTCGCTTATCGTTCATACTTTGCGTTCGCCAAAGGGCGAGATGGAGGACTGCGTACCAAAACGGGGATTCCTACCAGTATATGTTTTGGTTTTGTGAAGTGCCTGCTAGAGGTAATGGCAACACAACAGCCCCAAGCAATGGCGATCGCTTTTGATTTGGGTGAAGCAACTTTTCGCCACGAAGCTGACGAGACTTATAAAGCCGATCGCCCAGAAACGCCAGAAGACTTCATTCCCGATTTAGCAAACCTGCATGAGTTGCTCAATGGCTTCAATTTACCATTTTTCACTGCCCCTGGTTTCGAGGCAGATGATGTTTTGGGAACGTTAGCACAGCGAGTAACTGCTTCTGGGTATAGGGTAAAGATTCTTACGGGCGATCGCGATTTATTTCAACTGATCGACTCTGACAAACAAATCACGGTTCTAAATTTTAGTCCAGATGCCCTAAAACGCTCTACAAATAGCATCACGGAATTTGAAGCAGAACAAGTCAAAGAAAAAATGGGCGTTTTACCTTCACAAATTGTCGATTTCAAAGCTCTTTGTGGTGATAAATCAGATAATATTCCTGGAGTCAAGGGAATTGGAGAAAAGACAGCAGTGCAGCTGCTAAATACCTATGGTTCTCTTGATCATATTTATGCTGCCTTAGATGAAATTAAAGGCGCAACTCAGAAAAAACTCGCAAGTGGTAAAGAAGATGCGGATAAGTCTCGCTATTTGGCAACCATAGTTTTAGATGTTCCAATAGAATTTGATTTAGAAGATTGCAAATTAAAAGGGTTTGATACAAACGTTTTATCACCAATTTTAGAAAAATTAGAATTTAAGTCTTTTTTAGGAAAAATCAACGACCTCCAGCAACGTTTTGGTGGCAAGATTGAAGAAAATCAAGAAGCTAAAACAGACGCAATTAATCCCAATACTAACTCAGAATTTAGCGCTGATGAAGATAATGATTTGTGGTTTTTTAGTGCTAGTGATACAGCAGCAGTTCCACAACAATCTACTTCCCCAATTACACCACGCATCATCAATACCGAAGCAAAACTAACTGAGTTAGTCAAACTTTTGCGAAAATTCACTAACTCAGAGACTCCCGTTGCTTGGGATACTGAAACCACTGATTTAGAACCAAGAGATGCTGAGTTAGTAGGAATTGGTTGCTGTTGGGGAACGCAACCAGATGAGGTAGCCTATATTCCTGTGGGGCACAAAACTGGGGAAAATTTGTATAAAGATTTGGTGCTAGAAGCATTACGCCCAATTCTCGAAAGTACCGATTATCCCAAAGCTTTACAGAATGCCAAATTTGACCGCTTAGTTCTAAGGTGTCAAGGAATTAATTTGGCAGGAGTAGTGTTTGATACTATGCTGGCAAGTTACATTCTAAATCCAGATTCAATTCATAATTTGATGGATTTGGGGCAGCGATATTTGGGATTGATAGCTAAAAGTTACTTAGATTTAGTTCCTAAAGGTAAAACCATCGCTGATATAGATATTTCCGCCGTAGCAGATTACTGCGGTATGGATGCTTATACTACCTTTGGCTTAGTGGCGAAATTGCGTGAGGAACTGGAGAAATTTCCAGCTTTATCTAAACTATTAGTGGAAGTGGAACAACCGCTAGAAGCAGTTTTAGCCCAAATGGAATACACAGGCGTCCGCATTAATTCCGCTTATTTACAAGAACTTTCGCAGCATTTAGAAACTGAGTTAACCAGGTTAAAAGAGGAAGCAACTGAAATAGCTGGGGAAAATTTTAACTTGGGTTCTCCTAAGCAAATGAGCCAAATCTTGTTTGAAAAGTTGGGGTTAAGCACCAAACATTCTCGTAAAATTCAAACGGGCTATTCTACAGACGCAGCAACACTAGAAAGACTCCAAGAAGATGATAACACTGGATTTGTTGAGGCGATCATTGAGTATCGCACCCTATCGAAATTAAAGTCTACTTATGTTGATGCATTACCTGCATTGGTGCGTCCAGATACCCAACGGGTGCATACTGATTTTAATCAAGCAGCGACATCAACTGGTAGGTTATCTTCTTCTAATCCAAATTTACAAAATATTCCCATTCGTACAGCTTTTAGTCGCCAAATTCGGAAGGCGTTTTTGCCAGAAGCTGGCTGGTTAATGGTGGCTGCTGATTACTCACAAATTGAATTGCGGATTTTGGCTCATTTGAGTCAAGAGCCGATATTACTGCAAGCATATCAGCAAAATGAAGATGTTCACACTGTTACCGCGCGATTAGTGTTTGAAAAAGAAAATGTCACATCAGAAGAACGAGGGATGGCAAAAACTATCAATTTTGGCGTGATTTATGGAATGGGTTCTCTAAGGTTTTCGCGCTCAACTGGAATAGATAAAAACATTGCCAACGAGTTCATTAAGCGGTTTAATGAAAGATATCCTCAAATATTTGCATATTTGGAGCGAGTCAAAAAAGAAGCGATCGCTCTTGGTTATGTAGAAACTATTCTCGGTCGCCGTCGTTACTTTGACTTTACTCATAACAGTTTACGCAAATTAAAAGGTAGTAACCCAAAAGATATTGATCTAAGTAAATTGAAGAATTTGGGTGCTTATGATGCAGGTTTACTACGCTCTGCTGCTAATGCACCAATTCAAGGTTCCAATGCTGATATTATCAAAATTGCAATGGTGAGACTGCATGAGGTTTTGAAGAACTATCAGGCGCGTTTGTTGTTACAAGTTCACGATGAATTAGTGTTTGAAATTCCTCCTCAAGAGTGGGAAGAATTACAACCGCAGATTAAGTCGGTGATGGAAAATGCAGTCCAGTTGAGTGTACCGTTGCTGGTGGATGCGCGTGTTGGTGAAAATTGGATGGAGACGAAGTAATTCTTGTGGGGTGCGTGTCTCATAGCCCAAGGCGGGCAAGATGCCCACCCCACAAGTAGTAGTAATTTATTTGTTGGAAATCCCTAATCAAGAGTTAATATTTTTGACTCTTGAATCTTGATGCTGGAGTTAAGCGCCACGGTTCAGCGCCATCTCTACCTGCTGTAACTCCTTATCTAAACGATTTTTGAGTTTTTCGGGTACAGGACGATTTGGGTAAGAACTGTAGTGTCCAGCTAGGGAGTTGAGGGCTGTTCGCATGGTTGTAAAGGAGCCAAGACCAGAAACAGAGTTAACTCGCTGATAGCGAGCTGAAAAGTCAGTAATTTTTTGACGCGCTTCTGCTTGAACTGCTGCTTTGTCTGGTGAATCTTGTGATACATCCAGAGCTTGTCTCATAACATTGACCACAGCTAAGGTGTCTTGGCGATAATCCCCAGTCAAACTATCTGGACTGCCAGAACAGCCCATTAAGCCGATAGCTACAACCAAAACCAGCGCAAGCAAACGCGACCAATAGCGCTTCATATGCATTAAGTAAAAGAATACGTAAATTAATGTCCATCGTAACTTGAATTGGTATCTTGGGGATCAATTTAGTTAGGAGTAGGTGAGGGGACAGGGCTGTTTCATTCACTAAAAGGCGCTCATTTACAAGCATCTTGGGTAAAAAATCAGGTGATTAAAAAATTTGATAGGACAATTATCATTGCAACGCCAACTCTTGGAGAGGCTTTGTCAAGAGTTTGTGAGTTAGAGTCATCTAACTTTCCCTACCTCAATTTTTGCAATTTAAGCATCGTAATACATATCATCAGCCACAAAAAACCGGTTCCATAACCTGCAATTATGTCTGTAGGCCAGTGGACTCCTAAATATAAGCGGCTGATACCAATAGAAGCAATTAAAATAACTGTCAAACTATAAATAACTTTGGCAAAATGAGGATAATGAGTTGCCAACTCGTAAGCAATAAAACCATAAAGCAGCATCGAACCTAGTGCATGACCACTAGGAAAACTAAAAGATTTTTCAGAAATTAACTGATGCCACAGTTCAGGGCGAGGTTTAGAAAAAAACAACTTTAGCCCTGTATTTAAAATTAAAGCCCCCAAGCAAGCAATTACAAAAACTTTTGCTTCTTCTCGGTAACGTCGCCACCAAAGTAACAAGACGGTAACGCCTGCAACTATAACCACTGTACTAGGATTACCCAAATTTGTAATCAACAGCATGAAATTATCTAAATTTGGATTGGCGAACTGATGTAGCCATAACAGAAAAGTAGTATCAAATGCAAAAGCTTCTCGCTCCAAAACCTCTTCAGCCAGTTTTGCTAAAACAAAAAGGATGAGCAGACAACTAGCAAGTCCAACAATACCAATTGTGGCAATTAAGGTAGCAAAACGAGGATGTATATAACGCAACCAGAAATTAGAAATTTGTCGGAGCATACTTTAATGTCATTCATCCTTACAAAAGCCAGCCACCGTTAGTCTTCTCTGCTTTAGAGTTGTGGACAGGATAACAAACTCCAAGTATTGACACAAGAACTAAAGATCAGCCGATAGTACCAAAATCGAGTATATGCTTAAACGCATCACTCAATTGGGTGACGTGCTTTTCTCTCTTTTCGCACCGAAAAGAATAGGACAACTGCTAGCAGGATAAAAGCGATCGCTGAAGCATATTCCCTTGGCAGTGATAGACCGCCACTTTTGACTGGTTTGGTCAGAAAATCTCCGAAGGTGGCTCCGAAGGGACGTGTGAAGATGAATGCAAGCCAGAATAAAAGGATATCGCTCAACTTTGTTACGTAGTGAAGGGCAATGACAACACCAATGACGCTGGCTGTCACAAATGCTCCCTGGATATAGCTTAGTCCCAAGTTGCTTGTCAGAAAGTCACCAAAGGCCGTTCCCAAACTGTTGGAGAAGACGACAGCCAGCCAATAAGTGGTTTCTGCATCTTTCCTGATGATCGGATAAACACTCAGATCGCGATCGCGGTAGTACCAGATGGTAAGATCGCTCAGAAGACCGGCTACCAGAATAAGCGATCCCACAGCGTAGCCCAGCCCAAGAGATCGATCCATCAGGTCTGAAACTTCGGTTCCAGCTGTGGTTGTAGCGATGATAGCCGCCCAATAAAGGGCTGGACGATATCTGTCGGATTGGATTTGAAAAAACAGGAGAATAGCCAGAATGGCGAACGTTATGGCAAAGGCTACGTAATAGCCCAGTCCAAGAGACATTGAGATGAAGTCACCTGCCGTTTCGCCAAGCGTCGTGGCGATGATCTTCATGATCCAGAAGAAAATTGTGACTTTTGCAACTTTGTTCATTTCTTTTTCACAATAAAAAATAGTAAGTCATCGTAGAGAATGCTGACTGTTGCTGCGATCGCTTTGCTCGCCGCAGGCATCGCAAATTACCACCAAATTGCTAGGTCACAAACAGAGAAATGCCCAAGTTGAGAAGGCGATCAATCGCTAATTACTCTTGTCGGTCAATCGGCAGTAAGGCTGGCTTCTTCTGCTTAAGGCTTAAGTAAATAACCAGACTTACGATTATGGAGAGAAAAAGCATACTGGTTCCGACCGTACCAAAACCGAAACCTCCATTTGTAGGAGATTGAGATAGTAAATCACCCATAGATGCTCCAAGCGGACGAGTCAAGATGTAAGCTAACCAGAATGCCAAAACTGCATTCATGCCGAAGTAATAATAAGCGATCGCTATAATTGCAATTGAAGCGCCAAATATCAGTGCAGATTGTGCATAACCCAGTCCCAAAGACTCTGCTAAGAGGTCTCCTGTTGCAGTGCCCAAGGCAAACGTAAACAAAACAGCCACCCAATAAAAAAGCTCTCTTTTAGCTGTATTTATAGAGTGCATTGCTAATGTTTTTTCGTTGGAATACCAGAGTACAAAAACTCCCAACAAGGAAATACTAAAAATTACAGTAGTTGTCACCAAACTAACTCCAAGTTCGTCTACCAATCTATCAGTAATCAGTGTGCCAACGATACTTATCAAAACGACTACAAACCAGAAACTTGCTGGAATATAGTGTTTAAGCTTAAACTGATTCAACAGCGCAATCAGTAACACGCCGCTCATAATGTAGGATGTAATGCCTAAACCAAGGTGCAGGGTTGCTGATAAAAAATCTGCTGCGGTTTCACCTACCGTGGTTGCCAGAACCTTAATAATCCAGAAGTAAATTGTAACCTCTGGAACCCTGTTTAACATCTTATTCATAATCTTTCTCCTTCTTGATTTTTCCGTAGAAGTGAGATTACATCACATCTTAAAGTTAGCTGTGTTGTCAGAAATTACTGAGTGATTGTACTTTACACAGCAAAAGTCAAGAAATAGTCAAGATTTGATTGAAAACGGAATTTTCTCAGAATATAGGCACTAAAAATATAGCGGTTATCAGTTGAGTGAAGTACAAGAACCCCACCCCCAACCCCCTCCCCGCAAGCGAGGGAGGGGGCTATGATGTACTTCATGTCATTAGGAAATGCTATAGCTGAAATATCTACTTAAAAGTTAATTTCACCATTTGATATTTAATTTATTGAACTCAAACTAATCTTGACTATTTCTTGACTTTTATTACCTACCATGAAAATACAAACTCAGACTTGAAGGGATTTTACAAGTATGAAAACTTCAACAAAAATCATTTTTGCAGCAGCTTTTGTTGGTACTTTGGGATTTGCTGGATTGTCCAGGGTTGTGTCTGCAAAACAACCACAATCTTTCCTAGCAATTGCGCGTCAGAATCATAACGTTACCCAAGTTGCTGAAGCCAGTGATGGCCACGGTGAAACCAAAGACGATGCACAAGAACAGCAAGAAGCAGCAAAACTGCAACCGCTAGCTAAAATTACAGCACAACAAGCACAGCAAGCAGCTGAAACATCTGTGAAAGGTAAAGCCAAAAGTATCAAACTCGAAAATGAAGATGGCAACTTAATTTATGCTGTAGAAATTGGTCAGCAAGAAGTTACAGTAGATGCTGGTAATGGCAAAGTTCTCTATGTTGAAAATGCCAATCAACAAGATGAGAAGGATGAAGCCACTCATCCCAAGAGTAGTATTCAAGTTAAAGAAAGTAGTGATGGCGATCGCTAAACCAATGATGATAGTAAAGAATAAGAATTAAATAACATCCAATTTATGTCCCTGGCTTACCTCACCCTCAATCCCTCTCCGATATATTGGAGAGGGAAGCTAGAAACAGGATGAAGTTTTGTATTTTATTTAATTTTGAAATCACATTACCTCATATTTAAGAGGATGGTAAGCATACTGTAAAACAACTACCAACTCCTAACTGACTTGTAATACTAATTAATCCACCATGATTTTGAGCAATAGCCTGAGCGATCGCTAGCCCTAAACCAGAACCACCTTTCCAATAAGAACGAGACTGATCAGCCCGCCAAAAACGCTCAAAAACCTTATCAATATACTCTGGTGCAATTCCCACGCCTGTATCTTGCACGTTGATATAAAGATGGGAACCAACACGACTAGTTTTAATTTCAACTACGCCTTTTGATGGTGTGTAGTAAAGTGCGTTTTCAATTAAATTAGTAAATAGTCGCGTTAATTGAACTGAATCACCTATTAGCTGAAGATTAGCAATTAATTGAAATTTTAAGTTAATTTCCTTGGCTTCAGCTTGAGGTTTATAAAGTAGCACTAAGTTCTCTAAAATTGACGTTAAATTGAGAGTATCCCAATCCCGATTCGGAACTTTATCTGTACGTGCCAAAAACAGTAAGTCTTCTGTAAGGCGAGTCATATGGTTAGTAGCGCTGGCGATCGCCTGAAACTTTTCTGCATCTTTTGGCCCGATTTCTTCTGGGTATTGTAACGGCAACTCAGCATTAATTTTAATTGCCATTAATGGACTGCGTAGTTCGTGGGAAGCATCAGCAGTAAACTGTTTGAGTCTTTCAAAACTTTCTTCAATGGGTTGCATTGCTTGACGAGTTAGTAAAATTCCGCCAATACTACTAAGAAGCAAAGTTATAATAATCCCGCCGCCTAATCCCCAGTCTAGTTTTTGGAGAGTTTCATGAAATTCTTCTAAAGATTGACTCACCCTTATATACCCAACTAGCTTACCATTATCGCTCTTGATAATTGGTACGGTCACTGCTTGAATAGGAATTTTGCCAATCTGAACTTGTACCATTTTGTTTGGTAACAAGGGTAAAGTTAAAACAGTTTGTCCTTGTTGGCTAATCAAATTTCCCTGAGTATCAAACCACTGTAATGCTTGATGATAAGCAATTAAGTCTTTTGGACGAAAGTCACTTTCAATCGTCAGGCGACCTTTTTCAAACTCTACATTTGCAGCCGCACCTTTCCCTATGGCTGTGAGTTTATCTGTGATTTGTTCAGTCAGACTGCGAGTGAAAGCAACTCGGACTGCGATCGCAAATATTCCCAGCAGCGATGCAAACACCACCAAGTAAGACAACAATAAACGATATCTGATTCTTTGAAACACATTATTTTCTGCTATTAAATTGTTAATTATTAAATTAAAAATTGACTAACATTCAATACGCTTGGGTTAAGGCTAATTGTAGGTTGGGTTGAACGTAGTGAAACCCAAGAAAGTACCGAAAATGTTGGGTTTCTTCCCTCAACCCAACCTACGCAGGTTTTAGTTTTTGACTTTAACCCAAGCGTATTGAGTTTTATGGCTCTTTCTAAATCCCCGTTACAAAACTGAGTTACAAATTACGAATTACGAATTATTCTACTTGTGTCCTAGACGATAACCAATGCCATAGATATTTTCAATCAATTCCTCTGAACTTCCACAGGCTCTAAGTTTATTGCGCAAATTTGTAATATGAGTTTTAATACTTCCTTCTCCCGAAGATTTATCAAAGTCCCACAGTTTATCAAGAATTACAGAACGAGTCACAACTTGATTTGGATTTCTCAAAAAATATTCTAATATCAGATATTCTTTAGGAGTTAATGATATGATATTGCCTGTATAAGTAACCTCTTGACTTGCTGGGTCTAGTTGCAAATCACCGTGGATTAAAATCTGGGGACGAATATCTGGAGTTCTTCGAGCTAAAGCCCTGATGCGTGCTGCTAACTCTTTTAAGTCAAATGGCTTAACCAAGTAATCATCAGCACCAGCATCGAGTCCGATAATTTTATCGCCTGTTGTATCTCGTGCCGTCAGCATTAAAATCAGAAGATTAGATGAAGCATTGCGTAAACGCTTACATAGAGTAATTCCATCTAATTTAGGAAGCATTAAATCTAATAAAATTAGCTCATATAATCCTGATTGCGACCATTCCCAAGCTTCTAACCCATCGGTTGTTATATCCACAATATGGTGTTGTCGTCTTAAAAACTCGGCTAATGGCTTCGCAATGCGATCATCATCTTCAACTATCAAAATTCTCATCATGCTCCACCTCTAAATTATCCACAGAGTAAAGAGATTAAAGAGGAATTTTTCACCAAAATTTTTACTCACCTTGAAAGGGCTACTCTTAACTCCTAACTTTTTGATAGAGAGTATCGCGTTGTTGGTAACGTCTTCCTAAAGAAGCGATCGCAGCTTGCAAGGTTTCCACTTCCATACATGTACCGCCCAAAGCACCTGCCATTGTGGTAATATGTTCTTCCATTAATGTGCCGCCGATATCGTTGCAACCCCAAACTAAGGCTTCCGTTGCACCTGCAAGCCCCAGTTTTACCCAACTCTGCTGATGGTTAGGAATCCAATTACCTAAGTAAATCCGCGCCACAGCCCCTAGCAGCAGTGCATCGGTTAAAATTGGTTGATCACGTCCGACACGACGACGTAAGGATTTGGGCGCTTCTTGTCCAACAAAGGGTAACAAAATAAACTCTGTGATCTTTGCTGGATATCCCTGATTGATGGCGGTTTTTTGGAGCGATCGCAATTTTTCTAAATGTCCAATTTGCTGCTCATGGGTTTCAATATGCCCAGATAACATGGTGCTAGTAGTATGCAAGCCTAATTTGTGAGCTGTGCTGACAATTTCTAACCAAGTGGCTGTATCAATCTTCTCTGGACACAGTATTCGCCTAACTTCATCGTCTAACACTTCAGCTGCTGTTCCCGGCATTGAGCCAACACCAGCATCGCGCAAAGCAATAATTACATCAGCATATTCAAGTCCGTCAAGTCTGGCGATAAATTCCACTTCTTGAGGAGAGAAAGCATGTAGATGTATCTGGGGAAATTCCTGTTTGATGGTTTCTACTACCTTGAGATAGTAGCGCAAAGATTTGCCATTGATCTGCGCTTGTGGATTTAATCCGCCCTGCATACAAATTTCCGTCGCACCCCGGCGCACCGCATCTGTCGCTTTTTCCAAAATTTGCGCCGAATCTAACCAGTATGCACCGACATCACCATTATCTCGACGGAAAGCACAAAAACTACAGTGCTGCTCACAAATATTAGTAAAGTTGATATTACGATTAATTACGTATGTAACCGTATCCCCGGCTTGAGTGTGGCGGAGTGTGTCGGATGTAACACGTATTGCGGCGATCGCCTCCGGGTCAGTTTGTTCTAACAATACCACTCCTTCTTCGAGAGATAAGTCGTATCCCATCAAGGCACGGTCAAGAATTTTTTCAACAGCAATTTTTGTCAGCATTACTTTCTTAATTTCTCAGTTTTATAGTTTATATAACCCATTAACAAAAAAAATAGTGTGGTTTTGCCACAACTATTTTGATTTATTAATGTACATCTTTGTATTAGCCAGAATCCTTAGTAAGAGCAGAGCTTTACTAATTTGCCCTTGCTGGTGGTGTTCATCGATGTTGTATTAGCAACCCAAGCGCCATACCAATGTCGGTATCCTTCACCTATAGTAATACTTGCAGTTTTCTGCAATTGTGAAATATGAGACTAAGTACTTATTTTTTACCTCGCATAATTAATTTCAGTAGATCGAAAAGTTCTGCGTTAGCGAACGCGTAGCGTCTCGTAGAGAAGCTCACCGTACTCCTACGGCGAAGTAAGCTATGCGTAGCGTCTCGTAGAGAAGGTATTGCTCTGTGATCGATAGCTGTAAACCCAATTATTATCCACAAAACCGTATTCTAAGATACATTTTTTAGATAAATTATTGAGAAATTTAATATAACTAAAACTAATGAATTAGCCAAAAAGGTAAGGATAACTCTCGCACCATCCGTGAGTAGCAAGCGAACTAGTCACACTTACGACATAAGATTGCAATACCTCTGTCATTTAGATAGGTTTTACTAAACCTTACGTCAATGTTAATATAGGCAATGTTGATGAATGAAAACGAAACAACTGACTCAGTATGCTAGAACGGCTCATACAGAGTCTTATATCATGTCCGCTTGATTGCTTGCTTATTAAACCCGAAGAACCCCACCCCGCTAAAGCTATGCTTTGTCTCCCCGCCCCGCCGGTGGGGAGGGGATTAAGGGGTGGGGTGCAATGACTATGGGAATCACAACGAATTACCCGGACATGATATTATTCATCTGTTTTCAGTGATTTACTGTTCACTGCTAACTATAGAAGTCAGAATGCCTACCGAATCAATCATTAATATCGTTTTATCTGCGAGGTACAAAATGACAGTTCAATCTTCTATTTCGATCCAGCAACGAGTCGCTCGTCAAGTGCTATCAGTGCCTGTACAATCAGCGCTCTATATTGGACTGTGTTCTTTGACTCTGTGGACAATTTATTTCACTACATACCCCGCTATTCATGATACGACTCATACTCTGCGTCACCACACACTGATGGTGAGTTGCCATTAGTTGATTGAGTCAATGATTAGCAGGAGTGAAGAAATCAAATGACAAAACTTAAGTGGTCTAAGCTGATCGGTGCGATTTGCATGATCGGAATTATCCTATATGGTTGGATCGGACTTGCCCAATCCCCTCAACCATCGGTGCGGCTAACAACTAATCCACCGATTAATCAGGTTCGACCCCTTGAGGCTGAAGCCACCACAGTCTTGGGATCTGGGCACTACAATCCGCCAGTACAGCTGATGCTGCAAGCCTTCGATGCTCAAGGGCAATCTTTAAAGGATGCCAAAATCCACTTGCAATTGTTCACCCGTCCTAAAAACCCCTGGTTCACAACAGATTTTCCGATCGTCGAGGGGACAAAGTTGCTGGACATTGAGGGCAATGCACCAACAGGTCAGTTGCAGGTTCAACAAACCCTGCCGATCCGAGGAACGTATCAACTCCTGGTAGCAGTTACTCCGCTCGTTGCCAATGCATTTGAGCCGATTCAGCAAAAGCTGACGCTGACGCTGCCTGAAAATCCCTTAAAGTTCCGCTACTTTGGCATCCTGGTTGTGATTTTGCTGGCAGTTGGGCTAATAGGAGGTTGGGTGATTGGGGGTAGACAACCGATTCAACCGGGAGAAATTGCCCCGCAACAGGTGCGATTATTGTTGAGTGGATTGATTGTCCTAGCCATCTCTGCACTCCTATTCGTCAACATCAGCGCTGAACTTGCCGAATCACATATGTCGATGGCGATGCCAGGTATGGGAGAAGAAGTTCCGCCCTCTAGTAAGCCCGCTAAATTGCAGTCTCAAGGACTTTATATGCAACTATCGGGTGATCAGAGTGCAACGGTGGGTCAACCTGCCAAGTTGCAAGTTAGCGTCAGTGATCCCAAAACTAGCCAACCGGTGACAGATGTGGTGTTGAAGGTAACAACCACCCAACTCGAAAATAATTGGGTGGCGTTTGCTTATGAGGGGACTCCAGACAGTAACGGAAAATTGGCGTGGGAGCAGGAGTTCTTTGACGGTGCCCCCCATAGCGTTGTTGTCGAAGTTGCGCCGCTTGCAAACGCAAAAGAGCGATTTCAACCATTCCAAGTTGCAGAGAATATTCCAGTCGAAGGTGTCGCTCCGCCGATGCAAGTCCGGTTGATTTCGCTGACTTACTTCACGGGAATTGTGGTAATTGGTTTGCTACTGGGACTGTGGCTACGAAAGCGGCAGACTCCGCGTACAGACTTGACTTGGAAGCGTAGTGTTTAGTAAGTCAATAGACCTCTTGCAAAAGTCCCTAACACCCCACCCCCAACCCCTAAGAGCTCTTCGGGAGGGCAGCGTTTGCTTTACTCAAATGCGGGGTTATTATTTGGTATATTTGATTTCTGAACAAAATTAGGTATTGTAGGGTGTGTTAGAACGAAGTTCGTAACGCACCATTATCAAGGCTTAGGTGCCGTACTCTCCTTGCTAACACACCCTACGTGTCTTTTCACGCAATCGAACCGGATTCCTATAGGTATCGAAAATTTCTTTAAATGCGATGTATTTTTATCTCTAAGCTAATTAATTACCTTACACGTTACCAATAGCTTATTGCTGGCATTTAGTTCCTAAATACTATGATATGCATTGTTTATAATCCTATTATTGTTAAAGCATTAGTCAGATCAGGAATAAATACAAAAAACTATTTTATTTTTAATTTATTTATACTTTTAATTTAAGTAAAAGTACCATTAGCTGAGAAAAATGGCCTAGAGTTTTGCAAGACAGATAATCACGGTAAAATCCCACAACCAAGAACAAAAAAGAAATACCCTACTCCCTATTTTCAAGACAGATTTTAGCTCGATCTAAATCGAATAATTTTAGTAGCAGTTTTGAAGTGGTATAAAATTATTGACAATAATTATTAATTCCTCTAATATTTAAAAGCAATTGCAAATCTTTTGCAATTCTTTTTTGGCGCTAACCGTAACTAAATGTCATGCCCAACAACTTCGCTCTAGGTAACGGAAAACCGTGGAGCCGCCGTCAATTACTGAATCTGGGTCTAGCAGGTGCTGGAGTGATTGGTGGAGCCGGACTTTGGCAGATGCTAAATCTACAAAGTAAGTCTATCGTCAAAGTGCCACCACTCGATATGGAAGCACCAGACGACGGTACTAACCCGATGAAGATGTTAAGGGATTTTGATTATGGGACGGTGAAGCAAGAAAATGGGCGGACTATCCGGGAATTTCAGTTAACTGCGGGTACTTCCATAATAAAACTCAATAGTGCTGTCTCTTACAACATCTGGGATTTAAACGGTCGCATACCAGGGCCAACGCTACGGGCAAAACAGGGCGATCGCATCCGGGTACTATTTCTTAACAATGCGGGACATTCTCACTCTTTGCATTTTCATGGCGTTCATCCGGCAGAAATGGATGGTATTCGCCCAATCAGAAATGGTAGTGCCACAATTTATGAATTTGATGCTGAACCCTATGGCGTTCACTTATACCACTGCCATATTCAACCTGTCACCCGTCACATCGCTAAGGGGCTGTACGGAATGTTTATCATCGATCCACCTACTCCCCGTCCCCCGGCTGATGAGATTGTACTAGTTATGGGTGGATATGACGTGAATGATGATAGCCATAATGACTATTACGCCTTCAACGGTCAGCCCCACTATTACATGCATCATCCCATTCGCATTTACAAAGATCAGTTGATTCGGCTGTATGTTCTCAACATCATTGAATACGATCCAGCAGTGACGTTTCATCTCCACGCCAACTTCTTTGATGTGTATCGCTACGGCATGAGTATGACTCCTAGCGAGAAAACAGATGTAATTACGATGGGTGTAGCAGAAAGGCACATCTTAGAATTTGCTTTTCGCTATCCAGGTAAGTATATGTTCCATCCCCATCAGGATGCGATCGCAGAAAACGGTTGCATGGGTCAATTTGAAGTACTTGCCCAGAGCAACTCTCAAAATCCTGTTAACAATTCTTGACAATATTATTAGTAATTCGTAATTAATTCATGAAAGTTTTAGGGAAATAGTTGATAAAAAATCTCATTATATGCGACAGTAAAATCTATGACAATGTGTCAAACAAACTACTTTCTAGTAATAGTTTGAAATGTTTCAATTAATACCTTTTTTAGTTGTGCGAGGAGCAAAGATGATAAAACTTCGTTATATCTGTTTAACAGCAGCAGCAGCCTTAATAGTTACCTTGAGTTCATGTAGCAGTACACCAACCGCAGAAAATCCATCAGCACCAGTTACTAGCCCTCAAGCTACAGAGGCAGTAAGTGAGAACAGTCATAGTGGTCACGGTGGCAAAGAAAAAATTAACATTAACAGTGCTATATTGTCAGAATTGGATAAGTTTGAAGCAAAGCTAGGTGTCCCGGCTTTATCCAACAAAATTCAGGCAAATCGTCCTTATGGCAGATCAGAAGATTTAGTTACTAAAAAAGTAATTACTCAACAGCAGTTCGACCAAATTAAAGACCAGGTTGGTGTTCAGGAAGTGGTACTCACAGGTGAGGCCAAAGATGTTGACTATATGTCTAAATTAGGCTTAATGAAAGGGCATCTTTTAGTCGCAAAAGAACTCCTAGATCAGAATCAGCCGAAACAGGCAGAACCTCATATTGGACATCCAGTTGAGGAGATTTACGTTGATGTAGAAGATCAACTTAATGAGCGCAAAGTCAAAGAATTTAAGACAACATTGGTGAGTTTGCAAGATTTGGTGAAATCTAGTCCGAAGGATAGCAAAGTTAAAACTAATTTTGCTTCTTCAATGCAAGCAGTTGATTCCGCGATCGCAGCTTTGCCAGCAGATCAACGCTCAAAACCAGGATTTGTGCTACAGATAATTAACGAATTGCTAGATTCAGCTAACTCCGAATATGGCGCTGCGATCGCAGATGGTAAAATAACCGCGCCAATTGAGTATCAAGACTCCCGTGGTTTTGTCTTTTATGCCAATGATTTATACAAAGGAATTTCTAGTCAAGTCGCTCAAGCAGATCCCGAAGCAGACAAAGCGATCAACACTAGTTTCGCTGAACTAATAAAAGTTTGGCCTGCTGCCATCCCACCAGCAAAAGCAGTAAAAATTCCTAATGATGTTACCAAGTTGGTGAAAACCATTGAGGAAAACTCTCAAAAAGTGGTTGACAAATCCAATACCAAAGTATAGCGATAACACTTTGATTTAATGGGAAGCATAGAATAAGGAGTTTAAAATGAGGAAATAGTTAGGAATTACGAATTACGTACTCCTAACTAATTACACTCAATTCGTTATCTGAACTAACAACTGATGCAAGAACTTGACCACAAAAAAACCATTGACTTGCTGAACTCCATCATGGAATTTGAACTAGCAGGGGTAGTGCGCTATACACATTATTCTTTGATGGTGACTGGTCCTAACCGTATTCCAATTGTGGCTTTTTTCAAAGCACAGGCAAGTGAGTCTTTACTTCATGCCGAACAAGTGGGAGAAATTCTCACAGGTTTAGATGGGCATCCCTCCCTGAAAATTGCCTCAATGGAAGAAACTTACCAGCATAAAGTCAAGGATATCTTGGAAGAAAGCTTATCCCATGAAAAAAAGGCATTGGATCTGTATAAAAATCTGCTCGAAACTGTCACCAATGCCAGCATTTATCTGGAAGAATTCGCTCGCGGTATGATTGGGCAAGAAGAGATGCATAATCTCGAACTCAAAAAGATGCTACGCGATTTTAGTTAATAGTTAATAGTCATTAGTCATTAGTCATTAGTCATTAGTCATTAGTCAAAAACAAATTCAAAGGGCAAATGACAAAGCACAAGTGACTAATGACAAAAGACAAAAGACAAGGGACAAAAAATGAATTTTAGTACTGCTCTACCTACTTTTGTAATAACACTCCGAGAAGGAGTGGAAGCTGCCCTTGTTGTTGGCATTGTGCTAGCTTTACTAAAAAAAGCTAAACAATCCCGACTCAACTCTTGGGTATATGCTGGTGTCGGCGTTGGCATTGTCGTCAGTGCCTTAATAGGAGTGCTATTCAGTTGGGTAATTCAAGTATTGGGAGCGGCGAATCCTCAATACACCACCGTAGTTGAGCCAGCGCTAGAAGGTGTGTTTAGTGTGTTAGCGATCGCAATGCTCAGTTGGATGCTAATCTGGATGACTAAACAAGCCAGATTCATGAAAGCTACAGTTGAAGGAGCGGTAACAGAAGCGCTGACACAAAACTCAAATGCTGGTTGGGGCGTTTTTACCTTAATTTTAATTGCCGTTGTCCGCGAGGGCTTTGAAACTGTTTTGTTTGTTGCTGCTAATTTTCAACAAGGATTAATGCCAGCGTTGGGTGCTATTGGTGGTTTGGTAGGGGCATCTGCCATTGGGGTGCTGCTATTTAAATGGGGTGTCAACATTAACATCCGCCAGTTTTTCCAGGTAATGGGCGTTTTATTAGTGTTGATTGTGGCTGGATTAGTGGTTTCAGCCTTGAAACATTTTGACGAGGCTGTGGCTAACCTTGCCCTTAGCAGTCGTGCCACAGAAAACCTTTGTTTCTATTACGAACGCTTTACTAAAGTCCACTCCTGTATTTTGGGGCCAATGGTTTCAAATACTTCCACAATCTTGCCTGACGAACAGTTTCCTGGTATTATCCTCAAATCTTTATTTGGTTACAGAGACAATCTCTATCTTGTCCAAGCAGTGGGATATGTGACCTTTTTACTCACCATTGGAGGACTGTATTTCCGCAGCATTGGAGGTGCTTCTCCTGAAGGTAAAAAAAATATCCCCTTTGCTCAAAAACCAATTAGTTCTGCAAAAGATTAAAAGCACAGTCATCGAAGAGGAGAAGGAGCAGGGGGAGAACCCCATGCATACACGTACAGATTATTGTAAGGGCACAACAATGTTCATTCTGTCAACTTAAGCTAAAAGCCTCTTCAAATCTCGTTTCCAGCCAGAGGCTGGAAATGCCACTCCTGGCGGCTCTGCCGCTTTTTCAAGAGGCGGAGCCTCTAGAACGGCATTCCCAGTCTCCGACTGGGAACGAGGGAATCTATCAAAGCTTTGTCTAGACTGGTTTTTACGTTAAGTTGACACGTATGAACAATGTTGTGCCCCTACCTGTGTACCTCATTTACCTCAAAAACGCTGTAAATGTATTGGCTTAACTGGTTACGAGCCTAGAGGCTCTTAACTAGGCTGGCTCTCGCTCAAGAACAGCTTGCCTAAACACATAACTTTCCTTAACCAAAAAGTATTAATCTCAACCCCAGCAAGCATTTCCATCAGCAGCGATAAAAGTCCGAAAATTCTCAGCATCCTCTCAGGCAACTTCTAATATTTTTTTAATCTTGCTTTCAGAAATGAATCCTATAGTGATGACAACATTAGTAAAGAATCACCGATGAAACTCCACAAAATTATTCGGAGTTAGTAGTGTCGGTTTGCTATTCAATAAACGCAGGGCTTTAAAGTCTTATGTCAGTTCGCAGTTTTATTCTCTCCCGATACTTATTACTCAGCTTGTGCATCATTTCGCTGACATCTGTTGTAATAATGCGTAGTGCGTCCTATGCAATACTTTTTAATCCCGCTACCGATATCTCAACTTCTACAGCTAAGGGAAAACAGACGGCAGTTCTCGCAGGAGGATGCTTTTGGGGAATGGAAGCGGTTTTTGAGCATCTCAAAGGTGTTTCTGATGTTGTTTCTGGCTTTTCTGGTGGCAGTGCAGGAACCGCAGACTATGAAATTGTCAGTTCTGGATTGACTGGTCATGCTGAGTCAGTAAAAATCACCTACGATCCATCACAAATCTCATATGAGCAGCTTTTGAAAATTTACTTTCTGGTGGCACATGACCCAACAGAGTTGAATCGACAAGGCCCCGACTCAGGGAAGCAATATCGTTCAGTGATTTTTTTTGCTAATGACGAGCAGAAGCGGGTCGCGCTTGATTATATCAATCAACTAAACAAAGCACACATCTTTCATAAGCAGATAGTGACTCAACTAGTTCCCTTAAAGAGTTTTTATCAAGCCGAAGAGTACCATCAAAACTTTATTGACCGCAATCCGAACTACCCTTACGTGGTGGTAAATGACTTGCCGAAGTTGGCTCAACTGCAATCACAGTTCCCCAATATATATAAGAAATAAGCTTTAATTATTCACGTCCACTTACTTAGAAGGTGAAAACGAGATTTTAAATTATAATTATTGACTTAAGTCCCCTGTGGTGCAAACAACGCTTGTTTAAGCTGCTGACAAGCCTTTTCAATTGCATCTATACTACCTGGATTCACCAGACCAAAATAATCAAACACATAAACTCGGTTATTTTTAGTTGCTTGCAGTTGCTGCCAGAAAGCTTCCTTTTTTAGCGAATCTAAAAGCGCCGCTTCCGAATTTCCTTGTGGAGGATTAACCAAAATTATCACCTCTGGATTTGCTTCTAAAACCTTCTCAGCCGAAAGTGTCACATAGCCACCAATTGGACTTTTTCCTTGTAAATCTGCTGCTATATTTTTCGCCTGGAATTTCGCCAGCAAATCCCCTGCCCAACTATTTTTATTCGGGGCTAAAATTGGTTGACGACTTACCAGGGCTAGAGTAGAAAAACCCTGAGTTGGCTTTTCTGGCAAGAAAGTTTTGTAACGATTTAACAAAGGCTGAGGATCAGCGTCAATTGATTTAGCAAGTGTTTTAGTAAGTTCTTCTAGAGATTCCCAGTTATTTACCTTAGTGAGAAAGGTCGGAATTCCTAGCTGCTGAAGTTTTTGAATTGGGATGTTAGAAAAACCTTCTGCACCAATAACTAAATCTGGTTTGAGTGCTACGACTTTTTCTAAATTTGGCGGACTTTGACCTTCACTAACACGGGGAATATCCTGGAATCTGGAGTCATTCTTAAATAATCTGCTACCAGTGATTCCGACAATTTTTGTTTGATCAAGTCGAGAGATAATGTCAGCAGCAAGAGAAGAAAGAGCAACAACTCTTTTTGCTGATCCTTTTGGTAATTGCTGAGAATTTGTCTTTGTCGTCTCAGTAGGGTTTGTGACTTTTGTTTGTGGCTGCTGACTGGTTGCAGTCGTGCAAGCAGCTAAAACTATACTGATCAAAAGTGCTAAAGCAGATAAGAGCCAACGACGATGCATATTAAAATTCCTTCTGGGGGTAAAAATGGCATACTCAGCACCATATTCAAAAATAACAAATGTTGCTTTTAGTTTACAGAGCTAAAAGTCAGGGTATTCTTGGTTCAAAAATCCTACTGGTTTTGGTAGATTTTCTCTAACTAAGTAAAGCTTTGCGTAAAATTGTGGCAAATTGAGGGTTGGAATTTTAACGCAAAGGGGCGCAGAGGGAAGCGCAGAGGCACGCAGAGAATTCGCTACGAATTAATGAGATGTTGTACTAAGGTAGAGGCGGAATCTACCCAATAGTAGACTAAACTTGCTTTATATTCAGGTGTTTTATACTGTCCTGTATGCATTTATGTCTTTATACAAAAATGTGGCAACACAAATAGGTCTTTGGCAGTCTTGAAAAAATAGATTTTAAAACCTTTACTAGTTAACTATATAATTCGATACACGTTGTCCACAATTATCTGAGTTGGGGTCGATGATTATCGTAAATTAAAGGGTTTAAGACTGAATGTCAATACGTAGCTCAAAGTTTTGGTGGCTCCAACTCAGGTCATAAAATTTTGAATTTTGAATTTTGAATTGTTAATGTGTCCATCTACTGGTAGGTATGTCTAACCATTCCTTGAACGTTGCAAGATCAACATTATTTTGGCGGTGTCTATTCGCTGTTGTTTTCACTAGTAGTTCGTTGCTCCCCAACTTTGAGAGCAAAGCAGCAAGGGCGCAAGGAACTGAGTATTGTCAGTTATCATCAACGGCGGTGCAAGAAAAAGAAAGCTTACGTTTATCAGCCCTCAAAGGCAATGAAGATGCTCAAACGAGCTACCAGAATATGGTAGAAAAACATGGAGAAGAATTACGAGAATGCCGCACTCGGACTTGGCCGCAAATCCAAGCCATTTGGTTGCGGTTGTATCCGTGTGACATTCAGCCAGGAACAATTGATCAGATTATGGATCGGATTGTTAACCGTGGCTATAACCAAGTTTATTTAGAAGTATTTTACGACGGACAGGTACTATTGCCAGCAAGAGCTAACCCGACGGTTTGGCCTGCTGTGATTCGCACTCCAGGGTCAGAAAACGTCGATATACTTGCCACAGCGATTAAAAAGGGTCGGCAACGCGGTTTGAAGGTCTACGCCTGGATGTTTACTATAAATTTCGGGTATACTTACGCCCAGCGCCGAGATAGACAAGGTGCGATCGCTCGTAATGGCAAAGGTCAAACGAGCCTATATGTTGTAGATAACGGCTCTCAAGTATTTATCGACCCCTACAACTTGCAAGCAAAACGTGATTACTACCAATTAGTACAAGAAATTTTGCGCCGTCGTCCAGATGGCTTGCTATTTGACTATGTGCGTTATCCTCGACAAGCTGGAAGTGATTCTATCGCCACCAAAGTTTCAGATTTATGGCTATTTAGTCCTGCAACCCAAGAAGCTTTATTTAAACGGGCACAAAATTACAAAGGGCTGGACTTAATTCGCCGCTTTTTGAGTAAGGGATACGTCACTGGCGGCGATATAACGGATGTTGATAAACTTTATCCCCAGGAAGGAGAACCCCTCTGGCAAGGACGCATTCCCCCACCAGCGCCAAGCTCAATCTTGCCTGTAACTGATAGACAACCACTTTTGCAATGGGAGTTATGGCAGCTTGCCGTTGCCCACGCTATGCAAGGAATTTTAGATTTTGTCACCTTAGCTAGTTACCCAGCAAAGCAGCAAGGTATTCCCACAGGAGTGGTGTTTTTCCCTGATGGCAACCAAACTGTCGGAAAAGGGTATGACTCCCGTTTGCAACCTTGGGATCGGTTCCCCACTACATTAGAGTGGCATCCCATGTTATATGGGACTTGCGGTAATGTTAGTTGTATTGTGACGCAAGTGCAACGAGTTTTGAGTATGGCAAAACCGGGTACGCAGATCATGCCGGCTTTAGCTGGTCAGTGGGGAAAATCCGTCAGTAATCGTCCACCCCTAGAAGTGCAAATGCAGGCACTTCGGCAATTTGCCCCCCAACTGAAGGGAGTTAGCCATTTTGCCTATTCTTGGCAATATCCTGAAAGTGATAGCGATCGCAAATTCTGTCGGGTTAAGTAGACTTCTTGCAATCGTAAACAGAGGCATAAAAATGAAGCGTAAATGGATAATTTCACTTTTGGTACTGCCAATCCCCATTTTAGCTTTAATCTACACTTATAATTCACGCGCTCAGACCATAACTAAGATAGCTCAGAACAAAGTCACGATAGATAAAATAAAGCCAGTTCTTACGGTAGGACTAGATCAACCTGTTGATATTTCTGCAAACGCCCAAAAAATTCTTCAAGGGTATGGAGGTGAATTCAAATCAGCAGTACCTTTACCAGACCTTACTGTGTCAGCACAAAAAGCGCTTGAAATAGCAAATAAAATTACGCTTTCCAATTTAACGCAACCGCCTATTAAAACCACAGTTGAATACTTATCCTACACAGATAAAAACCGAGGTTTTATTAATAAAAATGTTTGGAGGGTGGTTTATTGGGGTTCACCACTAATGATGACTGTACCTCGACCTCCGGCTAATGCAGATGGCTCTATTCCCAAAGTACAACAACCCAGTAGCAAGAAAGCAATTACTTATGTTTTGATAGATGCTAACGATCCTGATGGGAAAAATGACTTTATTACCAGAGTTTCCGCAGGACCTGTTCACGATTAAGTTTTTACCTTTTTTGACATGAATTAACTTAAAGCCAAGTCCTCTGGTGTATTACAGTTAAATAACATTTCGGGTTCTGATAAAGGCAAAACTTCTACAGGATATTGCCGCAGCCACTGCTGAAACGATCGCCCCCCTTGGTTGATAAACTCTAGGAGTTGGGGCAAACAGCGACGGCGATAGAAACCACATAGAGGTTCCCAGCCTTTGGGATGATCTGCTAAAGCTGCGATCGCATCATCTCCTACGCTATCAAGTTTAGTTGCCCAATCTTGCAACACCTCAACTCGCAACCTCGGCAAATCGCAAGCTAGCAGCAGCACCCAATCTGTCTGTACTTCGGCTAGTCCTTGGGCAAATCCAACTAGAGGTCCGTGGGCTAGAGGTTCTCCAGATAAAGGGACTTCCCGAATAAACTGGCAACCAGGCAAAAGCAAGTCTTGATAGCGTTCTGGCCAAGGAGTGATTATATAAACACTATCGGTACACCTTTGAGCAATGCTACAAACTCGCTGTAACAACGGCACTCCTTGAATGGAAATCAAGGCTTTATCCTGACCCATACGAGAACTTTTACCGCCCGCTAAAATAAGGGCAGTTAATTTGCTACGCGAGTTAATGGTCATTCGTCAAAAAAATAGAGGGTAAAAAACGAGTCAAACTAAATTAACCCCAAATGCTGAAAGTAGAATAAATTTATTCTCCACTTAAACCCCATCATGGCTATCCAAGAACTCGAACAATAACTCCTTCAGCTTTCCCCCAACGATAAACTGTACATCATTCAACTCCTTGCCCAAAGCCTGACCACACACAACAACACCCAACCAGATCAACCAAGCAAACTCTCAGATTTTTTCCGTCAATCCCCCCTAGCTGAACTCACCGAAGAACTAGACCTCAGTCGAGATCGCAGCCTCCCCCGCGATGCCTTTACTATTAATTAATGTTAGTTTTGTTTCGCTCGATTCAACCTGTGAATCGATGTAATTCTACTTGAAAGTCTTATCAAGCTCCAACCATAGCGGAAACATGAATACCATTTGGGGTTAAAAATATTACATTTGGATCATAAGATATTTCTTGTTTCTTGAAGCCTCCAACCTGTATTAGGGTGGTGTCTCCGCTCAAAAATCTAATATTAATTCCTCGGTTCTCCGTCGAGTACGTGATGTCAACATTGAGAACTTCACCATTTGGCAGCCTTACTGGGGCTAGATGAATACCAAGGACATTTTGAGCTTCTGAAAGAGGATGTGGATTTACGTTCAGTAGAGGCTTCAGTTCAATTTCGTAGAGGCTTTTCCATTGCCCCGACAAATCTTCTCCGTACTGTAAATACAACTTCATTTGATCTTCCTAATGTTAATGTATTGTCCCTCACTATCTAATTGGTATTCCCCCATGCCCAATCCCTATTCAAAATCATCCCCTATTCTGACTTTTGTCTACTTGCTGCAATAAATGCTCTACACTTTCTGCTGGTGCCAGACACTTCAAACCTTGGCAAACTAAACCAACGCTTCCCTCTGGTAAATCAGATGTGATAGCAAACACAGCCGTTGGTAGAAACTTGGGGATCAGAGAGTTTATTTGCTCACTTGTGCTGCGAATCAAGGTAGAGTTACGATACCAATCTAAAGCTGTAAATAAACTGGGACAAGCTTGGGGAGCGCGATGCATGACGCTTCTAAAAGCTTTTAAACCAAGTTCTGCTAAATCCAAATAATCTAGATTATCGGTGAGTAAAGCCAGACGCACAAGGTTAGCGATCGCAATTCCATTAGGTGCTGGTGTAGCATTATCCGCGTAACTACGCTCTCTGACAATTAAATTTTGACTCAAATCACTGGATGTGTTATAATATCCACCTAATTCTACACTCCAGAGAAATTTGTTGAATTCATCTTGGATAGCGATCGCTTTTTCTAACCATTGCTTCTGCTCAGGGTTGGAAGCTTGTAAATCCAAGAGAGCTTTAATAAAAAAGGCATAATCTTCAGACTGAGCTAAAACGCTTGGTTCTCCTTGATAGTTGAGTCGGTGGAACCGCCCATCGACAAACTGATTTTCCCAGATAAAATTCGCCGCTCGTGCTGCTAATTCCAGATATAACGGTTCTTGGAAAACCCCAGCAGCCCTAGCCAGCCCAGAAATCATCAAGCTATTCCAGGCGACAATCATCTTCGTATCTGTCACCGAGGGAATACGACCTGGCCAGTTAGCGGTTTTTGCTTCCTGGTTGTTACGAGCCGGGGGAAAAGTTTCCTCTTCTTCAGAACTAACGCCATAGCGAGCGGTAAACAGCTTGCTCAGTGCCGTTTCCAACGTTGCACTCAGTTGCCCTGAATAGCGTCTTTGCAAGACATTACGACCTTCAAAGTTGCCGTTAGGTGTCACCGTAAACTGTTCTAATTCCTTTAATTCTTCAGGCGTTAACAGTTGTTCTAATTCGCTGTAATTCCAGACGTAAAAGGCTCCTTCTTCTGGTTCTACCGCCGTCGATTCAGTGAAACTGTCGGCATCTTGAGAGGCATAGAAGTAACCTTCCGGCGCGGTCATTTCCCGCTTTAGCCATAGTACAGTACCAGCAACTGCCCTCTGAAACGCTAGTTCTTGCACTCCTGTACTCCACAAAGAAGCCAGAAACTCCACAATCTGTCCATTATCGTAGAGCATCTTTTCAAAGTGGGGTACTGTCCAAGTCGGGTCAACAGTATAGCGATGAAAGCCACCGCCCACATGGTCATAAATGCCTCCCAGTGCTAAGTCTAGTGCCCGTTGGGTACAAACTTGGTTGCCATCATAGCGAGATTCAAAATTAAATCTAGTTCCCCGCAGTGCTAATTCTGTGTAGGGAATCATCGGAAAGCTATTGCCAGATTGACTAGAAGAAATTATAGCTGTACTGGTTTCCCAACCTTGGCGAAGTAATTTATGGTCTTCAAGCTCGGTTGTCATACCGTCTTGCAACACCGCAGACGTGAGAAGAGACTCAATAATTAAGGCTTTGCGTTGCTGTAAGTCTTCTTTTTCTGTATCGTAATAACGGCGAAGCGTTTGCAACACCTGCAAAAATCCCGGACGACCATAACGCGGGTCTACAGGGAAATAAGTACCAGCGTAAAACGGCACTAAATCTTCTGGGGAAAGAAAAATATTCAAAGGCCAACCCCCTTGACCGCTCATCATCTGCAAAGCCTGCATATAGATGCTATCGAGGTCAGGTCTTTCTTCCCTGTCTACTTTGATGGGAAGATAATTGGCATTCATGTAGTCAGCGATCGCAATATCAGAAAAAGCCTCGCCTTCCATGACAGTACACCAGTGGCAACTAGAATAGCCAATGGAGAGAAAAATCGGTTTATTTTGCGCCCTTGCAGTTGCAAGTGCTTCGTCACACCAAGGCCACCAATCAATCGGGTTTTCGGCGTGTTTGCGGAGATACAGGCTCTTAGCTTCAGCAAGGCGATTAGTCATGATCAAATGCAAGTAGTTGCCTTCTTTGCTCAGTCTACCCTGTTCCCAGGAGTGTTAGCCTAGACGGCTATTGTAGATACGCAAAAAACCCTACAAGCGAATTACCCCTTAGGTAGAAGTAGTGTATGTCTTTGACCGTACCAATTTGAGATTTTGGATAATGGATAATGGAATTGGTTTTTCGGTTCAAGCAAGGCCGCTATGCTTGCTCTCAAATCTAAAATTGCAAATCTAAAATCCAAAATTGTTTGATATCGCCTACACCTGTGGAATTTATGAAACAATTTTATTGAAACGATCGCAATAGTAAGCTAACCATATTTGGTGGCGTTTCTGGCACAGGGGATGCTGTCTTTGTCTGAATTAAAATATTTGGGCTAAGTCCTGCTATCAGGTGGAGCAACAAGGTGATGATGGCGGCTTGTACAAATTTTTCCAGCATGGCACGTCTCTCTCTGAGTGGATAGCATTTCAAGTAGGACTGGTTATTCTAAATACACCTCGTACTCTCGATTTACCGAATCTAACAAAAATAACTTCATAATTGCTGAGGTAAATCCTAAGAAAATGTTTAAAATGTTACTGGATATTTAGCGTAATTACTTAAGCAAGTTGGATTGCGGTTATCGGTCTAATTACCACATCGCCAAGGTTGGGCAGCAAAGGGCGAGACATGAAATTGGCGGCGGTTGGAGTTTTTTGATTTATTCTTCCCTAAATCGGGATATTCTATTAGACAGCTTTTGTCACTAAAAAGTGCCCTTAGAGGTTAAAATAATTCGTAATTAAGTAATGCTGGGCAAAGGAAAACGAAAAAGATTTAATTTATCTACCTGGGAACAGTAGAGATCAACCCTAGTTTGGTGCTGTCACCGATAAAATGGATTTAAAGTAGCCACAAACACGCTTCCATGATTCCTATCGTTATTGAACAATCGGGTCGAGGTGAACGCGCCTTTGACATCTACTCACGGCTGTTACGTGAGCGCATCATCTTTTTGGGACAACAAGTTGATAACAACATTGCTAACTTGATTGTTGCCCAACTGCTGTATTTGGATGCTGAAGACTCGGAGAAAGACATTTATATGTACATCAATTCTCCCGGTGGTTCGGTGACGGCTGGTATGGGCATTTTTGACACTATGAAACATATTCGCCCTGATGTCTGTACCATTTGTACCGGATTGGCGGCGAGTATGGGTGCTTTTCTCCTCAGCGCTGGTGCTAAAGGTAAGCGGATGAGTTTACCCCATTCTCGGATTATGATTCATCAACCTTTAGGCGGCGCTCAAGGACAGGCGACTGATATTGAAATTCAGGCGCGGGAAATTCTGTACCACAAGCGGCGGCTAAACGACTATTTAGCTGAACATACAGGTCAACCAATTGAGCGGATTGCTGAAGATACTGAACGTGACTTTTTCATGTCGCCAGAGGAAGCCAGAGAATATGGCTTAATTGACCAAGTGATTGACCGTCACGCTGCTGGTAGCCGTCCAGCAGTTGCTCTTGTTTAGTCATTAATCATTAGTCATTAGTCATTAGCAAAAGACTAATGACTAATCAAAATCCCGCTAACGGGTCTGGCTGAGATTGGAGGTATTTGAGGAATTCTTCTAATTCCTCATCGGTTAGTAAAAAACGCGATCGCTTCCCATAAGTTTTAATCAGATGTTCCCGTCCCCACTCTACCGTCAACCCTGAACGCTGCATTTCAGCATCAGTTTTAGTCAGTACTTCAAAAAAATGCACAGGATACAATAAATGTACAGGATGCATTTTTGTGGTTATATTGTCTGATTCTTCTGAGTATATAGATAAATTTTGTAACTCTTCATATTCCGCGTAAAGCTCGGAGTTGTCTTCTGGTATAGAGTGAGATTCCAAGTATCTGAGGAAATCTAGTAATTCTTCCTGGGTAAGCAAAGTGCGAACAGGCTTGTTATAAGTTGTTATGAAATACTGTTCTTCCTCCTTTTGTGTCCAGAATAAGCGTTCTATTTCAACATTAATTTTGGCGATCAGAGCTTCGTCTAATGTTGGCATAGGTAAAGATGCAAGGTATTGAAGGAAGTCTAGTAATTCTACTTCTGTCAGCAAAGTACGCGATCGCTTCCTATAAGTTTTTTTCAGATGCTCCCGTCCCTGCTGTCGTGTCCAACATAACCGTTCGATTTCAACATTAATTTTGGCAATCAGAATTTCGTCTAATCCTGATGTCGGTTGAGGTGCAAGGTATTGGAGGAAGTCTAATAATTCTACTTCTGTCAGCAAAGTATGCGCCCTATAGTTTTTTTTGAGATGTTCTCGTACTTGGTCTGTTGTCCAGCCTAATTGCTGGATTTCGACACGTATTTGAGCAATTACTTCAGAAAAATTCACAGGTTCCATAACTTCGTCACAGTTTCAATAGCCTACGTTATTAGTCATTAGTACTCACTAATGACCAATGACAAATCAAAATCCCGCGATTGGGTCAGGCTGTGATTGTAAGTATTTGAGGAATCCATGCAATTCTTCTTCAGTCAGCAAAGTTCGCCCCCGCTTACCGTAGGTTTTAATCAGATGCTCCCGACCTTGTTCTGGTGTCCAACCTAAACGCTGAAGTTCGACATCGGTTTTAGCAATTACATCCGATAAATCCACGGGTTCAGCTTTCTTCTTTCTCTTTCCTGTGACTGACGGAATGCCGACATCCTCTTGAGGGCTATAACTCCGAGGTGTAAATGGTGTGACATTATTGGCAGAAATTCCGGGAAAGGTTTGATTTTCCACCTGGTTATCAAAGGTTATTTCCAAGTTTTCAACTGGAGGATCAAATTCTAACTCCCGGTTGCCAGTCACAGGAAAGTTTTGACCTAAATCCTGGCTATAGGTATCGCTTTCTAAAGGCGCAGCATTGCTGTACCCGTACTGTTCGTTACTGGTTGTTACTACTTCTGGTTTGATGTTCCGTACTCTGGAGGGCGGGATAGATATTTCTTTGTCGCTGACCACTGGCCATTGACTACCAACAAAATCCTCATCTTTTACAGACGAATAGGCAGATTCATTTAATCCACTTTTGGTATTTAAGGAAGGGTTTAGCTGCTCGGGGGAAATTGGATTTGAGGTAAATGCCACTGATGCTGGTGGCGCATTTGTAATACCCAAAACTATCAGCGCTCTAGTTCTGGCTTGGTCTTCTGCTGCTTCTACTGTTTCTGCTGCTGCCATACCCGTAGCACGGGTTACGCCTTCAATTTGCACGCTTGCCCGGACAATATATTTTCCTTGATAAATTTGCACTAATTCAGAAATCAGACTGCCCTTGGGATACAAGCTCTGGAATTGAGCCAACATAATACTGCTACCAATCTAAATATTTTTAATAACGGGGTCGATACTGCCTGTATGCTCAAGCAAGGTAAACTGCCCTTACTTTAATTTACATCCACTCGATCCCCAGGATGCGTGTCAATATTGCATTTCTTTATTTTTAATTGCTTGCTATGTGTGATCAGTTTCTTAGCAGGCGATGAGCAGGTATAATTCATGCTCTGGGTGATCAAGGTGATATTTTTGCTTTGTCCGGTGTCCCAATTGTAGCAGTAGCTCTTTTTTGACGAGATTTTTGGCTAGTGCCAACTTACCTGGGTAGTCTTGCTTGCAATGCTATACTAATTACCCAACTGGATATCTAGAACTATTTTCTGGAAATGCGCTCTAAATCTACAATAATGAAGATAAGGTTCGCCCTCACTGCTTATTAAGCTGCTCACCTAATTGTTACCGATTCTACATGTGGGAAAATTGGGTTCATCGGCAGTTCCTCCTAGTTAAAATCAGAGTCTAATGGCGTAAAATTACCTTCACTCTGGACAATCAAACACCTGTAGTTTCCACGCCACTTGCTCCACTTGGGGAGACCCCTCTGAGCGCAGTGGCTTTCCTGCATAGCGCTTTTGGGCAGCATGGATTCTCTAAACTAGCTTCTCAAAAACCCGTCGCGTAATTACCTAGCGGGGCTAAATTTTAATCAGGCGTGCAATCTGAAGTTTGGTTAGGTGAAGAAACTTGAACGCAGGCGAACTCTGAGAGCATCGTGCAGTGAGAAGTTCGTATATGCCCAGAGTTGTTCGTGGGTCGGCTTCCTTGCAAAGGAACTGCGGGAGTAGTTTCCCGCTCTTGCTGGGTCGGGCTTCCTTTCCTTAGAACTTAGGAAGCTTTGTCTCAGGACAATTCGTTTCCAGCTTGTTTCTGTAAGCCGTGAGGGTATACAGAAAAGAACCAGATTAAACAACAAATGATGTTTTGACCAAAGGTCGGTTCACTGCATGGAATTTTCAATCGCTACACTCCTTGCCAATTTCACCGATGATAAATTGGTAGCTCGGAAGGTTTTGGAAAAGAAACTTGGCTGTGAAGATGAAAAAAGTTTACAAAAACTTCACATTGCCTTAGATGTTCTTGAAAAAATCGGTATTTTAGTGAAAGAACGAGGCAAATATCGCCGTGTCTCAGAAGAGGGAATAATTGAGGCAAAACTCCGTTGTTCTAGTAAAGGCTTTTGCTTTGCGATTCAAGATGTGGAAGGCGCTGAGGATATTTACATCCGCGAAAGTCATCTGAGTAATGCTTGGAATGGCGATCGCGTTTTGGTCAGAGTTCTCAAAGAAGGCAGTCGCCGTCGCTCTCCTGAAGGGGAGGTGAAGCTGATTCTAGAACGTTCCAATCACACGTTATTGGCACGAATTAAGCAGGTGGAAAGCGGTTTCCGGGCTGTACCTTTAGATGATCGATTGCTGTTTGAACTGAAGATCCAACCTAGCGGGGCGAAGTTGGAAGAAGCGATCGATCACCTGGTTCATGTGGAAGTCTTGCGTTACCCGTTGGCACAATATCCCCCACTGGGTCGAGTGGTGCAAGTTCTTGGTAGCGATGCTGAAGCTGCTGCTGATATAGATTTAGTTACGTGCAAACACGACCTTTCCCGGACTTTTCCAGATAATGTCCTAGAAGCAGCCGCTAAGTTGCCCAAAAAGCTGCTGAAAGCAGACCTGAAAAATCGGTTAGATTTGCGTAATTTGTTTACTCTCACTATTGAAGGGGTAAATGGTGGCGATACCAAAGTTATCGAAAACGCTTTTAGTTTAGAAAAAAACTTAGCCGGAAATTGGCTTTTAGGCGTTCATATCACCGATGTTTCTCACTATGTCCAACCTGACGAAGCCCTAGATAGAGAAGCATTCAAACGGGGTAAATCGGTATATCTGGGAGAATTGGTGCTGCCAATGTTGCCTGCAAGTGTGGCAGAACGCTGTTCTTTAGTACCTGGAAGCGATCGCTTAACCATCTCTTTTTTAATTACAATTGATCCCAAATCAGGACAAGTTCTGGAATGGGAAATTCAAGCCAGTGTGATCAACGTCGAGACTGCACTGACTACAGAACAAGCCCAAGCAATTCTTACAGGTCAATCTCAAGATCAATCCCCACAGGTTTCTCAGATTCTGCAAGACCTCCAAGCCTTGCAAACAGCCGTGAAACAGGTGCGGTTGACTCGTGGTAGCCTCCAGTTGAATCTGCCGCCCAGCCAAAACGCCTATTATGATGAGGGGATTCTCGGTACTGTGGTGGTGAATGATTTACCGGTGCGATCGCTACTCACGGAGTTGGTGCTGCTAGTTAATCAACTAGTAGCAACTCACTTAAATGCCCTTGGTGTTCCCGCCATCTGGCGAGTCCAAGGCACACCCGATGTTGAAGATGTCCAGGAAATGCTGAAATTGGCAGTCAATTTAGGCGTTGACTTAACACTAGATCCAGAAGTCGATATCCAACCCTTAGATTATCAACATTTGACCACAGCTTTTGCCGAATCTCCCTCTGAGCAAGTTCTTACCTACTTATTGCAAGATACACTTAAGCCGTCTGCCTACAGCACCACCAAAGGATCTCACTTTGGTCTGGCACTATCGCAATATGTTCACTTTAGTGCCCCCTTGCGGCGTTACCCAGATTTGCTCATGCAGAGAGTGTATTACACGCTACTTGAAAACGGACGCGATCGCCGCAATACCCGTGTCAGAGAGCGCGTTAACCTGCGCCACTCCTCCAGCCACGAGGAAATTAACTGGAACGTTTTACCCCCAGAATTGCAACAAGAACTCCAAAGTGATTTAACTAGGGTAATTGTCCAAATCAACGACCGAGAAAAAGAAGTCCAAGAAGCTGAAGCCGATTTAGCCGGACTGCAAAAAGCCCAACTGATGAAGCAGCGCATCGGTCAGGTATTTCAAGGTGTGATTACTGGTGTTCAATCCTACGGTTTCTTTGTGGAAATTGAAGTACCACCCGCCGAGGTGGAGTCCAGCAGTAATCCTGGTGTACCTTTGAGGGTAGAAGGATTGGTACACGTCAGTTCTCTCAAAGATGATTGGTATGAATATCGCGCCAGACAACAAGCACTGTTTGGTCGCAAAAATCGTGCTTCCTACAGACTAGGCGATCGCGTCGCCGTCCAAGTTAAAAGTGTCGATTACTACCGTCAGCAAATTGATTTGGTAACAGTCGGTAGCGATGGTGTCGCCAAAAATTTAACTGGCAATGGTTCCCATGAGGAGCTTTCAGACCTCTACTTACCAAATGATATTGAGCCTGATGACCTAGACTCTTACTCTGAGGATGAGTAAAATCCAGTAAAAGTTACGTGCCAAATAACACTAAGCCTCTAATTTTAGGCGTATCGGGCGCATCTGGTCTGATTTACGCTGTTCGTGCGATCAAATTTTTGCTAGAAGCGGAGTATAGTATTGAATTGGTTGCCTCTAAATCAACTTACATGGTTTGGCAGTCAGAACAGGAAATTCGGATGCCACCAGAACCAACTGGGCAAGAACAATTCTGGCGAGAGCAAGCTGGAGTTGAACTTTTGGGGAAACTGCGTTGCCATCCTTGGGGTGATGTTGGAGCCGGGATTGCCAGTGGTTCCTTTGCCACTCTGGGGATGATGATCATTCCATGCAGCATGGGTACAGTGGCAAAGCTAGCGGGTGGCTTGAGTTCCGATTTACTTGAACGGGCGGCGGATGTCCAACTCAAAGAAGGGCGAAAGCTGGTCATTGTTCCTCGTGAAACGCCTTTTAGCCTCATCCACCTACGTAACTTAACCTCTTTAGCAGAAGTTGGAGTGAGAATTGTTCCCGCTATTCCCGCCTGGTATCACAATCCCCAAACCATCGAGGATTTAGTTGATTTTGTCGTTGCCCGTGCTTTAGATCAACTAGATATTGACTGCATCCCAATTCAGAGGTGGCAAGGTCGTCGCTAAGGACTTCAGCAGATTGATCGTAATATTTCACAATAGTCGTGACGACTCCACACACTGTACCCGTAGGGTCAGTGTGGGCTTCTTAAGAAATTAAGAAGTACGTCATTAGCCTGAGTAATTCGTTATACAAGAATTACTACGTTTTCCAAGAATGTATAGGCACTCCGAGGTATAGGGTTAGTAACCCATTTCCTCGTCCCGGACACCCTTACGGGTTCGCCAGTCACTCATGGGGGAAACCCCCTGTTCTGCGCGTCTGGCTCACTGCGATTGGTAATTAAACATTCCTACAGGTAGAGGGGAAGTGTTACCAGTTTGAAACCTTGGGTAAACATTGGCAAAGGAAACCACCCGCAAGGGCAGAACTCTTTAATAGTTCAGAAAAAACAAAATGAAAGTCTACGTCAAAAATAAACATGGACAACCCTTGATGCCCACGACAGGACGAAAAGCGCGAATACTTTTGCAATCAGCCAAAGCCAAAATTGTTGGAAGAGATCCTTTTACCATCCAACTGATTTATGGAAGTAGTGGTTATAAACAACCAATTATCTTAGGAATTGACACAGGCTATAAACACATTGGGTTTAGCGCTATTACAGAAATCGAGGAATTAATCGGTGGTGAAGTAGAACTTCTGCCTGGAATGTCAGAAAGGCTCACAGAACGCAGGAAGTATCGCAGGACTCGCCGTAATCGATTACGTCATCGCACACCTAGATTTGATAATCGCAAGCGTAAAGAGGGATGGTTAGCACCATCGATTCAACACAAATTAGATACTCATTTACGATTAGTAGAACGGATGAAATCTAGGCTACCGATTACCAATATTGTGGTAGAAACAGCCAAGTTTGACATCCAGAAAATCAAAAAAGCTGATATTCAAGGCGAGGAATATCAACAAGGGGAGCAGTTAGGTTACAGGAATCTGACAAACTATATTCGTCATCGAGACTGTTATAAATGTCAAAACCCAGATTGCAAAAACAAGCAGTGTAAGAAGATTCTACAAGTTCACCATCTGAGCTATTGGAAAATTCCACCAGACAGAAGCAATAGACCCAGTAATTTAATTACACTGTGCGACAAGTGCCATAGCTCACCCAATCACAAAAAGGGAAAACTGCTGCATGGATGGGAGCCAAAAATTAAGTCATTTAAAGCAGAAACTTTTATGTCTACTATTTATAAACACATAGTGGAGATGTTAGAAGCAGAACAAGCTTTTGGCTATGAAACAGACTTCCAACGAGAACAATTAAACATAGTCAAAAGTCACCATAATGATGCCTTTATAATTGCTGGCGGAACTAGCCAAAAACGCACAGAGTCTTTAATGATTGAGCAAATCCGTCGTCATAAACGCTCAATGGAGCAGTTCTACGATGCCAAGTATATCGACAAACGGACTGGTGAAAAAGTATCTGGTTCTATTTTGAATTCCGGCAGGCGCACTCGCAACAAAAACCTCAATGGTGAAAACTTAAAAGTGAGTCGTGGTCAGAAAGTTTCCATTGGGCAACGTCGCATCAAGAAACAGCGTTATCGTTACAATCCCAATGATTATGTGCAGTTTGAAGAAAAAGTTTATCGGGTTATTGGAATGCAAAACTTAGGAACTGGTGTGAAGATAGCCGACTATCCTGGTGTTGCCAATAAAGTAGTCAGCGTCAACAAAGTTCAATCCATTAAAAGGAGAAGTGGTTTTTGTATCCGCAGATGATTTGGCAATAACTCAACCATCCCACTCTCTCATCAACCAAATGGTTGATATTGGTCGGAGATGTTTTCGTTATTGCCACGCCTTATATCTCACCACTGATTCCGAAGACGGAATTGAGTGGGAGGCTTACGGCGAAATTGCTAAAAGGGTAATGATAGTGTCAGTAGTCAGTAAACAGTAATCAGACTGACAACTGACAACTGACCACTGACAACTGATAACAGACAAAATTGCTATGGCTGTAATTCGCTTAATTCTATTGGTGGCGGTACTAGGAGGACTAACGCTGTTGTTAGTCCAAAATTGGTCACCTGCCCTATCCCTAGTATTTTTGGGCGTGCGAACTCAACCATTACCACTAGCGATATGGATTTTGTTCAGTACTGCCACTGGTGCTTTCACATCTATATTGATTGCTACCTTGTTTAACTTATCTAATTATTTTGTGGGAGGACAACGCCGAACTCCTGACCGCTCAACTGCAACTTCGCCTCGTGCGAAGGCAACCCGGAGAGAAGAACCTACATCTCGCCCTGCCAGTCCTCCACCACCAGCTAGTAAAAAAGAAGCGCCTAGCAGTGATGTATTTGATGATTGGGAGACAAATAGCAGTAAAGATGATGATTGGAACTTTGATGAAAAGTCAGAAGAAGCGCCTACCCCTAATCCTCAAGCTCAACCTGCTAGAGATTCTAAAACTTACGAACGTCAATCAGAAGCCAAAAGCAGTTCTCAATCTGGTTCAGTTTACTCCTACAGCTACCGTGAGCCAAAAAATACGGCTGCGGGAAAAACTGAATCAGTTTACGATGCTGATTACCGGGTAATCATCCCCCCTTATCAGCCACCGACTACCAATCAAGCGGATGATGATGATTGGGAATTTTTTGATGATGATGATGATTTTGATGATGATGGTAAACGCCCCCGTCGGTAAGATGTAGCAGGCTACATCTCTACTTGATGCCACACTGCTCTCTAGACTCCTGCTTGACCTTACCAGTCATGCCAGCTTCCTGCAAAGTCATGAAAGCATTAAAATCTTCCAAGTCATACCGGGTAGTCAACAGTTGTCGTAGTTGATTTTCAGCTTCCACTGTCAAATAGCCAGTTGCTAAGGCTTTTTGTACAACGTCACGAATTCGAGTCATAGTTGATGCCTCACTCATCCTACTATTTATTAATTCAGGCTTATTGGGGTGAAATATGCAGTAGTTTTTGTGCCAAAACTTGAAATTTGCCAGGGTTTTTTGAGCGATCGCACTAGATAAGTCATCATTTATACCTTTTTCAGAAACATTTAATTGAGCCGAGCTTGTTATAACTGAACTTTTAGAATAACGAGTACGTACTTTTAGGAACACAGTATTACGTATACTTAAAATAACACACCAAAGTGAAAACCCGGATTATTTAGATAGACAGAAATTGTTTGGATAAAGTTTCAAACAAGCTATATTAATTTTTTCGCTAAGTCTAAGGATATTCAAGCAGCAATTACCAAGTTACTACATTCCTTAGAAATTCATCCTTTATTATTTTAGGTAATTTTACAGAAAAATCGTTAATCGATTGACTAAGTTACTTTAAATACATTCATAACAGTAATAACGGCAGTTAATTCAACTCAAATAGAAGATGAATTTGTCGAAACTAAAAACAATTGGGAGTTAGAAAATTTATACGTAAATTTGATGTCCGCAAAGGCAAAAGCCTTGAAAAACATTGAAAATAGATTTATCAGAGGTTTACTTTGTAGTTGTATTCCTGCGGAAATTACTAATGTCGGTTATCAAAGTCGTAGTAGCAGTACTGTTAGAGTTTATCTTTCTAATTGATTATATAAATACATAGGAGAAATGCTGAGTAACCAAGTAGATACTTAGTGAAGCTGAAAAACTGGAGTCGCCCCAAGATGCGTTAGCGTACCCCCTACTGTTAATCAAGCTACGCCTAGCGTCTCGCACCAGAAAGTATCGCTTTAATGCAATAGAGTAAAACATTATAAGTTATCGATTTATTAGCGATCGCCAATCAAGTAATTTTATCTGGTTGCGCGATAGGTGCAAAACTCCGTATTTTTAAATCCTAGATTGAGTCGTTGAGTTTATAATTTGAAACTGTGACTCAGAACTCAGAATTGGAGCGAAGCAACTGGTGAGCAGCTTATTACAAGGAGTCAACCTGTACTTAATTGGCATTATGGGCGTTGGTAAGACGACGGTAGGGCGCTTACTCGCAAAGGAATTGGCTTATGGGTTTGTGGATACCGATAATGTCATTGCCCAAGCAACAGGTAAATCCATAAATCAGTTATTTGCACAAGTTGGTGAAGCCGGGTTTCGCCAGGTAGAAAGTGACGTGCTTTCACAAGTTTGTGCTTTTACAAAGTTGACTATAGCAACCGGTGGGGGCATTGTAATGCGGCGAGAAAACTGGGGTTACTTGCACCACGGTTTGATAGTGTGGCTAGATGCGCCAGTGGAGATAATTTACAGCCGTTTAGCTGAGGATACCACAAGACCACTGCTACAAGATGTTGATCCTAAAGGTAAATTGCGATCGCTCCTCGAACAACGAACACCACTTTATTCTCAAGCAGATTTGCACATCATCGAGCGAGAGGGAGATACACCTGAAGACGTTGCCAACAGAGTACTTGAGGCAATTCCTAGCGTTCTGAAAACACAAGTTTCTCATTAGGAAGACTCAAGTTACCAAATTTTGGCCATCCGTAGGACAAACCCTGATAATTCTGGATTGCCAGTAACTGCTTCGGGATTTTCCAAAACTTCAAGTTCCCGATTCGTCCGGTAAATGTAGACTTTTCGATTCTGCCGATCAATTAACCAGCCTAGTGATGCACCGTTATCGATGTACTCCTGCATTTTGTCTTGTAATTTTATCAGCCGATGTCTACGACGGGCTACGCCTACGCTCAAGGAGCGTAACTCAATCACAAAGCTGGGACAAATTGGTGCAAATGAGGCTTTTTGTGCATCTGTTAAGGCGTTCCAACGCTCCAGTTCAATCCAAGAAGCATCAGGGGAACGCATCGCTCCATTAGGTAGCGTAAAACCTGTACTGGAGTCAAAGCCTATGCCAGTGCCATCTTGTTCAGTCCAATACCCAAGCTGTGCAGCAATGTTAAAGTTACGGTTGCCCGTATCTGAAAAAGCTGGTGGCATTATGATGACTTCCCCATTAGCAGTACGCTCAATTCGTAAATCTCTATTGGCTTGACAAAATTCGTAGAACTGCTCATTTGTCATCTGCACAAGGAAGGGGAAATTTACCGTTAAGGGTGTGCTTTCAGTTTGAATTAGCAGCGTGGTCATTTTCATTCCCTAGCTTCAGCCGAATGATTTTAATTCTAGAGGTTTGAAGGAGCGATCGCTTGCTTATTGTGTCAGGGAATGTGGGAATAGTTAATTTGTAGAGTGCGTTAACAAAGTAACGCACCATTTTGCTCTAGCCCGTCTCATCTATCACACATATTTGTGGGATTGACTCTAGAGCTTGAAGTTTTACTGCTGTGTCACCAAAGAATTCAATGGATATTGAAGAATTTTTCACTCGTTTAAATGCTGACTTTGGCATCAGAGATTGTGACGAGTTACAAAGTCTTCTACACTGACTGAAATAGGTTTTAACTCTCTCTGTTAGGCTCCTCATGACGTTCAACGATTCTGAATACATCAGGCAAACTGAAGCCACTCGTGTACGTGTATTAAGCGAAGCACTACCTTATATTCAACAATTCGCCGGTCGCACTGTTGTTGTCAAGTATGGTGGCGCAGCGATGAAAGATAGCACACTCAAAGACAAAGTTATCCGCGATATTGTATTCTTATCCTGCGTGGGCTTGCGTCCAATTGTAGTCCACGGCGGTGGCCCAGAAATTAACAGTTGGTTAGATAAGCTGGGCATCGAACCACAATTTAAAAATGGTCTGCGAGTCACTGATGCCGACACAATGGATGTGGTGGAAATGGTTTTAGTTGGTCGAGTTAACAAAGAAATTGTCGCGTTAATTAATCAAGCTGGTGGATTGGCTGTAGGACTTTGCGGTAAAGACGGTAATCTATTTACAGCCCGTCCCCAAGGTCAAGAAGGCATCGGTTTTGTGGGGGAAGTCAGCAATGTGAATATCAAGATTTTGGACACCCTCGCTAGCAATGGCTATATTCCGGTAGTGTCCAGCGTCGCCGCAGACGAAACAGGGCAAGCTTATAATATTAACGCTGATACTGTAGCTGGAGAAATCGCTGCTGCACTAGGAGCAGAAAAGTTAATTTTACTGACCGACACCAGTGGAATTTTAAAAGATTACAAAGACCCATCTACTTTGATTCCGAAAGTAGATATCCGCGAAGCCCGCGAGTTGATTGCTGATGGTATAGTTAGCGGTGGGATGATTCCTAAAGTAAGTTGTTGTGTGCGATCGCTTGCTCAAGGAGTCCGTGCAGCACACATCATTGATGGTCGCATTCCCCACGCCCTGTTACTAGAAATCTTTACTGATGTTGGCATCGGCACAATGATCCTCGGTTCGCAGTTTAACCCGTAGAGGGAGATGAGGGAGTCCTACGGTGTATACGCAACTCATCAAATTACCCAAAACAAAAACCTCACCCTGTCCTGACGTTAATCCTTCTCCTTACTAAGGAGAGGGACAGGTTTTGCGCAAGCATAACCAGGGTGAGGTTTCTTTGGGCTATTCGATAAACCCTAAATGGCGTCCGAGAGACTTGTGTGTAGGCTGTAGGCTACGAGCAAAGGGAGCAAGGGTAAAACAAAACTAAAACCCCCACTAAACGGCTCTGTCTCCTTCAACCCTTTCAGATTGCCAGCTTTTGAAAAGATTCCAAAAAGATTGCTGGCGTTGGCAAAATAAAAATAGTGCTGATTTTTTATAGAAGACGTGAGTGCAGAAAGTTTAGAAATTGCTAAAACCCGCTACCAAACGGGGAAAGCTGCCTTTGAGAATGGGCAGTACCGCGAAGCCGTAGAAAATTTAGAAAAGGCCAGCGCCTTGTTAGCTCCTAATTCTCGCCTTGGGGGGGAAGTAGAAATTTGGTTGGTGACAGCTTATGAAGCAGCTGGACGCACGGATGAGGCGATCGCTCTTTGCGAAAGACTCAAACGCCATCCCCATTTTGAAACCAGCAAACAAGCGCGGCAGATGCTTTACATCTTAAAAGCACCAAAGCTGAAAAGACCCAGCGAATGGATGACCCAAATCCCAGATTTGGGCGCACTATCCGATAATGAACTCAAAATTTCTGTAGCTACTAAGTCTACTAAATCTTCTGTGCAGCAGAAGCCTAAACCTACGGAGCTAGAATTTGTTGACCTCACTCAGGTCAATACCAGAGATAATCGCTTTATCTGGGTGGCGCTAATTGCCATTGGTTTAACTATCTCGTACTTGGTTTGGTTGAGTTTTTCAGGAACCCCTGGCTGATACCAATTTTGGATTTTGGATTAAAATTCTTTACCAAAACGGTGTTCTAGGAATCTCAAACAATACTAATAAGTCAAGATTGGTTAAAAGTTTGACTTTTGGAGAAATTTATGGTTTTAACTTCTTCAATTTTCGGAAAGATTTTCTTGTGGTTAATCAGACCATTTAGTTTTGTGTTGACAAATATGAAATTTCTCTCACCACTGAATGGTCGAAATCGAATGAACCGCGTTTTTCCCATCCGAAATCCGATTCTGTGGGTAGTGCTGTTAACATCTCTGCTAGTGTCTGGCTGTGTGAAGTACGATGTGGGGGTTAATTTTGATAATTCAAATAGTGGTGAACTAGTACAGCATATTAAATTGGGAGAACGGCTAACCAGCTTTAGTGGCGATTCTGTGTACGAATGGTTAAAGAGCATAGAACGCCGCGCCCGTAAAGTTGAGGGGAAAGTGCAACGCGTTTCCCCTGAAGAAATCATTGTCACAATTCCTTTTAGCAGTGGTAGGGAATTGCAAGAGAAGTTCAACGGATTTTTTAACTCCCGTGCGAATCAATCCTCTGAGACTGTGCAGAGCGAATCTGATTCAGAACTGCCAAAAATTGAATCAAACGTCCTCTTGGAGCAGAACAATTTTTTACTTTTAGTCCGAAATCGGTTAATTTATGATTTGGATTTGCGATCGCTGTCTCTAATTGCCAGCAAAGGTAACGTCCTGGCTAATGCTGGTGCAATTCTCGACTTGGAATTTAGCTTGAAGACTCCTTGGGGAGCTAAAAATATTCAACAAACTGAAACTGCCGTTACGCCAGAAAAAAATGGGAATCGACTAGTGTGGAAACTCCAGCCTGGTGAGCTAAATCACATAGAAGCTGTTTTCTGGCTTCCCAGTCCCCTTGGTATTGGTGCGTTGTTAATTATCCTGTTTGTCTGGGGAGGATTGTACTTGAGATACAATTTCATGCCAGATCCCAGAATTCAGTTTCCTGCCAAAGTAGCGGCGATCCAGGAACAGTAGACTATTCATCTGTTCAATATTGTCAGTTAAGCCGATGGAGAATGCATCGGCTTTTTTACACTTCTCTCACCTTTTTGCAAAAATACGCCTTCTATGCAGGAACAACACATCGAGAAGATCAATGAGATTCTGCTTGGCTACTTCTGTGGTGGTACATTACTCGACATTAACTCGACCAAGGATAACATTCCTCTGGTTGCTGCTAACGTCCAAAAATCGACGCATTCTTTCTCGGAAGGTCAATTGCTGTACATCTATAATGTATTCTGGGGTATGAACAAAAAGGCTCTAGTTGTTGGTCGCCATCGCCGCAAGCATCGACTGATCCTCGGTGTCTGCCCGATTGCGTCATTGAGCAATTTCCGACCGAAATTGGTCTATGAACCAGCTGTCATCCGCAAACTGCACGGAAGATATATTGATGACCGTATCTTTATGAGATTCTTCGATCTACCTGGTGAGTTTATTTATATTAAAGATTACATTCGGGCGATCAGTTAAACATTAAGTTAGCCAAAATTGTCCAACAGTTACTTTATGGTAACTACTTTACTTTAGTAACTAGTTACTTTTAGTATCTGATGTAATGCTTTGAAATAGAAACTCAAAAAAAGTCAAAGCAGTAAATCCTAGCTAATCAGGAGATATTTGATGGTAAACATTCTACATATCGATTCCAGCCCCCGTGGTGAACGATCGCACTCCAGAGAACTATCTAAGGAATTCGTCAGTGGTTGGAAGGCAGCGCATTCTGAAGACGCGATCGCCTATCGAGATTTAGGACATTATCCAGTTCCTCACGTTAATGAACCTTGGATTGCAGCTGCATTTTCACCACCAGAAACCCATACTCCAGAATTAACTGAGGCACTTAGGATTTCTGACGAACTGATTGATGAGTTTTTGGCAGCCGATCGCTACGTCTTTGGAGTGCCAATGTACAACTTCAATATACCTTCCACTTTTAAGGCTTACATCGACCAAATCGTTCGCGCTAACCGGACTTTTGCTATAGATGCTCAAGGCGGCTTTAGAGGGTTAGTTGAGGGTAAAAAGGCAGTTGTCATTACAGCTCGCGGCGGTGACTTTAGTCCGACATCTCCTGCTGCTCCCTATGACTTCCAAGAACCCTACCTGCGGACGATTTTCGGCTTTATTGGGCTTACAGACATTCAATTTATTAACGCTAATAGCATGAACGAAGGTGATGCCCGTACCCAATCTCTATTAGAAGCACGGGCAGCAATTCAAGATGCGATCGGCCAGTGGTAATGTATTGACATTTAAAATTGGGCATTGGGCATGGGGCATTGGGCAATTCAATTTTGGATTTGGGATTTTAAATTTTGGATTAAATTTCAATCTAAAATCCAAAATCTAAAATTTAAAATTCTTGCTCCCCCTGCTCCCCTGCTCCCTGCCTCTTCTTCAGGGTGACAAACGCTCAATTTTCCAAGTGCCATTATCTAAACGGCTATAGAGCAAGCGATCGTGCAGACGGCTAGAGCGTCCTTGCCAAAACTCAATTTTTGTGGGGATCACTCGTAAGCCTCCCCAATGAGGCGGTCGAGGAATCTCCTCATTTTCATATTTGCTGTTAAACTCCTGCAAGCTTCGGTCTAGAACTTCTCGGCTTTCTATCACCTCGCTTTGATTAGATACCCACGCACCCAGGCGACTGTTGGCAGGGCGACTGTCAAAATACTGGTCAGACTCAGTTTCGGAAACTTTCTCTACATATCCACTAATTCGGACTTGACGCTCCAGTTCTGCCCACCAGAAAACTAAAGCCGCCTGGGGATTTTCTGCCAGTTCTTGTCCTTTGTGACTATTGTAGTTGGTGAATAAGACAAAGCCCCGTTCATCAAAATCCTTGAGAAGCACCATTCTGGCCGAGGGCTTACCGTCTGGGGTGGCGGTAGCAATGGTCATCGCATTGGGTTCAGGAAGTTGTCCTGCTAGAGCCTGATCGAACCATTTTTTAAATTGGATAAAAGGATTGAGGTCTACTTCCAGTTCGCTCAAACCTTCCAAGGTGTAATCCTTGCGAAGGTCAGCTACAGTTTTGTCCATTGTGATTTGTTTCCTTGGGATCAGTCTGTGTTAAAAATATCTATGATGATGATCAACGCCATCAAGAATTTTAAAAATTCTCTCAAAAAATATATAAAATAGGTTGCATAAAATGCGCCGTTCGGCCTCCCTTCAACGCCTGTTAATTTATGGTCTGAGCGGTCCCATTATCGCTCTTAATGTCTGGCTGCTGTCTGTGCTTTTTCGCTATTTCCAGCATCCGATTACTGTCTTGAGCATTGCAGCAATTCTGGCTTTTCTCCTAAATTACCTAGTTAAGTTCTTTGAACGTGCTCGGATCACCCACACTCAGGCGGTGATCATAGTTTTACTTGCAACATTAACCCTGTTTGGGATTCTGGGTGTGACTCTAGTGCCGTTGATTATTGACCAAACAATCCAACTGTTAAAGAATATCCCTGATTGGTTAGGCGCCAGTCAAGCAAACTTAGAGCGGTTTGAGATGCTGGCAAAGCAACGACGTTTGCCAATTGATCTGAGGGTTGTAAGCAGTCAAATCAATGCCAACATTCAAAATGTAGTACAACAGCTAGCTTCTGGTGCAGTAGGATTTGCTGGAACACTGCTGTCAGGATTACTTGACGTAGTGTTAGTCATCGTACTTGCATTTTATATGCTTTTATATGGCGATCGCGTCTGGTATGGTCTAATCAATCTTTTGCCCTCTAATATTGGAGATCCCCTCACCGCATCCTTGCGCCTAAATTTCCAGAACTTCTTCCTTAGCCAGTTGTTGCTAGGACTGTTTATGATGCTAACCCTGACACCAATTTTCTTAGTGATGAAGGTGCCCTTTGCCCTGTTGTTTGCCATATTAATTGGTATTTCAGAACTCATTCCCTTTATCGGGGCGTCTCTAGGCATTGCTCTGGTGACGATTTTAGTACTACTGCAAAATTGGTGGTTAGCAGTTCAAGTTGCCATAGCGGCAATTCTCATGCAGCAGGTTAAAGATAACCTGTTAGCGCCCAGGTTACTCGGCAACTTTATTGGACTGAATCCTATCTGGATTTTTGTGTCTATTTTGATGGGATTTGAAATTGCTGGGTTGTTGGGGACGCTTGTTGCTGTTCCCATTGCTGGTACTATTAAAGGCACTTTCGATGCGATCAAGAGCGGCAAGCCGAGTGACTTTGTATCAACTGTCACTATTGCCCATGACCCGCCCCCCGATTAAGGCGGCAGGGGGAGCAAGAATTTTAGATTTTAGACTTCGTGGTGAGCGCTCAGTCGAACGATTTTGGATTAAAGAATTGAAATTTAATCCAAAATTTAAAATCCCAAATCCAAAATTGAATTGCCCTGTTTGGCCAAAGTCAAAAGTTGCACAATCTGATCTCACAATTCACAATGGTGATTGATTACAAATTTCAGAGGATGCTGCTAGCAGGCGATTCCTGATCAAGCAAATTTATAAAGTACACGCTTTGTCAATAGTCAATGAGTTTAGTGTTGAATTTACGGTCTTTTGATTCTCATTAATTAACTTAGAACCCGTTGATGGAAGCTTCCGAGCTATTAGAAACAATCACACTCTTGATTTATCAAGCCCAGCAGGGGGAAATTGATCCTTGGGATGTCCAAGTGATTGAGGTGATTGACCGTTACTTAGAACTGATGGCACCGGAGTCAATAGGAAGAGGCTATGAAGCGGACTTGTCTCAATCTGGACAGGCATTTTTGTCAGCATCAATGCTGGTATTATTCAAAGCTAATACATTGATGCAATTGTCAACAGTAGGAGATACAGAGGATGGTGTAGTAGATGATGCTCTCTTGTCAGGTGAAGACGGTGTATCACATCAGGGTCATCGTTTACCATTAGAACGGCAATTGCGTCGTCGTCCATCGGCAATGCCGCCACCAAAGCGCCGGGTGACTCTGCAAGAGTTAATCAAGCAATTGCAGATTATGGCGAACCAACTGAAACTGGTAGAAAAAGTCAGCAAACCTATCCGTCCCAGACGTTTGCCTAGTGTCCAAAGTATGCGGGAGGCGTTGGAGTTAGCTCACCAGGAAAATCTGACTGAAGTCGCCAGGGAACTAGAGCAGGTGTTGAATTTGTCAGCAAGAGAGTTAAATTTAGAACAAAATTGGTTGAATTTAGAACAACTTGTAGAATTGTGGACTCAGACAAAGCTTCTCAACCAAAATGGCTCTGGACATGAGTCTAAACGCAGTCAGCTAGTTAGCGTTTTCTGGGCGCTACTATTACTCTCGGCTCAATCAAAAGTAGAGCTATTTCAAGAAGAGTTTTACCATGAGATTAAAATTCGCTTACTTAAAGATTCAGCTAACTCCTGCAAACCTTTTGAGCAGCCGATGAACTAAGAAAGCCAAAAGTAGCCCTACAGATAATTTACAGATTTTTGATTCAGCCCCAAAATCCGAGTAAATTGAAAAGATAAGCGATCGCTTATCATCTAAGTATAGTTATGGTTGCAATAACCACTAAATTCCTGTTATCCCTGTTTTGAGAGATAACTTAGAGCAGAAATAAAAACTGATGATTAGCTTATCACTTGATAAAAGTAAACTGGCTTGTGGTTGAGGAATAAATTTTTATGAAAGCGATGATTCTCGCGGCTGGTAAAGGTACTCGCGTGCGTCCAATTACCTATACAATTCCCAAACCAATGATTCCCATCCTGCAAAAGCCAGTGATGGAGTTCTTGCTGGAACTGTTACGCAAACATGGATTTGACCAAATCATGGTCAACGTTAGTCATTTGGCTGAAGAAATAGAAAACTATTTCCGTGATGGTCAAAGGTTTGGGGTACAGATTGCCTATTCCTTTGAAGGGAAAATTGATGACGAGGGGAAACTGGAGGGGGAAGCAATAGGTTCAGCTGGAGGAATGCGCCGCATCCAAGACTTCTCACCGTTTTTTGATGATACCTTTGTGGTTTTGTGCGGTGATGCTTTGATTGACTTGGATTTAACTGCGGCGGTTAAATGGCATAAAGCTAAAGGGGCGATCGCTACTATTATTACGAAATCTGTCCCCAAGGAAGAAGTTTCTAGTTACGGTGTAGTTGTGACTGACGAAGATGGTCGCATCAAAGCTTTCCAAGAAAAGCCTTCAATTGAAGAAGCCCTCAGTACTAACATCAACACAGGTATTTACATCTTTGAGCCAGAGGTGTTTAACTATATTCCCTCTGATGTCGAATATGACATTGGTAGCCAATTGTTTCCCAAATTGGTAGAAATCAAAGCTCCTTTCTACGCCATCCCTATGGACTTTGAATGGGTAGATATTGGTAAAGTCCCAGACTATTGGCGGGCGATTCGTGGTGTACTGCTGGGTGAAATCAAAAATGTGCAAATCCCCGGTCATGAAGTCGCCCCTGGCATCTACACTGGCTTAAATGTCGCCGTAAATTGGGACAAAGTGGATATCACAGGGCCAGTTTACATTGGTGGCATGACCAGAATCGAAGACGGAGCTAAAATTGTCGGACCAGCGATGATTGGCCCCAATTGTTGGATATGTAGTGGCGCAACAGTAGATAACAGCGTGATTTTTGAATGGTCGCGCCTGGGTCCGGGAGTCCGGTTAGTCGATAAGCTGGTATTTGGACGTTATTGTGTAGATAAAACTGGGGCTGCGATCGATGTTCAAGCGGCTGCTTTAGATTGGCTGATTACCGATGCCCGTCAGAGAGTGCCATTACATAACCCTGTTGAGCGACAAGCGATAGAGGAATTGTTGGGGACAAACACTAATTAGGGCATGGGGCATGGGGAATGGGGAATGGGGAATGGGGAATGGGGAATGGGGAATGGGGAATGGGGAATGGGAACTGGGGAGTGGGGAAGAGTTTTCCAATGCCCAATGCCCAATGCCCAATGCCCAATGCCCAATGCCCAATGCCCAATGCCCAATGCCCAATGCCCAATCCTAACTATTTAGATACGTATATCTTCTAAGACTCTGCTCGTAGGTTTGCAGCAGTCGCTGAGATTCCGCTAGGGTGATGCGCTTTTCTTCTAATGCTTTCTCGCAACGCTGGCGAATGTTTTCCACCATATCTTCGGAGTCATACTGGACGTAGCTCACCACTTCGCTCATGGTGTCACCTTTGACAACGTGTTCAATTTGGTAGCCTTTGGGCGTTAATTGGATGTGAACGGCGTTGGTGTCGCCAAATAGGTTGTGCAAATTGCCCATGATTTCTTGGTAAGCTCCATTCAAGAACATCCCCAAATAATAGGGTTCTCCGGGGTTGTAGGTGTGCAACTCTAAAACAGATTTGACATCGCGCAGGTCAATAAAGCGGTCGATTTTACCATCACTGTCGCAGGTGAGGTCTGCTAAAATTCCTCGCCGCGTTGGTTCTTCATCCAAGCGGTGGATGGGCATAATTGGGAATAGCTGATCGATCGCCCAGCAATCTGGTGCTGATTGAAACACTGACATATTCACGTAGTAGATGGAAGCCATAATCTTTTCTAGGTCTTCCAGTTCATCGGGTACGTATTCTTGCTGTCTAGTGATGTTGAGAATTTTCTGACAACAAGCCCAGTAGAGGCGTTCGGCTTTAGCTCGTTCTCTGAGGCGTAAAATTCCTAAGTTGAAGCGGCTGATGGCTTCTTCTTTGAATTGGGCAGCGTCGTGATACAACTCTTGGTAATTCTCTTGGTTGATCGATTGGTAGCTTTCCCAAAGATAATTAATAATTGGGGATTCTCCCTCTTGCGGAGGTTCTGGGGCGTCGAGGGGGACATCGCTAGTACTCAGAACATCAAAAATCAGCAGCGACTGATGGGAAGCGAGCGCTCGTCCACTTTCACTAATCAGTGTTGGTACGGGAATCTGCCGTTCAGCACAGGTATCTTTTAACTCTGCCACGATGTCGTTGGCATAGTTCTGCATGTTGTAATTTTTCGAGGCATAGAAGTTGGTTTGGGAGCCATCATAATCTACACCCAAGCCACCACCAACATCAAGGTATTTCATATCTGCCCCCAGCATCGACAATTCCACATAAATGCGGCTGGCTTCTTGGATGGCATCTTTGATCACATTGATGGCAGAAATTTGTGAGCCGATGTGGAAGTGCATCAACTGCAAAGAATCGAGGAGGTTAGCTTCCCGTAACTTGTCAACAGCCTCGATTACTTCAGGCATTGTCAAACCAAATTTAGCGCGATCGCCACTAGAGGCTCCCCAACGTCCCATACCTTGGGTACTGAGTTTAGCACGAACACCTAATATCGGCTTAATACCTAACTGGCGATTGGCATCAATCACCAAATCAACCTCTTCAATCTGTTCTAAGACGATGACTGGTGTTTGTCCTAGTCTTTGGGCTAACATTGCCGTTTCGATGTATTCTCGGTCTTTGTAGCCGTTGCAAATTAACAATGCTCCTGGTGTATCCAAGACAGCTAAAGCAATCATTAATTCTGGCTTGGAACCGGCTTCTAAACCAAATTGATGAGGCTTGCCAAATTTCACTAAATCCTCAATCAAATGCCGCTCTTGATTGCACTTGACCGGAAACACGCCACGGTAGACACCAGGGTAGTTGTAGCGGGCGATCGCTTTATTAAAACAAGCGTTCAAGCGCTCAATCCGGTCTTCCAAAATATCGGAAAAGCGAATCAACATGGGAAGCCCCAAGTTGCGATCTTTCATGGCGTTGACCAATTCAAACAAGTCAAGAGATCCCCCGCGATCGCCCTTGGGTGAAACGGTGACGTGACCAGCAGCGCTAATGGAAAAATAAGGTTGTCCCCAACCTTCAATCCTGTATAACGCTTCGCTATCCTCAATTTTCCAGGAGCGAGGTAAATCTCCTGTGGTAGTACTAGGTGGTAAGAGTTTTTTTTGCTTATGATTTTTCACTTCAGATTTTTGTCCATTGGACGGTAGTACCACCTCTTCAGATGTAGCAGTTGAATCAACACCCATTTCTTCCTGACCTCTGTTTTTCACCCACAAATTAACAATTTAGCGCATTCATTTGAGAACGTATATGCACCCAAAGATAATTTCTGAGATAAACTCTGATTGGTCATTAGTCATTGGTCATTAGTCATTGGTCATTAGTGCAAAACCCTTGAACAAATGACAAATGACAAAAAGAGAAGTCTTGGCGCTGGTTTGCAGCGAACAGAACTTCGGGGACAATTGACTAGATAAAAACTTTATTAAGCTTTGGGAAACAGCAATGGAACGTACATTCTTAGCAATTAAGCCTGACGGAGTACAGCGTGGATTGGTGGGGGAAATTATCCGTCGCTTTGAAACTAAAGGTTTTACCCTAGTTGGTTTAAAGTTCCTGAAAGTCAGTCGGGAATTAGCTGAACAACATTATGATGTTCACCGGGAACGTCCCTTTTTTGGTGGTCTAGTCGAATTTATCACTTCTAGTCCAGTGGTGGCGATGGTATGGGAAGGTGATGGCGTTATTGCATCTGCCAGAAAGATTATTGGTGCGACAAACCCCTTAACAGCAGAGCCAGGAACGATTCGCGGCGATTTTGGCTTAAATATTGGTCGCAACTTGATCCACGGTTCTGATGCTCCAGAAACCGCGCAACAGGAAATAGCTCTATGGTTTAAAGATGAAGAATTGGTTAATTGGCAACCACACTTAACCCCTTGGTTGCACGAGTAAAAGATTAGGGAGTGGGGAGAGCAAATGAACAATTATTATTCTTCCTCATCTCCCTCATCTTCCTCTTCTTAGGAATGTGGATTAAATAAAATGCAAAACTTCATCCTGTCTCACGATTCCTCTCCTTTATAAAGAGAGGGATTGAGGGTGAGGTAAGCCAGGTGTATGTTATTTAATTCTTATTCCTTACTTCGAGACTTCGCTCTTTTCTGGTTCTACTTGCGGTAATTGGGTGCCAACACGCTTGGAAAATCCCCAGCCTAAAATCAGGAAGATCGCAGGAATCATGATCCATTCTGGTGGAACTAAACTATCGTTCACCACTTTTAACAACAGGCGCAAGCCCACTAAGGCCACAGTTACATAGCCTGCATCCTCTAGGTTTTCATATTCGTCTAGCCAACGAATAAATAATCCCGCCATGAATCGCAGCGTTATAATACCAACTGTTGCACCCGTCAGCACTAGCCATTTTTCTTGAGAAACTGCGATCGCAGTTGTCACGCTATCTAAAGAAAATGCCAAGTCTGTAAATGCAATCACGGGTATCGCTTGCAACAAGGAATTAAAACGCGGTTCGTGATGCTGCTCGTCTTCACTTTGTTGAGAGGTAAAGTGTTGGAATACCAACCACAGCAGGTAAGCAGCGCCTAATAGTTCAAATTGCCAGTATTTTTGTACCCAGGTGGCGGTAAGAATTAGAGTGATTCGCAGTATATATGCAACGACTAAACCAAAGTTGAGGGCCTTACGCTCAAGTTCTTTGTCTTCCAGCCCTTGAGCGATCGCAGCCAGGGCGATCGCATTATCGGCAGATAACACCGCCTCTAAAAATATCAGGATCAGCAGAACTATTGGGGCTTCAAGGCTGACATGAAAGTTGAGGTAATCAAAAATTTGGTCTAGCATTCCGGGTTTCTCAAGCAGAAAAAATTAAAATTTGACAAGAACAAGAGATTTTCATGTTAAAAAGCGCAATAAATTGCTACTCTAATCCAGCTTAACGTGGTTGTGGTGCATTTTGAAGGGGGTTGAATGGATGCGATCGCCGTACAACTGGGGTGTATTGTGTGTTATTCAATACGCCAAAAGTTTTAATATGCAGCTCTATGCGATCGCAATGGACTGCTGTCAGTTCGCATCTAGAATTAGAATATGAGAACAAAAATATGGTAATAATTTATGAATATTTCCTTAACCACCGAGCTTGAGCAGTTTATTCAAAGTCAGGTTGCAAACGGTAAGTACACCTCATCTGAGGAAGTAATTATTGCTGGTATTAGGCTGTTGGAGGAACGGGAACGCATTTACAAGGGTCGATTTGAAGAACTGCAAAGGGAAATTATGATTGGGGTTGAGCAACTTGAGCGCGGAGAACGACTTGACGGTAAAGAAGTAATCGAGCAACTGCGTCAAAGAAACCAAGCTTTGAGAAAGACTCAGGCACAATAATGAGTTTATATTTTCTATCGCCTCAAGCTACCCAAGACTTACAAGAAATAAACGATTACCTGTTTGCTGGAAATCCAGATGTTGCAGATAGGTTGCTCACAGTAATCACTCAAAAGTTGGATACTTTGGCAAAGTTTCCCAGTATGGGACGTAGACGGGATGAACTTTTACCTGCATTGCGTAGCTTTCCAGTTGATGATTATTTGATATTTTATCGGCCAATTGCAGAGGGAATTGAAGTTGTGCGGATAGTAAGTGGCTACCGCGATTTAGAGGCGCTGTTTTTAGATGATGATTCAAGGTAATAATTTTCAGTCTATTAAAAAACAAATTTTGTTACAGTAGGCTTTAGCTTGACGTTCTAGACGTTCAATTTCTGTTTTCCACGGCTCAAGCTTGTTTTCTCGCTGTTGCAATTCATCTGCTGTAGGGTTTCTAGAAGGCTGGGTATTTGGATTAGGCAGAATTCCATGATTTTTAAGCCAAGTTGGGGAAAATTCCTGCACCTGCCAAAGATAAACATGATCGTGTCTATCGCCACCTAGACAACGAATGCGTTTCACTGAAAGAGTGGATTCACCAAAAAGGATTTCCTCATTTCTGGAATTTTTCGGAAACAGGCGCGTCTCACTACCTCTTCCACGAAAGAATTCGACTACAAACCACTCAGCAAAATCAAATATACAGACCTCTGTGCGATCGCTACCATCATCCTCTAGTAGATCAACATCATCTTGAATTTGATACCCGATGGCAATTTGTGATGTTTGAGGTAACAAGATGCGAAGCCGTTCAAAGCGGTTACTGTAATTAGCCCAAAAGTCTTTGCGTCTACGTAGCTGATTTAACTCGAAGTCTTGTAAATCGAGCCTATTCAATATGAGATTTACTAACTTTTGGAAGTCACCATAATTGATCCCTCCAATCCACTCTCTAAGTTTTTGCCTTGCTGGATCTGAAAGTTTATACCAATTATTCCCATTTCTATAGTTATTTCGCAACCAATCAACCAGTAAAGAATGATTGGTTGCTATATTATTGGAAACATTAGTGAGTAAATAATTAACAGCTTTTATTTGCTGAGTATCTGACATTTCATCTAAACATATTAACAGCCATTGTACCTGCTGATGATTTGGAGAAGTAATTGTAGAGAAATAGGGAGTTATATCTTCTATGAATTGGCTAAACAATGGAATATAAGCAGGTAAAATGTCTCGTATGTTGTTTAGCAACCCAGTTCGATTAACACGTTTTTCACAAGCAATTTTCGCCAATTCTCTACCTGCTTGTGTACTGCGAAGCGCCCGAATAATTCTAACTGGTAGTAGGTGACTAACTAAGTCAGAATTAGCAAAAATATTAAAAGATTCAGCTAGAGACTGTGCTAACACCTGTTCTTGCTGATTACCATAATAAAGAGCTAAACGCCACAATAGCTGATGTTGCAACCATGAATTAGAAATTGCTACCTTCCAAATAGCTGCTGATGTTTTCCTGCATCGGTCAATATTTTGCTGATCCCACTGTGCTTTAGCATGGATGCAATAAATCCAGTCCAACGGACTTACTTGATCAGCTTTACCCTGTTCAATAGCTTCCAATACTTTATCAACACTTGGTATTGATATTGTTGCATCTGGTAAGTTACTTGCAAGCTGAATAAGTTGATTAGGACTACACTGGGGAGTTTCAGGTAGGGAAGCAATAGAAAACTGAGAATTCAAGATTTTTCTCCTTTAAAGAGAGGTTTTTACGATATCTTTCTTTAACTCATCACTGCGAAACTGAAAACGGAAAACTACCTTGCGATCGGCTGGATTATCACGTTTCTTATCAGATTCAATCTCTCCACGACCAGCAGCTAATATCTTTTGGCTCAAAGGTGCTTTGGTAGGGAAATTCATGTCATAAAAAATGTATGTATAAACTGATGATGCTCGCAACAAGCTTAGTTGTAGATTGGTTTTGTCATCTCCTTCTGAGCTAGTATGACCTTCTATAACTACACGGCTAATTTCCTGATCAAATTCTGGTTTAGAGAAAATCACACCACTGTAAACAGGAATAAAGCGGCGTAGGAAAGCTTTACCTTCTGGTTTAAGTTCTGTACTTCCCTTGGCAAAAAGAATTGATTCTTGGATACTTATATCCCCATTGTCTGGGTTGACTTTGACGTTGATATTGTTGCTTTTCATCTGTCCTACAACATTACCAATTACTACCCGTTTTGGTACATCCTTTTGAGCAAGCTGGAGTAGTGCAGTGATAAATAGCAAAGCAAAAAACATTAGTAAACTAGACATTAAATCGGCAATAGACAGATAAATACTAGAGTCATCATCCTCTATAATCTCTGTATTGATTTCACCTCTGATCAAATCATCCATGATTGCTTCCACCAGTACCAAATTGGCGGTTATCATGTGCAGCGACTAGAACTTTTGCTGTCTCTAGTAAACCTCCGCAAACTCTAGCCATAGAAGTATCTGCTTGTTGGAAAAAGCTTAACTGTGAGTCAACATTCCTTTGCATAGAAACTTCAAGATGACTCTGCAAAGACTGAAGGCTATTGTCAAATTTTCGATTCAAATTCCTGTATGAATCGTCCACTCTTTGCACTTCCTGACCAATACCACGAGCAAGATTTTCTAGTTGTATTAGTCGTTGTGCATCATTTAATCCAGCCGCACTAACTAATCTGTTAATTTGTTCGACAGACCTCTGAATTTTAGTCATACTTTCGTCTACTTCTTGAGTCAATTTACTACGCCTTTCAAATTCCTCACGGAAGACTTGATCAAGATTTTTCACAACTCCAGATAATCCTTCCTGTTGTTTGCCTAGTGTCACCTCAAGTAAGTTGTTTTGTTCTTGAAAAAATATCTGTAAATTCGCTTGGTATTCTTGCCGGAATTTTGTCAAATCTTCCTCTACTGTTTGGCGTGTGGCTGTGAGTGTTGTGGCGATATTTCCTAAAGTGCCCAGAAGATTATCCTTCGCATCATTCATCAAACCAGAAGCTTGATCACCCACTGTTTTTAGAGTATTAGTTTGCTCATGAAAGGTTGTATTTGCTTCGGTGAGAATTCGGATAATTCCAGTCTGAGTAGCTTGAAGCATCTGCTTTTCTACTACTGCGCGTTCTTGTAGCGCTATCTGAAGTTCCTCTCGAATTCCTCGGAAGGTAGCAGCAGCTTGCACTGCACTTGCTTCAAAAGCACTTCTCTGGGCTGTCATTCCTTGGATACTTTGGTCTACGGCTCGATTAATTTCCTGGGATGTTTGTTGTAAAACTCCCGTAGTTTCAGTTTGAAATTGACTCAAAGTTTGTCCCATATTGTTAGCAAATCCTTGCAGCATCTGCTGTTCTACTGCTGCGCGTTCTTGTAGCGCTGTCTGAAGTTCCTCTCGAATTCCTCGGAAGGTAGCAGCAGCTTGCACTGCACTTGCTTCAAAAGCACTTCTCTGGGCTGTCAGTCCTTGAATACTTTGATCTACAGCTCGATTAATTTCGTGCGCTGTTTGTTGTAAAACACCTTTTGTATCTGTTTGAAATTGATTTAGAGTCTTCCCCAAATTGTTAGCAAATCCTTGGAGTTCTACCAAAGTCTCTTTTTGAAAGTTCTGAATTGTCAGAATGGAACTTGCCAAACTTTGAGAGATACCACCGAGTTCCTTATGTAGGGTCAACACTGCGGTGGAAGCTTGTTGAGTTAACTCTGCACTTTTATCTAGCCGATCTGCAATCGGTTCGAGTACTTGAATTCGCAAATCTTTGATGAGTTCTTCTAAAACTCTCTGTCCCTGGTTTTCTTGAATTTCTCGGAGTTTTTTCTGTTCTTTGAACATTTCTCCCAAGGCTGGCTTAATCTGCTGACCTATCGCTTGACCTATAGCTTGGGCTGACAACTGATTTAACCCGGCAAACTGTTCTGCAATACTTCTACCTACAGCTTGACCAATGCCTTCTGCATTTAGCTGCTTTAGCCCGGTCAAGTTTTTTGCGACAAGATTAAGTGCTTCAGCTACTTCATGGTTAGTATTATCTACCGTTTTTAAAGTTGCGCTCGCTTTCAATTTCTGACGCAAACTATCACGCCGTATCTGCCGTAGTGAATCACACCCAAACAAAACTAGAAGAAACAAGCTACCAGAACCAAGCCCCATCATGGAAGTGGAGAAAGCTGTTTTCATTCCCACCAGTAGCTCTTTACTGGCAGTCATCAATTCTTTAGGATCTTCTGTAGATAAATTAATTCCTTGAAGTCCCTGTTGTATACCATAAAAGGTTCCTAAAAGACCAATGGCAGTACACAAGGTTGTCACGAAACGCAGGGAACTTCGAGGTATTGGGCGGGCTAAGACAGATGGATACTTTATCAGTACGAACTCGCCATCCTTTTGCGCTTGTTGAATTATACTTACATCATCGGTTCCTAAATGCTTTTTTAACCAGTTGCGAACTTCGTTTGAAAGCTTTACATTTTTACCCTTTTTCAAATTACTCAAAATTGTAATCGAGGCTTCAGTCGCGCCACACTCTGAGAGCCAATACTGCCATAATGTGTAAAGTTCGATAAGAATTGCGGCTACTAATACAAAAGCAACTGCCCAATGAAAAGGTTCGTTATGCCAAATAATGCCCCAGACTTTTGCTATATCCACGCTGCACCCCTCTTGTTTATCTTGGTTATATCTTTTTGAATTGCTCTAATTCTTTATCCGCAAGAACTTCTTCAGCTATCCGCATTGGGAGATGTTCTGCATACAGGCGGTTTCCTATAGGTTCCCGGAGGCGTAAGCTATAAACTGGCTCACCTTCTGCCTTTTTGTCCTCAATTAGATAAACCTGTTCTGGTGCATAGCTTCGCAATAAACGCACCTGCAAACAGGTTTTTAAATCCCGTGAAGAAGTAGATAGGGGTGAATCATGCCCAAATAATTCACAAGCGACTTTCCAAGCGTGGTTAACCGCCACAATTTCTTCAACCAATTTCTCCACCGAGGGGTACAAAAGTTCCGCAGTTTCACTAATCAATGCTTTTGACCTACTTGTCTGAGCTTCAATAGGTCTATAGTTCCCAAAATGAAAATTTATTTAACTTTTCTTGATAAAGCTATAAAGATTTAGAGCGTCAGGAGGCTGAAGCTTTAGCTAAAGCAGTTGGTTATCTTCCCCTGGCATTCTTTTGTTGCAGTTGCTCATCGTTAAACTATAGCGGTTCTCACTTCAGTGCAATACAGTCTAAACCTCACCCCGTATTTGCTGGCGCAAACACTCCCCTCTCCTTAGCAAGGAGAGGGTTGGAGGTGAGGTTTAAAAATGTACTTCATCCAAACGAGAACCGCTATATTTAAGCTTGGGTTGTAGCAAGATCCAGGAAGTGATACGGAGTGAAACACAACAAAGCCCTGAAAATGTTGGGTTACATTCCTCAACCCAACCTACACCAGAGTGATTTTTTAGCCAAAACCTACGCAGTATTGCCTCATGTCCCCCTGCTTCCTGCTTTCTATGCAGTTTTAGCATTCTCGTCTAATGCTTGCTCTACAACATTTTTCAAGCGACTCGACCTGATTTTGCGGATGCCATCGCTATTACGAACACCCCCCGCCATCTCATATTCGCGGCTGTCTTTGCCGTATTTGATCGCAACTACCATCAGCATCTTCTCAGAAAGCTGACTCAAATTTTTTTCCATCTCTTCAATTTCAGTTTTAGAAGAGTCAACCACAGACAGAGCAGTATTATAAACATCGAGTTTATTACGTAACAGATCAATTGACTCAATCATTTTTTCCAGACTATAATATTCATCAAATTTGATGTTTGGAACAATCGATTTCAGTCCAGAGGATCTTAACTGAGCTTTTTCTAAAATACGGGATGTACGTTTTTGACGAGACATAAAATTACTCCTTTAAAATGCTGCTATAGCTAGTTTGCCTCAATTAAACTCCATTCCGGTTCAGCAGAACTCGCAATTTTGTCTGATAAAAGTTTCAGGTTATATCGGTAATTGTTCGGTATCTAATCAGTAATGTAAGAACGCACGAGTCATACCGCTCCCGTCACGAGCCACACCGCTCCCGTCACGAGTTAGACCGCTCCCGTCACGAGTTAGACCGCTCTCGTCACGAGTTAGACCGCTCCCGTCACGAGTCACACCGCTCCCGTCACGAGTTAGACCGCTCCCGTCACGAGTTAGACCGCTCCCGTCACGAGTTAGACCGCTCCCGTCACGAGTCACACCGCTCCCGTCACGAGTCACACCGCTCCCAATACGGTTCGGTTAAGGTGTTTATTCCTCGAAGATCCCCCCAACCCCCCTTAAAAAGGGGGGCTTATAAATAACCATCTTTTACCCCCTTTTTAAGGGGGTCGCCGTAGGCGGGGGGATCTTAACCGAACCGTATTGACACCCCTCCCGTTTGTTGGGGAGTGTGTAGACGAAAAGCGATTTCTTACTAGATATCGCTGCGTAGCCAGAGCTACAACAGGCGATGTCTACGACGGGCTATTCGCTGTCGCACTATTGGTCTGTGAAGCTAAAATTAACAGGTAAACAAGTTCAGCAAGATCAGAATACTTCATGCGGCGAGACTCAATATTTTACAAACTATTTCAACAATCTCCCACATTATTATTTGAATTATTGACCAATCCCCCAACAAACGCTAACGCCTATCGATTTGACTCAGTAGCAGTCAAAGAACCCAAATTTGAAATAGACGGCGTATTCCTCCCACCAGAAAATGCCGGTACAGGAGTAGTGTATTTTTGTGAAGTCCAATTCCAAAAAGATGAACAGCTTTACGAAAGAGTATTTGCTGAGTCATCACTATATTTTTACCGCAACCGTGAGAGATTTAGCGATTGGCAGGTAGTCATCATTTACCCATCTCGCAGTTTGGAACAAAGCCAGATTCATCCCCATCGCTCATTGCTCAATGGCGGACAAGTGCATCGAATATACTTAGATGAATTGGGGGATATTCAGACCTTACCTTTATGGGTAGCGCTGATGGTATTAACGACAGTTAAGGAAGAAATTGCACCAGAACAAGCCAGGTATTTATTAATCAGAACTCGGCAAGAACTATCATCGCCCACAAGTCGCGCCATAATAGAGATGATCATAACGATTATGGTGTACAAGTTTGAGCAGTTAAGTAGAAGGGAGGTAGAGTCGATGCTGGGAATCACACTCCAGGAAACGCGAGTTTATCGGGAAATTAAGGAAGAAGGACGTGAGGAAGGGCGCGAAGAAGGGCGCGAGGAAGCAACAGTTAATCTAGTTAACCGACAGCTAACAAAGCGATTTGGCGAACTAACTCCAGAAATGCGTTCTGCCATCACTGGTTTACCTTTACCTGTTTTGGAAGACTTGAGTGAAGCACTGTTAGATTTTACCAGTGTGGCTGATTTGCAGTCATGGTTAGCAGGGCGATAAGTCCGATCCTCTGTAGGTGCTGCTAAGATAGAAGCGATCGCTTGACTTTTAAGACAGTCGCTACACATTTTTATTTTATTTTTTGGGCTTAAGCGAGCGGTATTGACTCTCGGAAAACATTAAAGCTATTTTCAGCTAAATAGACGAAATTGCCTCATAAAATTTATACATTTTGAGGTGTGTAATGAATGCGGAAGATGTCATGCTCACCGACATCCCGCCCAGAACTGAAGTTCAGGGCTAATAGCGAAAGTCCACTCAAGTGGACTAAATGAACAATTCAGTCCACTTGAGTGGACTTTCGCTATGAGACTCGGAATTTATTCCGAGGCGGGATAGGAACGCAGTGTGTGAGATTTATTAATAAAGATATGGCTGCGGCAAAACTTGTGTAGCTTCATCTCATTACAGGCTTCGAGTATACTTATTGACTTTACAAACATCCTCTGATTGCAATTTACTCTACCACTACGCAACTAAAAAGTTCACAAAATGTCTGCCAACTTTACCACCAGACTATCTGCTAAATCCAATAACCTAATATCATCTGTATCAACACTATTCCCTTCACCAGCTAACAAGTTTCTCACAGCAGATAACCGATCATTGGTTTCAGAAATTCTCCAAGATTCTTCTAAGTTTACTGCAAAATCAAACAGCGATCGCTCTCCTAAATACTGTCTTACCTTGATAGCTACACTATCATTACTTACCAAAAATTCTTTAATAGCATCTAATCGATAATTACCTAATATTTCGTCATTTCCCCACGTTTCTAGCCAGTCTCCATCTACATCTTCAACGTAAAAATTGACATAATCAACCCCGTAAGTTAACCAGCTTTGCTGCATTTGTCGGGCTGTTGCTAAAGCTTCCGCAAATGTATCTAGTTGATTGTTGCAGCTGTGAGTTTCTCTTTTGTTAGCCATAAAAGCTCTAATTAGCACGTAAGTATTTAGGCTATAATCCAAATCTGGAATATCAAATTCCAGAAAAATCACGAAAATTTTAAATATTTGCCACCAGAAAGGTAATCACTGTTATACAGTGCCACGTTGACTAACTGGTTGACAAAATTAGCGTCCTTGGGATTGTAACTTAAGAATAGTCCTCTCTCGATTTCCCACGATCGCAGTGTATTTTGCCAAGCTTCGTACTTTTGGTGATTAAGTTCTTCACTAACACTGGTAATTTGAATACACAGTGGTTGATTGTTACGACTAACAATTAAATCTGTTGCCATAGAAAGGTCGGCGATATAACGCTGCCAAAAACTACCTTCTCGACTGACAATATCTTGGGCTATTGATTTGATGATATCATGATCAACCTGATTAAATTCGCCTGCCATCAATTTTTGTTTCCAAATATAAAACTTGGAGTCACTTGCATTGAACCATCTAGGAAAGAGATAACCATACCAATATCTCTCAATCGCCGTCATTTGCTCGAACTTTGCTTTTTGTTCTTCTTCTGAAGGTAAGGATTTGATTATCAGCCAAATTGTAGAATCCGTAATCACCTCTAGGAGAAAGGCAACGACAAAGGGTTTTGCAGTTAGCGAACCTGGCTTAATATTCTTTACCCAACGATTGATTTCATCTAATCTTGTCGCTAAATTATGATCTATCGAGGAGGCTTGCTCGATAAGGGACTTTAGCTTCTCCTTAATCTCTTTAGCTTGCAAACGATGCCCTACTTTCAGAAGATAACGCTTTTTTCACACATTTATAACTAAATCTTAACTTGAAAATGTCTTTACTTAATTTGCTGGTGTCATTAAATATTCTCTAGGTCAATGCCCTGTGTACGTAAAACCTCCCGCAGTCGAGCAATTTCTTGCTCTGCTTGTTGGGCGCGTTCTTCTGCCTGTTGAGCGCGTAAACTTTCTTGTTCAGCCAGTTCTTCAGATGATAGTATCAATTGATTTTCAGTAGTGAAGAATCTTAATTTACCTTCATAAACTCCCAAATAAAGTTCTAACTGTTGACTCCACAAACGTCCATCAGTAGTGGGTTGAATCTCTTGATACTTACCATCAACTAAATGAAATCCCTGAAGCTCCATTGTTACAGGATCAAACCAGAAATAATCTGGTGTACGGAAGGTATCCTGGTAAACTTGTTTTTTTAAGCCTTTATCAATTACTCTGGTTGAACTTGACAAAATTTCCACAATCAGGTTTGGATATTTGCCGTCTTCTTGCCAAACTACCCAACTCTTACGGTCTTTTTTCTCGGTTCCCAAAACTACAAAGAAGTCTGGCCCACGGAAATGTTCTGATTTTTTCTGGTTAGGACTGTAATAAATCGTCAAATTGCCAGAAGCATAGAAATCTTGCCTTTCTCGCCACCATAATTTGAGGATGCGAATCAGCAAATCGATTTGTTCTCGGTGCAGGTCACTTTCCAAGGGTGGTTCGTCACTCAGTATATCGCCAGGAGGAAAAATAACTTCGTCTTCTGTAAGACCATCAGACATTAATTCTAGAGTAGCAGGTTCAGACATCAGCGATCGCCCCGCGATTTACATTCATTATTACTGAAAATTCGGCAACTTACAGATGGCTTTAAAAACTTGCAAGAACTCAATCGCATCTGGAGATTGATTCAGACTTAATAATGGCATTAACTGATAAGTTGGTTGCTGTTCATGTCTTAAATAAACAAATTGATAACGTAGTCCGCTAGTTGCCAGTCCCCAAACAGCTGGTTGTTGATCTAAACTTTTAAAAGTATAAGTGAGTAATTGAGTTGACATACTCCTCGCCCTACAAGGGCAAGGATTCTAAGCTCAAGCAGTAATTGCAGTCGGAGACTGTCTAACATTACCTAACTTAACGGTTGATGCCCCAACCATAAGAATGTTTTTTGCGGCATTTTCATCACGCCCATTAACTGATTGACATGATGGACAGCGCCACTCTCTAATCGACAAATCCAACTCTTTAAGAATATGTCCGCAATGGTTACAAGTCTTGGTGCTGGGATACCACCGATCAATAAACACAACCAGTTTATGTTTCTTTTTGGCAACCCATTCTAATATTTGCAGAAATTCTCCAAAAGCCAAATCTGATATTTTACGTCCCCAAAGACGATGCATTCCTTTAAGGTTTAATGTTTCAAAACACAGCACATCAAATTTATTGGTCAGATCGTGTGCCAGTTTCCAAAACCAGTCAGAGCGCTGATTTGAGATATCCTCATATTTCCGGACTAGATTCTTTCTTGCGCGTTCTCGATTGGAGGAACCTTTTAGTTTTTTAGAATGATGTCTAGTGGCTTTTTTAATAGTATTAATCGATTGTTTCAAAAATTGAGGAGATTCAATTGTGGAGCCGTCAGAGCAAGTAAGGAACACTTTTAACCCGAAATCAAAGCCAGCGATTTTACCTGTCTTAACTTCAAATTCTGGTTCAGCACAATTATCAACAACCACAACCATAAACAACTCACCTAATGGCGTTCGCTTAATGGTCAGTGTTTTGACAGTTAAGTCAATCTCTCTGGACTTCCAATATTGATAAACTCTATTCCCAATCTTGATCCGATTACCGCCCAAAAGCTTATAGCCAGCAAGCTTTAGAGTGAATGACTTGTACTTTTTAACCTTCTTAAATCCTGGTGGTCTTACTCCTTTCTTGCTGCGTTTAAAAAATAATTGGTAGGCTTTCTCAATGCGTTGACAGATATCCTGCACAGATTGAGATCCCACTAATTGCCAAAACTGATTACGCTTCCTTCGTTTGGCAATATGAGATTGAAGTTTGGCACAGTTCAGATGTTTACCCCACATTCGATAATATCGTTTGTGGAGAGCGATTGCGTGATTGTAAATAATCCCAGCAGCATTGATGACTCTCTTCAGAAATCGATTTCGCTTGTGGTTATACAACTTAAATTTTAATGTTTTCATATTGTTTTAACCATGAAACATAATCTTCAGGAGTACATGGTTTTACTTGCCCTCCATTCCACTCATGAAAGCTTTTGTGGCAACTATTACACAGGCATATCCCGTTCGATATATCTAGTCTTAATTGAGGGTGAGTAGAGTAGCTATAAAGGTGGTGCGCTGCCAGTCTGCCGCCTTTATGTATACAAGCATTACAGGTGTAGTCTCCCTTCTCTTTAACCAATCTCGCCCATTTCTTTTGTTCAGGCTTCAACCGATCGCCAACCCTTTCGTAGCATTTTCCATCCTTGTAAAAATGATTCTGATCTCCCCTCAGCGCTTTGCCATAACAGGGATGATGATTTGACTTCACACCAAACCAAGGATTCTTTTCACCCTTCATTTTACCGCTATGCCGCTCTCCTTGCATCTTAATAGAGTTGTTATCTTCCTTAGTTAGACCTTTATTCCAAGCTGACTTTCCTGCCATGCCTCGCGGGTTCTTGTTACCTTTAAACCTGCACGATCGACACTCATGAAAGTCTTTATCAAAGTAGTCAATTAAATTTCCTTGCCATACTCGTTCGCAGGCAATTACATCACACTTCACTTGAACCTTTTTTTCGGTTATGTTGATTTTTATCCCGCCATAATCCTTAATCGATTTAGAGCCTGCTCTAATACGTTGAACCTTAAATTGCGCTAAGTCTGTCAAGATCATCCTCCCTCCATTACCCCAGCAGCATTGATTGACCGCTTGAGGTATCTATTTCGCTTGTGTTGGTACAACTTAAACTTTAATGTCTTCATGCTAATATATTAGCATATTTTGACGGCAATATGGCGGCATGAAAAAGTTAACTGTGCGATGTTCTGATGAAGAATATAAGATGCTTTTGGAATACTGTACCCAAACAGACCGCACTCAAAATGATGTATTAAGAGAAATGATTCGGAAGTTAAATAAAAGCCGTGCTAGAAGCACGGGGCTTTAAACCCATTTTTCCGGTAACAATAGCGATCGCACTCATAACCAACCATGTCTCAACCAACTATAGAATCAATCCTACAAGAGAATCGCCTCTTTCATCCTACCTCGGAATTTTCACAGAAAGCCCATATCAAAAGCTTGGAAGACTATCAGCGTCTCTACGCTCAAGCCAAAGCCGATCCCCAGCAATTTTGGGCAGATTTGGCCCGAACAGAATTAGAATGGTTCCAAAAATGGGATACAGTATTAGACTGGCAACCGCCTTTTGCTAAGTGGTTTGTTGGCGGTAAGATTAATATTTCTTACAACTGCCTTGACAGACATCTCACTACTTGGCGCAAAAATAAAGCAGCATTGATTTGGGAAGGAGAACCAGGTGATTCGCGTACCCTCACATACTCCCAACTGCACCGGGAAGTTTGCCAGCTTGCCAATGTATTGAAGCAACTGGGTGTACAAAAAGGCGATCGCGTCGGAATTTATCTGCCGATGATTCCCGAAGCTGCGATCGCCATGTTAGCCTGTGCCAGAATTGGCGCACCCCACACCGTGGTATTTGGTGGTTTTAGTGCCGAAGCTTTGCGCGATCGCTTAATTGATGTCACAGCTAAACTGGTAATTACAGCTGATGGTGGTTGGCGCAAAGATGCGATCGTCCCTCTCAAGCAACAGGTAGATAAAGCCTTAGCTGATGGTGCTGTTCCCAGTGTCGAAAATGTCTTAGTTGTCAAGCGCACTGGACAAGAAACTTATATGCAGTTAGGGGGACGCGATCATTGGTGGCATGATTTACAAAAAGGTGTATCAGCCGATTGTCCCGCCGAACCAATGGACAGTGAAGATATGCTATTTGTCCTCTACACTTCTGGCAGCACCGGCAAACCGAAGGGTGTAGTACATACAACTGCTGGTTATAATTTGTATAGCCATATAACCACCAAGTGGATATTCGATCTGCAAGATACTGATGTATATTGGTGTACCGCAGATGTAGGTTGGATTACGGGACACAGCTACATTGTCTACGGACCACTTTCCAACGGTGCAACAACCTTGATGTATGAAGGTGCGCCCCGTGCTTCTAATCCTGGTTGTACATGGGATGTAATTGAAAAACACGGCGTTAATATTTTTTATACTGCACCTACGGCAATTCGCGCATTTATTAAGATGGGAGAACAACATCCGAATGCGCGAAATCTATCTTCGTTGCGTTTGCTGGGAACCGTCGGCGAACCGATTAACCCAGAAGCTTGGATGTGGTATCAGAAAGTAATTGGTGGCGATCGCTGTCCAATTGTTGATACCTGGTGGCAAACAGAGACGGGCGGTATCATGATTACACCGCTACCGGGAGCAATTCCCACCAAACCAGGTTCGGCAACTCTTCCCTTCCCCGGAATTATCGCAGATGTGGTGGATTTAGAAGGAAACACCGTACCCAATAATGAAGGCGGTTATCTGGCGGTACGACATCCTTGGCCAGGAATGATGCGGACAGTCTACGGCGATCCAGAACGCTTCCGCCGCACCTATTGGGAACACATTCCCCCCAAGGATGGTAATTATACTTACTTTGCTGGTGATGGCGCAAGACAAGATGAAGACGGCTACTTCTGGGTAATGGGTCGTGTGGATGACGTATTGAATGTATCAGGGCACAGACTCGGTACAATGGAAGTAGAATCAGCCTTAGTTTCTCACCCAGCAGTTGCAGAGGCGGCGGTAGTGGGTAAACCGGACGAACTTAAAGGTGAAGAAGTAGTCGCTTTTGTGACTTTAGAAGGTACTTATCAGGGGAGTGAAGAGTTGAGTAAAGAACTCAAGCAGCACGTTGTCAACGAAATTGGTGCGATCGCGCGTCCGGGAGAAATTCGGTTTACAGACGCTTTGCCCAAAACGCGATCGGGTAAGATTATGCGGCGCTTGCTGCGGAATCTAGCTGCTGGTGAAGAGGTATCTGGGGATACTTCGACCTTAGAAGATAGAAGTGTGTTGGATAAATTGCGCGAAGGTACGTAGCAATTTTAGATTTTGGTGAAGCAGCGCGGGAACAGGGGTTTCCCGCATCAGCGACTGCTGTTAGCGCCAAGGGAGAAGGCATTGGCATTTCCTGTATTGGAGATGCCATGTATAACGCTCGAAATATCGTTATACATGGCTATCAAACACATCCTAGTATTAACTTACTTTTGATTAATTAATGCCACCAAGAGATAGCATTCACTATATAGTCAAACAAGCGATCATTAATGATGGTTGGAAAATAACTGACGACCCTTATGTTATTTCTTACGGGGAACGATTCTTATTTATAGATTTGGCTGCTACTATATCATCGACATTTAACCAAGCTCAAGGAAGTTTTTCGGTGCAACAAAAGAAAATCAGCGAATAGCAATTGAAATTAAAGATTTTCGCGGTCAATCTGTTATTGCTGATTTAGAGCAAGCCGTTGGACAGTATACACTCTATCAGCTTTTACTGAGTAGAATAGAACCAGAGCGAGAACTATATTTAGCAATTACAGATACTATCTATAACAATATTTTTAATGAACCAATTGGCCAACTAGTAATTACAGAAATGCCACTGAAATTAATTATCATCAATTTACAAACAGTAGAGGTCATACAATGGATACCAGCACGACCTATCGAGAAATAGTCAAGCAGATAATTACACAATATGCTAAACTTCGCCCCTCGCATGGAAATATTCGACTCGACCCAATCTTTGATGAAACGCATGATAGGTATGCTTTGATGCAAGTGGGTTGGGATAGAGAACGGCGAGTCAGAGGAAATCTAATTTATATAACGCTACAAAATGGTAAGGTTTATATTGAATATGATGGCATAGAACACGGCATAACCCAAGATTTGATAGCAATGGGGATTTCTCCACCAGATATCGTTTTAGCTTTTCTGCCTGAATCAGAGCTAGCTGCTAGTGTATGAAAACTCTAAATTAAGCATGACTTATGCAAAAAGGCAGTGAAAGTCCTGATTTATGGTAGGGGCAATTCATGAATTACCCCGACATTTCGTACTTGATGCGTAAGTCCTATTAAGATTCAGCGAAACTGAAATTGTCGCGCTAACGCGCCCACATTTATCATGAGAATAGGACATTATTGAGGCATTGAGGACGATGAAGCTGAAGAGTAAATCAAAATCAGCATTTGTTCAATCTTTTAGTGGCATGACGCTGAGTATCATCACTGTAATTAGTCTATCACCATTAGTGTTAGCGGTTCCTGCAAAAGTTTCTTTGGATTCGCCTGAACAGTCTGTTGAGAGACAACCGCAGAAAATAGCACAGTTTTCAAACACAGATACACCAGAGCGATCGCAGCTCCTGCAACAAGCCAATGCTTTATACAATCAGGGAGACTTGACAGGTGCAGAGGAAAATTTACGGAAATTCATTAAAAAATCCCCAGAAGACGCTTTCGCACACTTTCAACTGGGAAACGTACTTTTTCGGCAAAAGCAACCAGAAGAAGCAATTAGCTCTTATCGAGAAGCCATTCGCCTCCAGCCAAAATACGCCCTAGCTTACAATGCGATCGGTATTGTTTATGCTAGCCAAAGTCGCTGGGAAGAAGCTATTACTGAATATCAAAAAGCTCTAGAAATTAATCCTAATTATGGCGAGGGGCTGACTAATTTTGCACTGGCATTGTGGCAAACAAATAAAAAAGACCAGGCACTATCTTCTCTAGAAAAAGCTTTAAATATTTTTAAAACACAGAATAGAGGTGAAAAAGTTCAACAAGTCGAACGAATCTTGCGAGAGATAAAAACTGCTGATCAGCCTAGTGTTTCATGAAAATCAGATTAAGTAGGTAGGCGTAATTAAATATAAGATCAAACCTCACCCTCAATCCCTCTCCAAAGTATCGGAGAGGGAAGCCGGAGGCAGGGTGAGGTTTTATATTTAATTTGACCCACTTACTTATAGCGTTTCCCGATCTAGTACAGTACATTTCAAAACCTCACCCCCAACCCCTCTCCTTACTAAGGAGAGGGGAGAACCGCTTATTTTTTATCGGGGTGAGGTTAATTTGATTTTTAATTAGCGAAAGTCATGAAGAACGTTAGGTAAGTCCATCAAACAACGAATGGGCAAACAAAGCGGCTTGAGTGCGATCGCGCAAATTCAACCGACTCAGAATATTGGTAACATAATTCTTAACAGTGTTTTCTGAAAGAAACAGCGATTCGGCAATTTCCCGGTTATTGGCTCCACAAGCAATTAACCGCAATACATCTAATTCTCTGGCTGTGAGTTGCGCCAATTCTTTTCGAGGTTCCACAGATGCGACAGGTGCGGCAATCGGCATGAGCGCTTTCTCAAACAATCCAGGACCCAGTAGCGTTTGTCCTTTGTAAACGGATAGAATTGCTAACATTAATTCATCTGGTTCGGTGTCCTTGAGCAAATAGCCCTTTGCACCCAGCCGCATCGCTTGGTAAACATACTCATCATCATCGAAGGTGGTGAGGACGAGAACCTTAATCTCAGGATATTGTTGAGCGATCGCCTTTGTGGCGGCAACGCCATCCATAACAGGCATCCTGATATCCATTAGCACAATATCGGGTTGTAGTGCGGCAATTTGTTCAAGCGCCCGTTGCCCATTCTCCGCTTCACCGATTACCTGCATCTGGGCATTCGACTCAAGCATACTCTTAAGTCCCTGGCGAATCAGATGCTGATCGTCAACTAATAAAATCCGAATCATAGCTAAAACACCAATAGCTTTGATAGTGGCAAAGAAACAGAAATACAACAACCTGTTCCTAATTGACTGTGGAGATTCAACTGACCGCCCAGTGCAACCGCCCGTTCTCGCATCCCTTGTAGCCCAAACCCGGTTGTATTTTGAGTGGGGTTGAATCCTTTACCATTATCTTCGATTGACAGATGAATTATCCCAGCATGAGCCAGTAGTCCAACCGTGACATTCGTCGCCTGAGCGTGTTTGCAAATATTTGTCAACGATTCTTGCACAATCCGATAAAGGGCGGTATTTACTTCTGTTGGTAAAGTCTGCGGTAGATCAATTTTACAGGACGGTTCAATACCTGTGGTTTGCTGAAAATCTGTCAGCAGCTTTTCAATGGCTGATTTGAGAGTTTGCCCTTGCAAAGGATTTGAACGCAAAACAGAAAGCGATCGCCGAATTTCTAGCAGCGCCTCAGCCCCCTGTTGCTTTGCCTGTTTGAGAAATGTCAATGCTTTGTCATTATTTGATTGCCAGAATAACAAAGTGTTATTAATCTGAATGGTTTGGGCGGCGAGAGTGTGTCCCAACCCATCATGAATTTCGCGGGCAATTCGGTTGCGTTCCTGCAAAGTTGCCTGATCTTCAATCCGTAGCGCATACTGGCACAGTTGTTGATTGATGATCTCTAATTGCTGATGGGCAATTTCTAGCTGCTCTCGACTTTGGCGCTCTGCAAGCAGGGCATTAATTAACAATAAAGCGAATATTAACGTTAAGCAAAACAATAAAATATTACTTAATCGCCAATCCCAAGACATAGCGATCAGCTTATCTCTCATAAAATTTTCAGGTACAATCGGTCTTGACAAAAGAATTATTCCATAAGAAAGCAGAGATGAACCCAAGACAACCAACTGTCCTGATAGTTTAAATATCAGACAACTCCGCATCACCAGTACCAGACACAGCAGGAAAACGGAGCGAGGAGATAAAATATGTTGAGTCGCTGGCAGCAAAATTAAAACGAATTCCAAGGCTGTATAAACTAATTTTGTTTCCAGCTTCAGCATTGGTAGTCTCAAGCCCATCAAGCTGAAAGTGGCGATCGCCAGAACTCGTAGCAGCAAAGACCAGCACAACTGAAACGGCAGCAGAACTTCCATAAACACTGCCGTGGCTAATAACAGCCACTCTAGGTAAAGCAACAGACGAAACGATGGGTAGGTCAAGCGAACCATAGAACTGTTCCAACTCAATGGCCTTTGTAACAAAACCATAGGTATTTTCACAATTTTAGGATGAAATTCTTCTTTCTATATAACGAATCTGTCTCTAATATCGATAGAGCCGTTCTGACTGATTAACTATTCCTGAATTAGGAAAAAAGTCACAATAACTTGAGTACTTTTTTACTGGACAGGTTAGGAATTCTAGCTCATGCACAAACCCATGCCAACTTTTAAGATTAGCTGGTATGAGTCAAGCAGCAACTTTTCAAACATCTTCAAGCAGTCATAAATCGAAATTCAGTCAGAACAGTCATATTACACACAACAAAAACCAGAGAAGTAAATGATTAAAAAACAGATAATTTTACCAACCCTTCTACTTGCAACTATCCTTATTGGAGGAATGACAGGTTGCAACAGTTCTAAGTCTCCAGATGTGTCTCAAGGTGACAACTCTGGTGGAACAAAGGTATCTGATACCAACACTTCTGCGCCAAGCTCTCCTGGAGCGAATACGCCAGAACGCGCCCAGAAGCGCGAAGCAGTTCGCAAGCAAATTGAGGCAGTTCTGACCCCAGATCAGGTAAAGCAATTGTCAGCGAAATTGCAACAAGGTGAAAAAATGCGTCAAGCAGTGTTGAGCCTGAATCTTACGGCTGAACAAAAGACTAAAATTCAGGATATTTTTAAGACTGCCTATCCTCACCGTAAAGGGCAATCCTAAGATAATTCGTAATTCCTAATTTTTAATTACTGTTACGTAAGGGTTTTAGACATTTAAATTTGGTCGTTTTCTTGGGATATAAATTTCGGTGTTGCTTTTTAAATCAGTGGGATTGAAACCCGTTACTGATTGCATTCTGTTCCTAGTTCCTCGTTCCCATGCTCTGCATAGGAATGCATTCATTGAGGCTCTGACTCAATGTTTGACTCGAGGCAGCAGCCCCTAATGAGCCATTCCCACGCAGAGCATGGTAACGAGAGAACCAGAGACAGTGGGGTATTCAGTCGCCTACTTCAAGTATTACTGAATTTTGGATTGTTATTCAATAATTAAAGTATGTTCAAGCAAAAATTACTCGTCAAGATAGAACTCGCCGTTATCGCAGTAATCCTTACAGGAACTAGTCTCTACGCCTCCAAAGTTCTAGGTCAACCTCAACCTAGTCCTCAAAAACTCGTGGATCAGGTGTGGCAAATCCTCGATAAAAACTATGTTGATGTTAGCTTTAATCATCAAGATTGGAAAGCAATTCGACAGCAGTATATTAGCCGTTCCTATAGTTCCAAGAAACAGGCTTATGTGGCGATTCAAGAAATGGTGGGCAAATTAGGCGATCGCTACACCGAGTTTTTCGACCCCCAGGAATTTCAAGCCCTAAATAACGACCTTTCTGGCAACCTTAGTGGTGTCGGGCTGGAACTAGCACTGAATGAAAAAACCAAAGCCTTAACTGTTATTGCCCCGATTGAAGGAACGCCTGCTTTTAAAGCGGGTATTTTGCCCGACGATGTAATTGTCCAGATTAACGGTCAAAGAACTCAGGGGATGAAAATTGAGGATGCCGTTAAGCAGATTCTCGGCCCGGTGGGAACCAAGGTAGTACTCACGATTCAACGGGGTAGCCAATCGCAAATTTTCAAACTTACCCGCGCAAATATTGCGATCCATCCTGTAACTTACAATACACAAACAACACAATTAGGTAAGATTGGTTACATTCGTTTACCAGAATTTACGCAAACTGCGGCGGCAGAGATGCATCGAGCAATTCAAGCATTAGAAAAACAACAGGTGCAGGGCTACGTTTTGGATCTGCGTTCCGATCCAGGTGGACTCCTGGATGCGAGTTTGCAAATTGCCAGTATGTGGTTAAAGCAAGGAGCGATCGTGTCTTTGGTAAATCGAGACAAAGTTAAAGAAAGCTACAATGCGTCGGGACATCCTCTCACCAATAAACCCTTAGTGATACTGGTCGATAAGGGATCTGCTAGCGCCAGCGAAATTCTGTCGGGAGCGCTGCAAGATGATCATCGCGCCCGGTTAGTCGGGACTCGCACCTTTGGTAAAGGTTTAGTTCAATCCGTAGAGCCACTAGGGGATGGTTCGGCGCTGAAACTAACGATCGCTAAATACTACACACCGAAAGGTCGAGATATCAATCATATCGGCATTGCACCAGATATTACTGTGGAATTAACTGAGGCACAACAGAAAGCCTTAGTGCAAAATCGAACCTTGGGGACATTAGCTGATCCTCAGTATGCTAACGCCGTTGCTGACCTGAGCAAATTGATTCAGTCTGAGGCTAATCATTTAAGTTTACAGCGTGGGAAATAAGTCAGAACTTAGGAATAAGAATTAAATAAGATCCAATTTATGTCCCCGACTTACCTCACCCTCAATCCCTCTCCTTATAAAGGAGAGGGATCGTGAGACAGGATGACGTTTTGTATTTTATTTAATCCACGTTCCTTACGCAAAATTGTCTCAAAAACCTGATTTATCGTAGTGGTAATTCATGAATTACCACTACTTCAGAACTTTTTTGCGTAGGTGCTGTAAGTATAGCGATCGCAAATGAAATTGGTAGAAGCGGGAGTTGAGGGAGTAAAGGATTTGGCTATTTCTAATAAACTAAAATCCTCTGGAGGTTCTGATGATCCATGAAATTTCTAACGAGAGTTTAACTGAGAAGAGTATGGAACCGAAGCTCCCGCGATCGCCAAAAAAGATTACTTGGGTAATTTTGGGCGTGATGGTGCTGGCTGGACTAGTTGTTTTTGGTATCCATGCGGGTGCAGCCAAGACAGAGAAAACGGGAAAAGCTGATCGTAATAAGCAGCAAGTGACACCTGTAACTGTGGCAATGGTGACACAAAAAACGGTTCCAATCCAATTGCAGGCGATCGGTAACGTGCAATCGGGGTCTACGGTAGCGATTACGCCCCAAGCCAGTGGACGGATCATTGGAGTTTATTTTAAGAAAGGTCAAGAGGTGAAAAAGGGACAACTTTTGTTTACCCTGGATGAGCGATCGCAAACTGCTGCAATCCAGCAAGCTCAAGGAACTGTCGCCAAAGACCAAGCGCAGGTACAACAAGCAAGAGCTGCATTAACTAGAGATTTGGGTCAGGTAGACCAAGCTAGAGCGAATTTAATTAAAGACCAAGCTTTGGTGCGACAAGCCCAGGCGACTTTGGCCAAGGATCAAGCGCAAGCAGAATTTGCCAAAGGACAAAGCGATCGCTATGGTGCCTTGTATAAGAAGGGCGCGATTAGTTTAGATCAATCACAGCAATACGTTTCTAATAGCAAATCGGCTACCGCAACTCTGCAAGCAGATCGAGAAGCGATCGCTAATGCTCAGGCTGTTTTGAAAAGCGATCAAGTGGCTATAAGTAATGCTCAAGCCGTTGTTAAAGGCGATCAAGCTGCGATCGCTAATGCTCAAGCCGTTGTCAGTTCAGACCAGGGAGCATTAGATAATACCAAGGTGCAATTATCTTACGCCAAAATTTATGCGCCCATTGATGGTCGCGCTGGCAATATTCTAGTGACTCTGGGCAATGTGGTGCAAGCTAATAGCACGACTCCATTGGTGAATATTACCCAAATTCGCCCGATTCAAGTTGCTTTTTCGATTCCCGAAACAAATCTACCCCAAGTACAAAAGTATATGCAGAATGGCAAGCTGAAGGTAGATGTGACGTTCCCGGATAATCAAGCTCGTCCGTTACCAGGTACTTTGTCTTTTGTCAATAATACGGTTGATAACACTACGGGAACAATTCAACTGATTGGCGACTTTGACAACACGCAAGGACATTTATTTCCCGGTCAATTTGTGAATGCAACGCTGACGCTGACTCAACAACCGAATGCAACGGTTGTTCCCTCCCAAGCTGTGCAGAATGGCCCAGATGGACAGTTTGTTTTTGTAGTTAAGCCAGACATGACAGTGGAAAATGTTCCAGTTACAGTTAGCAGCAGCATTGATGGGCTAGATGTGGTTCAGAAAGGACCGCAACCAGGCGATAAAATTGTCACCGATGGTCAAGCTAATCTGGTTACGGGTAGCAAAATCCGCATCAAAACAGCCGGCAATAATTCAAATACAGATGGGAATTCCTCGAAATCGAGAAGAGGAAGCGGGGCAGGGGGCAGGGAGCAGGGGGGACAATCTCCTAAGTCAGGCGGAGGTGAATCATGAACCTCTCAGAACCATTTATCCGCCGCCCGATCATGACGACTCTGGTGATGGCGGCGATTTTAATCTTCGGTTTCATGAGTTATCGCTTGCTGCCAATCAGCGATTTACCAAGTGTGGATTATCCCACAATCCAGGTAAGTGCCGCTCGACCGGGAGCCAGCCCCGAAACGATGGCCGCATCGGTTGCCCGTCCTTTAGAGAAGCAATTTTCCAGCATTGCGGGACTCGATTCCCTCAACTCAACTAGCACTCTGGGACAGACTCAAATTACCCTGCAATTTAATCTGAGTCGGAATATTGATGACGCGGCGCAGGATGTGCAAGCCGCGATATCGGGAGCATCGGGGCAAATTGCGACGGATTTACCCAATCCTCCCACTTACAGCAAGGTTAACCCCGCAGATCAACCTATTCTTTACCTTTATCTCGACTCTCCGACTCTGCCCCTTTCCCAAGTAGATAATTATGCCCAGACTTATCTAGCGCAAAAGTTATCTACAATCAATGGGGTGGCACAGGTAGCTGTCTACGGTTCCCAAAAGTATGCGGCTCGAATTCAACTTGATCCGCAGCAATTGGCAACGCGGCAAATTGGGCTAGATCAGGTGGCGACGGCGATTCAACAGGGTAACGTCGATTTACCTACCGGCAGTCTTTCGGGAAATCACAAGAATTTTACAGTCCAAACTAACGGGCAACTCCAGGATGCGGCTGCTTATCGCCAGTTGATTGTGTCTTATAAAGATGGAATGCCCATCTATCTGAATCAACTGGGTCGGATTGTTGACAGTGTAGAAAATGACAAGTTAGCAAGCTGGTATAACAATACTCGCGCGATTATTATCACCATTCAAAGACAGCCCGGAACCAATACGGTAGAAGTCGTAGACACGATTAAGAAATTGCTCCCGAATCTGCGATCGCAGATTCCGGCATCCGTGGAAATTGGGATTCTCTATGATGCGTCTCAGTCGATTCGAGATTCAGTAGATGATGTCAGATTTACGTTGATTCTGACGATCGCTCTAGTTATCTTAGTAATCTTCCTATTTTTGCGGAACCTCTCGGCGACGGTGATTCCCAGTTTGGCGTTACCCGTTTCGCTGATTGGCACCTTTGCGGTGATGTATTTGCTGCACTACTCACTAGATAACCTGTCGCTGATGGCGTTGACCCTTTCGGTGGGCTTCGTAGTGGATGATGCGATCGTCATGCTAGAAAATATCGTCCGTCATATAGAAATGGGGGAACGTCCCCTAGAAGCGGCGTTAAATGGGTCAAGAGAAATTGGTTTCACCATCCTATCAATGACCCTTTCCTTAGTTGCAGTCTTCATCCCCATGTTATTCATGAGTGGAGTTTTGGGACGATTATTTCATGAATTTGCTGTGACGATCGCAGTTGCAATTCTCGTCTCTGGTTTTGTGTCTTTGAGTCTAACTCCGATGTTGTGCAGCCGTTTTCTGCGTCCGGTGGATCACGCCCATCAAAGTCGGTTATATCAAGCTTCCGAATATGTATTCGAGCGCTTCCTCGGTCTGTACGATTGGAGTCTCAAAAAAGTCTTAAAATATCACCGCACCACGATGATTTTATCTGGCTTTCTATTGCTGGTGACAGTTTGGCTGTTGGTGATAGTTCCCAAGGGCTTTATTCCTAGCGAAGATACCGGACAAATTACAGGCATTACCCAAGCAGCCCAGGATGCATCCTTCGATAATCTTGTGCAGCATCAGCAGACAGTTGTTAACCTGATTCGCCAAGACCCAAACGTGGATGCAGTCAACTCCAATATCGGGGCGGGAGCGAGTGGTAGTGGCGGTGGGGCAGCAGTTGCAGCTAATTCTGGTAGTTTGTTTATTCGGTTAAAACCGCGATCGCAGCGCCAACTTACTGCCGACGAAATCGTTCAAAATTTGCGAACTAAACTTGCTACTGTTCCAGGTATCCAAGTATTTTTACAAAATCCCCCGGCGATTCCGATTGGCGCTCAACAAAGCACAGGACTTTATCAATTAGCACTCCAGAGTTCTGATGTCAAACCCTTGCAGGAGTATGTTCCCCAACTTGTTCTCAAGATGAAGAACTTGACAGAACTCCAGGATGTGAACAGCAATTTACAGTTTGCTTCTAAGATCCAAATTGACATTGACCGCGATAAAGCCTCAACTTATGGGATTACCGCCGAGCAAATCGAAAATACCTTGAGAAGTGCTTACGGTTCCTACCAAGTGTCAACCATCTATGCAGCTACCAATGAGTATCAAGTGATTCTGGAATTAGCGCCTCAGTATCAAGAGAATATCAATGCTTTGTTGGCATTATACATTAACTCTAGTACTGGAGTGGCAGTTCCTCTGAAGACATTTGCCAAACTATCTCAGGGAGTCAGCCCGTTAATGGTTAATCATAACGGTCGGATGAACGCCGCGACCATTTCCTTTAACCTCGCTCCCGGTGTGTCCTTGGGAAATGCCAACGAAGAGATTGAAAAACTGATTAATCAGGTGATTCCTGCCAGCATTAGCACGAACTTTCAGGGCGCAAGTCAGGTATTTCAGAGTTCACTGCCGAGTTTGGGTTTATTGTTAGCGATCGCAGTCTTAGTAATTTATCTGATTCTGGGTGTTCTCTATGAGGATTTCCTTCACCCGATTACGATTCTTTCTGGTTTGCCTTCAGCAGGTTTTGGCGCATTGTTAACGCTGATAATATTCCATGTCGAACTGAATGTTTACTCCTTCATCGGCATAATTCTCTTGGTAGGCATCGTCAAGAAAAACGGCATTATGATGGTGGATTTTGCCATTGAAGCCCAGCGAAATGAAGGGAAAAAGCCCTCTGAAGCGATTTATCAAGCCTGCTTGGTGCGCTTTCGCCCGATTATGATGACGACAATGGCAGCGTTAATGGGAACTTTACCGATCGCGATCGGATTTGGGGCTGGTTCCGAATCCCGCCGTCCTCTAGGGATTGCAGTTGTGGGCGGACTGGTATTTTCTCAGATATTGACCCTATATTTAACTCCCGTGTTCTATATATATATGGAATCATGGCGGAAAAAACTTACTCAAGTTAAGTTCCGTCGGGTATTTTCATTTTCAGGCGGGCGATCGTGATATTTAAACGAACCGCAGAGACGCGGAGGACACAGAGAAGAGAATTAAGAGAGTTTTTTACACCAGATATTAAAGCCGTTTTTTTCCTGTCTCCTGTGTTAAAACCCAACATTCAGTTAAGCATTTCTTTCTTCTCTCAGTGTCCTCTGCGCCTCTGCGGTTCGTAAAGAGTTAAGCCTTAACCCAAGCACATTGCTATTTAGCGATCGCATCCTCATCACATTTCTGGGAGAACAAAACCCATGAACCTTTCAGAACTCTTCATCCGTCGTCCAGTCATGACCACCTTGGTAATGATCGGTATCCTCATCTTCGGTCTGATGAGTTATGTACTATTACCCATCAGTGCCCTGCCTAACGTTGAATATCCTTTTATTTCTGTCTCTGCTAGTCTCCCTGGTGCCACCCCCGAAACAATGGCATCTTCGGTCGCCGCACCTCTAGAAAGACAGTTTACTGAAATTGCCGGACTCAATTCATTTAATTCCACCAGTTCAACTGGTAGCACCAACATCTCCCTACAATTTGACTTTAGCCGCAGAGTGGAAGATGCCGCCAAAGATGTACAGGCAGCCATCTCAGCCGCAGCCGGACAACTGCCCGCCGGAATGCCTCACCCGCCCACCTACCGCAAAGTCAATCCGTCTGTCTCACCAGTTCTGTATCTGTATATGTATTCTGAGACACAGCCAATCTCCACAGTAGATGAATACGCGGAGGTAACAGTTGGTCAACCAATCTCGATGATTGATGGTGTTGCTCAGGTACAGGTCTATGGTCAACAGCAATATGCAGTCCGCGTCCAGCTTGACCCGCGAGAGTTGGCATCAAGGGGAATTGGTCTAACTCAGGTAAAAACTGCAATTCAACAGGGAAATGTCAACTTGCCAACTGGTAGTCTCTCTGATGCTTACAAAAGCTATACGATTCAGGCAAACGGTCAACTCACCGATGCTGCCGGCTATCGCCAGCTAATTGTAACTTACAAGAATGGTGCGCCCGTGCGTCTCCAGGATTTGGGGGACGTAATTGACAGCTCACAAAACGTCAAAGTCTCGAATTTGTATAGCGATCGCAAGGTAACAAACCGCCATTCTGTTGTTCTCGCCGTGCAGCCGCAACCGGGTGCTAACACTGTAAATATCGTTGATTCCATCCAGGAACTTTTACCTACACTCCGCGAACAAGTTCCCAAATCCATTGAGATGGGGATTATGTACGATCGCTCCCAAACCATCCGAGCCTCTGTCAACGATGTAAAGTTTACCTTGGTTCTCTCGGTTTGTCTAGTTATCTTGGTAATTTTCTTATTCTTGCGTGACATCACTGCGACGCTGATTCCCAGTTTGGCGCTACCTGTAGCGATCATTGGCACTTTTGCCGTGATGTATTTGTCGGGCTTCTCCCTAGATAACATCTCACTTATGGCGTTGACCCTCTCCGTGGGCTTTGTCGTGGATGATGCGATCGTGGTGTTGGAAAATGTCGTCCGTTATCGGGAAATGGGCGAATCTCCCCTAGACGCAGCATTGAAGGGATCAAAAGAAATCAGTTTCACAATTTTGTCAATGACCCTCTCCCTAGTGGCGGTGTTCATCCCGATCATGTTTATGAGTGGAATAATCGGTAAATTATTTCATGAATTTGCCGTGACGATCGCAGTGGCAATTTTGGTTTCAGGTTTTGTTTCCCTCAGTCTCACCCCCATGTTGTGCAGTCGATTCTTAAGTTCATCCCATCACCAAAGACCAAATCGGCTCTATCGAGTCTTAGAAGGGGGATTTGATTTTCTACTGCGGGGATATGATTGGACGCTCAAACCCGTCTTAAAATACCGCCTGATGACGCTGATTGGTTCTGGCATTCTGCTGCTAATGACCGTCTATCTGTTCGTCATCGTTCCCAAAGGATTTATTCCTACGGAAGACACCGGACAACTGATGGCGAACACGAAAGCCGCCCAAGATATTTCTTTTGATGATATGGTGCGTCACCAGCAAACGGTTGTTGATATTATTCGTAAAGACCCCAACATTGAAGCAGTTGACTCGATTGTGGGTGCAAGTGGCCCCAACGGTTCAGTCAACGGCGGGCGAATTACTATTCGGCTCAAGCCACGTTCTCAACGTCAACTGAATGCTGACCAAATCATTCAAGAATTAACCCCAAAGTTGAGACGGACAACTGGGATTAAGACATTCCTCCGCTCTCCGCCAGCCATTCCCATCGGTGGACAACAAACTAATTCTACTTATCAGTTCACCTTGCAGAGCTTGAATTTGCAAGACTTGCGCCAATACGTTCCGAAACTTGTAGATAAAGTCAAAACCCTACCAGGACTCCAGAACGTTGATAGCGATTTACAACTCAGCACTCCTCAAATCCAAGTCCAATTTGACCACAACAAAGCCGCAACTCTGGGGATTACCGCCCAACAAGTTGAACAAACCCTCAGCGCCGCTTATGGTTCTAGCCAGGTTTCTACTATCTATACCCCAAATGACCAATTTTATGTAATCTTAGAAGTGAAACCGGAGTTTCAGCGAGATCCCAGCGCCCTATCGCTACTATATGTGCAATCGAGTACTGGAAAACTGGTTCCTTTGAGTGCGATCGCAAATATCACCCAGAATGTTGGACCCCTCACCGTCGCTCACGTTGCTCAACTCCCCTCTTCGACTATCTCTTTTGATACGCTCCCAGGAACGTCTCTAAGTCAGGCTACAGATGCGATCAAGCAAGTAGCGAGTGAGTTGCTACCCTCAACAATTACCCCCAGTTTTCAGGGTTCAGCCCAGACTTTTCAACAGTCCTTCAACGATTTAGGGGCGCTGTTGTTGGTGTCTATTGTAGTAATCTATCTGATTCTCGGTATCCTTTATGAGGATTTCATTCACCCGATCACCATTCTTTCTGGTTTACCTTCGGCGGGTTTTGGCGCATTACTGACGCTGCTGATTTTCCAAGTTGATTTAAATCTTTACTCTTTCATCGGCATTATTTTGCTAGTGGGCATCGTCAAGAAAAACGGTATCATGCTGGTGGACTTTGCCATTGAAGCACAGCGAAAGGAAGGGAAAAATTCCTTTGATGCCATCTATGCGGCTTGCTTAACTCGCTTCCGCCCGATTATGATGACGACAATGGCAGCTTTAATTGGGACATTGCCCATTGCTTTGGGGACGGGTGTAGGTTCAGAAGCGCGTCGTCCATTGGGGATTGCGATCGTTGGTGGATTGTTGTTCTCTCAGATATTGACTCTCTATCTAACTCCAGTGTTTTACATTTACATGGAGGCATTGCGGAAAAACCTTGGCCAACCTAAGTTTTCCGGCTTTTTATTCAAAAAGCCCAAGGTAAGCTGACTGAGTGTGAATTCTCTGTCCTGCATCGTTTCAGTCCCCATGAGAGGATTTTGTTGAAGGAAACTTTGGGTATCTCCCGCCTTTAACGTGTCGCGGAAGTCCCCACCTTCAATGTACTCATCTCTGTGGGGATTGTGAGCGGGGGATGAGGATTACATCTGGAATTGATTTTTTACACAGTAAAAACTCTCTTCTGGATGTATGACGAATGCCCAGGATTTTCTGGTAGAATATAAAATGTCTTGACCATCAATGCCACAAGCGAAAACCAAGCTAATAGGTACATGTTGCAAGAGAAAGATTTGGGTCTTGGGAACCAGGACTCCTGCCCTTGGAGGGAATGTCAGACCAAAAAAACTACGGAGTTTTTGAGGCTATTCCCAATGAATTGGGAAGCTCAGACTTCAGCCATAGGCAAGTCTGAGTAGTTCACTCTCCCACGCTGTCGCTGGTTTCAGTCCCCGTGAGGGGATTTTGTTTATGGAAACTCACGACTGTCTCCCTTAGCCTTTCTCCTGATAGGTTTCAGTCCCCGTGAGGGGATTTTGTTGATGGAAACCTGGCTTTGTATATGCTGTTAGGCTTTTTTCAACTTTATGAATGTTTCAGTCCCCGTGAGGGGATTTTGTTGATGGAAACCAACGGGCACGGTGCCGCCCGACGTTCAGACTGCGATTGATAAGTTTCAATCCCCGTGAGGGGATTTTGTTGATGGAAACTGTCGTTAAAAACCTCTGTTGTTATTGTTGATTTGAGTTTCAGTCCCCGTGAGGGGATTTTGTTGATGGAAACTCCGTTCCCCAGGTAACGCGCATGACCCGTTACCTGCCAGTTTCAGTCCCCGTGAGGGGATTTTGTTGATGGAAACTCAAAATCCTCTGGGTTGGTCACGTTCAGTTACGACGTGTTTCAGTCCCCGTGAGGGGATTTTGTTGATGGAAACAAACTCCGACGGGTAGTATGAGTTGAAATTCCTTTAGGTTTCAGTCCCCGTGAGGGGATTTTGTTGATGGAAACTTAAAATCCATTTCTCTAAATTCAGAAAGTTCCTTATGTTTCAGTCCCCGTGAGGGGATTTTGTTGATGGAAACAAGTACCAATGCCTGAGTGAGTAGTTGAGATAAGCTTTGGTTTCAGTCCCCGTGAGGGGATTTTGTTGATGGAAACTAACCCAACCCCACTACTTACGCGCATGACCCGTAAGTAGGTTTCAGTCCCCGTGAGGGGATTTTGTTGATGGAAACCTTACCCAGCCGTTATAAAGAGGAATCCCATTGTCGTTTCAGTCCCCGTGAGGGGATTTTGTTGATGGAAACTCCATCGTATCCCTCAGCAGATGGATAAAAGAATGGTTTCAGTCCCCGTGAGGGGATTTTGTTGATGGAAACTTGTTTTATCTACCTTACTCGGTGCTACCCGGAGGGATTCTAGGTTTCAGTCCCCGTGAGGGGATTTTGTTGATGGAAACAACTTCTAGAATTTCTGGCTATCTTGCACCTTTTTCCGCGTTTCAGTCCCCGTGAGGGGATTTTGTTGATGGAAACTAGAGCCACATTTGCACTTAATTATTCTCTTGTTCTGTTTCAGTCCCCGTGAGGGGATTTTGTTGATGGAAACCCACAAATAATAAAAGGGGGAAGCCCCCCAATTACAGTTTCAGTCCCCGTGAGGGGATTTTGTTGATGGAAACCTATTCCATTCTACCGTGTAACCGTCGTTGAGGGGTGTTTCAGTCCCCGTGAGGGGATTTTGTTGATGGAAACATTATCCTACTATTTCGACCATTGAGATCCTTGATAGCGTTTCAGTCCCCGTGAGGGGATTTTGTTGATGGAAACTTCTTTGGGGACAGCAACAGCCAGTGATATTTACAGGTTTCAGTCCCCGTGAGGGGATTTTGTTGATGGAAACCTACAATTTTTCTACAAATACTAGTAATATCAGTGTTGGCTGTTTCAGTCCCCGTGAGGGGATTTTGTTGATGGAAACTTTGTTGCGTGAGGCTTTGGAGAGTTTTCAAGAGGATAAGTTTCAGTCCCCGTGAGGGGATTTTGTTGATGGAAACCCAACCGCTCTGCTTGTCCCATATTTTATGAATTCGTGTTTCAGTCCCCGTGAGGGGATTTTGTTGATGGAAACCTGAATATTGACTCCGGGGGAACATCCAAAGCTCTAGCGTTTCAGTCCCCGTGAGGGGATTTTGTTGATGGAAACCACCATCGCCTGGGCATTGCAGCTCAAAGATCCTGGTGGTTTCAGTCCCCGTGAGGGGATTTTGTTGATGGAAACCGCTCCATACTGAAACCGTTACAGAGCAAGCTTTCTGGGAAGGGTTTTGGCAGATCGAAAATTTTGGTCAATTCCAGCCTGCCTTATTGCAAGTAATTTGCAACTTCCCGCATTTATGAAACGCTATAGTTATTGATTTGTCAAGGTTCTGGCGATTTTGGCAGATCCCCCAGGCTTTTAGCCCCCGCTTCGACTTGCCAAACATCAAGCTGATACACTAATCATAAAACTATTGTTTGCTTTTGTCCAGTAATTTCCGAACTGGATATAATTGTTCCCTTGATTGCCCCGCCATCAAGTACATACAATCCTATCGAATCTTCTTCAGGCTTAAAGGATGTTTGAAAGTCGTAAAGTATACTAAAAACCCCTCTCCAAACCTCTCCCCGAAGCGGAGAGAGGCTTTGAAACCCCCATTCCCTCATAGGGAAGGGGGGCTAGGGGGGTTAGGTTCCTGATGCTTTGATGTTAGCAATAATACTTTTCAAACATCTTCTTAACCAGTTTTTCGAGCTTGGTAGTTATCAGAGGTGCTTTTTGAGCAAGAGCGATCGCTCAGTCATTTGCCGTAGTTGAGGTGTAAACCTTACTGTGGGCTATTTTATTTTTGGAAGTTCCCATATTCTAATTCTTTGAGGTTCACCGGTGCATGTAACGCTTGTTGCTTGGCAACATATCCAAAATTAGCAAAGTCAGTAAAATAGCCATCTATTCCTAACTTAATGAACTGTTCAAACTCAAGAAGCGGTTGCCCGTGGTAGTCAGGGGACAGAAAATATGAATCGCTGCGGAAGGTGTAAGGATGGAGTAGCAAGCCAGCATTATGAGCATCACTAACTAAGGAAGTTGGCTTTCCGAGGAACTTATCACCATCGCTAATCTGCCCATCTCCATTAATATCAATCGGTTGACCTTGGTTATTCAAATGTGGAGAGGCAGGTACAATTAGCCGCTTGTCAGGGCCAATTCCGGTTGCGTAAGTTTTAACTTGGGTCAACCCTTTAGGAGTGATCAGATCAGCGTAGGTTTGAGGAAGCTTGTGGTAAATAAAGTCATAAGGAGCGCCACTGCTATCAATTAACTGAATCAGAGGAATATCGACTCCAGCAGCAGGCATGATCTTATTTTTTAATTCTTTCAGATTAGAGACTTCAAAAGATTGAATAAAAATGCGATCGCGATTAGTGTAGCCGTTGGCAACCAAGCGATCAATTAGAAGTTGTGAAGTATTCACATGGATAGGAGTGCCATCTAAATATTTACCAGCTTCAGCAAAATATGTTGGGTGCTTGGTTTCGGGATAAATACCAATTTTCCGACCAGTTTTTGCTTCGCTGCGTTTGGCAAGATTGATAACTTCATCAAAAGTGGGGATTTGGAACACACCATTATACTTAGTATTCTGAGGACGAATCTTGGGCAGGCGCTCGATTGCCCGTAGTTTCTTAATCTCAGCTAAAGTAAAGTCTTCTGCAAACCAACCTGTAACACTATTCCCGTCAAGGACTTTGGTTGTTAGACGTTTAGCAAATTCGGAAACATCGGCAACGTTTGTTGTGGCTTCTTGGATAGTAGGTTTCCCATGAGCATCGTAAACAATCTTGCCATTGTTATCTGTTTTCACTGTTGCCAATAGAGGTTCGTGGCGAACAATCAGGACTCCATCTTTGGTTATTACCAAATCAGGTTCAATGTAGTCTGCACCAAATTCAATTCCTAAGTTGTGAGAACCAATCAAATCACGTCCAAAATCTCCCACCGTATGTTCTGGACGATAACCAGTTCCACCGCCGCGATGACCGATTACTATCGGAGCTTGTCCGTATAGAGTATTTAGCTTGGGAAGCTTTGGGTTGCGGCTCTCAATAGCCTGAACAAAATTCATACTCCCTAGAATGACTGAAACAGATAATGCTACAAAAAAGCAGATAAATAATACATAACCTTTGAGCCGAAGCATATTTCAACCCTCGCAAATCTACGCTTTATAGCTTGATACTGCAAGGTTAAAACAAGGTTTACGAGAGTTTAAACTCTGTAATTGGCTGTCTTTTGCGGAACTGGATTTACAACTTGATATCATGTCCGCTTGATTGCTTATTAAACCCGAAGAACCCCACCCCGCCAATGCTACGCTTTGTCTCCCCTCCCGAAGAGCGGGGAGGGGATTAAGGTGTGGGATTCTTTTATTATGGGTAATCTGGCGGAGATATAGCAACCGCCAAGGCGGTTACTATACTTGTACCCCGTTAAGGGTTAAGTCCGAATCGGGAGAGCTAGCCGTTGCTAAGAGTGCGATCGCGCTTGAATGCGTTGATTTTTGCAATTGCTTGTAGAGAATCTGTAATGGCCGTTGATAACCTAAGTAGGAACACCAGGAACCTTGGCAGCATTTCACCGTGGTGATGAGCGTTTAAAACACGGCGATCTCACTCCAGACACAGTGACTAAAGTCATAGTCAGACTGATGACTTTAGTCACAGGTGCTTTTGCAAAGAGGTGAATATAGTGGTTATATCAAGCACTAGTATTTAGATATATTGAAAAAATCTAGATTTATCGCTTGCTTCCTAAAATTATTTGAGGAAATTAGTATGAAACGTTTAGCATATGCTGCAATGTGCGCGGCGGCAATTTTTTTGCCGACAGTAGCTTCTGCTCAAGAAGTTTATCATCGGGAAGTTAATCAGCAACATCGGATTACTCATGGTGTTGAAAATGGCAGTATTAACAAACGTGAATATCGTTCATTGGAGCGTAGAGAAGCATCTTTAAATGCGGCTCGGAGGCGTGACTTGAGAGATGGACGTTTAAATCGTCGTGAACGACAACAACTCAATCGCCGAGAAAATAGCATTTCCCGTTCCATTCGCCACGATGAGCATAACTAAGTAGTAAGACAGAATTAATTACACAAAATTAGACCTGAAACCTTTATCCAGACTAAAAACCATGTGTAAATATTTCTGTCCGGGTACTTAAAGATTTATAGCAGTCGCCAAAGCCGTTAGGACAAGTTGGCGGTAGACGCCCTCAATAGGATACATTGTGAATTTATCGTTGTCCTAAGCTTCCTGTCCGTTGCTATAATTGAAGCGGCGGACTGTCACTATAAAATACTTGCCATCTTATTCACCTGACCAAAACACAAAATTGAGCGATGTTGGTCATGGTTGAAGAGTCGGATTCGTAAACAAATAATTGAATTTGACTGTCTCCGAGATGCCATAGAAGATGTTCTTCGTACAGCGTCCTAACTGCCTTGGCGGTTGCTATAATATCAGACCTGTTTAAATTTTGGATTTTGAATCTTCAATCCCTACGGCTTGGTGCAGTCACTCATGGGGGAAACCCCCAAGACCGCGCTGCTTCACCAAAATCCAAAATTTAAACATCGTAAATTCGGTGAGGTTATGCCGGATAAATCCGCAATCTTCTATTTGGTTCTTCGCCAAAACTATGCGACTTGAGGCGATAATGTTCTACCAACTCATGTTGCATTTTGCGGACTTGGGGAGAACGCGGCAATAACTCCACTGGCTGTCCTTTCGGAATCACAATTTGCTCAACAGCAAGTCTAGCTTCTTCCAAGGCATCCATCTCATCATCGCTACCATTGTGCAAAAACAGTTGCAGTTCTCGGTCGTCCGCCATCTCCGGGTCGTCGATGTTTAGCAACCGCCGCAAACCACGGGTAATTTGGGGAATCGTGCTGGACTTAATCATGTGGATGGGTACATGACGAGCTTTGGCCATTTGGCGTAATTTGGCGTGGTTTTTGACGTGCGATCGCAGTGCTAAAATTGCATCAGCACTATCTATGTCTTTTGTCAATACCACGGGTAAAGTTAGCACACTAATTACCTGTTCCAGTTGGTGGCGGCTAACGCCATAGGGGTAAACGTGTAGTGGCAAATCTTCACCATTGGGGCCGGGCTGTCTGGTAGCAGCATCCAAATCAATGCTCTCAGAATAATTGAAAGATTCATCCAGCAAACGGTCAAACTCACTGCGTCCTGTTACCCGCTCTACTGGCAATTGCGGCAGTGCTACCATTTGTCCAGATGAACGCCAACCATTAGAGCCATTAGACGGTCGCGCCTGTGGGAAAGATTCCTCCACTGTCGCTAAATGTCCACCGCGACCGTTGACAACAGCTAACTGCCTTGTAACAGCGACTTTGCCCTGATCATCAACGGTTCTCGTTTGTGGAGTAGCCTGACGCCCCCGCAGCAGATTATCTACTGAGTCAGCAACGCTTTCGTGTACTGTCCAGCGTTGGCGTTCCAACATTTCCACCGCAATTTCAAAGGTAGGAGGGGCTTTACGCTCCAAAACAGTCTTTTGAGAGCCTCGCCGTCTCGCTTCATCGTCTCCCAGCGTCACAGCTTGGATACCCCCAACTAAATCAGCCAGAGTAGGGTTTTTAATCAGATTTTCGATCTGATTCCCGTGGGCAGTACCCACCAACTGTACACCCCGTTCCGCAATGGTACGAGCCGCTAAAGCTTCCAGTTCCGTGCCAATTTCATCAATGATAATGACTTCTGGCATGTGGTTTTCCACTGCTTCAATCATTACCTGATGCTGTTGATTTGGATGAGCCACTTGCATCCGCCTTGCGCGACCAATGGCGGGGTGAGCAACATCACCATCCCCAGCGATTTCGTTGGAGGTGTCAATAATCACCACTCGCTTATGCAGATCATCCGCCAAAACCCGGGCAATCTCCCGTAAGGCAGTAGTTTTGCCCACGCCTGGACGCCCCAGCATGAGAATCGATTTACCAGTTTCTACCAAATCGCGGATCATGCCAATGGTTCCAAATACCGCCCGACCAACGCGACAGGTCAAGCCAATAATCTTACCCGTGCGGTTGCGAATAGCGCTGATCCGATGCAAAGTTTGCTCAATTCCTGCCCGATTATCTCCGCCAAAGATTCCGACTCGTTGAATGCAATCATCTATCTGTTCTTGAGTAACGGGTACTTCGCTCAGATACTCAGCTTGATTGGGAAAGCGAGCCTCTGGGCGACGACCCAAATCCAAGACCACTTCTACTAAACTATCTCGTTTGGGATGACTCTCTAGTGCTTGTTGCAGGTCTTCGGGCAAAATGTCTAATAACTTTTGGAGATCGTCTGTAATCGTCATGCTTTCTATGGTGACGTTTTTAGAGATAGCGAGGACATTTACGTGCAGGAGAATCCGCCGTGGGTAATTTTCCGTAACGAGCGATTAACGCTCCTGCTGTGACTTGATCTGGGAAACGAGAGAATGGGCAAGTTCTACAGCTTGCCAAAGTAATGTATTATCTTCTTCTAGGCTACCAGTCGTCTTTGTATTGGTGTTACTTACCTCCTTATTCTCTAACTGTTCGAGAATCGGTGACAGCAGTACACGGGCGTAGCTACCGTAGGCGACCCCAGAAATTTTGGATTTTGGATTTTGGATTTTAGATTGGGGATTGGCATCTTCTAATCCAAAATCTAAAATCGGCAATCTAAAATCGTTGAGCAGTCCCATTGCCTTTAACTTAGCAACGGTATAGCTATTAGTGCCGCCTGCTAACTGCACATATCCCGGTAATTTAGCTGCCAAAACTTTTTGCCCTAATTTCACCGCGGCTATTGTAGTGCCATCGCCAATATCACCACTCATCGGACGACCGTCGGTTTGCCAAATTAAAGCACTCTTGAGTGGGGCAATCAGATGATATACTGCTCTCAAATAGTCAGTCATTCCCTCGCCATCGGGACAACTGATGGCTAGTAACTTTAGTTGATCGGTCCACGGTGAAATTGCTTGCCATAATTGCTCAAATTCTGCCAACCGCCCAACTTTTGTATGGATTTCTACGGCATCTACTCCCGTTGACATTACCAATGGCGCGATCGCTCCCGGCGTTGACATATATGAATTTGTATAAATTATATTGTATGGACAAGCTGGTATACAACGACCGCAGCCATAGCACTTTTGTGATAATACTCCCGAAAAATCTGATTTTATACTGTTAAACACGATTGCTTGTGCCGGACAAATCCGTTCACAGGGTCTAGGGCAGTCTGTAGGACACTCAGTAGGATTAAATTCTGCTTTCCGAAAATGTGGGTCTTCTCCATCGTTCAGGCTGACCATCAAAAAGGGTGAGTTGCCTTTGTAGTCAAAGCCTCGCTTTTGGGCATCCCTAGTAAGAGTTCTGGCTACTTGTAGCGCTGCTTGCGCTGCTGCAATCACTGCTGGATCAGCTGCGACATCTATACAGTCAGCGCCCGCCAAAGTATAGGCTAACGTTAAACTTCTGACTGCCGGCAAATGCTGGAAGCTGGCTCCGCAGATGAGCTTGAACCAGTGACCTTCTTTGAGAGATTGTAAAGGGGCGAACAAATCAGTCACTTTTCTATTATGCGTTTATGTGACTAAAAATAGTAGTCTGTAATCAAGAAAAAATCCGGATTTCCTAATTTAGGGACTTCCAACTAAAAAATATCCAATTTTTGCAAGCACACTGGTAGACGATTTTACGTCAAACTCAAGAAGATTTAACACAAGCGATCGCTCGTGCTGCTCAAGGGGAGTTTCTCCGTTATATTTCTTAACATAGTTATAAATATTCTCATTTCAGGCTCAGGTTACTTTATAGGAATTTCGATCGCAAACTCTGCTCCTTGCCCAACAGAGGAGGTACAGGTAATATTTCCTCGGTGTTTTTGCACGATAATCTGATAGCTAATGGATAATCCTAGCCCACTACCTTTACCCACAGGTTTTGTGGTAAAAAATGGGTCAAATAAACGCGATCGCAACGACTCTTTTATACCAGTGCCATTATCAGCGATCGCAATTTTGACCATATTCAAGTCTGTCACCTCTGTATGAATCCGAATTTGGGGAGTAGAAGATTGATTCCCCACTCTTTCTTCTATTGCATCAATAGCATTATTTAACAGATGCATAAATACTTGGTTTAGTTCACTTGTATAACAAGTAACTAGAGGCAAATTACCATAATCTTTCACTAGAACAATTGCGGCACGGTCTGCTGTTTCCCTGAGTCGATATTGTAACATCACCAAAGTGTTGTCGATGTCTTCATGGATATTTACCGGCTTCATCTCTGCTTCATCGTGCCGAGAAAAGTGTTGTAGCGCCAATACAATTTCCCGAATGCGATCAGATCCTCTATACATTGCACCTATCAGCTTTTGCACATCCTTAATTATAAAATTCAGGTCTAGATTTTTAGCTATTTGCTGAATTTTTGGTGTGGGTTTGGGATATTCCTGTTGATATATCTCAATCATATTTACTAGGTCTTGCACATATTCACCAGCATATTTGAGGTTCCCGTAGATAAAACTGATCGGGTTATTAATCTCATGAGCTAACCCAGCCACTAACTGCCCCAGCGCCACCATCTTTTCGTTCTGAATCTGTTTAACTTGGGCTATTTTCAAGTTATTAAGAGCCTCTTGGAGTAAAAAGTTTTTTTCTTGTAGTTTAACTTGGAGCAAACGTAAATTAATCTGATTTTCAATTCGCAACACAACCTCTGCCCCATGAAAAGGTTTTGCAATATAGTCTACACCACCAACATCAAAGGCTTTTACCTTATCTACAACATCATCCAGGGCGCTAATAAAAATTACTGGGACTTCACAAGTTTTACGATCAGCTTTTAGTTGTTGACAAACTTCATAGCCATTCATATCTGGCATATTGATATCCAGCAAAATCACATCTGGCAAAACCATTTGACACGCAGTTAGTGCCATTTTACCGTTTAAGGCTTTGCGAACTTCAAAACCTTGTGCAGTCAACATCGCCGATAAAAGCCGCAAATTATCTGGGGTATCATCGACTACCAAAATATTTCTTTTATGATGGTTAGTTTGATTAAAATGCATTATTATTAAAAGCTAGGCGGATGATTATTGAGAATAATAAATGCTTCTTTGAAATTACCCTGAAATTTGTTAACCGATTTCACCGAAATACTTATATTTATAGTTTAACTCACATAGTGCTAGAGAGTTTTACAGACGATCAAAGCTATTAGCCAGTTATGAGGTTTGCGAACCTGAGAGCCTGCTTACAGTTCTGAAACTGTTTTACGTGAAACATCTAAAATCTCAGCTTGCTGAGTATTGGTCATTTTTAAAGGTTCTAAATATTGACGCTTAATCAAAATACCAGGATGTCTCGGCTTTCTTTTGGTTATCATAATTAATTTCCTAGAGAGAGTAAGAACAAAAAAATCCCCAAAAATTTACTTAGTATTTTTTATTTTAAATAAATGTTAATTTTGTTGTGGAAGTATCTCAACCTCATCGCCAAGTTGTAAAATTTTTCCGGCTGAGGATGGGGGTAATTGGGTATTGACACTCAATCTGTAAAAGTGATTAAAAGGCGATGAAGCAACCCAATTTGGCAGAGTTGCTTGTCGCTGGGTAGCAAAGATTTTTTGAAAGTTTGGGTAAGCTTTCCCTAAGTAAGAATCGCGTGTTGGCACTATACAACGCTGACATGGGTTAACCCCAAAAAATTGCACATCTCCTACTTGAAAGGAGACTAAATTACTTTGTTCACTAAATAGCCGATCTTCCCAAAATGCTGGTACACCATCAATCTCGATGTTGGCACGCATCCGACGGCGCATTTCATCTACACTTAAACCCGGAAACCAAGAAGCTACTTCTGCCAACGTTGCCGTACTAATTACCGTTGGGCCAGGTGAAAATGTATCGTCAGGAAAACCCATCAGAGAGTTTTGCTTTAATGTGACAGCAAACTCAAAAAAATCACTCAAAGTTGCTTCTAATGCTTGCCGTTCCTGATCCAAATGAAAAATTTTTTGTAAGTCGCAGCCTGGGATTTGCAACGAGATAGTTCTATTTAAAAGTGCAAATTGCGCCCTTAGTAAATGGATTTTAGCATGACGCTTGCCATTGACAAATCTACCCTGATCATCAACAATGGCAAACTCGCGATCATGCTGTAGTGCCCCACTAGCAATAATTCTAGCCTTTTCAACTTCAACACCATCTAGTGACTTAACTGGATACAATAAAATCTTTGCTAGGTAAGGCATCATAGCAATTGGGCTAGAAACTGCAAGGTATCTAGTTTTAAGTGGCCTCGGAGAACCAAGAATCCTCTCTTCGAGACGCTAAGGCGAACGCGCCTTTAGGACGAGGAGTGTCAATTATCCACTTTAGTAATATTGTTAATTACGGATATAGTGGCGATTTATCTATTCCGCCAATATGATTTAGAGGCCAGAAGCGAAGTACAGCACGTCCAATAATATTCTGGCGGGGGACAAGACCCCAGCAGCGACCATCATAACTATTGTTACGATTGTCACCTAGTACTAAATATGAATCGGCTGGTATAGTCTGGGGTTTTGCTAAAAAAGGTGGCTGTGGCCCTGATTGGCAAACATCAATGACTGTACTCTGCCCAGAACTTAGGTAATTAGATTCTGGCAAGGATTTGTTGTTGATATAAACTTTGCCATCCTTAAGTTGTACTTTTTCTCCAGGTAGGCCAATTATACGTTTAATAAAAGCATCCTGATATTGTTCTTTTTGTAGCTCTTTTGTAGGTGAAAATACTACGACATCTCCCCGTTGCGGGTCAGCAAATTTATACTTCAATTTATCGACAATGATTTTGTCTGCTTCCCACTGGTTGGGCGTACCATGCAGAGTTGGTTCCATCGATCCAGAAGGAATCCAGCGTGCTTCAGCAACAAAGGTACGAATTCCCAGAGCTAGAACAATGCTCAATACAATTGTTCTACCTAGCTCTGCGATCCAGGAATTATCAGGTTGTTGACTAGAGTTGTTATCAGACACTTGATTTTGCATGAAATTACTTAACTGAAGTAAAAATTTAGGTAATTAACTCGCCTAGTGAGACTTTATCTGTTAATCTTAACGGGAAAACTTTAATTTCCTAGTCATGTTCGCATCTTGACTACCAATTTTAGATTGTAGATTTGAGATTAGCTAAACTCCCCTCTCCGAAACAGAGAGGGGTTGGGGGAGAGGTTCTTCCAGGATTACAGAATTGGTGTTCTAGGATACGGTTAATCCCAAATCCTAAATCTAAAATCCAAAATTGATTGACGGGTTTTTTCATAAATTAAAAATAAACTTTTTTTTAGGCGCGGCAAAAATTGGTTACTCCGATCGCGACTCAGTTTAACCTAAAAGCATAGTTCTTCATAACACATAAGCTGCCGTTGCTTGAATTTAGATTGATTCGATAGCCAGGATACTTGCCAAGATTGCATTTCCCCATTTTAAATTCTTTATCCCTATGTCATCTCCAAAAACTTTACTGATTCGCCGCGCTCAGATAATCTTACCCAATGGTGAACTGATGATTGGGGATGTGTTGACGCGCGATCGCCAAATAGTCGAAGTTGCGCCAGAAATCTCCCAAACAGCACTAGCCACTGAAATTGACGCAGAAGGGTTAACTTTGTTGCCGGGAGTTATTGATCCGCAGGTGCATTTCCGCGAACCTGGGCTAGAACACAAGGAAGATTTGTTCACCGCCAGTTGTGCCTGTGCTAAAGGCGGAGTCACTTCTTTTTTAGAAATGCCCAACACACGCCCCCTGACAACGACACAGCAGGCTTTAGACGATAAGTTAGAACGTGCCTCACAAAAGTGCTTGGTTAATTATGGCTTTTTTATTGGGGCAACAGCAGAGAATCTACCAGATTTACTTTTGGCAAAGCCAACACCGGGAATTAAGATTTTCATGGGGTCGATGCATGGTCAATTGCTGGTTGATGGCGAAACAGCACTCTCTGCAATATTTGCTAAAGGCGATCGCTTGATTGCCGTTCATGCCGAAGATCAAGCTAGAATCAACCAACGCCGCCAAGAATTTGCCAACATTCATGATCCCGCCGTTCATTCGCAAATTCAAGATAATCAAGCGGCAATGCTTGCAACTCAACTGGCATTAAAACTTTCTCAAAAATATCAACGTCGTCTGCATATTCTGCATATGTCAACTGCCGAAGAAGCTGATTTGCTGCGTCAGGAGAAACCTAGTTGGGTGACAGCAGAGGTAACGCCACAGCATTTGTTGTTGAATACTAGCGCTTATGAGCAGATTGGTACCTTAGCACAGATGAATCCACCTTTGCGATCGCCCCACGATAACGAAGTTCTCTGGCAAGCTTTGCGCGATGGCGTGATTGATTTCATTGCGACAGATCACGCCCCCCACACCTTAGAAGAGAAAGCTCAAGAATACCCCAATAGTCCTTCGGGAATGCCTGGAGTAGAAACTTCTCTAGCTTTGATGTTAACTGCGGCAATGCAGGGACAGTGTACTGTAGCTCAAGTTGTGAACTGGATGTCCAAAGCTGTAGCTGTAGCTTATGGTATTCCCAATAAAGGAGCGATCGCGCCTGGTTACGATGCCGATTTAGTGCTTGTAGATTTAAACACATATCGTCCAGTCCGGCGCGAGGAACTTTTAACCAAATGCCATTGGAGTCCCTTTGAAGGCTGGAACCTCACCGGCTGGGCTACAACCACCATTGTCGGCGGTGAGATAGTTTATGACAAAGGCCAGGTAAATACGCAAGTGCGGGGTCAAGCTTTAACTTTCTTGTAGCAAATATTTATTTAAGCTTATGTAGTAGACAAATAGTTACACATCAAAATAAATAATCAAGGAAAATTGCTATGTCCTTCAAAATTTTGGCTTTAGACGGTGGCGGTATTCGTGGAGTCATTGCAGCCCGAATACTTCAACAAGTAGAGCAAGAAATTATAAATCAGGGGAAAGGAAAGTTTTTACACGAATACTTTGACATGGTTGCTGGTACTTCTACTGGTTCAATATTAACAGGAGGTATTGGTCTTGGAAAAAACAGTGATGAACTAATTAAACTGTATAGAGATCGGGGGAAAGATATATTCCCGCAGCAGAGAAAAGACCGCTACAAAAACTTACCGCCGCTCATAAAATCCATTTTGAATGTACTTTCACCACCTAAATATTCTCATGATGGAATTATTAGCGTTCTCAAAGATGCGTATAAATCCACAAGAATAAAGGATATTGAAAAACCGATTATTTTGATTCTTGCTTACGATACCCTATATCGTAATACAACCTTTTTTACAAATTGTCATCCCGATCTAGGAGACAGATGGTACGATGACTGTTATTTATGGGAGATATGTACCGCTTCTGCTTCAGCTCCCACTTTTTTCCCACCATATAAATTAGAACCTGTAGATAAAGAAAAATTTGGTGATTGGGAATTCCCACACATTGATGGAGGAGTTTCTGCTAACAACCCGTCTCTGGCAGCTTTGAGTCTAGTTATGAGGATTAGTCAGTCTTCAGTCTCTCCAACAATCAAGCAAAAATATAAACTGGATAATCTGCGATTGGAAGATATTTCTATCCTTTCTATTGGCACAGGTCAAACTGGTGAACCATATCAATATAAGCAAATAAGTAAATGGAGAGGCTTCGACTGGGCAAAAAATCTTACTAATATCTTTATGGAACCTACATCTGAGATTGGTAGTACAATTTCCCGACAAATCATGGGCGGATACGATTCTAAACGTTACTTACGTCTTCAGTTTGACTTAAATGAGACATTTAAACCCAAGCCACAAGAAACTTATAAAGATCCTCGGATTGTATTAGCTCCAGAAGATCGAAAAAACCGATTTACAGCGGAAAAAATCAGTGAAGAAATAGATAACACTAGTGCGGAGGTTCTTCAGCAGTTAATAGATACTACCTCTGCATTCATTGATAAAGGGCTTACTTACTATACCAGAGACGACTCCGGTTTTCCGATAAAAGAGGCGATCGCCTCTTTCATTAGAGATAACTAGTACTTTGTCAAGTTAGTAATGAAGGGTTTTTAGTAAGGACTTTAGTGCTTAGAAAATAAGGATTAAAGTCCTTAATTATTAGTTCACTAATAAAATCGGATTGGTAGAGGATAAAATATCTCGCATTTTATACACACAATCAACGTAGAAAATACGAGATATTTTTATTTAAAATTTCCTTGATCTCAGCGCTAATTACAGATGTAAATAGAATAATTATTTGCTAAATAAAATTATTTAAACTTTTTTTTAAAACTCATAAATTAGTTTCTTCTTTTGTATAGATTGTGAACCTAACTTGGGAATACTAAGTGTAAGGAAAGTTAGACGACCGACTTGTACAGAACTTTATTGTTATTTAACTTTTCTCTACTAGCTTTCGCTGCTAAATAATCTCGATTGGATCTCTGAATGACAGTAGATAACTAATCTGGTTCAACCAAGCTGACTAAGTTCTGTAAAAACTCTCATTTAATCCAACAACAGTTTATTTACATTGGCTCTGTTGCAATATATCTGCTGTTGAACAATTCTTTCATTTATTTTTGGTTTAGATAACAATGTTAGGGACTGACAGTGGTGAGCGTGGTAGTGGCAGATAGGACGAGTGTAGAGTTCTTCCTCGACTATTTGTAGAAATTTTCTAGTGTTGTGATCAAAAAAGTGAAATCCCTTGTACTTACAGCAAAATTCAAGTATTTAAACCACATCAGTCGTAAGGGCACAGCATTGCTCATTGGTGTCAACTTAACCTGAAAGCCTTTCTAGAAGCAGCTTTTAGATTGTCTCGTTAAGAGTCTCCGACTGGGAATGCCGTTCTAGAGGCGGAGCCTCTTGAAAAGCGGCAGAGCCGCAATTGATCTGCATTTCCAGCCTTCTTGCTGGAAACGAGGTTTTAAAAGGGTTTGCGCTTAAGTTGACACTCATGAGCATTGCTGTGCCCCTACCGCGTAGTCTATTTACTTGAAAATAGCTGTAAGTCAGGAGATGAGCTTAAATCGCGGCAATAACTTCGCTAATGGCACAATTGAATGGTATAAGTTCGACTTGACGAGTGCCCCCATGCCCATAAGTCAAACTCACACTTAAATAACTATCTGGCTTATAGGGCAATCGTTTTGCCCATTCAACTGCCACAATTCCTGAGATGACTTCAACACCTTCCCAGTAACTTTCTAAATTTAGGGCTGCAACTTCTTGTGGTTCTAAGCGATATAAATCCAGGTGGTAAAGGGGGAGGCGTCCTTCTGTATACTCATTAATCAGGGTGAAAGTGGGACTGACAATGGGTTCAGCAATTCCCAAACCCTTGCCAATACCTTGAACTAGGGTAGTTTTACCAGCACCTAAATCACCTTCTAGTAAAATTACACTGCCAGGGGTCAGGGATTCACCAAGAGTAATACCTAAAAGTAGCGTCGCCTCTGTATCTGCAAGAAAAATTTTCATAATTAGTCATTGGGCATGGGGCATTGGGCATGGGGCATGGGGCATGAGGGATTGCTTATTCACTAATGACTAATGACTAATGACTAATGACTACCTACCATGATGAGCTCTACCGTACCACCGCAATAACACTCGTGCTAATTTCTGCGGATTGTGACGTACAAAACCCGTTTCATCTTCATACAAAACATTAGCTGGAACAATCCTTCGCCCTAGCTGAGTTACGGCTTCTCTATCCAGGAAAACGGGATGCGAGTTTTGTTGGGCGTAGCGGATGAGTGATTGCTCCGAGGGGGATTTGTTGTGTATTAGCACAGCATCAAATAGCCGTCTTTGCCCACAAGCAGCATCAATTGCTCTGATGTGATCGGCAACAGTGTAGCCTTCAGTTTCTCCTGGTTGAGTCATTATATTGCAGATATAAATACGGGGGGCATCTGTTTGAGCGATCGCATCGGCAATTTCTGGTACTAATAAATTAGGAATCAGGCTAGTATAAAGGCTACCTGGGCCAATAATGATGTAATCAGCTTCTTTAAGTGCCTTAATAGCTGCTGGCACCGCCGGAGGATTAGCTGGAATGCAGCCAATTTTAACAATTTTACCGCCAGCTTTGGGAATGCTAGACTCCCCATTAATGCGACGACCATCGGCTAATTCTGCCCAGAGGCGAACATCACTGAGAGTTGCTGGTAGTACTTGTCCCCGTACCGCTAGCACTTTGGAACTGGCTGCAACTGCTTGTTCTAAATCTCCAGTAATATCACTCATTGCCGTTAAAAACAAATTGCCAAAACTGTGACCCGTTAACCCATCTCCAGCCCGAAAACGGTATTGAAACAATTCTGTTAATAACTTTTCTTCATCTGCTAGTGCAGCCAAACAATTGCGGATATCCCCTGGTGGTAGCACTCCAAACTCTTCACGCAACCGCCCAGAAGATCCACCATCGTCGGCGACAGTGACAATGGCAGTAATATTAGCGCTGTAGGTTTTTAGTCCCCTCAACAACGTAGAAAGTCCCGTACCACCACCAATTACCACTATTTTCGGGCCTCGGTACAATCGACGATGAGCGAGCAAGACATCAATGAGTTCCTCTCCGCCTTCTGCTCTTAGTACCTTAGTAATTGAGCCTACGGTGCGAGTTTGCCCCCAAAGCACTAACAGCAAGCCGCCAAGCAGCACCAAAGGCCCACTGATATAGTTGGGTAAGATGTTGGTGATTACTCCCAGAAAACTCCTAAACAACTCGATCATCCAAAAAATTGGGGTCAGCTTAATCCAAATAGCTAACCCCAAACTCGCTAGCAGTACACCTCCAACACTGATCAACAACCAACGTTTTACCGATAGTCCAGGGGATAACCATTTGAACCACTGGTTAACCCGATAGGAAGTACGAGAGCGCGACTGCTTTTGCAGGGCGTTGAGGGCTTGTCTGAGAAAACCAATTGACATACCTGATTTGGAGCAGTGCTACAAACAATAATTAACAGAAAACCTATACCACTTGGTTTAAAACACCAGGCGTGGAACTATTATATTTGTCAATCCTATTAGACTAAGAGCAAGTCGTGAAAATTGCCAATATTTCTAGTTAAACAATAGCCTGGCTTGGTAAAAGTGAATTTAATGGAAAAACGAATTTTAGGATTAGATCCAGGGCTGGCAATTTTAGGATTTGGGGCAATTACCTGCACACAAATTTCTCACAAGGTGCAAGAGACTACAGTAAATATGCTAGATTTTGGGGTAATCAGAACGTCAGCAGATGTAGAAATGGGGCAGCGCCTATGTACCTTGTTTGATGATTTACACACCCTGATGGAGGAGTTGCAACCGGATTTGGTGGCGATCGAGAAACTATTCTTCTATCGAATGTCAAATACAATCGTCGTTGCACAGGCACGGGGTGTACTCATTTTGGTGTTGGGTCAGCGTCGTCTTCCCTACGTAGAGTTTACTCCCGCTCAAATTAAACAAGCTTTAACAGGTTATGGCAATGCTGATAAGTCAGAAGTGCAAGAGGCGGTGGCTCGGGAGTTAGATTTAGATGATATTCCCAAGCCAGATGATGCTGCGGATGCTTTGGCAGTAGCATTGACTGCTTGGTTTCAGGTGTAGGTTTGTAAAAAGAGAATAAACTTATCTGACTGAATATCTTGCACGCTTTGCTTAAGCAATATACAGCACAGTGTTTTCAAAGATAAAGCGCAATATTCAAGTAACGTCCCTGTATCACAGAGTACACCTTAACTGTCTTAACTGTCCTTGCGTCTTTGTCAAGATTTTGAGATATTAAATTGAAAAACTAATTCAGATAGAAACTTATGGCAACCGAGCAAGAGCTTCAATCTCTTTTTAATACCTTAGATAGCGATCAAGACGGCAAAGTCTCCATTAATGATCTTTTTTTAAGTCCTGGCTTAAGTGCAATCATCTCATCAGAAACAAATACCAATAGTCCCCAGGAGTTACTAGTACAGTATGATTCAGACAAAGACGGTAGTATTACCTTTGAAGAGTTAAAGGAAGCAGTTAAGAAAGCAAGTAATTTAAACTAGCAGTCAAAAAATCAAAGTAACCTCCGCCCCCGATAACCCTACGTAAACCCTGCTATTTCAACACTGCGTTGATCGATAGCAGGGTTTTATAAGTTATTGGACATCAGTCATTAGACATTAACCTCCTAATCTCTCCCAATTTTCCCTAACTCTCTAACCTTCCCTGACCCGTTAGCATCTTTACTAGCTTCCCAAGCCTTCCCTAACGCTTCCCAAGCTTTTGCAAAGCCAACGAGACACTTCAGCATAAGTAAGTAGGCGGGAAAATTTCTAATTATGTAACGAAAAGTTAAGCAGAAGAATTAGAGTTAAATTTTAGACGCTGCGTACTGTAGTCGCGTCTTTCTCCTCTAGAAGTGAGGTTTTCCAGATACCGTGAAAAATCTAGGCGTCTGATTCGGCGTTAAAAAAAGCAAATGGTTGTTACCATCTGCTTTAATAAAAAATGCGTTATCTCATTTATTTGGATACCAACTGATTAACTGGAGCAATCCCAGCCAAATCTAAAATTGGCGCGATCGCATCTTCCCGTTTCACCGCCATCATGTGGACACCCTGACATAATTGCCGCGCTATTTGCACTTGCTCGGCGGCAATTTTTATCCCTTCCTCAAAAGGATCTTTGGCTTTTGCTAATCTATCAATAATATGTTGGGGAATATTTACACCCGGAACACATCTATTAATAAACTGGGCATTTTTTGCCGATTTCAACAGAAAAATCCCTGCCAAAATCGGTTTTTTATAGCCAGCAGCAATTAAGTTCATAAACTTTTCTAGCAGATCAAAATCGGTAATCAACTGACTTTGAAAAAACTGCGCTCCGGCTTCGATTTTACGTTCAAATCGACTTTGCAAACCCGACCAACTTTTACATTGCGGATCTACTGCTGCACCCACAAATAAATCTAACGCTCCATCAGTCAAAGGTTTCTCGTTGCAATCAACGCCTTGATTCATCTTCCGAATCAGTTGCAGCAGTCGCACAGCTTCCAAGTCAAACACAGCTTTGGCATCTGGATGATCGCCTGCTTTTACTGAGTCGCCAGTCAAAGCTAAAATGTTATGTACGCCCAAAGCATGAGCGCCCATCAAATCAGCTTGTAAAGCAATGCGGTTGCGATCGCGGCAAGCAACTTGACAAATCGGCTCTATACCGTTTTGTGACAAAATCACCGACGCCATTAACGAAGACATCCGTAACACGGCGCGGCTACCATCAGTAACATTGACAGCATGAACCCTTCCCTTAAGAGTCGCCGCCATTTGAATCATGTGCGCTGGATCTCCCCCTTTTGGTGGTGCTACCTCGGCAGTAACGAGAAATTCACCTGCTTGTACAGCTCTCTTGAAGGCTGTCCGGCTATGGGTGTGATGCATAAAATTAAGAATTTCAATTTCTTAAATGGTATAGCGAATCACACCTAAAAGGGAAAACTTATAGAGGGAGAGAGTAGCCCAAAGCAGATTTTACTTGTGATAAAGTTTGATTGGCGATCGCCCTAGCTTTCTCCCCTCCATCCCGCAACACAGATTCTAGATAGCCTTTATCTGCCGTTATCACCTGATATTTTTCTTGAATTGGTTTTAGGGACTCAATAATTGTGTCTGTCAACAATGGCTTGAATTGTCCCCAGCCCATATCCTGACACTCAACTGCTACATCTTCCTTCGTTTTACCAGAAAGCAATGTATACAGCGTTAACAAATTATTACACTCTGGACGCGCGGGATCATCAAAAGTCAGCCCACGAATCGGATCGGTTTTACAACGCTTAATCTTGTATTGAATCTGTTCTGGTGAATCTAGCAAACTGATCCGGCTTAATTCTGAAGGATCAGACTTCGACATTTTGCGTGTACCGTCCGCCAAGCTCATCACCCTTGCCCCTTCCTTACGAATCAAAGGGTCTGGTAATTTCAGAACTAGTTGATCTGGTTTACCAAATTGGTGATTTAACCGAGCTGCAATATCCCGTGTCAATTCCAAGTGTTGCTTTTGGTCTTCACCCACTGGCACTTTATCCGCTTGGTAAAGCAAAATATCAGCCGCCATTAGCACTGGGTAATCCAACAAGCCTGCACTCACATTTTCTCCCTGTTTAACAGCCTTTTCTTTGAACTGGATCATATCTTGCAGCCAGTTTAGGGGTGTAATGCAGTTGAGCAACCAGGTGAGTTCACTGTGGGCCGAAACGTGGGATTGTACAAAAATAGTGGAGTGATTTAAATCAAGACCACAAGCTAGATAGAGAGCAGCAAGGGTGTAGGTATCAGCTGCCAACTGTGTGGGGTCGTGTGGCACTGTAATCGCGTGCAAATCAGCCACAAAAAGGTAATTTTCGTATTCGCTCTGACCTTCTACCCAGTTGCGAATGGCTCCCAAGTAGTTACCTAGATGGTAATTGCCGGTTGGTTGAACTCCAGAAAGAACACGTTGCTTGCCCATAAATTTCAACTTAGTTATCTCAAATCCGCGTTATCTCAAGTGGCGATGTCTGGCAACAAGTCGCAACTCTACCAGACACTACGCGTAGCTTGCTTCTTCGTAGGAGTATGCGCCTACGCAAAACTCATTTAATTTTGACATTTTCCAGGTCAACTCGCCGTTAGGGAATGAGAGATTTGACACTTCCGGACCTGTTCGCGCTTGCGTCTCCCCTTGGGAGAAGGCACGGGGATTCTTTGATCTACGAGACAACTTGCTCGTGCAGGATTTCTCCAGCACGAGTAGAGGTCGTTTCTCCCAAAGAGTTGCTTGCGTCTGTCTTGGAAAGGTTGACGCGGGAATCCTCCCGCGCCCAACTTTGGGCTAGCGCAAAGGTTCCTGTATGCCCTACAGTACCCAATCCTAAATTAAGAATGATTAAAGTCAGTGAAGGAGTTGCCCCCTCCACTGCTCTCCAAAACGGAACGTGATAGTTTCCCATCATTCCGCTCCTCAGTAAAACGGCTGTTGTCATCAGTACGTCATTACCAACTTATATTTTCCCCAGGCTAATAGTCTGGTTCTAAAGGTGGCTTAGGTTTAGCAGTATTTCAGCTACATTTTTTTTACCGAGACTACCATCAAAGGCAGTCTTTTTATCGTGGCAATGTCGATGGAGTAGTTGCCAATTATTATATGAATCCTTTCCACCTTTCGATTTAGGGATGGTATGGTCAACTTCTATCGAATCTCCATCTTTGAAGTAGTTATCACAGTGGGCGCATTTACCTTTTTGCCTTTTAAACCATTTGTTGGTTCCGTTAGGATGTCATCTCTTCACCGAGTTTTGGGGTGACGTAGGTATGTCGATTCAAATCCTCATACCACCCTTTTCTACTGCCCTTTTGGGACTCCCAGTGCATAAAGCCTAATTTCACTGGTTCGCCTTAACGGTGATTCAAACAATGACTTCGCATTTGCTATCCATAGGAACTTGCTCACGGGACACCACCTTAAGGCTGGTAGCTCTTTCCGCTTTTATCCCCGCTTCACCGATTGAGGGCTAGTCTCTACAGTGGGGGATATGCTTTCACTCCTACGTCTGGAGGACAGGACTTGACGTTTTCTAGGGTACCAGCGCTCACCTGCAAGGTTATGAAGTTGTCATCTACAAGGGATTAAAGTGCGAACTCAATCCTTATGGATTACCCTGTAGAAGCCAGTCATCCCCCGATTGCTCGGTTTCGACTGAACGAATCGCACTTTAGAGAGGCGTTATGATCTCTATCTAGATTGCAACCGCACTGACAGACGTGTGTGCGAGTAGATAGTGATTTTTTCACAATTACCCCACAGTTAGAGCATTCCTGACTGGTATATGAGGGATTTACCGCAATAGTAATCCTCTTAAATACTTTCCCAAAATACTCTAACCAAACTCTAAATTGATACCATCCAGCGTCATTGATTGATTTCGCCAAACAATGATTTTTGACCATGTTCTTAATCCTCAAATCTTCATAGACGACTACATCGTTTGATGTGATTACGCACCTTGCCAAAATCAATGCATGGTCTTTGCGCTGTCTACTTATTTTGAGGTGAACTCTACCTAATATATTCCGTGCTTTGCGTCTATTGCTAGAACCTTTAACTTTGCGAGAAACCAGTCTTTGTGACCGTTTCATCTTGCGTACAAGAGTTCGAGAGAATCGAGGATTTTCAACCTTGTTTCCAAGTGAATCGGTATAAAAGCTCTCCAACCCGACATCTAAACCAACAGTTTGATGAGTTGGTTGCGTGTTCTCCGTCCGATTTGCATCAACACAGAATTGGGCGTACACGCCATCGGCACGTTTTACCAATCTCACTCGTTTTATCTGGTTGATTTGATAAAAATGTAGGTCACGAGTGCCTTTTAGCTTTAATTTACCAATACCGTTTTTATCGGTGAAAGTTATCGATTTACGATTATCTGCAAGCTTCCAGCCTGATGATTTATATTCAACAGACCGACAGTCTTTCTGGAATTGGGGGAATCCCTTTTTGCCAGATATCTTTTTCTTACAGTTGTCATAAAATCGAGAGATAGCAGCCCATGCTCGTTCTGCTGCGGCTTGCCTAGCCATTGAGTTTAACTTATTCGCAAAAGGAAACAATGCAGCTAATAATGCACAATGCCGTGAAAGTTCAATCCATGACGAAGCTTGCCCGTCCATCCACAATCTGATAGCTTTATTCCGAATGAACTGAGTCGTTCGGATCGCCTCATTAATTGCTTGGAACTGCAAGGCTTTACCGTAGGTCTTGAACTCAAAAACTAGCATGAATATCTTTCTTGTTTTACTTATCTTATAAGAACATATCTATCATAAGATTATCAAATATCTCAGGAAATATAATATAAAGCCGTCCTTTATGACGGGGCTTTTACCCAATTTTTCGGTAAATAAAAAGTCGATGCATTAACAAAGCTCACAAAGGAACTCAATTTTACTGCTTTTTTGCGATCGCTTGTGTTTGAAGCTGTTTTTCATATTCCAATGAAGCGAATTGTGCCAAGATATGCTTGTGGTGTTAACGCTGGCAACAGTGGGCATTCTGCTATCCGCGAGCTTAACTGCGGCGAGGATTTGGTGCATTTCTATTTTGAAGCTTAAGGACGTTAGAACACTAATGAAGCAGTACTCTCAACTCACGATTATTTCTTACATACTAGGTCCTACTTTGATCGTGGTGAGTCATTTAGGATCACTACTCATTATTGTTACTGGCTTATCGTGGGGTGCTGCCTTGTGGGCTGTGTTCTTATATATAATACGAATGCTTGCAACTACTGGCATCTATCATAGGCTACTCACCCACAAGAGCTACCAGGCTCCAACCTCAGTTCTATTGGTTGGAAGCATTATAGCTGCTTCAGCCGGACAGATGGGGCCAAGTTGGTGGAAAGCTCACCACGTAGCCCATCATCAATGCTCAGACCAGGAAAAAGATCCTCATTCCCCCTATATGCCTTTCAAGGGAATCAAAGGATTCTGGTGGTCTCAAGCTGGATGGCTATTCTCCTCACAGTTTTTTCCATCGAAGCTTCCCACCGATGTTGAGAGTAATCTGGTTTTGAAGATTGTTGACCGTTTGCACTTCATTCCTACCATTGCTCTCGGTGCTATCTCTTACTACATCGGCGGAACTGAATATCTCGGCGCTTTTTTCCTCAGCACGACTATCCTTTTCCACTGTGTCGCCACCGTCAACTCACTCAGTCACATACTGGGCGAGCAACCGTTCACAACCAACGACTACAGTCGAAACCATTGGCTCGTCGCGTTTCTGACCCTGGGTGAAGGCTGGCATAATCTTCATCATGCATTCCAGTCCTCAGCCCGACATGGCATAACCGTGCGAGAAGGCCAGGTTGCCTATCTTCTAGACCCAACATTTTGGTTCATCAAAATGCTTGAATTCTTGAAGCTAGCGTCAAAGATTAGAGTGCCTTCTGAAACAGAACTTCTCGCTTGCGCCAGAAACCAAAACTGTCAGAACTCAGTGTTCAAAGCTGAAGTGGAGACATCCGTCTAATATTCTGGTTGACAATTGCGACTATGCCATTCAACCCCTAACAGGCAAAACTCTACCTTTGTCCGGTTAAGCATGAACCATTAAAAATTGACCATTACCATTATATTCTCCATCACAACAAGCAAAATTGCGAATAAACCAGATCAAATAAAACCTCCATATCCGGCGAAACTTGGCATAGTCCATGCCATAGTTTAATGTTTTTATTGTTGCCTGGTTGTCGTCAAAATTTCGTAACCAGTGAGTTAGTGTTTTAGAGTAATTAGAGCCATTAAGATACCATTTTTGAATTGTTTTGAGGTCTTGTTGATGGCTGGGAACTGCATCGTAATTCCAGTACCGACCGTGTGGGAAAATATATTTGTGAGTGTAAACGCTAGACATATTGTTAGGGATGCGGACTGTGATGATGTGAATAAAAACTTTGCCATCATCCTTCAGAAACGAAGCTAATTTTTTAAAGGCTCCCGTTAAGTTACCAACATGACAAAAAACACCAATCGAGAGGATTTTATCAAACTTTGTCTCGAAATTTGCATTATTCAAATCACCTTCATATAGGGTAAAGCGATCTGAACTGAGATAACTGTCAGGATCTTGCATTTTGTGGCGGATATATTCACATTGCTGATGGCTCAAATTAAGACCTGTAAACTTAACGTTGGGAAACTTAGAAAGAATATAATTAGGAACACATCCCCACCCGCAGCCAAAGTCTAAGATATTGTCTCCGTCCTTGATGTCGAACTTTTCAATCAGATCATCAATCATGTGCATCTGGGATTGCTCAAGGTTTAATGCTCCTTTTTCCCACAATCCCATGCTGTACTTAGGATAAATAACTTTCCCGTCCCATAACATAGTATTCAGCATGGCTTGAGGCAAGTCGTACTGAATTTTCATTAGTTCCCGCGATCCTTCGGCGAGATGATCAGTTTCTTTTAATACCCATTCATACGGTGCCAGGAGGGATGGTAAATACTGAAAGAAAATCGGCATACAGGTATCGAAAAGCGATTCTAGAACTGAATCAGGAACTTCTAATCCGTTGATATAAGCCTCCGCTACTGCCATTTGGACTGTGTTGACTACCTCAACCACCCCACGAGTTGCTTGGTATGCTAATGGACTCTTGATATTTATATCTCCCACAATCGGGATATACTTTTCTATTTCTTGCAGCAGGGTACTACTAGTCATCGTCATAACTCCTAACAAGCATTAAAATAAGGTTAATATAGTATAAAAATGGATTTTTTTAGTTTTTTTACACTAAAATGTAATAAATGTTAACATACATATAAAAATATTGTTGAAGAGACAATACGGAATTGATCTGATATATGATATCGTTGGCCAAATATTTATTAATGGTGGCAGATACACCCTAGCCGAGCAGATGAACTCCCCTACATCTTTGGTTCGTTGGGTTTTTCTGCTGGCAGTTGGTTGCGATCGCTCTCCAGAAACCGCATTGATTGTATGATTACCTCGTAGCATTGAGCTTTGGTGAACACTTCTTCAGCTTCCGTCATCAAGTGAAAGCGCAATTAGAAGCAGATCAATATCAAACAAAAAATGCAAGGAACCCAACTTTCTTTTTTTCCTAACGAGGAGAATCACTCTACTATAAAGCAAAAAAAACCAAAATTAGGACGTTATGAACGTATCAAAAGAGAATTAGATCAAAATGACTCCGATCCATACAAAATATTCATTGATGTTAATTCTGTACCAAATACAGCATCTAATTACACCTTCATTGATCTGTTTTGTGGAGCAGGGGGAATAACACAAGGACTAGTTCAAGCTGGATTTAAACCCTTAGCTAGCGTTGAAATCAACCCAATCGCTTCTGCTACCCATAAAAATAACTTTCCACAATGTCATCACTTTTGTGGAGATATCGAACAGTTTGATTCCCGTAATTGGCTACAAGAAATCGGCTTACCTGAAGTAAATCTTGTTATAGGCGGACCGCCTTGTCAGGGTTTCTCAGTAGCAGGAAAACGTGACCATAAAGATCCCCGCAATCGTTTATTTTATAAATTTGTGCGTGTTGTCTCAGAAGTACGTCCTTGGTATGTTATTATGGAAAACGTTCCAGGTATTCTGACTATCCAAAACGGAGATGTAAAAAAAGCAATTATTGAAGCTTTTGAATCTATTGGTTATCCTAATATATCTGTTGCAATTCTTGAATCTGCTGCCTATGGAGTGCCACAAATTCGACCAAGAGCTATCTTTATAGCTAACAGATTTGGAATGGCAAATCCCTATCCCAAGGCTAAGTTGTTACCTGAAGAATATAAACCTATTGAATCAGCTATTTCCGATTTACCAGCATATACCCCAATACCAGAGATAAACCATCAGTGGACAAAGCATTCACCTGAGTATATGGAACGAATTGCTAAAGTGCCTCCTGGTGGTTCTTTATATACAAAATACGTTGATGCTTTCAAACGACAATATCCTGGTAAACCAAGTATGACTGTTAAAGAAAATCACGGTGGTACTCATATTCATCCATATCTAAACCGTGTTATTTCAGCGCGTGAAATGGCAAGATTACAGACATTTCCAGATTCATTTATTTTTGAAGGTTCTATGAAAAAAGCTATGTGGCAAATTGGAAATGCTGTACCACCACGTTTAGCAGAATGCATTGGCTACGCGCTTATTCCTTATCTAACTGATATTGCTATTAACACTAAAAATAAAGTTGATGCTTGCCAAAATGATATCCTCTGATATCCTTCCCATAAAATGCCATCTTTATAGTTAAAAGTAACATCTAGATAAGATTTTGAGGCTTTACTATGCTTGCGCTTAATATGAACCTGAATATTTTCCAAATCTTTGTAATTGGTTATATCTATCGGGAGCATCTCAGTTTTGCAAATATACCAGATGAGAAACAAGATTCTTGTTCCCTCTCCAAAGCATCGGAGAGGGTTGGTGTGAGGTTTTACAAGGCTTTTTACACTCATTGAGATGCTCCCTATCTATCCCACATTCCCCACTTCAAAATGTCATACCTTATACCTTAATACTTCAATAAAACTTCTACTTCTAGTCTTACTTCTCTGCTAAACCCACTTGTTTTCCAATTAACCCCAGAAATCCTGTTCCAAAGTGCTGAATCTCCAAAAAACTGGCTTGCTCCGGTGAGGTTTTGTAAATCCGAAATGTCTTCATAATTCCCAAAGTAGCAGCACTTTCTAGAGGACCAACAAAGCTAACATCTCGGTCGATAAAATAAGTTTGATTAGCCCAATGAGCCATCTGATTTGCATTCAAAAAGTAGCAACCTGCGTGAGGATTGAGGGCGCGACGAAAGGTAATTGGTGCATTCATAATTGTACCATTGAGTTCCTGTTGCTCTTGCACATTTTGAAAGGGAGCCGTTACTCGTAAAGCTAAATCTCCATCAATGTAAGCTTTCTGAACTAACCCGTGTGGGGAAACTTCATAACGATTTGGCTGGAGCAAGTTTAATTCACCAGCTTGTTGGGTAAACCAGTTTAATTTTATAAAAAACCAAGGATCATAGATAATTAGGTCATCTTCAAGAAAGCAGTAGTAATCATACTGACTGAGACAACTTTGCAGAATAGCTTGACACTCAAACCCTAAAAGTAGAGGTTCAATATCAGTAGAATGATGCTTATATAAATGAGATGGTAAGGGAAGCTGATTCAGAAGATGATTATCCTTGGTTGTGCAAATAACAATATCTAGTTCGTGAGACTGCGGCTGATTAGCAGGAAAAGCTAATCGTTGAGCAATATTGATGATAGTTTGAGATTTGCCAAATAATTGGTGTAAGGCGACAAGGCTTTTAGTTAACGCCTCCAAGCGCGGTTGTGGGTCTTTGCGCTGCGAAGCATGACGACCCTCATTGCTAGGTTTGAAAAAATGGGCAATGGTAAAAATAATTCGCATTTTAAATATCGCTTTTATATTTTTCTGTCATTTGTCTTTTGTTGGTTGTAACTAATGACTAATGACTAATGACTAATGTCATCTAATTTCTGCCAAATCCTTTAGAGGGTGAGTGCTTTTTCAAACTATTAGAACTTTTACCAGCGAACATCCATTGTAAATGCTGTGGTAACAGTTTTGCCAAATCATAACGCTTGATAATTGTCTCTCGCGCATTTGCCCGAATTGCGTTCATCTCTTGAGGATTATTCAGCGCCTCTTCAACCCTATTAACAATATTATGAGGAGAAAAGAAATCTACCAGCAATCCATTTACCCCATCCTGTACGACTTCCAATACTGGCGCAGTCTTAGAAGCTACTAGTAAACATCCTGCTGCCATTACTTCTAACATTGACCAGGATAAAACAAAAGGACGGGTTAAATAAATATGAGCAGAAGAAGCTTGCAAAACCTGAAGGTATTCATTATAAGGAAGCCTATCTGTAAAGTGCAGTCTCGATAAATCTAAAGATAATTTTTCTAGCATTAATTGTTTATAAGTCTGACCATCAGGGAGATTTTTACCATAAGCAACCCGATCTTCGCCCACAACTACTACATGGCACTTAGGTCTTCGCTGCTGAATTAGCGCCACCGTTTCCATAAACTGCGGAAAACCTCTATAAGGTTCCATCCCCCGTCCCACATAAGTTACCAACTCTTCCACATGGGAAAGATCAAGATTTATTCTTGGTAAAACTAACTTTGCGCCAGGTTTGGGAGCAAAAAATTTGGTGTCAATACCATCATGAAGTACAGTGATTTTGTTATGATATTCTTTAGGAAACTGCTGCCGTTGCCAATTGGTCGGAGAAAGACCGCGATCGCAGCTATATAAATCAGTCAAAATCGGCGCATTTTTTACGCGGATGCGGCATTGATCATCAGCATTAAGTGGTTCATTGGGATCAAAATCTGCATCCGAACCGTAAGCATGGTAAAACCACTCGAAATAACACAATAATTCGGCTTTAGGGAAAACATCTTTCATAAATAAAGTTGGTCCCCAACCAGAATGACCATAGACTATATCTGGAAAAAAACCTTCGGCTTTTAATTTTTCTGCCACCCGATAGACAGCCTGGGCGGTGAGAACAGCATTTTCTAGGTTGCGAACATAGTGGTGGGTTTGGGGAGCAGCTTCACGAGAAGGAGTGTAAAGAGCCTTATAAACGCCAGGTATTTCCCCTTCACGACGATTTGTTCCAAAGACGACTTTGTGATTCTTATCCTTACCTAAAACTGTCGCTAGATTGCGAAATTGCGAGGGAAAATTGGGATGTAAAAATAAAATCTGCATTGGAATAATCTTGATTAACTTATTGCCAGATAAAATAAATTAAGACAAACTTTTCCAGATTATAAGATTATTTCCCCGATTTTTGGCAAATAAATTTAGGTGAATTGTTGCCGCAAAATGCCAAAATAATCGCAAATTCGTGTTATGACCATGAAATTTATTGGCATTGATTTAGGCTGGCGATCGCAACCAAGTGGATTATGCTGCTTAGAATGGATAGATGGACAACTGCAACTACTTGATTTAGATCGCAAAGAAGCCATTGCAGACATCTTCACCTGGATCGATCTGAGGGTACAACCAGACGAACCAGCGATTATTGCCGTAGATGCACCTACCCTCATACCCAACGCTAGCGGGAGTCGCCTTGCCGACAAACTCAGCCATAAGCACTTTGGCAAATATCATGCGGGATGCTACCCAGCTAATAAAAACCTACCCTTCGCCGATCGCACCATCAACTTTGGCTTAGAATTAGAATCACGCGGTTTTGCACACGCACCTACCATTGAACCGCAAAAACTTGGCAGATATCAAATAGAAGTCTTTCCCCACCCAGCAATCGTTAACCTATTCAACTTAGAACGCATCCTCAAATACAAAAAAGGGCGTCTGAATGAGCGCCGCCTAGAACTAATCAAACTCCAAAATTATCTTCTCGATCTCCTCCCCTCCTTCTCTCCTCCTCTGCGTCCTCTGCGCCTCTGCGGTTCGTTTACTCTTGAAATATCCCACCTACAGGCGCAGCCCTCAAAGCAACCGAAGATAAACTAGATAGCCTAATTTGCGCTTATGTTGCTGCTTATTGGTGGTATTGGGGAGAACAACGCAACCTCGTATTAGGCGATGTCTACGACGGGCTATTCGGTGTCGCACCACTGGCTACATTATCATTCCTCAAAGAATTTTAGCCTAAAATTGTCATCTCATAAGATTTACAGCAGAATTCAACTATTTGAATCACATCTGTCATAGGGGCACAGCAATGCTGTGCCCTTACTGCTGAAAATAGCTCGTAAATACTTCTGATAATAGATGACTTTTTGTTTGGGAAAGGCATAATGCTGAAAGACCTAATTTTCTCTCACCAATTACTGACTAGGAGATTATTTTATGAGAACCAGAAAGCTAGGCAAACAAGGCTTGAAAGTTTCAAGTATTGGACTTGGTTGCATGGGAATGTCTGAGTTTTATAGTGGTCGTGATGAAATTGAGGCCATCGCTACTATCCATCGGGCATTAGAACTTGGGCTAAATTTCCTTGATACTGCTGATATGTATGGGCCGTTTACCAATGAAGAACTAGTAGGCAGAGCAATTAAAGATCGCCGAGATCAAGTAGTATTAGCAACCAAGTTTGGCAATGTCCGCACTGAAGACGGCGGTTGGAAAGGGATTAGTGGCAGACCAGAATATGTCCACACAGCTTGCGATGCCTCGCTAAAACGCCTGGGAGTTGAAGTGATTGATCTCTATTATCAACATCGTGTAGATCCAACCGTACCCATTGAAGATACTGTCGGGGCAATGGCAGAGTTAGTCAAGCTTGGAAAAGTGCGCTATCTAGGGCTTTCCGAAGCTGCTCCTGCCACGATTCGACGGGCTGTAGCAGTTCACCCCATTACTGCACTGCAAACAGAATACTCTCTTTGGACTCGTGACCCAGAGGATGAAATTTTACCGACTGTGCGGGAATTAGGAATTGGGTTTGTTCCCTATAGCCCATTAGGAAGAGGATTTTTATCAGGTGCAATCACCAGCCCTGATGATCTTGCACCTGATGACTATCGAAGAAATTCTCCTCGCTTTCAAGGTGAGAATTTTTATAAGAACCTGCAATTAGTAGAGCAAGTCAAGGCAATTGCCGCCGAAAAAGGAGTAACTTCTAGTCAGCTTGCACTAGCATGGCTTTTGGCTCAAGGAGAAGATATTGTGCCAATTCCTGGTACAAAACGCCGTACTTATTTGGAGGAGAATATTGCAGCTACCGAAATCACTCTGACTGAACAAGAGTTGAATCGAATTGAAGCAGTTGCACCAAAAGATATAGCAGCAGGCGATCGCTACCCTGACATGAGTACTCTTAACCGTTGATCCATCTGAGTGCTGGAGTATTTTTTCTGATTCTGCTTTTGATGAGCGTAGGCATTGCTCCCCTTTTCTTCTATAAAGGGCGGCACATTCGGGTGATTTGTCTTTTCGCCTTAGCTTAAAGGCTGGGGCGATCGCTCCTCTTTTCCTTTCACCATGCTAATTTTAGATTTGATATTTTAACTATAAATGATATTTATGGCATAAATCTTCTGATAGAGAGACGATCGCAAGATGAAATTGTATTCTATTAACAATGTCATTTTGAGAAAAATGCTTCTCATAAAAAGTACTTTTCTATAAAGAATTTAAATCAAGAGAATTACTCAATATTATTACCAACAAAAACAGAATGGAGTAAACAAGTGAGGTTTGTTGTAAGACGCCGGCCGCTTTAGAGTTCAAACGCTGAGGATGTGATTGCCCAAGATGGCAGCTTTTTCTTAAAAAACAAATTGTCAGCAAGCGAAACTTATGAGGCAATCTTGGCACGGCATGGAATGAAAATGATCGAAGCGCGTGCAGATGCCAAGCCTGGAGAGGAACAAAAGAAGTTTTCAATGCACGCATTTGGAGCGCAGTTTGCCGAAGTGCGCGTTGACCCTGACTTGGGCGAAGTGCGAGTAACGCGCTGGGTGGGAACTTTTGGCGTTGGACGTGTACTCAATGCTAAAACAGCCAACACTCAGCTGATCGGTGGAATTGTCTATGGTATTGGCATGGCGTTAATGGAACACACGGTAACAGACCCTCATCGGGGGCGTGTTGTCAATGCCGATTTAGCTGAATATCACGTACCAGTGAATGCAGACGTTTCCGATATTCAGGTGTTGTTTGTCGATGAACACGATCCACATATCAACCCGCTTGGTGTTAAAAGAATTGGTGAAATTAGGATTACCGGAACTGCGGCGGCGATCGCTAACGCTGTTTCTCATGCCACAGGTAAGCGCATCCGTGATTTGCCAATTACATTAGACAAACTTTTGTAGACATTGCGATCGCTCGTTTTTAGACTCAATCAAAGTTTATTAACTGGCGATACCTGCGGTGGGCTACGCCTACGCAACTAGCTTTTTGCGGGAAGGACGCTTGCGGTCTGATTTTTTCTTCAGTCCCACGGCTTGAGCTTGATCGCTATCTGAACCATATTGCCCGCGCACGACTTCTTTCATTGCTAATACAGCATTATGAAATTCCCATTCTCCTAATCGGGCAGCATCAGAAGCAGCACGGTATAAAGCTAGTTTCTCAATTTCAGTTTGTTGAGAAATCAACATCAACTGATAAACTTCGTGTAACTTAGCATCTGAAGCATCAGCACGAGTCGTGTTGTAGGTGCTGACGGTTTGCAAACCGTGGAATGAGCCAATATCTTGACTAATGATTTGAGGGCGCAAACGGCGTGTTGTATCTTGGATAGTCATAAATGTATTTACTAATATAGGATACATATATTTAATGTACCCATTACAACTAAAAATCTATCAGTAAGATAAAGTTTTAAATCGGGCAAGTTTAAACAAAAAGTAAGCATTGCCAATGCCTAAGTTTGCATTAGGAATACAGCAACTTGCATTGTGAATGCCTCAACTTGCATTGGGAATACAGCAACTTGCATTGTGAATGCCTCAACTTGCATTGTGAGTGCATCGGCTTGCATTATGAATGCATCGGCTTGCATTGTGAATGCCTCTTACGAAGTATGTTTCAAAACATACCTTAGTTAGAGTCCCTGTGCCAGATTGTCGTGATACTATACGGCTCATTCTTGTTGTTATTTGTAGGAGACAATTATGGAGATCAGTAGACGCAGCTTGTTAAAAACTGCTTCTGCTTCGGGATTAGTAGCGGCAGGACTTGTAGTTTCGGAAGGATTTTTGCAGCCGCTTTTAGCCCAAACAGAACCTGTTGATGAAAATACTCAACTGCTAGCCCAAAGTTTACCCACTCCAACTCGACGCGGCGAAATGTTGTATCGCAATCTCGGACGCACCGGAGAACAAGTATCTGTAATTGGCTTGGGTGGCTATCACATTGGAAAAATTGAAGAGGAGCAAGAAAGTATCAAGCTGATCCGCAGTGCTATCGATCGCGGCATCAACTTTATGGATAACTCTTGGGACTATAATAACGGTCGTAGCCACCGTTGGATGGGAAATGCTCTTAAAGATGGTTATCGTCAAAAGGTTTTCCTAATGACAAAAATCGACGGTCGCACCAAAGGCGCTGCTAAGATGCAAATTGATGAATCGCTCAAAGATTTGCAGGTCGATCACATTGATTTATTGCAGCATCATGAAATACTGCGCTTTGAAGACCCCGATCGCGTCTTTGCTCCTGGCGGCTCAATGGAAGCAGTTGTCGAGGCGCAGAAAGCGGGCAAAATTCGCTATATTGGTTTTACAGGACACAAAAATCCTCAGATTCACCTTCAGATGCTGGAAACGGCTGCACAAAATGGTTTCCATTTCGATACTGTGCAGATGCCCTTGAATGTGATGGATGCTCATTTTAGAAGCTTTGAACATCATGTTTTACCTGTGTTAGTGAAAAACAACATTGGTGTGCTGGCAATGAAATCGATCGGGGAGTCTTACATTCTTAGAAGCAACACGGTCAGTGCGATCGAGTGCCTGCACTATGCCATGAATTTGCCAACCTCAGTTGTAATTACGGGCATTGACAGCATGAGAATTTTAGATCAGGCGTTTGAAGCAGTCCGCACCTTTAAACCAATGGATCAGGCACAAGTTACAGCATTATTGGGGCGTACCCGTGAGGCAGCAGCTAAAGGGCAGTACGAACGATATAAGACTACAACCCAAAATGATAGTACAGCAATGAATCCAGCTTGGTTGGGGTAAATATTAATACTATCTTTAAGAGTTTTATCTACGCAATCAGCAATCGCAAACTTAACGTGAAAGCCAGTCTATAAGCAGCTTTTATAGATTATCTCGTCAAGAGTCTCCGATTGGGAACGCCTGATGTGAGGGCTACCGCCTCAAAACTGGCGGCAGAGCCGCAATTGAAGTGCATTTCCAGTCAGAGGCTGGAAACGAGGTTTTAAAAAGGTTTGCGCTGAAATTGACATCAATGGCAAGATGTGTACCCCACAATATTAGATAATTTATTTGTTAGAAGTCCCCGACGTTGCAAGATATAGTTTTATCCAAGGAGAACATTGATTATGTCCAACTTCAAAATACTTTCTACTGGTCTAGTGGCGATCGCTTTATCTCTGGCGACTGGTTGCACACCAACTACTCAACAAGATAAAAATACATCGGAAACTCCACCTGCTAAGTCTGTGCAAGCAACTGAGAGTCCTGTTAGTCCTGGAACTTTAGACAGTACCCCAACTTCAGACAGTACCCCAACTCCAACCAGTACCCCAACTTCAGACAGTACCCCAACTCCAACCAGTACCCCAACTTTAGACAGTACCCCAACTCCAAGCAGTACCTCAACTCCAAGCAGTACCCCGTAATATGATGTCCGGCAAATTACACGTAGTTAGTTAATTGCGAGTGAAACGGCGCGATCGCAGGGTTTTTAGAATTGCCTCCCTACCCTGCGAGAACGCTAAATACAGTTTTGCGTAAAAGCGTAGCATTGTTAATGCAGCCGACGCATTAACAAATGGCACTAAAAAAAGTCCAAAGGTGTCACCTCGTTAAGAGTCTTAAGACTGGGAATGTATTCCGAGAGGGCTGCTGCCTCTGATCAAGAAAGAGGAGGCGGAGCCTCGGAGAATGAGTTCCCAGTCTCAAGGCTGGGAACCAGTCAAACAGTTAGGGCAAGGGCTGTATCTTAATTTAGTGCCATTTGACGCATTGGGATTGTATGGGGATGCATTGCATTGCAAAAAAACGCATTGCGATTGTATCGGCGTGGATTGGCATTGCAGGGGAACGCATTAACAATGCAGCCAACGCATTGGTATTGTATGAGGATGCATTGGCATTGCAGGAGGACACATTAACATTGCAACCTATTGCCAAATTTAATTTGCTACAAATTAATCGAATGCTGTACTAAGAGCGACGGTAACAATAACTTATTTAAGCGGACTTGATATCAGTCCAAAATTTCATCATTAAAGAACCACGATGTCTGAATTGTTTAAAGGAAAATTTTCTCGTCGTCTGATTCTAACTACTGCTGGGTTAGGAGCCATTTCAACCACCGCAATTGGTAGTATAAGCGAAGAGGTTGCTGCTCAAGTGCCAACTCAGCAACCAACGCCACGCAAAGGACCCTTGCCGCCTCAGATTCAGTTTCCGCCCATCTTTGCATCAACCGAAGTTGAGACAGGGGGGCCACCAACTGCATTACCCCCTGAGCGACGCTTGGGGTTTGCGATCGTCGGACTTGGCAGACTTTCACTAGAAGAAATCATGCCTGCATTTGCAGAATGTAATAAACTAGCAAAGCCAACTGCATTAGTTAGTGGCGATGCTACTTACCTTTCAAGAGCATCCCTCTTTGGCAAATATACCAGTTGTTGGGAGAATGTAGGGAAATACCTAAACCGCCCAAAACATGACCCTCGAAAAACAAGCACGTCTACAAGCCTGCTTAAAAGAACTAGCAACCCTGCTATATGAACAGACAGACAAGAGTAAACTAAGCGACCTTGAAAGCATTGAAAAAACAGTGCGAACTCAGATGTTAGAATAAGTTAGTCCCGAAATCGCCCTTTTTTTATTGAACAAACAACAGGAACCAAAACAGGTAAACTCCGAAGAGTAAAAAGTTGTGTGGAGGTGCTGAAGTTGAAAACCAAACAAGCACAACGATTAGGATTGAAGCCACGTAGTCAACTCAGTCCCTTATTAGAAAAATGTTGCTTACGACTGTCTGCAAACGAGTCATATCAAAATGCCGAAGCCGAGATAGAGGCATTGACGGGGGTAGCCGTGGATCACTCAACTCAGCAACGACTAGTGCTTTGGCAAGATTTGCAATTGCCACAAGCACTTGAACCCGTCTCAGAAGTAAGTGTGAATGGGGGAAAAGTTCGACTACGGGGAAAACCAAAAGAAGGTTGTTACTGGCGAGACTATAAAGCTGTGCATTTACAAGGCATATACTATGGTGCGTTTTTTGACTCAAATCAATCATTGATTGATTACCTCAACAGTCAACCCTTGATCGACCCACTTGTATGTTTAGGAGATGGTCATGAAAGAGTATGGAATTTAGTTCGAGAGTTTGCGTAGGCGAAGCCCGTCGTAGACATCGCCAACCAAAGGTGGGAAATTTTAGATTGGTTTCATCTCAAAGAAAATCTATATAAAGTTGGTGGTTTCTTAAAGCGGCTGAAAAAAGCTGAAGTGCTATTGTGGCAAGGGCAGGTGGAAGCAACCCAGGCTTTGTTTACCAATTGTAAAGGTAAGCAAGCACAGAATTTTTGTGCTTATCTAGAGCGCCATCGCCAAAGAATTGTCAACTACGGCTATTGCCAAGCTGAAGAAGTCTGTTTTGTAGGTTCTGGAGCAGTGGAATCTGCTATTATGCTTCTTGGTAAAAGGATGAAAATTTCTGGAGCGCAGTCGAAAGTTGACAACGTTAATTCAGTACTTTCTGTTCGTTGTGCTTACCTCAACGGAACACTCGCTATTTGATGTTTTCGCCAAAGAGGGATGCTCCCGCTGTAGTCTTAGAGGAAATACCCCACGGGTATCATATTTTTCAACAAAAAAAGGATAGCTGCATCAAAGTTGTTCTTAAAACCCTGAATGCTGAATAGTCATTCAGTGTTTTGAATTGTACACCCAACATAATGCAATTGAGGTTTTTTATGAATCGAGTAATTTCATGGCTGCAAAATATTCGTATCTCCCAAATCCTTGTAGTTTTTCTGGTAGGATTTATGTTTTTATTGGGTCAGGCTTTTAGCTACGTTAATGTAGCACAAGCTGATGTTAAGACTCCAGAAGGGACTTATTATAAAATAACCCCAAATGATCAAGGTGAAATTAAAAACGATACCCAAATAAGAAACGCTCAAAATCCATTAAAAAGCGCTGCTGATAATATCCGCGAAAAGTTAAACTTGGATGAAAAAGCTCCTAAAGCTACAAAAGAGTTTTTTGATCCTGCAAAAAACAAAGCTGGAGATAAAGAAGGTTATTACCAAAATCCTCCTACCAAACAACTGAGAGATAGAAGCAGCAAATTTTGAGTCTAAATTTTTGACTCATACATTGTTTAACAAGCTTTAAGCAGTTACTGAGACGCGATAATTATCGCGTCTCAAAATCAGGTAAATTCGAGTATTTATCTTGATAGTTAAAATTAAAAGAGGCAAAAAATATGTCTGATACAACCATTATTAAAGTAGACTCTAACCATTCCCCTAAAGGTGAACTTGGTCAAAAATATCTTGCATCAGGTAAAAGTATTTCCATGCGCCTGTGGGAGAATGAGCAACCGAACGAACCTAAAGAGCTAACAGCGCGAGAATATGAAACTGTTGGTTATGTAATCACTGGTCGTGCAGAATTACATATTGAAGGACAAACGATTTTACTAGAGTCTGGGAGTTCTTGGGTAGTACCAAAAGGAGCCAGCCACACCTATAAAATTTTAGAACCATTCACTGCTGTTGAGGCAACCAGTCCACCCGCTCAAGTTCACGGGCGAGATGAAAGCTGATTTGCAGTTATCTTAAATTTGGCGATCGCTAAAAATTTCTAGCCGCTTGCAATTGCATGAAATATAGAACCTTCGTAGGGGAACAACATTTTTGTTCCCCTTTTTACTGTGCTTTGCAGCTGAGAAACAATTGCCCAAAATGTCAGGCGATCGCAAGGCTTACTTTGACTTGTTATCTAGTTTAGTAAGGTACAAACTCGTAATAAAATACCCATAGTCGAATGGTACTAAGAAAAGATGAAACTGATAGAGCTAATTATCAATGTATGCCACATTCAAAAACACTGAAGGAAAGACAAGATGACTAATCAAACGAACCTTGGCGGCAGTTTTACACTCCCAGGCACTTCAATGTCTCTCAAGCGTATGGGTTATGGCGCTATGCAACTCGCGGGGCCTGGTGTTTGGGGACCCCCACGCGATGTTGACGCCGCCATTGCTGTTGTGCGCGAAGCTGTTGCGCTCGGAATCAATCACATCGATACCAGCGATTTCTACGGTCCCCACATTACCAATCAGATTATTCGGCAGGCATTGCACCCCTACCCAGAGGGATTAGCGATCGTCACTAAAGTAGGAGCTCGCCGGGGCGAGGATAAATCGTGGCAAGTAGCCCTCTCGCCCAAGGAACTCATTGATGCCGTTCACGATAATCTTCAAAATCTTGGACTGGAAGCGCTCGATGTCGTCAATCTCCGCCTCCCAGACCAACAGGAATCGGCTGAAGTTTTCATCGAAAAACCCCTTACGGTACTTGCTGACCTGAAGCGTCAGGGTCTTATCCGCCATATTGGTCTCAGCAACATCACACCCCAGCAATTCGCAGAGGCTCAGTCGATCACTGAGATTGTTTGCGTCCAGAATCAATACAACTTAGCGCACCGCGACGATGATCCGCTGATCGACGAACTTGCACGGCTCAATATCGCGTTCACGCCATTCTTTCCACTTGGTGGGTTCACGCCCCTGCAATCCTCAGCACTTGAAGCAGCCGCAGCCTTGTTGAAAGCTACACCCATGCAAGTTGCGCTTGCATGGCTGCTTCAGCGCTCCCCTAATATCTTGCTCATTCCAGGCACGTCGTCGGTCGAGCATCTGCGCGAAAATCTTAAAGCCGCGACTTTGGAGCTGACTCCAGAAACGATCGCCGATCTGGACTCGATCGCTGCAAACGCTGGGGTGACAGCAGAAATGCACTGAGATCGAGTCCTGAAATCACGCCCAGCCACTGGGGCAGGTGCGTCTATCGTCAGCCCTTCGGCTGACTATAAACGGCAAAGTGGCGTACAGAAGTACTAGCTTGGAGTCTCAAACTCCTTATACTACAGGTAATACGCTAAAAAACCTTGCGGGAAACCTTGAAGGAATTTTTAGGACTTATTGTTTTTGCCAAGCCTTGGAGAAAAAAGAGTTAATACACCAACTCAGCCTCGGAAATTGGTGTTCGCGTAGCGTGTCCTTTAGGACAAGGTATTGTTAATAATACTTGATTCCCTCAATTCTGCTTGTAAGGGAGGGTTGGGGGGATTTTTGCCAGATGAACATGTATCAGCTAGCTAGCAGTCACTTGGTAGTTTGATAGGATGCGATCGCTCCTTTAAACGCTATGCCAAAGTCCTATTCTCTCGTCACTTATTGACAAGTAATTTTATATAATTATTTAAGACGGTATTTCTACTAGTCTGAAATGTCATGTCTGATTAATACAAAAACTAAAATCTAACATCCAAAATGGCTAAAAGCTTGAGTCCTGAACAGCAGCAGCGCTTGCAGCAACGGTGGAAGACGCTTCATGCTGAGTGGGAACTGCGAAGTGAAAAATTAAAGTGCTTACGAGCGGATTGGGCTATTGAGGTAGGGACGGCGGTAAAATTTCAACTAGAAAAGCAGATTCAATATGAAGAGGCTAAGTTAGACGATATTGATCAGCAGTTAAATGATATTGAACCGGAATTGCAATCGCTTTCTCATACAAAAATAATCCCAGATAGTATATCCCAGGTAAAAGTACATCCAACTTGTGAAGTACTATCAAGCGGTGAAGCCATCCAAGTTTTTTTATATTACTCTGAACAAGATGAAAAACTCCGAAATGATCTAGTAGAAAAATGTCTCCATAATATGGAGATACAAGGCGATATTAATATTTGGGATAAAAGCAAAATAAGACCAGGAAAAACTAGAAATATTGAAATTAAGAAAAAACTGAATTCAGCCCATATAATTCTCCTACTTATTAGTCCGACTTTTCTGGGGTATTACCACCGCTCTGAGGTTAAAGAAGCAATAGAAAGATGCCATGCAGAAGGAACTAATGTTATTCCCATTCTACTTATTCCTGTTGCCAGTTGGAAGAGTATAAAATTGGTAAATTTTCAGCTTGGCAACCTCCAGTATTTACCCAACAATGGTAAATTTATAAACGACAGTAGATTTTGGAAAAATAAGAATGAAGCATTTGTAAAAATGGCTGAGGAATTTGCAGAAGCAGTCAATCAAATATCAGCCGAATCACATTAAATACGGATATTGAAAGTCTTCGCATAAAAGCTACGTAAATCTGATTTTATGTCTTTATTGTTGACATCTACTAGAACTATAAAACTTTTTTTTGCCCACTCTAACTCTCGTGATGATAAAAAACTGCGGGAAAAATTAGAACCGCATCTTAGTAGTTTGGAACCACTAAGAGTCATTATAAACTGGTATAAAAGTCAAACGCTGACTGGAAGAGACTGGAAACAGGAAAGTTACCAACACCTGAATACATCTCAACTGATTGTACTGCTAGTTAGTCCAGACTTTTTGGCGGCAGATGATTGTAAGAACATTACGAGGTGGGCGATGAAACGGCAGAACGCTGGACAAGCCTATGTAATCCCTGTTAAACTCCGCCCAATTGATAACTGGCAAGCTACACGATTCGGGCATCTACAGTGTTTACCTTATAATGGTGAACCTATAACTAGTAGGTTTTGGCCAAGACAGGATGATGCATTTGTAAATATTGTTGAAAAAATTAGGGAAGAAGTCGAGAAAATACAAGAAGATCAGCGACAGCGACAACTGATTCAAGAACAACAAAAAGCTGAATTTTTTGCATCTATCAACCGTTTGATTTCCAACCACTCTTTAAACCGAATTATTCGAGGTAGAAATGTACCGACTTTCTCACTTGGTATCGCTGCTAGTGTTATTGGAGTTGCGGCGTTATTAGGATTTTGTAATTTTTCACCAGAGAGGCAGGTCAATAACTTATTAACCCAGGGACAAGATAAGCTTGGTAAACGAGATTACCAAGGAGCATCAGAAAACTATACTGAAGTTCTTAAAATTGCTCCCAGAAATATTAATGCGTACATCAAACGTGGTGATGCCCGCTATTCACTCAAAGATTATAAAGCAGCAATTAAAGACTATACCCAAGCTATTCAAATTGCTCCTAAAAATGTTGACGCTTATATAAAACGTGGTGAAGCCCGCTATTCACTCAAAGATTATAAAATAGCAATTAAAGACTACACCCAAGCTATTCAAATTGCTCCTAAAAATGTTGACGCTTATATAAAACGTGGTCAGAACCGCCATTTAATCAAAGATTATCAGGCAGTAATTAAAGATTATAACCAAGCTATTCAAATTGCTCCTAAAAATGTTAATGCGTACATAAAACGTGGTGATGCTCAATCTTCTCTAAAAGAATCCCAGGCAGCAATCGACGACTATACCAAAGCTATTCGCCTCTCTCCTGACTCAGATCAAGCCTACAAAAATCGAGGTTTGGTTTATGAGAATAACTTACAAAATAAACAAGAAGCAATTAAAAGTTATCAGAAAGCAGCGAGTCTTTACAAAAAACAAGGAGCAACAGATAAGTACAAAAAAATTATTTACAAAATCCAGAAGCTTCAGCAGAGAAAGCCCCAATCTTCCAATTAAATTTATCCTAATCTCTACCAAATTGGATAAAGAGGATAAATAAGAATCACGTTCTGACTTGTCACAAAATAAGTAATACGATCGCTTTCATTAATTTCTCAATAAACCTCATGCGGTGCGGAATATGTGCTATGATTATAAACCACTGCTTCCTACTGCATCAATCGCAGCCTCTAAGGCGATCGCCACATGAGTCCAGTGAGTTCCCCCCTGGCAATAAACCACATACGGCGATCGCATTGGTCCGTCTGCTGATAATTCCAAAGTACTCCCTTCAATAAATGTCCCCCCAGCCATTACTACCAGGCTCTCGTACCCCGGCATTTCATCTGGAACAGGATCTAAGTAGGAACCGATGGGAGAATGCTGTTGTATGGCTTTACAGAAAGCAATTAGCTTTTCGGCAGAACCGAGTTTAATTGCCTGAATTACATCCCCACGGGGAGCCAGGGGTGCAGGATTCACTGGATAACCGAGTTTGTCAAATACATAACCAGTAAGATAAGTCCCTTTCATCGCCTCTCCGACCATTTGCGGCGCGAGAAATAAGCCTTGGAACAGGAGACGATTTTGATCAAAAGTCGCACCACCATAACTACCGATACCGGGAGCAGTCAGGCGACAGGCGGATGCTTCCACTAAGTCGGCGCGACCGGCGACATAACCGCCAGCGCTGACAATGGTGCCACCAGGATTTTTAATCAATGATCCTGCGATTAAATCAGCACCTACGGCTGTAGGTTCCCTGGTTTCAATAAATTCGCCATAGCAGTTATCTACAAAGCAAACGGTGTTCGGGTTTTGCTGTTTGACTAAGTGGACAATTTTTTCAATATCGGCAATTGATAAACTCGGACGCCAAGAATAGCCACAAGAACGCTGAATTAACACTAAACGCGTGTTTTCAGCCACACTAGTACTTATTGCTTGCCAATCTATAGTTTCTTGGGGGGTTAGCTCCAATTGTCGGTATTTTATGCCAAACTCGATAAGGGAACCTTGACCTTGACCCCGTAAACCAATGACTTCTTCAAGCGTATCGTAGGGAGAACCAACTACTGCTAACATTTCATCTCCAGGACGGAGGACACCAAACAAAGCACAAGCGATCGCATGAGTTCCCGAAACAAACTGCACTCGCACCGCCGCAGCTTCGGCATCCATAACTTCAGCAAAAACTTTATCTAAAGTTTCTCGTCCTAAATCATCGTGACCATAGCCACTTACACCCGCAAAGTGGTGTGCGCCCACACGGTGATTACGAAAGGCATCCAGCACCCGTTTTAGATTATGCTTGACCTGAGCGTCAATTCCAGAAAAAATTTCTAATAGTGCCTGTTCTGCTTGCCGCAGCTGTTCTAAGCTGTTCATCAGTTCCTCGTTCAAAATAAAATTATAGATATGCGGATTTCTAGATCCCACAGACTAGGTTGGAAAATTCAAATTCAGGTTAATGCATGACAATTGCTACTTCAACTAAACCTCAAATTAACTGGGTTAATACCCTGTTTTTCATTGGACTGCATATCGGCGCTTTGTTTGCCTTTGTTCCTGGTAACTTTAGCTGGACGGCAGTTGGTGTGGGTTTCTTGCTGTATTGGATAACTGGTGGTTTAGGCGTTACTCTGGGATTTCACCGCCTTGTTACCCACCGCAGTTTTCAAACTCCCAAGTGGCTAGAGTATCTCCTAGTTTTCTTCGGGACACTCTCCTGTCAAGGAGGCCCAATTGAGTGGATAGGAACACATCGTATCCATCATTTGCACTCTGATACTGACGCTGATCCCCATGATTCTAATAAAGGCTTCTGGTGGAGCCACATGGATTGGCTGATTCACTACTGTCCCGCTCACGCTGATGTTCCTCGTTTCACCAAAGACATTGCCGAAGACCCAGTTTATCAGTTTTTAGAAAAATATTTCATTTTGATCCAGGTTGCTCTGGGTGTATTGCTTTTGCTTCTGGGTGGCTGGCCGTTCGTTGTTTGGGGAATTTTTGTTAGGATTGTCTGGGTTTACCACTGCACTTGGTTAGTGAACAGCGCCACTCACAAATTTGGCTATCAGAGCTATGATTCTGGTGATCGATCGACTAATTGCTGGTGGGTAGCCGTACTAGTTTTCGGTGAAGGCTGGCACAATAACCATCATGCCTTTCAATACTCAGCTCGTCATGGGCTGGAATGGTGGGAAATCGATTTAACGTGGATGACTGTTCAATTGCTGCAAGCAGTTGGTCTGGCGACTAATGTCAAGTTAGCCCCAACGAAAATTAGTTAGAAGAGACGCGATTAATCGCGTCTGTACAGGAGGTAGACCCACAAATCCTTACCGGACAAGGAGCGTTTCTAATTAACATCAGACGTGAGTTAAGAATTTAAACTGTTAACTCATGACTCCTAACTCCTCACTTTTCAAAAGTCTATTTACGGGTGCGCTTGTGTCCGTTAGATTGCTATAATCCGAAGCGCTAATATGAAAAATAGTTTGTGGCCAGTTGCTTTTTGGTGACTTGGTGGAGGAGTTTGTTGTTTTTCAGGTGTTCATGACTACATCAATAATTAACAGCCAGAAAGTAAGTGACGAGCCTGGTAATTCCGATCTGAGGCTCAAAGATATTGTCAAAACCCTGCCACGGGAATGTTTTCAGCAGAACCGTCGCAAAGCCTGGACACAAGTAATAATCAGTGTCTTGGCAGTTGCTTTAGGCTATTACAGCCTGATTATCACTCCTTGGTTTCTTTTGCCCCTAGCTTGGATTTTTACGGGCACTGCTTTAACAGGTTTTTTTGTAATTGCTCATGATTGTGGTCACAGGTCTTTTGCCAAACGTCGTTGGGTAAACGATTTGGTGGGGCATTTCTTCATGATGCCGTTAATTTACCCGTTTCACAGTTGGCGCATTAAGCATAATTATCACCATACTCATACCAACAAAGTGGATGAGGACAACGCTTGGCATCCAATCACACCGCAAGTTTTTGAAAATTGGGATCAAACCCGGCAGTCTGCTTTTGAACTGTTCATGCGTAAACGCTTGTGGTGGGTAGGTTCCATTGGACATTGGGCTGTGGTGCATTTTGATTGGCGGAACTTCAAAACTAAAGACCAATCGAGTATCAAGCTTTCTGTGGCTGTAGTAGTTGTGTTTGCAGCGATCGCTTTCCCGATTCTGATCGCCACAACTGGTATCTGGGGATTTGTCAAGTTTTGGCTAGTACCCTGGATGATTTACCATTTTTGGATGAGTACTTTTACTATTGTTCACCATACTGCCGCAGATGTTCCTTTTGTGACAGCGAACAAGTGGAATGAGGCTCTAGCACAGCTATTTGGCACTATCCATTGCGATTATCCCCGTTGGGTAGAAATCCTGTGCCACGATATCAATGTTCATGTCCCTCATCATATTTCCACTGCGATTCCTTCTTATAATTTGCGGCTAGCTTACAGCAGCATCAAAGAAAATTGGCAGCCTTATCTCCATGATGAGTGTCAGTTTTCTTGGTCTTTAATGAAGCAGATTACAGGCCAGTGTCAATTGTACACAAATGATGTTGGCTATAAGACTTTTAATGAATATTACACAGATCGATAAATATCGCTGTGATTAGACTCACGCTCTTGCACCGACGAGAGCGTTTATCATGCTGTGTTTAAATAAAATCTGGCAATTGTTTACTGACTAAAATTTTAGGTAAATTGTCAGAAATTATCCTCTTGTCTGTTAGCGATCGCTAATTTTGTGGGCATCCTAGAAGTGAGATCATCTTCTCTCAAATAAAGTTCCGATTTATATCCAACAAAAGAATCCAGTGCAATCAAATACTATCGCCTTCAATAATCCTCCTGGCTGTGAAACCTCTGAGGATAAGACTAAATTACCTTTCACTCTTCAGGATTTAAAAGCTGCAATTCCTGCTGAATGCTTTCAACCAAATGTGACAAAATCACTTTTTTACTTCTTCCGTGACATTCTGATTATCGGTCTGCTTTATGCAGTTGCTTACTACCTGGATTCTTGGCTTTTCTTCCCGATTTTCTGGTTAATGCAAGGAACGATGTTTTGGGCTTTATTTGTAGTAGGACATGACTGCGGACACCAATCTTTTTCTAAGCATAAATGGCTCAATGATTTGATTGGACATCTTTCTCACACACCAATACTTGTTCCTTATCATGGTTGGCGGATTAGCCACAGAACCCACCATAAAAATACTGGCAATATCGATAACGATGAAAGCTGGTATCCTGTGACAGAATCACAATATGAGGAGATGCCTTTAGCCCAAAAGATCGGCAGATATTATGTTTTTCTATTGGCTTATCCTCTGTATTTATTTAAGCGTTCTCCTAATAAGGAAGGCTCCCACTTTTTGCCCAGTAGTTCACTTTTCAAACCATCGGAAAAATGGGATGTTATCACTAGTACTGTACTATTGATTGGCATGGTAGGTTTGCTCGGTTTCCTTACCTACCAATGGGGTTGGATGTGGTTGCTGAAATATTACGCTGTACCCTACCTTGTGTTCGTAATTTGGCTAGATTTAGTGACATTCTTGCACCACACTGAGTCAGACCTTCCCTGGTATCGTGGAGAAGATTGGACTTTCCTGAAAGGCGCAATTTCTAGCATTGACCGTAATTATGGTTTGATCAATCATATCCATCATGATATCGGTACTCATGTTGCTCACCATATATTCCTTAACATCCCTCACTACAATTTGCTGAAGGCAACTGAGGCAATAAAACCAGTGATGGGTGAATATTTCCATAAATCGGAAGAACCGATTTGGAAGTCATTATGGAATTCATCTATCATCTGCCATTTTGTACCTGATATTGGTAGTAAGGTTTACTACACATCTAAGAATAAGTTAGCTAAAGGCTAAGATTGAGATTCCCGACTTTTGAATGAAGTCGGGAATCTGGTATTTTCGTCAATAATGTTTCTAACTCTGTAAGTATTTTAGTGTCCTTAGCCTGCGTAAATCTCAATTTTCTGGCTGTAAAGTTATCAAAATAGAGAGGTAAAATAAAATATAGATAGGTCACAAACCCCGTCTGTTCGCGGGGCATCTCCCTTTGGGAGAAGACACAGGGCTTGCAAGAAAAAGACTTACCACCTTTCAAATGCAAGACTAAAACAGTATCTAGCTTACAGGTTCACAACCATTACTGAATTGTCTGGGCGTGGTAGCCCACAAAAGGTTAAGAATGCTTCCCAAGTTTTTAACCTCTTAGGCAGTCAGTAGCGATGGTAAATATACACCTAGCAATAGGATTTATTGTAAATGTTTGTACCAGTAGTTGAGCAAAATAATCATCTCCTAATGCCAACTATTCAAGGAATGTTGGATTAAGTCAGCTAAGGCTACACCATTTTTTAAAAAAGGAGTATTGAGAAGCGGTTATAAATCAGCCAAGACTATACTATAGACAATTTACTCAAAACTCTTTCCAGCTTTAAAATCAGAGGTATCAATGATTATAACTAATTTTAGCAAACAAAGAAATGAATTTAAGGAAACTAAAGTTCTCAAAGCTAAACCACATTGGCAAGGGCAAAATTTGAGCGATGCTGCTGTCAAAGGTAAAGATACTAAGAAGATGCAAGATACTGCACCTGATAGTTCGATTTTCAATAGGTTTAATCGTGGCCGAGTTGCTATTTTTATTGATGGCTTAAGCCTATTTCATACAGCTTTGCAACTCGGCATAGAAATTGACTACGTTAAATTGCTTTGTCATTTAACCAACGGTTCAAGACTGTTGCGGGCTTTCTTCTATACTGGGGTTGATATCAGCAATGAAAAGCAACAGGGTTTTCTATTGTGGATGCGTCGTAATGGCTATCGTGTAGTGGCAAAAGAACTCGTTTTGGCAGCAGAGAATTTCAAAAAATCAAATTTGAACGTAGAAATTGCTGTAGATATGATCACTTTAGCTCCTTATTATGATACTGCGGTTTTAGTCAGTGGGGATGGAGATTTAGCCTATGCTGTAAACGCTGTCAGTAGAATGGGAGTTCGAGTGGAAGTGGTCAGTCTGCAAACGTCCACTAGTGAAAGCTTGATTGATGTTGCTGACTGCTTCATTGACCTCGATAGTATTAAAGTACACATTCAAAAAGATTCTCATCTTGGCTATAGTTATCGCACGTCGTCAAATTCAAATCTTTAAATGGATATTTTAATAGTTGAAGATGAACCAGAAATTGCTCATTTGATCGAACTCTCTTTAGAAAAAGAAGGATTTTTTTGCCGCACTAGCCGCGATGGCATAAATGCTTTGCGGATGTTTCAGGAGCAACCACCTGATTTAATCATTCTAGATTTAATGATTCCTGGTTTGGATGGGTTAGAAGTTTGTGCCAGAATTCGCCAGAAACCAGGTGCAAAAGATCCTTACATTTTGATGCTTACGGCTAAGGGTGAAGAAATCGATCGCGTCATTGGTCTGTCTACTGGTGCTGATGATTACATGGTTAAACCCTTTAGCCCCAGAGAGTTGGTAGCTAGGGTGCGGGCACTATTACGGCGTAGTCTCCGCCAAGGGGGACAAAATCAAGTCAATCGTACCCAACACTTTATTGTCGATGTAGATCAGCGCACTGCCAGTCGTCAGCTGAATTCTCAGGAAGTTGAAATTTTGGACTTAACTACCCTAGAATTTAACTTGCTAACCACCTTTGTCAGTAATCCTGGTCGAGTTTGGAACCGCACTCAACTAATTGATAAACTTTGGGGAGATAACTTTTTTGGCGATGAACGAGTGGTGGATACTCATGTAGCTCGGTTGCGAAAAAAGATTGAGCCTGATCCGGCAAATCCTACTTTTATTAAAACTGTTGTTGGGGTTGGCTATAAATTTGAAGATCCTCCGATAGCGTAAATATTATGAAGATGGGGCTGAGAACGCGCCTATTTTTCTCCCACTTAGTAGTAATGCTCGTGGGGGTAGCTAGTCTGGTAAGCATCAGCAAAATCTCTTCTCCCCGCTTGTTTGTCTTGCATTTGGAGCGATTAGAAAATCAGGGATTCGACTTAATCGATGTCCGTACTGAATTGGTTGCAGGATTTGAGCTTGCTTGGCAGCGAAGCACTATTTGGTCAGTCTTAGTCGGCACCACCGCCGCCGGGGGATTGAGTTACTGGGTGTCCATACGGATTATGCAGCGATTGACGGAGATGGAACAAATCACTCAAAAATTTGCTGCTGGTCAGATGGATGCCCGACTACCTGTGTCTGACATTCCAGAACTCAGTGGACTGAGTGCTAGTTTCAACCGGATGGCAGCTAGTTTAGAAGGGGTTGAAGCGCGGCGGCGAGAAGTGATTGGAGACATGACCCATGAACTACGAACACCGTTAACAGTTGTGCGCGGTTACTTGGAAGAACTGGCTGATGGACAAATTGAAGCGTCTCCTGAAATATATCGGCGTTTAGCTAGAGAAACTAGGCGTTTAGAGCGGTTAGTGAACGATTTACAAGAACTGTCGAAAGCAGAAGCTGGTTATCTACCAATTAATATCCAACGGGTAAATGTGCGTCCGTTGTTAGAGTCATTAGTAGAGAAATTTACCGACCAACTGTTAGAAGATGGGCCAGTTATGCTCTTACAATGTCCATCTGTTCTACCTCCTGTATTGGCAGATATTGACCGCACAGAACAGGTATTGGTTAATCTGCTAGGTAATGCAGTGCGTTATACTACTGAAGGCTTAATTACCATTCATGCTGGGATTGAAGGATCTCAACTCTGGATTGCGGTTATGGATACAGGTATTGGGATCGCTCCAGAAAATTTGCCTCATGTGTTTGAGCGCTTCTGGCGAGCCGACCAATCGCGCGATCGCCATTCGGGAGGCACTGGTATTGGCTTAACTATTTCCCGTCGTTTGATTGAACTACAAGGCGGTCAGATTCAGGTAGAAAGTGACTTGGGAGTTGGTAGTACGTTTCGGTTTTTCCTGCCTTTAGCTTGATCTGAGGCAAAGGGGGCAAGGGGCAGCGGGTTGGAATTTATTGCTCTCAACGCCATCCAATACTGCTCTGTTAAGGATTGACATAAGGTAGTCACGGCTGTGTCATACCCAATTGCTAATTTGAAAGTATCCGAAATCTTATTTTTTTGATGGATGTCGAGATTTTGGAAATGCAGAGAGTATAACATTATGTCTACTTTTATTCTGGCTGTTTTTTTGGTTGGTTTACTCAGTCTTTCGGGTTACGCTGCGATCGCCTACCTGTTTCCTCGAAATCGTTCCCAAGACTGAGCAAATAAAAATTCAAACAGGTATACAGCTGATGCGTTTCATGAATTTGGAATGGGTGGTTTATTTACGCCGTGTTGTATTATGGGGTTAGGTTTCGCGTTGGTTTTTCTGACGTGAAAAGTCAGATCAAGGTTGATTGTGCGGAATGAGATTAACGATCGCTGTAGCTAATTCTACAGGATCGACGGGTTTGGGTAGGTGTTTTTGAAATCCTGCGGCCATTGCTTGGTTGTAGTTAATTTCTCCAGCATAAGCAGTCAAAGCGATCGCGGGAATTTGTCCACCTTGCTCTGGCGGTAATTTTCTCACCTCGCGCAGCAACATATACCCATCCATCAAGGGCATTCCAATATCGCTTAAAAGAATATCTGGCTTTGATTGGGCTAATGTTTCCAGCGCTTCGGTTGCTGATTCAACTGCCGTTACAGTCGCTCCATATTGTTCCAGTGCAAAGCTAAAAAACTCTCGCACATCAGCTTGATCGTCCACAAGCAGAATTTGTACTCCAGCAAGTAATGTGTCCTCAGTGGTGAGTTCTGGTTCAGAAGCCTCATCACTGCTGACTCGCAACTCAGAATTTTTGAGTAAAGGTAGCCTGACTGTAAAAGTAGCCCCTTGTCCTTCTCCCAGACTCTCTGCCTGAACTGTACCACCGTGAAGTTCTACTAAATGACGCACAATTGCTAGTCCTAATCCCAGTCCGCCAAATACTCTGGTTGTCTTGGCATCTGCTTGTCGGAAGTAATCAAATACGTAGGGCAAAAATTCCGGGTTGATTCCCTTACCTGTATCAATCACCTGAATTTGGACATCTAAGCCAACTTGCTCTAGATGCACTTCTACATGTCCTTCTGTGGGTGTGAATTTAACGGCATTGGAGAGGAGATTCCACATCACTTGTTGCAAGCGATCGCTATCGCCGAGAACTTTGCCGATATCATTACTCAGTACCGTTTTTATTTCAATTGATTTGGCTTCTGCTGCTAAACGCACCGTTTCTAGTGCAGATGCGATCGCTACTTTCAAATCCACTGCATACAGATTTAACCTGACTTTACCTTGTAAAATCCGCGAAACATCAAGTAAATCTCCAATCAGTTGAGTTTGTAACTTAGCATTCCGCTCGATTGTTTCCAAAGCCCGGATTCTAGTGGCTTCGTCAAATTTGCGAGTTCTGAGTAACTTTGCCCACCCTAAAATCGGATTCAGCGGAGTTCTGAGTTCATGGGAAAGGACAGCGAGGAATTCATCTTTAATCCGGTTGGCTGTCTCAGCTTGTGCCCTGGCAGTCTTTTCGGCTTCGTAAAGTTGAGCGCGGGCGATCGCTTGTCCACACTGTTGCCCAATTGTCAATATAAATCCCCGGTCTTCTTCGTTAAATATTTGGGCAGTGGCAAAGCTTAATCCTAGTGCCCCAATTATTTTGCCTTCTGCTATCAAGGGAATGGAAGCCCAGGCATTATTCCCTGTGAGAGTCACAACATCTGCTAAGTTGGGATATTTAGCAATCATGGCTGCTAAATTTTCTAAAAAAATCGGCTGCCTAGTTCTGACTGTTTCTGCTATTTGGTTAGGTGTAGTGATCGGAAAACTTGCCCAGGTATCTATGACTGATTGCGGATAGCCAATTGCTTGCACAATTTTCAGGGTAGTACCTCCGGCGAGTAAGACAACAGAACCAGCAGTGGCTGACAAGGCGGCAATTCCTTGGTTCACCACCACATCAGCTACCTGTTGGGGAGTTAGGGCTTCGGAGAGGGCAGCAGTTATTCTTTGTAAAAGTACTGTGCGATTGACAGACCGTTCAGCCGCCTGTTTTGCTTGTTGAGTTTCCTGGTAAAGTCTGGCGTTGTCGATGGCTGTCGCCGCCCGACGAGCAATATCCTCTGCTAAAGCCAAGTCTGTTTGTTGGTAGTAGCGACCTGACTCGGCTGTAAAAAAAGAGATTGCTCCAAACAATTGCCCACGGGAACGAACTGGAATCACCATTAGAGAATGAATACCCAGACTTCGCAGCAATTGCAGATGTTCGTCATCTTGAGCCATCTGTACATGATGAGACTCAGATAATTCGGGATAAAAGACAGATATTCCCAACTGTAGCTGCTGCATCAGATGTTTGGCTCTGCTTTTGGGTCGATAACGCCGTCGAATTTCGTCTAAAGTATTTAGTTTTGTGGGATCGGCAATTGCGATCGCAATTTGTTTACTTGACCAATCTGCCTGGAAAACATCTACAATACACCAGTCAGCTAGGGTAGGAACTGCGAGATTCGCCACACTTTCCAAGGTGATTTCATAATCCAATGAGGCAGCTAATAAGGTGCTAGCTTCGACTAAAAAGTTTTGTGTGGCTTCAACTCGTTTGCGATCGCTAATATCTTCAATAATGCCTAATACATACTTTGCAAGTCCCTTAGCATCCCAAACTGCTGATGAAGTTAGGTTTACCCAAACAATCGAACCATCTTTGCGAATGTAGCGCTTCTCCAAAGAATAACCACTAATTTCTTTTGCCAAAACTCGCCGAGAATTCTCCCAATCAACTTCTAAGTCGTCAGGGTGGGTAATTTCCTGAAAGTTGATCTCGATTAACTCTTCATGGCTATATCCAGTAATCTCGCATAGGGCAGGATTAACCTGAATAAATCGTCCATCCAACGCTACTAGACTAATGCCAACAGCGGCCTGATTAAACATTGCCCGAAACCTTTCTTCGCTTTCCCGCAAGGCAACTTCTGTTTGCTTTGCTGCTGTCACATCGGCCAAAATAATTCCAATTCCTACCGTTTCACCCATTGCGTTGTTGACTGGGTAATAGTTGCCTAGCCAGCAGCCGTAACGCTTGGGTTGTCCCCTTGTCTCACCGCTAATTTCCCTATTTACCAGGGGTTCTCCAGTATCCAACACGCGCTGTAACTGTCGCTCAAACTCAGCCGCCATTTTTGGCAACACGTCCCCAAATTTGCGTCCTAGATGCTCTTCTATAGTCAAACCATTAATGTCAGCGAAAACTTGATTAATTCGGATATATCGGAGTTCCCGATCCAAAAAGCATACACCAACAGGAGCAGCTCCTAGTAGCGCATCTAGAAGAGATAGAGATTCGGCATAATGGACAAAAGCCTGCTGGATATCTCGATAAAGTTGGGCATTTTGCACTGCTAAGGCAGCACGATGGGTAATATCTGTTGCTAAAGTTAAGTCAGAGCGATCGTAGTGACGCTCTGATTCTGCTGTGGCAAAGGTGATGCAGCCGAGTATTTGTTGATGTGCGATTAAAGGCACAATCATCAAAGACTTGATCCCGATTTGCCGAATTAGTTCTAAGTGTTCGTGATTCTGAGTAGTCGCCACCAATAGCGAGTCAGATACTTCTGAAATTAATTCTGGTTGCCTAGTTTGCAGTACCTTAGCGATGCCGAAGGTGGGCAAAGCCAACGCATTTGCACCCTTGGGATCTGGGATATACTGTTCAAGTTTACGCGCCAACTCTCCTTTGGATGGGTCTGCATGGGCAATGGGTAAGCGGCGAATGGAACCATCTTCATTTAAAATGTCAATGCTACACCAATCAGCAAGCTGGGGAACTGAGATTTTGGCAATCTGTTCTAAGGTTTGTTCATAATCTAGCGAAGTAGAGAATAAACTACTAATTTGAGCGATATATCCGAGTCTTTCCTCAGCTTGCTTGCGTTCTGTAATATCTAGAACAAAAAAAGCTCCTCGATTTACAGTCCCTTCAAAATGGCTACCACCTGCCAAAATCTGCAAGCGTGAGCCATCTTTACGGATATATTCCTTTTCATAGGGTGTGTAAAAGGTGCTGTCTTGAAATTGAGTCAGTGCTTGCTCATCAAGTGGCAGATATTCTGTAGGAGTCAAGTTTTGCCAGTTAAGTTTTCCAGAAACTAATTCTTCACGAGAATAACCCACCATATTCAGCAAGGCATCGTTAGCATCTATGATGCTGCCGTCTCTATCCCAGAAGCCAATACCAATCATGTTTGACTCAACCACGCTGCGAAACTTCGCTTCGCTTTCCCGCAGTGCTTGCTCAGTTTGTTTCAGTTGCGTAATATCAATTGAACTAATGCCTACTCCCAACAACTGCCCATCCGGTAAACACACCGGATAATAGCTGACAAGACCATAACGATATATACCAGGCGGATAAGTTTCACCGCTAACTTCTTGGTTAAGCAAGGGCTGCCTAGTTTGCATCACTTGCTCAAATACAGGCTCAATTTGCCCAGCCCATTCCGGTAGTACTTCCCTAATGGTGCGGCCAATATGTTGACTTTGAGGTACACCGTTGATAGCGGCAAGGGCTTCATTAGCATGAATGTAGCGCAGTTCAGTATCGAGAAAAGCCAGCCCTACTGGTGAACTAGTAAGCCAAGCATTGAGTAACGCCAGGGATTCGTCTTTTTGCCCAATAGCTTGCTGGAGTTCCTGGTGCAATGTGGCTTTTTCTAGTTCTACCTGCTTGCGCTCGGTAATATTCACAGCCGCACAAGTAACACCTTGAATGCTATTGTCTGCATTTTTTAGTGGTTCAACCAGCAAATCATAGTAACGGTCTTCTCCAGAAATTGTTAGATAAACCTCTTCACGGGTTGAAACACCAGTTTCTAGTGCCTTCAGCTTAATCGCCCTCAATTGTTCTGCTACTAAAACTGGAAATATTTCATCATCAGACTTACCTAACATTTCCTCAGTAGTATCTAGACCTTGAGGATTATGAATCCACTGGTATCGCAAATCGCGATCCTGCTGAAAGACCACGATATCTGAACTACTTAACGCTAATCGAAATCGCTCCTCACTAACTCTCAGTTTTTGGAGATTTTCATCAGCGCGTCTTTTAGCAGTCTTTAATGCATCACATAGGATACTAAAGAGCAATCCTTGTAATGCAAACAACCCAATTCGCACAAAATTGGATAAGTCAAAACTCAGATGATAAGCTGTGGGGAGAAAGAAGTAATCGCTCAGTAACGCAGACAAGCCGATTGCTAACAGCCCTGACTTCAAACCACCATACCAAGCACTCACCATTACAGCGCTAAAAAACAGCAGAAAAGGAGTTCCATTCATGCTTAACCAGGGGTCTAGTATCAACATTAGCACTAATGCAAGTACGACAATTAATACAACAATGCCGTAACGCAGTAACTGGGAATAATGAATATAGGGCATGAAATGTCTTGGAAGAAGCAATACTTATTGCAGAGGCTGTACATACCCTAAGCTAGTTTGTAAATTTTAGTAACTTATCCACAGATAGATTTTTTTTTAGTTTTAAAAACTCCTTTTGTTAGAAGCTAATTTCTCAACAATGTACTATGAAAGGTAAAAATTTATGGTTAATTTTATATATAGCAATCCTGTTTGATTTGTAAAAATTGAAAGCCAAAAATCCGCAACTTGAAGCAACTGGTGCGGGAATTCCATTCGTTAGGTCTAAGGATATTTTTACAAAAGTGAGTGAGATGCACCCTTGCTATCAGTAAGTGGGCAAGAATAAATCAAACTATATTACCCAATATAAAATTAATTAAATTGGCTCGTAGTAATCATCTCCAGTCATATTTTCCGGGCTGAAGCCTTTACTAGAAACCTTTAATATTGACGCCCACTTACTTACGGCTATTTTCAGGTAAATAGACCACGCAGTAAGGGCACAGCATTACTCATACGTGTCAACTTAACGTAAAAACCAGTCTAGACAAAGCTTTTATAGTTTGTCTCGTTCCCAGTCGGAGACTGGGAATGCCTATGTGAGGCTCCGCCTCAAGACTTGCGGCAGAGCCGCAATGAAAAAGCATTTCCAGCCTCTGGCTGTAAACGAGGTTTTAAAAGGGTTTGGGCTTAGTTGACACGCATGAGCATTGCTGTGCCCTTACGACAGATGTGGTTCAAGCCCACTTACTTAATACAGTTTTGCGTAAAATCGTGGCAATTGAGGGTTTAAATTTAAACGTTACCGCAGAGTAGGATCACTCAGAGAATCTCCTACAAATTAATAAAATGCTGTATTTGGAAACTCACGAGTTAACAGATATCTTTCAGCACTGCTACCAATTTTTCAATATGTGCTGCTTCATGAGTTGCCATTAAAGATATTCTGATCCGACTTGTGGGGACTGTGGGGGGACGAATTGCTGGGGCAAAAATCCCAGCATCTCTTAGCTGTTTTCCAGCTTTAAGGGCATCTGTGGCACTGGACAATTGAAAACATAATATGGGTGATTCCGATCGCAGCAATTTTAGATTAGGTAACTGTTGTTGCAGCAAATTTTTCAAGTAATGTACATTTTCCCACAATTGGGCACGGCGTTGCGGTTCTTGTTGCACTATCTTGATTGCTGCTAAGGCCGCTGCCGTATCAGTAGGTGAAAGCCCAGTGGTGTAAATCCAAGTGGGTGCGCGGTTCCGTAAAAAGTCAATTAAGGCGCTACTTCCCGCCACATACCCGCCTAAACTACCCAAGGCTTTACTCAATGTGCCAATTTGAATTAACTGCTTTCCGGTACATCCAAAATGTTCGACACATCCCGCGCCAGTTTTTCCTAGCACCCCAGTGGCATGAGCTTCATCAACTAGCAGCATACAGCTAAATTTATCAGCGAGATCCAACAGTGCGGGTATTGGACATAAATCGCCATCCATGCTGAAGACGCTATCAGTCAGAATCAAACAGCGTCGGTAGTTTTGGCGCTGTTGACTCAACTGGGTTTTTAAGACTGTAAGATCACAGTGCGGATATTCCACAACTGCTGCACCACTGAGAATTGCTCCATTTTTCAGACTGGAATGATTGTACTGGTCAGATAAAATTAAATCACGCTTACCAACCAGAGCGGTAATTGTACCCAAATTGGCTAGATACCCGGAACTAAATACCAAGGCATCTTCTGTTTGTTTGGTAGATGCGATCGCCTGTTCTAATTCCCTGTGTAATTCTCTATGCCCACTGAGTAATCTAGAACCAGTACTACCAGTGCCAAACTCTTTGATCGCTGCGATCGCGGCTGCGATTAATCGCTGATCCCCTGCAAGTCCCAAATAATCATTACTGGCAAAATTAATTACCTCTTGTCCAGCTAAAACCACAGTTGCACCCGGAAGACCGTGGATTGTTTGTACTGAACGATACCAATCTGCTTGATGAATTGTTGCTAAGGACTGTTCTATCCAAGCATAAGGGTCAGTGGGCATGAGGGGAGTTAAGAGTTAGGAGTTAGGAGTTAGGAGTGGAGTATGTCAGTTGTTTTTCTAATGACAAATGACTAATGACAAATGACTATTAAACTTGTTCGCTGCTGAGATGAGCGATCGCTTGTTTAATCCAATCTTCGACATAGGCATCTTTGGGTAATCCAATGTCTTCACTCACCACATGCAGGGCGTGACTGACCTCATGGGCAGTATATCCCAAAGCGAAGAGAGTCATTTGCACTTCTTCAAGAATTCCCGGTGCTGGGCCACCTGTGGCGACGAAGAACCCGGCTGATTTGCGCCACTCGACTAATTTGCTTTTTAGTTCCAAACAGATACGTTCGGCGATTTTCTTGCCCACACCAGGAGCCTGAATTAAGATTTGTGTATTACCAGCGATAATCGCTTGGACTAAATCTGGTAGTTCCAGAGTGTCCAATAGTGCGATCGCTAAGGCTGCACCAATACCAGACACACTTAGCAATTGGCGAAATAAATCGCGTTCGGATGGCGAAGCAAAGCCATATAGTAACGGCACTTCTTCACGAATTTGGAAATGGGTAAAAATTTGCGTTACTCCTCCCGACTCTGGTAACTGGTTTGCTAACCGTTGGGGAACTTGCAAATCATACCCCAAGCCATTCACTTCCAGAGTCAGGATGACGCGATTAGCGCCAATTGTTTGGATACCAGCGACTATACCTTTTAGATAACTAATCATTCTAAGAGACCAAAATATTTTAATCCTTCGATAATTCCACCTGCACAAAAACATGAAGCCAGGTAGTGGTAGTCAGAGGGATACTCATTGTGCCATTGGAGTAACTCTTTTCGGGCATTCCCCACAATGATTCCCCGTTCGTTGCCTACAGCAAATAAAGCAATATCATTACCTGAATCACCACAGACAACTGTTTGTTCTGCTGCAAATTTCCACTTTTGGCGTAAAAACTGCATTGCCTGACCTTTATCGCTGCTATGGGGCACAATGTCAAGGTCAATCCCACTACTGTAGATTAACTTTACATTTAATTGATATTTCTGCAACTGGGCTTCAAGCTGTGGTAGAACATTTGCAGATGAATCTTGTTGTAGGAAAAAACTCACTTTGAAGGGACGCTGTTCTGAATCTGGTTGCAGAACTAACTCTGGGTATTTTTTAGTTATAGATAATACAGTTTCGCGTTCCCATCCCGGAGAAAGGATTTCTGACCAACCTGAGTCTGGAGTATCACTACCATCTAAGTAGATTTCTGTACCTACAGAAAGAACAAGGGCATCCGGTTGCAAAAGATTTTTTTGAGCTTGGAGTTCTTTGTAAAGTACAGGCGATCGCCCGGTAGAATAAACGATTTTAGTGCCGTATTCTTGGCGATGTTGACTTAGCAGTTGATTTAGTTCTGGTAAAGCGCTGTCATCGCCCACGGTGCGATATACAAGCGTGTCATCTAAGTCTGTTACAAAAAGAAATTTAGCCATAACCACCTCTTATGCTTCGCTTTACCATCAAAAAGTTTATGTCCTTTTTGCACTTCTCAGTTGAGTGAGATACAAGAACCCCACCCCCAACCCCCTCCCCGCAAGCGAGGAGGGGGCTATGATGTACCTGATTTGATTAGGAAAAGCTATAAACAGTGGGAGAAGTTAAAGCAGATTTACAGTACAGTTGCCCACCATATGTCACTAACTGACAAAGAGTTATTTTTTAATCCTCCTGTTTTAGAACCTCCTTTAGACCATTGCTCAAAAAACTTTGCGTCAAGAGAATAACTCTCTTCATCTGGATTAGAAAAGACTATGCAATGCAAATCGCTGTATTTTAAGACTGCATCTCGAAATTGTTCTTGAACAAAAACTAAGGGGGAGTTTCTGTAGAAGTATATAATAGGTTCCTCTTGGATTAGGACTCTTCCCCAGTTTTCACCAGCATATTCATCCCAGTCCAAAATACCTCCTTGAATTGAATGGGAAAGCTGATTTAAATACGTAAAGAATTTATCTCGATCCCAAATTAATGAACAGGAGAAAGCTGAATTTATTTCGTTAGTTATGTCTCTAATCATTGAGGTGCTCCTGGTACTTCGTCTACGAATCCATTTTTAGCCGTGATTTGCACCACGAGCCGCAGTTTTAATATTATTAATAATTGTTCCTACTCTACTACCAAAGGCATTCTCAACAAACTAATTTGATAAGGATTAGTGACATTTTTTCTAAATTGATAATATATACATTTTCCAAAAATATTCTTCTTCTAAAAGACAAATGCCTTTGTTCTTTTGATCGTTTAAAACAATGATTTCGTGATTTCCATTTTCCAAAATCTGCAATAGCAAATTTTCTTCAGATAATATTTTTACCTTAGCCCAAGATAAGCCACTTAATCCAAAACATAGCTTTGGCGGGGTGGGGTTATTCGGGTTTAATAAGCAATCAAGCGGACATGATATAAATATTTAAGCCAGCAGACTCTAACTTCTACTTATCACTCAAAGTTTCAATCAACAAATCCACTTGCTGCTGTCGCTGCTGCAAAAAACTTTCGCACTGACGCAAATACTCTACAGCCTTAGCAAATTGGTCAAAAACCTCTTCCAATTCCAACTCACCCGCCTCAATACCAGCGATAATTCCCTCTATTTCAATAACCTTCGCCTCATAATTCCAACCTTCCTCAGAACTAGAAGCACTTTTACGTTTAACCATTCAACTCTCTGTGTCCTCTGCGCCTCTGTGGTTCGTTAATCCTTCATTTCCATAACCTTCACTTTAACCCCACCCTGCCCCAACTGAATCAACAAATCTTCTCCCACAGCCAACTCTCCCGCAGAACGAGCGATCGCCCCATCTTCCCTTCTCACCACCGCATAACCACGCTGCAACACCGCTTTCGGGTCAAGACTAGCCAACTTTTGCCGCAATAATTCTAGATGCTGCGTTGCTTGCTGCGATCGCCCCGTGGTAATTTGCACCAATTGCTGACGCTTCCAAGCTAGCTTTTCCACCTCCTGCTGCACTTGCCGATCTAACCGCAAACGTCGCAAACGATTCTGCAATCCTTGCAGTTTATTTTCAGCATTTTCCCAAGAGTCATGCACCGCTTCACGTAAAGCCACAACTCGCCCCCGATGCTCAGTATACAACTCTGAAAGGGCTGGTACAACCATTTCCGCCGCCGCAGTGGGTGTATGCACACAAGCATCTGCAACTAAATCTGCCAAAGATTCATCTCGTTGATGTCCAATACCAGTAATTATCGGTATAGAACAACTAGCCAGCGATCGCACCACTCGTTCGTCATTAAAGCAAGCCAATTCCTCCACCGCGCCACCACCCCGCGATAAAATTAGCACTTCGGCGCGTCCATCTCTTTCCACCCGCTCAATTGCTTTGACTATAGATTCCGGTGCTTGTTCACCTTGTACGGTAGCCGGGGAAAATAAAACGTGTAAACCTGGATACCTTTGCTTGAGAGTTTTTTGAATATCACCCCAAGCAGCAGCCGTTGGTGAAGTGACGACAGCGATCGTTTGGGGGTGGATAGGGAGCGATCGCTTTCTTTGAGCATCGAACAACCCCTCAGCCAGCAAGCGATTTTTTAGTTGTTGATAGCGCAGCGCCTGTAAACCAACACCAGCAGGTAGAGTCTGCCAAACTGATAACTGATACTCTCCCCGTTGCGGATATAGGCGAATACTACCCAAAATAATTATCTGCTCACCGGGAACGGGTATCTGGGCGAGTTTTGGCAATTGGCTATTCCATACTACACACTTAATTCCGGCGGTGCGATCGGTATCTTGCAGCGTGAAAAATAACCCACTACGATGATGGTTAGCACTGGAAACTTCGCCAGTTACCCAAACTTGCCGCAATTGTTCATCTTGCTCTAACAGCAAGCGGATATAGTCAGTTAGTCCAGATACTGAAAGCGCTGTATCGAGAATCAGAGAGTCGGGAAGGTCGAAAGTCATCAAATATGCCTGAAAGCATTTGTGCTGGAGCGATTTTAGCATTTTAATGAAAACAGAAGTTTATGCTAGTAAACGCTTTAATGTTTTGTAGACATCATCATTGCGCTTACCGACTAAAATCACTTCTAGTAAATTTTGATCAAGAAAATACCTGTAAACAATTCGATATTCACCACTATCAACTCGATATAAACCCTGATAACCAGATAGCTGCTCACTATCAGCGGGTAAAGGCTCAACATTCAAAGCCAAAACCTTTTTTGCAATCTGTGCTGCTATTTTAGGCTGTAAACCGTTCAGAAAATCAAGAACAGTTGCTAGCCCATCAAGCTTCGCCATTAGCTAAATGCTCTAATGCAGATGTAAAAGCATCTGTACCAATCATTTTGGACTAACTCAGAGCAACTTCAGCAGCTTGACCGAAAACCATATCCTCTAAATCTTCCAGCCGATTAATTAATTTTTGGTAGCTCTCGGCTGAAATAATCACATGACTAGGCCGTGATTGCTTGGTTAGTGAACTGGCTCAGTAGCAGCCTTATCAAAAACCTCACCGTGTTTGTTACGAGCATCTGTGAGAGTGTAGGTCTGCATAGCAAATTTGACTATTTTAGACATTTTGACTATATTTTAGCAGATAACTCTTCTCAAGTTTTTTATTCTGTGTTAGCTGTTTGTTATACCAATTTAATATGAAGCTGCATAGAAAAGAGCTTCTAATATAAAGTTATAAGAGGAGACAGATATTACCTGCTCAAATGTTAATTGCTC
>NZ_JBALCT010000070.1:0-7718 GCF_036917675.1 Nostoc sp. | reverse complement strand
ATGTCAGCAGTGGTCAACTCCTCAAAACCCTGACTGGTCATAGCAGTTCGGTCATTAGCGTCGCCTACAGCCCCAATGGACAACAGTTAGCTTCTGCTAGTTGGGATAATACCATCAAAATCTGGGATGTCAGCAGTGGTCAACTCCTCAAAACCCTGACTGGTCATAGCAGTTACGTCTTTAGCGTCGCCTACAGCCCCAATGGACAACAGTTAGCTTCTGCTAGTTATGATAAGACGATCAAAATCTGGGATGTCAGCAGTGGTCAACGCCTGAAAACCCTGACTGGTCATAGGAGTCAGGTCGTGAGCGTCGCCTACAGCCCCAATGGACAACAGTTAGCTTCTGCTAGTTGGGATAATACCATCAAAATCTGGGATGTCAGCAGTGGTAAACTCCTCAAAACCCTGACTGGTCATAGCAGTACGGTCAATAGCGTCGCCTACAGCCCCAATGGACAACAGTTAGCTTCTGCAAGTGAAGACAACACGATCAAAATCTGGAATGTCAGCAGTGGTCAACCCCTCAAAACCCTGACTGGTCATAGCAGTACGGTCAATAGCGTCGCCTACAGCCCCAATGGACAACAGTTAGCTTCTGCAAGTGATGACAAGACGATCAAAATCTGGGATGTCAGCAGTGGTCAACTCCTCAAAACCCTGACTGGTCATAGCAGTTACGTCTTTAGCGTCGCCTACAGCCCCAATGGACAACAGTTAGCTTCTGCAAGTTATGACAACACGATCAAAATCTGGGATGTCAGTAGTGGTCAACCCCTCAAAACCCTGACTGGTCATAGCAGTGTGGTCATGAGCGTCGCCTACAGCCCCAATGGACAACAGTTAGCTTCTGCTAGTGGTGATAACACCATCAAAATCTGGGATGTCAGTAGTGGTCAACTCCTGAAAACCCTGACTGGTCATAGCAGTTACGTCAGAAGCGTCGCCTACAGCCCCAATGGACAACAGTTAGCTTCTGCAAGTGATGATAACACCATCAAAATTTGGGATGTCAGCAGTGGTCAAGTCCTTAAAACCCTGACTGGTCATAGCAGTAGGGTCTATAGCGTCGCCTACAGCCCCAATGGACAACAGTTAGCTTCTGCTAGTGAAGACAAGACAATAATTTTATGGGATTTGAATTTCGATAATTTATTGCTCAGTGGTTGCAATTTGCTGAATAATTACTTTGTTGGCCATCCAGAAGTGTTAGAAGAGTTGCAATCATGCCAAACTCCATCCCGTAAGGCGCAAGGGGCGACAACGTTAGTTATTCAAGGTGAGAAATTAGCGCGAAATGATGATATTAATGGCGCTGTGGTAAAGTTTGGCAAAGCACAGCAGTGGGATAATAAATTAAAGTTTGATTCCCAGGCGAGAGCGAAAGAGTTTGTCACCAAAGGCAAGGCTGAACGCTCAGTTGAGGAAGGAAACAGCCGCTTAGAAGAGAAAAAGTTTAAGGAAGCGCTAGGAGATTATACCGAAGCTCTCAAGTTTGATCCAAAAGTTGAAATTCCTGTTGATTCTTGGAACTCTCTGTGTTGGGATGGTAGTCTGCAAAAACAAGCGGCTGATGTGTTACCCGCCTGTGAAAAAGCCGTTGCACTTGCACCTGAAGATAGCAATATTCGTGATAGTCGTGGTTTGGCTAGGGCGCTAACAGGGAATTATCAAGGGGCAATTGAGGACTTTGAGGCATACATTGCCCAGACTGAGGATAAAGATAGTAAAGCACAAGTGCAGGGCTGGGTGAAAGATTTACGGGCGGGGAAGAATCCGTTTACAGATGCAGAGCTTAAGAAGTTACCGAAGTAGTTTTAACCTCACTTCCATTCCTCTTCCTTAAGTTTATCGAATAGCCCTAAGAAACCTCACCCTGGTTCTGCTACGCACAACCTGTCCCTCTCCTTAGTAAGGAGAGGGAGGTTTGTCAGGATAGGGTTTTGAACAAATATCGTATTTTAGTTCGGGTTCCCTAAAATTAAGTACCCAGAAACCTATTAAAACGAGATAATAATAAACTCACACCACCCTTAGCTGTTGTCCCATCAACCATTACAGAACTTGTTCTGACTTGGTTTAGGTAATTAACTTCTACAGTCACAGGGTCGAATTTTGCAAGTAGTTCTGAACCAAATCATGAAAACATCTACCGAATTGCTAGCTCGTCTCGACTATTACTACCAGCAAATCAAGACAATTATTCTGACTCGGCAAAATCCGATTACTGGTTTACTACCTGCGAGTACAGCGATTACAGCCCACGGCGATTATACTGATGCCTGGGTGCGAGACAACGTTTACAGCATTTTGGCAGTTTGGGGTTTAGGACTTGCATACCGCAAGATTGACGACGATGAGGGACGCACTTATGAGCTAGAACACAGTGTCATTAAACTGATGCGCGGGTTGTTGTTTGCAATGATGCGACAGGCTCATAAAGTAGAGACATTTAAACATACTCAGTCGCTATTGGATGGACTGCACGCAAAATATAATACCGCGACTGGTGACATTGTTGTGGGTGATGACGAATGGGGACATTTGCAACTTGATGCCACATCTATATTTTTGCTGATATTGGCGCAAATGACCGCAGCCGGATTGCAAATAATTTATACCATTGATGAAGTGAATTTCGTCCAAAACTTAGTTTACTATATTGGACGAGCTTACCGTACCCCAGATTACGGCATTTGGGAACGCGGTAATAAAATTAATCGTGGTAGTGCTGAGTTAAATGCCAGTTCCGTAGGCATGGCAAAAGCTGCTTTAGAAGCTATCAACGGACTGGATTTGTTTGGTGTGCGTGGTAGTCAAGCATCGGTGATTCATGTGCTACCAGATGAAATCGCCCGCGCCCGGATTACTTTAGAATCTTTATTACCGAGAGAATCTGGTTCCAAAGAAATTGATGCAGCGCTGTTGAGTATTATTAGTTATCCCGCCTTTGCAGTGGAAGATTTGCAATTACGCGATCGCACTTTAAACGATATTATCAATAAACTCGCAGGTAAATACGGCTGCAAACGCTTTCTGCGTGATGGACACCAAACCGTTTTAGAAGATCATCAGCGCTTACACTACGAACCGTGGGAACTCAAGCAATTTGAGCATATTGAATGCGAATGGCCGTTATTTTTCACTTATTTAGTTTTAGATGGGTTATTTCGCGGCGAACAAGAACAAGTTAAAAAATACCAAGAGCTTTTAGAAGCATTACTTATACAACAAAATGGTTTGCGTTTATTGCCAGAACTTTATTATGTTCCAGCCGAAAACATAGAAGCAGAAAAGTTAGCACCCCAAACGCAACCACGTTTGCCCAATGAAAATATCCCCTTGGTGTGGGCGCAAAGTTTATATTTTCTCAGTGAAATGTTGAGTGAAGGCTTAGTCGCGGTTGGTGATATCGACCCTTTGGGAAGACATTTGTGTGTGGGAAAACAGCGTGAGGCGTTGGTACAAATCGCTTTATTAGCAGAAGATGAAGATTTACAGACGAAACTAGAAGTTCACGGAATTGAAGCACAAACGCCTATCCAAGTAGAACCGATTCAGGTGAGAAAAGCTGGAGAATTTTCCGCTATTTATACCCAAATTGGACGTAACGATAAACTTGGTTTAACTGGGCGTCCAGTGCGACGGCTGCGGAGTTTAACAACATCTAGAATCTTTCGGATTCGCGGGGAAACAATTGTATTTTTACCTTCATTCTCAGACTCTCAGCAGTTTTACTTAACCCTTGATTACCATTTTCTGCTAGATCAAATTAGAAGCGAACTAGCTTACATTCAAAAATATTGGAACGATTTAGGGCGTCCGACTTTGACTTTAATGTTGACGCATACCATGTTAGAAATCGGTTCGGAAGCATTACTAGAACTAATGCAAGAACTGAAAGATGGAGTTTGTAACGGTGTGCGAGTGAAATTAGGGCGGCTAAATCAGCTAATGCTGACATCTGGAATCCAAAGAATTGATTTTCTGCCAAATACAGAATTTTTGCGATCGCCAGTGAAAAATGCTAGCCCACGTTGCTATCATCTAGCTGATCATCCTGAGAAAAACTGGCGCTTAGGAAATACCCAAGAATTTCAAATGGAATGCGAAACCGACTTGGGGCTATTACTTTCTTATTTGCGCTCATCAGAGAATATCTACGAGCAAATTGAGTTATTGCAAACTTTAATTCGCTTGCAGGGAATGGAATTTGATACAGGGTACGGTGAACCAGGATATCCCGTTACCGTAGCCGATTTACTCGATGAAGTTTACACCAAAGCTGGAGATTTAGCTATTTGGGCAGTGGTGCGTCGGGCTGCGGGGTTACGCCAAATGGTTGATATCAGCCTATCAGATGCAGTGACGAGTATTTTGGTAAGGGGTAAGCAAATTGCTGTGGGTAAAGCTTACAGTGAGGCGTCCTTGATTACCGTACCCATGTCTCACGATGAAATTGCCGATAAAATTAATCATTTTTGTCGTGAGGATATCCGCGATCGCGTCCTCACCCAAGAGATTTTAATCTATCTTGGTATCTTAATTCACTCGGAAGGCGAATTATTCCAGGGACTACTAACACTAAGAGTCGGCTATCTCATCCTATTGATAACCAGCGAACTAGCGCAGGAATTGGATGTTACTCAAGATGAAGCATACGATCACTTAATGCAACTTTCACCCTTTGAAGTGAAAATGCGCTTGCGCCAGGTATTAACTCGATATACTGGCATGAGTAACTTGTTGCGCCAGCAAGAATCACTGCACGTCATGCAAAAAGAAAGTGATATTGCTTGGGTGGTGTTACCAGTAATAGGAGAAGGAATAGAAGTCCCGCCAGACGGTTGGCGGCGGTTTCGTCAAGCCGAGGGTGCCACGGGGCGCGTACCAAAAGAATTTTTTAAGCAAGTTTGGCTATTAATGCAACATTGCAAGGGTCTAGTAATTGGCGATAAACTAGAGCGCCGCAATCGTTTAGATAGTGAAATAATGTTGTCGGAAATGACAGCTGGCGAAAGAAATTTTGCTCTGTTAGTTGAGCATTTGCTGAATAAAATTGAAGCTCCAGAATATCGTCAAGTTAATATTGAAGCATTAAGAGAATTAGCTGCGATCGCTGCCAATAATCCTAAGTTGCAAATCGAAGAATATATCGTGTTGGATGTGTTAATTGGTCATGCAGTGCGATTGGCATGGTTAGAACGCCATCCCGATAGAGGCGATCGCTATGATGAGGATAAGGGGAGTGCGTGGCGATCGTTTTACAATACTTCTCCTAGCGATTGTGCTAGTTATATTTTGAAGGCTTTCCGGTTCTTGACGGAATTTGTGAAAGATTTTTAACGCAAAGGGGAGGCAGCGCGTTGCGGGGGTTCCCCCCGTTGTAGCGACTGCCGTCGCGCAAAGGGAAACGCAGAGCAACGCAGAGGATGAGAGAGAATGAGTTGAGTGGGGTGATTATTGGTTGTGCGATGAGGGTACATACTGCTTTGGGACCTGGTTTATTGGAGTCGGCTTATGAGGTGTGCTTGGATTATGAGTTGAAGAAAGCTGGATTGAGTGTTGGTAAGCAGATTCCATTGCCCTTGGTTTATAAAGATGTGCAATTGGAATGTGTTTATCGATTAGATTTGATAGTCGAAAATCAAGTAATTGTAGAGATTAAATCTGTAGAATCCTTCCACCCGATTCACTCCGTTCAACTCCTAACCTATCTCAAACTCGCAAACTGCAAACTAGGTATTATCCTCAACTTTAACGTCCTCCACCTCAAAGAAGGTATCAAACGCGTAGCCAACAACCTCTAACTCTGACTCCGCGTTCCTTTGCGTTTCCCTCAGCGTTCCTCTGCGTTTAAAATCTACTTAACAGAAACAGCATCAACATCAATAGTGCTTGCAGTAGACGTAGAACCTTCACTAGTATTAGGTACTTCAGTAGCCACATCACCCTTACGAGCTTTCCAGCCTTCAATCACCAGTCCAGACACCTCACTAACTAGCAGGGTCAAAAGGAAAACATCATCAATCTGTCCCACAACAGGTATAAAATCTGGGAGAACATCAATTGGGCTGACCAAATAGACCAATGTTCCTAAAATTACCCACCAACGGTACTTGGGGTTACGAAGCACATTGCGATACCAAGTGTAAAGTGATTGGATTGAAAATTTCATATTTTGAACCTCCTAGTTATCTTTAATTTTGACAAATAATCCTAAAAACTTCCGGTGGGAATAACCGCCCTAGTTAGTCTGGAAGACGCTACTCGTAATCTATCACTAAATACCTACTCTGTGATTCTGCACAAGAGTCTAGTAATTGCCTGACAACAAATAATGTTGATTATGTATTTTAGAAGGGAATCCTAGTTATATAAATCTAAAGTTTCGCCTCTTTAGTGTAAATTTATTTGCTTTTCAGAAGGCGAAGCACTAACGCAGGATGGAACCTACCGATGAAGAATCATCACTTTGGCATATCTAAAATCCCCCGACAGATGGTTCTGATTATTCTCTTTGTATTACAAATATTTGGAGCGGTAGGTTTAGTAGGTTATTTATCATTTAAGAATGGACAGAAAGCCGTCAACGACTTGGCAGAACAGTTGATGGATCGAACGAGCAATTTGGAGTGCCAAACCTCCGAAAAATTCCTACAACTACGCCACAGATAACCAAGGCGATCGCACCCATATTAATACTATTCTTGATTGGGACAACTTCAAGGAAACTTGGTACACCGAACCTGTAAAAGCCACCGACAGTCCTGATCCTTCAATTCAGTCCATTGCTAAACAAATTCAGCAAACCTTCAATGGCTTTGAGTCGATCACCGAATCCAAAAAACTGCAACTGAATTGGCAAGGAGAAGCAAATTTTGTCAATGTCACCCCCTGGCGTGATCAATATGGACTGGATTGGCTAGTAGTTGTGAGTGTGCCAGAACACACATGAAAGAATTGAAAGTACGCTGTTGATTTTGCAACACCGTCTGAAAGACAAACCAGAATGTCCAGCAATTGTAGTGATTCGGGATTATGGCAAGTTGCCCAAAGTAGAATGCTATCCTGGACAACTCAATCAAGTTTTAATGAATGTTCTAGCGAATGCGATCGATGCTTTAGACGAAATAAACGCCAATCGCACGGTTCAGAAAATAGAGGCAAATCCTAGCCAGATTAGCATCCGCACTTCAATGAGCAATTTGCAGGCGGTGGAAATTGCGTTGGCGAAGCCCGCCGTTCGCGAAGCGTCTCGAAGAGAAGGCATCGCGGATAATGCCGGGGGAATGCCAGAACACGTTAAAAACCGTATCTTCAATCCTTTTTTCACCACCAAACCTGTAGGCAAAGGAACAGGTATGGGCATGGCAATCAGCTATCAAATTATCACCCAAAAACATGGTGGCAAATTAGAATGTTTTTCTACTCTTGGTGAAGGAAGTGAGTTTATCATTCAATTACCTACCCAGCAGCAAGTTTCTACAGCAGTCTAAGTCAAATACGCCATGCTTACACTGTCTTTTTAGATTTTCGAGAAATTTATATTTTAGAAGTCCCTCATTTTGGATTAATCTCTAGAATTAAAATGCTTCAGCATATTTGCTCTAGTCATGGAGGGAGGAAACTTGTGCGATTCGTTGCTTAGTGAATCACGGTAATCAGTCCGTACATAACTAAGCCAGCCCGACAGCAGATTACTGTCACTAAAGGCTG